>NZ_SJOF01000003.1 GCF_004331255.1 Acinetobacter sp. ANC 4173 | reverse complement strand
ACTGTTCTGATTTTACTAGCTATTGTTTTAGCTATTTCAATCATTAATGACTGGAAAAGAAACAAATTTTCTTATAGGAAATTTAACGCCTCCAAATCTTCCAATTTATTTAAGAAATTTTTTAGATGCAAAAATAAATACTGAATAACCACTAATTTTGTAGACACCTTCTCAGGTGTCTTTTTACTTAACATAAAATCTCTTCTATGAAATCTTTCTCATCACACTTTTTACATTCCAGCGTCATGCCCAACTTGTCTTTCCGCCCTTGCTCAGTCATCACCCATGGGCGATTTTGCCAAGGCGGAGTGTGGCGGACATGTTGAGTATGTCCGCAGGCTAAATCTGCTACCCAATGCTGTTCATCATCTAAATGGAAACCAATAATGGCTTGTTGCATAGCGGAAACCTGAATGAAGTTATACAAAAATATCCATAAGCGAAAATAGAAATTCAGAAATAGAACCGAATAATCTCCGTTATACTCCTAGCTGATTATATCTTTAAACAAGAGTTTTGATTATGCGCGTACTTGTTGTGATGGACCCCATTGAAAGTGTCAATTTGAAAAAAGACTCAACTATGGCCATGTTGTGGGCGGCAAGCCGTCGCGGGCATGAACTGGGTTATGCATTACAACAGGATTTATATATCGAGCAGGGTAAAGCTTTTGGTTTAATTGCGCCGTTAAAGGTGTTTGAAGATTACGACCATTACTATGAATTGGGTGAAAAGAAGAAAGAATCCATCGCGGCGTATGACGTGGTGTTGATGCGTAAAGACCCGCCATTTGATATGAACTTTGTCTATACCACCTACATTTTAGAACAGGCAGAGCGCGAAGGGGCGTGGATTATTAACAAACCACAAAGCCTGCGTGACTGTAATGAAAAACTGTTTGCGACCCAGTTTCCAGAACTGCAAGTGCCGACATTGGTCACTTCACAGCAAAGTTTGATTCGTGAATTTATTAAAGAACAAGGCGATGTGATTGTCAAACCGCTTGATGGTATGGGCGGCATGGGGATTTTCCGCCTCTATCAGGACGGGGTAAATATTGGCTCAACCATTGAAATTTTAACCAACCATGGTACTCAGCCGATTATGGCACAGCGTTATATTCCTGAAATTGTCGAAGGGGATAAGCGTATTTTAATGATCAATGGCGAGCCTGTACCATATTGCTTGGCGCGAATTCCGCAAAATGGTGAAGTTCGTGGTAACTTGGCTGCGGGTGGTTTGGGTGAAGCCCGTCCATTGACCGAAAATGACCGTAGCATTGCGGAAAAAGTGGGTCCATTCTTGCGTGAAAAAGGACTGATCTTTGTTGGTCTAGATGTGATTGGTAATTACGTGACCGAAATCAATGTGACTAGCCCAACCTGTATTCGTGAAATTGATAACCGATTTGGTACTCAAATTGCGGATGATTTATTTGCTGTGTTAGAGGCAGGTCGCCCAACCCTTTAAGTAAATTTGAATATACTCAGTACCTCAATCACATGCGTGTGGTTGAGGATTGTGTAGCGTCCTTTAGGCTCAGAATCTAAGTGAAAATCTTTCCGAAAATACAAGTTGTTTGCGGTTTTTAACAAAGATAGCGGTTTTTTATACTAGATTAATAATAAAACTTGTTTAAACTTACAAAACTGAAGAAAAAAACAATGAAATGCTGGGGGAAACAAAGTAAATAAACTTTCGCGCCCCTACGTTTGTGATTACAATTGTTAACTTAAATGAATTTTTGCCTATTTTTTTGAATTGAAGAATTAAACCGTGACTGATGTACAGCAAACAAAGCCCAAACGCGTAATGATGATGGCCGCTGGTACTGGTGGACATGTTTTTCCAGCACTTGCCGTTGCAAAACAATTGCAACAACAAGGAACACAAGTGTCTTGGTTGGCAACACCTACAGGCATGGAAAATCGCTTATTAAAAAATCAAAATATTCCAATTTACCAAATTGATATTCAAGGCGTCCGTGGCAATGGTATGGTACGCAAATTATTGGCACCTTTTAAAATTTTAAAAGCAACCCTAAGCGCCATGCGCTATATGAAACAGCTAAATATTGATGCTGTCGCTGGTTTTGGTGGTTATGTGGCGGGGCCGGGTGGCTTGGCTGCACGGGTTTTAGGTATTCCTGTGCTTATTCATGAACAAAATGCCATAGCAGGGTTTACCAATACCCAATTGTCACGTGTCGCGACCACAGTGTGTCAGGCTTTTCCGCAAACCTTTGCAGAGCAAGCTAAAATAGTCACCACGGGTAATCCTGTACGTAAAGAAATTACCGAAATTTTAAATCCATCTTGGCGTTATCAAGAGCGTGAAAAAGCCCATCAACCACTTCGTATTTTAATTGTCGGTGGTTCTTTGGGGGCGAAAGCACTGAACGAATGTGTACCTGAAGCCTTAAAGCAATTAAATGTGCCACTTTGTGTCTACCATCAATGTGGGCAAAACCATGCTGAGGCGACACAGGCGCAATATGCCAATGCACCTGCGAATTTGGAGGTCGAAGTACACCCGTTTATTGAAGATATGGCTCAAGCCTATTCAGATGCAGACCTCATTATCTGCCGTGCGGGTGCGTTAACGGTGACTGAAATTGCCACAGCCGGTGTTGCGGCTATATTTGTACCGTTGCCAAGTGCTGTGGATGACCACCAAACTGCCAATGCCAAGTTCTTAGCGAATATTGGGGCTGCGAAAATTTGTCCGCAAGCCAATATGACCCCTGAAAGTTTAAAAGAATTGTTAGTGCCGTTAATGAACCGTTCACTATTGTCCGAAATGGCAGTCAAAGCGCGTCAACAGGCTCAACCCGATGCAACTCAACATGTCGTTGAGTTAATTCAAGAATTGTGATTAGAGTAAGCTATGTCTCCATCTACACCTGCTGATCAAGCAAAGAAATTAATTAAAATCCCAGAAATGCGTCGTATTAAGCACATCCATTTCGTGGGTATTGGTGGTGCTGGGATGTGCGGCATTGCTGAAGTATTGAAAAACCAAGGCTATAAAGTGTCTGGTTCAGATATCAAGGCATCGAAAACCACAGTACAGCTCGAAGAAAATGGTATTAAAGTTTATATCGGGCATGCAGCAGAAAATATCCAAGGCGCCAATGTTTTGGTGGTTTCAACAGCCATTGATCCAGAAAACCCTGAAATTAAGGCGGCAATTGAACATCGCACACCTGTGGTTCGCCGTGCAGAAATGTTGGGTGAATTGATGCGTTACCGTCATGGGATTGCCGTTGCGGGAACACACGGTAAAACCACAACCACCAGTCTTGTGACGTGTATGTTGGCTGAAGAAAACCTCGATCCAACTTATGTGATTGGTGGCTTGTTAAATCGTACTGGCGTGAATGCAGCGCTAGGTGCAAGTCGTTTTATTGTGGCTGAAGCAGACGAGTCAGATGCATCTTTCCTATATTTACAGCCAATGGCCACCATTGTGACCAACATTGATGCTGATCATATGGACACCTATGGTGGCAGCTTTGATGTGTTGAAAGATACTTTTGTCAAGTTTTTACAAAAAATGCCATTTTATGGTTTGGCCGTGGTGTGTGGGGATGATGCCAACATCCGTGAAATTATGCCGCGAATTGGTCGTCCATTGGTGACTTACGGATTTAATGAAGACAATGACATTCGTGCGGTAGACATTGCACAAGAAGGCATGCAGTCACACTTTACCGTATTGCGTAAAGATCGTGAGCCTTTGCGTCTGACCATTAACCTGCCTGGCTTGCATAACATTTTAAATGCTCTGGCTGCGATTGGTATTGCCACCGATGAAGGGGTATCCGATGCTGCGATTGCGCGTGCACTAGAAGGTTTCAGTGGTGTGGGCCGTCGTTTCCAAGTTCAGGGTGAGTTTGAGTTGGGCGAAGGCAACGTAAAATTGGTGGATGACTATGGACATCACCCGAAAGAAGTAGAAGCCACCATTAAAGCAGCTCGTGCCAGCCATCCAGACCGTCGTCTGGTCATGTTGTTCCAGCCGCACCGTTTTAGTCGTACCCGTGATTGTTTTGATGATTTTGTTGATGTGTTGTCACAAGTCGATCAATTGCTGTTATTAGAAGTTTATCCTGCGGGGGAAAAACCAATTGTGGGTGCGGACAGTCGTGCATTGGCGCGTAGTATTCGTTTGCGTGGTGAAGTTGAGCCTATCTTGGTCGATCCAGTAGAAGGGAACTTGCCGAATGTCATGCGTAAAGTGTTACAAGCGAATGACTTGTTATTAACACAAGGCGCAGGTAATGTGGGAGCTATCTCAGTTGAGCTGGCGCAGCATCAATTATATATAGATTAATTGCCGTTTTCGGTTTCAATTAAAAAGTTATAACAGTTTAAGGATAAAAACGTGTCAAATGCTTCAAAGTTCGGCAAAGTTGCCGTGTTGCTTGGTGGTAAATCAGCTGAGCGTGAGGTTTCTCTCGATAGTGGTCAGGCTGTACTTGAAGCATTGATTCGTTCTGGGGTAAATGCCGAGGCATTTGATCCGCAGAATCGTAGCGTGACAGAATTGGTCAATTATGATCGTGCCTTTATTGTGTTGCATGGTCGTGGTGGTGAAGACGGCCAGATCCAAGGTGTATTGGAGTGGTTAAACATTCCTTATACAGGAACTGGTGTCCAAGGTTCTGCCATTGGTATGGACAAAGTTAAAACCAAACAAATCTGGCAAGGGTCAGATTTACCAACTGCACCGTACCGCATTATTGATAAAGACAGTGATTTAGCCGAAGTGGTTGAAAGCTTAGGCTTACCGCTCATTATTAAGCCTGTACATGAAGGCTCTAGTGTAGGCATGAGTAAGGTTGAAAAGGCTGAAGATTTGGCTGCTGCAATTGTGAAAGCAACACAACACGATGCAGTGGTGATGGCGGAAAAATGGATTACAGGGCGTGAATTCACCATTTCCTTTTTAAATGGTCAACCTTTACCTGTGATTCGTTTGCAACCTCCTGCGGATGTGGCTTTTTATGATTATGAAGCGAAATATCAACGTAATGATGTGCAATATGGTATTCCGTGCGGTTTAACGGAAGCAGAAGAACAACGTCTACAAGCATTATGTTTACGCGCATTCCAAGCGGTTGGGGCAAGTGGTTGGGGGCGTATTGATGCCATGCAGGATGAACAAGGCAACTTCTGGTTACTTGAAGTCAATACAGTACCAGGCATGACCAGTCATTCATTGGTGCCCAAAGCAGCCAATGCGGTAGGCTATAGTTTTGATGCGTTATGTGTTGCAATTTTAGAACAAACACTTACAGGTGCAGCACACTAAGTTATGGCTCAACTTCCAGCATCGATGCGGCGCAAACGCGCTGCAATTACCTCGATTCACGACAAACCACCCACGCGAAAAGAACAGCTGACTAACGTGGGTGGTTGGTTGCTGTTGGTCATTGCTTTTGTGGTCTTGGCTGCTGGAATATTTGGCTTATACAAAGTCATGACCGATGCACGTGTCGCGGATCTGGATGTGGTCGGAACACGTTCCGATGCTGAGCATCGTCAAGTGATGTTACACGTGGCACCAACTTTACAAAATAATTATTTTACTTCTGATTTAGAACAAATCCGTGACCGTGCTTTAGAGCTGTCATGGGTAGATCGTGTCGTGGTTTCTCGAGCATGGCCGAATGCGATTCGCGTCCGAGTTATGCCTCGTCATGCGATTGCCCGTTGGGGAACTGGGCGCTTACTGAGCGATAGCGGCGATATTTTTGCTGAAGTGACACCCAAAAATTATCAACAATTGCCGTTGCTTCATGGGCCGATCAGCCAATCCAAAACCATGATGCGTCGTTATAATGAAATTAATCAGTTATTCCTTCCAGTCAACCTTCGGCTAAAAGAATTATATTTAACGGAGCGTATGACTTGGTTTATGCAGTTTGATTCTGGATTACGTGTTATTGTTGATCAGGATCAAACCATGAGTAAGCTACAACGCTTAAGTCATCTAGCACAAAGTGATTTGAAACCTGTGTGGTCACAAATCTCGGCAATCGATTTACGCTATAGGAACGGCCTAGCGATTCAATGGAAAAGCACAGCCCCACCCAAAATTGTAAATGGTCACTTTGTTGTAACGATTAATGACACAAGCATTGCGGATGGGATAAGTGCAAAGCCATAATAGTTGGCTTTATAAATAGAGGCGTAAAGCCAGAAATTAAACAAACATGTAATGGTAGTAAATAATGAGTGAAGCTGTTCCCTCAGTTGTTGCGATTGACATTGGGACACATAAAGTTTCAGTTTTGATTGGTAAGGTGCACGCCCCAGACAAGATTCAAGTCATTGGGATGGCGACTGCACGTAACCGCGGTATGAACAAAGGCAAAATCGTGAGCTTGGATAAAGTCATCACGGCGATAAAAAATGCCGTTCAGGAAGCGGAAGATATGGCTGAGTGCCGTGTGCATTCGGCTTGGGTTTCTATTCCAAGTGCAGAATTAAAAAGTTTTTATGCTTCGGGGCGTACCCCAATTGAAAATGCTGAACATAGTATTAGCACCAATGAAGTGGTCAGAGCATTAGAGTTGGCTAAAGCCAGCCATGTCACTTCAGACCATTATTTGGTGAGTGCAGTCCCGCTAGGTTTTGAATTGGATGATTCCCCGGAATGGGTACAGAATCCGATTCGGATGTCTGCGCACAGTATGAAAGGACATTATCAGTTGATGATGTTACCCATCAGTACCATGCAAAATCTGGATCGTGCCATGAAAGGCGCGAACATCACCGTAGAAAAAATGGTGGTGTCCTGCTTGGCAACCGCAGAAGCCAGTTTGCTGAAAGACGAAAAAGAATATGGGGTTTGTTTGCTCGATATGGGTGCTGGAACCACCAATCTTGCGGTCTATTTAGATGGGCGTCTGGCGATGGCGGAAACCTTGCAGCGTGGCGGTGAACATGTGACACGCGATATTGCTGCCGTTTTACAGACCACAACTGAAGAAGCAGAACGAATCAAGTTGCTCTATGGTTGTGTCGACTTAAAAGTGGTAAAACCCGATCATATGATTCAAATTCAAGGCATTGATGGTCCGCAAACCATTAGCCGAATTGAATTATCTGACATTATGATTGCGCGCTATGAAGAAATTCTGACCCAAGTTCGAGACGCACTTGAGCGTAGCGGTGCCATTCATGGCTTATACCATGGCGTGGTCTTGACGGGTGATGCTTGTCAGATTGAAGGGATGGTCAGCCTAGTGCGCCGCATGTTGGGTATTTCAGCGCATTTGGGCAATCCACCTGTACAAGTTTATGCTGATGAACCTTATTTGGCATCACTACGTCGTTCCCAATACGCAACGGCGGCAGGTTTGTTGATGTTCAGTCAAGGAGATCCGCAAGAGACCTTGGTAGAAACCGTAGATCCTGAAACACTTTCGTTCTGGAAACGTGCTGGACGAGCATGGTCAGGACTAAATGATAAGTTGAAGTCTATTTTTTAGTGGTATTTTTAAGGAATATTGTTTGGAAGTTGTACGTTAAGCGGTCAATACTTGACAAGCTAAACATTGAACAGCATTCTAAAATCAATTTTATTTATGCAGATCAAGGCAGTATACGGGCTTAAGTGACTGCCAATTACGAATTAGGAAATTTAAAGGTCATGGCCTCATTTGAATTTTTAGAAGATGATCAGAACGATAGCAACGGTCAAGCCCGTTTCACTGTATTTGGTGTAGGTGGTGCAGGCGGTAATGCTGTTCAACACATGTTGGAATCGGATATTCAGGGTGTAAAATTTGTTTGTGCCAATACGGACAAACAAGCTTTGGACCGCATGAATGCACAATTTAAAATCCAGCTAGGTGAACAGAGTACCCGTGGTTTGGGTGCAGGTGCAAATCCTCAAGTGGGTCAAACAGCGGCCGAAGAAAGCCGTGAGTTGATCCGCCAGCATTTAGAAGGCACCGATATGGTGTTCGTCACTGCAGGTATGGGGGGCGGAACTGGTACAGGTGCTGCTCCAGTCGTTGCAGAAATTGCCAAAGAAATGGGTATTTTAACGGTGGGGGTAGTGACTACGCCGTTTAATTTTGAAGGTAAGCGTCGTCAACAGTCTGCTGAAAAAGGCATTGAGGCTTTAGAAGCGCACGTAGACTCACTTATTATTATTCCAAACCAGCGCCTGTTAAAAGTATTCCGCGATATCTCTATGAAGGATGCCTATAAAAAGGCGGATGACGTATTGCTCAACGCAGTGCGCAGTATCTTCGATTTAGTGGTTCGCCCTGGTCACATTAACCTTGACTTTGCTGACTTGAAAACCGCAATGAGTACCCGTGGTTATGCCATGATGGGTGCAGGCTCAGGTCGTGGTGAACATCGTGCGCGTCAAGCTGCAGAACAGGCGATTCGTAGTCCGTTATTAGATAACGTGACCATTATGAATGCTAAGGGCATTTTGATTAACGTGACGGGTGGTGATGATGTCACCTTTGGTGAAATTGAAGAAATCACTGATGTTGTGAACCAAATTGTGGACTTGGATGAAGGTCAAGTTTTCTACGGCACGGTATTTGATCCTGATGCGCGTGATGAAATTAGCGTGACTGTGATTGCAACCGGTTTAACTCGCAATTCGGCAGATGCGATTGAACCTGTGAAGCGTGCAACTACGCAGGTTTCACGTTCTGCAACTACCCATGCTGTGGTTGAAGAAGATGATGTTCCTGCAATTCAGCGTCAGCAGGCGGATGCTTCTGCAATGAGTGCTGCTTCATCTGCTGGTGCGTCACGTCCAACACCAATGAGTATTCAAGATTATTTGAAAAATCAGCAACGTAAGTAATTATTTTTCAATAACTTGCTTTTAAAACACTATAAAAGGTAGCGTTATCGCTACCTTTTTGTTTTTTATCAATGGCTAAATATGCTAACGTATAGCGGATTTATGGGCAGATGATAGAAAAAGCATGTTGAAACAGCGTACCCTGCAACGTGTCGTGAAAGCGAGCGGTATTGGTCTTCATAGTGGGCAAAAGGTGTTAATGAACTTTGTGCCGCACCATGTGGATGGGGGTATTGTGTTCCGTCGTATTGATTTAGATCCACCTGTGGATATTCAAGCCGATGCGATGCTGATTCAAGAAGCCTTTATGTGCTCTAACTTGGTTCAAGAAGATGCCAAAGTAGGCACTATTGAGCACGTGATGAGTGCGATTGCAGGTTTGGGTATTGATAATTTAATTATCGAGGTCTCTGCTTCAGAAGTGCCAATTATGGATGGCAGTGCGGGTCCATTTATCTACCTGTTAATGCAAGGTGGGTTGGTTGAGCAAAATGCACCCAAAAAATTTATCCGAATCTTAAAGCCTGTAGAAGCATTAATTGATGATAAGCGTGCAATTTTTACGCCGCATTCAGGTTTTCAGCTGAATTTCACCATTGATTTTGACCATCCCGCATTTAAAAAAGAATATCAGTCTGCCACCATTGATTTTTCAACTGAAACTTTTGTCTACGAAGTCAGTGGGGCGCGTACATTTGGCTTTATGAAGGACTTGGATTACTTAAAAGCCAACAATTTGGCTTTAGGGGCAAGTTTAGACAATGCCATTGGTGTCGATGATACTGGCGTGGTCAATGAGGAAGGTTTGCGTTTCTCGGATGAATTTGTTCGTCACAAAATATTAGATGCCGTAGGCGATTTATATTTATTAGGACATCAAATTATTGCGAAATTTGATGGATATAAGTCAGGTCATGCCCTGAATAACCAATTGTTACGCAATGTTCAAAGTGATCCAACCAGCTATGAAATTGTAACATTTGATGACATAGATCAATGTCCAATCCCTTATGTAAGTGTGACATAAGTCCTTGTCTTATATGGGTTACGTTATAATATAACAAATAAAAATGAGAATTAGGTCACTTTTTTGATCGACGCATTTTCCAGCCCCAACTCTAGCTTACTTTTTATTGCTTGCCAAACGTAGCATCGCTTGGCTAAGCTTAGGGTCGCTCACAAAGTCAGCAGCCCCTTTTAATAAATCTTGGGTTTCTGGGCTAAGAGATCGTGAAGATGGTTCAGGAGCAGGTGTGGTTGTTGAGGAGACTCTTAAACGAACCTGTATTTTTTGTAAATCTTTGAGTTCTTCTAGTTGAGCCAATTGAACAATATATTGCTTTTGTAAGTAACCAAGTTGACTCACCATCGCTTGATTTTCACCCGTTACGGTCAAAACACCATATTGATAACAAGCAACCTGCCATTGCTCTGGTTGAGGCAATAACGGTTGAATGAGTTTGCTAAGTTTCTGCCATGCAGCAACTTGCGTTGAGAGAAACGATAAGTTTCCTGTTTTTATGCGTTTTCTTGTTTGTTGAAAGAGATTTTCTGGTTCAGACATACATATTACCTTCATATTTGTGTCTTAAGCTTATGCGCTCCTTTCAGTAGATATCAAGGAAGAGATCACGCAAGGAACTTTTGTAAGAACAGTTTAAAGAGGTTTTTTATGCACACAAGACGTATTTTATTGGCGTTTTCTTTAGCCGCATCGACCGCATCGGTCGCTTTCGCTGATTTAGTTCAATTAAATTCTAATACCACTGCTTCACCAGATCGTATTGAACAACTGACTCAAACTTTAGCGCAAGGTTCATATGCTGAACCTGAAGACATTGATATTCCTGCAAGTACGCAAATGTCAGTCAAATTGCGTGAAAAAACTGTTGAACTAAACAACGAATCAATTGCTAAAAAATACGGCACTAAAACTTCGTATTCTGCATCTTCAAATAGTCCTTATTCATGGTTAGTGACTCATCCATTGCCAGACATGAAGCGCATCAGCTCAAATTTTGGTGGTCGTACCATGGGTGGGCGTGCTGAACATCATTCAGGTTTAGATTTGTCAGCGCCAAGTGGCACACCAATTTATGCAACGGGTTCTGGTGTTGTGACCAAGTCGGGTTGGGGTTCGGGTTATGGTCAATATGTTGAAATTAACCATGGCGATGGTTACATCACCCGTTATGCACATGCTTCACGTTTAATTGCACGTGTTGGTGACCGCGTAGATGCGGGTGAACATATTGCGAATGTTGGTTGTACAGGTCGTTGTACTGGCCCGCATTTACATTATGAAGTTGTGAAAGATGGTCAGCGTAAAAATCCATCGACTTATTTAGCTATGTTGCCGTAATCGCACCAGACTATTTAAGCTAAGCATTCTTCGAAAGGCAGTTTATTGGGTTTCACCTCTTTCCCATGGGCTGCCTTTTTTGTTTCCGATATTTGCACCAAAATAGGGATGTTCCCTATATCTTTTTTTCATACTATCAGGCAAAAGAACTTTGTTTGTATAAAAAAACAACATTATTGGCGATTTTTTGTTAATTTGAGTGTTAAATCGTCAGCAATTATTTATTTTATAAATAGTGGTACCTTTCCGTATTCAGCTGTAGCGATAACTTCTAATACCAAAGTATGGTACATATACATAATAGATTAAGCTCAAGGAATAGGTGGATTATGGCGTTTTATGGCGATACAGATGCGCAAGAAACCCAAGAATGGCAAGATGCTTTTGATTCGGTTTTAAAACACATGGGAACAGAACGTGCTGCATTTTTATTAGAAAAATTATATCAACGTGCAATCGCGAAACATGTTCCTATTCAGCGCTTAAATACTCCTTATTTAAATACGGTTTCTGTTGAAGAAACCCCAGCTATGCCAGGTGATCAGGATATGGAGCGCCGTATTCGTGCGCTGATCCGTTGGAATGCCTTGGCTATGGTATTACGTGCGAATAAAACAGGTGATGACCTAGGTGGTCACTTGGCAAGTTTTGCCTCTTCTGCAACTTTATATGATGTAGGCTTTAACCATTTCTTCCGTGCCAATAGCAATAACTTTGGCGGTGACATGATCTATTATCAAGGTCACTGTGCTCCTGGTATTTATGCACGTTCTTTCTTGGAAGGTCGTTTAACTGAAGATCAGTTAAGTAATTTCCGTCGTGAAGTGGGCGGTAACGGTTTACCAAGCTATCCACATCCATATTTAATGCCAGACTATTGGCAATTCCCAACGGTATCAATGGGTCTTGGTCCAATCATGTCAATTTATCAAGCACACATTCAGAAATATTTGATGAACCGTGGCTTGATTAAAGAAGAAGATCGTAAAGTCTGGGCTTATCTTGGCGATGGTGAGATGGATGAGCCAGAAAGTACTGGTGCAATTTCACTTGCTGGTCGTGAAAAACTGGACAACCTGATTTGGGTGGTGAACTGTAACTTACAGCGCCTAGATGGTCCGGTACGTGGTAACGGTAAAATCATTCAAGAATTAGAATCTTTATTCCGTGGCGCGGGCTGGCGTGTCATTAAAGTGGTATGGGGCCGTCATTGGGATCCACTACTTGCAAAAGACAGCACAGGCGCTTTAAAAGCGGTCATGGAAGAAACGGTTGATGGTGAATACCAACGCTATCAAGTGAAAGGTGGTGCATATACACGTGAGAAATTCTTTGGCAAGTACCCAGAAGCTGCAGAACTTGTAAAAGATTTAAGCGATGAAGACATCGATAATCTTAACCGTGGTGGTCATGACCCGTACAAAGTTTTTGCAGCCTATGCAGAAGCAATGAAAGCCAAAGGTCAACCAACAGTGATTCTTGCGAAAACTGTTAAAGGGTACGGTTTATCTGAAGAAATTGAAGCGGTGAACAAAACTCACCAAATCAAAAAAATGCAGATCGACTCTTTGAAATATGTACGTGACCGTTTTAACCTGCCATTTACAGATGATAAGTTAGAAGAGCTTCCATTCTACCGCCCAAGTGAAAACTCTCCAGAAATGAAGTATATGAAGGCGCGTCGTGAAGCATTAGGTGGCTATTTACCTGCACGTCGTAAAGAGAGTGAGCAATTAGCCATTCCTGAATTGTCGGTATTTGATGCAGTATTAAAAGGTTCTGCGGGCAAAGAACAATCTACTACCATGGTGATGGTTCGTTTAATTGCTTCTTTACTTAAAGAAAAAGCCATTAAAGACCGCGTAGTACCAATCGTTCCAGATGAAGCGCGTACTTTTGGTTTAGAGGGTATGTTCCGTCAGTTGGGTATTTATGCCGCACATGGTCAGAAATACACGCCTGAAGACCAAGAACAATTGATGCATTACCGTGAAGCAAAAGACGGTCACATGCTACAAGAAGGGATCAACGAAGCAGGTGCGATGAGCGCATGGGCAGCGTTGGCAACCAGTTATTCAACCAATAACTTGCCAATGATTCCAATGTACATGTACTACTCAATGTTTGGTTTCCAACGTATTGGCGACATTGCATGGGCAGCAGGCGACGCACAAGCACAAGGTTTCTTATTGGGTGCAACCGCAGGCCGTACCACATTGAACGGTGAAGGTTTACAACACCAAGATGGTCACTCACATATCCTTGCGAATACGATTCCAAACTGTGTGTCTTATGACCCATGTTTCGGTTATGAATTGGCAGTGATTGTGCATGACGGTTTACAACGTATGTATGTCAACCAAGAACGTGTGTTCTATTACTTAACCGTGATGAACGAAAACTACGAGCATCCTGAAATGCCAGTAGGCGCTGAGGAAGGCATCAAACGCGGCATGTACTTGTTGCAAGAAGATGAAAAAGCTACGGTTCAGCTCATGGGTTCAGGCGTGATTCTGCGTGAAGTGATTAAAGCTGCGAAAATTTTACGTGACGAATACCAAATTCACTCAAACGTGTGGAGCGTGACCAGCTTTAACGAATTGGCGCGTGATGGTATGGCATGTGAAGAATACAATCGCTTACATCCTTTGGCTGAACAAGCGAAAGAAGCATGGGTTTCTCAGTTGCTTCGTCCAACTGATGGTATCGTGGTGTCTGCGACCGATCATATGCGAGCGTATAGCGAACAGGTTCGTGCTTACTTGCCTGACAACCGTCCGTTCGTTGCTTTGGGTACAGATGGTTACGGCCGTTCAGATACGCGTGCCAACTTACGTAGCTATTTCGGTGTAGATGCTGCGCATATTGTGGTTGCGACCTTGAAAAAATTAGCAGATGAAGGTGAAGTCGATGCACGCTTAGTCAAAGATGCGATTTCTTCATTTGAGTTAGATACAGACCGTCCAGTGGCATGGGCTCCTCAGGCGCACCCTGAAGTTCATGCAGTTGCAGACTACAAAGAACAATCAGGTGAGGAGAACTAAGTATGCAAATCACAACACCTGATATTGGCGTAGATAAAGCCACGGTTGCAGAAATTTTAGTAAAAGTCGGCGACCAGATTGCTGTTGATGACAGTCTGGTCTTACTTGAGTCCGACAAAGCCTCTGTTGAAGTGCCTAGCACTTCGGCAGGTGTGGTCAAAAGCATCAGCGTTGCATTGGGCGATGAAGTTTCAGAAGGTGCTGTACTGATTGAGCTTGAATCCGATGCTGCTGCGCCTTCTGTTACAGCAAAAGCGGAAGAAAAAGTAGTTGAACCTGCTCCAGTAGTTGCAACGCCAGAAGTTGTAGCTCCTGTTGTTGCGAGTCAATCAGTGACAAGTGCTGTAGTTGATGTGCAAGTACCAGACATTGGCGTTGAAAAAGCAGTTGTGGGTGAAATCCTGGTCAAAGCTGGCGATACAATTGAAGTTGATCAAAGTATCGTAGTGGTTGAATCAGACAAAGCCACGGTTGAAGTACCGAGTACGGTTGCCGGCACGGTTGAAAGTGTTGAAATTCAAGCAGGCGATACAGTTAAAGAAGGCGTAGTGCTGTTAAAAGTGAAAGTAGCAGGTGCTGCTCCAACAGCAACAGTACCAGCAAGCGTTGCATCGTCAGCACCAGCAGTTGAATCTGTACAACAGGCAGCCGTTGTTACCGCAGCGCCTGTCGCAACAGGTGCTGTAGAAATTACAGTACCCGACTTAGGTGTCGACAAGGCCGCTGTCGCTGAAATTTTGGTGAGTGTAGGTGATCGTGTCGAGAACGATCAAAGCATTATTGTCGTTGAGTCTGATAAAGCGACTGTAGAAGTACCAAGCACGACTGCGGGTGTAATTAAAGCCATTCATGTTTCTCTTGGACAAAGTGTCGCGCAAGGTATGCCTTTGGTGACGATTGAAGGCGAATCGGCAGCGCCAGCTGTACAAGCTCCTGTTGCAGCACCACAAGTGCAACCACAAACGTCTACGACTTCTGTTGTGTCTGCTGCCAAAGTTGAAGTTGCACCAGTGCAAACAACTGGGGTAGATAAGCTGACCAAAGAGCAAAGTGTAGAAAATGCAAAAGTGTATGCAGGCCCTGCGGTACGTAAATTGGCGCGTGAATTAGGTGTTGTACTGGCACAGGTACAAAACTCTGGTCCACATGGTCGCTTAATGAAAGAAGATGTGTTTGCTTATGTGAAAGCACGTTTGACAGCACCGCAAGCGTCACCAGTCGCTGCGGCTGCACCAGCGGTTTCAGGTTTGCCGAAGCTTCCAGACTTCACTGCTTTTGGTGGTGTGGAAGAAAAAGTACTGACGCGTTTGCAGCAAGTGTCAATTCCGCAATTGTCATTGAACAACTTTATTCCTCAAGTTACGCAGTTTGATTTGGCTGATATTACTGAACTAGAAGCTTGGCGCAACGACCTTAAAGGTAACTTTAAGAAAGATGGCATTAGCTTGACCATTATGGCATTCATCATCAAAGCTGTGGCGCACTTGCTCAAAGAAGAGCGCGATTTTGCAGGTCATTTGGCTGATGATGGCAAGTCTGTATTATTGCGTAATGAAATCCATATGGGTATTGCTGTAGCGACCCCAGATGGCTTAACCGTTCCAGTGTTACGTAATCCAGACCAAAAAACCATTAAGCAAATTGCGGTTGAATTGGGTGTATTGGGTCAAAAAGCACGAGATAAGAAACTTTCACCGAAAGACTTACAAGGTGCGAATTTCACCATTTCAAGCCTTGGTGCGATTGGTGGTACAGCATTCACACCGTTAGTGAACTGGCCACAAGTGGCGATTCTCGGTATTTCGCCAGCCACTATGCAGCCAGTATGGAACGGGCAAGGTTTTGATCCGAAACTCATGCTTCCACTGTCATTGTCCTACGATCACCGTGTGATTAATGGGGCAGATGCAGCGCGTTTCACCAATAAGTTAACTAAGCTGTTGGCAGATATCCGTAGTTTACTGATCTAGTCAGTGTTTTAATCAGTGTTTTAAACCTCGCCTCGGCGGGGTTTTTTATTGTGATGGAATTGGAAAAATCGTAAAAATCTGTTGTGAAGTTTAGAAAACTGGTTTGATTTGGTTAAAATGAGGGGAAAAATAGAAGTGAATGCAGGGAGTCGCATGCAAATGGTTACATTTTTAAAGTTTATGCTACCGCTATTGTTGCTGGTCTTGGTGTTAATGGGGCTTTGGTTGAGTGTGTTGCATTTTCCATGGCAATGGATTACCTATTTAGTCATGGGTGTTGAGATTTTTACCGCAACTATCGTGTTCTCGATGGAATATCAAGCGCAGCATATCGGTGGTGCTAGCGGCTGGGGAAGTTTCGGTTGGCTCGGTTTTAATGTCTGTTTAGCGATGTTATTGGGGGTGTGTCGAATCGCCATTTGGTTATATCAACGGTTAGAATTCCAGTTTTAACCCAAAGAAGAATCAATCTGGTGTGATGATAAAAACAAAATGAAAGATTGGAAAAATTGAGTAAATTTTATATAATCAACTCGATTCATTGGGGAGTAGCCGCTTTTTACGCTATGTAAAAAGGTGATGATCAACATAATTGTTCCACAGAACATGGTCATCATAGCAAAGAACCAAATAAGCTCATCAAGCAGCTTTTTTTGTTGGCAAGACCTTTGATTTACCACTCTGCATCAATCGATTTGATTTTGGCTAGCAGGAGGGGTAAGTCATAGGCAAATTTTGCTAGCCAGAGAAAAGATGTTATGCATGAGTTCCTAATTTCGACAGCAATTGTCGCACTCGCTGAAATGGGTGATAAAACCCAACTTCTTGCCTTATTATTGGCTGCACGTTTCCGTAAACCTGTTCCTATTCTGATTGCAATTTTAGCTGCAACGCTCATTAACCATGGCTTATCTGCGGTATTGGGTCAGTGGATTACCACTGTTTTAAGTCCTGAAGTATTGATCTGGGTGTTGTCACTCGGCTTTATTGGTATGGCGGCTTGGATGTTAATTCCAGATGAGTTGGACGATGAGACCGATAGCATCAATAAATGGCAGAGATTTGGTGTATTCGGTGCAACCTTTGTCTTGTTCTTTTTGGCAGAAATTGGTGATAAAACCCAAATTGCAACTGTGGCCTTGGCTGCACGTTATGACAGTATCTTTTGGGTGATGGCAGGCACCACTGTGGGGATGATGTTGGCAAACGCACCTGCAGTATTTGTCGGGAATAAATTGGCAGACAAGTTACCAATTTCATTAATTCATAAAATTGGCGCAGTCATCTTCTTAATTATTGGTGTCTCTACTTTGGTGCAGCATTATTTCTGGTAAGCGAGCATTTTTTAGAAAACCCAGCAAAATAGTTGGGTTTTTTATCAGATAAATCAGACAAATAAGTGCCAAAAAGTGAAAACTAACTCTGTATATTTATTGTAAGTTCAACTATTTCCATTTATGTTATAGGGAATTAAAAATTGTACTTAATAGAATAGAATTATTGGGGTTTTGCTATGGCTTTTGATCGCACCACATCACAAGTGTTATTTGATAATGGTACACATAAGTGCATCAGTTTTACCAGTTTGGTTAAAGGTGAAGGCGTACAGGCAAACCAGTTTCTGATTTTAGATCATGAGCGCGCTGCGGTATTAGATCCAGGGGGTGATTTGACCTATGTCCCTTTAACAATGGAGCTGAATAAATACACCCGTCTAACTAATCTGGATTATGTGATGGCTTCACACCAAGATCCTGACATTATTACCTCAATGCCACGTTGGCTGGTGTATAGCGATGCCAAAGTTGTTGCTTCAAAACTTTGGGCACGCTTTTTACCTCATTTAAACTCTGCTTTTATGAGTGACCGCATGAAAGGTGGATGGTTGGAACGCTTGATCGAATTGCCAGACCATGGTGGAATCATTCCTTTGGGTGAATCAAGTATTGTAGTTGTTCCTGCCCATTTTCTACATTCAGTCGGGAATTTTCAATTTTACGATCCAATTGCAAAAATTTTATTTTCAGGCGATATGGGTGCCTCTATGGTGGATGATGCCAATAAGCCCTTGGAAAATTTTTCTTCACATATTCCGAAAATGAAAGGGTTTCATCAACGCTATATGTGTTCCAATAAAGTCATTCGTTTATGGGTGAAGATGGTGCGTAGCATGGATATTGAAATGATTGTGCCACAACATGGTACGCCATTTATCGGCAAAGAGATGATCAACCAGTTCTTGGATTGGATTGAAACCTTGGAATGTGGCATTGACTTAATGGATGAAAGTGTTTTTACCTGCCCAACCTAACTTCTTACTCCATTGAAAATGAGATTGGCTTATAGATTAAAGTCAGTCTCTAGCCGTGAAACTGGGGCTGAACATGCTTTTCCGTGTGCTTATATTTTTTAAATGATATTTTTTTAATAAAAAATGAAATTTAAAGCTAAATTTGTTTATAATAGCGCACGGAAATTACCAGTGAGACTGTTATGTTGACCATCGTTCAAGAAGCGTTAACCTTCGATGATGTCTTATTACTCCCTGCCTATTCTACTGTCCTCCCAAAAGATGTCTCTCTAAAGACACGCCTGACTCGTGGCATTAACTTAAATATCCCTCTCGTTTCAGCAGCAATGGATACCGTGACTGAATCACGTATGGCAATTGCGATGTCACAAAATGGTGGTATTGGTATTTTGCATAAAAACATGGATATTGCTGCCCAAGCGGCAGAAGTACGCCGTGTGAAAAAATTTGAAGCAGGTATGGTCAAAGATCCAATTACAGTAACACCAGAAACTACGGTGCGTGAGTTGATTGCGATTACGCAAGCCAACAACATCAGTGGTGTGCCTGTAGTGAAAGATGGGAAAGTGGTTGGTATAGTGACAGGACGTGATACACGTTTTGAAACCAATCTTGAGCAACCTGTAAGCAGCATTATGACGGGTCAAGACCGTTTAGTGACTGTACGCGAAGGTGAATCTAAAGAACAGATTCAAGCGTTATTACAGAGACACCGTATTGAAAAAGTATTGGTGGTTGGCGAGAACAACGAATTGAAAGGTCTCATTACGGTCACTGATTTCCGTAAAGCAGAACTTTATCCAAATAGCTGTAAAGATGACCTTGGTCGTTTACGCGTAGGCGCTGCAGTTGGTACCGGTGTGGAAACACCAAGCCGCGTAGAAGCATTGGTTGAGGCGGGTGTAGACGTGATTGTGGTAGATACCGCACATGGTCACTCTGCGGGTGTTATCGAACGTGTACGTTGGGTTAAACAAAACTACCCACAAGTCCAAGTAATTGGCGGTAACATTGCAACAGGTGATGCTGCATTAGCACTCCTTGATGCGGGTGCAGATGCGGTAAAAGTGGGTATCGGTCCTGGTTCAATCTGTACCACACGTATTGTTGCGGGTATTGGTATGCCGCAAATCTCTGCGATTGATAGCGTTGCCAATGCATTAAAAGACCAAATTCCTTTAATTGCTGACGGTGGTATTCGCTTCTCTGGCGATATGGCGAAAGCGATTGGCGCGGGTGCAAGTACGATTATGGTGGGTTCACTGCTTGCAGGGACTGAAGAAGCACCAGGTGAAGTAGAATTCTTCCAAGGTCGTTACTACAAAGCATACCGTGGTATGGGTTCATTGGGTGCAATGGCGGGCGCGACAGGTTCGGCTGACCGTTATTTCCAAGACTCTAAAGCGGGCGCTGAAAAGTTGGTTCCAGAAGGAATTGAAGGTCGTGTACCGTACAAAGGACCAATGGGCAATATTGTACATCAGATGATGGGCGGCTTACGTTCTTCTATGGGTTACACAGGTTCTTCAACCATTGAAGATCTACGCCAAAATGCAAAATTTGTGAAGATTACGGCAGCAGGTATGTCGGAGTCTCACGTGCATGATGTCACTATTACCAAAGAAGCACCCAACTATCGCGTTGGTTGATTTTTAGTAATTTAGACCCAAAGAGACCGTCAACACTATGACGGTCTTTTTTGTTTTGGTGTAAAGTATTTCACTATGACAAAAGGTGGATAACAGCACCTAGCTATAAGAAGTGAGTAAAACATGAGTTATTTTGGCACAGATGGTATTCGTGGGAAATTTGGAGAATTACCAATTACGCCTGAGTTTGCATTAAAACTAGGATTTGCAGCAGGAAAAGTCTTAAAAAAAAATTCGCAGAAAGAAAAGCCAATCGTCGTATTAGGTAAAGATACCCGATTATCGGGTTATATTTTAGAAGCGGCTTTACAGGCAGGTTTGAACGCTGCGGGCGTTTATGTGCATTTATTGGGTCCATTGCCGACCCCTGCCATTGCTCATTTGACTCGTGCCTTACACGCGAGCTTAGGGATCGTGATTTCTGCGTCGCATAATCCTTATTTTGATAACGGCATTAAATTCTTTTCGGGTGAGGGCAAAAAACTCCCAGATGCATTGCAAGATGCGATTAACCAAGAATTAGAGAATGACTTGTTGATCGAAGACACTGCTAACTTGGGTAAAAGTGTCCGTGTGAAAGATGCCAATGGGCGTTATATCGAATTTTGTAAATCAACGTTCCCGTATCATTATGATTTGTCGAATTTAAAAATTGTGGTGGACTGTGCCAATGGTGCGGCGTATAACGTGGGACCTGCCGTGTTCATAGAGCTCGGTGCCAAAGTAATTGCACTCTATAATGAGCCTAATGGTCTTAATATTAATAAAGACTGTGGTTCAACTCATCCTGAAAATTTGCAGAAAGCTGTTATTGAACACAAAGCAGATGTGGGAATTGCCTTCGATGGTGATGCGGATCGTGTGATTATGGTAGATCGTCATGGCGAACAGATCACAGGTGACCATATTCTATATATTCTGGCAACACAAGCCAGTAAAAAACCAGCAGGTATTGTGGGTACGGTCATGAGCAATATGGCGCTGGAATTGGCGTTAAAACAGGCTCAAGTGCCATTTGTCCGTGCCAAAGTCGGTGACCGTTATGTACTCCAAGCCCTTGAAGAAAATCATTGGGTCACAGGGGGTGAGCCATCAGGGCATATTTTAACCCTAGATAAGAGCACGACAGGGGATGCGATTATTGCGGCATTACAAGTCCTGACAGTGATGGTTGAGCAGAAAAAGGCACTGCATGAACTGGTTGCAGACTTTAAGCTGTTCCCGCAAGTGTTGGTCAATGTGCGTTTAGAGCAGATGATCGACCCCTATGCAAACTCGGCAATGGTGGCTGAATTTGAAAAAGCGGAAGCGCAGCTCGCAGGACGTGGCCGTCTATTGATTCGTAAATCAGGTACAGAACCTGTGATTCGGGTCATGGTAGAAGGTGATCAACTGGAAGAAGTCACTGCTTTGGCAAATCATCTTGCTGATGTGGTTCGTACCCAAGCCGCTTAAGGAACAATATAATGAGCGATTTAATTAAAGATTTAAGTGAATTGCGGTTGAGTTATCAAAAAGGGGAGTTGCTTGAGTCGGAGGTTGAACAGCATCCGCATGAGCAATTTCTCAATTGGTTTAATATTGCCCTAGAGGCGCGTTTACACGAACCTTATGCGATGTATTTGGCGACAGCAAATCGCCAAGGTCGTCCACATGTGCGGACGGTGTTATTACGCGGCGCAACAGAAGCAGGTTATGACTTTTATACCAACTATGACAGCCAAAAAGGCTTAGACTTGGTTGAGAATCCTTATGCTGAGCTGTTGTTTTACTGGCCAGAATTAGAGCGCCAAATTCGTGTCAGTGGTCGAGTCGAAAAAATTACGGAAGATGAAGCAACAGCCTATTATCGTAAGCGCCCTCGGGACAGCCAGATTGCTGCACACATCAGTACCCCGCAAAGTGGTGTGATTGCCAGTCGTGATGAGCTTCAGCAACGTTTCCAGAATTTGCAGGATCAGGTTGTAGAGCAGCCTGAATTAGATAAGCCTACTTTTTGGGGTGGCTATCGTTTGCAGCCAGATTATTATGAGTTTTGGCAAGGACGACCAAATCGTTTACATGACCGTCTGAGTTATGAAAGAATCGATGGTATATGGAAATTACAACGACTGATGCCTTAAATGACACAGATACAAATTAAACAACGACCTTATTTAACACGCCCTGAAAATATTCAGGGCGTGTCGCCTTTTATTGCACAAATTTTGGCGCGTCGTGGGGTGCAATCGGAACAAGAACTTGAATTAAAGCTGAAACATCTCTTAGCCCCGAATTTAAAAGGATTGCCTCAGGCAATTGAATTGCTTGATCAAGCAATTGATCAGCATCAGAGAATAGTCATTGTGGGCGATTATGATGCAGATGGTGCCACCAGCACAGCCTTAATGATGTTGGCATTGCGAGAAATGGGCGCACAAGTGAATTATCTGGTGCCCGACCGTTTTAAATATGGTTATGGTTTAACTCCTGCGATTGCGGATTTGGCTTTTGCCAAGTTTCAGCCTGATGTTCTGGTCACGGTGGACAACGGGATTTCTAGCCATGCGGGTGTGGCACAAGCACAGGCGCACGGTATGCAGGTGGTGATTACTGATCATCATCTCACGACCAAAGAAATCCCTGCTGCTGAGGCGGTGGTGAATCCCAATCAATTGGGCTGTGAATTTCCAAGCAAAGCCTTGGCAGGGGTCGGGGTTGCGTTTTATCTGTTGGCGAATTTAAGTAGTGGCCGTGCCCAGCAAGGTAAATCCAGTGCCAAAATGGCGCAGTATCTGGATTTGGTGGCTTTGGGGACTTATGCGGATGTTGCTGCATTGGACTATAACAACCGTATTTTAGTAGATGCAGGCATTAAACGGATCCAGCAACAACAGTGTCGCATCGGGATTTCGGTTTTATTGGAACTGGCGGGGCGCGATGTTGCACAACTCAAAGCACAGGATTTAGGCTTTGTCTTGGGGCCACGGATTAATGCTGCGGGACGCATGGAAACCATGGACATTGGCATTGAATGTTTGTTGGCAGAGGATTACAGCACTGCATATCCTTTGGCTCAGCAATTGAATCAACTGAATGTGGAACGACGTCAGGTCGAAACCCAAATGAAACAGGATGCTTTAACTGCTTTGACACAATTCAAACTTGAGCTGAGTGAAACGCCTGCCGCGTTGATTCTGTTCGAACCGCATTGGCATCAAGGGGTGATTGGGATTGTGGCGGGGCGCTTAAAAGAACAGTTCCACCGTCCCGCGATTGTATTTGCTGCCGATGAAGATGGTGAGCATATTAAAGGCTCAGCCCGATCGATTGAAGGCATTCATATTCGTGATGCCATAGAAACCGTGGCAGAGCAGTGTCCACATTTGGTCAGCCATTTTGGTGGGCATGCAGCCGCCGCAGGCTTAACCATCAAGAAACAGCATTTCGATGAATTTAAACAGCATTTTGTTCAACTGATCCAAAGTATGGATGAGGCACTGTTTCAAGCCACTTTATGGACAGATGGCGTATTACCAACCGAGGCATTGAATTTAGATACGGTTCATCTGCTGCAACATTTGACCCCTTGGGGGCAAAAATTTCCATCCCCGATTTTTGAAGGGCAGTTTCAGGTGTTGGATTATCGTTGGTTAAAGGAAATTCACCTGAAATTACGTTTGGCTTTGGAGAATGGGCAAGTGGTGGATGCGATTGCATTTAATGCGGCGGATAAATTTAGCTTTGATCCCATGCAATCTTCGGTGCATTTGGTATATGAATTAGAACAGAATAGTTTTAATGGGCAAGTGAATTTGCAATTGCGAGTGTTGCATTTGCAATAATTAAAAAAACCGCTGAATTCAGCGGTTTTTTTTGATGAGAATGATTGCTTTGGCAATTAGAAGCGGTATTTCGCTGCTACACCAAATTTGTTGTAGTCATTGTTGCCGACTTCACCAAAACCGACACGGCCTTCAAGGCTTACTTGTGGGGTAAAGAATTTACGTGCATTTACACCGAATTCATTTACATCATTAAGGTCATTGCTGTAGTAGTCTGTACCCACACTGAAGCTTTTATCAATGAAGTAGTCTGCAGCTAGGTTGTATTCGTCTAAGTCACCAAAAGAAGCACCTGCTTCAAGGTTGATGTCTTTACCATTGCTGAGTTGAGTCACGTATTTTGCACGGACTGTTGGGTCTACACCGTCATCCTGGTCATTGTCATATCCTTTAAGACCAGCAGCCACCAAGAAGCCTGGTGCTGGTAAATAACCGACTTCAGCACTGTAAAGGGTCGTGTCAAAGTCAGCACCGTTGTTAAAGTTTATATCTTGACGACCGATATTACCGCTCAAGTAGAAATCTGAGTTTGGAACAAAGTATTCAGCACCCACGCCATAGTTGTTGACTTCGTCATCACCAATTTCGTTATAGGCATAGTGTGCATTCACATTGCTGGCGCGGTCTAGGAACGCAGCTTCGGCTAAAGGTGCATTACGAGTTTGAACTGGGTTGAAGTAATATGTGCCATCTACACCAAAAGAACCGCTTGAGCTGCCATTATCAGGATCGATTAGTCCAGCAGAAGCACCTACTTCGGCTTGGTATGCATGAGCTGTTCCCGTCATGGCAACGACAGAGAACAACGCTGAGGCAATTGCTAATTTTTTCATGGAAAGACCCCTCTGAAATTTGGCTAAAAAATGAATTAATTTTTTGTTACACTTTTAGTCTAGGGCAAAACTGAATTGCGTCAACAGCACGAAGGTTACCGAATTGTTTCGAGCGTAATATTATGTAATTACCTTTTTTTAAGTATATGATATATATTAAATTTAATAATTGTAGTGATTTATTAAAATTGTGTATTTTCTATGAATAGCATAGAAAATGGTGAAATAATCGATGAAATTGTAAGCGGAAAATACTAAAAAACACGCCCTTCGGCGTGTTGTCTTGAGAGCTTAAAACGAGAGAAAATTTTAGAAACGTAGTGTGGCATTTAAATTAAAGCCTTGCACATCATCACCAAAACCGACAGCAAAGTTTGGATTGAGGAAATATTTCGAGCGCACCGAGAAGAAATCGGTGTCCTCATCACCATCATCTTCAATGTGATACGCCAGTCCACAGCTAAAAGCAGGATCAATGTCATAATCGGCCGCTAAGTTAATATTGTCGATATCTCCCCAAGCAGCATCGGCTTCAAGATTTATAAACTGCCCTTGACCAACAGGAGCAACGTATTTGGCTGCTAATGCAAAACGGTTATCGTCATTGTCCTCATCTCCTTGTTAGCCATCAACCCCTGTAGCAAGGAGTAAGTTGGAAATTGGCATATAACCGACTAAGGCGCGGTAGGTCGTAGCATCATAATCGTCTTTATATTTAACACGATCGAGCACCGATTGAATTTTAGTTTCATCTTTTGCTTGCCCAAAACCCACTTGACCATTCAAATAAAATTGCTCGACAAAATATTCTATGCCAGCGCCAATATGCTGGGCCTTACTTTCCTGAGAAACAGGATTCCCTAAACCATCGGATAGCGTTTTACTGTCCCAGTAATTATAGCTATAGCTTAAAGAGACATTGCTCTTGTGACCCAAGAATGCTGCTTAGTTGAGTGGTGCATTTTTTGCTCTAACAGGGTTAAAGTAGACAGTTCCTGTAAGGTCAAATTGTCCTTCAGCATCAGGGATATTGTCATCGCGGTCAAAATGGCTAAAGCCTGTATCAGTTTCAGCATTATAGGCAAAACTTGAGGATGCCATGAGTGCCACAGCTAAGCTGGCAAGAACTGGTTTCATTCAATAAACCACTTAAAGTGGTTGTCATTATAAAAGTATTATGTCTTTTTAAAGTGGGCTACGGTTGATAAATCCATCAGTGTCGTCAATTCCTAATTGCAGGGGATGGCTAAAAATCTCTAAATGCTCTGTGCTATAATTGAGGGCTATTTAAGCTAATTATTGATTTGAGAGTAGCTCCCGTGGAAATTAATCCGTATTTAAACCAATTAAAAGATTTAAACGACCGTGGTCAAACATTACGGGGGTATCTTTGACTACGATCTAAAGAAAGAACGTTTAGAAGAAGTTCTGCGTGAATTAGAAGATCCTGCTATTTGGAATGACCAAAGCCGTGCGCAGGCGATGGCCAAAGAAAAAGGCGAACTTGAAAACGTTTTAAATGTGTTGGATGGTTTGACGACACAACTTGAAGACGCACAGGCAATGCTGGACTTGGCGGTAGAAGCCGATGATGAAAGTCTGTTGGCCGATGTGCAAGCTGAATTATCTTCTGCTGAAGAAGAACTGGCAAAACTTGAATTCCGCCGGATGTTCAGTAACCCGATGGACCCGAATCCATGCTATGTGGAAATTCAGGCAGGTTCAGGCGGTACAGAGGCACAAGATTGGGCGTCCATGCTGTTGCGTATGTATATGCGCTGGATTGAACGTCATGGCTTCAAAGCTGAATTGATGGAAGAGTCGGGTGGTGACGTGGCTGGGATTAAGTCCGCAACGATTCGTGTGGAAGGTGAGTATGCTTATGGTTGGTTGCGTACCGAATCGGGTGTACATCGCTTAGTGCGTAAATCACCATTTGACTCGGGTAACCGTCGTCATACCTCGTTCTCTGCGGTGTTTGTCTCGCCAGAAGTGGATGACAACATTGAAATTGACATCAATCCTGCTGATGTACGTACCGATACCTACCGTGCTTCGGGTGCGGGTGGTCAGCACATTAACAAAACTGACTCTGCGGTACGTTTAACCCACGCGCCAACAGGCATTGTGGTAGCGTGTCAGAACCAGCGTTCACAACATGCCAACCGTGACCATGCTTGGAAACAGTTACGTGCCAAGTTGTATGAACTGGAAATGAGCAAACGTAATGAAGCTGCGCAAGCACTTGAAGACTCGAAATCAGATATTGGTTGGGGCAGTCAGATTCGCTCATACGTTTTGGATGACTCACGCATTAAAGATTTACGTACTGGTATTGAAAACTCGAATACGGGTGCAGTATTGGATGGTGACTTAGATAAGTTTATCGAAGCCAGCTTAAAGCAAGGCTTATAAGTCAAGTATCATCAATAACTTAGCCAAGTTTGATGCAGTTTTTTACAATATATCTAAAATATTCGATATAAAAATCGAAAAAATACGATATATTAAAGAAAAGCTGAATCAAGCTTGCACATGATTGAACCTGTCTGAACTATGGATATTGATTTAATTTTTAAAGCATTGGCGAATCCGACCCGTCGACAAATTTTGGAATGGTTAAAACATCCTGAACAGTTTTTGTCGAGTGACGAATGTGGTGACTTTAGACGAGGCGTATGTGCGGGGCACATTGAACGTTTAGGTAAAGTCTCGCAATCGACCATGTCCAATCACCTATCGGTGCTCCAGCAAGCAGGTTTAATTCAAGTCGAAAAATACGGGCAATGGTCTTATTTTTCCCGCAACGAAGCCTTGATTCAGCAATATATTGAACATTTGCAACGTTCACTTTAATTGAAAAAGTGGCGATCGAGGCGACTATGGCTGAACTGAATACTCCTTTAACTTTGGGTGAGCTACACTTAAAAAACCGCGTCATTATGGCTCCTTTAACGCGGAGTCGTGCCACCGCAGACCGCGTACCAACTGCCATGATGGCGGAATATTATGCGCAGCGTGCAAGTGCAGGGTTGATTATTTCTGAAGCAACCGTGATTTCAGAAGAAGCCAATGGTTACTTGAATACACCGGGGCTGTTTTATGAAGCGCAAGTTGAAGGCTGGAAACAGGTCACTCAGGCGGTACATGCCAAAGATGGCTTAATTGTGGCGCAGTTGTGGCATGTGGGTCGCGTATCGCATCCGGATTTACTCAATGGTGAAACCCCTGTTTCGGCAAGTAATGTACAACAAAAAGGCTATGTGAGCTTATTGCGTCCAAAACGTGAATATGTGGTGCCACGTGCTTTAGAAATTGCTGAAATTCAGAGCATTGTTGAGCAATATAAACAAGCTGCGATTCATGCCAAAGCAGCAGGTTTTGATGGTGTGGAACTGCATGCAGCCAATGGCTATCTAATTGACCAGTTCTTGCAAAGCTCAACCAATGTACGTGAAGACCAATATGGTGGCAGCGTAGAAAACCGCGCACGTCTGTTGCTTGAAGTGGTTGATGTACTGATTGAAGTTTGGGGTGCAGGTCGTGTTGGGGTGCATTTAGCTCCACGTGGCGATGAGCATGACATGGGCGATGATGATCCACGTGAAACCTTTGGTTATGCGCTAGAGCAATTGGGTCAGCGTCAGATAGCATTCTTCTTCACGCGTGAATATTTGGCAGATGACAGTATTAGCACGTACTTGAAACAACGTTCAGGTGGCGTACCGTTGATTGCTAATATGCGTTTAAGCCGTGAAGATGCGATTGATCTGTTAGCAACAGGGCAGGCTGATGCCGTGTCTTGGGGTAAAGATTATATTGCCAATCCCGACTTGTATGAGCGTTTGGTTGCTGATGCACCGTTGAATGAACTCAAATTGGAAAACATGATTGGGACGGATGTGGCAGCAGGATATATTGATTATCCAACTTTAGCTGAAACGGAAACTGCGGCGGTTTAAATTGCTTTTCCGCTAAATTCACGACAAGATAACAGCGCAATTTCTTCCATGTGATAAATTGCGCTGTTTTATTTGCAATCGTTTTTTTGGAGCACATATTTGGCTACTCCTTTTTGGTATAACGCAGCACTCGCAATGCTTAAACCGCTATATCAATGGCGAATCAAAAAACGGGCGCAAGATGAAGGCGCTTACCATCAGGAATGTGTCGAACGTTTTGGCCCATTTCAAATGCCTAAAAACCTCAAGGCAATTTGGTTTCATGCAGTTTCTGTGGGTGAAACCAATGCGGCACAGCCTTTAATTGAACATTATTTAAAACAAGGTCATTCCGTATTGGTGACCAATACCACCAAAACGGGTCAGGCACGTGCCAAGTCGCTATTTGATAAAGTACCTTATGATGCTTTGTTTCAAGCGGTGTATTTACCTGCCGATCAAAAGGGTTTAGTACAGGCTTTTTTTCAAAAATATCAACCGAAGATTTTAATTTTAGTTGAAACCGAATTATGGCCAAACTTACTGGATCAGGCACGAGCATTTAAAGTGCCATCGATATTGGTGAATGCACGTCTCTCGGAAAAATCTGCACAGGGTTATGCCAAAGTGTCGGGTTTAACGCAAGCGATGTTACACGGGCTAGACCAGCTCTTGGCACAAGACAGAGCAACGGCTGAGCGCTTTATCCAGTTAGGTGCAGCTCAGTCGGTTACACAGGTGGTGGGCAGTATTAAGTTTGATATTCATGCGCCTGAATCATTTGTCAAACAGGCGGCTCAGTTAAAACAAGAATGGTCACTTGCTGGGCGTAAGATTGTGGTCCTTGCCAGTACCCATGCACCCGAAGAACAAAAATTGTTAAGTGCTTTAAAGCCATATTTAGATGCGCAGCCTGAACTGTTCTGTATTGTGGTACCACGTCACCCTGAACGCTTCGATGAGGTCTTTGCAGTTGCACAAAGTTTAAATTTAAACACCACGCGTCGAAGTTTAGGGCAAGCAATAGCGGCGGATAGCCAAGTCTACTTAGCTGACTCAATGGGTGAACTGTGGTTGTGGTATGCCTTATCGGATGCCTGTTTTGTCGGCGGTTCGCTGAATGAACCCGGTGGTGGGCATAATATTTTAGAGCCGATTGCCTTAGATATCCCGACGGTATTGGGGAAAAACTATTTTAATTTCCAAACCATCGTTGATGAATTTGTACAGGCCGATGCAGTGAAAGTGGTTGAGAATGCTGAACAAGCTGCTGTCGTCCTGATGCAGTTATTGGCAGATACTGAGCAAGCCCAACAATTGAATCAAGCGGCACAACAGATTATGCAGTTGAATAAAGGCTCTTTGAAAAAGCATATTCAAGCAATTGATGGTTATTTATAAGTTCTTGCAATTTGAAAAGTGGAGGTGGCATGGATGCCACCGTTAGGCTGTGGTATAGGGACATACCATTAGCCTAACAAAGAGTTTTGCCAACTTTTGCTCTTTCAAAAGTTGGGTGATGCCTACACAATGGCTTTAAATTTATATTGTGATTTGCGGCTATGAATGAGCGAGCTGTTAAATATCACGGGTTCTCAAAGTTTAAAGTGGCTTTCTTAAATTATGAATATCGTTCTCTTAGACCCGCGCCAAACTGAATCTGAAGTCTGGTCCATTAGTGCTAAGCGCCAGCTTGAACATTTGCATCGCCATTTAGAGCTTAAAGTCGGTGATACTTTAAAAGTTGGGATACAAAATGGAAAGCGTTATCTTACAGAAGTGATGGAAGTCTCTGAAACAGCTGTACGCTTAAAACCCTTACATGAAGAGTCTGTACCTGCTAAATTGCCCGTGACGTTAATTGTGGCAATGCCGCGTCCGAAAGTGTTGCGACGTTTAATTATGGATAGCGTGACGATAGGGGTGGAAAAAATTGTATTGCTACACAGTTACCGAGTCGATAAAAGCTATTGGCAAACCCCTTTTTTACAGCAGATTGATCAATACGTGACTTTGGGGCTTGAGCAAGCAGGCGATACGGTTGCCCCGAAAATTGAAATTTATAAACGCTTTAAACCTTTTGTGGAAGATGTATTACCCACGTGGATTACGCCCGAAAAACCCGCTTATGTGGCGCACCCATATGCGGATATAAATATGCCAAATGCGATGACACATGCCTGTACTTTGCTGATTGGTCCAGAAGGCGGCTTTATTCCTTATGAGATTGAGCTACTTGAACAAAACGGCTGCCAAGCGGTGAGCTTAGGCAACCGAATTTTAAGAACGGAAACCGCAATTTCTTATATTTTAGGGCGTTTGTTTACCTGAAGTTTCTGGATTCATGTAAGGCAGGTTCTGGTCACGGTGGACTTTCACCTCTTGTACTGGGTAAGGAATATTAATATTGTGTTCATTAAAGGCACGTTTGACTTCGGCCTGAATTTCACTGATTGATGCTGCAATATTGGTTTCTGTGGTATCAATCCACCAACGCACGGTCAGATTCACCGAAAAATCAGCCAATGCAGTCACATTCACTGTAAATCCGGGCTGACTGAGGACAGTGCGATTCTTATCTAAAATGGCGGTAATAATGTTTTTGGCTTTTTGTTCATCATCTTCATAACCAATACCGACCATAAACTCGCAACGACGACGTTGGTAGGCGGTATTTACCGTAACAGGACTGGTATAGACAGTTGCATTTGGAATCACAATACGGCGTCCGTCATTTGAGCGTAAGAAGGTCGCGCGAATCTGAATATCTTCAACGGTCCCTTCCATATTATTGACAATAATATCATCACCTATACGGAACGGTTCACTGAGTAAAATCAGAATACCTGACAGCATATTCTGAAAAATATCTTTGAAAGCAAAACCAATGGCTACCGAACCAATCCCCAAGGCACTCATGAGTTGTCCAGGTGTGAAACCTGGAATGGCAATGACCATGGCAATCAGGAAACCAAAGAAAATAATGATACTGGTTCCGACGCGATTCAATACCAGCACCAGATTTTGACGGGTATACGAGCGGTTTTCTAAAGTTTTACGGACAAAGAATTTAAAGACTTTAGAGAGCAACCAGAAAATAATCACAACAACCAGTGCGATACAAAAATAAGGGACGCGCTCCCAGAAACTGGCCATGATTTTATCAATGGTGGTGTAGGCATCATTATATTTCGCAGTATGTGCAATCACGGTTTCAGCCGTTTTCGCACCTGCTTCTTGTATCATTTGAGAGGTTCCCTGAGCAACGTCGCTCAGGTTGTGTTGTTGTTCTGCCACAGGAGATCCGAAACAATTTAAATTTGTCGCTATTTTGCCTGAAAAGTGCCAGAAAGATAACTGAATGCAACTGAAGTTATACAGCTTTAGCGAGGTGGGCAGCTGTTAAAAATATTCAGTGCCTTTTTGAATCACTTCTTGCGGGGTGTCCAGTTCACCAGCTCCCATCATATAAGAAATGAAACTTCCAGAAGCCATAAAACTTAACATAAATAAAATGATCATCAGCCACGCTAGAATTTTTTCCCAAACCGGTGTCGTACGTGGGGTACCGTATTGATTTAAACCTGCTGTACCTGAAGCCAATAATACATAAAGTGCCATAAAAAAATTAATGAGGGGAATCAAGAACAACAATAACATCCAGCCTGATTTATTCAGGTCATGAAGGCGACGGATCATAATCACCAAACTGAAATAAAAATACAGGATAAAAATGACCCAAAAACCGAGTCCAGCGACACTTAAAAAGGTTTCTAAGAGATTGCTTTCTAAAGAATAGCTGCTGAAGTTAAAAATTCCGAGGAACAGGCTTAATGCCAATGTGGCAAAAAAGGTGATCAGATTGAGAAAACCACTCCACGCAATCAGGCTCAGTCGACCAAAGCGCCCTTGCATAGACAAGGGATTTTCATTTTGAGGTGAGACATTACGTGAGAAAAAAGGGGATGTTTGCGGAGTGCTCATAGGCTTTCCCAGTGTAGATTCGGTAATGAAATGTTGCGTTTTGCAAAAGCAGATACGTGGTATTTCAGGAAAATTATAAGATGATTTTAAGTGCCAGACACTGATTCATCGAAAGTTTTTCTAGAGATCAGATTTCATCTTGTGAATTTAATCTGTATAAATAATATACGAGCAAAGCATGATTGCAGTGTCTAAAAAAGAGCCGTAATACTGCCCAGATGCAGCAATAAAAAATATATAACGTGGCATGCATCTCGTGATGAGATGAAAAAGATCAAGGAAGTATGAATATGAAAGAAGTCTATCCTGTTCCAGAAGAATTTAAAAAAACTGCACGTACCAATGAAGCCGAATATTTTGAACGTTATCAGCAATCGATAGAACATCCTGAAGATTTTTGGGCAGAGCAGGCTCACAAACTGGAGTGGATCACCCCATTCACCCAAGTCAAAAATACCAATTTTGATCAAGAGAACTTTAAAATTGAATGGTTTGCCGATGGTGAATTGAATGTCTGCGCCAACTGCTTAGACCGACATTTAAAAGAACATCCGTATAAACCTGCCATTATTTGGGAAGGAGATCATCCTTCACGGCATAAAATAATTTCTTATCTGGAATTGCACGATGAAGTATGCCGTTTTGCCAATGTTTTAAAGAAAAATGGGGTAAAAAAAGGTGATCGGGTGGTGCTGTATATGCCTATGGTCTCTGAAGCAGCAATTTCAATGTTGGCTTGTGCACGTATTGGTGCTGTACATTGTGTGGTCTTTGGTGGTTTTTCTCCCGATTCTTTGGCCAGTCGAATAGAGGATAGTCAGGCGAAAGTCGTGATTACGGCTGACTCTGGCATGCGAGGTGGCAAACCTATTTTTCTGAAAGAGAATGTCGATGCTGCTTTAAGTCTGGCGGGTACAGAGTCGGTGCAAAATGTAATAGTGGTACACCGTACCGGCAACCCAATTCAGATGAACGCCCCGCGTGATTTGTGGTATCACATGGAAATTATGTCGGTAAATGACATTTGTCCGCCTGAACCTATGAAAGCGGAAGACCCGTTATTTATTTTATATACCTCGGGTTCGACAGGTAAGCCGAAAGGGGTGCTGCATACCACAGGAGGCTACTTGACCTATGTGAACAGCACGTTCCGTGAAGTCTTCGATTTAAAACAAGACGATATTTTTTGGTGTACCGCAGATGTGGGCTGGATTACAGGGCATTCTTATGTCATTTATGGCCCACTTTCGAATGGTGCAACCACGGTCATGTTTGAAGGTGTACCGCAATATCCGAGTTGGGCACGCACGGGGAATATCGTCGATAAACACAATGTCACTATTTTATATACTGCACCCACGGCTATTCGTTCCATGATGCGTGAGGGCGATGCTTTTGTGCGAGAGAGTGATCGGAGCAGTTTACGTTTATTGGGTTCGGTGGGAGAACCGATTAATCCTGAAGCATGGAATTGGTATTACACCGTTGTGGGCGAAAGCCGCTGCCCAATTGTAGATACGTGGTGGCAAACCGAAACGGGCGGTATTTTAATTTCCCCATTACCTGGTGCAACCGATTTAAAACCAGGTTCGGCAACACGTCCCATGTTTGGAATTCAACCTGCTTTGGTTGATGCGGAGGGCAAAGAACTGGAAGGTGAAGCCGAAGGCAATCTGATTATTAAAGATTCTTGGCCAGGACAAATGCGAACCATTTGGGGCGATCCCGCCCGCTTTATTGAAGCCTATTTTTCGACTTATCCGGGTAGCTATTTCACTGGCGATGGCGCAAGACGCGATAAAGATGGTTATTACTGGATTACCGGCCGTGTCGATGATGTTTTAAATGTTGCAGGGCATCGTTTAGGTACGGCTGAAATTGAAAGTGCCTTGGTGGCACATGAAGCGGTTGCCGAAGCTGCCGTGGTGGGTATGCCGCATGAGATTAAAGGGCAGGGTATTTGTACTTTTGTGACCTTGCAAGCCGATGTCCCTGAATCTGAAGAACTGAGAGCCGAGTTGGTGGCGTGGGTGCGCAAAGTGCTCGGTCCTGTTGCCACACCCGATGCGTTATATTGGGCACCTGCTTTACCCAAAACCCGTTCGGGTAAAATCATGCGTCGAATTTTAAGGAAAATTGCCGCGAATGAATTGGATAGTTTAGGGGATACTTCAACCTTGGCTGACCCACAAGTGGTGGAGGTTCTGATCGCCAATGTTTACGCGAAAGCACCCTCTTAAGTCAGTTTGGATGGGGTTCTAAATTTATAAGACATCTAAGGCAAGAAGTCGTGTAATACGTTGCTTCTTGCCAATCATGATAAAAAATAATTTAACATTTGGTTAAATTTAATCATTTTTAAGATCTTGAAAAAATGATGTAAATATAAATTTTTTAAGTTGACGAGTCAGATTGAAATCTGTAGATTTTCTTTTTGTGAGGATCTTTTCAAATGATTTTTCAATCTATTTTGACGCAATTCCAAACGCTCTCTTCTGGCACAGATGCCTTCAAACAACTCAAACAGCTCTGTGAGCAAAATATTCCGCTGGCTATAGATTCATCTGAACAAACGGCTTTATTTTTAATTTATGGCTTTGCTAAAAATTACGTTTTACTCTACGAAGATCAAGCTGTTACCTCTGAGTTTGCCCAAGCGGCCAAACAGCAGTTATTGAATTATATGTTGCAATTGGACGGTGCAATTCAGACAGGTCAAAAAGACCATATTTTGGACAGTTTAAATCAGGTGACCGCAGATTATATGCAAAGTTCTAGAGTGTTTTAAGACCGTGTATTCAAACTGATACTAATGGTTACTTAGATGATTTAAATCTATTTTACCCAAAAAAAAAATCCCCTAAGCCGAGTCTTAGGGGAAATTTGGCGTTGCCATGTTATTGTTGTTGTGGGTTCATGAAATGAGTCTGCTTAAATTGTAATTCAACAATTAAGCAGACTTTGCTTGTACACGCTGTTGTGCTTCAAGTTCACGGACCAAGGGCAACACCTTTGCGCCAAAGTATTCGACTTCTTCAATAAAATGTAAGAAGCCAGATAAAATTAGATCTACCCCTACTTGTTTTAATTCAATAATGCGTTGAGCAATTTGTTCAGGTGTACCAATCAGATTGGTTTTAAAACCATCGTTGTATTGCACCAAGTCTTCAAATGTCGATTTTGCCCAGTTGCCTTCGCCTTCTATACTTGCTGCACCTGCTTCACGTGTGGCATCGCCAAAGGCATGCACAGCAGGAATATTGGCCTTGGCAATAATTTCCTGTAATACCGCTTGAGCTTCTTGTTCTGTATCGCGGGCAATAATGAAGGCATTCACCCCAATTTTGACCTGATGATCATTCAGTTTGGCTTTCTCGCGAATATCATCAATTTGTTTTTTTAGTTCTTCAGCACTATTGCCATTGGTGAAATACCAGTCTGAAACGCGAGCAGCCATGTCTCGTGCAGCCCGAGAACTGCCACCTTGAAAAATTTCAATATGGGGTTGCTGCACGGGTTTCGGTTTTAGGGTGTAGTCATTAAATTGGTAATACCTACCTTGAAAATTAAAATGATCCTGCGTCCAGATGCCTTTGAGGCTTCGAATGAATTCTTCTGAACGAGCATAACGCTGATCATGTTCAGGCCATTCCTCACCAATGGCATCAAATTCGCCTTTAAACCAACCACTGACCACATTAATTGCAATACGTCCTTGCGATAAGTGATCAATCGTGGCCAATTGTTTTGCCGCCAAAGCGGGTTTCCAAGGGCCGGGCAAAATCGCCGCAATAACTTTGAGTTTTTCTGTTTTTGCCAATAGACCCTGACTAAAACTGACCGACTCGTGTTGATTTTCTGCCCCATAACCTGCGGTAAAACGAATTTGGGTCAATGCATAAGTAAAGCCATTTTGCTCAGCCGTTTGTGCTAAACGGACATTGTAGTCATAGCTCCAATCAGTACGCTGTTCAATATCGCTGACCACCAAGCCACCACTGACATTGGGTACCCAATAGGCAAAAAGAACGTCATTATGTTGTGTCATGCGGAGACCCTCGGAAGGTTTAATTTTTATGCAACATGGTTTTGTAGCGGTTTTTTCGCATGAAGCCGAGATTCAGCAGCATCTAAACTTGGCACTGCGGCAGAAGGTAAAACTTCAGCTTGCTCAATTTGCGTGTTAATGCCCAACGTTTGATTGGCATGTTGTGATTTTTCTTTGATGACATCGGCACGTTGCCCTTTGGCTGGCGCCCATTCCAAAATAGGTAAGGCACGTGCAACAGCCAGAGTAATACGGTCACGTAGCAGTTCACTGTGAATGGTATATTGTGGGGTGAAATCACGGTCTGTGGCATACACGCCAATAGGGAGTGTTTGTGCTTGGAAAAAGCTAAATAGTGGACGCAGTTGATGTTCCAGCACCAAGGCATGACGGTCACTTCCCCCAGATGCAGCCAGTAATACAGGGACATCAACCAATGCGGTTTGTTCGACAAAGTCAAAGAAATGTTTGAAAAGTCCAGTAAATGAAGCGCGATAAACCGGTGTGCCTACAATTAAGGCATCGGCTGCTTCTACCGCGGCCAAATCATCTTGAATACGTTGTGGTAATTGATGGCGATAAATGGCCCCTCCCAATAAATGCCCAATTTCGCTGAATTTAATAAAATGAACATTGATTGGAGTGGCAGCACTCAATTCATTCAAAATTTCTTGAACTAAAGCTTCGGTTTTAGACGGTGTATTTAAACCACCCGACACCGCGACAATATTCAGAGGTTTGGGTTGATGAGAAAATGACATAGCAAATAGCCTACAAGTAGTTTTGGAATATTTGCTATTTATCAACAGGAGCAAAGCGGCTGTAAAATAAGGAAAAACAGATTCATTATCTGATTTTAAGATATATCTAAAAGTGCTGATGTTTGTCGCAACAATTTGAATTAATTGGTTGAATTATCACTTTATATTGCAAATGAATAAGGATTTTTAATTTGAGAATTAGATTTATAGTAAATTCAGATTTGTTTTTCGACTTTTTTGAAAAACCACATACCGACGATTTCCCTATTTTTTGTAGTTATTTAAAAAATAGTTAATATTTGCATATCCTTAAGGGCACATGTATGGTTAGAATAAGAATTACTGTGCACTAGATCTCTTACGCTGCTTATGAATATTTTAATCGTTGATGATCATCCGTTGTTTCGTCATGCTTTGATTCAAGCCGTTCGCTATAGCTTACCGCAAGCCCAAATTAATGAGACAGCCGCAGTAAATGAGTTTTATGAACGTTTAGAAAAAGGTCCTGAACCCGATTTGGTTTTGTTGGACCTGAATTTACCTGGTGCATCAGGTTTTTCTGCCTTGGTTCATGTCCGTGCACAACATCCTTCACTGCCGATCATTGTGGTTTCTGCGCATGAAGAAGTGTCTATTATTCAGCGTGCCATTGCGCATGGTGCCATGGGCTATATTCCGAAGTCAGCGCATCCAAGCCATATTGGTGAAGCGATTCGCCAAGTTTTAGAAGGTGAAATTTGGTTACCACCCAATTTACCAAGCAATATGACTTTTGATCCGCGTGCAGCAGATGAAACTGAGTTGGCAGAGCGCATTCAATCGCTGACCCCACAACAGTTCCGTGTGTTAATGATGGTTGCGGAAGGTTTGCTCAATAAGCAGATTGCCTATGAACTGGATGTATCAGAAGCCACGATTAAAGCGCACGTGACGGCCATTTTCCGCAAATTAGGGGTGCAAAATCGTACTCAGGCGGTACTGGCCATTAATGCTTTGAATATTGATGACAAGAAAATGTAAGGCTGTGAAGCACAAAAAATAAAGACCTCTTAGAGGTCTTTATTTTTTTGTCTATATAAAACGGTATTAAGCCAAACAGTCTTGTTTGTACATGGTGTTGTCACAATAAAGTGGATTGAGTGCACATTCCAATTCATCAATTTGATCTTGGCTAATATAACCTTTCGATTTTAAATATTCTGCGACGCGATCGTCTCTTAGACTCAAGAATGCAGCGTCATAGACCCCTAAATCTACAAACAATGCAGCGGTTTCTAAACTGTTAAAGCGGTCGAGATAGATTTGATTGTCATACATGAGGAAGATGTGATCGTATGGGGCATTTATATCGACCATCAACCAATTTGCCAATTCAATCGGTGGTGTTTTAATAAAGAGTAGGTCAGACAGTTCATCAAATTGGCTGGTGTCCAACTGGTCTAAATTGGTTTTCACTTTACCCAACCATGCTTTGAATACCAGTACAGCACCACCACGAAGTAACATGCTCCAAATTTGGTGACGAATTGAAGGGCTTAAACTGCGTGTTTCGGCTTGGAGCACCTGTAACAGTTTTTCCTCTTGTAGCGTGAGTTTTTCAAACAGGCCTAGCCCTTGTGGTTTATATTCGGCAGGGGTAAATACATCAAAATTGAGTTCGTCAAAAACTTTCAGTGCAAGCGGGACAGCACTTTGATAGAGGGTATTCAGCGCTTCAACATGAGTGGGGGTAATTTTACTTTGTTCAAATATTTGGTTCCAATCAATATCAGGCAATAGGGCATTCACACCATAAAGGCGATGGAACTGTTGGGCTTGATGTAAATTATGTGGAACCATGTCAGAGATGTTCATGGAGGTCTCCTGAAAGCTTGTGCAATGTGGGCGAGCATTGACAATCGAGCCATTTGTCTTGTGAATTTTTTTGCTCGGGAATGTCCTTATTTATGGAATTTCTGCTTTGGAAAAAGTATAAGACTAAAGTCGTATATGGTGAAAAATGAGTAATAAATATCAATAAAATAAAGGGCTTGAAATTTTGTAACTAAGTGTACAACTGTACATTAATGTAACCTGAATGAATCTGCCATAGTCAAAAAAACAAAAGACGAGAATGACTCCCTGATTTTTTGTAATTCTTTTATTTTCAATCATTTAATTTTATATATAGCCGTTGCAAATAGAGCGGACTAAAAACTTTTGCCGTTGCTGAGGTCATATTTGGCATTTTAAAGCAAAACAGTGCATTCAGAACACGCTGAATACACCGTAGATTTGTACGATCGGAGCCTAGTCACTGGAAATTTTTAGTCCAGATAACCATGATCTGAGCGATGCAGGCTTTAACGGTTTCCTTAACAAGACAATATTCAGTTCTTTTAAAGTCTGTGGCAATTCAGGATCAGAGTCTGCCGTAATAAGTGCGACGGGTACTTTTTCTTGACGATTTTGCAAAATAAAATCCAGTCCTATTTTTTCATTATTTAAATGTTGGTCGACCAACCACACCTGAATGTTTTCTTGTTGAATCAAGGCAAGGGCTTGCTCAGGTTCTGTGGCTTTAAAGACTTGATAGCCCCATTTGGTCAGTAAAGTACTCATCCCTTCTAAAATGGTTTCATCATTATCCAAGCATAAAATCCGATAGGCTTTGGTTTTCAATGGAATAGCCTGCACAGGTGTGGCAGTGATTTTCGGTGCTGCGACTACGGGTACTTCAATCATGAAGCAAGAGCCTTTCCCAAGTTCGGAATAGACATGTACTGGATAATCTAACAGTCCCGTCATGCGTTGTACGATTGCCAAACCTAGTCCTAGCCCCTGTTCACCCCAAGGGGAGGTGTGTCCGCAACGCTCAAACTCTTGAAACAGCTTGATTCGCTGTTCTTCAGCAATCCCTGGTCCAGTATCCCAAACCCCAATTCGAATATGCTGTGGACGTTCTGAAGCGCGCAGAACACCCACAATGACCCGTCCTTTGGCGGTATAGCGTAAGGCATTGCTGACAAAGTTCTGAATAATACGGCGAATCCATTGTGGATCGGTATCAATCCAGAACTGAGCATCATGCACATGCAGTTGAATACCGCGTTGTGCTGCAATCGATTTAAACTGTAATTCTAAGTCGCTCAACAAGTCATGTAACGGATATGCTTGACGTTTCGGTTGAATCGTACCGCCTTCTAAGCGAGCAATATCCAATAATGCTGATAACATACTTTCCGCACCATACAACGCACGATCCAGTTGTTGTAAGGTTTTACGGTCTTCTTCGGATTGAACACTTTGTTCTAAAGCTGTACTAAACAAACGTGCAGCATGCATGGGTTGTAATAGGTCATGACTGGCTGCGGCAATAAAGCGGCTTTTCGACATATTGGCTTTATCTGCCTGTTCACGTGCCACTTGCTGTTCTGTCAAAGCATCGGCAAGCTGTTGGGTTCGATCTTGCACCCGTGCCTCTAACATCGCTTCATTTTCTCGGAATGCGGTAATGTCCGCAAAGGTGGTCACAAACCCCCCACCTTCAATTGGATTGCCACGCATTTGAATGACACGACCATCTTTACGAATCCGTTCAAACTCATGCGCACTGCCGACTTTCATCCAGTGAATACGCTTACGCACATGTTCTTCAACTGAACCCGGTCCACATTCACCACGCTCTGCGTTATAACGAATCAAATCGGCAATCGGGCAACCGACATAGGCCAGATCTTTAGGATAATCGAATAATTTAAGATATTGATTATTCCATGCCACCAAGCACATGTTTTCATCAACCACACTCACGCCTTGGGTCATGTGATCGATCATGGTCATAATCAGGTTTTGATTAAAGCGTTGCCATTGAGAGGCTTGGTCTAAAATATTGGCCACTTGCCCCAACGCTAAGCCGTTATTGACCATCGCGGTCGTTAATAAGGTACGTGCAGATGCCGCGCCAATGGTGCCCGCCAAATACTGTTCCGTAAAGCGCCACCACATGCCATTGGCACTGCTGTTGGCATTAAAAACCACATTATTTTGCTGACAGAATTGTTCAAAAGCTCGGGTTGTCGGTCCCTCTCCAGTAATGCGTTTGGCTAAGGTAATTAAGTCTGCAACTTTTAAGCGTGCGACATCATGATGTAAATAGTTGATTTCAGAGGACGTATTTTGTGCAGGCAAAGGCTTGGTTTCATAATAGAAGAAGCTTTCAGCTTGAATCTGTTCTGCAATACTTGGTCTGAAAATACGAGAAATCCAAATATACAGCAGAATGTTGAGCCCCAAAGCCCAAATTACGCCGTGGGTTAATGGAGCAAAAGATTCAAAACCCAGTAGGGCTTCTGGGCGTAACCAGTTCAGGCCGAATGGACCATGGAGTAAAAACTGCATGGTGAAGGCGGTGTAATCTTCGGGGAAGCTGCGTAATATGGTGGGGAGCAGCAGAGTGTAAGCCCACATCATAAAACCAACACTTAATCCCGCGTAAACACCTTGTTTACTCCCGCCACGCCAGTACAGGCCGCCAATCAGGGCAGGGGCGAATTGTGCTACTGCACTAAAAGCCAATAAGCCAAATACGGAGAGCTGATCAATATCGTTGAAGAAATGAAAGAATAAAAAGCCCAGTAGCATGACCGCTAAGATACAGACACGACGGGTAAACTTTAGCACCAAAGGCATGCGTTTATCATGTCGCGAAAGAAAATTGAAGCGCCATAGGGCAGGCATGATTAAGTCATTACTGAGCATAATCGACAACGCGACTGAAGACACCAATAACATGCCTGTCGAGGCAGAAAATCCACCCAAAAAAGCCAAGATGGTGAGCCAATCCTGTTGATAACTAATCGGCAGTGAGAGTACTGCAACATCGGGAATCGCTAAATATTCAGGTGCAGCATGTAACGCCCAACTGGCAATTGGAATAATGGCCAGTGTGGTTAGAATCAGATAAATGGCAAACCAGCGTCGTGCGCCACGAATATGTTTTTCATCACGCAATTCGACCACAGCCACATGAAATTGACGGGGTAAACAGATGATGGCTAAAGCGGCTAAGAGGGTTTGAATCCAGAAGGTTTCAGGAACACCAAAGAGTTGGACATCTTTGAAGGTTTTGGCCACATCATGTGAAATTTTCCCGAGATTTTCAGGCTCGGCGAAAACAAAGAAAATGGCCACGCACAGCAAGGCGAATAATTTGACAAAAGATTCAAACGCCACAGCCAGCATTAATCCACCATGCTGTTCGGTGTTGGCGATCTGCCTTGTCCCGAAAATCATCGCCAAAATAGCCAGAATCCCCGTCAGAAAAAGCACACTGTTGGTGGTGCTTTCCAATCCCGCGTTTTGTTGCAAGATAACGGTTGCACTCAACGCAATCGCGCGCAGTTGCAGTGCAAGATAAGGAATAATGGCAATTACAGCTAAAATGGTAACCAGTGACGCCAAAGGACCACTTTTACCATAGCGTGCTGCCATAAAATCGGCTATTGAAGAAATAGCATGGTGTTGGCGGACACGACCGAGTCTGCGCCAAATGTCATAACCTAAAGCAACGAACAGTAAGGGACCTAAATAAATCGGCAGAAAGATAATGCCTTCCCGAACTGCGGCTCCTGTTGCACCGTAAAATGTCCATGAAGAACAATACACCCCTAAAGTTAGGCTGAATAACAGCATCCGTCCGCGCGTGCTTAGACGAGTTGCATGTTTTTCGCCATAGAAGGCGCAAATAAAAAGTAATACGATGTAAAGGGCGAGAACGCCAATAATAAGCCAACTGTTCATAGTGCCGAATTGTCCCGAGTTACGGGCTTATCATAGCCTATTCAAGTTCATGGCAGTTTGATTTGATTAAAATTTAAAGACCAAAGTCTAAATTACAAGAACCCTACAACATTGTTAAGTTTGTATACGAAATAATTCAAATTAAAAATGCGTCTATGGCTGGACGCTTCACAGGAGCAATATTATGGATGAGGTTCACGTAAACCAGATTCTACAAAATCCCAAATTTAAGGAAATGGTCAGTCGTAAAAGTAAACTCAGCTGGACACTGACGATCATTATGTTAGTTGTGTATGTTGGTTTCATGCTGTTGGTCGGCTATAACAAAGAGTTTTTAATGACTTCCTTTAGTGGTGGTGTCACCACGATTGGTATGCCATTGGGTCTAAGCATTATTGTATTGTCTTTTGTTTTATGTGGTGTGTATTCGTATATTGCGAATAACAAACTCGATGCATTAAATGAAGAAGCAATCCGCGAAGTTGAAGCAATTGCGCATGAGAAAGGACAGCACTAATGAAATGGAATTCATTGAAAGCACTTACAGTTGCTGCAACAACCCTAATGGCTTCAGGTGTCGCACTAGCAAGTCCAGACTTAGGTGCAGCTGAACAGCAAGCAACCAACTGGCATGCGATTATCATGTTTGCCATTTTTGTCGGTTTTACCTTATTTATTACCAAATGGGCGGCAAAACAAACCACCAGTACTACAGATTTCTATACAGCAGGTGGTGGAATTTCAGGTTTCCAAAATGGCTTAGCAATTGCGGGTGACTATATGTCCGCAGCGTCATTCTTGGGTATTTCCGCAATGGTTTTCAGCTCAGGTTTTGACGGCTTGCTGTATTCATTGGGTTTCATGGTGGGTTGGCCAGTTGTATTGTTCTTGGTGGCTGAACGTCTACGTAACTTAGGTAAGTTCAACTTATCTGACGTGGTCTCATTCCGTTTGGCGGAAAAACCAGTACGTACGCTTGCAGCAATCAGTTCATTGGTTGTGGTGGCGTTCTATCTGATTGCTCAGATGGTGGGTGCGGGTCAGCTGATCAAACTTCTATTTGGTTTGAACTACAACATTGCCGTGGTGATTGTTGGTCTTCTGATGATGGCTTACGTAATCTTCGGTGGAATGTTGGCAACGACTTGGGTACAGATTATTAAAGCAGTGATGCTTTTATCTGGCGCTTCGTTTATGGCATTCATGGTCATGAAAGGCGTGGGCTTCAGCTTCGCTGAGATGTTCTCTCAATCGATTGATGTCTTTGCAAAAGTACATGAAATTACTGTATCTGAAGCAGGCAATATCATGGGCCCTGGTAAACTGGCAGCGAACCCAATTGATGCGATTTCTTTAGGTCTTGCATTGATGTTCGGTACAGCAGGTCTACCTCACATCTTAATGCGTTTCTTTACCGTTAAAGACGCAAAAGAAGCACGTAAATCAGTGGTTGTTGCAACTGGTTTCATTGGTTACTTCTACCTTTTAACCTTCATCATCGGCTTTGGTGCGATCCTTTATGTATCGAACAACCCACAGTTCCTTGATGTTGCGAAAATGGCGATGACTGGCAAGCTTGAGCTTGTTGGTGGTAACAACATGGCTGCGGTTCACTTGTCTGATGCACTCGGCGGTGACTTGTTCATGGGCTTCATTTCAGCAGTGGCATTCGCAACTATTCTTGCAGTTGTTGCAGGTCTAACGTTGTCTGGTGCTTCAGCAATCTCGCATGACTTGTATGCAAACGTATTCAAGAAAGGTCAAACTACACCTGAATCTGAACTTCGCATGTCTAAAATTGCAACTTTAGGTTTGGCTATTTTTGCAATGATTTTGGGTATTTTGTTCGAAAAACAAAACGTTGCCTTCATGGTAGGTTTAGCATTCTCTGTAGCGGCATGTGCGAACTTCCCAGTGCTTGTATTATCAATGTTCTGGAAAGGCTTAACTACACGTGGTGCAGTGATTGGCGGTTTGGTGGGTCTTATCACTGCGGTGGTACTGATTATCTTAGCGAAAGCAGTTTGGGTAGACACTTTGGGTATTTCTGATACTCCAATTAACCCATTCAATGGTCCTGCAATCTTTGCTATGCCATTGGCGTTCTTCTGCTGCTGGTTGTTCTCTGTGACAGATAACTCTGCACGTGCGCAAGCAGAACGTAAAGCATTTGATGCACAGTATGTACGTTCGATGACAGGTGTTGGTATTTCAGGCGCTTCTGATCACTAATTCTGAATCAAACAATAAAAAAGCTCCGTTAGGGGCTTTTTTATTGCTTGCTCAAAGTTGCCAAATAATGAATACCGAATACCTGCTAGACCCAGCCCACTAAATACGCTACAACAGAATAAGAAAAGAAAATATTCCTCAAAAATAAGTACAAACAAATGTTTGAAGTGTTTCCATCAATTGAATAAGGCAGGCAGATATGCAAGTGATGATCGACTTCTGGAAAGGATTTCGTTTATTGCCATCGGCATGGTTGTTGTTGGTTCAATTCTGTATGTTGTGGCTGTCGATAATGGGACACCGTGGGTTGTCATATCGGGCATTTATGTGGTGTCTAGGGGTATTGGCTTTACTGATTATTGCCAAAGTGATTCGACAAACGCCGGTTTATACTTTTCTGGGCTTAAGCTTTGTTGGAGGGGCTTTTATTTTTTCCTTTCTGATTTTATTGGGCTTTGACACCATCACGATACAGGTGATTGCACACAGTTTTGAAAGTTTGGCTTATTTTTTGGCAGCCTATGGTTTGGTCCGTTATATGTTTGCAGACCGTTATTTAACCAAAGATGAAATGTTTGCAGCAGGTGCTGTGTTTACCCTGATCGCTTGGGGGTTTGCATTCTTATACAATATTTGCCAACTCCTGACGCCCAATAGTTTCCAAAGTCCAACTGCGGGTCTGCAATCTTGGTTGAACCTGTTATTTTTAAGCTTTAGTTTACAGTCGGCGACAGGGCTATCCGATATTATGCCCATGACGCCAGCCGCGCGTATTTTGGCAATGTTACAAATGTTTTGCGGCGTCATGTATCTGGCCTTAATTGTGTCCAGACTCATTGCGCTACAATATATTCGGCATGATCCTCGGCAAAATAATGACTAATGCAACGCGGTAAATCGTTACAGGAATTGAACTGCCTCAACAGACAGAATTTATTATCATTATCAAGAATTGTTAAAATTTAACATATTCACTTCTTAATAAGATCCGCGAAATTAACCTGATTGGTTTCATCTTTTTTACATCTATAAAAATCTTCTGGGGGAAATTATGCCTTCCATCAAGACGTCTCCATTTGCCAATGTCAAACGGAATGTATTTTTAAGTACTGTTGCGATTATCGTGCTCTTTTTGGCTTTAATTTTATTCGATCCAAGCGGTTTTGAACGCTTAACCAAGCATTTAAATCAATGGATTATTGATTCTTTTAGCTGGTTTTATGTCTTAGCAGTTGCGTTCTTTCTTATTTTACTTATTTTTATCGCTATGTCGGACATGGGTAAAATTAAACTGGGACCCGATCATAGTAGCCCCGAATACAGTAAAAGCTCTTGGTTTGCGATGCTATTTACTGCCGGTATGGGCATTGGACTGATGTTTTTTGGCGTGGCTGAACCCGTCATGCATTATGTCAATCCACCGACGGGAGAAGGGGAAACCTTAGCCTCGGCACAGCAAGCAATGCGGATTACTTTTTTCCATTGGGGCTTACATGCATGGGCTATTTATGCACTGGTGGGATTATCACTGGCTTACTTTTCCTTTCGACATAATTTACCGCTAAAAGTCCGTTCAGCATTGTATCCATTGGTTGGCAAAAAGATATATGGTCCTGTAGGAGACGCGGTTGATACTTTTGCCACTTTGGGCACCATTTTCGGGGTAGCCACCACACTCGGTTTTGGGGTCACGCAAATTAATTCTGGCTTGAATTATTTATTCGGTATTCAGCAAAGTGTGGCTATTCAAGTGGGTCTGATTATTTTTGTCAGCTTTTTAGCGGCATTATCGGTCGGTTTTGGGCTGGATAAAGGGATTAAACGCCTGTCTGAGTTGAATCTGATTCTTGCTCTGGTTTTACTTTTATTCGTTTTTTTCGCGAGTTCCTCAATTTATATCCTACAAACCAGCATTCAAAATGCAGGGCAATATATCTCCAATTTGTTCACGATGACTTTCAACTTGTATGCCTATCAACCCAATGGCTGGATAGGTGGTTGGACCATTATGTATTGGGCGTGGTGGATTTCATGGTCACCATTTGTCGGGATGTTTATTGCTCGAGTCTCCCGTGGACGTAGTATTCGAGAGTTCATTGTTGGTGTGTTGTTTATTCCGACAGGTTTTACTTTAATCTGGATGGGCTTTATGGGCAATGCGGCGCTGTTCAGTATTCTTCACGAGGGGCAAAGCTCCTTGATTGCAGCGGTGCAGCACGATTCATCCGTGGCACTATTTGAGTTTCTGACGCATCTTCCATTTGCACAAATTTCGAGTCTGATTGCGACGGTATTGGTGGTACTGTTCTTTGTCACTTCTGCCGATTCAGGCTCACTCGTGATTGATTACTTAACTGCAGAAAGTGAAAACTCACCTTTATGGCAGCGATTATTTTGGACGGTTTTAATTGCATTGCTCTCGATTATTCTCTTGGTGGCAGGCGGCTTGGCAGCATTACAGTCCGCTACCATTATGAGTGCTTTACCGTTTACCTTAATTATGTTGTTGATGTGTTGGGGTTTAATCCAAGCACTCCATTTGGATTTGACTAAAATGCAAGCGCTGCAAGAAGCACGGATTACCCCACGAGCCATTCAAAATCCACGCAGTTGGCAGCAGCGTTTGGGGTTGATCATGCATTATCCGCATACCCAACAAGAAGTGGAACAATTTATTCAACAAAATGTGCAATACGCTTTTCTGCAAGTACAAAAGGAATTTCAGCGCCGTCAGCTTGAAGTGGCCATTCGACCGATTGAACAGGGATTGCAATTGCGCGTCGATCATCACAATGAGATCAATTTTATTTATCAGGTCGTTTCGCGTGAAACTCAGCCGCCGAGTTTTATGGCAGATGCACGAGAGCAAGACCAGCGGTTTTATCAAGCCGAAGTTTTCTTGCGTGAAGGTGGACAAAATTATGATGTGATGGACTGGACCTTGGAAGATTTACTGCAAGATATTATCGATCAGTATGAACGTCATTTACACTTCTTGAGTTTGGTACGTAGCCCGAACGTATAAGCATAAAAAAGGACGCATCTAGCGTCCTTTTTTGATTCAGTATCTAATCAATTAGAAACGGAATTTAGCATTTAAGCCAACAGTTTGCGTGTCAAGATCAACATCTTTTGCATTCGCATTGACATAGCTTGCACCTACAGCAACTGCTGGAGTGATGAAGTAGTTTACGTTTGCACCCCAAGCCGAGTCAGGTGTACCTTCGTAGCTAGATTCAGCATAAGAAGCGCCAACACTTAATTTAGGATTTAAATAAAGGTCAGTTTTCAATTGGTATGCAGTTGAATCACCGTAAACAAGGCCTGATTCAAAACCGATTGACATGTTTGTACCGTCAATGTTACCTACGTATTTAGTACGTGCAGTGATTGCATCTTGGTCTTCACCAATCGTTGCAGTTTCACCTACAGCATTTACTACACCTTTGCCCATTACATTGAATGCATCTAAAGCAAATTGGTCAGCAACGTTGGTATAACCTACAGCAACCAAGAAATTCGGCGCCGCTAAAGCACCAAGTTCTAATGCATAACGGTCACCGTTGTCTTCAAGAGCAGCAGTTTGGTTATTTTTCGCATCTAAAATTGTGTGGCTGTAAGACGCACTTGCATATGCAGGTACAAATTTAGTTGGTACATAAACTTCAGCTTTAGCGCCATAGTTATGTGCAGTAACATCAAAGCCGTTCGAACCTAATTCAGCATAGTTATACGCCAAAGAAACGTTTGAAGCTTGGTTTAAGAAAGCTGCTTCAGCTAAAGGACCTTTAGAAGAGTCTACATCTTTAAAGTAGTAAGTACCTTGCACACCGCCAGTAAAGTCTTTGTCGTTTGCTGCAGATGCATCAATATACTCAGACTGACCTTGTACTTCGAATTGGTATGCTTGAGCACCGGTCATGGCTAATAATAAAGCAGTGGCTAAACCGAGTTTTTTCATGAGTGTTACCAGTTTGTTAGAATGGATTAAACAAGTGGCATTGTATTGTAACAATTTATTTAGTCAATTAAGCGCGTGTTACAGATTGCAGCGTGCATTTACTTGGAATAAGTGGTGTGCAAAAAGTAGACAAATGGAAAAATTTGTGTCAACCTTTTAAAAAAGACAGAGATTACAATTGAATAAGTTCATTCTTTTCTCATTTTTTGGCACAAGAATGCGGCAAAACACGATGGCTTTTTAATTGTAAAAAAGAATTAATTATTTAAAAATAATTGTCAAAAACAATGATAAATTTCATTAAATTGCAGCAATGATTTGTGATTCATTCTGAATAATTGTTCAAAATTTAATTAAATATTGCGAAAAATGTAACAATTGTATTTTTAATAAGCTATTTTTTGTCATTAATGTGATCTATTTCTCATTATTTGTATTAAATGTGTTTTTATATAAAACAAAGCAATTTAATCGGCTTTACATCTGAGGAAAAGAGAGACATAATAATTGAGTAATCAGATCATGTTTCATGCAAATAGTGTGATATCTACCTGATTCTCCACAAAAAGTTTTTAGTTTATCGCCCAACTTTCCCCAAGGTTGGGCTTTTTTTTGCTTTTAAAAACATGAATTGTAATTCAAAAATAACAACATAGAACTAAAGAAGCTAAGGTGGTGCATGTTTGCAATCGATTGGGTTATAGGGCGTCAATGCACTGGTCTCAATACATTTTAGCTATGGTGGATCTGTCTTAAATAGCTAGATGAGGGAAGCATCAAAACTGATTTATTGCACCAATATGATGCTTTTATACTGTAAATTAAGTTGGGATTAATATTGAGATTTAATTACATAATAAAAAAAATCCCAGTTTAAATAAATAAACTGGGATTTTTTGCCAAAAAACAGGGAAATTTAAAAATATCTGCTGAGGATGAAATTAAAAATGCCCTAATGTTGTGCATTATGCACCATTATGGATCAAAAGTAAACAAATTCAATGGGGTTTATTCCATCGGGTCAAAATCTGGCTATGATAGGTCTAAAAGTGATGGAGCAAGTCAGAATGTGGATGCTAAAAGGTCTATCTTGTTCGGTTTTAACTTGGATGCTGTTAAGTGCATGCAGTCAACAACCCGTTAAGGATCAAATTCAGCAACAGTCGATGATGCAACAACCACGATTGGTTGAGTTGAATCATATGTTTCAAGCGGTAGATAGCAGAGTGGTCTTTGTGACTTATGATGGGGAACAATGGCAGCGTTTTGGCAATGATTTGCAACGTGCGGAAACGGCATATATTCCAGCTTCAACTTTTAAAATGTTAAATGCTTTAATTGGTTTACAGCAGCATAAAACCACGACCACTGAAGTATTTGCATGGGATGGCAAAGCACGTGCATTGAAAAGTTGGGAACAGGACATGACGTTGGCACAGGCAATGCAAGTCTCGGCAGTTCCTGTCTATCAAACCTTAGCACGACGTATTGGTCTGCCGCTGATGCAAAAGGAGCTTCGTCGTGTTGGTTATGGAAATGCTCAGATCGGTTCACAGGTCGACCGTTTTTGGTTAGATGGACCCTTAAAAATTACACCACAACAACAAGTTGAGTTTGTCTACCGACTCGCAAACAAGGCTTTACCTTTTGATGTACAGGTGCAACAAGAGGTCAAAAAAATGCTGTATGTGGAGCGTCGTGGTACTGCCAAATTGTATGCTAAGTCAGGATGGGGAGCCGATGTACAGCCGCAGGTGGGTTGGTATGTGGGATGGGTGGAACAACCCCACGGCAAAATTTTGGCCTTTGCCTTAAATATGCAGATGCAGAATGAGCAGCAATTGCCCATGCGTAAACAACTCACACTAGATGCTCTAGATAAACTGGGTGTTTTTCCTTATTTATAAGGGTACAAAATATAGGATTCAGGGCAGCGAGATGAACGCAGTTTAAAGCTGCCTTTGGGTATTCAATCCGTTATGCTAAATTTAAATGTCTTAAAGCAAAGCAAAAATAACAAATTAAAATATCGTTTTTCAGCGTTGCATCTTTTATCAATGTTATGGTTTAACTATAAAGAAGCAACGTAGCGAAATTTAATAATATTCATGGCAACATTACGGGCAGAAAATATAAGTAAACGATTATTGGGTGCAATGTTGGTCATTGTCCTGTCGTTACTGTTTATTTCCGTCCCCCTTATTTTAAAAAGCCACCAAAATTACCAACAGGCGCAGCTGTCTTTAACAGAAATTCAGAGTCTGCGAGCAGTTGCCGAATTATCCAATAAAATTTCACGTGAACGTGCACCCAGCAATAAAGTCATGTCGAGTACAGTTGAAGAATATGCACACAACCAACAAGAATTAGCCGAATATCGACGAGGTGTTGATCAGCATATTCAAAGCACCATTTTACGCTTGAATGAGGCAGGGTTTAATACTGAAGCGGCTGAAATTGTGACGCAATTACAACCGCAGCTACAACAAGGGCGCGATGCTGTAGATGCTTATACCACTTTACCCCGTTCAGAACGCAATATGGAACAATTGGATGCTGCCATATTACAGATGTTTGCGGCATGGGATGCAAGTCATAATGTATTGAAAAATATGGTAATTCACTCGCAAAGCCTAGATGAGCATACCTCAAATTATTATACCTTGATTTTAATTTTAGCTGATTTACGTGATCAAGCAGGGCGAGTGGCTTCGAATGTGATTGCCCCTGTGACCTTTAAACAGAAAATGCCTGATAGCAATTTGGCACATTCCTTACAAACTCAACATCAAGCATATTATTTATGGGATTTGGTGAATACCATTTTGCCTGAACAAGATAAAACTGCTGAATTTATGCAATTACATGAAAAAGTAAGAACAGATTTTCTTGAGCAGGGCATAAGTACGGTACAACATTTGATACAAGACAGCATTTCAGGGCGACCTTATGAATTATCGGGTACCGAGTTAACCCAAAAAATCGTCGACAAATTCAGTTCCGTTGTGAATTTGCAAACTTATATTTTAGATTATAGTTTGCAAGTGGCAGAACGAGAGAAATTACAGGCGAAACGCCAATTTTATCTCACCCTTTTTGTGACCACTATTTCTTTGTTTGCTGCTTTATTTACCATGATCTATGCACGTCGTAAGGTTTTTGAACCGTTAATTCAGGCACGAGAAACAATTTTGAATTTATCTCAAGGCTCAAAAATTGAGACAACAGAAGCATTACAGCATGGTTCAGGTGTAGATTCATTGTTTATGGCGATACGTAAATTAGAAAGTATGTTGCAGCAGCGAGATGCTTTGGAGTTTCAATTAAAAAATATTGCCAATTCTGATGCTTTAACTGGCGTAGCGAATCGTTTGGCTTTAGAGAGTTATATTCGGCATTTAGAAAATCAGCCTAAAAAACTCGAAAAATTGTGTTTGATTGTGATTGATATTGATGATTTTAAGCAAGTGAATGATCAATATGGACATATGATTGGCGATAAAGTCATTCAGATGGTGGCCAATATTTTAAAAGCCAATGTCCGTACTACAGATTTAATTGTACGTTACGGAGGTGATGAATTTCTGGTCTTGCTTGAGCAAATGAGCGAGATAGAAGCACTGAACATTGCCGATCAGATTCGGCGTGATGTGGGCAGGGCAAATATTCAGGTGGAGCTAGCCCCCGATTTACATGTCTCTGTCAGTGCGGGCTATGCCATCGGTGGTGCCAGTTGGTTAGAGTTATTTCATAAAGCCGATCAGTCTTTATTTAAAGCGAAGGCGAAAGGGAAAAATGCGGTGCAAGGTTAGACCTATCACCGCATCAATAAGTATTTATTCAGAATTATTCTTCATCTTGATAGCTGGTAAGACAACTATTGCGAGCGCGAGGTTTGCCAGCTTGGTTCCAGCACTGAGCTTGGATAATACTTCCTGCATCGTAAGTTAAGACAGCTTCGGGCGTACCATCTTCGTACCAAATTTCATAGCGGTTTTGTCTGAGACCATTACGGTATTCTCCGCGGCGTTCCAATTTGCCATTGTGAAACCATTGCTTGAGTTCACCACGCATTACGCCATGTTCAAAACGCACATAGGTCCATGGCTTGCCGTCGGCATACCAACGTTGTTTCATGCCATTTTGTAGCTCATCTTTGTATTTCATGGACAGGGCTAATTGTCCATTCGGGTGCCAAATGCGATATTCCCCATCAGGAATGCCGTGGTTCATCGTTGACTCTTGCTCTTTTAAACCGTTGGCATGCCAGAGGGTGAGTTTGCCATGATAACTGCCATCTTCGTATTCAATGTGGCTGCGCATTTTGCCATTCGGATAATAACTTTCGAATGTCCCTGAACCTTGCACCTGATCTGGAAAATGTACCAGATATTCGCATTCGCTGGCTTTGCTCGAAGGCTTGTATGTGGTGATAAATCCAGAGGTTAAGGGGCTTTGGTTGGCGTAGAAATATTGCACCAGCCATGATTTTGAAGAACCGCCTGCTTGAATACTGGGTGTGCATTTGGGATGGTCTTGCCATGGATCATCACTGCCGTCGGAGTCTGAGGTGAAAACAATCATATTTTCATTGATATAGCCATCGGCGAAGGTGTATAGGGAAACAAGTCCCAAAGTCATACTGAGAAGGAATGCTTTCATGATTTTGATAATGTAATTGAGTTATTGAAAAGTCATAGGGCTTCTGTTTTGATAAAAGCCGAGTCGGATTTTACGTTAAGTTGATAGTCATTCCGAGCTTATTAAAGATATTAGTTGTACTAGGATAGTTTGTATTGAATTTTAATTATAGATTTAACAAAGTTTGGATTTCATTTTTTTGATCATCTAAGAGAATGATATCAACGGCTTTAAGGCGGTCTAAAGGGTCATCAATACCTAAACGCCATCCATGTGGCATTTTTATTTTTAATCCAGATTTCTTTGTATCAAGCCTTAATGACTCTTCATAAGTTATGTAAGCTACTCCAAGATTTTTTTTAGAATAGATGATAATTCTTTATCAGAATATTTATTTTCTAGAATTAGATACCATAATTGATCTAACAAATATGACATAGGAACAATATGTTCTTTTCTACGGATCGAATTTTTATTTTCATAGAGTTCTTTTGATGTACCCCTAAATACCAGAAAATCTTCAGGGTGGAGTAATCTTTCCATAAATCTTGAATGTCCTCCTAAAGGTTTATTAATGTTTGCTTGAAATGTTATAATATTTTTAATATGTTGAATTATTAAATCACATGTTTTTTCAACATGTTGTTCAATAAATATTTTTTCGGTCATCTTAATTCCTAATGTGCTTAATGATATTTTAAAGAGTTTTATTCGATGGGAAATTATAAAAAAGTTAATCTTCTTCATGATGATATAACAAATTTTTCAGTAGATGCTATCGTTAATTCAGCTAATAAGTCACTGCTCGGTGGAGGAGGACTTGATTATATAATTCATAAAAAAGCTGGACCTTTGATGAAAGCAGAATGTATTAGAATTAATCAAGAAAAAGGTGGTTGCCCAACAGGTCAAGCTGAAATAACAATGGCAGGAGATCTGCCAGCTGAATATTTGATTCATGCTGTTGGACCAAGGTGGTTAGATGGTAAAAATAATGAGGCACAATTACTTTGCGATGCTTATAGTAATGCTTTAATCAGAGCTAATGAAGTGGGCATTAAGACAGTCTCTTTTCCTAATATCAGTACTGGTGTATATAATTTCCCTCGAAGATTGGCTGCTGAAATCGCAATAGGTACAGTACTTTCTTCATTGCCAAAATACCAAAATATTGAAGAAGTATTTTTTATATGTCGTGATATAGAGAATTACTTAATTTATAAAGAAATACTTTCAATGATTGATGATTTTAATATCAATATTGAAATTGGGTAATAGGAGTGTTTTTATATAATTTTTCATTTTACAGTTAAAATTTATATGGTTCTTTATTTTTTATAATTTTTTAGATTCTCTTTATTTTTAACCATAAGGAGAAATAAAAATAACTCATAAAAGAAGTCTAATGCATTTTAGTATTTCTCTATATACATGAGTCATAACACAGACCTATGTAATTCTCTATCTCTAGATAAAATATCGCAGAAATTCTAATAATCGGATGGTTTGAATTTTTCAAAATTTCATTTTTTATATTTATGAATCCTCCCTAACCCTCTTTTGGGAAAGGAGGGAATTTCCCCTCTTAAAAAAGAGGGGTTGGGGGAGATTGTAAAATCACTTCAACAACGGCTTCAAGAACTTCGCAGTATGGGAAACCTTAGATTTCACGACCTGTTCTGGTGTACCTTCGGCAATAATCTGACCACCACCTGCACCGCCTTCAGGACCTAAGTCAATAATCCAGTCTGCGGTTTTCACCACATCCAAATTATGCTCAATCACCACAATGGTGTTCCCTTTGTTGCGTAGCTCATGCAGGATGTCGAGCAACTTGGCAATGTCATGGAAGTGCAGACCTGTAGTCGGTTCATCCAGTACATACAAGGTTTTACCTGTATCGCGTTTTGCCAACTCACGTGCCAGTTTTACCCGTTGAGCTTCACCGCCAGACAGTGTAGTTGCTGACTGTCCCAAACGGATATAACCCAAACCAACTTGGTTCAAGGTTTCTAAACGGCGGTGAATGACTGGAATGGCATCGAAGAAATGCATAGCATCTTCAACGGTCATGTCCAATACATCGGAAATGTTTTTGCCTTTATAGCCGACTTCCAAAGTTTCACGGTTATAGCGTTTGCCATGACAGTTATCACAGGGCACGTACATATCAGGCAAGAAGTGCATCGCAACTTTAATCATGCCGTCGCCTTCACACGCCTCGCAGCGTCCGCCTTTCACGTTAAAGGAGAAACGACCTGCCGCATAACCGCGGGCTTTGGCCTCTGGTGTTTGCGCAAACAACTCACGAATTGGAGTAAATAAACCTGTATAGGTGGCAGGGTTGGAACGTGGGGTACGTCCAATCGGGCTTTGGTCAATATCCACGACTTTATCGAGGAATTGTAGGCCATCAATCGAGTCAAACTTTTCAGCAGTTAAAGTCGTTGCACCATTGAGTTGGGTTGCAGCCAATGGCAATAAAGTACGGTTAATCAGCGTCGATTTACCTGAACCCGACACGCCTGTGACACAGGTCATCACACCCAATGGAATGGTGAGATCGACATTTTTGAGGTTATGTCCCGCAGCCCCCATGAGCTTAATCTGTTCGTCAGGACGTGGCGGTTGCGTGCGCTGTGTAGGCACAGCAATTCTGAGTTTTCCAGATAGATATTGCCCTGTGAGCGAATCTTCATGACGTGCCAATTCATCTGCCGTACCTTCGGCAATAATCGCCCCACCATGCACGCCTGCGCCTGGGCCAATATCAATAATATGATCGGCAGCGCGAATGGCATCTTCATCATGTTCGACCACCAATACCGTGTTGCCGAGGTCACGCAAGCGCACTAAGGTTTCCAGTAGACGGTCATTATCACGTTGATGTAAACCAATTGAAGGTTCATCCAGCACGTACATTACACCCATCAAACCTGCACCAATTTGCGAAGCCAGACGAATACGCTGTGCTTCACCGCCCGACAGAGTTTCCGCCGAACGCGACAGGCTCAGATAGTTCAACCCGACAGACACGAGGAAGTGTAGACGCTCACGAATTTCTTTAAAAATCTTGTCGGCAATTTCACCTTTGGCACCCGTTAAATTCAGGCTTTGGTAATAGGTCTCAGCATCACCAATCGACATTTGGGTAATCTGGGCAATGGTTTTGTCTTTGACCCGTACATTGCGCGAAATTTCGTTTAAACGTGAACCGCCACAGGCATCGCAAGCCGCATTGGATAAATACTGTGCCAAATCATCGCGCACATAGTTGCTCTCGGTTTCACGGTAACGACGCTCAAGATGCGGCAAAATCCCTTCAAACGGTTGTACGCGATTGTGTTTACGCCCACGCTCATCGATATAACTCAAATCGACTTTTTCTTTGCCTGTGCCGTATAAAAATTTCTTCTGAGTGTCTTTATCCAGTTCGTTCCACGGGGTATCGAGTGACAATTCAAAATGATCCGCAACTTTTTGAATCATGCTGTAGTAATAGGGACGTTGTCTGTCCCAACCACGAATGGCGCCCTGACTAATCGACAGTTCTGAATTTGGAATCAATTTATCGGCACTGAAATGACTACGCGTACCTAAGCCATCACAGACCGGGCAGGCACCAAAGGGATTGTTAAAGGAAAATAGGCGGGGTTCCAGTTCTGCTACGGCACGGTCACATTTAGGACAAGAGTGTTTGGCTGAAAAAACACGGTCAGGATGTTCACCTTTCATCCATGACAGCACTGCGATATCACCACCTAAACGCAGGGCGGTTTCAAAACTTTCTGCAATACGGTTGCCCAAGTCATCACGGACTTTAAAGCGGTCAACTACCACTTCAATGGTGTGCTTTTTCTTTTTATCCAGTTCAGGCGGCGAATCAATATCAATAATTTCACCATCGACACGGGCACGGACAAAACCTTGACTTTGTAGTTGTTCAAATAGGTTGCTATATTCACCTTTGCGCTCACGTACTACAGGCGCAAGCAACATTAAGGCAGTACCTTCTTCGAGGGTTTTGACAGCATCGACCATTTCTGAAATGGTTTGAGCCACCATTGGTAGGTCATGTTCAGGGCAAAAAGGCGTGCCGACCCGCGCATAGAGCAGACGTAAATAGTCGTAAATTTCAGTAATGGTACCTACAGTCGAACGCGGGTTGTGGCTAGTAGATTTTTGCTCAATGGCAATGGCGGGGCTTAAACCTTCAATCGAATCGACCTCAGGTTTTTCCATTTGCGATAAAAACTGACGCGCATAGGCAGACAACGACTCTACATAGCGGCGCTGACCTTCGGCATACAAGGTATCGAAAGCGAGAGAGGATTTACCTGAACCTGAAAGTCCCGTAATCACCACAAACTTGTCGCGGGGAATATCGAGGCTCACATTTTTTAAATTGTGGGTACGTGCACCTCGAATACGGATATGACTTTGGCTCATGAAAACATCTCAATTATTGTGCAAATAGAAACTTATATGATAGCGCTTTAAAATTGTTCAAGTCAGTGATCTGAATTTTTAAACGACAAATCATGACGGATAAATCCGCCTTGAACAATCTCGCGTATTTTAAGCCGCTATTATTAACATTCATTTGCCGTAGTGGCTACTCCTGTAGAAATTTAACCGTCCAAGTTACATAAATTTACTAGACGACTGGTCTAATATTAAAATATAGTCAGATCATGAAACGATCAATCAAAAGTGAAGCCACCCGCCAACACATTCTGGAGACCAGTTTTCCACTGGTGTTACAGAAAGGTTTTGTCGGGGTCGGGCTGCAAGAAATCTTAAAAGCCTGTGACGTGCCGAAAGGTTCGTTCTACCATTATTTTGCCTCAAAAGAAGCCTTTGGCTGTGCGCTGTTAGAGCAGTACATCAGCGATTATAAAAATCAGATGGAGCAGTTGTGGCAACTGACCGATGGTAGTGCCTATGCGCGATTAATGGCGTTATGGCAGGCATGGATTGAAGACCCGATTCGGGGTGGTTGGGCGGAAAACTGTCTGATTGTGAAATTGGCAGCAGAAGTGTCTGACTTGTCTGAAGATATGCGTCAAATCCTGAATTTTGGGGTAAATAAATTAACTGAACGCGTTGCGACTTTGCTTGAGGAAGGGCAGCAGGAAGGGTCTATTCCTGCACATATCCAACCTTTTAAAATGGCACAAGTGATGTATCAACTGTGGTTGGGTGCAGCCTTGCTGGCCAAATTGGCGCAAGACAAAGCCCCTTTGCATTTGGCGTTTGAAACCACACACAACCTCTTACAACCCAACAAGGATTAACCCATGCGCAGTATTATTCATCGTCGTTTTGGCGAACCAGTTGATGTATTAGAACAAGCAGACATGCCTCAACCTGAGCCAAAAGCAGGGCAGGTCCGTTTAAAAGTGATTTTATCCCCCATTCATAACCATGATGTCTGGACGGTACGCGGTAGCTATGGCTACAAGCCTGAATTGCCTGCCATTGGGGGCAGCGAAGCGGTCGGAGTAATCGATGCATTGGGTGAAGGCGTAACAGGCTTTGAATTGGGACAGCGTGTTTCGGTAGCGGGCATTCATGGCAGTTGGGCAGAATACTGTCTGGCGCCAGCAGCAGCCCTCATTCCTTTACCTGATAGCATTCCAGATGAACTGGCAGCACAGCTCATTGCCATGCCCCTCAGTTCTTTAATGCTGTTGGATTTTGCCAATTTGCAATCAGGTCAGTGGATGATTCAAAACACGGCCAATGGGGCTGTCGGTAAAACCGTGGCGATGGTGGCACAAGCACGTGATATTCATGTGATTAACTTGGTACGTCGTCAAGAAGCGGTTGCCGAAATGACTGCTTTAGGCATTCAAAATGTGGTGGCAACCGATCAGGCCGATTGGAAAGCCCAAGTCAAAGCCATTCAGGGTGATCAAGCGTTGATGGTCGGTGTCGATTCGATTGGAGGTAAAGCCAGCGGTGAGTTGTTGAGCTTATTGGGTGAAAATTCCTTATTGGTCTCCTTCGGTAGCATGACGGGTGAAACCATGCAGATTGAGTCGGGCGATTTAATCTTTAAACAAGCCACAATCAAAGGATTTTGGGCGAGTGTCGTGAATCAGCACATGCCGGCGGAACGTAAAAAAGCCTTGGTGGTTGAATTATTAACCCTCGCGGCACAGCAGAAACTGACCCTACCTGTCGAAGGAATTTATACGTTTGATCAGGTGTCACAAGCAGCAGAAAAAGCAACCCAAGCAGCACGCCAAGGTAAAGTATTGTTTAAACCTTAATTTTGAAGGTTGAAGTGGGCCGAAAGGCTCACTTTCGTCATCGCAGATAAAACAACAAGGAAAATAAAAATGCTCGGACAAATTTTAGTGGGACTGATTGCAGTTTTGCACGTTTATATTTTAGTGCTAGAAATGTTTTTATGGGATAAACCCTACGGCTTGAAAGCCTTTGGCAACACCGCTGAAAAAGCCCAATTGACCAAGGTCATGGCACAAAATCAGGGACTATATAATGGCTTTTTGGCAGCAGGTTTATTCTGGTCGTTATGCGCACCTGAAAGTTATGCCTTCGCTTTGGCCAATTTCTTTTTAGGCTGTGTATTGGTGGCAGGGATTTATGGGGGTTTGACCGCCAGTAAAAAAATTATTTATATTCAGGCGGTGCCTGCGCTATTGGCGTTATTGGCAGTCAATTTACTTTAAAAAACCTCCAGAGAGGTGTGAGCACCCTGTGCATAACGCCTTTGCTTGGGATTGTTTAGCAAGCCCAGGCAAGTGGACGTTCAAAAATAGACTCAACGGATTCGAAGGCATATTGCCTTGGAAGATCCTGATGTTGGCGTGCATAAACATTTATTTCTTTTTCTAAAATTTGTAGAAAGTCATTGTAGTGCTGTTCAAAATTTTCGACATAAAGTAAATCTACACCTTGCTTATAGACACAGCTGTATTGTGCAATAAAGTCCAGTAAGCGTTTTTGAATATGCGTATTGGTAAAATAAATCAGATAGGTTGCGGCTGAACCACAATGCAAGCAGCCTTGTTCTAAGTAAATTTCTTCGTTATTTAACCAACAACATTGCAAGGTGAAAAATGCTCGAATGGCTTCAGTACCTAAAGTCGCTTGTTGCATGAGCAAACCTCGCAGAAAAGTCACATAATGTTAATGACAATCATTATCATTTAATTGCTTGGAAATGTCTAGAGATTTTTGAGATGGTGCATACCTTTGCACAGAATGTCACCATGTTTAGCCGAACGTAGCTTGATGAGCAAAACTGGCGCAGATTCGATATTTTATCCTAGATATTTCCACTAAATTCACATGCAAAGCTGCCTTTTAAAGCGCAGAATACGGGAGTGGGCTAGATCGTGAACGTATTGGATAGAACCGAAGTATGTGGGCATTATTTTTAAAATGTATGTTGGGTGCAGCAGTCGTGCTGCTGATTTCAATTTTATCCAAAAGTAAGGCTTTTTATATTGCGGGTTTGGTTCCGCTGTTTCCCACTTTTGCCCTGATTGCACATGTAATTGTGTATCAGCAAAAAGGGGCGGAAGCCTTACAAAAAACCGCATTATTTGGCTTATGGTCTCTGATTCCTTATGCCATTTATTTAGCTGCCGTTTATGTGTTGGCGACGCGCATGTCGATGTGGTCATGTTTGGGCATAGCGACACTCAGTTGGGTCGTGGCTGCGGCAGGTTTAATTTATGCGTGGCAAATATTTCAGCACTGAAAAGATTAAGCCAAGTGTCTTAATCTTTTCAAGCAGGATGTACTTATGATGCTTTCAGAACGCGGTCTCTGAGAATACGTTCAGCCATATGAAGCATTTTCTTGCGAGACAAAATACGCGGCAATTGAGCGGTGAGATAGTTACTACACCCGACAATAATTGAGGTTTTGTTTTGATCCAAGGCCACTAAGGTGGCTGAAACGACGTCATCGACTGAAGAGCTTTTCATGCCGCGAGTATCGGCATTGGCCACCTGTGTAAAATTGGTTTCGGTATTGCCCGGACAAACTGCCAAGAATTGAATCCCTGAAGACGCATATTCTCCTGCGAGTGCTTCAGTAAAGTGAAGCACGTAAGATTTGCTGGCTCCATAGACCGCAATATAAGGCAAGGGCTGGAAAGCCGCTGTCGATGCGATATTGATCATGATGCCTTTTTTGCTCGCCAGCATTTGTGGCAAAAATAAATAGCATAAGGACGTGACACTATTCATGTTGAGCAGCATCATTTCGTTGTAGGTCGCGGCAGATTGATCTAGAAATTGACTCCATTTTCCAAATCCAGCGTTGTTAATTAAAATATCGACCGACAATTTTCGTGCTTGCACCTCATCAAACAGCTTTTGCGCTGCATGGGGTTGAGCCAAATCTAAACCAATGATTTCCACCTGAATGTTATATTTTTTTTGAAGTTCATTGGCTAACGCATTCAGTTTTTGCTCAGAGCGTGCGGTCAAAATTAAGTGGATACCTAGAGAGGCAAGCTTTTGCGCATAAGCTTTGCCGATTCCTGAAGATGCGCCTGTAATGAATGCTGTTGAATTTTTAAATGTAGAAAGATGAGAACTCATTTTATAAAGCCGTAATAAAAGGAGTTATGACCATAAACCTTTCCCCTAAGGACAGAGTCAAGCTTTAATTTGCAGATTTTTTGATTGACGCTGCTATACAGCGCTGTTGTCGGTCAGATAGGTTTGGGTAATTTCATCTTCCAGTTGCTTTAAGTTTTCTTGTAACTGGTTTAAGGCTTGTTGGTGTTCTAAAAGTTGCTGATGCTTGTTGGCGATTAAAGCTTTCGCGACGTCTACAGGAAATCGGTTCTGTTGATATTTTAAAACAGAAAGGTCATAAAGTTCGGCAAGACTAAATCCAACCGCTTGGGCAAGACGAATCATCTTAACCGATTGGACATCAATCGCTGCATAAATACGATAATTTCCTTTTCTCTTTGCAACGGGCAATAAACCGAGTTTTTCATAATGCCGAATAGCTTTCGGGGTGGTGCCAGTTAAAGCCGCCAATTCTCCAATATACATATTTTTCTCAATCATTTTAAAGATGATCATGAGCCAATGACTCATGATCAGTTCAGTATATGGTTCAATTATAGGTGGTCTAAACCCAACCATTGTTTTTGATGATAAGCACTATCCCAGAATAACCATTCCAGTGTTGCTCCCATACGATATGCCGCATGCATTTTTTCTAAAGTGTCAGCATCGCAACGTGCAGCGACTTTATTTACGGTGGCGATGACATTGCGCACGGCGGTATGGAATTCTTCACCTGCATAGGTATCGATCCAAGCTTGGTACGGATTATTCGGTACAGATTGCTGCACAATGTCTTGACCGACTTCGGCATAAATCCAGAAGCAAGGTAACAAGGCCGCCAGCACCACAGGATAACTTTCCGCCCATGCAGTCGCGCTTAAAAATGACGTGTAATGATGGCAAGCCAAGGTCAGCGGCGTGGTTTCAAACTGTTGTTTAGAGACATCGAATTCTTGCATAAAGCTGGCATGCAGACTACGTTCAACCACAATCGCAATTTTGGCGGCGTCCGAAAACTGCATTACATCATCGGCTTCATAGGCTTTTGCCGCACATACCGCTAATGCACGGCCATAAGCCAATAAATAATGTGCATCTTGAATGACATAATGAGAAAAGGCTTCACGGCTGAGTGTGCCTCGCGCAAGCTCTTGATTGAAGGGGAGCGCTAAAGTTTCTTGGTAGAGGTCGAGATTACGCTGCCACAATTGTTCAGAAAAAAGCATGCGGGTTTCCTTGTCTGGCTTTACAAATTATGGCGACTAGACTAACGCAAGCCTGCTCAATAGACGACCCATTTTTGCAGTGCTTGGCTCGTGGCAGAAAAAATCGCAGAACAATTTTGGTTTGGCGTGTAAAAGCGTCATAATATCGCGCATGAATTTTTATGCTGTAGTCATGCTATAGCACTTTTATTATCCAAAGGTCACTTCGTTATGATGAAACATTTTGGTTTCTCTATCTTATTTACGATTGTGTGTCTTGCAATTTCTGCTTATTGGGGCTTTACGCATGGTCCTGAAGCAGGCTTGAAGACCATGTTTACTGCGTTGACCATTACCGCCATTTTGGCTGTGATGGAAGTTTCTTTGTCGTTTGATAATGCGGTCGTGAATGCTTCAGTACTTCGCGGATGGGATCATTTTTGGAAAATGATCTTCTTAACTCTCGGTATTGTGATTGCTGTATTTGGTATGCGTCTGGTGTTCCCTATTGTGATTGTGGCAGTAACTGCCGATATGGGTATGCTGGAAGTGGTGAACATGGCATTGAATGAGCCACAGCAATATTCAGAAAAATTGATGGCCCATCATGCTGAAATTGCCGCCTTTGGTGGTGCGTTCTTATTGCTGGTGTTCTTGAATTTCTTCTTCGATGAAGGTAAAGACACCCATTGGTTCAGATGGTTAGAGCGCCGTTTAGCCAATTTAGCCAACGTTCCTGCAATGTCCGTCTTTATTTCACTGATTGCGTTATTGATCATGGCAGCCAATGTTGCAGATGCTGAACGTTTGTTGGTGACGATGGCAGGTATTTGGGGCATCGTGGTGTATATCGGTGTGCAAGTGCTCAGTCATTTGTTGGGTGGTGAACCTGAAATTGATGAAGATGGTAATGCTGTGGCACATGATGCCAGTGGTGCATCTACAGGCGTGATTAAAGCTGGTTTAGGTGGCTTTATTTATCTGGAAGTACTGGATGCCTCATTCAGTTTTGATGGCGTGATTGGTGCATTTGCCATTACTTCGGATGTGGTCATCATTATGCTGGGTCTGGCAATTGGTGCCATGTTCGTGCGTTCAATGACCATTTATCTGGTCGAAAAAGGCACACTCGATGCCTACATTTTCCTTGAACATGGTGCACATTATGCGATTGGTGCCTTGGCATTCATTATGTTGGCCAGTGGTACAGGCGTACATATTCCAGAAGTGGTCACGGGTTTAATTGGTGTCGCCTTTATTGTTTGGGCCGTGATTGCCTCCATTCAATATAGCAAGCGTCAAGAGCAATAAGGCTCAGTCCTTCATGTGAACGAAATGTCTACACAGTAGAATTCAGGGTGCATTGAATTGCGCCCTTTTTTCTTGAGATAATTCCAGAACCGCCACGCATTCGTATCTGAATGCTGTAGCATAACCTCCAAATTCAATGCATTTAAGTCTATTGATATGATGAATTCCTTAGAACGCCGCTCGACCTTTGCTTTAAGCAGTATTTTTGCATTGCGCATGTTGGGTTTGTTCATGATTATCCCAGTCTTTTCCGTGGCTGGTCAGTCGTATCAACATGCGACACCTGCGTTGATTGGTTTAGCGGTAGGCGTCTATGGATTAAGCCAAGCAATTTTACAAATTCCTTTTAGCTTGATTGCTGATCGTTTTAGCCGTAAACCTTTGGTGGTGCTGGGCTTGTTGTTGTTTGCAATTGGTGGTGCAGTCGCAGCGATGTCGGACAGCATTTATGGCGTGATTATTGGTCGTGCCATTGCGGGCGCGGGTGCGGTTTCTGCGGTGGTCATGGCCTTACTGGCCGATGTCACTCGTGAAGAACAGCGTACCAAAGCCATGGCGGCCATGGGAATGAGTATTGGTTTGTCGTTTGTGGTGGCATTTAGTTTGGGACCATGGCTGACCAGTCTGGTGGGCATTTCGGGCTTGTTCTGGGTCACAACCATTATGGGTTTGGCGGCCATTGCCATGCTGTTGCTGGTACCGAAAGTGACCCGACATCATAAAAATTTCCAGCAAGGTTATGTGGCACAGTTAAAGCAAGTGCTGAAAATGTCAGATCTGAATCGCCTGCATGTGTCCGTGTTTACCCTGCATTTATTGCTTACCGCAATGTTTATCTATGTGCCATCTCAATTAATTGAATTTGCAAAAATTCCATTAGCCAAGCATGGTTTAATTTATTTGCCCTTACTGGTCATTAGCCTGTTTTTTGCTTTTCCTAGTATTATTGTGGCGGAAAAATATCGCAAAATGCGCAGTATTTTCCTCACTGCAATTGCAGGCATCATTTTAGGTTTAATTACCCTCATTTTTGGTTATGAGTCCAAATATATCTTATTGATAGGGTTGGGTTTATTTTTCATTGCCTTTAACGTCATGGAAGCATTATTGCCATCGTGGCTGTCTAAAGCTGCACCGATTCAGTCCAAAGCCACCGCGATGGGCGTAAATGCCAGCAGTCAGTTTTTAGGGGCATTTTTTGGCGGTACGTTGGGCGGTCAATTATTGATGCTGAATAACACCGCATTGGGTTGGAGTATCCTCACGGCAATTGCTATAATTTGGCTACTCATCAGTTTTGGATTGGCTCAACCACGTTATCTTTCATCGTTGGTGTTGCGCTTACCCGAGAATAAACAAACAGATGAGTGGACTTCTCAACTTTTAGCGATTCGTGGTATTGAAGAAGTCGTGGTGATGTCAGACCAGCAAGTGGCGTATGTGAAAGTGGACAAGCAGCGGATTGATGAAGCTGCGCGACAACATTTAACGCACTTGTTGGGGAAAGAGGTAGCCATTTAAGCATAACTCTTATAAAGTAAATAATAGAAATAGATAGGAAGTAAACATCAGATGCGCGGTGTAAATAAAGTTATTTTAGTGGGCACATTAGGCCGAGATCCAGAGACGAAAACTTTTCCGAATGGGGGTTCGCTGACTCAGTTTTCAATCGCAACCAGCGATTCTTGGACTGACAAAAGCACAGGTGAACGTAAAGAACAAACTGAATGGCACCGAATTGTGTTGCACAATCGTTTAGGTGAAATTGCTCAGCAATATTTACGTAAAGGTTCGAAGGTTTATATTGAAGGTTCATTGCGTACGCGTCAATGGACAGACCAAAATGGCCAAGAGCGTTACACCACAGAGATTCGTGGTGAACAAATGCAAATGCTCGATTCAAACCGTCAGCAAGGTGAAGGTGTACCGAGTGATAACGCAGGGTTTAACCAACCACGTTTCAATAATAACCAAAACAGTGGTTATGGCAATAACACAGGTTATAACAACAATAACAACCAAGGTTATGGCAACACTGGCGGCTTTAATAACAATCCAGCAGGTGGCAATACCCAAGGGGGGTATAGCAACGCACCTAAAGCAGCACCTTCTGCGCCAACACCAGCAGATTTGGATGATGATTTACCGTTTTAGATCATAAATTTAAGTAATTTGTTAGGTTTTTTTGAGATTTATCTGTTTTAAATTTATTTAAACTCAATTACTTAACTAAAAAAATGGCTTCTTTTGTTTTGTAAAACAGAGAAGCTATTTTTTTATCTATAGAAAATATTAAGTTCAAAGTGCAGATATCATTGATTTTGTTGTGATAGGCCTATATTAAATTTTGAGAGTTGTTGTGAAATTGAACGACATTTAAGTTCAGTTGACTTGTATATAAATTTGAATTTATTTCATAAATAATTTGATCATAATTTTGAGATAACAACTTTAGAAAATGCGGCTTTGAATAGAGCAAAGATACACAGACTTTTGCTCAAGATCTTAATCATTCCGGCCTACCAGAATCCTCATACCGCCATCACTTCGCTAGCATTACAGCATGGTATGAATGCCAACCTTGTCAGAGACAGCGCATGATTGATTTTATCGTAGAAGTCCCGTCTGGCAATTCAATTTTAGGCCGCTAAAAATTCGATTGATCTGTGGGGATTCCATAGTATATGTTATCTATTAGAATAAAATTTAATCAAAAATGAATAGCTTGATCCGCCATGATACTGACCTATAACGCAGCGGACATCGATATGAAAGCCGTGAGGGCGTAGTTGGCCGAGTACGCCGTTTTCCGCACACGCGATGCTAAGCATTTCAACGAAGTTGTTGGTCTGGGCAACGCAAGGATTGGTCGGATCAAACCTTGCTTTCTGTGACAAGACAGAGGGACAAAAACCAATGAAGCCGAGTCAGGATATTGCCGTCAAGTGTTCTGGTGTCACGAAGGACTATGGTATCGGCGATGCAAAAGTGACCGCATTACGTGGTATCAATCTTGAGGTCTATCAAGGTGAGTTACTCATCTTGGCGGGTCCTTCAGGCTGCGGCAAAACAACCCTGATTTCAATTATCGGCGGTATTTTGAAACGCGATGCAGGCAAATGTACGGTACTTGGCAAAGACCTAGAAAACATGAATACAGCCGAGCGAGCGCATTTTCGCGGAACGACCATTGGTTTTGTTTTTCAGGCCTTTAACTTGCTCCCCACATTGACCGCCGCTGAAAACGTTGCCGTACCGCTCTTAATCAGCGGCGAAGAACGCAAGTTGGCCCTTCAACGTGCTCGGGCTGCTCTCGATCAGGTTGGGCTTTCGGAACGCGCAGATGCACTCCCTAGCCAACTCAGTGGTGGGCAACAGCAGCGCGTGGCAATCGCACGTGCGCTTGTACATAATCCTAAAATCATTATTTGCGACGAACCGACGAGTAATCTGGATCATGCCACTGGACATGCCATGATGGAGATTCTGCGAAATGTCGCACAAGCGCCAGACCGTGCATTGCTGGTCGTAACACATGACACTCGGATTTATCAGTTCGCCGACCGTATCGCGCACATGGATGATGGGAAGATTGCCGAAGTGACTGTTGGCGCTAAGGAGGCACAAGTGCAATGATGCGTAAATATCTGCTCCCGATACTCGCACTGGTTGGTCTGCTCCTTGCCGTCACGATGGTACTGATTGGTAACAGGCAACCAGCTATATACCAACCAGCCGTATTGTCGCCAAAATCACCTTTCGCGAGCTACGTTGCTGGAGCAGGTATTGTCGAGGCAAGCACTGGAAATATTGTGGTCGGTACGCCCGTATCCGGTATTGTGGTCAAGCTCTACGTAAACGAAGGCAGCCAAGTAAAGGTTGGTGATAAGTTGTTCAAGATCGACGATCGCGAACAGCAAGCACAACTTATACCAGCGGTGGCAAAAGTCACAGAAATTGCCGCACATCTCGCACAAGCCAAGAGCCAATTCGAACTCGCGAACAGCTTATCGGATAAACGGGCGATTAGCGTCGAGGAGTTAAACAATCGGCGCTTTGCAGTCAAACTTGCCGAAGCAGCACTGGCATCAGCCCAAGCGCAGGTCAAGCAAATTCAGATGGATATTGAACGGCATACTGTACGCGCCTTAGTCCGTGGTCGGATATTACAAAACAAGATGCGTATCGGTGCATTCGTGCAGGATGGTGCTCCCGGCGATTCTTCGATGTTGCTCGGGAACGATGCTCGGCTATTCGTACGTGCTGACATCGATGAAAATGATGCATGGCGGATTCAGCCAGGCGCACGTGCTGTGGCATTTGTGCGTGGCAATCCAGCGCTACACACCACGCTGCAATTTGAACGAGTTGATCCGTATGTGTTGCCCAAAACCTCGCTGACGGGTGATAGCGCCGAGCGGGTCGATACCCGTGCCTTGCAGGTGATTTATAGTTTTGATCACACCGCTTTGCCGATCTACGTCGGGCAGCAAGTTGATGTGTTCATTGAGACAAAAGCGAGTAAATCTTCGAACGGCACGCATCCTCAATCCACGTCAACGCCATCTTCCATGAAGATATCGTGATGATTCTGTCAGTCAGCATGCATTGAAGGAGGAGCAAAATGTTACGTATAGCCCTAAAAATGCTGCTCGGTGATCGTGCCAAATACGTGGGTTTAATCTTTGGGATTACCTTTACATCATTCTTGGTGACCTTCGCTGCATCGTACTTCGCAGGAATTATGACGCGCGGTTACGCACCCATTACCGAGAACGGCACCGTAGATGTATGGGTGATGGATCCTGCAGTAAACTCAGCCGAGCAAACAACCAATATGTCGCTACAAGCACTGGCAAGAGTCCGCAGTGTAGCGGGGGTGCAGTCAGCGGTACCGCTCATGCTGGCTACGGCAGATGTCCGTTTCCCAGACGGACGTTACCAGCCCTTTCAGGTGATTGGTGTCGATGACGCAACCTTGATCGGCATGCCACCTATCCAAGATAATGTGATGCCTAGCTTACTCAGAGTACCTGATGCCGTGGTGGTCGATGCGGGAGGAACTACTGGTAAGTTGGAGACTTCATTTCAAATTTCAGATCAATTGCCACCTAGCAAATTGGATCTCGATGCGCCCACCCGTGAACTAACAACAGGGGATGAATTACTCGTCAATGATCACAGCGTGCGGATTCTCGGTCAATCGCAAGGACTTCCCCGATTCCCACCGCGTCCACTGCTCTATACGACTTTTTCGAATGCGACTCGAATTTTGCCACCAGAACGACGTCAGCTCACTTTTGTGCTGGTCACTGCTGCACCGAAGGTGGTTCCCGAAGACTTGGCGATTCGCATTGAGTCGGCAACGGGTCTGCGTGCGCGTACGTCTGCAGCGTTTAAATCAGATACCGTTCATTGGTTTCTGGTGAATTCTGAAGATGTGGGTGACATTGCAGCAATGCTGACCTTGGCCATGTCAGTCGGCTTTGGCGTAACAGGCGTTATGCTCTACATGTTCACCAATGAAAACCTACGTAATTATGCTGTACTCAGTGCGATGGGTGCCACACCAAGACTCCTGTTGACGATGGTGTTCGCTCAGGCTGGTCTATGCGGGCTGCTTGGAACGGGTCTCGGGCTTGGGCTTTGTGCCATTATCGGACAGCTGGCAATCATGGCTGGATATCCGTTTCGGATGATGTGGTTCACGCCTTTACTGGGTGCCGTGACTGTTGTGTTGGTTAGCGTAGTGGCTGCTGCGTTAAGCGTGCGTCCTGTACTGAAGCTGGAACCAAGCCTCGTATTTTCGGGACGTTGAGTGGTGGTAATTGAATTGGGCCAATAAAACTGTATTTATAGGCGGATATACGCTTAAATTTATTATAAATAGATATCTTAGAATGAATATTGTATGTGTTTTCTCTTAAGCTTTTGAGTTGAAATTGTATGGTTAACCGTGCCAATGAAGGCAAATATGGCAATCCCGTTGCCTCCAAACACTTAAAACCTTCTTGGCTTGGCTAGGAAGGTTTTTTTATTTAGTTTGACTAAATAATGTAAAACCAGACTAAAGTTATAGATAATCAATAACCGACGCCTTTTAGAATATTGAGTACTCTAACTGGCATGTATTTTAATGTTTTGTTAATTATAATGATTTGATATATATCTATTTTTATATTAAATATGAGCTGAATTTAACAGTCATTAATGTTGAATAATAACATAAACGCACAAAATTGGTGCATAAAAACAACAATTGGCTCTTTGCTTCTTAAGAAAAATGGCTCTCGTTTCTTGAGTGCCAAAACGACAAATTAAGCTTATATAGAAGTATGCATACGGAAACGTCAGATTTGCCCACTCCATCCTTTGTTTTTAGGCATTGGGCAGATTCAACAAAAATTAGGAATATTGATGACCTAGGGTAAACCGACTTTGGGACAGCTATATTTCTATCATGTTAAGGAAAATTGTATGGCTGGACATCAAACGTCAGGAGCCAACGGCTCTCAAGGCTTACATAACGGGCTTAAATCTCGCCATTTGACCATGATTTCTATTGCGGGTGTCATTGGTGGTTCTTTATTTGTCGGTTCAGGCAGTATTATTTATAACACTGGACCTGTGGTTTTTCTCACTTATGCTTTAGGTGGCTTATTGGTTTGGTTCATCATGCGTATGCTTGGTGAAATGGCCGTTTTAAACCCTGATAGTGGTTCTTTTTCAACTTATGCTGACCGTGCCATTGGGCGTTGGGCAGGTTTTTCGATTGGTTGGTTATATTGGTGTACGCTCGCCATGCTCATGGGCTGGGAAGCTTATGTTGCAGGTAAAATTTTAAATAACTGGTTTCCATTTATCCCCATCTGGGCCTATATGGTGGTCGTGATTGTTGCTTTGGTTGCGGTCAATTTACAAAATGTGAAGAATTACGGTGAATTCGAATTTTGGTTTGCCCTGATCAAAGTCATCGCGATTGTGATTTTCCTTGTGCTGGGTAGTTTAGCGATTATGCACTTGTGGCCGTGGGGTAATCCTGCTGCATCGGGTATCAGTAATTTGACTTCACAAGGCTTTATGCCAAATGGGGCATCCTCGGTCATTACCGCCTTACTGGGGGTAATGTTTGCCTATATTGGGGCTGAGATTGTAACCGTAGCCGCAGCAGAATCGGCGAATCCTTCTAAAGAAATTCGTAAGGCTTCTAACTCAGTCGTTTGGCGTATTATTTTGTTCTATGTGGGTTCAATGTTTGTGGCAGTGTGTTTGATTCCGCACAACAATGAACTTTTGAAAGATTCGACTTGGGGTACCTATAGTGTGACCCTGACTGCACTAGGCATTCCTGGCGCACGTCATATTGTCAACTTTGTCGTACTGACTTCGGTTTGTAGCTGCTTTAACTCGGCATTGTATACCTGTTCACGTATGTTGTTCTCTTTAGGAAAACGTGGTGATGCACCGAAGAGTTTTGGTACCGTGAACCGTCATGGTAGTCCGGCTGTCGGCGTGATTGTGTCTTGTTTCTTCTCTGTAATTGCGGTGATTTTAACAGCAAGCAAGAGTATGGATGTTTATGATGTTTTCATGTTAACCACGGGTGCAGCGACATTATATGTGTACTTGGCGATTGCCTATTCGCAATTGCGTATGCGTAAAAAGCTTGAAGCAGAAGGGGTTCAAATCGACTTTAAAATGTGGATGTTCCCTTATGTGACTTATGGTGTGATCATCGCGATTATTGGGGCAATTCTGACCATGTTGATTGAAGGCACCTATTTCAAAGAAGTGATCTACACCACCGTGTTGTTTGGTACGATTGTGTTCTTTGGCGTATTGTCGGAAAAACTAGGTTGGGGCAAAGAGCGTAGAGCATCGCATTTAGCGCACAACAAACAAGAAAAGCTGGTTTAATCTCCATCTATCTGTATTGAAAAAAAGAGTCTCCACGAGGAGACTCTTTTTTATACAATGTATAAATCAATTCACAGTGGGCACACCCGCTTCACGCAGACATTGCAATAACACGCCAAAGGACATCACCATATCGCGCTCATTCACACAGGCAAAACCCATTAGCAGGCCACGCTGTGCGCGTGCATGTGAGTGCATATAGTATTGCGACAATGGACGAACTTTAATGCCACGTTCTAAGGCTGTGGAAGCAATGGCAACATCATCGCACTGTTCAGGCAGTCTCATGACCAAATGTAGCCCTGAATCATGACTGTATTCGTGTACAAATTCGGGACCTAAGTAGCGATGAATTAAGTCGACCAGATAAGCACGACGCTTACCATATAGCAGGCGCATGCGTCGAATATGTGCTTCATAATGTCCTTCACGAATAAACACCGCTAAGGCTTTTTGTTCAAGCAAATGCCCACCGCGATACAATTCTGCTGCCAAAATCCTTAACGGTGAAAAGAGTGAACGAGGTACCACCAAGTAGCCAATACGTAGTGCAGGATAAATGGTTTTACTGAATGTCCCCATGTAAATGACGGGAGCATCGGACTCCAAACCTTGCAGCGATGGGTAAGGGTGTCCCGAGAAGCGGAATTCACTGTCATAGTCATCTTCCACAATCCAGCTATTATTTTGTTTGGCAATACTCAAGAGCTGCTTGCGTCGTTCTAGGCTCAGATGCGAGCCTAATGGGTATTGATGTGACGGCGTCACAAAAATCAGTTTGGGTGGTTTTTCTGGATTTTGTTCTGGAATAATTCCGTCAGCATCTACAGGCATGGGATGAATGTCTAGGCCATTAATACGCAAAGTGTTGCGCATTCCCCAATAGGCCGGATCTTCAATCCAAACTTGATCGCCAATATCACATAGGGCACGAGAGACCAGATCAATGGCTTGATGAATCCCTTCGGTAATAATAATTTGGTCGGTATCGCATTGAACTGAACGGGCGACACGTAAGTAATCGGCCAGTGCGCTACGTAGTTCTATGCAGCCGCCAGCATTGCTGTAAATTAATTGTTCAATATTGGGTTCACGGTTTAAACGTGCTTGAATTCGACTAAAAATATGATGCGGAAATTCAGTCACATCCGGTGCACCAGGGACAAAAGCCCCCCATTGATGTGGAGATGCTGCGGCATGTCCCATCACTTGTGTGCCACGTTGTGATAAAGATGCATTTTTTTTGGCTTTGGCAATTCCTTCAACTTTCTTGCCATGAATGGTATTTAAAAATACTTCGGGTAAATGTTCCGCAACCCAAGTGCCGTGACCCGTACGCGCTTCCAAATAGCCTTCGGCTTGCAGTTGCTCATAAGCAGACAACACGGTATTGCGCGACACCTTGACTTCATTGGCCAAATCACGAGATGCAGGTAAGCGCGTTTTAGGCTGAATGACACCGTCGGTAATCGCACCTCTCAAGCAACGGAATAGGCGCTGATGCAGCTTACCCTCTGTATCTTGCTGGAGACGTTGTAATAAATGATCACCTAACAAACTGCGCAATTGGCTCTCTCCTACAGTTAAAAAGTGGCTCTGGTCAGTTGACCCAAGAAGCGCGAAATTACAGTCATAGGCAGTCATTGTAAAGCATCCTGAAATTAGGCGAACGGATGCATAGACCAAAGCTGTAATTGACGATGAAAAAATGAGGAAACAATAATGGATGCTAATCATTCTGCACTCAATGCGCGTAAACAGCAAGCAACCCCACGCGGCGTAGGCGTGATGTGTCAGTGGTATGCAGAAAAAGCAGAAAATGCCACAATTTGGGATAAAGATGGCAACGAATACATCGACTTTGCTGGCGGTATTGCGGTATTGAATACAGGTCACCGTCATCCAAAAGTGATTGCGGCTGTGACTGAACAGTTAACCAAATTCACCCACACGGCTTACCAAGTAACACCATACGAAAGCTATGTATCTTTGGCTGAGCGTATCAATGAGCGCGCACCAATTGCGGGTCAAGCAAAAACTGCATTCTTCACGACAGGTGCAGAAGCGGTTGAAAATGCGGTAAAAATCGCACGTTCTTATACAGGCCGTCACGGCATTATTACTTTTGGTAACGGGTTCCACGGTCGTTCATTCATGACTATGGCAATGACAGGTAAAACTGCACCGTACAAACGCGATTTTGGTGTAATGCCGGGTGGCGTATTCCATGCGCGTTATCCAGTGGCGTCTAAAGGTATTTCTGTTGATGCAGCCATTGAAAGTGTTGAAAATATTTTCAGTGAAGATGTATCTGCACATGACGTAGCAGCTATCGTGCTTGAGCCAGTACAAGGTGAAGGCGGTTTTAACGTTGTTCCTGCTGAATTCTTAAAGCGTTTACGTGCGATTTGTGATCAACACGGTATTTTGTTGATTGCTGATGAAGTTCAAACTGGTTTTGCGCGTACAGGTAAATTGTTCGCAATGGATCATTACGAAACTAAAGCTGACCTGATCACTATGGCGAAAAGCCTTGGTGGTGGTTTCCCAATTTCAGGTGTAGTGGGTCGTATCGACGTTATGGATGCACCAAACCCAGGCGGTTTAGGTGGTACTTACGCAGGTAACCCAATTGCAGTTGCAGCAGCACATGCAGTGATTGATGCCATTGAAGAAGAAAAGCTGTGTGAACGTGCCAATGTTTTAGGTGCAGAATTAGTCACTGCGTTGAAGCAAATTCAAGCTGAAACGACCATCGTGAATGATATTCGTGCATTAGGTTCTATGGTTGCTGTTGAAGTAGAAAATGCAGAGATCGCCAAAGCTGTACAAACTTTTGCAATGCAGAAAGGTTTGTTGTTGTTAACTTGTGGTAAAAATGGCAACGTGATTCGTTTCTTATATCCACTGACCATTCCAACAGAACAATTCCGTCAAGCTTTAGACATTTTAAAACAAGGTTTTGATTCTTTAGCATTGCCAGCAACTGTTGGGGCGCAAACTGCGGAGCAATCAGCATGATTCAACAAGGATTGCAATATTTATTAGCACATCCTGATATTGCCCTTGAAGCGCCTGCTTCAAGCGGCTTTATTGAAGTTCAAGATGCAGCGACGGGTGAAAGTCTGGCATGGGTAAAAACCTATGACCAAGCGGGCGTCGAAGCAGCCATTACTCGTTCTGAACAAGCACAAGCACTTTGGAAAAAGCAAACTGCTTTACATCGTGCCGACATCTTGTGGGCGTGGTATGAATTGATGCTCGAGCATAAGGAAAACTTGGCGCAGTTGTTAACGGCGGAACAAGGTAAACCTTTGCTTGAAGCACGTGGTGAAATTGCCTATGCAGCCTCGTTTATTCGTTGGTTTGCAGAACAAGCGCGTCGTATTGATGGTGCGATTCTTCCCCCAACGCAAGCACATCAGCGTTTGGTGGTGATCAAGCAAGCGATTGGTGTGACTGCGGCCATTACGCCGTGGAACTTCCCCGCAGCGATGATTACCCGTAAAGCAGCACCTGCACTTGCAGCGGGTTGTTCAATGTTGGTGAAACCGGCGGAACAAACCCCGTTATCGGCTTATGCATTAGAAGTGTTGGCCTTGCAAGCCGGTTTGCCACAAGACCTTTTGTTGAACATTACGGGTGATGCGGTTGAAGTGGGTCAAACATTGTGTAACAGCGATGTGGTGCGCAAACTGAGCTTCACAGGTTCGACGCCAGTGGGTCGTATTTTGATGCAGCAATGTGCACCAACCATCAAAAAACTCTCTTTAGAGTTGGGTGGTAATGCGCCTGTGATCATATTTGATGATGCAAATCTTGATCAAGCCGTTCAAGGCGTGATGATGAGCAAATTCCGTAACAGTGGTCAAACTTGTGTGTGTGCCAACCGTATCTATGTGCAAGCAGGCATTTATGATGCCCTTTGCGAGCGCCTAGTAGCTGAAGTTGCGAAATTAAAAGTGGGTGATGGTCGTGTCGAAGGCTCGACTCAAGGTCCATTGATTGATGCAAAAGCCGTGGCTAAAGTGCAGTCGCATATTGATGATGCTCAAGCGAAAGGTGCGAAAGTACTGATCGGTGGTCAATTACATGCCTTAGGTAAAACCTTCTTTGAACCAACGGTTCTGCGTGATGTAACGCAAGACATGCGCGTTGCGAAAGAAGAAACCTTTGGTCCATTGGCACCTTTATTCCGCTTTGAAACTGAAGCTGAAGCGATTGCACTGGCAAATGACACTGAGTTTGGCTTAGCCAGCTATATCTTTACCCAAAGTGCTGCACGTCAATGGCGTGTGGGCGAAGCGTTAGAATATGGCATGGTGGGTGTAAACACAGGCGCGATTTCGAATGAAGTTGCTCCGTTTGGTGGTGTGAAACAGTCAGGTTTAGGCCGTGAAGGTTCAGAGTGGGGCATCGAAGAGTACTTAGAAATGAAGTACATGTGTATCGATGTGACCGACACTTCAGCATAATTTTTGCTGTGGGTTAAAAATGCTGGTGATGGCTTCGGCGGTCACCAGCATTTTTATTTGCATCGGATAAAATCATTAAAAAGAGGAAGAACATCTAAATTTTAAATCTATAAAACCGATTAAAATAATAAAAAACTACTGTTTTACCTATATGAGAAAATTTCTTATCCTTGGTTTCACGTTAAGCAAATACTGTAACCAATACTGAGGAAAAGCACATGAGTTTAATCAATACTGAAGTCAAACCCTTCAACGCAACGGCTTATAAAAATGGTGAATTTGTTCAAGTGTCTGAACAGAATTTTTATGGCAAATGGTCGGTTGTGTTTTTCTATCCTGCCGATTTTACTTTTGTGTGTCCAACCGAATTAGGCGATTTAGCCGATCATTATGCTGAATTTCAAAAGATGGGTGTGGAGCTTTATTCCGTATCGACCGATACCCATTTCACGCATAAAGCATGGCATGACAGTTCGGAAGAAATTAAGAAAATTCAATATTCTATGATTGGCGATCCGACTTGGGTCTTGGCGAAAAACTTTGAAGTGCTGATTGAAGCAGACGGTTTGGCAGATCGTGGCACATTTGTAATTGACCCTGAAGGGAAAATCCAAATTATTGAAATTAATGCGGGTGGGGTGGGTCGTGATGCACAGGAGTTGTTGCGTAAGGTTAAAGCAGCCCAGTATGTGCATGCACATCCGGGTGAAGTGTGCCCTGCAAAATGGAAAGAAGGTGATGCGACTTTGGCACCATCGATTGACCTGATTGGTAAAATCTAAACCGAAAGCAGTTTGAATTTAAAAAATCCAGAACTTCGGTTCTGGGTTTTTTTTAAATTCTAAGATGATTCAAGTCAAATTGAGCTTGCCGCTTAAGGTCTATTGAGAGCGATGGGATGATCAATCGGGGACAGATAGCCAGGTTGCTCCTGTGCCAATGCGCGCAAACCTGTCATCAGCACCTGAATTAATTTTTCTACAACCAGACGTTGTCCTTTACGAGAAGCATAAACCAATTGCACCGTGCCAAGGTTAGAACACCACTCAGGTAAAATATGAATCAGTTTGCCTGAAGCAAGGTCTTGCTCAACGGTTAAATAGGGCAGATCTGCAATGCCTAAACCATCCAGTGCGGCAAAATAAACCCCTGCCAAGTCATTACATTTCAGGCGTGGCTGTAAGGGTATTTCAATGCTTTCATTACGACCCCGATGATGTAAATGCCAAGCATACTGACTCTTTTGTGTCCCCAGTACAACGCTTGGATAATCACCAAGTTCGGTAATTAGCTGAATGTCATGATCTTTTAATAGAGAGGGGCTGGCGACCAAGCAATGTGTGGTTTGCATCACATCACGTACAACAATGTTGGCATCCTCGTTGGCGGCAAAGTTGGTCCGTAGCGCAAGATCAATATCATCATGTAAAACATCGACTCGACGGCTGGTTAATTCGAGTTCCACTTCAACTCGTGGGTAATCTTTCAGAAATTGGCTGAGTAGATGGCGGACTTGGTATTGCAACATCACGGAGGGACAACTGATTTTGACCAAACCTTGTGGTTCATTTTTCTGTTGAAGCAGGACATTTTCAGCACATTCGACTTGTGCAATCACTTTGCAGCATTCTTCATAAAACGCTTGTCCCAACGCGGTCACTTTAAAATGTCGAGTCGAACGCTGAATGAGGGTGATGTTAAATTGGTGCTCTAACTCAAGAATCCGTCGACTGAGTTTCGATTTGGTAATTTGACTGGCTTCGCTGGCTGCACTGAATCCACCATGCTTGACCACTAAATAAAAATAATAGTAGTCATCAAATGAACGCATTTGCCACCTCTGTTTGTCATGTGATGTGAAGTTTAAAGCGCATTACAGCATGGATGTCATGCTGCAATGCATTGTGTTTTGCCTTATTTTTGCCCTGTATTTTGATTATAGCTATTTATGAGATTACGGTAATCTGGAATATGGTTAGAGAAGAGCGTGCCCAAGCCTTCAATATCATTTCGCCAGTCACGATGCAGTTCACACGCCATACCAAACCAAGTCATGAGTTGCGCACCAGCTTGTGACATGCGTTCCCATGCGGCATCGCGGGTCAAGGCATTGAACGTACCTGAAGCATCGGTAATGACAAACACTTCAAAATCTTCTTCCAGTGCGGATAGCGCTGGAAAAGCCACACAGACCTCGGTTACGACACCTGCAATAATCAGTTGCTTTTTACCTGTGGCTTTAATGGCTTTGACAAAGTCTTCGTTGTCCCAAGCATTAATTTGTCCCGGGCGGGCAATATACGGTGCATCGGGGAACATTGCTTTTAACTCTGGAACCAGAGGACCGTTTGGCCCATTTTCAAAACTGGTGGTTAGAATCGTGGGCAAATTAAAATATTGGGCGGCATCGGCCAAAGCCAGTACATTATTTTTGAATTTATCGAGATCGATGTCACGCACCAAGGACAACAGTCCAGTTTGATGATCGACCAGCAACACGGCAGCATTATTTTTATCTAAGCGAGTATACGGTTTACCCATTTTCTTATTCCTTGAGTGGACAGACAGCGAAGTCAGCCATGCGCATTGTGATCCTCAGAGCATGGTTGCGTTGTTGTTATATTAATCAGAGACTCGATTGAGCTTAAAGGATGATCTTGGGAAAGATTGTCTTATTTCTGAGATAGTTTTGTTGTTGCACTCAACCCGTAAATAAAAATATATCAATTCAATATTTTGGGATGATTGTTGTAAAAATAGGATGGTGTATCGCATAAGCTCACTATGTCCTGCACTTTAAAATGCTTAACATGGCAGCATGTTAAATCCTAGAGATAGGAGTTTTGAAATGAAAAAAATTACTGGCGTGTATCGTAACCAAAATATGCATTGGGTGGGGGATGGTTTCCCTGTTAGAAATCTATTTTCTTATGACCGTCTAGGACAAGCGATTAGCCCATTTTTGTTGTTGGATTATGCCGCGCCATATCCATTTACAGCCACTAAAGAACAGCATGGTGTAGGTTCACATCCGCACCGTGGTTTTGAAACGGTGACCATTGCCTACCAAGGTGCCGTGACACATAAAGATTCTAGTGGCGGTGGTGGCACCATCCAAACCGGTGATGTGCAGTGGATGACTGCAGGTTCAGGTTTGGTGCATGAAGAATTTCACTCGACGGAGTTTGCTGCGCAAGGTGGTCTGTTTGAAATGGTACAGTTGTGGGTGAATTTACCCGCAGCCGATAAAATGACGGCACCACAATATCAGGCCATTCAAGCCCAAGAGATTCCTGTGATTCACTTTGAAGATGAAGCTGGGTATTTACGTGTGATTGCGGGTGCTTATGCAGAGCAGCAAGGCGCGGCTTCGACCTTTAGTCCAGTCAATGTCTGGGATGGCATGCTGAAAGCGGAGCATCGCCAAGAGGTATTTGTGCCAGTCGATCACAATACCTTGGTGGTGGTGCTACAAGGCGAGATGCTGCTGAACGGCCATCAAAAAGTGTTGGATAACTCGATTGTGTTATTTGCCCATGATGCTGAACCACAGATTCAGTTGGAAGCGCTTACTGCTGATGCGAAATTCTTAATTTTGACTGGCAAACCGTTGAATGAGCCAATTCAGGGTTATGGACCGTTTGTGATGAATACCAAACAGGAAATCATTCAGGCTTTTGAAGATTTCAATCAAGGGAAATTTGGTGAGATTCCAGTTCAGGAACATCATCGCTAAGCCATTTAGCCAATCTAAATCCTGTACATTGTAGAAAAAAAGAAGGAGCCTCGAGGTGATTCGGGGCTTTTTGCGCTTTAAGCTTTGTTGTGGATGACACAGATGGTATCAATTAGATTTGCATAGTGTCATATTGGGGTTAGTGTGATGGAGTTGTTGTTTTTATGCGGTGTATGATACTCACCTTTGGCTTGCTTGTAAAATTGAAAGTGAAAGATGAATATATATAACGAACTAATTTTAAAAAGAAAATAAAAAATATATGCTTTGGAAAATAACTTTGTGTGAAAAGTGAGCATGCACTAAGTCATCGATTTGGCGGGCTAAAATTAAATTGTTAACGAATTTTAAAAGCATGGATTCTGGCATTTTTTAATAGTCTGTTTTGTGGCCCTGTGGTACATAATTTCCTTAATGTGTAACTGACGGATAATAACTTTGGATATAGCAGTTATTGGTAGTGGCATGGCTGGGCTGGCTACGGCGAGAATTCTTAAAGATGCTGGACATAACATTACAATTTTTGAAGCCTTACCAGGCCGTGGAATGGATAGTCACAGTACTGAATTTGAAGGCGGTCTGATTGATGCACCTTTGCGTGTCATGAATCCACACTTGTGGAAAAACACCTTAAGTTTAGCAACGTATTTAGGTATTCAAACTTACCCAGTACGAACCTATATGGCATGTAGCTGGTTATTTGAAGATAAAACCGAAACATGGCTCACCACCACACGTACCCGTATTGGTAATTTCCCAATTATCAATAACCGTAAAGGCATCAAACAATATGGTTGGCGCTTGGTCAAAGGTATGTTGCAGTTAAAAACCGCGATTTCTCAATTTTTTAAATCTGAGAATCAAGAGATTACCTTGGCTGAATTCATTAATCAGAATGATATTGAAGAAGTCTTCTGGCATGGTGCGGTAATGCCAGTGTTATACACCATTTGTACTTGTAACCCGAAAACCATTGGTGACTGGCCTGCAAAACCGTTGTTGACCTTCTTACGTCAACTCACCGATGGTGATGCCTTGTTACGTATGCAGGGCGGTACGCCAGCCTTGGTGGATAAGCTCATTCAAGGCATTGAAATCCACAGTGGTTCAGCGATTAACCATGTGAAAGAGCAAGGCGATAAAGTGCTGGTAGAAAATTCCGCTGGCGAAAGTTATCAATTTGACCGTGTGGTGATTGCAACCCCGACCAATAAAATTGATACCTTCCTTGATCAAGCGCAATTTAAAGACGATATTGATTTATTGAAACAATTTAAGTTTGAACAAGGTCAATTGGTCATTCATACCGACACGTCTGTCATGCCACCGAAGCGTAAAGACTGGGCAGTGTTGAGTTATATGATGGACCGCAAATTTACCCGTCAGCAATTCACGGTCTGGTTAAACGCAGTTGAGCCAAGCCTCGTGGGTAAAAATCCTGTGTTCCAAACTTGGCGTCCTGTGACTGAAATTGATCCGAAAAAGATCATTTCCAGTGTAACGTTAACCCGTGCGGTGGTGAACTCGGAAACCGTGGCCTTGAATAAACAGTTGCAAGAACGTCATAAGCAACCTAATCGCAAAGTATTCTACTGCGGTTCTTGGTCATGTGATGGCTTACCAATCTTGGAATCGGCAGTGACCTCTGCCATGAATATTGCTGAGATTTTTGGTGCACCATTGCCGTTCGTCGGCTTAAAGCCTAAAGTAGAGGTTGCTCCGCAACTCGGCTACTAAGTTCATGAAATGGCTCCAACAGCTTCGCACAGAGGTTTCCCAACATAAATATGCCATCAATGCAAAATTATTAGGGGACAGCAGCGAACTGGCTTGGAGCAATTTGGGGTATTGGTCTGAAATACATCAGACCTATCCCGAAGCTTGCCGTGCCCTTGCCGATCATTTGGCCCACAGTGTGCAATTAACCGCGTCTGATCATCTTTTAGATTTGGGCTGTGGACAGGGGGCAAGCCTGTTGCATTGGCAACAACAGTATCAGGTACAACATATTGAAGCGGTTGAATTACAACCCAAATGTGTACAACAAATTCAAACAGCAATACCCAAGCTGCAAGCCATTCATTGCCAATCTTTTTTAAATTTAAAACAAATTTCCTTTCAGCAAGCTTTTGATGTGGTGCTGTGTCTCGATGCGGCTTATCACAGTGCTTTGAATTCATTTTTAAATTCAGTTGCGCCCGTTTTAAATTCAAAAGGGCATTTGGGATTTCATTGCTTAATTTTAAGCCCAAAGTTTTTGAATTTAAATGCCGTGGAAAAAATGCAGTTGGCCTTGTTGCTTAAAGCTGCCGATGTGAATTTAAAAGACTTGCTTGATGAAATTGCTGTACAGCAACAGTTGGCGCAAGCGGGTTTTGAACAGATTCAAATTGAGGATTGTTCTGAAGCTGTATTGGGTGGCTTTGCCCGATATGTTCAGCAGCAGACAGAAATGCCACATGCAGTCGCGCCATATACAGCTTTTGATTTGATGAAGATTCAGTTGACGGCAAAATTGTGTCGGCATTTATTTGAGCAGGGTGTAGTGCGGTATGTGCAAGTGACCGCACAGAAGAAATAAAAAATGCAGGTCTAAAAACAACAAAAGCCCACTAATAAATAGTGAGCTTAAGTGAATGGTGCCGGCACACGGATTCGAACTGTGGACCTACTGATTACAAGTCAGTTGCTCTACCAACTGAGCTATGCCGGCATCTTGTGCTGTGCATTTTACATTAAGTTGTTTTGAATGCAAGCCAAAAAATGAACGATTGAATGCTCAGCGTTATGCGTTGAATACAAGTTTCGATTGATTGGCTATTTTTGTATAAAAAGAAAGCTATTTTAGACGGTAAATCCAAGTGTTAATACATTCACCTGTCTCGATTAAGGTGGCTTGTACTGGGCTACGGACATAACCTTCACCTTCAAATTCATCGAGAATTGCCCAATGTCGGGCTAAATTTTCCGAGAAAAACACAAAGCCTTGTACAGCAGAAGCATTTTCATTGAGTATAAGACCCGGAAAGCCTAAGTCTGCGCCCCAACCTTTGGCATGTAATTCACCATGGACATAGGCTGTTGCCCATGTCCCACCCATATTTTCTAAAATATGCGCATTGGGGCGGCTTGGTCCAAGCGTGCCATAAACAAATAAGCTCAACATGATAAAAAGATGTTCCTTGATCGATTTGGAAAGTTAAGTACGGTGCAGAGGGGAAACTTTAATGAGGTTGAGTCCAATACCTGCAAGTACCAAGAGCAGCGCCAAGAGCACAACGCCTAACCATCCTGCATGTAACCAAAACCATCCTCCTGCTGAACCGATGATGCTCGAACCGAGATAGTAAAACAGTAAATATAACGAAGTCGCATGTCCTTTGTTGTCCTGGGCTGTAGCACCGACTAAACCACTACAGAGGGCGTGGGCAATAAAGAAACCCGTGGTAATGAATGCCACACCGATAATGATGATCCAGAGATTCTGCGCCAAGGTGCAGGCAATGCCTAATCCCATAACCACAAAGCCCAGAATTATCATACTTTGTCGGCCATAGCGTTGTGCCAGACGAGCGGCCAATGATGAAGACAGCATGCCCAAACTATACGAGAGAAAAATTAGACTGATTTGAGTTTGACTCAAAGAATACGGCGCTGCATCGAGACGGAAAGTAATGTAGTTAAATAGGGTTACAAAGATACTGGTCAACACAAAGCCCAACGCATAGAGACGCAGTAATGAACGATTGCGGAGATGAGCGCACCATGCTTGCACATGGAAATTTAAATTTAGCCCTTTTTTTATGACAAAATGACGAGAAGGTGGCAGTAGATATAAGAAACCACAGGCGCAGAGCAAACACAATAAACCCAGTAAGCCCAATGCCGTTTGCCAGTTGACCCATTCAATCAGCATGCCCATGCCGACCCGTCCCATCATGCCACCAAAAGCCGTTCCCGCAATATACAGCCCCATGGTTTGTGCCAAAGCTTTGGGGTCCATTTCTTCTGCAATCCATGCCATGGTCACGGCAGGAACCCCGCCGAGTACAAAGCCTTCCAAAGCCCGTGTGGCAAGAAAGGTGTACCAGTGGGGAATAAACATCGCCAAGATATTCAGTCCAGCCGCACAAGCCATGGACATGAAAATGACATTACGCCGACCTAAAGCTTGTGAAAAAGCACTGGAGAGTACAATCGAAATGGCTAAGAAAGCAGTGGTCAGGGACAATGCCAGTGCACTATTGGCAGGACTGACCGCAAAGGTTTGGGTAAACGCAGGCAGTAAAGGTTGAACACAATAAATCAGCGAGAAACTGGCAAATCCCACCAAAAACAGGGCCAGCCCTGCACGATAATATGTGCTCGTACCAGATTCAATCCATGATTCGGATAAAGGGGAGGCGGGGGCAAGTTCTGGACTTGAAGAAGCAGGGCTAAGCATCTGAATTTCCAACAGCCAAAGTGTTTGGCTTGCATGATCATTTACAGAATAAGCCTAGCAGTGCAATGGTTATCTTTCTAATATATTTAAGTCTATAGCAATATATGTTTTATATATGAATATTGAGCTGCGTCATATTCGCTATTTCTTAACCGTGGCAGAAGAAAAAAACTTTACCCGCGCAGCACAACGCTTGTGCATGAGTCAGCCGCCCTTGAGTATGCAAATCCGTGATCTGGAAGAGAGTATTGGTGCCGAGCTGTTCCTGCGAACCTCTCAAGGAGTCGTGTTGACCGAAGTTGGGCAAGCTTTTCTTACTGCGGTGGAACCTCTGCAACATCAATTGGACGATGCCATTCAGTTGGCACGCTATGTTTCTAATGGCGAGGTGGGACAGTTGCGTTTGGGTTTTACAGGTACCTCCATGTTGAACCCTTTAATTCCTGAGAGTATTCGGCGTTATCAGCAGCAGTATCCCAAAGTTGGGTTAAAACTGGAAGAAGCCAATTCCCTGAAATTAATTGACTATGTGCTGGAAGACCGCCTGGATGTTGCTATTATTCGCCCACCTCGCCAAATTCATAGCAGTTTAGCCATGCAACAGCTGTTGCATGAAGCATTAATTGCGGCGGTTTCTGTACGCCGTGATTTAGCGCAGGATGAGCAACCTTTACAGGTGACATGCTTACGTGAGCACGAAATGATTTTGTCCCCCCGTAGCGTCAGTGCAGGCTTATATGATGCGGTGACTGATGCTTGTCAGCAAGCAGGCTTTGAACCCAAAATGGGTCAGAGCGCCCCACAGATTGTCTCAATTTTATCTTTGGTGGCGGCGAATTTGGGGGTATCGATGGTGCCCGAATCTTCACAGCAATTACAAATTCAGGGTGTGGTGTATCGGCCTTTTGCCGAACCGGCCCCTACGGTCGGATTGGCGGTAATTTATAAACAGCATTTAGCCACTCAATTGGCGATTAATTTCGCCAGCATCTTGCAAATGATCTGCCATCAGGATGCTAAATATTCCGCAGAGTCGATCTAGAGTGCCAACCAGTCACGCAAATGCCGCTTAATCTGTGCTAAAAATGTTGAATTTAATTGGTATAAATCTAATTATTTCAGTGTGTTAGTTATTTTTTCTTGTGTGCTTTATCGGTTGAAGTTGCTATAATCCCTGCGCCTATCTGGGGGATAGTATTGTGTTAAATCGTGTGTTGGTCAGTTTTCTAAGCTTATTTTGGGGCGTATCTGCATGTGCGGAGTGGACTTACGTCAATGCCAATTATGACCGTTCACAATATATGTATATTGATTTTAATCGAGTGAAAGTGACGGATGTAAAAAGTAACGAAGTTGAGTACTGGGTGAAATATCTGATTAAAACGGATAAAGAAAAAGATGGTTTGGAACTGGGTGATTATTCCTTGGCCTTGTACCGCGTGGGTTGTGACAGCGAACAGTATAGGATTCGCTCATCGGCGAACTTTAAAAAAAATGGTTCCTTGATCAGTAGCCAAAATTATACCGCCAGTCAGACCCGAGCAATTATTCCCAATACTGCACTGGATTACACGGCAGAAATGGTCTGCCGTGTTTTGCCACAAAGTCAGAAAGTCGATCGTTTGGAACAGCTCACCCGCCGTATCGCGATGGGAGAATACTGATCAAGCAATCAGCTTCGCCAGTCTCAATCCATAAGAATGGATTGCTTGAGGTCAGCCTGTTTGCGCAGGTAATCCCAGACCAATTTAATCCGTGGCTCATGTTGTAGGTCGACAAAGGTCAGCATCCAAAAGGTATGCGTGAAGCGTACCTGCTCGGGCAGAACTTGTTCTAAGTCGGGCTGATCATGGGCCAAAAAATTCGGCAAAAGGGCCAATCCAGCCCCTGCATTGACCGCAATTTGCTGGGCCAAAATACTGCTGCTGCGAAAATTGGCGGTCAGAGGAATCGGCAGGCGTTCCAAGCAATACAGCTCCGAACTATAAATCAGATCCTCAATATAATTGACAAAACGATGGGTTGCTAAATCTTCCATGCGCTGTATAGGCGGATGCTGTGTCAGATAGCGCTTGCTGCCATAAATTTTTAAACAATAATCGGTCAGTCGGGTAATGATGTAGGGACCCGATTTAGGTCGGTCAATTGAAATCACAATATCCGCTTCACGATGTGACAGTTTGATCATCTTGGGGACGGGGATCAGGTCGATCGTGAGTAGTGGAAATTGCTGCGACAGTTCGGCCAATAAACGGGTCAAAAACGCTGTGCCAAAACCCTCCGGTGCACCAATTCGCACACGACCTTCAAGCGGCTGTTGCGGTGTTTGAATTTGCAAAAAAGCCTGTTCCATTTGCTCTACGCGCGGCACCAGTGCCATGCCATCAACGGTGAGTTCATATCCTGTGGCTTCACGTTTAAATAAGGGTATACCTAAAGCGACTTCTAAAGACTGTATCCGTCGTGCCACAGTGCTGTGTTCAACCCCAATAATCCGTGCTGCATTGGTCAGAGTTTTGGCACGTGCCAAGACCAAAAAAAATTGCAGATGATCCCAATCTACTTTCATTTTTTATTTTCCACATCCTGTGCAAAATTGCACAACTATCGTGCACCAATCGGCATTGGTGGTCAAAGTTTTCTTTGCTAGTCTGATTTGAAAATCACAAATTGAACATACGGTTTAAGTCGTAGGGTTCAGCAGCAACACAATAAAAATGAATGCCTATGGAGAGGTTATGAATACGGTTTCTAAAATCCAATTATCGACAGCTAAATTATTGATTAATGGTGAGTTTGTCGAGTCTAAAACCCAGCAATGGCAAGACATTGTTAATCCAGCAACGCAAGAAGTCATTGGTTTAGTGCCTTTTGCAACGCCTGAAGAAGTACAGGCCGCAATTGCTTCGGCAAAAGCGGCATTTGCCAGCTGGCGAGAAACCCCGATTCAAGCGCGTATGCGCATTATGCTGAAACTACAGCAACTGATTCGCGACAATGCCAAGAAAATTGCACAGGTACTCACTGCAGAACAGGGCAAAACCTTGGCGGATGCGGAAGGTGATATTCAGCGTGGTTTAGAAGTGGTGGAACATGCCTGTTCGATTGGCACGCTGCAAATGGGCGAATATACCGAAGGGGTGGCACGCGGGGTGGATACTTATACCTTGCAACAACCTCTAGGTGTCTGTGCAGGCATTACTCCATTTAACTTCCCTGCGATGATTCCTTTGTGGATGTTCCCCATGGCAATCGTCTGCGGCAATACCTTTGTTTTGAAGCCATCTGAACAAGATCCGCTCTCCACCATGATGTTGGTCGAGTTGGCAATCGAAGCCGGTATTCCCGCAGGCGTACTGAATGTGGTGCATGGCGGCAAAGATGTAGTCGATGCGCTGTGTACCCATCAAGACATCAAAGCCATTTCCTTTGTGGGTTCGACTGCTGTCGGCACACATGTCTATAACTTGGCGGGTCAACATGGCAAGCGCGTGCAATCGATGATGGGTGCGAAAAACCATGTGGTGGTGATGCCTGATGCCAATAAAGAACAAACCCTAAATGCCATGGTCGGTGCAGCCTTTGGTGCGGCAGGGCAACGTTGCATGGCGCTTTCAGTGGCAGTCATGGTCGGTGACAGTAAACACTGGATCAATGAATTGGTTGCAAAAGCCAAAACCTTAAGCGTGAATGCGGGGCATGAGCCGAATACGGACATTGGTCCTGTGATTTCACCGCGTGCCAAAGCCCGTGTGATTGATTTGATTAACAGTGGGGTAGAACAAGGTGCTGAATTACTACTGGATGGTCGCGATATTCAAGTCCAAGGCTATGAAAATGGCAACTTTGTCGGGGCAACGGTGTTTAGCAATGTCACCACGGATATGCGTATTTATAAAGAAGAAATTTTTGGCCCTGTACTGACCATTCTTTGTGTGGAGACGTTGGATGAAGCGATTGAACTGGTCAATGCCAATCCATTTGGGAATGGTGTGGGCTTATTTACCCAAAGTGGGGCAGTGGCACGGACTTTCCAAAACCGTATTGATATTGGTCAAGTGGGCATCAATATTCCAATTCCAGTCCCTGTGCCATTCTTTAGCTTTACAGGTTCGCGTGGCTCAAAGCTCGGTGACTTAGGCCCTTATGGTAAACAAGCAGTACAGTTCTATACGCAAACCAAAACCATTACCAGTCGTTGGTTTGAAGACAGTCAAGACGCAGGGGAAGTCAATACCACCATCAGTTTACGCTAAGGAGTAGCGAGATGAAGATAGCTTTCATTGGTTTAGGGAATATGGGCGGTTCGATGGCACAGAACCTGCTCAAAGCAGGGCAAACGGTGTTAGGTTATGACTTGAGTGAAAAAGCCTTACAACCGTTTGCTGAAAGTGGCGGGATTATTTGTGACAGCCCGCAAACGGCCGCTGAGCAGGCAGATGTGGTGATCAGCATGCTGCCCGCAGCCAAGCATGTGCACGAGGTGTATTTGGGTGAAACGGGAATTCTGGCGGTAATGCGTGCAGGTAGTCTCTGTATTGACTCGAGTACCATTGACCCACAAACCATTAAAGATGTTGCTGCTGAAGGCTTGAAGCATCAGGTTCAAGTCTGCGATGCGCCTGTTTCTGGTGGCACCATTGGTGCTAAAGCAGGCACCTTGACCTTTATGGTCGGCGCTGATGATGCGACTTATGAGCGCGTGCAGCCGATTTTAAGCTTTATGGGCAAAAACACCGTGCACTGTGGTGCGGTCGGTGCAGGGCAAATTGCGAAGATTTGCAATAACATGATTCTCGGCATTTCTATGGCGGCCGTGGCAGAAGGCATGGCTTTGGGTAGCCGATTGGGCATTGATACGCATGCATTGGCAGGCGTGATCAATAGCTCAAGTGGCCGTTGCTGGAGTTCGGAAATTTGTAATCCTTGGCCCGATATTAGCCCGAATGCACCCGCAGGTCGTGGTTATACCGACGGGTTTGCCTCGCAACTCATGCTCAAAGATTTAGGTTTGGCCATTGAAGCTGCAGGCCAAGTCAAGCAACCTGTATTACTCGGTGGTTTGGCCCAGCAGCTCTATCAACAATTGTGTTTACAAGGCAATGCGCATTTAGATTTTTCCAGCATTATCCAGCAATACTTACCCCGAGAAAATTGATTTTAAAAAATGAAAAGGGTGCAATGAATGCACCCGATAAAAAACCCTTGTCGTGAATAACAAAAAATGTGACTGAGGTGAAAGGATGACTTCAAATTATCAACAAGCGCAGCAAAGTTTTGATTTACAACAGGCTGCGCAACGGTTTCTATCAGGTTCAGTCGATGCGCTGAATGCGTGTTATGAGTGTTGTGATCGACATGCTTTTCCGGGGCGGATTGCTTTGTTTTGGCAAGCTAAAGATGGTCGTAAAGAGCAATATACCTTTCGAGAGTTACAACAACGCGCCAGCCAATTTGCCAACTTTTTAAAGTCACAAGGCGTGTCTAAAGGTGACCGCGTTTCTGGTTTATTGCCACGCACACCAGAGCTGATTATTACTATTTTAGCGACATGGCGGATTGGTGCGGTCTATCAACCTTTATTTACTGCGTTTGGCCCGAAAGCCATTGAGCACCGCTTACAGCTGGCACAAAGCAAACTGGTGGTGACCGATGTGGGCAATCGTGACAAATTGCACGACGTAGAGGATTGTCCTGCAATTGTGACAGTCACGGGAGCTAAAGGCACAGGGCTGTATCAAGGCGATTATAGTTTCTGGGCAGAGGTCAATCGCCAATCTGATCAGTGCGAATTGGAGATGATGAACATCCAAGATCCATTCTTGTTGATGTTCACATCAGGCACGACAGGCCCTGCCAAACCCTTACAAGTGCCGCTGAAAGCGCTGATTGCATTTGGTGGCTATATGCAAGATGCGATTGGTTTAAGAGCTGAAGATTCGTTTTGGAATATTGCCGATCCGGGTTGGGCGTATGGATTGTATTACGGCATTACTGGTCCGCTCTTATTGGGTCATCCGACCATTTTTTATGAAGGCGCGTTTACTGCCGACAGTCTATGCCAGATTGTAAATGACTATGGCGTGAATAACTTAGCGGGGGCACCCACGGCCTACCGCATGATGATGGCGGCGGATCCGAAGCAAATGGCGCAATTGTATGGCAAATTCCGTGTGGTCAGCAGTGCAGGTGAGCCATTGAATCCTGAAGTGTTTCGCTGGTTCAAGCAAGTATTAGATGCCCCGATCTTTGACCATTATGGCCAAACCGAAGTCGGGATGGTGGTGTGTAATCATCATGCACTGCAACATCAGGTTCGAGCAGGCTCGGCAGGTTTTGCCAGTCCCGGTTATCGTATCGTGGCACTAGATGAACAGGGTCAGGAGTTAGGTGCCGATAGCCCAGGAATTTTAGCGGTGGATATTAGCCAATCTCCGATGATGTGGTTTGGTGGTTATCAAGAAAGTCGTAAATCACCCTTTATTGGACATTATTATTTAACGGGTGATACCGCTGAAATACATGCCGATGGCAGCATGAGTTTTGTCGGACGCAGTGATGATGTGATTACCACGTCGGGCTATCGTGTGGGCCCATTCGATGTGGAAAGTGCCTTGTTGGAACATGATGCAGTGATTGAAGCTGCCGTGATTGGTGTGCCTGACCCTGAGCGCACCGAAGTGATTAAAGCTTTTGTGATTTTATCCGGTGAAAGTGCGGCCAGTGCTGAGCTTGAAAATGAACTGAGCCAATTTGTGAAGAAGCGCTTATCTGCTCATGCTTATCCGCGGTTGATTGAGTTTGTGACTGAACTTCCCAAAACCCCCAGTGGAAAAATTCAGCGCTTTTTACTGCGCAATCAGGAAATTGCCAAGCAACAAACCGCCACAACTGCTGCAAGCTAAGATATTGTAAGGAAAGAAATTATGCAATTTACTGAAGGACAAGCTCACATGCAGGATATGGTAAAAAGTTTTGATCACGACCAGATAAAACCGACGGCCAGTGAGTGGGATCGACAAGGTATGTTTTTTGAAGAACAACTTTTGATTCAGGACATGGCAAAGAGTTTTGCCCAAGAACAAATTAAACCCTATGCCAGTGAGTGGGATCGACAGGGGGCTTTCCCTGCGCAAGCTTTACAGCAAATGGGGCAATTGGGTTTTATGGGCATGTTGGTGCCTGAAGAATGGGGCGGTTCGGCAACAGGCAACTTGGCCTATGTACTGGCGCTAGAAGAAATTGCCGCTGCGGATGGTGCAACATCCGCCATTATGAGTGTGCATAATTCGGTGGGTTGCGTGCCGATTTTGAAATTTGGTACTGAAGAACAAAAGCAACAATTTCTGGTGCCTTTAGCCAAAGGGGAAATGATCGGGGCTTTTGCACTGACTGAACCACACACTGGTTCCGATGCCGCAGCCATTAAAACCCGTGCCGTGAAAGATGGCGACCATTACATCATCAATGGTGCCAAGCAATTTATTACTTCAGGGCACAATGCAGGCGTGATTATCGTGTTTGCCGTGACTGATCCGAGCGCTGGGAAAAAAGGTATGAGTGCCTTTTTAGTCCCGCGTAATACGCAGGGTTATGAAGTGATTCGGGTCGAAGAAAAGTTGGGTTTACATGCCTCTGACACTTGCCAAATTGCTTTGACCGATGTGCGCGTGCACAAAAGTATGTTGTTGGGCAAAGAAGGCGAAGGCTTAAAAATTGCCTTGTCTAATTTGGAAGGTGGGCGTATTGGGATTGCTGCTCAAGCCGTCGGATTGGCGCGTGCTGCTTTGGAGGAAGCCACCCGTTATGCCAAAGAGCGTGTAGCTTTCGGTAAACCCATCTTTGAACAGCAAGCAGTCTCATTCCGACTGGCCAGTATGGCGACAGAAATTGCCGCGGCACGTCAGTTGATGCATCAGGCAGCGCGTTTAAAAGAAGCGGGTCAGCCGTGTTTAACCGAAGCGTCGATGGCCAAGTTGTTTGCCTCTGAAATGACCGAGCGGGTCTGTTCAAATGCCTTACAAATCTTTGGCGGTTATGGCTATCTGAAAGATTTCCCGATAGAGCGAATTTATCGTGATGCTCGGATTTGTCAGATTTACGAAGGTACCAGCGATATTCAACGCTTGGTGATTGCCCGTAGTTTATAAACCCAATATCGAAAAAACTGACCCTTGCACATGTCACGGATCGTGAGATTTTAAAGGGATGTGTGCATTGGTCTATAGAAGAAGGATCGCAACATGCAGTGGGAAAAAACATTCATCGAAGATTTACAGTGGGACACGATTTTAGTTGAAAAGCGCAAGGGCGTCGGGGTGATTACCCTGAACCGTCCTCAAGCGTTGAATGCCTTAAACAGTCAACTGATTGCTGAAATTAACCAAGCCTTAGACCAGTTTGAACGCGATGCTGAGATTGGCTGTATGGTGTTGGCGGGTTCTGAAAAAGCTTTTGCCGCTGGTGCTGATATTAAAGAAATGGCAGAACTAAATTTCCCAAATATCTATTTTGATGATTTTTTCCATTTGGCAGATCGCATCGCACAGCGTCGTAAACCTTTGATCGCTGCGGTAAGTGGTTATGCACTGGGGGGAGGTTGTGAGTTGGCCTTGATGTGTGATTTTATCTATTGTGCGGAGAATGCTAAATTTGGTTTGCCTGAGGTGACGCTCGGTGTTATTCCCGGTATTGGCGGAACGCAGCGTTTAACCTTGGCCTTGGGTAAAGCCAAAGCTATGGAGATGTGTTTAACCGCACGGCAAATGGGCGCAGCTGAGGCCGAACAAAGTGGCTTAGTGGCACGCGTCCTACCGAAAGAAGAATTATTGGCCTATACCCTAGAGGCTGCGGAAAAAATTGCACAGCGATCCCTCACTGCCACCATGATGATTAAAGAAAGTATTAATCGCGCCTTTGAAGTGAGTTTGAGTGAGGGATTACGCTTTGAACGTCGTACTTTCCATTCCATCTTTGCAACATCTGACCAGAAAGAAGGCATGAAAGCCTTTGTGGAAAAGCGTCCGGCACAATTTAAGAATCAATAAAAGGAGTCTGCGCATGGAAAATAATTTACAGATTAGCGTGCAAGGGCATTTAGGCGTGATTACGCTAGATCGCGCGAGTCATCTGAATGCACTGTCCTTAAGCATGATTCATGGCATTAGTCAGCAGTTAGAGCAGTGGCGCGAGGACGATCAAGTTCAAGCTGTTTTGATTAATTCGAATAGTCCCAAAGCCTTTTGTGCAGGCGGGGATATTCGCTTCCTCTATGACAGTTATCAAAATGGAACCGCCAATTATCAGCGCTATTTTGCCGATGAATATCATATGTTGAAGAGCCTGCGCCAATATGCGAAACCTGTCGTGGTGTTTTTAGATGGCTATGTCTTGGGCGGTGGTTTTGGTTTGGCACAAGCCTGCCAGATTATTGTCAGTAGTGAGAAATCTCGTTTTGCCATGCCAGAAACCGCGATTGGCTTTTTCCCCGATGTCGGCGCAACCCATTTCCTGTCGCGTTTAGACGATGTGGGCGTGTATATGGCGGTGACGGGTGAACAGATCAGCAGTAGTGATGCCTTACATTTAGATTTAATTGACTATTTGGTGCCGAGTGACCACTTAGCGCAGTTACAAATAGAATTGGCGCATGCCACGCAATTAACCCAACAGTCGATTGAACAGACCATTGCACGTTATTTAAAAGAGCCTGCACCTAGTGAATTAAAACAGTATGAAGAGGCGATTCGGCAGCATTTTTCACATACTGAATTGGCTCAAATTGAAGATAGTCTAGCCCATACGTTAGAGAGTGACTATATGGATTGGGCTGAAAAAATCTTAGCAAATTTGCAGCAACGTTCTTTGTTGGCCAAGCAAATCAGTTTAAAGCTACAGCATGTCGGGCGGGGGTTATCTTTAGAACAGTGCATGCAGTTGGAACGGGATTTACAAGATATCTGGTTTGAGCAAGGCGATATGATTGAAGGGGTACGTGCCTTGCTGATTGATAAAGACAAGCAGCCGAAATGGCAAACTGAGAACCCTAAATTGATGCAAATGTTCGAAGAGCTTTTACCACCTTCACGACAGCAGCGTCAGGCGAGTGTGCAAGTGTAAATTTGCTTTCAAAATAAGTTCAGAAAATCCTCCAATGTATTGGGGGATTTTTTATAAGGTAAGTTTTTTTAATTTTTTAGACAACAAAAAAGGCTTAAACCCTTTGAATTTAAACCTTTTGAGACATCATGTGGCTACATGATTATAGAATTTGGGAAAGAGGGATTCACATTGTTAATTTAAGTTATTGAAATAGATAAATACATGTATAGCGTATTTTTAATTTTACCCCCAATTATACCCCCAGATGAATCAAGGTAGTAAAGCTTGTATAGTTGGGTGGGTGAGTTTAAAAATAATTATACAAAATAAGGTACTTACCTTCTAATATGAATCTATTTTGTTTGATTTTTATACAGATCTAAAAGTTTATTCATTCCATTTAATTTTTAACATTAGATCGCTCATTATTAGAAATGCCTTCAACCTCATCGTCATTTTGTACGGTATTACTATATTGACTATGCTGATCAAACCCTAAAGCAATATTGGTATTTTGTTGATTTTTCATTGTTAAAAATTGTTTTTGTTTTGCATGTTCGTTTCTCAATTGGGTTTCAATTTGGCTAAGTACCTCGGGTCCAAGAGTTTCATTTATGGTTCGTTGATCCTCTTCGGTAATATCACCTAAAAAAGCTTTAATTTTGTCCAACTCAAGGGTTTTGTTTACAGCTATCTGAATGAGATATTCCTCAAACTCTTTCGTAGATTTGCTCATGTTTTCGTGGATGGTATTTTTTTGGCGCACGAGCTCTTTTTCAAGCTCTATAATTTTTTCATCCTTTAATCTCAGTTCTTGCCTTAAATTAGAATCATGATTTGAATTTTGCTCTTTTTTGAGTCTTGATATTATTTTATCTTTTTCAGTTAATTTGAAATTATGTGCATCAATTAAGAAGTCTAAGCAGTTTTGTAGGCTTTTTAATTTGTACTTGTCTGTAATTCTCTCTAGCTCTTTTAACGTCTTTTGATCCAATGTGATTTGTTTGGAGATGCGATTAGCTTCCTTGTTTGTGTAGTTATACTTAAATGAACGGAATCTTTTTTTTAAGATTTCAAAATGCTCAGGGCTAGTTCCAAGTGAAAAGTGCTCAGTCTCAAATTTTGCAGTATTTGGGAATAGTTGATCTATGGAAGCTGAATTTAATTGGTTAGGTAAAGAGGAGGGGTTTTGATTGTCATTTGATTTAGTTTGCGAGTGATTTATAGAAAGATAACGATCTTTACTATCAGAGGTTTTGATCTTTTGTATCTGGTTTGGTCTTAATTTGATTTCTTGATCTAAGAACTTTTTTTTGAGTTCTGTATCAGTAGATAACCATTCTTCTAAAGTTAAATATGGTCGTGTCATCTTTCAATTTAAATAAAAGTTGTTTAAATATTTATATATCAATAAATAAACATTAAGTAAATGTTAACTAAATATTAAATGTTGATTATTATATTTTTAATTATCATTTTGTGCTTATCTTAATTAATGTATAGTGGTTATCACGAAAATATAGTTAAAATTTTAGGGATAGCATCTGTGTCGGAGAAAATTTCAGAGCAATATCTTTTAACCCTATTTCTGGTTTTTTATCAAAAAGTAAATGGTCAGCTTTCACCTTATACATTTTGGGCACTACTGAAGTTTGTAAGAAATTTTGGAGTTGAAAGTACATCATTGCCGCTAGCTGAATTGTCAAAAGTAATCGGCATACAGGTTAAAAAATTAGGGGGTGTGTTGGATGAATTGGAGCAACGAGAGATATTAATGATTAGCTTTCCTGAGAGTGGAAAGCGGGCTCGTGTCCGTCACTTACAACTCAGGCTTGCTTATATTGAAGCGATAATAGAGTCTCCTGACTGGCTAGAACAAAACCGTAAAAGACAGAAGAGGCAAATTTCTTTACTTCAGCTTATTAAGATTTTGTTTATAAAAAGTGATTGCATAAGCATTAGTAATTTACCCCCAAATTTAGAGTTGAATTGTCGTCTTGATTATCGAAGTTATCTTGTTTTATTACGGTTGCTTTACGGTGCAGACTCGTTTGGAATTGTTATAGGGTGTGGAATTGCTGAAATCGAGCGGGCAACGGGTTTAAACAAACAATCTATTTATCGGGCTATACAACAGCTTAAAGAATTCGGATTTATTCGAAGTCAGGCAAATGGAGCAATTCGAAATAGTTTTATTCAAACAGAGTCTCCAGTTTACGCTTTAAACCTTTCGCATGAATTTTGGGGGGATGCTGCGATCTACGGCAAATTTTATATTTTGAAGTACCCCCAGCCGCATGTTTTTGAAGTTCAGAAAATGGCCTCTATTTTTACTATGCTGAATCCAAAGAGCGATTTGTTGTCAAACACTAAAAGTGAAGATTCAGATGTTGGCTTGAAGGTGATGAATTGTAAAAACTATTATTTGTTACATGATCCTTTGTGCTGGATGAAACCATTTATTCTTCGGTCTCGTGATGCTGTAGGTTATGCAAATTATGTTGTGTTACAACAGCAGGAAATAATGAAGTTGTATGATCATTATGTCGAGCTAAAGCGGTTACATCCAGAGAACCCATTATCAGCGACGTTTTATTTAAAGCCGCATGAAAATATTTTGAAGGATGAGGCGGTTTTGGGTCATTTATCATCTACCCAGCATACTAAACTCAGCGGGATGAACAACCGCTTAGGTCTTTTTCAAAGCTTGCTTGAGCAGTGGTGCTGCCAGATATACAGTCAGAATAAATCGCTTTTTAAAATGCTGAAAGAAGCTAACCCAGTAGTAATCGATGATGAAAGCTTTGAGCATTTAGGGTGCACAGACTTTCTCTATCCGTATTCATTGCAAGCGACTCAAATCAAAACAATCAAAGAGGATATGACGCTAAAAAATGAGTCTGATAAAATTGAATCAATGATCACCTTCAAGTTAAAGGCTGAGCAGTCCAGAATTCATCAGTTTTTAATGGCCCTTATGGATCTGATTGCATATAACCAAATTTATTTTTTTCAGCAATGTATGCGGAAACATTCTGATATTGACCAAAAGCTCGGTGCTACTAAAAGTAGTTTGGAAAGGGCATTGGTAAATGCAACTGAAATAGTGATGCCTTTTAAGATTCTACCTCGGTCATTTATACAAAATACATACAGCTGTTGCTTTGTCCCTGATCAGCATGCAAAAGCTAACAGGTATTTCTTAAGTGAATTGGCGTTTCAAGAACCCCTTCAGGATGGAACTCGCTTTGATTTTCCTACACAGCAAATAACAGAAATTTCACCAACACTGGTAGAACTTAAAGATTACGGACTACTGCATCATCATTGTTTGTCATTATTTGAATAGTTTTTTGCGCTAGGTTTATGATTGAAAAATCATTTTTCTGACCTAACTATCGTAACGCCAAAATATATAAAAGGCCTAGCTTACCCGAAGGTTTGGAAATCGTGTTAATCGGCTGGGCTATCATTATTGCTTTTGCGCTAAGACGGTTTTATATACTATTAATATAGAGATTAATACTAATAATAGATTAATGACTATAGCGTATAGAACTATAAATACTAGATATATCAATACGATTACAATTACTCATACGGATAACAAGAATAGTTAGACATGTCATTCAGATCTGAGTAGATACCCCAATATGGATGATGCTATGGATCAATAGTCCATGCAGGATGAGAGCACTATTCGATATATGCGGATAGTGGATGACTGGTCCTTACTCTAGATAAGGACTTCATTTAAAAAAATAAGTCGATTGCTTAACTATGACGTTAATCATAGTTAAGGAAGTTCAACGTGTTGCAATCCGATTTAGATCATCAGGCAGGGGTGATGTATGCCATTCATACCTTTGTGGATGTATGTCTTAATTTTGATATGCCGAATGAAGCGTTCATTTTCAACCTAGAACGCTTATGGTGTGCATTTCAGGTGTTTAAACAGGAAGGTATTGAGTTCGCAGCATCGATTAGGGCGTTTATTGCAGTCACTGAATACATCAATAGCCAGCGTGGCATGCTTAGCTTTGCTGAATATCTATCAGGGTTGTCTATAGGCGAAATTAAGGCATTAAGACGAATCCTGCATGCGCATCGAGGGCTAATACGAGAGGAGATCAAAAGCTTTACAAGACGGAAAGAATTGAATCGAGTGGCGTTACTTGAGGAGTTCGAAGGTGCAATTAAAGCCTATCATGAAGTATTGATGATCAGGGTAGATTTATACTATTCCAGAGATTGTCTGATCGAAATTACCATACATGACTTCTACCAGCATGTCGGAAAACTACGTGATTTGATTACGGATAAAAATGGATATTTTGACGCACTTTTGACTTATGCGATTGCGCTGGAGCATGGAATAACCAAAGGCTTTCATGTGCATCTAGCATTCGTTATTAATGAGTCCAAATATCGCAACGATTATAATATTGCTAAATGGGTGATTGAAAAATGGCAGGAGATCACGCTTGGGAAAGGCTATGGATGGAATAACAATACGACAGAAAACAAAAAGAATTATTACGATCAAGGTACTTTGGGGATTGGGGTGATTCGTCGTACAGAGCCTGATCAAGGCAATAATGCTTTAAAAACCATTGCATATCTCAGTGATCCTGAAAAATACAGGCAGACGTTATTGGTTAAACCACGAGGACGTAGAACCTTTTATAAAGGGGATTATCAGCATCATGGTCGCCCTATACCTGATACAGAAGAAAATAGAAGAATCAAAGAATGGGATGCGCAGACTGCTTTAGCAAAGCTGGAAGAGGAGGTTTGGTTTAAAAAATTATGAATGTGCCAGTTCTATGAAATCAATTCATTCATAGGACAACACATGAGTAATTTAGCATTAGAGTTTGTAGCTGTACGCTTAGAACAAAACATGATTGAGCATTACAAACGACTCAAGTTTGAGCGGGTTCCAGAAGGTATGGAGTTCAACGATTATCAAAATGCTTTAAATCAGGAGTTAAAACAAGCACTGATGAGCTACTTTGATGATTGGCGTATCCTGATGGTGGCTTGTGGAGGGCAGCACAAGTTTTCATTTTGGGTGGATGCTTTTTATCGCGCTTATAGCAGTGTATTACTGGAAGCAGGTGTTCCCTATTTTACAATGGAGGATACTACTACAGCTTCTCTTTATAATGAGCAAGCGTCGGTACATATTGATAAAATTTTGAAGCGACTGAATAAGCTATTTAAAAGTGCAAGCTTTTTAGAACAACTTCAGCAGCATAATCAGCATTACGTGAAGCAGATCGACAAAATTCGTGAATCTTATTGTACGGTGAGTGAAATATATCCCAATGCCGTTGATTTGAAATTTGAACTGAGTCTAGAAGGATTGCACAATCAATGGGTTGATATCTCTGCGTGGAGTAAGTTGCTATATCACTTTCAAAAGCAGCTCAAACAACTCTCTTGGTATAACGCCCAAGTCGTATTTACGTTTTATCAGATTGTTCGGGTTGATCAACGCTATGTTGTGAAATTCTTTCTGACCCTTGATCCCTTATTGTGTGCTGAACCTTCAGCGTATAGTCGAGAAATAGATATTTGCTGGAAAAGAGTAACTCAAAATAGGGGGATTTCGTTTTGTCCACTGTTAGATTTTCAGCAGTATCAACATGAAGATGAGTATCAACTGATTATCCAGAGGAGTGCTCAGGATCAAGCTTTAGATCCTTTAAGTGCCCTAGACGAGATGCCTGATCGAGAAACCAGTATCGAAGGTTTAGCCAATAGAATCTGTATTTATCCTCAAGGATTTAGATGGTTTCGTGGTGCACCTGTAAGACGTTAAAAATTCATATTACATTCCTGTACTTGCTTGACGCTCTATAACGTGCAGATTATCCTTAGCCTGCTGACCTACATCGTCAGCGGGTTTTGACAGACCCATTAACAAAGACAATATGCGAAATCTCATTTTGCATGTTGTGGACCCGTTCGTCCCCCTTTCTTTGCGGTAGGGCGGAGGGGGGACGCGCTTGCGCGTGCTGGTTTCTTTGTTACCAGTCTGTCAACCCTCCTTCGTTCTGCCACCATCAATTGACAGTGATTTGGCAGGATTCTTTTAAAACAAAGGAGTACGCCATGCGCTTACATCAAGACCGTCTTTTATATTTCTCTTTTTTCATGTTTGTACCGTTGGGTGATTAGACCTGATGCTGTGCAGTCAATGCATAGCTGTGTCGATGACTTTCTAAGAATAAAACTTTTTCAAGTACATATTACCGATATGAAGATGAATCTCTCATGCTGTTTTGAGGGTCATAGATCTGTGTGCTTTATCGTCTATAACACTTCAAAAAAACATAGATATTCATTCCAACATTCATGCATGGGGAGCACTGCGTCTAATCAAGACAGGTGATGCCTATAAAAAGAGAAAATGATTATGTTTAAAACCTTCCTAAAAACTGCCCTTATTTCATCACTACTTGCAGGCGCATCATTCGCACAAGCAGGCTGGTTTGCGCAAGCCAGCGAAGCCTATTTTGTTAAGGCCCGCAATTTGGGTGGTGGAGTGTATCAGTGCATGTATAAAACCAATCCGGGCAATCGTGGTTGGCGTAATTTCACGGTGAACTTTCAGGGTGGTTGTCCGCGCTTCGTTCACTTTAATGCGCAGAATGGTCAAGTTACTGTACCCAACTAAAGACGGGGAGCATTTGAGATGAACCAAAAAACCATATTGGGCTTGGCGGCAATCTTAGCCCTGACCCTGATCAGCATTGCAGGCTTCTATTTCTTCAGCCCCAAACATGTAACTGAAAAAACGGTTCAAGCCAGTACTTCTGAGGCCAGCTCTGCACAGCCTTTAGAATCCGCCGCTTCTGCCGCATCAACCGAGATTCCCGCAGCGGAAGTGGATGGGATTGATGTCAAAGAATTGACCACGGGAAGCAAGAGTCTGAGTCCAGCAGACCATGAACCTGAGCTGCTGAGTTTTGAATTTGATAAAAACCTAAAGTCTGTCGATACCTTGCTGTCGATGCTGCCTTATGACGAACTGCCTCAGTTTGAGCAGGACAACATAGACAAGTATCAACGCTATGTCTTTGCCAAAGCCGCAAAAGATACAGGCAAATCAGTGAAAGACTTCAGCTTACAGGAACACGGAGCACTGGAATCGGAGCAGGCGGGTAATCGTTACTACGTTTATGAATTTGATAATGGCACAGACTGTGAAATTCATCTGGTCAGCATTGATTTAAATACGGGCGATTATGGCGTGAGCTATAACTACTGCTGAGGATGAATTTTATGAAGCAATTTTTTAAACTCTTTCTGTTGGCAGTGACTGCAACGACAGGAATGTTGCTGAGTGGCTGTAGTTCTGGCCTTGATCCAAATACATTTACGGTAGAACTGGATGTCAAAGATACCAGTAACTGGTATGCCCAAAATCAATCCGCTACGGTATTGACGATCCGTTCTAACAGTGCAGATCCGATTGATGTCACCAATGTGCTGATCAACAACGGTGAATGCAGTTATGAAGGCTATCGCAGATCGTTGGAATATCCCCAGCATTTTAAAATGGGTCTGCGTTTAAGACTGAAATTAACCGGCTGTGGCTATGACAACGTAGTGCGTGTTGATGTGGAGACGGAAAAAGGCACTGCAAGCTATAGCTTTCAATAGCAGCCTTCAACTCTCCACGACAAAGCAAAAACTCAATCAAACCGTGTCCTCAATGGGCACGGTTTTTTTATGCCCTTAATTCAGCGCTTCGCACTGAATTCATTTCACAAGGAATATCAATGTCCTTTATTCAATGCCCCTACTGTCAGTCTACCCATGTCAGACAGACCGATTCAGGCAACGCCAACTTTAACTATTTTGAACAGTTACAACGCTGTATTTCACCTACACAGATGGCGATGTTTGGTATGCAGGTCGCAAAAAAAGCAGGCGTTTCACCTTTTATTGGCGCCACGGTCGGGGTGGTCATCGGTGGCGTCCTAGTCGTCGTCAGCCAATACTGCTTTGAGAAGTACTACAGCAATGCCGAGCAGTATGTCTGCTTGGATTGCCAACAACAGTTTGCATGGATGCCGTAATCGCATCTCAGACTTTACACAGTTACATCTTTAAATAGATGGATTGTTTAAACCCTTACAGCACATTTCTGCATCTTTAAATCTTTACATCTTTCACTTTTATTTTAGGAATATTCACAATGGCACATCAAATCGAAAACATGGCTTATGTCGGTCAAACCCCTTGGCATGGTTTGGGTAATCAACTGACACCCAATCAACCGATTGAGGTCTGGGCCAAGCAGGCGGGCATGGACTGGCAGATTGAAAGCTCGAATGTGAGTTACATGGCTGAAAATCACAAAGGACAAAGCTTGATCCTACCGCATGATGAACAGCGGGTTTTATACCGTTCCGACACACATGCACCTTTATCGGTAGTCAGTCAGCGTTATCAGGAAGTCCAACCCCGAGAGATTCTAGAATTCTATCGAGACTTGACTGAACAATCTGGCTTTGAACTGGAAACCGCAGGAGTACTGAAAGGTGGCAAGAAATTCTGGGCTTTAGCCAAAACTGGGCAAACTTCTGCTTTAAAGGGTAAAGATGTCAGCAATGGCTATATTCTCTTAGCCACTGGATGTGATGGCACCTTAGCGACCACGGCGCAATTTACCTCGATTCGCGTGGTGTGTAACAACACTTTAGCCATTGCCTTAAAAGGTCAGAATGCAAGTGCAGGCGTAGTTAAAGTGCCACACAGTACTAAGTTTGATGCGCAGAAGATCAAACAGCAATTGGGGATTTCAGTGCGGGCATGGAACGAACACATGTATGAAATGAAACAGCTCAGTCAACGTAAAGTTACACAGACTGAAGCTGCAGCTTATTTTGATGCGGTGTTTAATAACACCAGCCTCAGTCCAACCGAGCAAGATGACAGTATTATTCAGTTTTATCGCAATGTGCCAGCGCAAGGAAGCCAATCCAATAAAGCTGACAATAAGTCTGAACCGAATGGACGTGCCATGTCTAAAGTCATGACCATGTTTAATGGCCATGGTCGTGGGGCAGAACTCAGTTCAGCCAAAGACACGGCTTATGGCTTACTGTGTTCCATTACGGAATTTTGTGATCATGAACGTCGAGCGATGAGTCAGGATCATCGCTTAGATTCAGCATGGTTCGGTGCTGGAGCAGGTTTAAAACAACGTGGACTGGAACAAGCATTACGCTTGATTGTTTAAGTTTAGATTCAGATTCAGAATTTAAGATAATCACATCAGATCAACATGATCCTGTAAATCTCTTTGAATCCAAATACCTCTTTGCCACATCTCCAGATGTGGCTTTTTTTATGCCTAAAATTTAATAATCAGAGGACAGCTTTATGAACTCAGCTTTAATTCAACATCATCCTACTCGAGCAAATATCCATGCGCATCGCCCTAAACTCAGCCATCCAAAACGCTTTGTAGAGACCAAAAACCTAAGTCAGGCGGAATGGCTGGAAGTTCGTCGTCAAGGTATTGGTAGTAGTGACTGTGCCGCAGCTTGTGGCCTCAATCCTTATATATCGATGCTTGAACTATGGATGATCAAGACAGGACGGATTCAACAAAACATTGAAGATGAAAGTGAAGGCCATGCACCCTTGTACTGGGGCAAGCAACTGGAACCTTTGGTTGCTGAATACTACAGCATGTATACCAACTATAAAGTGCGTCGAGTCAATGCCGTATTACAACATCCTGATCCAGACAAGCATTTTATGTTGGCCAACTTGGATTATTCGGTGGTTGGGGATGCTGATGTACAAATACTGGAGTGTAAAACTGCTGGAGAATATGGGGCCAAGTTGTGGCGAGATGGTGTGCCGTTATACGTGTTGTGTCAGGTGCAACACCAACTGGCAGTCACAGGCAAAAAGGCAGCACATATCTGTGTCTTAATTTGTGGACATGAAACAAGAATTTTTAAAGTCACACGTTCAGAATCGGTGATTCAACACATCATCAATGCGGAGCGTTACTTCTGGGAGTGTGTTGAAAAGGATATCCCACCTGAAGCCGATGCCAGTGAATCCGCAGCCAAAGCCTTACAGCTACTCTATCCTGAACATGTACCGCTCAGCACCACGGATCTATCTGAGGATGAGCAAGCCAATCAACAGTTTGAGCAACTCATTCAGACCCGTAACCAAATTGAAAAACATCAGGAGCAGTTCGATCTACTGAAGCATCAACTTCAAGCCAAGATGCAGGGGGCTGAACGTGCCACCTTTAAAGTAGGCTCAGTGACATGGAAAAAGTCTAAGGATTCAATCAGCTTAGATAGCAAGGCTTTACTCAAGTTACACCCTGAGTATCTTAATCAATTTTCACAAAGCAAGCAGGGCACACGGCGATTCAACATCTATACCGATGCTGATTGAAACAGATTTAGCCTAAGTGTACTTCGCTAGCAAAATACCAAACTAATCTAAATGTCCCATGCCTGAGAGCATGGGATTTTTTATGCCGATTTCATTTTTAACCAAGCATATCTACACATTTAAGTAGAAGAGGAAAATACCATGATTAAAGGTTTAGCTATTACACCGCCAATTCTTGGGCGGATCAGTATCGGCAAGGTTGTCGAAAAGAACGGGAAACGCATCCCTGAAAAGGATGACCAATTCACCATTACCAGCCAAATCCAAAACAAGGATAGTGGTTGGGTGAAACATCCATTGGATGAACAACTTCGAGCGAAAGCACCGAATCAAAAACTCAGAAGTATTCCAGTCCGCATGATATTCAATGATCCTGAACTGAATCTACGGGCGGAATACAGTTTATTTGACCGTCAAACGGGTAGGCCTGTATGTGTTGGGAATGGAGAAACCTGCCAACGACTGACTAATCAAGGGGTAGAACAACATCCATGCCCATCCCCTGATTTGTGTCCATTGGCACAAGGAGGTAACTGTAAACCTTATGGGCGTTTGCATGTCAATTTAGATGAATCGGATGAACTTGGGACATTCATCTTTAGAACCACAGGCTTTAATAGTATCCGTACTTTGGCTGCGAGACTCAGTTATTACCATGCAGCATCTAATGGCTTGCTTTCGTGTTTACCGCTACAACTCACGCTTAGAGGAAAGTCCACAACTCAAAGCTATCGCACGCCTGTGTACTACGTGGATTTGACTTTACGTGAAGGTGTTCATGTACAAGAAGCGATTCAAACTGCGAAAGAGATTGACCAAAAAACTAAGTTATGTGGTTTTAATCAGGCTGCTTTAGATCAAATGGCACGGCAGGGGTATGGCAATGCACGGTTTGAGGTGAATGCTGAGGAGGGACTAGATTTCGTGGAAGAGTTTTATGTGGATGAGAATGCTGAGTCTGAGCATTCTCCACTTGAATCAAAAGCCAAGACGAAGACCAAATTCACTCAGAGTAAGGGGTTTGTGCAGGATATTCAGCAAGATTTACAGGGGAGTGTGAGGTCGGTGAATTAGATAAATCTAGATAACATGGGACTCCGTAAAATTTTATTGGACTGCCCTATGATCTGAGCGAATACGCGCTCGCATCAATGATCAGGAGTAAACATCATGAATGCGTTCACAGGTCAGACTTTTCAGATGAATCAAATTATCAATATTAAAGAAGTCATTCAATTCACAAGTATTAGTCGGGCAAAGATCTACGAAATGATTAATGTTGATTCAAAGTACTATGATCCAAGCTTTCCAAAACCAATACGCTTAAGTGAATCACGTATTGGTTGGGTGGCTTTGGAAGTTCATCAATGGATTGAAGAAAAAATACAAAGTCGTGAATAAAAATGGGAGCTTTAGCTCCCTTATTTCTGACCCAATTTTTTATGCACCACCAATAAGAATTTCTTTGTTATTAGTAACTAGGTAATAACTGAGTGCAATTTTTTTAAAAAGTAAATCATGTTTACAATGAAGACATTGCTTAATTATAGAATAAAAAGGTGAGTCTTTATGCCGAGAAAGTTCATCCATGACAGAGTTGAGGTATTCATTATCGAGTTCATCATTACATAAGGGACAAAAAGCCATCTTTTTTAGCCTTTAACTATTTGTCTTATTTTAATTTTTAATTAAATTTGTTGCAAGCTCAGTGTGTAGCTACCATTCTATGCTTATATTACTCACTTAAAGTGAACACCAAGTCTGTTTATTAGAAGATTATGAATAAAAATATATATTACTACAATCAAAATGCTGATCAGTTCTTTGATACTACTTATCAAGTGGACATGACCAGTTTGTACCAATCATTTTTAAGATACCTACCTGAACATGCTTCTATTCTTGACCTGGGTTGTGGCTCGGGTCGAGATACGCTGGCTTTTAAAAATTTGGGTCATCAGGTAGAAGCCATTGATTATTCAGAAGAGTTGGTTGCAAAAGCACGTCAGCTTACAGGACTACCAGTGCGGTTAGATAGTTTTTATGAATTATCTGCACAGGAAAAATATGGGGGTATTTGGGCATGTGCTTCTTTGTTGCATTGTGAGAGGGAGAAGTTATCAGATGTATTGGACAGGATTTTAACGGCACTAAAGCCAAATGGTGTGTGCTATATGTCTTTTAAATATGGCAATCAAGATCGTGAAAAAGATGGGCGTAGCTTTACTGACTTAAATGAAAAGCAGGTAGATGATCTGTTAAAAGACTTTGATCAGGTACTAATTTTACAGCAGTGGATTACCTTAGATAAACGCTCTGATCGAACAGAAGAGTGGCTGAACATTCTTTTCAAAAAGCAAAAGGCGTAAATAATGTTTGTAAGTGATGAAGCCGTTCCAGCACCTCAGGAACAATTAAAATTCCTTAAGCATATCCAGCAAATTTTGCAGTCAGGGACTTTTACTTCAACCTATAAGTTTGCTTTGCTAATGAGCATTACTCGACTTGCAATTGAACAGGGACAAGATACGGGTGCAACACTCCGTCTAGACTATTTGGATATTGCTGAAAAGTTTATTGATCTTTATTGGAAACAGTCACTGCCATTTCAGTTCAGCCAATATGAACCTTTTACCATTCAACAAAGTACAGGTAAGCAAGCAAAGATTATCAATGAAATTCAGAAAGCGCAGCAGCAATACAAAACAATCGCCGTTGCAAGAAGAGATTCAGTTTTTTGGTTAAAACTCAGGAAATCAGTTGCAAGTACGGTGAAGCAAATGCCAGTTATGTATTTGCAAAATCTAAATGGGCAAACTTTCGAATTTCTCTACCACTTGAGTGACTCTAAGGAAGCTCTGCAATTATTGCCAAAAGCGATGTACTGCTTAAGGCAATTCAGTGAAATTATTGAAGAACTGTGCCAGAAACGTTGGATTGATTTTATTCGACTGAATAAACAGAACCTTGTTGTCTTAGATGGTCTGCCTGATTTGGATGAATTTATGTTTGCTCCCAACCGTAGCCAATTGGGACAAGTTGCAAGTTTTCTGATTGACTTGCAAAAATGTCAGTGTTTCTACTGTGGGAAAAGCCTTAAAAATAATAAATACGCAGTAGATCACTTTATTCCCTGGTCACTTTACCCAGCAGATACTGGACATAATTTTGTGCTGGCAGATGACAAATGTAATTCACAAAAAAGTAACTATTTGGCTTCAGAAGAGTTTTTGAATCAATGGTTAGAACGTAATCATTTACATGATCGACTGATCGGTCAAGAGATTTCTCAACTAGGTTTTTTAACCGATATGCAGCGTTCACATCGGGTAGCGGATTGGGCATATGGTCAGGCAAAAGAAAATGGATATTTATTGTGGAATTTAATTTGAAAGAGCCGTATATCAGCAATAATCTTATTCATTGATATTGGATAAATAAGAGATTTTTTGTGTTCAATGTTTTTGTATCTGTCATGATTTTAAAGGTAAAAAATGAAAAAACGTGGTCGTCAAATTCGTCTGTTCTATGTGGATGGGCAACATAATGGTATTGTTAGAGCCGAGCTAATGAATTGGACAGGCTATGTATATGCAGCACCGAGAGCAAGTTTAAAACAACTGCTTGAGAAAGAAGATGCACATGGTTCTGGAATTTATTTTCTTATCAGTAAGTCTCAAGAGCTTGAAGGTAAATACAATGTTTATGTTGGAGAAACCGTCAATGGAATTCAGAGAATGCAACATCATGACTACAATAAAGATTTTTGGGATACAGTCATATTAGTTCAATGTAAGGATACGACACTAACTAAAACTCATTGTGCGTATTTAGAATATCAGGTTTATAAATTTATTAAAGAAAAAACACTATATAAAATTGAAAATAAACAAGAAATAAAAAATTATGCTGGAAAGTTATCAGATGCTGATATTTCAGATATGGATACTTTCTTAGATAATTTAAGTTTTATTTTACCTGCATTAGGAGTCGACTTACTTACGCCAGTGGTAAAAATTTCAAGTCAGTTAAATACTCAATTGGCTAATACTATAAATGAAAGAATAGAGGCAGAATTTTTTGTTTTAAGCCGTGATAAAAAAGTAGATGGAAAAGCTTATATAAAAGATGGAGTTTTTTATGTGAGACAAGGTTCTATTGGTAAGGAACAGCAGACTTCTTCTCAACATAATTTCATAATAAATCAACGTCAATCTTTGATAGATAAAGATATGATCCGAGTGATCGATGATAAAATTGAGTTTACCCAAGATGTATCTTTTACAAGTACTTCGACACCTGCTGCAATGTTATTTGGCCGTCCAACATCAGGACCATCTACTTGGAAGCTTTTAGGTCAACCTCAAATTAGTTATAAGGATTGGGAGGAAATTCAAATTAATTCTCGTTAGTTGGTATGAAAAGAGATCTTTTTACTTTTAGATTGGAAAGTCATGTCTAAATAATTGATACATTATTAGATTTTTTCCTTTTAGTGATCTTAAACCAATATAATTGTTCTTATTTTATCCAGCTTTTTCAAATGTCAGAAAATCACTTCGTTACCCAGCTCTTAACTTTATCAGAGATTTTTACAAATAATTTTTTTCAGATCCCTGATTATCAAAGAGGATATGCTTGGGATGAAAAGCAGATTGATGAATTATTGAAAGATATTGATCATCTTCTTTTAGATACTTCAGCCGTAAGGCACTATACAGGTACACTTGTTTTATCACGGATTAAAAATCAGTCTAATCAATATCATATTGTAGATGGTCAACAGCGATTAACTACGTTGGTTATTTTTTTTAAATGTATTTCTCTATTTGCTAATAAAGTGGAAAAAGAAAGCATTACCGCCAAATATCTAATACGAGGCACTATAGGAAATGACCAATTTGTATTAAAGCTAAATATGGATACTCGGAAATTTTTTGAAAAAGTAGTATTGGCTGATGCTAATTTAGAAAATTGTCCAATTACATTAGAGTCACATGAGCGCTTGTTAAATGCTCATAATTTGATTACCAAATGGTTATCTCAACAGACTTCTTCAGGAGTTGCTACTGAGCAGATTTTAAATATTTTAGAAGATAGATTAGGTTTTTTAGTTTATTCGCCTGTAGAAGACGCTGAAACAGGTATCATGTTTGAAGTTATTAATAACAGAGGCAAGCAGCTCAGCGAATTAGAGAAAGTAAAAAATTATTTAATCTATTGTTCTATTAAGCTCTCAGCCTTGTCATTAAGAGATGAAATTACAGAACACTGGTCTGATATTTTACAATCATTGAATAAAGCCAAGAAAACATCACCAGCTGAAGAAAGTTCATTTTTAAGATATTGTTTAGTTGTATTTTTTAAAATGAATAAAACTGATAGTCAGTATGGGTATGATGTTCTTAAGGACAGAATAAAAATAGATCAATGTTTGCAGTCCAGTGAAAAGAAAAATCAAACAATAACCAAACTACAAGAATTTATTCAGTTTTTAAAATTAGCTGCAAAGTGGTATGAACACCTTTATGCTCCTAATTATGTCGGTTTAGACAAGACCATAAAACCACTTATTGAAAACATTAGAGCCCAAAATGTCCATGCTTCAATCATGCCTTTATTCCTAGCACTGGTACTAAAAAATAAAGGAAAAGGAGAGATTCTTGAACGTCATCTTCAATTATTGGAAAAATTAAATTTTCGAGTCTACATTGCTAACGGTATGACATTCAGGAAAGACACAGGACAAGGTGATTTGTATCAGTTTGCAAGTAAATATTACTATGGAAACTTATTAAATTATTACAATTCGGAAGATAATAGAGCAATTGGCAATATTACTCTAATAAATGATGATCAAGTACTTGAGTATTTACTTGTAGATTTCACACAACGTCATGCACACGATGGATGGTTTGAAGAATCTTTTCGTTTAGATAATAAAAGTCCATTTGATTTTTATGGGTGGCGAGGGATTCGCTACTTCTTAATGAACTATGAGTCTTCTTTACAACCTAATAAGACTATTAATATAGATAAGATTTTAAAGAGTAGATCATCTGGAAAAACAAATGATTACTTGTCTATAGAGCACTTATGGGCAAAACAAAACCGAAATTTTGATGGTCAGAATTGTAGAGAAATCGACTATTATCAAAAAAGAAGACTTGGAAATTTCGTTTTACTTGAACTCCGATTAAATATTCAAGGTAACGATGATGATGTATGGATCAAAGCAGATCGATATCTTGAAGGGTTTGAACGGGAAGTCCCAACAGATTTATATCATGTACGACTAGCAGGAAAAAGTGTTCGGAAAACTGTTAAAGCTATGTGTGATGTTAAGAAAACTATTAATTATTACTCTGATTTTTATAATGAAATTATTGATGAGCAAGAAGAGCGTTATATTAAATTTGCAATGAAAAGATGGTCTTTAAAAGGGTATATAGGTTATAAAAAATATCAAGAAGAATTAGAAAATTAAAGCGTTATACTTTGCAGTACGTTAAAAAGTGAAAATTTTATTGCATAAGTTTCAATTCTATCGTACATTAATCTCACGCAGTAAAAACTCAGTACGAGTTCTACTGCGTGATTTGAAAAGTTAGGATTTGGCGATCAGATAACTTTTCAAAACAAAATCCACTATCACAGGAGACTTTGTTAAACAGATTATATCTGAAAAATAACAAAGTACTCCAAGTTTATTAAAGGAAGGACTATGGAGACTAAATTAAAAAATATTGCTGAGATTTATACAGGGTTTACACAACGCCCCCTTGAGAAACCAGCAGTGACTTTTGATGTAAAAGCAATTCAAATTAAAGATTTATCCAAAGATCAAGTAGTTATTTCAGAAAATCAATGGTCAGAACTTGAATGGGCTTACGACTCAAGACCTCAATATTTGAAATATAACTCGATTATTGTGGTCGCTCGTGGAGAGCCAAAAGCCTATGTATTCAAAGGTAATGAATCAGATCAAGTTGTTGTAAGTAATCAATTTATCGTCGTGAATTTGAATGTTGATAACATAAAACCCGAATTTTTAGCTTGGTACTTTAATCATTCACAAGCAATGCGATCTTATTTTGAAATGAATAGTCGAGGATCATTGCTGATGATGCTCAGTATTTCGACCTTAAAAGAAGCGGAAATAGTTATTCCTTCTATGTTTCAACAAGAAGAGATTCTTCGACTTGCCGAAGAAGCACACAATGAAGCTTTAATATTCAAACAATTGACAGCTTTAAGAGCCGAATACAATCAAGCGAAGAGCGAACAAATTTTAGTGCAAGCCAAAGTGGCGCAATAAACCGAATTTTTGAATTGGAGAAATGAAAATGACAAATGAAGTAAATCAACACTCACAACATGGCAAAATTGTAGGATTAGTCTGGAGTATCGCCAACATTATTCGTGGCCCTTATCGTCCACCGCAGTATCGTCGTGTGATGTTGCCATTAATTGTATTAGGCCGTTTTGATGCAATTCTTGCACCGTATGCAGATGAAATGAAAGCATGCTATGAAAAAGCTGTGGCGAATTTGCAAGACAAAAACCCAAATGTCTTTTTACAAAAGCAGTTGAGCCAAATTGCGGATAAAAATCGTAAACAAAATCTTTATAACATCAGTGGTTTTAATCTACAAAAACTGTTGGATGATCCAGATCAATTTACGGCAAATTTAACAAAGTATATTGATGGTTTTTCACCTAAAGCAAAGGATATTTTTGCCAAGTTTGAATTTGCTAAAGAAATTGAAAAACTTGATGATGCAAACCGCCTATATAAAGTCTTCCAAGAGTTCCGTAATGGTTTGGTAGAGTCAGGTTTAAGCCTTGCGCCTAGTAGCGTGAGTAATCTACAAATGGGCTACCTATTTGAAGAGTTAGTACGTAAGTTTAATGAACAGGCAAATGAGGAAGCAGGGGATCACTTTACGCCTCGTGAAGTGATTGAGCTGATGGTGAATTTAATCTTTGAAGAAGATCAGGATGAGCTTGTTAAAGCAGGTGTGCACCGTAGTATTTATGATCCTACGGCGGGTACGGGCGGGATGTTGTCTGAATCAGAAAAATTTCTTAAGAAATACAATGACAAGATTAGCCTTGATATGTATGGACAAGAGTATAACCCTGAGTCATACGCCATCTGTTGTTCTGACTTGTTGATAAAAGATGAACCTGCTGAAAACATTGTGTATGGTGATACGCTTGGTGTGAAAAATGCCAAGGAAAAAGATGGTTATGTTCCGCGTGATGGTCATGCAGATAAAGACTTTCACTATATGTTCTCAAATCCTCCTTTTGGTGTGGAATGGAAAAACCAAAAAGAATTTATTGATGAGGAAGAGAAGCAAGGCTTTTCAGGTCGCTTTGGTGCAGGCTTGCCACGTATCAATGACGGATCATTATTGTTCGCTCAACACATGATTTCTAAAATGAAAGCTTCGCCTGAAAATGGTGGTGAAGGTTCACGTATTGCTGTGGTATTTAATGGTTCGCCCTTATTTACAGGTGATGCAGGCAGTGGTGAAAGTAATATTCGTCGTTGGATTATCGAAAATGATTGGCTTGAAGCGATTATCGCTTTGCCTGATCAGATGTTCTATAACACAGGTATTTATACTTATATCTGGATTATTTCGAACAAAAAATCTGAACAGCGTAAAGGTAAAGTACAGCTCATTGATGGTACTTCGCATTATCAGAAAATGGCTAAAAGTTTAGGTAATAAGCGCCATGAATTGTCTAAAGATCATATTGCTGAACTGACTAAGTTTTATTCGAAATTTAAAGATCAAGACACGAGTGCATTGATCCAAACCAAAGCTGGTGAAGCGAAGGTGTGTTCAAAGATTTTTAATAATCAAGATTTTGGTTACTTGAAGCTGACTGTAGAACGCCCATTGCGTTTGAACTTTACAATTTCTGCTGAACGTATTGCTTTGTTGGATGAACAGTCCGCATTTGCAAGCTTAGCCAAGAGTAAGAAAGTCAAAGATACTGCTGAAATTTCGAAAGAGGAGCAAGCAGGTCGTTTACAACAGGAAGCGATTAAGAAGGCACTTACAGCAAAAATCTCTGATCAGGTTTGGAAAAATCGTGATGAATTTTTAAAAGTACTTGATCCAATTCTAAAAGGATTAACTTTTAAGCTTGGTGCACCTGTGAAAAAAGCGATTTTGGAAGCGTTGTCTGAGCGTGATCAAACTGCGGATGTCTGCAAAGACAGTAAAGGTAATATTGAGCCTGATACTCAGTTGCGGGATACGGAACTTGTTTCATTCCCTGACAATTTGACTTTGCCTTTGCCTGTAAATTATGACAAAGAGCCTGACTTGTCTGAGTTATTGCCATTGGTTACAACGCACTGTGAAGCCTATTTAAAAGCTGAAGTTTTACCGCATGTGGCTGATGCGTGGATTGATTATAGTAAAACCAAAGTGGGTTATGAAATTCCAATCAACCGTCATTTTTATGTTTATGAGCCACCACGTCCTTTAGAGGAAATTAAGTCTGAGATTGTTCAGCTTGAGCGTGAGATTATGCAGATGTTAGGAGGTTTGTCTGCATGAGTCAGTTACCACGTTACGAAAGTTATAAGGATAGTGGCGTGCAATGGTTAGGGGAAATCCCTAGCCATTGGAAATGCTTGTCTATTAAGCGTTTGACTTTAGTTAAACGCGGAGCTTCTCCTAGGCCAATTGATAATCCAGAGTATTTTGATGATGAAGGTGAATATGCTTGGGTTCGAATAGCAGATGTAACAGCTAGTGATAAGTATCTCTTAGAAACTACTCAGCGATTGTCTGAATTAGGAAATTCTTTGAGTGTGAAAATGCAACCTGATTCAATATTTTTAAGTATTGCAGGTAGTGTAGGAAAACCCATTATCACTAAGGTTAAAGCTTGTATCCACGATGGATTTGTTTATTTTCCTGATTGGAAGGAGTCCATTAATTTTTTATATTATATTTTTGCATCAGGACAACCTTATTTAGGTCTAGGAAAACTTGGTACACAATTAAATTTAAATACAGATACTGTCGGAAATATCAAAATTGCTTTGCCACCATCTGATGAACAAGAAGCTATTGCAGATTTTTTAGATAAACGTCTTGCCCAAGTTGATTCTCTGATTACGAAGCAAGCAACCTTACTGGAAAAGTTAGCTGAACAACGAGTCGCTTTAATTTCTCATGCGGTGACTAAGGGCTTAAATCCTGATGTGGAGATGAAAGAAAGTGGTATAGAGATTTTAGGTAATATTCCACAACAATGGAAAATTAAAAGGTTAAAATTTCTTTTATCGGAAAAGCTGAAATATGGTGCAAATGAATCAGCTGAATCCGAGGATAAAGAAAATCCACGATATATACGAATCACTGATATTGATGATTCTGGAAATTTGAAGGATGAAACATTTAAATCTCTAGAGTTCGAAAAAGCAGAGGAATATCTATTGGATGACTTAGATATTTTACTAGCAAGAAGTGGGGCAACAGTTGGTAAAAGTTATCTTTACAAAGCTGAATCAATAGGTATTGCCTGTTATGCGGGTTATCTAATTCGTGCTAGGTTAGATCAAGAAAATTATAATCCTGAATTTGTTAATTATTTTCTTCAATCTAAACAATATTGGGATTGGATTAGTTCCATTAATATCCAAGCTACGATTCAGAATGTAAGTGCTGAAAAGTATAATGATTTAACTTTGGCTATTCCTCCCTTGGAAGAGCAAAAGCAATTAATTGAATATTTAAAAAATGAAGATGAAAAGTTTAATAGCGCTATTGGTAAAGGCAAAAAACTCGTTCATCTTTTAAATGAATATCGCTCAACCTTAATCACGCAAGTGGTGACAGGGAAGATCGATGTTCGAAATCTTAAACTAAACTAAAAAATCATTGGGTCATATTTTTTTGGGGAAATGCCATGCATAGCGAATATTATTTTGAACAAGCCATCGAACAAAGCTTAACAACGGCTGGCGGTTATGTAAAAGGCAACCCGAAAGATTATGACCCAAGAATTGCTCTATTTCCTAAAGATGTCGTTGCCTTTATTCAAGCGACGCAACCAAAAGTTTGGGAGAAAATCCATAACTCGTGTAAAGATGAAACAGCAACTCGTATTGTCAATGATTTAGCACATGCATTAGATACCGAAGGTGCTCTATCAGTTTTACGTCAAGGCTTTAAATGCTTTGGTAAAAAAATCAAAATGGCATACTTTGCACCCAATACCAGCATCAATAAAACTACCCAAGAACAATACGATGCCAATGTCCTTAAATGTACACGTCAGCTTCATACAGAATTTAATGAAATTCCTGATATGGTGCTTTCACTCAATGGTATTCCATTAATCACGCTTGAACTTAAAAATGAGTTTTCAGCATCGGGTTGGAATGTTGAAGATGCCAAAATTCAATTTAAAAAAGAGCGTAATGCAAAAGGACGTTTATTTGATTTTAAAAAACGTACCTTGGTTCATTTTGCAGTAGATACCTGCGATGTCTATATGACCACGAAGTTGGATGGAGAAAACACCTTTTTTCTACCTTTCAACAAAGGTTATCTAAATGGTAAAGGTAATCCACCTGTAGAAGGTGATGTACGCACGCATTATCTGTGGACTGAAACTTTAGCTCGTCATAGTTTTATGGAAATCTTTGCGCGCTATATGCATTTGAGTGTAGAAACCAAAAAAATTAGAACTGAAACTGGTTTTCGATATATCGAAAAAGAAACCATGATTTTCCCACGTTACCATCAATTAGATGCTGTGCGTAAACTCACAAAACACAGTAAAGCCAATGGTTCAGGTCATAACTACTTAATTCAGCATTCAGCAGGTTCAGGTAAGTCAAATACCATTGCTTGGCTCGCACATCAATTGGCATCGATGCACAATGCAGATGATCAGAAAATTTTTAATTCTATTATTGTGATTACTGACCGTATTGTACTTGATCGACAGTTACAAGAAACCATTGCACAGTTTGAGCATAAAGATGGTGTCGTGCAAAAAATTGATGAAAACACCCTACAGCTCACCAATGCCTTGGCTTCAAATGTACCTATCATTATTACCACTATCCAAAAATTTCCATACATCATGCAGTCGATTCGCACCCAAGCGAAAAAAGGAATTACTGTTGATTTGAGTACAGAAGGGAAGCGTTTTGCAGTGATTGTAGATGAAGCTCATAGCTCGCAAGGTGGGGAGACAGCACAGCAACTGAAGCAGATTCTAAATAAAGATGGGATTGAAGCAGCAATCGCCCAAGAGTTTTTAGATGATGGCGATGAGGATGAAAGTGAACTCACAGATGATGTGAAAAAGCATTTATTTGCAGAAGCGTCAAAACGTAGTCGCCAGCCTAACTTAAGTTTTTTTGCCTTTACTGCTACACCAAAATGGAAAACGCTTGCTTGCTTTGATGAAGCGGGTGATAACGGCGAAGCCCCGTTTCATCATTACAGTATGAAACAGGCAATTCAGGAGGGCTTTATTTTAGATGTATTGGCAAACTACACGACCTATGGGCAGTACTATAAATTAATCAAAATTGCTGACAATGATCCAGAACTTGCAAAGAATAAAACCAAAGCTTTGATGGCTCGTTTTGTTTCAATGCATCCAAGCGTGATCGCTCAGAAAGTAGAAATCATTGTCGAGCATTTTAGAACAGTGACGATGCACCGAATTGGTGGTCGTGCCAAAGCAATGGTTGTAACGAATTCTCGTGAACAAGCAGTACGCTACAAGCTTGCTTTTGATGAGTATATTAAAGAAAAAAAATATACAGGGATTAAGTCTTTAGTCGCTTTTTCAGGGAAACTAGAGGTTGATGGTACTGAATATACAGAACCTAAAATGAATGGTTTTAAAGAAACTGAATTACCTGATCAATTTGACACAGATGATTATCAAGTGTTATTGGTTGCTGAAAAATATCAAACAGGCTTTGATCAGCCTTTACTACACACCATGTTTGTAGATAAGAAACTATCGGGAATTCAAGCAGTACAAACCTTATCTCGTCTGAACCGTTGTACTTATGGTAAAGAAGATACTTTTGTATTGGACTTTGTGAATACCCATGAAGACATTTATAAAGCATTTAAACCATTTTACGAGTTGACTAAACTTGGTGATATTCCAAATGAGCAAAAGTTGAATGAGCTTGGTCATACATTGGATCAATGGAAGTTTTACTTTGAAGTTGATTTAAATGAGTTTGCCAATATTTGGTTTAAGGATAGAAGCAAGCTAACAGGGCATGAACATAAACAGTTGAATAGTATTATTGACCGTGCTGTTGATAAATATAAGAAAATTCATCCTGATGATCTTGTACATCAACAAGAGCAACAAAAACTATTTAAAAGCCAATTACAAAGCTATTTAAATTTATATCTCTTTGTCTCGCAAATCATGGACTTTACAGATTCAGAGCATGAGCAACGATATGCGTATTTAAAAGCTTTACTACAAAAGTTGCCTAAAGGCTCTAAAGAAAATGAAGTTGATTTATCGAAAATTGTTGAACTTCAATTTTATCGCCTACAGAAGTTAAGTGAAAATAGTATCGATTTAGGGCATGGTGAAGCGAATGCCTTGAAAGGTTCAACGGATGTGGGAACAGGGCAGGCAGAATCTACTGATAATGTATCGCATCTGATTGATGAGTTGAATGAGGCGTTCGGTACAGACTTTACAGTAGCTGATCAATTGTTCTTTGATCAGGTTGAGCAAGCAGCTATCGAAAATGAAGAAATTGTACAAGCAGTGAACGCAAATTCTTTAGACAGTTTTACAGAGTACTTATCTGGAAAGTTGATTGATCTGTTTCTTGTTCGACTTGCAGGAAATGAGGAAGTCTGTAATAAGGTTATGAGTACAGATGAGTTGCGTAAAAAAGTTGCTAAGCGATTGGCAAAGCATATTTATACACGGACGAAAAAGAAGGTTTGAAAATAATTCTATTTAAAATTCACGTCAACTTGTGCCGTATTGTTGTGAGTGTTTATAGACAGTATTGCACAGTTAATTTATGTTAGCATAAGAAAAGGTCAAATGGGCGTAGAGGAGGGGATGTAATGTCAATGCGTATCGACACTAACACATTGAATTATTATGTTCAAAATGCCCAAATTTCTTTGAGTGTTTTAAGAACCAAAATTAATAATTTAGATCAAATTTTAAGTGGAGAAAAACAGCCAACTTTTAATCAGTTATCTGAAATAGCAAAAAAAATAAATGTTCCAACAGGTCTCTTATTACTAAATAAAACTATTGATATTGACATCAAACGATTGGACTTTAGGACACTTGAGTCTGATTCAATCGATGAAGCAAGTGAAGAGTTAAGAGATACCATTGCAGAAATGGAAGTCAAGCAGGAATTTTTGAAGAATGAAATTACTGACAATTTAGATTTTGTGGGTCAATTTTCTATTGATTCCAATTTTCTAGAGGTAGCTAAAAAAATACGTAATAAGCTGGAAATTCCTTTGTTTTTCCAGAATCAAGCGGATAATCCATTAAATTATCTACGTGATAAGATTAATGGTATAGGCGTATTTGTTTTTTTTAATGGTAAAGTGAAAGACAATACACATCGTCCTCTAAGTGTGAAAGAATTTCGAGGGTTTGTATTACTTGACCATAAAGCACCTATAATTTTTATTAATCAAAAAGATACTAAGAATGGTCAACTCTTTACATTAGTACATGAGTTAGTGCATATTTTTGTAGGTACTGAAGAAATATTTAACATTGTAGATACTGGCGATTACCAATTTGATCGAACTGAAGCATTTATAAATAAAGTAACAGCAGAAATCTTAGTTCCTCAAGAGATTTTCTTACAGCTTAATTCAACCGATAGTAATTTTTTAGCTAGAAAATTTAAAGTCAGTGAATTTGTAATTGTTAGAAGACTATTAGACTTAAATAAGATAACACATGACGAATACCAGAATCGGACTAGATATCTAAAGAAAAATCTTGAACGTTTATTACCAAGTGATTCTAATGGTGGAAGTTATACAAATAACATTAGATTTCGAGTTGATAATAAATTTTTCAAATATGTTATGAATGCAGTAAATCATGATCGTATTTCATATACAGATGCATTTAATATTGTAGGTGTTGGTTTCAAAGGATATAAAATTTTGATGAATAGAGGTGGCAATGACTAAGTATTTATTGGACACTAATATTTATATCAACTTTTATGAAAGATATTATCAATTTGATTTTTTTCCAAGTTTTTGGGAGAAAATTAAAGTAATCATCAATTCACAAGTAGTACTTCCAGATATTGTTGTTAATGAACATTATCAAGATGAAAGTTTTAAAAAATGGCTTGAAGAAAACTTTACAGGAGCTTCTTGTAAATACAAAGATTATGCTGATTTATGGAGTGAAGTTATCCAACATATTGCAACTCATGACTGTTATAGTGAGAAAGCGTTAACAAATGACAAAAGTTGGACACATGAAAAAATAGCAGATGGATGGTTGATCGCAATTGCAAAAAAAGATAATTTAGTGATTGTAACAAGTGAAACGAAAAATATCAGTTTAAATAAAAATCAACCTTCGCAGAGCCCGAAAGTTCCTGATATTGCTAATGATCTTGGTATTCGGTGTATCAATATGAACACTTTTTTTCAAGAGATTGGTCTGAAGATTTGATAGAACTCTATTCAACAATAAGGTTACTAATGTAAAGTTTTAATATTTTAAAGAAGAGTTAAAAAACTACCCTATTAAAATCAGAAACGCCTATTACGAAGCTTCACAAGCATATACTGATCAGATTGATTTAGCACCTCTCATAGAATTTATCTTGCAGATGATTTAGATGCGATATTCAGTTCAAACGATACCGCTCAAGCTAGCGAGCAAGCCCAGCATTTTAATTTCGGAATGGGGGCAAGATGCATATAGCTTGGCTGAATTGATGCAGTTGGTTGGATTAAACCATAAGGCAACATTACAAAAGAATTATCTGAATCCCGCAATAGAAGAAGGTTTGATTGAGCGTATCATGCCAAGCAAGCCTAAAAGTCCGAAGTAAAAGTTATAGATTGAAAAGATAAAACTTTTAAGCCGAGTGGCTTTGAAACTTAAGCTTTCCTAATCTTAGGAAAAGGAATAGTTTTTTCCCTCAATCCATCAATAAAATCAGCCCATTCCTGCATCATCTTTGTTCGATATTCTAAATGCTGTGCATGGTTATACGCCTGAGAGACTGCGTTCCCAACAGTATGAGCTAACTGTATTTCAATCGCATCATGCATATAGCCTTGCTCATGTAGGGTAGTAGAAGCAAGTCCCCGAAAACCATGCCCAGTCATTTTACCTGTATAGCCCATAGTGCGAATGGCACTTAAAAGAGCATTGTTGCTTAGCGGTTTCGCAGTACTATGATTATAAAAAACAAATTGTTTGTTACCTGTGAGTGGCTGTAGAGCTTGAATGAGCTCGATAGCTTGTCTTGATAATGGGACAATATGGGGTAAAGCCATTTTCATTTTATATGCAGGAATTCTCCATAAATGATTCTCGAAATCAATCTCATTCCATTCCATGTTAATGAGTTCAGCAGTTCTCACAAAAGTTAAGGTCATAAACTGTAAAGCTGTCTTAACAAGGATATTGCCGTGATAACGATCCATTCTTTCTAAGAAAGGCGGGAATTCAGAAATATCTAAGCGAGCCATGTGCTTCACTTTACGAGGCTTGAGAGCTTCTTGAAGGTGAGGGGTTGGATCATTCTCGATTAGCCCTTTACGAATTGCAAAGCGGAAAATACGCCCAGCTAAAGGAATAGAGCGTTTAGCCATCTCTTGAGCACCGCGTGCTTCAATTTGCTTAGCACAAGCAAGGACATCTTTGCCTTTAATCTGATCAATAGGCATATTACCTAACGCAGGGAAAAGGTCTTTTTCAAATACAGATAAGTCACGTAAGTAAGTCCCTTCTTTAATAACAGCCTTACGATCTTCCATCCACTCCATAGCAAGCGCTTTGAAAAGAATGCTTTCATCAGCTTGTTGCTTCTTCTGCTTTTTCTCTTCATTGGGATTAATCCCATCTTTAAGCTTCAATCGTGCTTCATCTCTAGCACGGCGAGCCTGTGCTAGCGTAGTTTCAGGGTATGTACCAATACTGAAGATATTCTCTTTTCCATTCAAACGAAACTTCATTCGCCAATGCATTCCTCCAGAAGGAGTGACCTCTAGATACATGCCTTTTTCATCAGAGTATTTAGTCTTCTTTTCTAAAGGTTTTATTTTTCTGACTTGAGCATCTGTAAGCATGGCAATAATTCCGCAGAATTGGGGGTATAATTTTAGGGGTAAAATATTATACCCCCAGTTATACCCCCAACTACATCAAGCTTGCAATAGATCAAGTAGATTGTATGAGACGTAAAAAAAGCTTAAACCCTTTAGATTTAAGCTTTTTTAGACCTTATGAGATTCCATAAGAATTGAATTTGGCGGTGAAAGAGGGATTCGAACCCTCGAAACGCTATAAACGTTTACACACTTTCCAGGCGTGCTCCTTCAGCCACTCGGACACTTCACCATGGCGGAGGATGATATCGAAAAATATAGCCATCGACAAGGTGAAACAATTGAATTCGAGCAAAAGTTTTAGCTCAATGATATGATTCGCAAAAATAGTGTCGATAATTGAAGACAAGCTTATGCAAAGTTCTGCAAAAAAAGCCGCATTGCCTGCGATTACCATGGCAGCATTAGGGGTTGTGTTTGGGGATATCGGAACCAGTCCACTCTACGCATTAAAAGAATCTTTCCATGCTGCACATGGATTAGGGATTAACCCTGAGAATGTCTTGGGTATTTTGTCGATTATCTTTTGGACAATGACCTTGGTCATTACCATCAAATATGTCGCAATTGTCATGCGTGCAGACAACAATGGTGAGGGTGGCATTATGGCGCTACTTGCCCTGAACCTGCGCAATACCAATTTTAGTGATCGCAAAAAATTATTGTTGATTGCCATTGGCTTTATTGGGGCCTCGCTGTTTTTTGGTGATGGGATTATTACCCCTGCCATTTCAGTGTTGTCAGCAGTAGAGGGGTTGTCCATCGCGACTGATGCGCTGGATCCTTATATTGTGCCGATTGCGATTAGTGTCGTGACCGCTTTGTTTGTGATGCAAAAATATGGCACAGCTTTTGTTGGGAAATTCTTTGGTCCACTCACCTTATTATGGTTTTTTGCCCTTGGACTATTAGGCATCTCCAGCATTATTCAAACCCCTTTGGTTTTGGGAATGCTGAGTCCGCATTGGGCCATTCAGTTTATTATTACCAACCCGATGATGGCATTCTTTATCATGGGTGCGGTCGTGTTAACCGTAACGGGGGGGGAGGCGTTATATGCGGATATGGGGCATTTCGGGCCTGTTCCTATTCGTTTAGCATGGTTTATCGTGGTTTTGCCGTGTTTATTACTCAACTATGCAGGGCAAGGTGCATTATTACTGCGTGATCCGAATGCCATTGAAAACCCATTTTATTTATTGGTGCCAGAATGGGCGTTGTATCCAATGATTTTCTTGGCGACCATGGCAGCGGTTATTGCCTCTCAAGCCGTGATTTCAGGGGTGTTCTCCTTGGCACGCCAAGCCATTCAATTGGGTTATTTGCCACGTTTAAGCATTAAGCACACCTCAGATTCAGAACAAGGGCAAATTTATGTACCTTTGCTGAATTGGATTTTGCTCGCAGCGATTATTGTTTTAATTCTAATTTTCCAAACCAGTTCGCGTTTATCGCATGCTTACGGTTTGGCCGTGACCATGACCATGCTCTGCGATACTTTATTGATTGCAGTTTTCATACGTTACACATGGAAATGGAGTAAGCCAAAACTAGCATTATTGATTACACCATTTCTATTGCTGGATTTGGTCTTGGTGAGTGCCACTTCGCTGAAAGTTCTGTCAGGTGGTTGGGTGCCATTATTGATTGGCGGAATTGCATTTATGTTGTTAATGACGTGGAAAGATGGTCGTGAACTCACTTTTTCCAAGCTGCAACAAGATACACTTCCATTGGACTTATTTGTGCAGAGTATTGGTGAGCAGGCGAATTGGGTCGAAGGAGAAGCGGTGTTCCTGACAGGGACTCCAACAGTTGTGCCACATGCCATGTTACACAACATGAAGCACAATAAGGTCTTACATCAAAAGAACATCATTCTGACGGTAAAAATTCAGGATGTACCTTATGTTACCGATCAAGATCGATTCCACGTGGAAACCATGAATCAGCATTTTTATCGCGTTGAATTATTCTATGGCTTTAAAGATGAAATGAATATTCCAATGGCATTGGAAGCGGTCTATCAAGCGATAGAACTCGAATATAATTTAATGCAAATCAGCTTCTTTGTGTCGCGTGAACGGATTATTAGTACTGTGGGCGATGGCTTGGCGCCGTGGCGTGAAAAGCTGTTTATTTCGATGCAGCGCAATACCAGTCCTGTCAGTGACTTTTACCAAATTCCACCGAATCGTGTGGTGGAGTTGGGTAGTCAAATTGAAATCTGATGATTTCCCTCTTGCTTAAACATAAGCGCTAAAAATAAAAAGACCAAGGCATCGTCCTTGGTTTTTTTATGCGGATTGAAATATTTTTAGCGTCACATTAGTTATTGTGCGACTTCAGATGGAGCTTCAGCTGGCATCTGTTCCGAAGGGTTTTGCAGAGGTTGTGCTTCAAGATTTTGCTCAGATTCTGGCAGATGATTATTTGTGACGTCTGTATCTGGACTATTGATTGGCTGACTCGCAGAAGAGCTTAATTGTGGTGCTGGGGGAATGACCTGATTGGGTACGACTGCGGATGCATCCTCGATTGTATTATTCGGAGTTGCGCTCATATTCGATGCTGTAGGATTATTTTCGGTATTGAGCAAGCGTACTTGTCCAGATTGTATTAAGTCTTGAATGGATCCTGGTTGTCCATTAATCGTGGTGCTCACTTTGGCTTGTGACAAACTTTCTAGCGTTTCACCTGCCTGTACTGCGGGTTCTGCAAATGCGTTGACGCTGCTGAAACCGAGTAATAATCCAGAGGCTAAAACTGTTGCTGAAATTAAATTATGTGAAGACATCATGGCTCCGTGTTTTATGGTGATCGTTTGTTGTGCCATTACCTTGGCACATACAAAATCCGGCTGACAATTGAATCTACCCAATTGCATCGATAAGCTACTTAAACACCTGATGAAATCAGACAATTTGTTACAACCGTCACTTGCTTGTCACGATTTTGCTGAATTGTTAAACGATCAAACATTGGAACATATACTTCTACAGAAGGGCTTTGTTAAGCTCCTGTAAAATCAGTCGTTTGATAAAGCAATGGCCAGTAAGAAACGTAGTTCAAAGCAATCCTTTCCTTGGTTTTTTAATCAGCACAGTTCAAAAGTGGTGTTGGGAGTGGTTGCCGTAGGGAGTTTTGCCATTGCCTTTGGACAAGAGCGAATTAGCCAGTTTTTATCTTTACCGAGTGCATCAAACTCGGCCTGTCTCGATCAGTTTTATCGAGAGGTTCCCCCTTATTTAAACAAAGAAAGCCTCCAAAAGCAGAGCTATGCCTTATGCTTTAACGGCTTTAATGTCATGTATTCAGGCGTGTCTAAAACACCACTTTGGGTGGCAGAGGCCTTAACACCACAGCGTTTAAGTCAAAAAATTCCACGTGAAGATAGTTTTCACGAAGAAGAACGCATTCCAATGCAATATCGTGCGACTTTGTCGGATTATCGTGGCTCTGGCTATGACCGAGGGCATATGGCACCGAATGCCGATATGCCGAATAAAACCTCGCAGTTTGACAGTTTCTCTTTGGCGAATATGGTACCGCAAGCACCTAAAAACAATCAGGAAGTGTGGCGTAAACTGGAAGAAGCGACACGTGCCATTGTGACCAAACACCAGACCACTGTGTATGTGGTGTCGGGTCCAACCTTTACCAGCAAAAAATTAAAAGTGATTGGACAAGGCGTTATGGTACCAACCGCCGTGTATAAGGCGGTGTATATTCCAAAAACAGGAGCAATTGGGGTGTATTACGCGCCAAACAATAATTCGCAAGAAGTGAAAATTGTCAGCGTCTGTTATTTGGAAGAACAAATTGGGGTCAATTTATTCCCGCAACTGACCGAAGAGCAAAAGCGGAATACCTATCAGTTACCGCTGACCGCGACTGCGGTGAAAGCCAAACAAGACATTCCGTATTCGCATTGGGACGCAGAAAGCCAGTGTGCAGAAGATATTTCTGCGGAAAAGATTAGCGCAGCCCAAAAGAGCTTTAGTGCTGGCGGCAGTAAAGCCACTTCAAATTCGACCCCGAGTCTGGATGCAGACACGCAAGATGCGATTGTGAAACAGTTGATTGAAGCGTTATTGCAGTATATCTTGCAATTGGTGAAGTAGAAAAAGACCTATCCATTTGAAGTATTGGCTGCGAGGTGATTATGTTTAAACCTTTCGAAAATGGCACAGAATCACATGCAATTCATGATTTAACCCTAGAAAATCAATTAGATCGGGTCAATATTTATGGCAATTTGCAAATAGGCAAAGATCAGGCAGGTTTAGCCGCAGCAAAAGCTTTGCAAGCTTATTTAAATGCGATTGTGGCAAAGTTGGAAGCAGAACCAGACTTACCAGAACAAATCATTGATGCTGCGATTCAGGACGTTGAAAACCCATTTTTATAAATACTCAAACCGGAATAAAGCCCGTTGATCCTAAGATCAACTGGCTTTATTTTTAGGGTGCGGTTTTACTTTGCGCAACAAATGTATAAATTGAACTGCCGATGACCGCACCTAGAATTGGAGCAAGCCAGAATAACCACAATTGTCGTAATGCTTCAGTCTCTGCGAACAAGCGCCCCTTGTGCTGTGGGCGGGATTCACCGAGGTATTGGTAACAGGAATACTGATTAAGTGGATGGGTGTTAGCGCGAGACCAATTGAAATTGATGCGAAACCTGCGGGTGCTCGTTTATCCGTAGCCCCCATAATCTCGATGAAGAAAAACGCCGTCAGTAGCACTTCAATAAGCAGTACTGAAAGTAAGCTATTCACTTGAGTGGCCAGATCAGGCAACAGGTCTTTGCCAGCGAAGCGTTGTCCAGACCCCATAAGCCCATACTTACTGCTGGTTTAAAATGTCCGTCAGAGATAAAGGCATAAGCACCCGTTAAGACGGTTAAACCCAAGGCGAGCGCAACGCCCGAAAAAACCAATGCCAAGTTCAGGAAAAGCTGTAGCAAAGATGGTACTGCCACAACCACCGAAGACCAACTAAAATGTGCCGAGTAGTTCGGCAATATATTTATGCATCTTGATCTCCAGTGTTATTCGTGATGATTAATTTTTGTTCTAAAGCACAACAGTCTATCTTTAACGAAAAATATAAAATGACTCAATGTAGAGGTGATTAAAAAAATGTGCTTATTTTTATAAATACTTATATTGTTTGAAGATATTGTTTACGGAACTGTTGAGGGGTGTTCCCAGTCCAAAGTTTAAACGCACGTTGAAAAGCACTTTGCTCGGAGTAACTTAACAGCAAGGCAATCTCTTGTAAGCTCAGATGTGGGTCTTGTAAGTATTGCTCTGCTAACATTTGCCGAACTTGCTGGGTACGTTGTTGATAATTACTGCCTTGTGCTTGTAAATAACGTTGTAGCTGCCGCACTGAAATATTCAACTGTTGAGCAATCACATCAATTTGGTATCGGTTTTTCTGTAGACCCGTCAAGATGGCTTGCTGGAGCCGTTGATCCAGTTGGGTTGAATGTGGCAATTGCTTTAACAGCGCCTGTGCTTGCTGCATCAATAATTGTTGTAAGGTGTGGTCGCCTTGTTGCAAGGGTTTATTTAATTCGGCAACTGGGAGCAAGACTTGCGTGACAGGTTGTGAAAAGCGCACTTTACAATGAAAAAACTGTTCATATAGTCGACTATTTTTAGGTGAGGTATGACGGAAATGCACTTCATGCAGTTGAATAGGCTGCGCAGTCATATTTTGATTTAAGAACTGTACCATCAAGGCAATCGCAATTTCGTCGGTGAGTTGCGTGGTCAGATGCTCTGGTAATTCACCCCAGCGAATGGCAAGGTAATCAGTAGATAGATCAATCTGTAGTGGACTACCATCATAAATCAGACGATGAAAATCATGATAACGGCTGAGGGCTTCGCCCAAAGTGTCACAGGCGAGGGCGAGATAAGCCAGAATGCCCAAATGTTTCGTTTGTACATAGGTGGAAATTTCTAAACCGAGGGCGGGACGAGGCACTTGTTGCTGTAATTCATTCAACAACTCATGCCAAATACGATAATCAAAGCGTTCGAGGTTTTGCACTTTCAGCAATTGCGGCTGAATCACAAGACCTTGGGCTTGGCTATAGGCATACAACAGGTGTCCCAGTCCACCATAGACGGAGCCTGTATAATCATTCAGGGTAAGCATCATCTGTTTTTGTTGTCGTGATTTGTCAATATTAAGCGTGTGGATGGTCAATATTTATCACATTCAGTTTTCTATATTCAAGTTATGAATGGAGAAATAAATTATGTGGAAAGGATTTTTAGCAGGATTGGTCGTTGCAAATGGTTTTGAATGGGTCGCGCATAAATATCTGCTGCATGGTACCCATCGTGCAGGTCAGCCTCGTTATAGCCCTGTGTCTTTAAGCATGAAATCGCATTGGGAGCATCATCGAGAGGTACGCAAACAGCAATTTCATGATGATAGCTATGTAGAGGGCTTGCCACATTGGCGCACCAAAAATGAAGTGATGTCATTACTGGTTGCCGCAGGGGTCAGTAGTGCCTTGTTTTATCCTATTTCAAAAGGGATGGCAGCCGCAGCGGTGTATAGTGCCTGTAATTATTTTTATATTCATCGTCGAGCGCATCTGGAACCTGAATGGGCCATGAAGAAAATACCGTGGCATTATGATCATCATATGAATGCCAATCAGGATGCCAACTGGTGTGTGACCAAGCCATGGTTTGATTATTTATTGGGCACACGAGTGATTTCGGCTGCGAATTTGCAAGAGCAGAATCCATTGGGTATTGCATTGCCACAAGTGTTCGCCAAGCGATTGAATCAAGTGATGCAACGTTATTTTCCTGCCAAATGGGTAGAGAAAAATAATGTGGTGACTGGGTTAGCGCTAAAAACTGAGGCAAATGAAGCTGTGCCGCCGCAAACATCAGTGGCAATAGGTCAATAATTTTGGCAGCAATCATCCTGCTTGATGATGTTTAAAATCTTTTGATTGGTTTCTGGATTTACAGATCAACGAATGTCTGTAACTTGGTTTAAGTGTTGAGCCATCTAGCCTAACCAAGTGCGCTGAAATGTCTTGGTGTATCGGGAGTCGTGAAGACTCCTTTTTGGAGGATAGGCATATAAAAAAGAGCGCTCTAGGCGCTCTTTTAGATCATGAAATACCTGCTTAAAGGCGCATTTCAATGCCTTGTGCTGCCAAATATTGTTTCGCTTCAGGAATGGTATGCTGCCCAAAGTGGAAAATAGATGCCGCCAGTACTGCATCGGCACCGCCTTTTAAAATACCGTCCGCCAAATGTTGCAATGTTCCTACACCACCAGAAGCGATGGTCGGAATGGTCACACGGTCATTAATGGCACGCATCAGCCCAAGGTCATAACCTGCTTTGGTCCCATCGGCATCCATTGAGGTGATTAAAAGCTCACCGGCACCGTAGCTGGCCATTTTCACTGCCCATTCAATCGCATCAATCCCGGTTTCTTTACGACCGCCGTGGGTGAAAATTTCCCATTTGTTTTCTGCGGTTTTTTTCGCATCAATCGCAACCACAATACATTGTGCCCCAAAGCGTTGTGATGCTTCTTGGACAAACTCAGGGTTATAAATGGCTGCGGAATTAATACTGACTTTATCTGCACCCGCATTTAATAATAAGCGAATATCTTCGACTTTACGGACACCACCACCGACTGTAAGCGGAACAAACACGCTTTCTGCCATACGTTCTACCGTACGGTAAGTGGTGTCGCGTCCATGATGTGTAGCAGTAATATCAAGGAAGGTAATTTCATCGGCACCTTGTTCGTTATAGCGACGGGCAACTTCAACTGGGTCACCTGCATCGCGAATATCAAGGAATTGCACACCTTTCACCACACGACCGTTATCAACGTCGAGGCAAGGAATAATACGTTTAGCGAGCATAATTTTTTCCAATAATTACAGCCGATTATGAAACTCACCTACACAAGCGCTACACCTTGGTAGATTGAAACTGTATTCTATCAAACTTATGTAAGATTTTTCGCAGGTTTTCTATGTCGGTTTATACCACTTTGACTTTAAAGGAAGTTCAGGACTTCACAGCACCTTATGGATTAGAGGTGATTGACCTGATTCCCATTCAAGGAGGTATTCAAAATACAAACTATTTTCTGGTCTGTGAAGACCAAAGCCAATATGTATTAACCGTATTTGAAGAAATGGATGAACATGGTGCGGGTGAAATTGTGCCTGTATTGGAACATTTAGGACAGCAAGGTCTAGCGGTGCCTGTGCCGTTAAAACATTCTGGGCAAGCGATTCACTTTATCAAACAAAAGCCTGCCCAAATTGCCCCGCGTTTAATGGGTAAACATCCCATGCCAGCCTCTTTAGCACAGGTGGAAGCGATTGCGGTAGCGCAAGCGAAAATGCATGTGGCTTTGCAGGATTTTCCACTTGAACGTACCCAATACCGTAACCATCAATACTGGCGTCAGGTGTCACGTGAAATTAAACCCACGCTAAATGCAGCAGATACCGTGCTGTTGAATGAATTGCTCGGTTTGTATGATGCCATGACCGTGATTTATCCAGATCGACCAAAAGGTTTTATTCATTCGGACTTGTTCCGTGACAACACCTTATTTGAAGGGGAGCAACTCAAGGGTATTCTCGATTTTTATGAGTTGAACAAAGATGAGTTGTTGTTTGACATCGCCATTACCCTGAATGACTTCTGTACTGAATATCCAGAGGTGCATTTAGATGAAGAAAAAGCCTTGGCCTTCCTCACCGCCTATCAAACGGTTCGTCCTCTTACTGAAGATGAGAAAGCCTGTTTGGAGCTTTATTTGGCGATGGCAGCAGGTCGTTTCTGGATGATGCGTTTGCAAGTGGCACAAAAAAATGCCGCTGAAGGACGCACGGGTGACGACATTTTGCAGAAAAATCCTTTAGAAATGCGTAATATGCTGATTGAACGCTTAAAATTTGTAAATGGTTAAACAAGGAAGATCACATGCGAGATCAGGGACGCTTGGTAGAATGGTTGGATGATAAAGGCTACGGCTTTATTCAACCGAATGATCCCAATAAACAGCGTGTGTTCTTACATATTAAGGATTTTGCACGACCTGGTCCGCGTCCAATCGTTGGCTGCGCCTTGGAATATATTGTCTTATTAGATGGTCAGGGGCGCTTTCGGGCACAACAGGTCACTTATTTAAAAGCCTCACAAACAGGTGTGAAACCTAAAGCCAAGCCGACTCCGCCACAAAAGCATTCCGTGATGCAACTGGCATGTATGGCTTACTTTGTGGTTTTGGCCGTTCTGGTGATTGCGGGACTACTGAGTGGTTTGGTGTTGTTATTGATTTGTTTAATGAATGCAGCCAGTTATTGGTTCTATGCACAAGATAAAGAAGCCGCGCAATTGGGTGGGCGTCGTGTACCTGAACAGACGCTACATATTTTGGCTTTTTTGGGCGGATGGCCAGCAGCATGGTTAGCCCAGCAAAAGCTGCGACATAAAACACAAAAACAACCTTTTAGAAAGGTGTATTTCTGTACTATAGCCTTAAATTTATTACTTATTTTATGGCTGATCTCTCCTTTTAATAGTTTGCCGATCTAAAGGAGCGTGTTTCAACAATAAGGGGGAGAAAAATGAATAAACCCATAGATCAAGATCCTAATCGTAGCTTAACGCTGGTGTTATACGTCCTTTATATCATTGCGATTTTTACTGGCGGCTTGTTGGCACTCATCGCCTTGATTATTAACTATGTCAAACTGAATGATGTCCGCGGCTCAATCTTTGAAAGTCACTTTTTATGGCAAATTCGCAGCTTCTGGTGGTATTTATTCTGGAACGTGATTGCATTTGTGCCATTCTTTTTCTTGTTCTTTACGGGGAATAATCCTGACCTGTTTGCGGGTGTTGCTTTGGGCAGTAGCATCTTTTGTATTGGCGTAATCGCACTGGCATGGATTTGGATTGTCTATCGTGCTATTCGCGGCATTATCACTTTAAATGATAATCAGCCCATTTAAAAAATTGAGATAAAAGCATGGAAGTAAGGCCTTGGCTGTAGTTCAAAATGAGATGGAATCTCAAATGGAAAAGAGTGGCATTTGCCACTCTTTTTTTGCCCGATTCTGAGACCCAGTGCACCACTGCTTGGCAGTATTGTGCCCCAAGCTGGGCTTTTTCAGCGTGTAGACTTTACATGATCGTTTTAAAGTTTTGAAATTTCTGGTAAATCATTTACATCTTTAATATTTTAAATTTACTTTTTTATATTTATAAAGTTACATTTTTAATAATTATAATTTACTTTTTTATATTTTTAAAATTACATTTTTAATAATTATAATTTACGTTTTTAATAAATTAACTTTACATATATGTACATTTATTTAATTAAATATGTAAGCTTAATTTATTTAAAAATAGCCTAAAACTTGATTAACAATAGAAGCGACCACGACGTCGACGTAAGCCCAAAACATGGATTGCACGGACCAAAACGGCATACGAAACCGTATAGCCAAACTCCTGTTCAAAAAGCGGAACTAGATCACTAATATTCTGAAATTTTGTTTTTTTAACAAAGACTTGGAAGCTATTCCAGTCCTTGATATGATTTGGTGCACCACGCTTTTCACTCGGCTTGGGGACAAGATCTCCGGTTTCTTCTTCAAGCTTGATCCAAGCATCGAGGGTGACACGGGAAATGTTAAATTGTTTGCATACCGCTACTTTGTAGTCGGTTATCTTGTAGGCTTGAATTGCAGCTTTACGTAGTTCAACAGAGTATCTAGGCATTAACTTGTCTCATTTTAAAATAAGATTTTTTATATTATATGGCATAGTTGTTGCAAAAAAATAATTAAGTTAAATAAAATATGTAAATGGAGTTTAAATGAAAAGAACAGAGGTTTCTTTAAGATCGTTGTCCTTGTGGCAAGTCATTATTATTGGTGTGGCGTATATGACCCCCATGGTGGTATTCGATACTTTTGGTATCGTTTCGGGGGTGACCGAAGGTCGAGTGCCACTCGCTTATGTTTTGGCGCTATTTGCGATGCTCTTAACGGCGTTTAGTTACGCACGTTTCAGTCGAATCAGTGAAGATTCGGGTTCAGCTTATAATTACACGGCGCAGTCCTGCGGAGCAAAAGCAGGTTTCTTTGTGGGTTGGTGTTCATTGCTGGATTATCTTTTGCTGCCTTTGGTGAATGCTTTATTGGCAGGCATTTATTTAGAAGCTGTGATTCCCAGTGTGCCGTATTGGGTTTGGGTTGCTTTGTTCACTGGTATCGTGACGCTGATTAACTGCTTCCGCATTAATTTCTTGGCAAATTTAAGTCTGCTTTTTGTATTTATGCCGCTATTGCTCATGGTGGTGTTTATTTATTTGGTTATTCAGGGCGTGGGTTCAGAACAAGGTTATGCGCATGTATTGACCTTAGCCCCTTTATTTAACGGAGATACCACGGTTCTACCTTTGATTGCGGGCGCATCTATTCTGTGTTTTTCATTTTTGGGTTTCGACGCCGTGACCACATTGGCCCATGAAACCAAAGATCCGAAAAAGAATATTCCACGTGCGGTGTTGCTCACCACATTGCTGGGGGGTGTCATTTTCTTCACGGCTTCATGGTTCATTCAATTGTATTTCCCAAGCAATGTGCGCTTTAACAAGCCAGATGAAGCCTTGCCTGAAATTGTGCTGTATGTGGGAGGTGCTTTATTCCAAGCGGTTTTCTTGTGCGCCCAAATTATGAATACCTTTGCTTCAGGTTTGGCAACGCATGCCAGCGCTTCACGTTTAATTCATATTATGGCTAAAGATGGCATTTTTCCCAAAGCAACGTTTGGGCAACTGCATGCAAAATTAGGCACTCCGCTGTATGCCGTATTGACCATTGGACTAATTTCACTGTCTGCCATTTTTCTTGAGTTGGCGACGGTGGTGAGCATGATTAGTTTTGGTGCCTTGATTGCTTTTACCGCAGTGAATTTCTCGGTCTTCGTCAAATTCTATTTGCGCGACAAACAAACACAAGGGTTGAAAAACAAATTTTTTAACCTGATTCTGCCGCTTTTATCAGTAACAGTCATGATTGGACTCTGGGTAAATTTAGAGCGTAATGCCTTGATCTTTGGCTGTTCTTGGTTGGCTGTTGGTATTGGCTTATTTATTTATAAAAGACTGAAAAGACAAAATATTGTGATCGAAAATGCTTATTAGACCTGACATGAAAATAAAGTAAATGAGAGTGTGAACGACATGAAGATAAATAAACCAATATTTGAAAATGACGTGGAGTATAGGGCCAGTCATGCTTTACACAGTGGCAAAGAGTGGAATTGGCTTAATCCGAAGCGGGACGAGTTTAGTCATCCTGCAAATTACTATGAAAGTTCATTAAAAACATGGCATCAATTTGCATCTTTAAATGCCGATATGGTCTGTGATGTTTTAGTTATTGGTGGGGGATTATTGGGAACATCCACCGCTTTGCATTTGGCTGAACAAGGTGTAGACACCGTACTGGTCGAAAAAAACCGTATCGGCAGTGCTGCATCTGGGCGTAATGGGGGACAACTGACTCCCGGCTTGGCACGTTGGGAAGCCGAAACCATGGTAGAGCATTTCAGTTTTGAAGATGCGAAAAGGTTATGGCATTTCACGTCCACTGAAGCTATGGCCTTAATTGACGGCATCAGTGAAAAATATGAGTTGGAATTGCAACGCAAACGCGGTCATATTACGGCTGCGGTACACCCTGGGCATTTAGATGCTTTGCGCGCAGGGATGCAAGCACGTGAGTATTTGCAAGAAACTCATACGTCGCTCTTAAATCAGGATGAGTTGCGTGAACACGTCGCTTCTGAACATTATTTTGGCGGGTTGTTGGATCACCTCGGTGGACACATTCATCCTTTAGCCTTGACCCGTGGTTTGGCGTATGGCTTTTGTCAAAATGGTGGCAAAATTTATGAGCAAACTGAAGTGCAATCCATACAAGAACGTGGCGATGGTATTTATGTCACTACGGCCAATGGGGTCATTAAAGCGCGTAAAAGTGTGGTGATGGCCGTACATCATGCTTCGTTTAAGTTGCTAGAAGAACACAAACAAACCACTATTCCGTTTTATACCTATGTGTGTACTACAGCGCCACTCGAGCTTGATTTAAAAGCATTGCTCCCGACGGATCTCCCTGTCTATGACACGCAGTTTCAGATTGACTATTACCGCGGTGTATCAAAAAACCGCTTATTGTTTGGGGGAGAAGGGACAGGCTCATGTTGGGATGCAGCACAAACACATGATTATTTGTTAGGGCGTATTCAACATGTATTTCCGCAACTTAAGCAGGTCGAACTTGATTTTGTTTGGAGTGGAACCACCGATTTAACCGTGAATGGCGCTACGGACAGTCGTAAATTTGGCAATCAATATCCAATTTATGCGGTACAGGGTTGGAGTGGGCATGGCGTGGCGCAAACGGTACGGATTGGGAAAGCCATTGCCGATGATTTCTTGGGGCTGTCCGATGATTTTGAAATGCTGACCAAAATCCAACACATGAATATTCCAATGGGGCGTGCATTGGCACCGATTGTCATTCCGATTGCCAAGAGTATGTATGGCATTGGCGCCATGATGAATCCAGGGAAAATGGTGTCGTTCTAAATAGATCACGTGATGATGAAGTCGATTGAAGTTAGCAGTCGACTTCATTTTTTTATGTCATTAGAGTTGTTCAATTTCTGTTTTGGATTTCAAGCGTTTGGGTTTCCATTCACTGATGAGGATACCAAAAACCACCAATACACCACCCAATAAAGCCAATGGTGCCAAGCGTTCACCTGCAAGGCGTCCAAAAAGTGCTGCCCAAACGGGTTCGCCTGCATAGATAATGGCCGCTTGTGAAGGGGCTACCGAACGTTGTGCCCAATTCATAACATATTGAATCAAGGCACTGGCGAGACCCAAACCTATCGCGATACTGAGCAGAGGCCATGAAAAGCTAGGAATGGTATGTTCACCCACCAGTGGCATTGAGGCAAACGCCAGTAAAGACGCCACCGCCAGTTGAATAACTGTCACCCGACCTAAATTTACTTTTGGGGCAAAATAACCAATCAGAATAATTTCTAATGCGATTCCAATTGCGCCGAGTAAAGTTACTACCTGACCAAAATTTAAAGTGATTGCATGGAAACCATTACCCGTCAATAAAACCAAGCCTATAAACGCACAAAGCGCGCCAATCCAAATCATAAAATGTGGGGCTTTACGGAAAATTAACCACAATAATACAGGGACTAAGGGCACATACAATGCGGTTAAAAATGCCGATTCACTGCTGCTAATGGTCTGTAAACCGACAGTTTGCGTACCATAACCGATGGTGAGCATACAGCCGATAATACAACCTGCGAATAAGTCTTGTGCGGTAATATGTTTGAGTTGTTTGAAAGAGAATAAGCCAATAATCATTGCCGCACAGGCAAAACGACAGCCCACAAAAAACATTGGGGAACTGAAATTGAGTGCATATTTCACCGTCAAAAAGGTACCGCCCCAAATAAAAGTAATGAGTATCAGGGCAATCACAGGAGCATTGGAGCCAAAACGTGCATTGAACATAGCGATCATTGGAGTCATGTGCAGTATATTGCACATAGCTTGCCATGCTTTTATTTTTTGTGCAATATATTGCTCAAATTTTTCTTGAAATGCCTATATGAAGCATCCTGCGGTTTTACAATATGTGAGTCAAAATGTTCGCCATTACCGTAATCTAAAAGGCTTAAGTCAACAGCAATTGGCAGATTTAGCGGGTTTAAGTCGGCGTATGGTGGCAGGGGTAGAAACTGGACAAGACAATATTAGTCTGGCGAAACTCAGCTTAATTGCCGATGTACTTGAGGTGGATTTTGCCCAGATGATTGCTGCGCCAGAACAACACGGCCAAGCCGTTGTGAATGCATTGGCATGGCAAGGAACGCAAGCCCAAAGTGAAGCAATACTTCTGGCTTCCGTATCTGCCAGCAAGAAGGTGGAACTTTGGACGTGGACTTTGGCGCCCAATGAACAATATTGTGCTGAACCCGACCCAGAAGGCTATCGTGAGATGTTGTATGTGATTGAAGGAGAACTCACCCTAGATTTGGCAGGTGAGGTGAAAGTATTACATGCAGGAGAATCAATCGTGTATGCCAGTACCATTGATTACCGTTACATCAATCATGCTTCAGTTCCGCTTAAATTTATTCGTAATGCGATTTACTAAAATAAGCACATGGACTGAATCAGATGTTCAGTGACAAAAAAAAGAGGTCTTGTGACCTCTTTTTTAGTGCTTGGAATTAAAGCGCTTGCTCATCCAATAACAGCTGTGCTTCACGTAAGTTCAATGAACCTTCGTAAATGGCACGACCTGTAATGGCGCCCAGAATACCTGGCTGACCTTTTAAGTTGCGTACGTCATCTAAATTGGTTACACCACCAGAGGCAATCACAGGCAAGCCTGAGTATTGTGCCAAATGAACCGTTTGTTCTACGTTTACACCTTGCATCATGCCATCACGGGCAATATCGGTATACACAATGCTCGATACACCTGCATCTGCAAAACGTTTTGCCAGATCAGTGGCTTTAACGTCAGTGACATTTGCCCAACCATCAGTTGCGACCATGCCATTTATGGCGTCAATACCGACAATAATGCGACCGGCAAATTTCTTACAGGCTTCTTCAACAAACTCAGGTTCTTTCACCGCTTTGGTGCCAATAATCACAAAAGACACGCCAGCATCTAAATAATGCTCAATGGTTTCCAGTGAACGGATACCGCCACCAATTTGAATTGGCAGCTCAGGTTGTGCTTTGGCAATCGCTTCAACTACAGGTTTATGAATCGGAGTACCTGCGAAAGCACCGTTTAAATCGACCAAATGTAAGCGACGTGCGCCTTCATTAACCCAATGCTGTGCAGTTGCCACAGGGTCATCAGAAAATACGGTATCGTCTTCCATACGGCCTTGTTTTAAACGGACACATTTGCCATCTTTCAGGTCAATTGCAGGGATGATCAGCATGCTTTCGCTCCTTACCCGATCTTGTAGAATTTATTCGCCGCAATCTTAGCAAAGTATTGGCAAATATCTAAGCAAGATGTTGCTTTTATTTCGTTCTATGCTGTGCAGCAGGCAAAGTAATGCCTAAACGTTGTAATTCTTGATAAATTAGCACAGGTGCATAGGCATCTGCGGCCGCGTATTGAATTTGTGCAGGGCTTAAAGGGAATTTGCTCCAATTGGAGGTACTGACACTTTTACTTTTGGGAAAATTCACTTGAAACAGCAATGCCATGGCATTTTTAACGCCTACAGGAGTGGTGATGCCAAAGGCGTGAAAAGCTTTAGACAGATCAAGCACCTGATTGAAATGAATGCCTTTTTTACGAAACAGATGCGCATCATTTTTTAGACCAAAGCCAACCTTCAATTGTTCAGAATTTTCAAAAATTGGGGTTAAAAAGTCCAAAATGGCAGGGCTAATTTGGAAAACATACGCCTGATCAACGGTTGCTAATTGAATCACATGTGGGCCAGTTGCGACTTCACCCTTACGAAAGGTCGGTTTAGATTCGGAATCAAAGCCAAATAAAGGGGTGGAAAACAGTTCGTCTTGCAGGGTATGGCAGTGTTCTAGCTTGGAAATCAGTTGAATTTGCTCGGGCGCCAAATTTTGAAAAACAGGCAATTGTTGAATTTGTTGTTTACTTGGGAGGACAGAGGTGGTGTGAAGATGATTCATTTGAATTCAAAGCTATCTTTTTAAGCAGACTAGCGTTTTTTTATTTTAAAGGCAAAATAAAACCTGCAAGATGCAGGTTTCAAATTGTATTCGGGCTATATGACTTTATTCAGCCTGTTGTTGCATTTCAATTTGCTGCTGTTGTGCGCGCTGTACATAATCTTGATATGCAGGGATTGCAATTGCTAGAAAAAAACCAATCGGAAAAATGAGGATATAAATCCAACCTAGAAGCTTTTCCCAAGTGTGAGTAGGTCTTGGTTGACCAAATTGATTTTCATGTACATCACCTTTAGCGAGAGATAAATACAACATCATGATGATATTGGCAATTGGCACCAGCATCACTAAAGATAACCAACCGCTATGATTACGATCATGCAGACGACGAATGGTAAAGACAAAAGTAAAATACAGCATGCCAATATATATCATTCCGAAAATTAGAAGGGTGAAAAATGACATGCTTTGCCCTGCTGCTGGAGAGAAGCCAGGAAGTAAGAGAATACAGAGCAGAACGAGGATCATGACTGCGATCAGCAGTAATCCATTCCAGCCAAAATAAGATAAGCGTCCAAAACGTCCAGTCGTGCTCAGTGCAGAATCATTCACAGCAGGATTCATTGTTATATTCCTATGATTTTTAGTAAGTGTAAGGTTTGAAAAGTCTAAATAAATATATTGAGTAATGATCTAAATGATAATGAGATGATATTGATAAAGAATAAGTCATCCAGAACAAAAAAGCCCGCTGGTTGCGGGCTTTTACAATGCAACGGGTTTAGATATCCCATTCCACAAAGTTTTTCAGTAATTGGAGTCCAGCCGTGTGACTTTTTTCTGGATGGAACTGTGTCGCGAATAGATTTTCTTGATGAATGGCCGAGCAGAATTGGATGCCATAATCACAGGTCGCAGCCACAATATTGCTGTCTTTCGGTTCGACATAGAAACTATGTACGAAGTAGAAACGCGCATCTTGTTCAATGTTGTTCCACATTGGGTGGCTTGGATCGGCCTGATGCACTTGATTCCAGCCCATGTGTGGCACTTTTAAGCCATCCATGTTTGGGAAGTGTTTGACGGCACCTGCAAAAATACCCAGCGCATCCGTACCGTCATTTTCTTCAGAGTGCTGCATCAGTGCCTGCATCCCTACGCAAATGGCTAAAACAGGTTTGTTAAATGCGGCTTTGCGTACCACCTCATCAATCCCTGCTTCATGCATGCCTTGCATACAGTCACGCATCGCTCCCACGCCAGGGAATACAATTTTGTCTGCTTGGGCAATCAGTTTTGGATCATTGGTGACATCAACAGTCGCCCCGACATGTTCCAGTGCTTTTGCAGCCGAGTGCAAATTGCCCATGCCATAATCAAGAAGTGCAATACGGGTCATTACAAACTTCCTTTGGTTGATGCAATCGTATTGGCTGCACGAGGATCAATTTCACATGCCATACGTAATGCACGTGCAAAGGCTTTGAACACACTTTCAATTTGATGGTGGCTATTTTTGCCTTTGAGGTTGTCAATGTGCACCGTTACAAGGGCATGATTGACGAAACCTTGGAAGAATTCAGAAAATAAATCGACATCAAAACGACCAATCATGGCGCGGGTAAATGGAATATCCATAAACAAACCCGGACGACCAGAAAGGTCAACCACCGCACGGCTTAAAGATTCATCCAGTGGCGCATAAAAATGTCCATAACGACGCAAGCCTTTTTTATCGCCCAATGCTTTGGCAAATGCTTGTCCAAGCGTGATACCACAGTCTTCTACCGTGTGGTGATCATCAATTTCTAAGTCGCCATCACAATGAATATCAATATCAAATAGTCCATGCCGCTTGATTTGATCAATCATATGGTCTAAAAAAGGAACTCCAGTGTTTAAAGTGCCTTGACCTGTACCATCGAGATTTAAGCGTACTCGAATTTTGGTTTCGTTGGTATTTCTTACCACTTCACTGATACGTTCTGTCATAGACACGTTCCTCAAAAACGTCAAAAATGATTGATGTAAAATGTTTTTCGCCGTGACGAAATCACCGCATATTAGATTGCTCAGGAGGGTTTATCAATGCCTATTACCGTACATGCTTATACTTCACTAGAAAATGAAGAAATGCGCAGCCAGCTTGAGCGACTGTATGACACCAGCCCAGAATTTGGTGATGGGCAAGATGCCATTGAACAACTTGAACAAAACTTAGCTCAGTATACCCTAGTTTACACCGCAGAATTTAATACTAAAGTGATTGGTGCGATTTGGTGTACAGGGCAGGGTGAAAGTAAGACGCTGGAGTATATTGTGGTGCATCCTGCGAATCGTGGTCGTGGCGTTGCAGAACGCTTGGTGGCAGAAGTATGCCGAATGGAAGAAGCCAAAGGGGTGAAAATATTTGAACCGGGCTGTGGAGCCATTCACCGCTGTTTGGCTCATTTAAATAAATTACCTGGCTAAACAGAATGGATCATGCAGCAGGAATGGCATTGCTCATGTCGATATTGAATAGAAGGCAGCACGGGTGCTGCCTTTTTAGCTTCAAGCTTAAATTACGGATAAGAATGCGCGTAGTTTTGGGTTGGAATTTAGAGTTTGCTGAAAAAGTCATCATTTGATACAAAATACATAAAAAAGTACTTGACGTTTTTTTCTTAAAGCGCTTTAATACGCCCCATCGGCGTGATAGCTCAGTAGGTAGAGCAACGGATTGAAAATCCGTGTGTCCCCAGTTCGATCCTGGGTCTCGCCACCATATATTTTAAAACCGAATTTGTGTTTTCAATCCCTGATCCCATCAGGGATTTTTTTTGGCTGAAAAATATCCGGTTGATCAAAAAGTTATGGATTGGGATTGACTAATCCTCTGAGATCGGGCTTAATACACGGCATCGGCGTGATAGCTCAGTAGGTAGAGCAACGGATTGAAAATCCGTGTGTCCCCAGTTCGATCCTGGGTCTCGCCACCATATTCAAAAAACCCTCAAACATTGTTTGAGGGTTTTTTTATGCGCAAAGAAAAGTGGTGTTCTGTACAATCATGACTAAATTTCAAATAAAAATAGCAGGGAGTGAGGGGGCATGGTCAAGGATTTATTTTCTGCAAATAGTGCATTGTATCAGCAGGCACGTCCTCAATATTCAACAGAAATTCTTGATGCTATTTTGACTTATGTGCCCGAGCGAGAATTGGCTTGGGATTGTGGTGCAGGTTCAGGGCAATTTACCCAGTTACTTGCGCCTCATTTTGCGCAGGTGCTCGCGACAGACTTGAGCGAGCAGCAACTCCAGCAGGCCCCTGTATTTGCGAATGTGCGTTATTTACAAGCAGCGGCGGAGCATAGCTCTTGTGCGACTGCGTCGGTAGATTTGGTTTGTGTGGCGCAAGCCATTCACTGGTTCGATTTTACGACCTTCTATGCTGAGGCAAAGCGTGTACTGAAACCCAAAGGTGTGCTTGCTGTGATTGGCTATGGGCTGATTCAATTGCAAGATGTCGAGTTGCAGCATGTCTTACAGCAGCTCTATTTCAAAACCCTACAAGGTTATTGGGACCCAGAGCGGCGTTATATTGATGAGCATTATCAAACCATTCCTTTCCCTTTTCAGGAGTTGGCTGTTCCTGCTTTAGCCTTATGCTATACATGGAGCAGTGCGCAATTGTTGCAGTATTTAGCAACATGGTCAGGCGTACAGCACTATCAGCGACAGCACCAGCAAGACCCATTGCAGAATATACGTCAGTACCTAGTAGCAAAGGGAAATCCTCGTGTGAAGCTGAGTTTTCCTGTCTTGTTACGGGTAGGGCGTCAATTTGTGAGTGAAGTTGCGTAAATGGTCGTTTTACGTTGAAACAACTGTTTAATCATTTGCTGAGTTTTAAAATAAAAAGGGTAGAAATCTAAATGGACATTCTGCCATGTATTTCTTCCCCAAATTATTTAATGCACTGGCTTTGGGTGCATTGTTGATGAGCCATGGCTACGCCGCCAATGCCCCATCTGATCTTTCCGTGCTGACAGAGCAAGATTTACGTCTTCAAACTGGGGATATTCAATCTCAACCTGATGGCGTGAGACAGCAAATCTTCGATCATTATTTGATAAAACTTGAAGCGGCACCACAGCAGTGGACATTGATCGACACGGCTCGTGTTTCACAAGAAATTTTACCCCCTGAACGTATTCCAACTTTTGATTTGCCTTTACCGATTTTGTTGCAAGTCTATTCAATTGCGGATGGATTACAGTCGGATGACCCGAGACTGGGGCTATATCGAATGATTGATCCCGTGGTGAACCCGAATAGTCCTATTCAGTACTTACAGCAAGCCCCTCAAATTCAGCTGAATTTGGGCGTGGTTTCAATTGGGACAATTGAGCAACAGATGAATGTTGATGGGTTAATGAAAATGTTTTTATTGACGTCACATTAAGTTGTCATGGTTTAAATTCTAAACTCAGCCAAAAAAAAACGCCCCGATGGGGCGTTTTTTATGCTAATTCAAATTAAGCAGACTTTGCTTGTGCTTGAGGAGCAAGCATGTGACCTGTTTCTTCGAAGTTAGAGTGCCAAGACAACGCTTCACGAAGTAAGTGAGGAGTATGGCCACCTTTTGCACATGAACGATCAAAGTAGTCGTTTAGTGCATCACGGTAAAGTGGGTGCGCACAGTTGTCGATAATCGCACGAGCACGCTCACGCGGCGCTAAACCACGAAGATCTGCCAGACCTTGTTCAGTCACAAGGATGTCGACGTCGTGCTCTGCATGGTCAACGTGTGATGCAAATGGAACAATTGAAGAAATGTCGCCACCTTTTGCAATTGATTTGGTCACGAAGATTGCCAAGTGTGCATTACGTGCGAAGTCGCCTGAACCACCGATACCGTTCATCATTTTCGTACCGCAAACATGCGTTGAGTTCACGTTACCGTAAATATCAAACTCAAGTGCAGTGTTGATGCCGATAATACCTAAACGACGTACAAGTTCTGGATGGTTCGAAATTTCTTGTGGACGAAGCACCAATTTGTCTTTATATGCTTCAAGGTTGTTAAATACTTTCTCGCCATATTTTGCAGAAAGGGTAATTGAAGAACCTGATGCAAAAATCATTTTACCTGCATCGATCAATTCGAAAGTACAGTCTTGAAGAACTTCTGAATACATGATCAAGTCTTCGAAGTTTGAATCTTTCAAACCAGTCAATACTGCGTTTGCGATTGAACCGATACCTGCTTGAAGTGGGCCTAAGTTCTTCGGTAAACGTTCTTCAGCCACTTCTTTTTCGAAGAATGCGATTAAGTGGTTCGCGATTGATTGTGTCTCATCGTCTGGGGCAGTCACCGTTGACGGAGAGTCGTGCAAATCATTGTTGATGACAATACCAACGATTTTAGATGGGTCGATGTTGATCGCAGTTGTACCGATACGCTCGTCCACTTGAGTCAATGGAATTGGTTGGCGTGTAGGACGATACGTTGGAATATAAATGTCGTGTAAGCCTTCAAATGCTGGGCTTAAATTGGTGTTAATTTCAACAATCACTTTTTCAGCAAAAATTGCAAAGCTTGCAGAGTTACCCACAGAAGTTGTTGGAATAATGCCACCATCTTCAGTGATTGCAACTGCTTCGATGATCGCTACATCTGGCTTTTTCAACTGAAGGTTACGCATTTGCTCAACAGTTTCAGACAAGTGTTGGTCAATGAACATCACTTCGCCATTGTTGATGGCTTTACGTAATGTGTTGTCGACTTGGAATGGTAGACGACGAGCTAAAACACCTGCTTCAGTCAATTGTTTGTCAAGGTCATTCCCTAGACTCGCACCCGTAATTAACGTGATTTTTAATGGGTTGGTGTGAGCACGTTTTACTAAAGCCAATGGAACAGCTTTTGCTTCGCCAGCACGGGTAAAGCCACTCATACCGACAGTCATGCCGTCTTGGATGAATTCCGCAGCTTGTTCTGCGCTAATGACTTTGTCGTGTAGTGAAGCTAAACGAATGCGATCTAATGACATGGTTTACTCTCGTTGGAATTTTGAAACTGATAGGGATTGTACCCATCAGAAAACGCATTTTGCATACCTGTTAGGCTAAGGTCTAATTTTTTAGAAAAATGCGGGTATAACAAATTTTGATAATTTTTAATCAATTGATTTTATGAAGGATATTTCATAACTATTCGGTTGTTTTTAATACTGACTGTACGGTTATTGATCAAAATTGGCGCAAAATTTGTTACAAATGGCATGTTTTGAAGATCACAACATCACGATACAGAAAAATTTAGATTAAAAAGTGGAGTAAATCATTTTAAATAAGCTAGAAATGTCACTCAATTGCTGTTGCAGGATTGATCAGAAGGGGATGGGTAAAGACATCAATTACTAAAAGGTGAAAGTCCATAGTTTAGAAATACGGCTTTCACCATTGTAGGATAAGCGAAGAAATTAGAAGTGTTCGCTAATACTCTGTTTTAATTTTTCAATGGGATTGATGATGACCGGCTCTTCAGGTTCTTCTTTCGGTAACGGCAGTAAGATAATGGCTTCGAGTCCACCTTGCTCACGATTGTGAATCAGGAGTTTACCTTGATGAATGTCTACAATGCGTTTCACAATGGCCAGTCCTAAGCCACTGCCTTGCACTGTGCGTGCGGCATTGCCACGCACGAATGGTTGCATCAGGTCTTCAATTTGATCTTCTGGAATGCCTTCACCATGATCGGCCACACTAATTAAAATATGTTCGCCTTCCACGCGTGCGGATAACTCGACAGGCTCGGCGCCATACCGTTTGGAGTTATTAATTAAATTACCAATTAAGCGTTTCAGGGACAGACTACGCGCTTGAATTAAGGGCAGTTCTTGTGGGCTAAAACGGACATCGAGGGGTTTAAATTGAATCACCAATTCCTGCAATAAATTATTGATATCCGTGGCTTGTAGGACTTCATCTGAGCCATCGCGCATAAAGGAAATAAACTGATTCAAAATAGCATCCATATCTTCCACATCATAAATCAGACCTTCTTTCAAAAAGTCATCATCAGGCATCATTTCTGCACTGAGGCGAATACGTGTGAGCGGCGTACGTAAGTCATGTGAAATACCTGCCAACATAATACGACGGTCTCGTTCAGTCTGATCTAGCGTGTAAATCATATGATTAAATGCTTGATTCACCTCGCGAATTTCTTGCGGTCCATGATTGGTTTCTAAGTAGGGTGCAGTGCCTGTTTTACTGTAGCTGTTGGCGGCATTTTGCAAACGACGCAATGGGCGGTTCAACTGACGAACCAAGGTCAAAATAATGACAGCAGATATGAGCGGTATACCCAGTAACCAACCAAGAATTAATTCAGGGCTATAGTTGGCATAGGTTTTCAGCGGTTCACGAACCCAGTGTCCATTCATTTCTGGGGTTTGCACCCAAATTCTGGGGCTGGGCTTAAACTGGAAATAAACGGTGACGTCTTTAATTCTCAACTCTTTGGCGAGCTGATGTTCAATCCGATTGGTAAAGAAATCGGCTATTAGCTTGTCTTTGACACTTGGATATTCATTAGGATCGGTAACATATTCAACCCCAACGCGTTGTTTGAGCCATTGGTCAATGTCGAGTTGAACATCATCGTGGTAAATTTTTAAGCGTGGGTTGTTGATCATTTCCAATTCAACGGCAAGAAATCTTGCATGCTGTTGAATTTCAGGTAAATAAAGGGTTTTCCAGAAGAACCATAACGACATGAATAAGCTAAAGAACACGATAAACAACACCAGGATCGTGGTGCGCATAGCGGCCGAACGTGGCTTAATTTTATCGAAAAAACGTTCCGAAGAAGTGCGCTTCTTTTCTGAGTAGCTCACAAAATCGGTAAATTCTTGCGGGTCGATCGGATCTAATTTCACGTTATTTCCTGTTTCTATGTGTATGACATAGTTGAATTGCGACAGGGATGCGATACGCGAAGACGTCATCTGCAATTGTTCGAGGCAGGAGGTCTTTAGATTGCTAAAGTTTCTGCGAGTATAGGTTTTAGATGCAGAAAAATGCCGAGTTTTGCAGAAGACAATGGTTTTGCTTACTTTTGCCGAAACAAAAGTAAGGCGAACCGCAGCTTAATCTTTAAATTTGAGCCTAAAGGAAAGATGCCACCATGTCACTGTTAAGCAGTGTACTGATCGAGTGGAGTCTTATTCTTTAATTTTATTCAGCGCCATCTGGAACAAAAACATAACCGACTCCCCAAACCGTTTGGATATAACGGGCACGGGCTGGGTTTTCTTCAATTAGACGACGTAAACGTGAGACTTGTACGTCAATTGAACGTTCCATGGCACCCCATTCACGTCCACGTGCTAAATTCATTAATTTGTCACGAGTGAGAGGTTCACGTGGATGTTGCACGAGGGCCTTCAGTACAGCAAATTCACCTGTTGTGAGAGTAACCACTTGACCTTCACGAGTGAGGGTACGTGTGGAGAGGTCTAAAGACCACGGACCAAAACTCACCACTTCCATTTGCTGACTAGGTGCGCCAGGTACTTCACGGACTTGACGACGTAATACGGCACGAATACGGGCTAACAATTCATTCGGATTAAATGGTTTAGGTAAATAATCATCGGCGCCCGCCTCTAAACCCGCAATACGGTCTGAGTCGCTACCACGAGCGGTCAGCATAATAATCGGCGTATCAATATTTGAGTGGCGCAAACGACGACAAATACTTAAACCATCTTCCACAGGAAGCATAAAATCGAGCACGATGAGAGAAAATAGTTCGCGTTGGAGTAAGCGATCCATTTGGGTGGCATCGTGCGCTGTTTTCACCACGAAGCCTTTGTCTTCCAAAAAGCGCTGTAACAGTGTCCGTAAACGCACATCATCATCTACGACGAGAATGCGTTCAACGCGATCAGTTTCTGCATGTACAACATCGCCATGTTCTGCAGGTACAACTAAACTCATGATGTGTGCTCCTTATTCTTTATTGTCATCGTATACGGGGTCGAGGATCATTAGGAGTATACGATTCATTTATATCGATTTGCTATGTTCTAAAGCAACAAATATCGCAGATAAAATCAAGACATAGATACCAAATATATACATCTAAAATAGCGGATTAACGCCTGATTTACTGCAGTTCTTTGCCTGAATATGCAAAAAAAGTGTGTGAATGGTGAAAAAATCGAAAATTGGCAAATTCAATCAGAATGAAATTTAATAAAACAGTTGTGGATTTTATGGTCTTGGTCTTTATAATCATGGCTTTTAGAACTTATCCTTGTGGGATCAAACACGATGACTGACTTAGTTCAGCAGTTGGCAACAGAGCTTGCCGTACGTTCAAATCAGGTTGAAGCTGCGATTAAACTAATCGATGAAGGCGCAAGCGTTCCATTTATCGCACGTTACCGTAAAGAAGTGACGCAAGGTTTAGACGACATTCAATTACGTCAGCTTGATACACGTTTAGCTTATTTAAGAGATTTATACGAGCGTCGCGAAAAAGTCATTGAATCATTGAAAGAACAAAATAAATTGTCAGATGATTTATTGGCACGTGTAAAAGCTGCTGAAACCAAAAATGCTTTAGAAGAAATTTACGCGCCATATCGTCCAAAGCGCACCAGTAAATCGTTTAAAGCGAAAGAAGCGGGCTTGGGTCCAATTGCAGAAAAAATCTTTCAAGAGGCTGTTGAACCAAGTGAAGCCTTGGCTGGTTTTAGTCATGAAGAATACCCAGATGTGGAAAGCCAACTTGACGCGATCCAGCACATTCTGATTGATGACTGGGCACAAAATATTGCTTTAACTACAGAGTTAAAAACCACTTTTGCTAAAACAGCCGTACTGAAAAGCTTAGTGGCAAGTGAAGAGAAAAAAGAAGTCGGTAAAAAATTCCGCGATTATTTTGATTTCTCTGAAAACCTAAACAAAGTCCCTTCACATCGTTTATTGGCGATGTTACGTGGTCGCCAAGAAAATGTTTTGGGCTTAAAGATAGATGGTGACGATAATGCACCATTGGCGCGTACTGAAGTTGAATACAACTTAGATCAAGTTCAGCCACAAGCACGTCAAGACTTTTTAAAGCAAACCGCGAAACTGTTCTGGTTGGGTAAAGTTCGTCCAAGCATCGAACATTCATTATTGACTGAAAAGCGTTTGAATGCCGAAGCTGAAGCCATGCAAGTCTTTGCTGAAAACCTACGTCACTTATTGCTCTCTGCACCAGCAGGCAGCCGTTGTACCCTCGGGGTAGATCCTGGTATTCGTACAGGGGTGAAATTGGCTGTGGTGAATGAATCTGGTGATGTGGTTGCACATAGCACGATTTACCCATTTGCACCGAAAGAAGATAAAGCGGGTTCAATCGCTGAATTAGCGCGTTTGTGCCAAGAGTTCAATGTCGATTTAATCGCAATTGGTAATGGTACAGCCAGCCGTGAAACAGAAGCTGTCGTTGCTGAAATGATGGCGCAACACCCTGAGCTAAAAGTTACGCGTGTGACGGTGAGTGAAGCAGGGGCATCGGTTTATTCAGCATCGGAGTTGGCTTCGGCTGAGTTGCCAGAGTTAGATGTGTCGATTCGTGGTGCGGTTTCAATTGCGCGTCGCTTACAAGACCCATTGGCTGAATTAGTCAAAATTGATCCAAAATCGATTGGTGTTGGCCAATACCAACATGACGTGAACCAAACAGGTTTAGCCAAAACTCTAGATGCTGTGGTTGAAGACTGTGTGAACGCCGTTGGTGTTGATGTAAACACCGCTTCTGCGGCAATTTTGGGTTATATCGCAGGTTTGAATAAAGCCATTGCACAGCAAATCGTAGAATTCCGTAAAGAAAATGGTCGTTTTGACAACCGTCAAGCCTTGAAGAAAGTACCTCGTTTAGGCGATCGTACCTTTGAACAAGCGGCAGGTTTCTTGCGTATCCAAAATGGTAGTGAACCTCTAGATGCATCTGCGGTGCACCCTGAAAGTTATGGTCTAGTCGAGAAAATGGTGACGGCGAAAGCGACCACTGTGAAAGACTTAATTGGCAACAGTGAAATTATTCGTCAAATGAAGGCGGAAGATTTTGCTGATGAGCAGTTTGGTTTACCCACCATTCAAGACGTTTTAAGTGAATTAGAAAAACCAGGCCGTGATCCACGTCCAGAATTTCGTACGGCAAAATTCCGTGAAGACATTACGGAAGTTGCTCAACTCACTGAAGGGATGCAACTTGAAGGCGTCGTGACCAATGTGACCAACTTCGGTGCCTTTGTTGATGTCGGTGTACATCAAGATGGTTTGGTACATATTTCTGAATTGGCCAATGAGTTTGTTTCTGATCCACACAAAGTCGTGAAACCAGGTCAAATTGTTCAGGTGCGTGTATTACAAGTCGATGCCGAGCGTAATCGCGTGAACTTGTCAATGCGTCCAGAAGGTTCTGAAGCGCCAGCTAAAGCACCGCGTCAACCACGTCGTGAGCAAAATCAGGAACAGCGTGCTGAACGTAAGCCACAAGCGAAACGTCCACAGCAGACACGCCCTCAAGGTGACCGTCCACAACGTCAAGGTGGTCAAAAGCCGCAAGCCAATAAACCACAAGACAACAAAATTGGTGGTTTAGGTGCATTGTTATTACAAGCAGGGATTAAAGGCTCGAAATAAGCCTTAGTTCAACTAAAAAAAACCTCCCAATCGGGAGGTTTTTTTATGCTTAAAATATATCGAGATATATTTTGAACTGATATGTAGTCGCATTTTTAATCTCAAGATGAGCCGAATCTGAAGATCAACAAAAATAATATTAAAAGCTGTTAAACCTTCACAACAGCACAGCAGAACTTCACTTTTCACCCAGCAGATTGTCCGACAAGATTGAGAGCGTCTGGATATTAATATACAGACGTAAACTTTTTGCTATTTAATCATTATAAACGGTTTAACTATGTTGACTTTAGAAACAAAAAACCGATTCCATATCAGGGATGCTTTGTCAGGTTTAGTGGTGTTTTTGGTGGCATTACCGCTGTGTTTAGGTATTGCGCTTGCATCTGGTGCGCCAATTATTTCAGGGATTATCTCGGGAATTATTGGCGGTATAGTTGTTGGGCTTTTGAGTGGCTCACACATTAGCGTTGCGGGTCCAGCAGCAGGGCTAACGGCAGTGATTCTGGTGCAATTGGATCAATTAGGCGGCAATTATGCCGCTTTTTTATTGTGTATTATTTTTGCAGGTCTACTGCAAATTGGCTTTGGTTTACTTAGGCTTGGTTTCTTTGCCAACTTTATCCCCAACAATGTTATTTTGGGGTTATTGGCGGCTATTGGAATTATTCTAATTCTCAGCCAATTGCCTTATCTGTTGGGTTTTTCCAATTTCTCATGGGAACAGCTCTGGGGAGGTCAAATTCACACCGTGTTTGCCACAGTTGATGCTGGTGCTGCACTGATTGGCTTATTCAGCTTATTGCTGATTTTAATGTGGGATTGTAGCCCTCTCAGAAAATACAATATTCCCTCAGCATTGGTCGCTGTAACTCTGGCAGCAGGAGTAAATTATCTATTCATTACCATTGGGTCTCCTTGGGCGGTCAATACCTCAAATTTAATTCAATTACCCAACATTTGGTTGGCACCTGAGCAGGTATTGACGGGACCTGATTGGCGTTATTTAACCGAACCCTTAATTTATACAGGAGCACTGACTTTAGCCGTGGTCGCTTCTTTGGAAACGTTGCTGAATCTGGAAGCGGCGGACAAATTAGACCCATATAAACGCTCATCACCTCCAAATCGTGAATTGTGGGCGCAGGGCATTGGCAATGTGGTCTCGGGTACTATTGGTGGAATGCCATTGACTTCGGTGATTGTCCGTAGTTCGGTCAATGCGAATTCAGGAGCGCGGAGTAAGTATTCCAGTGTGATTCATGGGCTATTGCTGTTGTTGGCCATGCTATGTTTTGTGCCATTGATGAATATGATTCCCTTATCGGCATTGGCTGCCATTTTATTGGCGACGGGCTTTAAACTCACGCATCCTAAGTTGTTCCAGCAGTTGTATCAAAAGGGTTGGAAACAGTTTGTGCCATTTATTATTACCCTAATAGCGATTTTGCTGACTGATTTGTTGATGGGTATTCTGGTTGGGTTATTCTGTAGTGCGGCTTTTATTCTGTACGGAAACTTTTATAAAGGTGTCAGAATTTATAAAGAGCATCATTTACATGGTGTCGTGACTCGTATTGAGCTACCGTCACAAGTCACTTTTTTGAATCGTTCAGCCCTCATTTCAGCACTGGAGCATATTCATGCCGGTGAACAGTTAATTATTGACGCCACACAGTCGGAATCGATTGATGCAGATATCTATCAGGTCATTCAGGATTATCAAGCTGAAACAGCACTGAAGCGTCAAGTTGATGTGAAATTGATTGGCTTTAAACAACATTATCAAGAACTGGATGATGCAACTCTAGATATTGATATCAGCACTGCCGAATTACAGCGTCAATTGAGTCCAGCACAAGTGATTGATTTACTTAAAGCAGGTAATGAGCGTTTCGTTCAAAATGACCGCTTGCAACGGGATATCTACCGTCAGATCCGTGTCACGGCTGATCAAGGTCAGCACCCGATTGCAGCAGTATTGGGCTGTATGGATTCACGTGCGCCAACAGAAATGTTATTTGATGTCGGGATTGGAGATCTGTTTAGTTTACGGATTGCAGGCAATATTGCAGGACAAAAGGTATTAGGCTCGCTCGAGTTTGCCTGTCAGGCTAAAGGTTCTAAAGTGATTGTGGTCCTTGGACATACCGACTGTGGTGCAGTCAGTAGTGCATGTCAATTACGCTTACAACAGAAACAGATTGCGGAGGTGAAGGAGATGCCGCATATTCAATATGTGTTGGGGCCATTAATGCAATCGGTCAACAGCGTGTATCAGATTATGCAGCCGCATGAGCTCAGTAAAGCTTTCTTGGATCAAGTTACAGCGATGAATGTGTTGTATAACATGCAATATATTCAGCAACATAGTACCGTGTTGGCAGAGATGTTTCAGCAAGGACAAATTGCAATTGTAGGTGCGATTTATGATGTGAAAACAGGTCGAGTCAATTTTCTGGAAACCTAAAGGTTGATCATATCTGGTAGTGAAATACTGGGTGTTATGTAGAAATATGTTGAGACTGAAATCAAAATAAAGATATAAAAAAGCCTGTCATTGGACAGGCTTTTTGAATATTTGGATCTTACCAATGTTCACCTGGGAACAGACGGACATACGCCTTTTGTACCCAATTGAGGCGTTCTTGTTTTCCGATTGATGCAGAAGAACTTGGAAATAGGTTATAGCCAATCGACATCAACATATTGTTAATGTCTGGAGCAATGGCATAAGTAATGGATGCTAAACGACCAAGATTGGTGGCAATTTTCTTTGGACGCTTCACAATCGCATAAGCAATTAAGTCGGCTGCTTGTTCAGGAGACAGCGTAGGGACGTATTTATACATTTTGGTTGGCGCGATCATTGGCGTGCGCACCAGCGGCATATAAATTGAGGTAATGGCAATTTTATGCGCATGTGCTTCTGCAGATAGACAGCGGCTAAATGCATCGAGGGCTGCTTTAGAGGCGACATAAGCAGAGAAGCGAGTCGCATTGGCTAAAACACCGATTGAGCTGATATTAATGATTTGACCGCCTTTACGATCCATCATGTGTGGCAAGAGGTTCAGGACTAAACGTACGGCCCCAAAATAATTCAGTTGCATGGTGCGTTCAAAATCGTGAAAGCGATCAAGTGATTCATGTACGGCACGACGAATTGAACGACCAGCATTGTTAATTAAAATATCAATATGTTCTACAGACGCTAAGATGTCTTTAGAGACCGCATCAATGGCTTCCATATCGTTAAGGTCACATGGAAATACAGAGGCCTTGCCACCTTTGGCTTCAATTTCTGCTTTGACCTCATCTAAAGTTTCTTTGGTACGCGAGACGAGGAGGACATGTGCACCCGCATTAGCAAGACGATGTGCTGTAGTTAGGCCAATGCCACTAGATGCGCCAGTAATGAGTACGGTTTTGCCGTGGATACGGTCCTGAAAGAGTTTCTCTAATTTTGCTTTCACGCTGTGTTTCCCTGATTAGAATTTAGTTCACTTAAATTCTAAATTGTCTTTATTTTATTGGAGAACTTGGTTCACATTATTCTATGAGTTGACTAAAACTCACACGCATAATGATAACGGATATACTGAAAAAAGCTATAAATAAGTCATTGAATTTATAAATAAATTTAGAGTATTTGCTCTATTTATGATATTTTATTTCCTTATTTTTAACACGATTTGACTTAAATTCCAAGAGAAAAGGCTCAAAAATCAAGACCTCAAAAGAGGTCTTGATTTTTTCTTTAGACGGTTGCTAAAGCCTGTTCCAAATCTACAAGCAGATCATCAATATGTTCAATCCCGACAGAAAGGCGAACCATATCAATACTCACTCCAGCAGACTTTAGTTCAGCTTCATTCAATTGACGATGGGTGGTGGTGGCTGGATGGCAAGCCAAACTTTTAGCATCGCCAATATTGACCAAGCGAGTGAAGAGTTGTAGGGCATCAATAAAGCGCGTCCCGCCTTCACGACCATCTTGTACCCCAAAGGATAAAATGGCAGAGGGTTTGCCTTTGACATATTTTTGTGCCAAGCCATGCTGAGGGTGATCTTTCAGTCCGGCATAGTTGACCCATTGTACTTTCGGATGGGCTTGCAAATATTCTGCCACTTTTTGCGCATTGTCAGTATGGCGCTCCATACGTAGGTTTAGCGTTTCTAAGCCTTGTAAAATCAAGAACACACTTAAAGGGCTAATCGCAGCACCAGTATTACGTAATGGCACCACACGTGCGCGTGCGATATAAGCTGCCTCACCTAAAGCTTCGACATAGTTCACGCCGTGATAGCTTGGGTCGGGTGTATTCAGCACTTTAAAGCGCTCAGGATATTTGCCCCAAGGGAATTTGCCACTGTCGACAATCGCGCCACCAATCGAGTTACCATGCCCGCCAATATATTTGGTCAAGGAATGCACCACGATATCTGCCCCATATTCAAAGGGTTTCAGCAGCGCAGGAGTTGCGACGGTATTATCAACCACCACAGGCACGCCATATTCATGTGCGATTTTGGCAATGGCTTCTAGGTCAATGATATTACCCAGTGGATTGCCAATGGATTCAACAAAGACCAACTTGGTTTTTTCATCAATTAAACCGCGTAAGGCTTCTGGATTTTGATAATCAAAGAAACGGACTTCAATGCCTTGTTTTGGCAAAGTATGCGCAAACAGGTTATAAGTGCCACCGTACAAGGTCGACACCGAAGCAATGTTGTCGCCTGCTTCGGTAATGGTTTGAATGGCGTAAGTAATGGCTGCCATGCCAGATGCTAAGGCCAACGCACCAATGCCCCCTTCGAGTGCGGCTAAACGTTGTTCTAGCACCGCAGTGGTCGGGTTCATAATTCGGGTATAAATATTGCCTTGGACTTTAAGGTCAAATAAATCAGCGCCATGTTGCGTATTATCAAAGGCATAAGAAGTGGTTTGATAAATCGGTACAGCCACTGCTTTGGTGGTGGCTTCAGGGCTGTAACCTGCATGAATGGCTAAAGTTTCGTCTTTATAGGTCATGAACTTCATCTGCGTGAGTTAAATTTTGCACAGTCTACCATTAATGAATATGAGTGAAAGTGTGAAAATAATGAATATTTATCTAAAAAATTCATAAAGATGAGCTGTGAGGAGCACGTTGTCTGCAGAAGAGGGTGATAAAGAGTATGTTTAAAAAACAACCGAGATGAAAGTTGTAACATTGCATTGAAGATCAGTTTGATGCCTTATTTTTTCAACGTATTCATCGTATAATGCCCGCAAATATTTTTCGCTTCTGGCGATTTTTTGGTTTTTCTATTGAGGAGTCCTACGTGGCCCAATATATTTATACGATGAACCGAGTGTCTAAAATGGTTCCGCCTAAGCGCGAAATCTTAAAAGACATCTCTTTGTCATTTTTCCCGGGTGCAAAAATTGGTGTACTTGGTTTAAACGGTGCAGGTAAATCGACCTTGCTTCGTATTATGGCGGGCGTAGACAAAGATTTCTCTGGTGAAGCGCGTGCGCAACCGGGTATCAAAATTGGTTATCTAGAGCAAGAACCACCGCTCGATCCAAATAAAGACGTGCGTGGCAACGTAGAAGATGGTTTACGCGAACCATTAGATGCCTTGGCACGTTTGGATGAAGTGTTTGCTGAATATGCAGCTGAAGATGCAGACTTCGATAAGCTCGCTAAAGAGCAAGAAAAATTAGAAGCGATTATCCATTCATGGGATGCGCATAACCTCAGCAACCAAATGGATCAAGCCGCAGCTGCGTTGAATCTTCCAGCTTGGGATGCTGACGTGACTTTACTGTCAGGTGGTGAGCGTCGTCGTGTTGCGCTGTGTCGTTTGCTTTTATCTAAGCCAGACATGTTGCTTTTAGACGAACCGACGAACCATTTGGATGCAGAGTCTGTGTCTTGGTTAGAGCGTTTCTTGAAAGACTTTGCCGGCACCATTGTGGCGATTACGCATGACCGTTATTTCTTGGATAACGTGGCGGAATGGATTCTTGAGCTTGACCGCGGTATGGGTATTCCGTATCAAGGCAACTATTCTGCTTGGTTAGAGCAAAAGAATGCGCGTCTAGAGCAAGAACAGAAACAAGAAGAATCTTTTGCGAAAGCATTAAAGAAAGAACTTGAATGGGTTCGTTCAAATGCGAAAGGTCAGCAAAAGAAAAACAAAGCGCGTATGGAGCGTTTTGAAGAGCTTAACTCACGCGAATTCCAACAGCGTAACGAAACGTCTGAAATCTATATTCCACCTGGTCCACGCCTAGGTAATAAAGTGGTGGAAGTGGAAGGCATCAGCAAATCATTTGATGGTCGCGTACTATACGAAAACCTCAGCTTTACCGTGCCGCCTACAGCAATTGTGGGTATTGTGGGTCCAAACGGTGCGGGTAAAACCACACTGTTCCGTATGATGACGGGTGAACAACAGCCAGACACAGGTACGGTGACTTTAGGTGAGTCGGTTAAAGTGGCGTATGTCGGTCAGATTCGTGACACTTTAGATAACAACAAAACTGTTTGGGAAGAAGTTTCTGGCGGTTTAGATATCTTAAGAATTGGCGAATACGAAATTGCATCACGTGCTTATATCGGTCGCTTTAACTTTAAAGGCCAAGATCAGCAAAAACGTGTAGGCGAATTGTCAGGTGGTGAGCGTAACCGTTTACAACTGGCGAAAATCCTGCAAATGGGCGCAAACGTGATCTTACTGGATGAGCCATCGAACGACTTGGATATCGAAACTTTACGTGCGCTTGAAGATGCCATTTTGGTCTTCCCAGGCACAGTGATGGTGGTATCGCATGACCGTTGGTTCCTTGACCGTATTGCAACGCACATTTTGTCATTTGAAAATGAACAACCTGAATTCTACGAAGGCAACTATGCTGAGTATGAAGCATACCGCTTAGCACGTTTAGGCGAAGATGCGGTACAAAAGCGTACCAAATACAAAAAAATCGGTGGTTAATCTCACTGCATAAAAAAACCAGCCTTCGGGCTGGTTTTTTTATGGGAATGATTTAAGAAAAAGCCAGTTCGCTGTAGGCATGATATAGGCAGCGTTTAGCATCTGGATGACCATCCTGAGCGGCTTTTTTTAGCCATCGTTCGGCTTTGGCATAATTGCGATCTAAACCCAACTGTCCATTTAAGTAACCAATGCCCATTTTAAATTCTGCTTCAGGGTAACCGCGTAAGGCGGAGCGCAGAAAATACCATATTGCATTACGGGTATGGCTTGAAATGACGGGGTGGTTTAACTTGTGCATAGATTGCAATATATTTTTGTGCATGAACATATAATAATGTTCGCTTAAAGCCAATTGCTCGAAATGCAGTCCACGTTGGTATTCATGTTCGGCGGAAAAGTCAAATACGGGGGCCGCCGAGTCGTTATAGGGAGTGTGAAATAATAGTGTCCGTACTGTATTGAAGTATTGCATATTCATCATCTCCTCCTTGTCGCTGACAACTGCAATGGTCAATATTTAATTTAAACGTTCTGGCGTAAAGATGTATTAAATTATTGTAACAAAATGGTTTTATTGGTATGTTCTGTTAAAGCTTCCAGTCAATTTTGGCGTGTAATTTTATTACATGCTTGAAGCTGTTATAGTGTTCGCAAATTGTGTTGACCGTATTTTATGCAGTGAAACGTTCTCGTCTTTTTGTCACCATATTGCTGAGTTTGTTCATGTTTCAAAGTCTTTGGAACGTGGCAGCGGCATTTTGTGTGCATGAAGAACCCAAGCGCGTGAGTACGATGTCGCATTTTGGACATCATGTTACTGCCAGTTGCGAGTCAAAAGCGCATGGAATGGTAAAGAAAAGTACGACGCAACACATATCTTCCTTTGATTTGGCGGCCTTTGCACAAGACGATCATAGCGATCATTTGCCTTCTTTTGCACATGTCATGCTGACGGAAGCTCAGCAGTCGGCTTTATCTCCTGTTTTTATTCCTCAATTGGTTCAGGTTCAGTTTAACTGGCAAAACCTGTATCAGTCGCCCCATTTATTCCTCACCAATCCGCCTCCTGTTTTGACCCCGCTATAGGTGGGGTAGCCGAAAATATGGCCCACCACTAATTTTTCATTTTAGTGGGGCAGTATGATGTCTTTTAAAACTTCGAAAGTTTCAAATTTCGACCGTTCACGTATATCTGTATGTGCAATGGGACTAGCGTTGAGTGTGGCGCTTTACAGCTTGCCAGTCTGGGCGGGTGAGCAGATACCATCAATCACGTTGTCACAAGCTATACAACGTTCAGCACAGTATCAACAGACCCAAGGCGTATGGAAAACGCAACAGCAAATTGCCACTGCAAATATCAAACAGGCAAAGCTGTGGGTAAATCCAGAGTTGTCCATACAGCAAACGGGCTTTAATTCAGATCAGGAACGGGAATTTGCACTGGGCATTTCCCAGCGTCTGGATGTTTTTGGTGAACGCAAGGCCAAGCAAAAACGCGCGCAAATTGCCCAACAGCACATTGGACTGAAACAGCAGATCTATCAAGCCGAATTGGAACTGGCAGTCAAATATTTGTGGTCACAACTGGCGATTTATGAATTGGAACGTCAGGTGGTACAAGAGCAATTACGGGTCAGTGAAGAAAATCTGGATGCCATTCAAAAGCGTTATCAGGCCGGCAGTGTGGCACAGGTCGATGTCGATCGTGCTCGCTTGACTCATGCCGAAAGTTTGCGTTTGTTCCGACAGGCTGATTTACAAGTTCAGTTGGCAAAACAGTATTTGTCGAGTGCTTGGGGAGAGCGGGATCAGTCGGTGGCTGTTGCACTTAGTCCCCAGCACATATGGCCTGTAACGACAGCCCAGCAAGTCCAACAGCATTTAGCTGCTAATTTAATGGAAAAAAATCGGCAATTATTGTTGCTGGATTCACACGCCAAAATTGAGCAATTGAAAGCTCAAGCACGTCCCAGTCCTACTGTGAATGTCGGGGTGAATCGCAGTCGATCGGTAGAAACGAATACGGACAATACGTTAGTGGTCGGTATTTCCATTCCGTTGAATCTGTTTGACCGTCAGCAATATGGCAAGGAAATCGTGCAGGCGCAGCAAACTCAGCTAGAGCAGCAACAGGAATTTTATCTCAAGCAAAATGCCTTGCAGGTGGGGAGTTTACTGACGGAATTGCAAGGTCTAGAAGTGCAGTTTCGTGCATTGCAACAGACGCAACTGCCTTTAGCGCAAACCGTTCAACAAAAGACGCTGCAAGGCTTTAAGGTCGGTAAATTTGCACTTTTGGATGTACAGCAAGCCACTTTGCAGTTGCAAGAAGTTCGTATGCGTAAAGTGCAATTGTTGAAAGATGCTTGGCAGTGCGTCCTTGCAGCAGAAAGCCTCAGTTTAGGCATTGATCCGAATCAGGTCATGAACAAAGATGCGATTGCACAATTAAATCAAAGCCTGGGGCAAGACACACAGGCATTATCGGCGATTGGTGGGGGAAACTAACATGTTGAATTTGAGCAATAAGAGATTAAATCAACAGGGGAAAATCTCCCAAAAACTGTTAATGATATTGGCGGTCGTGGTTACGGCGGCGGTGTCTATAGCGGTGTTGTTCTTGACGCAAAAGTCATCTACGAAGGAGGATGAGCACGGACACGCTGAGGCAGAAGAACATGCAGATGAAGAAGGGCATGAAGAATCGGAGGAACATGAAACCGCAATTGCTTTAACGGCTAAACAGGTCACTGAACAAGGTATTCAACTGGCTGTTGCAGAGTTGGGTTCTGTGCTGAAATCGGCTGCTTATCCTGCCAAATTGGTGGTGAATACTGATCGCCAAGCGCATGTGGCTCCTGCATTTGCTGGGCATGTGGAAGCTGTCTATGTCGAATTGGGGCAGCAGGTCGCGAAAGGACAAGCACTCGCCAGTTTATTGGTGCCAGATCTGGTTGATCAACAAGCCAATTTACAAACTGCGCAAGCCAATTTGGAATTGGCACGGCAAGACTATGAGCGCGAGAAAAAGTTATGGGCAGAAGGTATTTCTGCCCAGCAGGATTATCAACGTGCCTATCACGCCTATCAGCAAGCGCAGATTCAGGTCAGAGCAACACGCTCACGCTTATCTGCTTTTGGTGCTCAAACGAGCAGCCAAGGGCGTTATGTATTAAAGGCACCCATCGCAGGTGTGATCAGTCAGAAAGATCTGGTGGTGGGTGAGAATGTACAACTGGCTGATCAATTGTTTGTGATTGATCAGTTGGATCAATTGTGGCTGGAATTTATTGCACCGAGCAGTGAATTTGCCGCAATTGTGCCAAATCAAACGCTTGAATTTAAATCCTTACAAACAGGAAATTTATTTAAGGCACAAATTCAAAGCTTAAATAGTCAGGCCGATGTACAAACGGGACGTCTACAAGTCCGTGCAAAAGTTTTGTCCAGTGCGTCAGAATTACGTCCGAATTTAATGGTCAATGTACAGTTACAACAGCAGCAAGCGCAACAGGGTTTACGTATTTTGACCAGTGCGCTACAGCAAGTGGAAGGGAAAGATGCGGTATTTGTGGCTAGTCAGCATGGGCAAAAAATTGAATTTATGCCTCAAGCCGTGACTTTAGGCGCTCGCTCTAGCGATGGTCAATGGATAGAGGTGCAATCTGGTTTAAATAAGGGACAACAATACGCAGCACAAGGCAGCTTCTTACTCAAATCTGAATTAGAGAAAGGAGAGGCGAGCCATGCACACTAAACCACCGCTTCCACCCGAGGTTGAAACGGCACAGCTTACTTCAGACGGTTTACCTCCGCCAGGAGGATGGTTTGACCGCATCATCCAGTTTTCTATTCGCAATGCCATTTGGGTCATGCTCTTTGTGCTGACGTGGATTGGAGTCGGGATTTACAGCTATCAACAATTGCCAATTGATGCTGTGCCCGATATTACCAATACGCAGGTGCAAATTAATACCCAAGCCACAGGCTTTACAGCCTTGGAGGTCGAACAACGAATTACCTATTCCATAGAAAATGCCATGGCAGGTTTGCCTGAGTTACAGCAAACCCGTTCCATTTCACGTTATGGTCTGTCTCAGGTCACCATTATTTTTCAGGATGGTACCGATATTTATTGGGCAAGGCAGTTGATCAATCAGCGTCTACAAGAAGCACAGGCGGAACTTCCTGAAGCCATTATTCCGACTATGTCGCCCATTTCTACGGGGTTGGGTGAAATTTATCAATGGGTAATTAAGGCAGAACCGAATGCACGTAAGGCAGACGGTACAGTGTATAGTGCTATGGATTTGCGTGAAATTCAGGACTGGATTGTTCGTCCACAATTGCAACGTGTCGCAGGTGTTGCGGAGGTCAACTCGATTGGTGGGTATAACAAAACCTATGTGGTCACGCCAGATTTACAACGCTTACAGCAATTGCAAATTCCACTCAGTGAGTTACAAACTGCGCTTACTGAAAATAATGAAAACCGTGGTGCAGGCTTTATTGAACAGAATGGTCAGCAATTGACGGTACGGGTACCAGGTACACTCACTGATATCAAAGCGATTCAAAATGTCAGTATCAGCAACAAAAATGGTTTTCCGATTCGGGTGGCTGATGTTGCCACAGTTTCCATAGGTTATGATTTACGGACAGGGGCCGCAACCTATAACGGAGAAGAAACGGTATTGGGTATCGCGATGATGATGATGGGTGAGAACAGTCGTACTGTCGCGCAAGCTGTGGATGCCAAATTGAAACAGGTACAACAGTCTTTACCCAAAGGTGTGGTTATTGAAACCGTATATGACCGTACCAGTCTGGTCGATCGTGCGATACGCACCGTACAGAAAAATCTGGTCGAAGGTGCAATTCTGGTTATCGTGATTCTGTTTTTATTTCTGGGGAATTTCCGTGCCGCACTGATCACCGCCTGTGTGATTCCACTTTCGATGTTGTTTACTTTAGCGGGGATGGCGCAACAGAACATCAGTGCCAATTTAATGAGTTTGGGCGCACTGGATTTCGGCATCATCGTGGATGGGGCTGTGGTGATTGTGGAAAACTGTATTCGCAGATTAGCAGAAGCCCAGCATCGACATCGACGCTTACTCACCCGTTCTGAACGATTTCAGGAAGTGTTTTTAGCAGCGAAGCAGGCACGTCGACCATTAATCTTTGGTCAATTGATTATTTTGGTGGTGTATTTCCCGATTTTTGCCTTGTCAGGAGTAGAAGCCAAATTGTTTCACCCCATGGCAATGACGGTCGTGTTGGCCCTGATAGGCGCCATTCTTCTCTCGATCAGTTTTGTCCCTGCCGCGGTGGCCTTATGGGTCACGGGGGAGGTCAAAGAAACCGAAAGTCGCTGGATGCTCTGGCTGAAGCAGCAGTACACGCGATTATTGAACTGGGCCTATGACTTCAAAGCCTTGGTACTGACGCTAGCGCTGTGTATTTTATTTTTTACAGGTGTACTTGCCACACAGGTGGGGAGTGAGTTTGCACCGCAATTGAGCGAAGGGGATTTTGCGGTACAACAAATGCGTTCGCCGAGTACGGGCTTAGAACAGTCCTTGCGCATGCAGGAAAATACTGAAAAGTTACTGTTAAAACAATTTCCTGAAATTAAGGCAATTTTTGCGCGTACGGGAACCGCAGAGGTCGCAACAGATGTGATGCCCCCCAATATTTCCGATGCGATTGTATTGTTAAAGCCACGTGAGCAATGGCCAGAATCCAAACAAAGCCTCGATGAGCTACGGCAACGTATGATCGCTTTTCTGGCGACTTTACCGGGCAATAACAGTGAGTTTTCTCAACCGATTGAACTGCGCTTTAATGAGCTGATTTCAGGTGTACGCAGTGATGTCGGAGTCAAGATTTTTGGCGATGATATGCAGGTGCTGAATCAGCAGGCGACGCAGATTGCGCAAAAAATTCAGCGCATTTCAGGCGCAACGGCGGTCAATATTGAGCAAACCAGTGGTCTTCCTTTGTTGAATGTAGAGGTGAACCCAGCCTTAGCGGCGCAATATGGTTTGTCGGTCAAAGCGATTCAAGATTTGGTGGCGACCAGCGTGGGTGGTCAACATATTGGACAAATTTTACAAGGTGATCGACGCTTTGATTTTGTCATTCGTTTAGATGAGCAACAGCGAACGCCTGAACATTTAGCTGTATTGCCGCTACAAACCGCCAATGGCGGACTCATTCAACTACAAGACGTGGCCAAAGTTGAAACCATTTTAGGGATCAACCAAGTGAGCCGTGAAGATGGCAAACGCCGTATGGTGGTGACTGCTAATGTCGAAGGGCGTGATTTGGGTTCATTTGTACAGGAACTGCAAACGACGCTGGCAGAGCAGCCTTTACCCGCAGGCTATTGGTTAGATTATGGTGGTCAGTTCGAAAATTTAATCTCCGCTAAAAACCGTATGCTCTGGGTGGTTCCGCTGGCCTTAATTGCAATTTTTATTCTACTCATGGCCGTGTTTCATGACATCAAAGAGAGCTTGCTGGTGTTTACTGGAGTGCCATTTGCGCTGTGTGGTGGTTTGATTGCTTTATGGTTACGTGATATTCCACTTTCAATGTCAGCAGGGGTAGGTTTTATTGCTTTATCAGGTGTTGCGGTCTTGAATGGTCTGGTCATGCTGACCTTTATCAAAGAGCTAAGACAGCATTTAGATATTTACCCTGCCACATGGCAAGGTGCAATTTTGCGTTTACGCCCTGTGTTGATGACGGCTTGTGTTGCCTCATTGGGGTTCATTCCCATGGCTTTGGCGACAGGAACAGGGGCGGAAGTGCAACGACCGCTTGCGACCGTGGTGATTGGCGGGATTTTATCTTCGACGATGCTGACCTTGGTACTTTTGCCAATTTTGTATCGTTGGATGCATGAAGCTAAAGCAAGTTAAATGAAATATGCCTTGATTCGCTTTGAATCAAGGCATTGTTGAGTCTTAAGAATTTGCTTGAGCAACATGGACACTGATAATGGTGGCGTACTGATTTTTCGGAGTCGCTTTGTTATCGAGTTTTTCAGACACTTCGATCAAGTAATTTCCAGCATGTGGAAAAGTAAGATTGGCACTGCCATTATTGTGTACAGGAATGCGGAGTGCTTGAGCTTCAGTTGCACCTTGAGCACGAACCACTAACTCAGCCTGAGCTAAAGGTTTATTGGCTTTATGAATGTGGAGCTGAACCGCTTGCTGCGCGATCAGTGCATTCGGATGGGTAGAAAAATTGACCTGAATCGGTGCTGAACTCGCAGCAATCGCAGAAGTCGATTGTTTGCTGATATAAGTCTGCAAGGTCCATTCACGAACGGTGTCTACTTTTTTGGGCAATTTGCCCTTAAAGTCGCTGGCAATCACATAATCACGCTCACTTAAAGGCGGGACTTGCTCTGCTGTCGCATCGGCTAAAATTTTCCATTGTTTATTATGCTGAACATATTGGATTGGGTAACTGGTCTTGGCAAAAACCGTATAGGTGCCTTTTTCGGGTAGGGGTAAATCAAAGGTGGTGGCAGATTTTAAAGTCGTTGTGGGCTGTAAGGTGGCTTGCTTTTGGTTGGGTTGAACAATGGTAAATTGTGGATCTTTGAGTGCATATTCTGCTTGTAAGGCTTGCTCTGCATAAGCTGCAATAACAGGAATTTGGGTGTTATCCGTGGTAAAGGCCAGTGGCGCGACATAAGGTTCATGTGCAAAGCCATAGCTGCTCAGCAGTACCCCAGAAAGAATAACAATTTTTTTCATAACAGAATTCCAATTTCAAAAATGATGCGAGAAGATAAGTGAAGACTTAGCCAATCAATTAGATATGCAAATGATAATTATTTTCATATATTTTGCAAAGTAAAATATAACGTGTAGGTCGAATTTGACCAAGTTGACTGAAATAAGAATGAATAGAGGCAACAATATGAGTGGATCGCATGGGCATGAGCATACACATGCAACCGTGACTGAAAAAAATGCGAAGAAGTTAAGTTTCGCTTTAATGCTGACCAGTATTTTTTTAATTATTGAAGTCATCGCGGGTTTTATTACGCAGAGTTTGGCATTGCTTTCGGATGCGGCACATATGTTTACCGATGCAGCAGCACTCGCGATTGCTTTGGTCGCCATTAAAATTGGCAAATTACCTGCGGATAATAAACGGACCTTTGGCTATCAGCGTTTCGAAATTTTAGCGGCGTTATTTAATGCGCTAATGTTGTTCTTAGTTGCCATCTATATTTTATACGAAGCCTATCAGCGTTTTAGTCATCCTCCAGAAATTCAAAGTATGGGTATGTTGGTTGTGGCCGTCATTGGCTTGATCATTAATTTAATTTCCATGCGCATCTTGTTTTCCAGTGCACAAGAAAGTCTGAATGTGAAAGGCGCTTATTTAGAGGTTTTAAGTGATGCCTTAGGTTCAGTCGGAGTGATTATTGGGGCCATTGTGATTTATTTTACCCAGTGGTATTGGGTGGATACGCTGATTGCTGTCTTGATTGGCTTTTGGGTGTTGCCACGGACGTGGATTTTACTGAAACAGAGTATTAATATTTTATTGGAAGGGGTACCAGAAGAAATTGATATAGAGCAATTGCGTCAAGATTTACTACAATTGCCTAAAGTGGAAAGTATCCATCAACTCAAGGTTTGGGCCATCAGCTCTAAAAACATTCATCTCACTGTGCATCTATATGCACCACATGCCGATCAAAAACAGTTGTATCAGACAGCTTCCGCGATGCTACATCAGCAATATGGTATCGCGGAAATGACTTTACAGATTGAAGATGATGAATGTATGGCGCATGCACATAGTCAGCGAGGGGTTCATCAACATGAAGCACCAGCGCATGTTCATTCAGAGCAAGACACTCATGACCATTCACATCAGCATTAAGCTGATGTGAAGTTGGATTGAATTAGATTTCCCACTCGTGTTCGCATTCACGGCATTTCCATTTTTTTTGGGATTGCATAAATGATTGCATTGAAATTTTGAAATCGGGTAAATCGCGGTAGAACAAGAAACTTGCAACAGCACAGATCACAAACACCACAACCGTTGCAATTTGCAGGGTTGAGCCTGCACCATCACCAAATAACCACATGGCGATGCTAATTAACACCAAAAGCAACAAAACAAAAATGGAAGGCACAAGGAACACCAAACTTTTTGGCACAACTGGGCGTGCTGCAGGCGCATTGGCTTGAGCAACAGGCATAATCTTCGGACTTTGGCATTTTGGGCAACGGTATTGCATTTCAGCTCCATCATTTTTATCTGAGTTTATTCTAGCGGAATGTTGTACAGAGCTAAAATAATTCAGGCAAATTTATGTTTTGTTGAGGCAATAAAAAAGCCACTGTTGAACAGTGGCTTTTTTGAATTTGGCGTCCCTACGGGGATTCGAACCCCGGTTACCGCCGTGAAAGGGCGATGTCCTAGGCCTCTAGACGATAGGGACTTATGAGGCAACACAGGTAAAACGATTTTTTGGTGGAGTCAAGCGGGATCGAACCGCTGACCTCTACAATGCCATTGTAGCGCTCTACCAACTGAGCTATGACCCCAGTCTGTGTGAGCGCAATATTAGGGATATTCTGCTCACACGTCAACAGCTAATTTAATTAGGCTTGTTCAATTGCATCATTTTTCGGCAATTTCAGACTTTCATTTAATTTTTCCCATACTTTCGCTTCTTTTTTGCTCGGTGCACCCACAATTTCCAGTGCATGGCGTAAACGAGCGAAGGTTAAGTCTGGACCTAAAGTCACCATCGATTGCATGACTGGGGTCGAAGAAGTCGAACCTGCAATCGCAATAAAGAAGGCTGGCATGAAATCACGCAGCTTAATGTTCATCTGGTTGGCTAAATCCATCAGGATTTGACTCACCGTGTCATTGTTCCACGCAAACTGGCTTTCTAAACGCCAAATGGCAAATTGCAAGCTTTGACGCACTTGTTCTTCAGTCAACTTCTTGCTTTCAAACTGTTCTTTGCTAATTTGTGGCATGTGGTTGAAATAGAAACCGGCCCAATTCACTGCTTCAGACAACAAGTGAATACGTGGCTGAATTGCAGCTGCAATATCTTCTAAGGTATTGCGGTCACTTTTCCAGCTCAACAGACGATCGAGTAACTGACCAGGAGTGAGGGATTTAATCCATTGACCATTCAGCCAATTAAGTTTTTCCACATCAAAAATTGGACCACCTAAAGACACACGTTTCACATCAAAGTGTTCAACCATGTCATTTAAGGTAAAGACTTCACGTTCGTCAGGCATTGACCAGCCCATACGACCCAAGTAGTTCAAGAGCGCTTCAGGCAATACACCAATGTCACGGTAGTAGTTGATCGAGGTCGGGTTTTTACGTTTAGACAGTTTTGATTTGTCTGGATTACGCAACAATGGCATGTGGCACAGAGTTGGCATTTCCCAGCCAAAATATTGGTAAAGTAACTGGTGTTTTGGTGCAGATGGCAACCATTCTTCACCACGAAGCACATGGGTGATTTCCATTAAGTGATCATCAACCACGTTTGCCAAGTGATAAGTTGGTAAACCGTCGGTTTTTAATAACACTTGCATGTCGACTTGCGCCCAAGGAATTTCAACCTCACCACGTAACAAGTCATTAACTTTACACACGCCGTCTTCAGGTACTTTCATCCGAATTACGTGTGGTTCACCCGCTGCAAGGCGGCGTTGCACTTCTTCTTGGGTGAGTTTTAAGCCACGGCCATCATATTTTTGTGTTTCGCCACGTGCTTGTTGTTCTTCACGCATTTGATCTAGTTCTTCAGCCGTTGCGAAGCAGTAGAATGCATGGCCTTTTTCAACCAAATCTAAAGCATATTGTTTGTAGATATGCATACGCTCCGATTGGCGATAAGGTGCGTGAGGTCCGCCCACGTCTGGTCCCTCAGACCAATTCAAACCTAACCAGCGTAAAGAATCTAAAATCATTTTTTCAGATTCAGGTGTCGAGCGAAGTTGGTCGGTATCTTCAATACGTAAGATAAATTCGCCGCCATGTTTTTTTGCAAAACACATGTTAAATAACGCGATGTAGGCAGTTCCTACATGAGGAAACCCTGTAGGTGAGGGAGCAATACGGGTACGAATAGTCATAACAATATTTTTCAGAAAATAAACTGAGGCTATTATAACGAAAAAGCCCAATCACTTAATGCTTAATTCAACATTTGTGACTGGGCTTATGACCAATTTTTAAGGGGAAAAAATTGGGCGTTTGAATCAAGAATTATTTTGCGGGAAAATCGCTTGTAAGAAACGTGAGAAGCGCTCATTTTGCGTTGCAAAGAAACTTTGGGTCGGTGCAACTTTAATTGCGGTCAGCACTTTTAAATTGTTATCTGCCTGCAAATAATTGTCACCTTGCTTTTGCTGATTGAGTGCTTTTTCAATCAAAGAGACTTTTTCTGGTGCTGCACTTTTGTTCAGGGTGGCTTTAATTGCAGCAGTGTGACCCGATTGAGCCATTAAACCCAAACCCACACTCAGAAAGATGGCTTGAAAAAAGTGTACGTTCATCGCGAATTCCCCCTTTAACTCAACACGTTGAGAACTTTTTTTAAAATACTGTTCTACATACTATAGCTACAATTTAAACATCTATAGAAACAAAAAAGTAGACTTACATCACACTTTTTACAAAAAGATAAGAAAATCTAAATGATTTTACGCTTAATGATTACAGTAATAACGATCTATTATTGTTGTAGCAAATAAATATGAAGACATCATGAAGATTGTAATATTGTGACAAATTTTAGACTATTTCATGACATGATGCAGCATAATTTGAGGCTTATATTGCAATATTTTATATATCTTAAAATTAGAAAAACTATGAATAAATGATTATAGCCAACATGATTGTGCAAACTATTGATTAAAAATATAGTGCAAAAAACAGTCATTAGAGTCCGACAATGAATAAATCTTTCTTTGCATTGGGAATTGCAATTTTAGCTGGGGTTTCGGGGCAAGTCTTGGCAGCAAAAAGCTTCTTGAATGTGTCTTATGATCCGACCCGTGAATTTTATCAAGAATACAATAAAGAATTTGGTCAGTACTGGAAGCAGCGCACGGGTCAAGAGATTGAATTCAAACAGTCTCATGGGGGGTCTGGTAAGCAAGCACGCGCTGTAGCAACAGGTTTAGAAGCCGATGTGGTGACTTTAGCTTTGGCCAATGATATTGATGAAATTGTCAAAGCTGGTTATATCGATAAAAATTGGCAAAAAGAATTTCCAAATAATTCGGCACCTTATACTTCAACCGTGGTTTTTTTGGTGCGCAAGGGCAATCCAAAACACATTAAAGACTGGAATGACTTGGTAAAGCCGGGCGTTGAAATTATTACCCCTAATCCAAAAACAGGTGGGGCACCACGTTGGATTTATCTGGCGGCATGGGGTTATGCTCTAAAACAACCCGGGGGCAATGACGCCAAAGCGAAAGAGTTGGTCAAAAATCTGTATCACAATGTCAAAGTGCTGGATTCGGGGGCGCGAGGCTCTTTAACCACCTTTGCTGAACGTGGCATAGGGGATGTGTTGTTGTCTTGGGAAAACGAAGCTTTGTTGGCAACCAAAGGTTTGGGCAAAGGCGAGTTTGAAATTGTTTATCCTTCGGTTTCTATCTTGGCAGAACCTTCAGTCGCGATTGTTGATCGAACCGTTGATAAAGATGGCAATCGCAACTTGGCCAAAGGGTATTTAAATTATTTGTATTCACCGAAGGGACAAGATTTAGCAGCAAAATATTATTTCCGCCCACGCAATGCACAAGCCGCAGCCAAATACGCTGCCCAATTTCCAAAGATTAAACTCTTTACGATTGGAGATGTATTTGGTGGTTGGGCAAAAGCGCAACAAACGCACTTTGTAAATGGTGCGATTTTTGATCAGATTTATAATCAAGCCAATTAAACTGGCTTAAAATAGTACAAAAAAGTCTCCAAAGGAGGCTTTTTTGCTTAGGTTGTACAATAGAAACGGTTTTCTCTATAGAAAATAATATTTCCCTACAAAAAGACGTTTGGAGCTTTCCTAAAACAAGGTAATAATGTGCAGTTAAATTTTTGGTACTTTGATTGCACTGTTATGTCTCATATTTCTGTATTACTTCATGAAACTGTGGATGCCTTGTTGGCAGGTCGGAATACAGGGATTTATGTCGATGGCACTTTTGGTCGAGGGGGACATACCCGATTATTGCTTTCAAAACTCGATGAAAATTCTAAAGTTTATGCTTTCGATAAAGATCCACAAGCCCTTGCAGTTGCTGCTGCGTTAGCCGCTGAAGATTCTCGTTTTCACATTATTCATGCCAGTTTTGCAGATCTACAGCAAGCGCTTGCTGCATTAGATTTAGGCCAAGTCGATGGTGTAATGGCAGATTTAGGCGTTTCTTCACCGCAGTTAGATCAGGCGGAACGGGGTTTTAGCTTTATGCAGGATGGTCCCTTGGACATGCGTATGGATAATTCGCAAGGTCCGACCGCAGCAGAGTGGTTGATGCAGATTGAAGAAGAAGCTTTGGCCAATGTGATTTTCAAGTACGGAGAAGAACGTTATAGTCGCCGCATTGCCAAAGCAATTAAAGCGGCAGGGCAGATTGACACTACACGTCAGTTGGCAGAAATTGTGAAAGTTGCGCATCCAAAGTGGGAAAAAAATAAACATGCTGCAACGCGTACATTTCAGGCAATACGTATTGCGATTAATAAAGAATTAGAAGATATTGAAGCTTTCTTGCCTCAAGCGGTTGAGGTGTTAAAACCTGAAGGTCGTTTGGCCGTAATTAGTTTCCATTCATTGGAAGATCGACTGATTAAGCAATTTATTCAAAAAGAATCGACTTTGGCGGAAGACACAGGATGGGGACTACCACAACAACAGCAAGATACCCGTCGTTTGAAAAAAATTGCACGTGTGCGTGCGAGTGAAGAAGAAGTTAAGGCCAATCCACGTTCACGCAGTGCTTGGCTTCGTGTTGCGGAACGCTTAGTTTAAAAGGCGAACTATGAAAACTGAAGCAGTTGAAAAGAAAGCAGAAAAATTGCGGACGAAAAAATATATCACGTATGCCTGTATGTTAATTTTGGTTTTCATCAGCGCAATTATGGTGGTCTTTCAGGTGTTTGAATATCGACATGATTATCGTGAGCTGAGTTCATTTCTGCGTGATCGTGATGACTTGAATGCCGAGTGGGGACGGTTGCTGATTGAGCAACAAACCTTTGGTGCAACTGCGCAAATCGGGACTCGTGCAGTGACTCAGTTACGTATGTATTCTCCGCCTGCCGCGCAAACGGTTGTAATTTCTTTACCTATGACTTCAGATGACAATAAATAAGGCTAGCTGTATATGGTAGACAAGCAGACCAAGCAACCACGTAAGAAGCAACAGTCGATTACGGGTAAAAATGCCATTAGCGTAGAAATGTGGCGTTTTTATCTGATGTGGGCCGTGGTGTTATTATGCTTTTTGGCATTGGTTGGTCGTGCATTTTATGTGCAAGTGATTAACCATGACTTTTTACAAAATAAAGCCAATGCCAATATTTTACGTACTGAAAAACTAAAAGCCATGCGTGGGGTGATTTATGATCGCCATGGCGTACCTTTGGCGATCAGTACGCCTGTCATGAAAGTGGTGATTGATCCACGTGACTATTTTGATAATAAAAAATTATTTGATGACATTACCGCTGAATTGGCGAAAGATCCGCATAATCGAAAACTAAAGCGCCAATTGCCAGAAAAGAACCTCAATCTGGATGAATTAGCCGATGCGGTAGGCATGGATCGAGCAGAACTTAAGAAAAAAATGAACGAGCGCCCTCGTTCACGTTATTTAGTGTTGCAAAAAGAAATTCCGCCACAACAGGCAGAATTAATTGAAAAGCGCGACTTTCAAGCGGTGTATACCGAGAAAAACTATAAGCGTTATTACCCGCAGCCACAGCCCAATGCACAAATTATCGGTTTGACCAATAGTGAAGGGGTCGGGATTGAAGGTTTGGAAATGCAGCTCAACAAGCGTCTTGCCGGTGTTGATGGTGAACAGCAAGTGGTGCGTGACAAGAAAGGTAACCGTGTAAAAGACCCAGAAGTGGTGAAAGAGGTTGAGTCTGGGGAAAACATTACCCTGAGTATCGATTCGCGCCTGCAATATATTTTATACCGTGAACTTACTGCGGCAGGTGTGGCGAACAATGCACGCTCAGCATCGGCCATTGCGGTAGATGTGAAAACGGGTGAAATCTTGGCGATGACCAGTTGGCCGTCGTATAACCCAAATGATAAAAATGGTTTGGCCAATAAAGATGCCATGCGTAACCGTGGCGCAACGGACATGTTTGAACCAGGTTCGACCATGAAACCTTTAACGGTTGCTATGGCATTGGAAACAGGTAAATACATGCCAACCACTGTGGTGAATACCTCACCAGGATCTATGCGTGTCGGCAACCATACCATTCGTGATACGCATAACTACGGGCAACTGACGTTAGCAGGGATTATTCAGAAATCGTCTAACGTGGGTGTGGCGAAAATTGCTTTATCTTTACCTTATGCAACTTTACCAACCTTTTTAAAACGTGTGGGTTTTGGGCAGCGTTCGGCAGTTAAATTTCCCGGTGAAAGTTCGGGTATGGTGCTGCCGCCAAGTAAGTGGAACGTGTCTGAGGTTGCGACCATGGCTTATGGTTATGGGATTAACGCAACTGTACTGCAAATGGTCGATGCTTATGCCATGTTGGCGAATCATGGGATAAAAGTTCCTCTGAGTCTGTATAAGCTAGAAGAACCGCCTAAAGGCCAGCAAATGATTGATCCGAAAATTGCCGATCAAGTGTTGTTGATGATGGAAGCAGTGACGCTACCGGGCGGTACAGCACGTCAAGCCAATATTCCAGGTTATCGTGTGGCAGGTAAAACAGGAACTGCGCATAAATTACGTGCTGACCGTAAAGGTTATTCGGAAAAAGAATATCGTGCACTATTTTCAGGGGTTGCACCTGTGAGTGATCCACGTTTGGCGATTTTTGTGGTCGTGGAAAATCCACAAGGTCAATATTATGGTGGCTTAGTTGCCGCGCCTGTCTTTGCTCGAGTGATGCAAGAGTCACTCCGTTTAATGAATGTGCCTTTAGATAAGCCTTTAGACACCCCTCAAATCCAGTAATAGGTGCTGAATGTCAATTACATTTCAAGAACTGCATCCTGATGATCAAATCACTGGATGGATGAGTCAACCTTTCCAAGGTTTTTGTTTGGATAGTCGCTATGTGCAAGCGGGACAAATCTTTATTGCCCTAAACAGTTTGAGCCAACCTGAAAAAACCGTGCAATTTGCACAGGCAGCTTTGGATAAAGGTGCTCTGGCTATTATTAGTGAAACTGAGCTAGGTGTTTCTCCGAGTTTAGTGGTGCCTGAAATTCGTCATTTAATGGGTACATGGCAAAAACAATATTTGCAAGCCGTATCTCCAATGCAAGCCGTACAGATTTTGGCGGTGACAGGAACCAATGGTAAAACCACAATTTCACGCTTGGTTGCAGAGTTGCTGATGTTGCAAGGACAACCTTGTGCAGTGATGGGCACCACAGGTAATGGCATACTTCCACATCTGGAAAGCTCTTCACACACCACCTTGGATGCCTTGCAGTTGCAAAATGCTTTGCATGGTTATGCGCAACAAGGGGCAAAATTTGCTTCGATTGAAGCAAGCTCGCATGGTCTAGAACAGGGGCGTTTAACGGGCTGTGCTATTGAAATTGCGGCTTATAGTAATTTAAGTCGTGATCATTTGGATTATCACGGGACGCTCGAAGCTTATGCAGCAGCTAAATCACTGTTGTTTAAATTTGAGTCTTTGAAGGTTGCGGTGATTAATCTTGATGATGAATATGCCTCCATCATGTTGGCGGCAGCACGTGAGAATCCAGCACAGCCCAAAATATTGACTTATTCCATGACCCAAGCTGCGGATTATCAAGTTAAGAATATTCAGTACAGCTTATCTGGCGCAAACTTTAGCTTAGTAACAGCACAAGGCCAGCTTGAGGTACAAAGTCCGTTGCTTGGACATTTTAATATTGAGAATCTGGTGGCGAGTTTAATCGTGGCACAGCAGGCTGGTTTTGATTTGGTAGAGTTGGTTGCAACAGTACCTCAGTTGCAAGGTGCACCAGGACGCATGCAGGTGATTCGTGACGATACACGCTTGTTTGTGGTGGATTACGCGCATACACCAGATGCCTTGGTGCAAGTCTTAACCACCTTAAAGCGCCATGTTGAACAGAATTTATGGGCGGTATTTGGCTGTGGTGGTGATCGTGATCGGGGGAAACGCCCACTGATGACTCAAGCCGCTTTAAATGGTGCCGATGTGGTGCTGTTAACCTCAGATAACCCGCGGACGGAAAATCCTGAACAGATTTTTGCCGATATGAAGGCAGGCATTGATTTCACTGGCCATGTGGTACACGAGATTCATGACCGCCGTGAAGCGATTAAATTTGCGGTAAAAACTGCACAAGCAGGTGATATTGTCGTGATTGCGGGCAAAGGGCACGAGAACTATCAAGAAATTGAGGGTGTTCGTCACTGGTTTGATGATGTGGTTGAAGTACAGGCGGCGATTGATGCACAACATCTTGCCACAAATTCAGCATATCCCGCGCAATAGGAAATTAAGATGCATACTTCAACCACCAGTACGGTTCCTTTAGAACCGTGGACTGCAGCAGAATTACTAGAAGCAACCCAAGGTTATTGGCTACATGATCGGCAGCCAAGTGGTGAAATTAAACGAATTTTGACTGATTCCCGTCATGCGGAACATGGTGATGCATTTTTAGCCCTGAAAGGTGAGCGTTTTGATGCACATGATTTTGTTGTGAAAGTTGTGCAGCAGGGCTGCGAGGTGGCAATTGTCAGTCATCCTGTAGATGCTGATATTTGTCAGTTGGTCGTGCCTGATACGCGTTTGGCTTTAGGGCATTTGGGAGCTTATCGACGTGCGCAGCAGCAAGACTTAAAAGTGATTGCCTTGACCGGTAGTAGTGGTAAAACCACCACCAAAGAAATGCTCGGTAGTATCTTGTCGCGTCTTGCGCCAACTTTAATTACACGCGGTAATTTGAACAATGATTTGGGTGTACCGATGATGTTGTTGGAGTTACGTGCAGAGCATCGTTACGCTGTTATGGAGTTGGGTGCAAGCCACCAAGGCGAAATTGATTACACTTCACAATTGGTTCAACCGCATGTAGCAGGTATTCTAAATATTGGTACGGCACACTTGGGTGAGTTTGGTGGACGAGAAGGCATTTGCCGTGCCAAATCAGAAATTTATGCCCATATTGCACCGACAGGTACTGCCATTGTGCCCGCAGCTGACGATTTTACCGATCCAATTCGCCAAATCGTACAAACTGAGCAGGTATTGAGTTTTGGCCAAGGGGGTGATGTGTATGCCTCTGATATACAGCTAAAACCACAATCAGCGCGTTTCAACTTGCATACACCGCAGGGTGAACGAGTTGTGAATTTACCGTTTGCTGGTGAACATAATGTTCAGAATGCAACTGCTGCGGTGGCTTTTGCCTTAGCCATTTGTATTGCTTTGGATGATATTGTATTGGGTTTAGAGCAAGCGCAAGGTGCTAAAGGTCGCCTGAATTTTATTCAGAAAGCACCTTATCTATTCATTGATGATACTTACAATGCCAATCCAACTTCAATGCGTGCAGCGGGCGAAGTGCTTGCGCAACAAGAAGGTGTGCGGGTGATGGTGATTGGGGATATTGGTGAATTGGGTCAAAGCGCTGCGCAACAACACTATATGTTGGGGCGTGATTTGGTCTCGATCAAAGGCATTAATTTTGTCGTCGCTGTGGGTGAGTTCTCACCAGCTACGCAAGAAGGGGCGCGCAGTACCCAATATGGTAAGAAATTACAGGCCTTCTTGAGTCAAGAACAAGCCTTACCTTTTTTAATTAGTTTAGTCGAAACACATCAACCCCAGTCGATGAGTTTCCTGTTTAAAGGTTCTCGTTATACCCATATGGAAACCTTGATGACTGACTTGATGGAGAAACTCTAAAATGCTGTTATGGTTATTTGAACAGCTTGCGGGCTATCACAGCTCATTCCAAGTCGTACGCTATTTAACATTGCGCTCACTCCTGAGTGTTTTGACCGCACTATCCATTGGATTGGTGCTTGGTCCAGTAATGATTCGTAAATTACAAGCCCTAAAATATGGTCAGGCAGTCAGTACTTTTGCACCTGAAAGCCATGCTAAAAAAATGGGTACACCGACTATGGGTGGGGTACTGATTCTGCTTTCGATTGGGATTTCGACCTTACTTTGGGCAGATTTATCGAATCCTTATGTGTGGATTGTTTTGGCTGTCATGGTCATTTTCGGTGCTGTAGGTTGGGCGGATGACTGGATTAAAATCCGGTATAAAGACAATGCGGGTTTGCCAGCACGAAAGAAATTTTTCTGGACTTCGGTCGCATCTTTAGGTGCTGGGATTGCGTTGTATGTGATTGCCAAGCAACAAGAGAATCCAATTCATACGGCAAATATGCTGGATTTGCTGATTCCATTCTTTAAAAATCTCAGCATTCCATTGTCGATTATTCCTTTAGGGATTGGATTTATTCTTTTTACCTATTTGGTGATTAACGGGGCTTCCAACGCAGTCAACCTGACCGATGGTTTAGATGGTTTGGCAATTATGCCGATTGTCTTGGTTGCAGCGGGTTTAGGTGTATTTGCTTACTTGGCGGGTGATGTACGTTTTGCCAGTTATCTGCATATTCCTTATGTGAAATATTCGTCTGAATTGGTCGTGATTTGTGCTGCAATGATTGGTGCAGGCTTGGCTTTCCTCTGGTATAACGCGCATCCTGCCCAAGTCTTTATGGGCGATGTTGGTGCTTTATCACTTGGAGCGATGCTAGGTACGATTGCGGTCATGGTACGTCAAGAAATCGTATTTGCGATTATGGGCGGTGTCTTTGTGGTGGAAGCGATTTCAGTGTTCCTGCAAATTGGTTCGTTACGAATGCGAAATAAACGCGTTTTCTTGATGGCACCTTTGCATCATCATTATGAAAAGAAAGGCTGGCGTGAAACCCAAGTGGTGATTCGTTTCTGGATTATCACAATTATGCTGGTGGTTTTGGGTCTCATGACCTTAAAATTGCGTTAAGCAAAATCCGTGAAAATCAGGTCGGCATATGCCGGCCTTTTTATTTTTATGGGCAATTTTTGGAGAAAATAATGAATCTACTCATGTGCCCTGTATGTCGTGAGAAATTAAATTTGGTGGATAAAACGTGGCAATGTGAGAATCGTCATAGTTACGATGTGGCTAAACAGGGTTATGTGAATTTACATGTGGTGCAACACAAGCACAGTAAAACCCCAGGCGATACACCCGAGTCGGTACAAGCTCGTCGCGCATTTTTAAGTGCAGGATTTTATGCACCTTTACAGCAAGCCGTGGTTGAAAAACTGCGTCAACTGCGCATTGAAAATCTTTTGGATATTGGTTGCGGTGAAGGCTATTACACTGATGCGATGCAGGCAGAGGTGTTGCAATGTGTCGGTGTGGATATTGCGAAAAATGCAGTGCAAGTTGCGGCTAAACTGAATTCAGATGTGACATGGGTGGTGGGTACGGGAGCGACTTTGCCTGTATTAGATCAATCCATTGACCTGTGCAGCAGTTTATTTAGTCCAATTCCTCAACAAGAAATATTACGTGTGCTGAAGGATAAAGGGTATTTATTGGTGGTGACACCAGCACCTGAACACTTATTTGCCATTCGTGAGACCTTATTTGAAGAGGTGAAACCGCATGAGCCAAATAAGTTTGTACAGCAGTTGGCACAGGACTTTGACTTGGTTGATTCGCAAGTGGTGAGTGCGGATTTAATGCTGTCACAGCAACAGCTCAAAAATCTGATAGCAATGACCCCTTATGCTTATAAAGCGAAAGTAGAGCGCAGAAATGCCCTAGAAGCTTTAGCTGAATTTAAGGTGACTGCGCAATTCCAGCTTTATTTATTTCAAAAGAAATAAATATATAAAAAGCCCTCTTAAATAATGAGGGCTTTTTATTGGGTGACTAAGATCTGCTATTGAAATTGATCAATCAAATGTTCAATGGCATCTGATTTCTTACTTGGAGTATTCGGTTGCATTGCCGGCGGAGTTTGATCACTTGGAACCAAGTTTTCTTCATCCGGCAAATCATCAAAGTCACGCTCAGGCGCACGTGCAGGAGCGGCTGGTTTAGGGCGATATAACGGCTGAGCCAATGGTGGTGAAGAGCGGTAATCTTTTTTGGTTTCGCCTTCAATAAATTGGGTATCGTTATGTAATGTAGGCGCCTTAGCATCTTTGTCAAAATGTACCCAAGCTGATGGTGTGCCTTTTAAAGCATTGTCCATAAAGTTGGTCCAAATTGGTAATGCAGCAACACCCCCGTATTCACGTCGACCTAGGGTGGTTGGTTGGTCAAAGCCGACCCATGCCACCGTGACCAATTTGCCATTAAAGCCTGCAAACCATGCATCTTTGGCATCATTGGTGGTTCCTGTTTTACCACCTAAATCATCGCGGCCAATTTTAAGTGCAGCGCGCCCTGTACCATGTTGGATAACATCTTTGAGGATGTTCGCCATATCAAAGGCAGAGCTGGATTTTAAAATTCGTTGTGCTTGACGGTATTCTGCATTGGCGGCATGAGGTTCTGTTATCTTCGGTTCGACACTTTGATTGGTGACTTCAATGACTTCATCATCAGGTGTGACAGTTGTTGTTTCAGAGGGTTCTTTTGCAGTTTCATTGATACACTCAATGCAGGCATATTCAGGATTGGCTTGATAAATGACTTTGCCATAGGCATCTTCAATACGGTCAATAAAATGCGGTTGAATGCGGTAACCGCCGTTCGCAAATGTGGCATAACCTGTTGCCATTTGAATGGGCAATACTTGGGGTGTGCCTAAAGCAATAGTGTAATTATTTGGAATCTGATCTTCTTGTAAACCAAAATCCATAAACAATTGGCGAGTACGCTCAATACCGACCGCTTGGAGTAAACGGACCGAGACGGTATTTCGTGATAAATATAAAGCACGGCGTAAAGGAATCATGCCCAGATAGCGCCCATCTGAATTTCGGGGTGACCATTTGCCAATGGTAATGGGACTATCGTTGACCATGGTAAAAGGTGTCATGCCGCGTTCTAATGCCAAGGCATAAACAAACGGTTTAATGGTCGAACCAGGTTGACGCCAGCCTTGTAAAGCTCGGTTAAATTTGGATTGATAAAAATTATATCCCCCAACAACAGCTTCAATCGCACCATTATTGGGATTCAGTGCAATCAGCTGTCCTTGGGCTTTCGGGATTTGTACCAATGACCATGAGGTTTTGTCTGCATTTGGTCTTAAACGAACAATATCTTTGACTTTTACAATTTGAGAAGCACGACTGGGTGCAGGGCCTACGCTGTTGGCGTTACGATAGGGACGTGCCCAAGACATCCCTGACCAAGGTACAGTCACACTGGAACCATCTTGCATGAAGGCTTCAAAGGAGTTGTCATTCACTTTGCTGACTTTTGCAGGGTAGGTGTTGGCATAAGCTGTAAATTGTTTTAAATCTTTATCATGTGCTTCGGCACCGCGCCAACCATGGCGTCGATCATAGGCCTCTAAACCTTCTTGTACGGATTGTTCAGCAAAAAATTGGCGTTGGCTATTAATGGTGGTATAGACCTTATAACCAGAATCAATGGCCTGTTCCCCAAATTTACTCACCAATTCGGCGCGGACCATTTCGCCGACATAGGGAAATTGATTGCTTACACCACGTTCAGGCATATCTAGATTGATGGGTTCAGCAATGGCATTTTGATATTGTTCTTGATTGATATAACCCAATTGCAGCATACGCCCCAGAATCCAGTTGCGACGTTCTAATGCACGTTCAGGATTGGCAACGGGGTTGTATTTTGAAGGGGCTTTAGGAAGACCTGCAATCATTGCCATTTGGGCAATGCTCAAATCTTCTAAATTTTTGTTGTAGTAAATTTTGGCGGCAGCAGCAATGCCATAGGCATTTTTACCCAGAAAAATCTTGTTTACATACAGGGTTAGAATTTCTTCTTTAGTTAAGTTTTGTTCAATTTTACGTGCAAGAAAAACTTCGGTCAGTTTGCGTTTGAGTGTACGTTCAGGACTGAGGTAATAGTTCTTTGCCACTTGCATGGTAATGGTCGAGCCACCAGTTTGCACATTTGAGCCTGTAATGCTCTCACTCACCGCACGCCCCAAACCTTTAAAGCTAATCCCACTGTGTTCAAAAAAAGCTGAATCTTCTGCGGCTAAAAAAGCATGAATAAAGGTTCTTGGAATTTGATCATATTCCACAGGAACAGAAAGTTTGCCACCATATTCTGCAATAAGTTGCTGATCCGCACTATAAACTTGTAATGGTTTTAATAAGGGGGCTTTTTTTAGGATGCTCATTTTAGGCAAAGAGGGGGCAATATAGAGATACATGCCATAAAATCCCATAGGAATTGCGACCAAAACTATAATTATGATCAAAAAAAATGGATGAACACGGCCTGAACAAGATAGCTTTTTCATAACAAGTAAGTTTTAATAGGAGCTAATGGCAAACTAATTGGTGGTCAGTATAGCCGTTTACAGATACGGATTGTTAATGAGTTATTGTATCCGTATAAAATTATAGACCGCAGCCAATTGGTTAGTTACTTCTATTGGGGATAAAAAAATAATAGGAATAGTATTGTGCTCAGGTTATATCGTAAGCCAAATAAGGGGTTAATAGGAGTAGATATTAGTTCCACTTCTGTTAAGTTGTTAGAGCTGTCTGTGAAAAACGGTCGCTATTGGGTAGAAAGCTATGCTTTGGTCCCATTACCAGAAGGCAGCATTGTTGAAAAGAACATTTTGAATCCTGAAGCTATTGGGGAGGCTTTGGAGCGTGCTTTAAATTTAGCAAATGTTCAATCGCATGCAGCAGCAATTGCCATTCCAACGTCTATGGTGATTAGTAAAATTATCGAGATGGATGCGGATATGACGGATGATGAACGTGAAGTTCAAATCCGTATGGATGCTGAACAATATATTCCGTTCCCATTAGATGAAGTCAGCCTTGATTTTGAAGTTTTGTCTGATCGTTTAGCTAATCCCAATCGGGTAAATGTGCTTTTGGTGGCAACACGTCTCGAAAACGTGGAAGCGCGTTCGGAAGTGCTGGAACTGGCTGGAATTACGCCTAAAATTGCGGATGTAGAAAGTTTCGCAATAGAAAACGTCTATAAAGTATTCTCTGATACCATGCCGATGGGGGTAAATACCGTCGGTATTTTAGATATTGGGCATACCATGACCACGTTATCGGTCATGCAAAATGACAAAATTATCTATACCCGTGAACAGGTTTTTGGTGGAAAGCAACTGACCCAAGAAATCCAGAATCGTTATGGATTGTCATTTGATGAAGCGGGACGTGCCAAGAAAAGCCGTACTTTACCCGATGATTATGACGTAGAAGTTTTAGAGCCATTTCTTGAAGCGGTGGTGCAACAGGCTGCACGTTCTTTGCAGTTCTTCTTCTCATCTTCGCAGTTTAATGAAATTGATCATATTTTATTGGCGGGCGGAAATGCCAATATTCCAGGTTTGGCTAAGTTATTACAACAAAAACTGGGATATCGTGTCACGATTGCGAATCCATTTTTACAAATGGGCTTTTCGCCAAAAATAGATATTAAAAAAATTGAAAATGATGCTTCCTCTCTCTTGGTGGCGTGTGGTCTAGCATTGAGGAGTTTTGATTAATGGCAAAAATTAACCTGCTCCCTTGGCGTGATGAGCTAAGAGAGAAACGGAAAAAAGAATTTATTATTATTTGTATTGGGGCGGCTTTAATTGGGGTGTTATTGGTTGTAGCGGCATGGTTCTATTACAACTACAAGCTTGAAGATCAAGAGCAAGCGAATCAACTCATTATCAGCACCAATCAGAACTTGGATGTACAGCTAAAATCTTTAGAAGGTTTACAGGAGCAGCGTAATGCGATTGTAGAACGGATGAAGTTGATTCAAGGGCTACAAAGTCAACGACCAATTGCCGTGCGTTTAATTGATGAAATGGCGCGTGTAGTGCCTGCGAATTTATATATTACCAAGTTCAGTCGTGTTGGCGATAAATTTACCATTGAAGGTAAAGCAGAAAGTCCAAATGCTGTGGCTGAATTCTTACGTAATTTAGAGGCTTCACCTTGGTATCGTAATGCCTTTATGAATTCCTTCTTGGCAGTAGAAGAAAACAAGAATAAAGCGCCAAGTTCGATTGTTCCTCGTGTTGAGGATAGTTATGGCAGCTTTGTGGTGACTGCAGATCTGGATGAGATCGCTATGCCGACGAATGCAGCGAATGAGGCTGCAGGCTCTATGGCGGTAGTGGCAAATGATGCAAATGCAGCAGCTAGTTCAACAGCGGGGGCAGCACAATGAGTCGTGATGAGTTTGATGATCTAAATCAAGAGGCTGCTGTTAAACCTAAGAAAAAAATGACAGTGGATAAATTTTTTCAACAATTTAACACGTTGGATCCTAACAATTATGGCAGTTGGCCATTATCGGTCAAAATTACCTGTTGGATTTTTATTGTCTTTTTAATTTGTGTTGTTGGCTATTTTGTTGTGATCAAGCCGCAGTTAGATGCGATTTCTGGCGCACATGCGCAAGAGCAAAATTTGCTGAATGAATTTAGAGAGAAAGATTCAAAGTTACGTAATCTGCAACAATATCAAGCACAGTTGCAGGAGATGGAAGCGAACTTTAATCAACAATTGGAGCAATTGCCGAAGGAAACTGAAATTCCTGGTCTGGTTGAAGATATTAACGTGACAGGTGTCAACTCTGGACTGAAATTTAAAAATATTCGTTTAGAGCCTGAAGTCAAACAAGAATTTTTTGTTGAGCAGCCGATTAGTATTGAAGCAACAGGTGATTATCATGCCTTTGGTTCGTTTGTGAGTGGTATTGCAGCATTACCTCGAATTGTGACCTTGCATGATTTTGATATCAGTTCGTCTATGAGTACAGATAAAAAATCTGAAATTCCGCAAGTGACTTATATCGCGAAGGCGCGTACCTATCGCTATATAGGCGCTACAGAAAATCAAAATGCGGCAGTAGGTACGAATGCCACAACTCCTCCTGCTCAAGTTACTCCAGAAGGAGCGAAGAAATGAAATTTGAGAAAATAGCATTTACTTTGATGTTTGGGTTGGTTTTGGTGGGGTGTGATTCACGTATTGACGCAGTGAATATGGAAATGGTGAATATTCGCAATCAGCAACCTTTGCCGATTGAGCCTGCACCAGTATTTCCACCTGTACCGACATTCAATTATGCAGCGCATCAATTGAAAAGTCCGTTTATGCCAAGTTCTTTAGCGGCAGAATTAAAAATTATGGCGGGTAAGCGGGTTTATCCGAATTTCTCGCGCCAATCACAGCCATTAGAAAGTTATGCTTTAGAGTCCTTGAATATGAAGGGAAGTCTGCGTAATCAGTCTGGGCAAATTTTGGGGTTAATTCAGACACCCGATGGTGAGATTGAGCGTGTACAAGTCGGTAATTATATGGGGATGAATCAAGGGCGAATTGTGAAAATTACCCCTACACAGATTGATCTTGTAGAGATTATTCCCGATGGTCGAGAGGGGTATGTAGAGCGTCCGCGTAGCCTCGTCTTAATTGGACCCGCGCCTTAATTAAAGGAATAAAAATGAAAAACAGTATTCAAGATTTTATATTTGGGGATGGTAATACAATGAATCATATTTTCCGTCAATTCTCTATGGGTGCAGTTGCTATGGCTGTCATGCAAGCTGCTAGTGCGCAAGTCAGCATCACCAATGTCGTACCTATGCAAGTACCTGGACAAGGGACTGAAATTCGTGTGATGTTCAACGGAATACCACCACAACCTCAAGCTTACCAACTTGAACAGCCATCAAGACTTATTTTAGATTTTGATAAAGCACAACAAGCACTCAAACAAAATAGTATTCAAGTTGCGACGAAAGAAGCAAATTCTGTAGATGTGTCTTCTGATGCACAGCGTTCACGATTGACCGTTAATCTTGCAGATGCGGGTGCTTTTACTACTCGTGTTGAAGGCAATACTTTTATTCTAAAAATCAATTCAACCGATAATAGTTTTGCGACCCCTGTGGCAACATCAGTTAAAGCTCCATCGCAAGGGGTTTCTAATATTGGCTTTCAACGCGGTTCAGAGGGTGAAGGTCAGGTTGTTATTGATTTGCTCGGTAGCAATACGCCAGCAGATGTACAGCAACAAGGGAGTAAAATTGTGGTGCGGATGTTGGGAAGTAAAATCCCAGCACATTTGACTCGCCGCCTCAATGTCAATGATTTTGCAACGCCTGTGGCGACCGTAGATGCTTATAATGATGGCAATAGTGGTGTGATTACTATTCAGTCTTCGGGCAGCTATGAATACATGGCTTATCAAGCTGAGAATAAGTTGACGATCAGCTTAAAGCGTCCTGTGGACAAGAATCCAATGAAGCCACGTGCAGCAAATAGCTATACGGGCAAGAAAATTTCACTGGATTTCCAAGATATTGAAGTGCGCCGCGTATTGCAATTGTTGGCAGATTTTACTGGCATTAACATGGTGGCTGCCGATACGGTACAAGGCAATATTACCTTGCGCCTAAAAGATGTACCATGGGATCAAGCACTTGATATTATTTTAAAAACAAAAAATTTAGACAAGCGTCGTAATGGTAATGTGATTTGGATTGCACCTGTTGCTGAGTTGATTAAAGCGGAAGACGATGAAGCTAAGGCGATTGCACAGAGTATTAAGTTAGCACCGATACAGACTGAATATATACAGCTGAGTTATGCGAAAGCTGCGGATGTATTGAAGTTGATGGAAGATTCTCGTGATGGTAAAGGTGCGGTAGCTAATCGTACTGCTAATTCGGATTCTTTGGCTTTGGAAAGCCTCTTAAGTCCGCGAGGAAGTGCTGTTGCAGATTTACGAACCAATACTCTAATTATCAATGATACTTCACAGAATATTGATAAAGTACGCAAGATGATTGATTTGATTGATGTGCAAGTCAAACAAGTCATGGTCGAAGCAAGAATTGTGCGTGCATCTACTTCATTTACTAAGGAAATGGGGGTGAAGTGGGGGATTTTATCTCAAGGGGTAAATACTGCGAATGATCTCTTGGTAGGGGGTAGTGATCAAACTTTATGGGACTTGCGAGATCCAGATGATGAAGGGAAATATACCATTCAACGTCCTGATAACCTAAATGTCGATTTAGGTGTTACGGCTGAGGGTGCGAGCAGTATAGCTTTTAGCTTAATTAGCTTATCTGACTTTATGCTAGATTTAGAGCTTTCAGCTTTACAAGCTGATGGTTATGGTGAAGTCATTTCAACACCAAAAGTGCTGACTGGAGATAAGCAAAAAGCCAAGGTGGCGACAGGTCAAGAAGTACCTTATCAAACCACAACCAACTCGGCTTCTGGCTCAACAGCAACGACCTCATTCAAAGAAGCTCTGCTCAGTTTGGAGGTTACGCCAAGTATTACCCCAGACGGTAAAGTACAAATGCAGCTTGATATTTCGAAAGACTCAGTTGCGGATGAAGCACCGAATGGTGAGTTGATCTTGAATAAAAACACTATTACGACCAATGTCTTGGTCAATAATGGTGAGACGGTGATTTTAGGTGGGGTATTTGAGCAAACGACTACAAATACACAAACCAAGGTACCATTCTTGGGGGATCTTCCTTACATTGGAAGATTGTTTAGAAAAGATGCCAAGTCGGATGCTAAGCAAGAGCTATTGATTTTTGTGACACCACGAATTGTTAATGACAGTGTTTCAAGAAATCATTAATATATTTTCAATTTAAACAAAATTAATAGGTGACTCCTTGCCAAGCAAAGAGTTTAGTTCCCTACCAAATATCTATTTGGTAGGGCCAATGGGGGCAGGAAAAACAACAGTCGGACGGCATTTGGCAGAATTGTTGGGTCGTGAATTTCTAGACAGTGATCATGAAATTGAACGAAAAACTGGTGCGACCATTCCGTGGATTTTTGAAAAAGAAGGTGAAACGGGATTTCGTACTCGTGAAACTATAGTGATTGATGAGTTGACTGCCCGACCAGATTTGGTCTTGGCGACTGGTGGTGGTGCAGTGACTCAAGCCCCCAATCGTGATTTTTTAAAGCAACGTGGTATTGTTGTTTATCTCTATACTCCTGTTGAAATTCAGCTTCAGCGTACTTATCGCGATAAAAATCGTCCTCTCCTTCAGGTTGAGAACCCTGAGCAAAAATTACGTGATTTACTTGCGATTCGGGATCCCTTATATCGGGATGTGGCTCATTATATTATTGAGACCAATCAAGGTGCTGCACGAGATCTTGCGCATAAAATCTTAACGATGATTACCACACAACCTATTGATTGAATACGAAAGTAGTTGAACCCATGCAAACTTTACATGTAGAACTCGGTGAACGCCGTTACCCTATCTTTATTGGCAGTGATTTAAATCCTCAAGATTTACTGGCACCGTATATTTTCGGGCAGCAAGTCATGATTGTGACCAATACTACTATTCAGCCTTTGTATTTAGAGCATTATGTTGAAGCTATTGAGGCTTTAGGGAAAAAAGTTTCTACCTGTGTTTTGCCTGATGGTGAAAAATATAAAGATATTCAACATCTGAATCTGATTTTTGATGCTCTGCTTGAAGCTGGCTTTAATCGTGATTGTACGGTATTGGCATTGGGTGGTGGTGTGATTGGCGACATGGCAGGTTTTGCATCCGCTTGTTTTCAGCGTGGTGTGTATTTTATTCAAGTGCCAACCACGCTTTTGTCCCAAGTCGATTCTAGTGTAGGTGGTAAGACAGGGATCAATCATCCTTTGGGTAAAAATATGATTGGAGCCTTCCAGCAGCCCCAAGTGGTAATGGCAGATATGGCACAATTAAAAAGCTTGCCTGATCGTGAACTGTCTGCTGGTTTAGCCGAAGTGATTAAGTATGCCTTGCTCGGAGATGAAGATTTTTTAGTCTGGCTTGAAACAAATATGGATGGCTTAGTCGCACGTGATCCTGATTTATTGGCTGAAGCAGTCTATCGTTCTTGCGCACATAAAGCACGAATTGTGGCAAATGATGAAAAAGAACAAGGTGAACGTGCACTGTTGAATTTAGGCCATACTTTTGGTCATGCAATAGAGTCTTATTTAGGCTATGGCGTATGGTTACATGGAGAAGCTGTTGCGACAGGAATGGTGATGGCTGCAGATTTATCACAACGCATGGGGTGGATTTCGGTAGCAGACTTGGAACGTACAAAAAAAATCATACAGCGCGCTGGTTTGCCGATAGTATGTCCCGCGATTCCATTGCAAGATTTCTTGGGCTATATGGCGCATGATAAGAAAGTATTAAATGGTCAATTGAGATTGGTACTGCTAAAACAGTTAGGGCAAGCAATCATTACGAAAGAGTTTGATGTTGAACTGATGCAGCAGGCGATTATTGCCAATCAAACAATATAAAGGTGAAATCATGACAGCACTCCACAAATATTGGCAAAATACACAACGTTATATTTGGCTTGTGAGCGGAGTGCTGTGTCTTTTCGTAGCATTGATATTTTGGGCAGGCTCAGACAGTAGTGAAGAGCTGGTCGAAGTGAATAAAGCGGTGGAGTCTGATGCAGAACTGCAAATTCAACCCGCACGTGTCACGGCGACAACCAATTTAGGCACTTTACAAGAAGAAGTTCGCCCCATTACGCTGACCACCAGAGTTGTTGCGACGGGAAATCATACGAATGAATTCCGAGGAAGTAAGTTTATTGAGGAGCAGAAAAATAAGTCATCGCTAGAACTCTTTAGTGTCACTGAAGAAGACATTATTAAAAGTTTCTTGAATAAACAGAGCAATCGACAAAATTATTTTTATCTCCGTTTAACTGGAGATCAGCAACAAGAGCGATATGTTTTATTTTATGGCTTATATTCGAATGAGAGAGAGGTAAACCAAGCACGAGAGCAGCTTGATTTAAAATTACCAGCATCCGTCCATCCAACAGTGAGAGCCTTGGAAGATTATCAGGCGCAAGTGAATGATATGGGGATGGAAGAGTTGCAGGGTTCCACGCCAGTATATGAAGTTAAATTAAATCCTGCAGCTTTACCGAAAACAGACGCGGCTATGCTGAATTTAAATAAACCTAAAACTGTGGATACAACAGTGAATAGCTCAGATGAGGGCAATACAACAGTAACCCGTAGAGATGCTGAAGGCAATGTGATTGATGTGCAGAAATCTCAATCGCATGCTGAGACTGGCACAAAATCATCCCCTTCGCCAACCAATTCAAATTCACCTGTGCGCCAAGAAATTGCAGATCCATTTAATTAATCGTTCTAAAATAGAGCACATTGTGCTATACCAATGATTAAATGCGCAAAAATGGTGCAACTAGGATAAGTCTTCAAATGCTTTGATTCAGGTCGAACACTTGATATTTCTGTATTTAAAAGAATTTAATCTAATAACACTAAGTTGGCATATTTTTTGCTTAAATGGTGCATGATTTGAGTTGATGTCACTATTTTGGCGCGAAAAGATTCAAAGAGTGTGCGAAAACATCAAGATTGCTTGCTTTAAAAGAGTGCGCAAAAGTCGCAATAGTTTCTTGCATTTCGGTCATGTACAAAAGATAAATTCAGTCTATCTTTGACATGAGAGTGCAAGATCATTGCATTAAATTGATCTTAGTGTGAGAAAGTTAGACTAAGTCGCAAAGAAGTTAGATAGTCAGCGCCCGATTCAGGGCCAAGTAGAAAGAAGGGTACGCTATGCACATGCCATCGCCTAATACTGTAGCTCCCGCTCAAGGTTTATACCAACCGGATGAGTTTAAAGATAACTGTGGTTTCGGCCTTATTGCACATATGCAAGGGAATGAAAGTCATGATCTGGTCAAGACCGCTATTCATAGCTTGAGCTGTATGACCCACCGTGGTGGTATTGCCGCCGATGGTAAGACCGGAGATGGGTGTGGTTTATTGTTGGCGATGCCGAAACAGTTCTTCCGTGAAGAAGCGAAAAAACTGAGCGATATTACCCTCAGTGAAATTTTTGCAGTGGGTACGATTTTTCTTAACTTGGATCCAGCAATTGCTGCACATTCAAAACAAATTCTAAGTAAAGAAATTGAAGAAGAAGGTCTACGTGTTCTGGCTTGGCGTGTGGTGCCAACCAATAACGCGGCATTGGGTGAAATTGCGATGCAATCTTTGCCAGCCTTTGAACAAATTATTGTGAACTGCCCTATGGGGGTAACTGAGGTTGAATTTAACCGTAAGTTATTCTTGGCACGTCGTCGTGCAGAGCAGCAACTTAGCAATGATCCATCATTCTATGTAACAGCATTGTGTTCAACAGTCATCAGCTATAAAGGCTTAATGATGCCTGCTGCGATTGCAGACTTCTATACAGATCTTGCTGATGAGCGTTTAGCTTCACATATCGTGGTGTTCCACCAGCGTTTCTCGACCAACACTTTACCGCGTTGGCCTTTGGCACAACCATTCCGTTACCTTGCACACAATGGTGAGATCAACACCATTACGGCAAACCGTAACTGGGCAATGGCGCGTACTCCGAAGTTTGAAAATCCGTTATTACCAGGGTTAACTGAGCTTAAGCCGATCGTAAACCGTACAGGTTCAGACTCTTCAAGCTTGGATAACATGCTTGAAATTCTTGTCGGTGGTGGTATGGATCTGTTCCGTGCACTCCGTATGTTGGTTCCACCAGCTTGGCAGAACGTTGAAACTTTAGATGCGGACTTACGTGCATTCTATGAGTTTAACTCGAAGCACATGGAAGCATGGGATGGACCTGCAGGTCTCGTGATTCAGGATGGTCGTCATGCAATCTGTATGCTGGACCGTAATGGTTTACGCCCAGCGCGTTGGGTCATTACGAAAAATGGCTATATTACTTTAGCCTCTGAAATTGGTGTTTGGGATTATCAACCTGAAGATGTAATTTCAAAAGGTCGTGTCGGTCCTGGTCAAATTCTTGTGGTAGATACCTTTACAGGTAAATTGCTTGACACCAAAGATGTTAGCAACCACTTGAAAAAAATGCGTCCATATCGTGAATGGTTACGTGAAAACTCAATTCGTGTTCAGGGTAGCCCAGAACTTGAAGAATATTTATGTGATCAAGGCTTAAAAGGCGATGCCCTAAAAGCAGCACAGAAAATGTTCATGGTCACCTTTGAAGAACGTGATCAGTTGTTACGTCCGATTGCGGAAAGCGGTCAGGAGGCAGTCGGCTCAATGGGTGATGATACACCTATGGCGGTATTGTCACGTCAAGTACGTCATGTATCGGATTACTTCCGTCAACAGTTTGCGCAAGTAACGAATCCGCCAATTGATCCATTGCGTGAATCGATTGTGATGTCATTGGAAACATGCTTTGGTCGTGAGCAAAATGTATTTGAACAAGGTCCAGAACATGCAGATCGTTTAATTGTCTCAAGTCCTGTACTGTCAAACTCAAAAATGCATCAAATCCGTACTTTAGGTCGTACGGGTTATGAAATTGCAGATATCGATTTGAACTACGCTGATAATGAAGGTTTAGAAGCAGCAATCGCGCGTATCTGTGAAGAATCCGCACAAGCGATTCGTGATGGCAAAACTTTATTATTACTTTCCGACAAGAAAATTCGCGAGGGCTATTTACCTGCCAACGCAATGATGGCGACAGGTGCGGTACATCACCACTTGATTAATGTCGGTTTACGTACCGATGCCAATATCATTGTGGAAACTGGTTTTGCACGTGATCCACATCAATTTGCAGTGATTTTAGGTTTTGGTGCAACTGCGATTTACCCATACTTGGCTTATGATGTGATCAATGATTTGGTTGCCAAAGGTGAACTATTGGGTGACCCAATTCATGCACAAGCGAATTTCCGTAAAGGTATTGATAAAGGTTTACTGAAAGTCCTATCAAAAATGGGGATTTCAACGGTTGCTTCTTATCGTGGCGGTCAACTCTTTGAAGCAGTAGGTCTGTCTGAAGAAGTCGTGAGCAAGTGCTTTACAGGTGTACCAAGCCGTATTAAAGGTGCAACCTTTGTTGACCTTGAAAATGATCAGAAAAAATTGGCAGATACTGCGTGGAAATCACGTAAGCCAATCGACCAAGGTGGCTTGCTAAAATTTGTATTCGACAAGGAATACCATGCATTTAACCCTGACGTGATTAATGCTTTGCACAAAGCGGTACGTTCAGGTAACTATGCTGACTTTAAAGAATATGCTGAGTTGGTGAATCATCGTCCAATTGCAACCATTCGTGATTTATTCAAGTTAAAAACAGATAACTCGATTGCTTTAGAGCAAGTTGAGTCAGTTGAGGCAATTTTGCCGCGTTTTGACTCTGCGGGTATGTCTTTGGGTGCATTGTCTCCTGAAGCGCATGAAGCGATTGCGATTGCCATGAATACCATTGGTGGTCGTTCGAACTCTGGTGAAGGTGGTGAAGATCCTGCACGTTACGGCACGATTCGTAACTCAAAAATCAAACAGATTGCATCTGGTCGTTTTGGTGTAACACCAGCGTACTTAACGTCTGCTGAAGTGTTGCAGATTAAAGTGGCGCAAGGTGCAAAACCAGGTGAAGGTGGTCAGTTGCCAGGTGGTAAAGTGAATGGCTTAATTGCACGTTTACGTTACTCAGTGCCAGGTGTGACCCTGATTTCACCACCTCCACACCACGATATTTATTCGATTGAAGACTTGTCGCAATTGATCTTTGACTTGAAACAAGTCAATCCAAAAGCGATGGTTTCTGTGAAACTGGTGTCTGAGCCAGGTGTAGGTACAATTGCCGCAGGTGTTGCGAAAGCCTATGCCGATTTCATTACCATTTCGGGTTATGACGGTGGTACAGCCGCTTCGCCACTTTCATCAATTCACCATGCGGGTTCACCATGGGAATTAGGTTTAAGTGAGGCGCATCAAGCACTTCGTGTGAATGACTTGCGTGGCAAAGTACGTGTGCAGACTGATGGTGGTTTAAAAACAGGTCTTGACGTGGTTAAAGCCGCAATTTTAGGTGCAGAAAGCTTTGGTTTTGGTTCTACGCCAATGATCGCTTTAGGTTGTAAATTCCTCCGTATCTGCCACTTGAACAACTGTGCGACTGGTGTTGCAACGCAGCAAGATCATCTTCGTCAGGAACACTATATTGGTGAACCTGAAATGTTGATCAATTTCTTCCACTTTATTGCAGAAGAAACACGTGAATGGTTGGCTGCCTTAGGTGTGGCGAGCTTGAAAGACTTGATTGGCCGTACTGACTTGCTTGAAGTTTTACCAGGTGAAACTGAAAAACATGCTCACCTCGATTTAAGCGCATTGCTTGAATCACATCCTGCAGCTAACGGTAAGGCACAATATTGCCAAGTTCAAGGTAATGCACCTTTCGACAAAGGCTTATTGGCGGAGCAAATGGTGGCAGAAATGTTGCCAGCAATTGAAGCTGGTACTGGCGGTGAATATAGCTTCACGGTTGGTAACTGTGACCGTTCAATTGGTGCGCGTATCTCTGGTGAAATTGCACGTCGTTACGGCAATTTAGATATGGAAGCGCATCCTGTTGTGATGAACCTGAAAGGTACTGCTGGTCAGTCTTTAGGGGTGTGGAACGCAGGCGGTTTGCATATCAAGCTTGAAGGTGATGCGAACGACTATGTCGGTAAAGGCATGGCGGGTGGTCGTGTATCGATTTTCCCACCAAAAGGTTCACCGTTCCAAACGCAAGAAACTGCGATTATTGGTAACACTTGTTTATATGGTGCAACTGGCGGTAAGGTGTTTGCAGCGGGTACAGCAGGCGAGCGTTTTGCAGTGCGTAACTCAGGTGCCTTCGCGGTAATTGAAGGTGCGGGCGACCATTGCTGTGAATATATGACCGGTGGTGTGGTCACTGTATTGGGTAAAGTCGGTCACAACTTCGGTGCGGGTATGACCGGTGGTTTTGCCTACGTGCTTGACTTGGACAATGACTTTGTCGACTACTACAACCATGAGTTAATTGAGTTGAACCGTATCTCAACTGAATCAATGGAAGAACATAAAGAGTTCTTACTGCGTATTCTCGATGAGCATATTGCTGAAACGGGTAGTGCTTGGGCCTATAAGATCCGCAACGAGTTCGATTTTTACAGCCGTAAATTCTGGCTTGTAAAACCAAAAGCTGCTAATTTGCTTACGCTTTTGAAAACGACCAAAGCTGATCCTCAATAATTCCACTACTGCAGATATATAGGCAGGTGCAGCAAATAACCATGACTGCACCTACCCACGGAGAGAGACATGGCAGAGCGCCTAAATAATGACTTTCAATTTCTGGATGTTGCGCGCCAAGATCCAGAGAAAAAAGATATTACTGTCCGCAAAGCAGAGTTTGTGGAAATTTATAAACCGTTTACTGCGGAAGTGGCTGCGAATCAGACCCACCGTTGTTTAGGTTGTGGTAACCCGTATTGTGAATGGAAATGTCCAGTGCATAACTACATTCCAAACTGGTTAAAACTGATTGCTGAAGGTCGTATTTTCCAAGCAGCAGAACTTTGCCATCAAACCAATACTTTGCCAGAAGTGTGTGGACGCGTTTGTCCACAAGACCGTTTATGTGAAGGGGCATGTACCTTAAACGACGGCTTTGGTGCTGTGACCATTGGTAATGCAGAAAAGTATATTAATGATACGGCATTCGCACTGGGCTGGCGTCCAGACATGTCTCATGTGAAATGGACCAACAAAAAAGTTGCGATTATTGGTGCGGGGCCTGCGGGTTTAGGTTGTGCTGATATTTTGGTACGCAGTGGGGTTAAGCCAGTAGTATTTGATAAGCGTCCTGAAATTGGTGGCTTATTAACCTTTGGTATTCCAGAATTTAAAATGGAAAAAGACGTGATGAAACGTCGTCGTGAAATTTTCACGGGGATGGGGGTTGAATTCCGTTTAAATACTGAAATTGGCACTGATGTGACCATTGAACAATTGCTTGCAGACTATGATGCAGTGTTCATGGGCATGGGAACTTATACCTATATGAAAGGTGGCTTCCCAGGTGAAGATCTCGATGGCGTTTACGATGCTCTAGATTTCCTGATTGCCAATGTGAACCGTTGCCAAGGCTGGGAAAAAGATCCAAGCGAATACATCAATGTTGATGGTAAGAAGGTCATTGTACTCGGTGGTGGTGATACAGCAATGGACTGTAACCGTACTTCATTACGCCAAGGCGCACATGACGTAACCTGCGCGTATCGTCGTGACGAAAGCAACATGCCGGGTTCTGCACGTGAAGTAAAAAATGCCTATGAAGAAGGAGTGAAGTTCCTCTTTAATCGTCAGCCAATTGAGGTTGTTGGTGAAAATGGCAAAGTGACAGGTGTTAAATTCGTCACCACACAAATGGGTCAACCTGATAGTCGCGGTCGTCGTAGCCCTGAGCCAGTACCGGGTTCTGAAGAAATTTTACCAGCAGATGCAGTATTACTTGCCTTTGGTTTCCGTCCGAGTCCAGCAGACTGGTTCGCGGGTGCCAATATTGGTTTAGATGGCTCGGGTCGTGTGGTTGCAGTAGAGAAACAGGAATATAAGTTCCAAACTTCAAATCCAAAAATCTTTGCTGGTGGCGACATGGTACGTGGATCTGACTTGGTTGTAACCGCAATCTGGGAAGGCCGTCAAGCTGCAGAAGGTATTTTGGACTATCTTGACGTGTAAGATGGATTTACATCGTTAAACGGTTCTAAACCCTGATAAAAAACTCACTACGGTGGGTTTTTTTATCTTTATTTTTTTTGCCAATAGTCGGGTTGAATCTTTTGGCTAATCGACTAAGCATTTTTGCCATTTTGTGATGAACATGATATTTAGAGACTGAGCATCTGTACTTTGCTTATATTGAGAAGTCATCATGCTAAAATAGGCGACAGAAAAATCATACTTAAATCGTCCTAAAGCGCACGAAATTACTGTTCGTAAATTGCAGTTTAATCCCCAAGCCATTCGCCGTCATTATTTTGCCAACTCGCCAGTGATGCCACATTTCCTGACTGCATTGTCCTCTACCTTTCCAATTGGTGAACAATTTTTTGTACATAGCGTGCGTAATGTAAGGGATCAGGTAACTGATGCACAGTTGCAAGCGCAAATTACGGCTTTTATTGGACAGGAGGCGATGCATTCCAAAGCCCATACTGAATTTAATCAGGCATGGCGACGTGAAGACTATAATTTAGATCGTTTTTAAGATTGGTTGGCACGCAAAGACCATCATGTCAAAAACTGACATCCCAAAATCCAGTTAGCCATTACCTGTGCCTTTGAGCATTTTACCGCGCTATTGGGTGGTTATATTTTACGTCATCCTGAAGTGCTTAGTACTTTGGAGGAAGATGTGCAAAAATTATGGGTATGGCATGCCATAGAAGAAATTGAACATCGAGCTGTGGCGTTTGATGTTTATCAGCATGTCTATGGCGATGATGCAATCCGTCGCATGATAATGCGCAGTGTCACTACAGGTTTTGCCAGCTTAACGTTTTATTCCGCCAGTCGTTTGTTTTGGCAAGATCGTAAAAACAGTGTATTGAAAGTGAGAGGGAATCTTTTTGGCAGTTATTTATTGCTGAAAATGTTGATTCAGTTGGCACCTGAATATTTAAGCTATTACCAAAAGGAGTTTCATCCTGCGGCACATGACTACAGTCAAATTGTGAATTACTGGAAACAACGCTTGGCGGAGGATTATCAGATGCAAGAATTTGTGGAAGTGGTATCTGCATTATAATCAAAGACCAAAGTTGGGGATTTTCTCGACTTTTTTATGTCGATAGGTGATTAAATAAATCAAACACAACGAAAAACAATTTGGTCTACAATATTTGCATTCAATAAGAAATGACATGCCAAAAAAAAGATGAGGATTGAACGATGCTGTGGATTAAAAAGAGTACGCTAGTTGTGTTGCTGAGTGGTAGCTTGATGCTAACAGGCTGTGGCTATAATACCTTGCAAGTCAAAGATGAAGCTGTGACTGCCTCTTGGTCAGAAGTACAAAACCAGTATCAACGTCGTGCGGACTTGGTGCCGAATTTAGTCAATGTGGTAAAAGGTTATGCCAAACACGAAGAGCAAGTCCTGACAGAAGTCACTCAAGCCAGAGCCAATGTTGCGGGTTTAAAAGTGGATAAAGAAGTGCTAGAAGATCCTGCACTTTTTCAAAAGTATCAAGAAGCACAAGGTCAGTTGACGGGTGCATTATCGCGTTTAATAGCAGTTTCTGAAAATTACCCAGATTTAAAAGCCAATGAGCAATTCCGTGATTTACAAGTTCAGCTAGAAGGTACTGAAAATCGAATTGCGGTGGCGCGTAATCGCTATATCACTACGGTGCAAGATTATAATGCCTATGTCCGTCAATTCCCGCAGGTGATGACCGCAAAAGTCATTGGCATGCACACCAAGCCAAACTTTAGTGCGGAACAAAGCGCACAAACTGCACCCAAAGTCTCTTTTGATTAAACATTTAACTTAACTGGAATAAGTGAATGTATCGCTTAAAGTACCCCATCCAGCAGGCTGTACGGTTCCTGTTAAGTGCTTTGCTGTCTTTAATTTGCTGTTCAATCTGCTGGGCTGAAGCATCTTCCACGGTCAATCATGCAGAAGATGCTGTGGTGATTGGTCAGGTTATTCAGCAGGCAAGAAAAAGCGCTCAACCTTTAGATTCTGAACAACACGCAGCATCCTCAGTACAGGTTGCAAATGATTTGGCTGATGGGCAAATGCGCCAATTGCCAAGCCTAAATACGCCTGTCATTGATCAAGCCAATGTCTTGTCTGACTCAGATAAACAGGTTTTGAGCCAACACATTTTAAAATTGTATGAGCAAGGTAAAGCGCAAATTGGGGTGGTCATTGTGCCGACTACAGGGCAGGAAGCCATTTTTGATTATGCCATGCGAGTCGCTGAACAATGGCAGTTAGGAACAGCAAAGCGCGATAATGGCTTGCTCATGGTCATTGCGATTAATGACCGTAAAATTCAGATCTTAACGGGTTACGGTTTAGAAGGCGTGCTGCCTGATATCGTGGCTGGGCGCATTATTCGTAACGAGATCACGCCATATTTTAAACAAGCTGAATATGCTCAAGGCATTCAATCTGGACTCAGTGAGATTGAGCGCATATTGAGTTTAGATCCTGAAATTGCCCAGCAAGCAGCGCAAGAATTACAACAGCAACAAGCTCAGGCATTACATGAACAACACGCACGATCACAATTTTGGACCTATGCCTTAATTATTATTGTGGTTGGGGCCTTTGCATCGATGATGATGGGTAAACGTCTTAGTGCTGCGACTGCGGGTGTGGCGGGTGTAGTTGCAGGCTTGGTCAGTGGCGTAGGTGTATTGACCAGTCTATTGGTGGGCGCAGGTATTTTCTTGCTGCTCGTAACCTCATTGGCGCAATTGATCTTGCAAATACTGGCTTCAGGTTCTGGACGAGGTTCAGGCGGAGGAGGTTTTGGTGGAGGTGGCGGCGGCTATCGAGGTGGTGGCGGTGGTTTTGGTGGAGGAGGTGCTTCAGGCTCATGGTAACAAAAACAGATTCAACTCAAATAGTCACAACAATGAAGTTACAAGAACACGTTCAACCTAGTTTTCAGCGTTGGTTGAAGCATTGTTTCTATTTTTCAAATACGCGACGCTATTTTAAATCTGTCGATTTGCAGAAAATCTCAGTTGCTGTACAGCATGCAGAACAAGGGCATGTCGGTGAGATTCAAGTGGTAATCGAAGGGCATTTGCCATGTTTGCAAGCCTATCGGCAAAACACACGAAAACGCGCAGAGCAGTTATTTGCAGAACTGGGTGTTTGGGATACTGAACACAACAGTGGAATATTGTTGTACTTAAACTTATGCGAGCGAAAGGTGGAGTTAGTCTTTGATCGAGGATTACAGCAAGCGACTGAGCAAGAAGTATGGAATTCAATTTGTCAGAACTTGGTGCAACAATTTGGTCAACATCAGTATCATGAGGCAGTCATACACGCGATTTCTAGCATCGGCAAATTACTACAAAAATTTTATGCTGAAAAGGAAATTGAGCAAGTGAATGAATTATCCAATGAGCCAATTGTTCTAGATTAAGAGTGAGAACTAGAACACAGACAAAATAGGTGATTAGTTTAAAACTAACAATTATTGTCACTTATGTATCAATTATGTCTAATCTGAAAAAGTAATGAGTGAAATTTATTTGAAAAAAACAGGGCTAAGGTGCTGTTTTTTTGTTGGATTTAATTATAATAAATCTTGGCACATTCCGTGCTCATTATAAACAAAGCATACAAAAGCGCTTCTTGCTTTACAAAGCTTAAAAAAAACTAAACAAAACATTTGTGGAGAATGTTATGAACGCTCAAAAGGGTTTCACTCTTATTGAATTAATGATCGTTGTGGCCATTATTGGTATTTTAGCGGCAATTGCGATTCCTGCTTACAATGACTATATCGCTCGTTCACAAGCATCAGAAGGTGTATCATTGACTGATGGTCTAAAAGTTACCATTGCAGACAATCTGCAAAGTAATAATTGTGCTGATACAGTTAACACAGCAAATAACACGGTCACAGGTAAGTACTCTCAAGTCGTAATTACAACTGGCGCACCAAGTGCAACGACAGGTTGTACAGTGACTGCAACTTATGGTTCTGGTTCTGCAGGAACTTCAGTTGCTGGTAATCTTAATACTAAAACATTGATCATGAATGTACTTTCTAACGGTACAATTAAACAAAATGGCGGTACAATCGATGCGAAATATGTACCTAAAGCACTTTCTCTTAACTAACACACACGGTTAATTGAATCAAAAAAGCGATCTTCGGGTCGCTTTTTTATTGATCAGTGGACTATGAAAAACATGCATGAATAAATTTGTACAGATAAGCCTTGTAATGGATCCTGAATGTTAAATAATCGTGTTTTGCCTATTATTATCTTGTTCTTTATTACACTATTAGTAGTTTTAGTATATTACACGGGTTTAAAAGGTGGGTTTTTATTCGATGATTTTCCTAATTTAGGAGAAATGAGTAAATATGGCGATATGCATGATTGGGAGAATGCATATAAATTTGTTAGTAATGGCAATGCGGGGCCAACAGGTCGTCCAATTTCATTACTTACGTTTGTGCCCCAAGCGGATGCTTGGTTTGCCGGAAATGCTTTTCCTTTCAAAGTTGTTAATTTAGTTATCCATTTATTGTGTGGTCTACTGTTGTATTGGGTGACGAGTCTAATTTTACGTGCTTATGGTGAAGTAAAAGAACAAAAAATCGCATGGATTGCCTTATTAAGTGCAAGTTTTTGGATGTTACATCCCTTAATGATGTCTACCACATTGTATGTCATACAGCGTATGGCTCAATTACCTTTATTATTTAGTTTGTTGGCTATCGTGGGTTATTTTAAGGGGCGCACATTACTTAGTAGTAAGCAGTATCTTGGCTATACACTGATGACATTTTCGATAGGATTGGGTACTTTGCTTGCGACCTATAGTAAAGAAAATGGTGCACTACTGCCTTTACTAATTTTAGTAATAGAATTTTGTAACCCGAATAAAAATAATCTACCAAAATGGCAATGGCGAACAGTCTGTTTATGGTTACCATCTTTAGCTATTACATTCATGTTGCTGCATTATATTGATTTTTCAGACGATCCTTGGTCAAATCGCAATTTTAATCAAAAAGAACGTTTACTAACGGAAGGTCGTATTGTTGTTGACTACTTAGCACAATTGTATATTCCAAGAATTGAAGGTTATGGGTTTTTTCAGGATGGATTTTTAGTTTCAAAATATTGGTTCTCTCCAATCAGTACATTATATTCAATTCTATTTCTATCAAGTTTGTTTATTTCGAGTCTATTATTAAGAAAAAAATACCCATTTTTTGCATTGGCAATTTTATTTTTCTTTGCCGCACATCTTATGGAATCGACTGTGATTGGTTTGGAGTTGTACTTTGAGCATCGTAATTATATTGCGGCTATTTTCTTATTCTTACCTTTAGCAGTAGGGTTGTACACGTTATCTGAACATATAAAACCAAGCATAGTTATATTCATTAGCTTATTGATTCTCATATTTCTGGCAACTATGACATGGCAACGCACTATTCTTTGGTCGGACAGTCAAAAACTGATGTTGTATTGGGCTCAAAATAGCCCTAACTCTCCACGTGCACAAATCGTTATTGCAACTGTGCTTACCCAAAATGGACATTTTAAAGAAGCAAATCAGGTTGTAGAACAAGCTTTGGAAAAACGACCAGAAAGTGGGTTGCTCGCATTGCAATTGTTGTTGCAAAAAATAGAAGAAGGGGCTGTTAAAAAACAAGATTTTATTCGTACTCAACAGCTGATACGCATCCATCGGGCTGATATTCAAGCAGCTATTGCAATTCGTGATTTAACAGGACATGCATTGAATAAACCACAAATAATTCAGCAATATGGTGATGATTTAATTAATATTTTGTCTGTAATGCTTGAGAATCCATCTTATGTAAATATAAAAGATTTTCAAGGTTATGCTATTTTTCTGCAAGGACAAATTTTACTTCAGCAGCATAAACCAGACGTAGCTTATCAGTATTTTAGTCAATCATTCGTGTTATTGGCAGATATAGATGATGGATTGCAGATGGTTATTAAGTTGGGGAATGCGGGTTATTTACAGCAAGCATTAAAAATGTTAAGTCAGGTGGAAATGTTATATCGTAAACAGCCGAAAGAAACATTAAAACGTTCACAGCAATATTATGAAAAAATCATTCTACAGACAAGGCACGATATGCAAAATGATTTGCAAGCGGAACAGATAAATTAAGAGTCAATAGAAAATGAAATTAAGTATCGTTCTTCCTGCAAAAAATGAAGCTGCAGCAATAGGATTAACTATTGGGGATATTGTAAAGATTGTTCCTGATGCTGAAATTATTGTAGTCAATGATGGCTCTACCGACCAAACAAAACAAGTTGCAGAACAGGCAGGAGTAAAAGTGATCTCACATCCATATTCGAAAGGGAATGGTGCTGCGATTAAAACAGGTGCTCGTCATGCTCAAGGTGAAATCATTATATTTATGGATGCTGATGGTCAGCATGACCCTGCCGATATTTCTCAATTTATAAAAAAATTAGAACAAGGTTATGATTTAGTTGTTGGTGCTCGTCAAAAAGGGTCGCAAGCCAGTCTTGGCCGTGGTTTTGCCAATGCTTTTTATAATAAGCTTGCAACTTATATGACAGAACATCAGGTCGAGGATTTAACCTCGGGTTTTCGGGCCGTGAGAGCTGAAAAGTTTCGTGAGTTTTTATATCTATTACCTAATGGTTTTTCTTATCCAACAACGAGCACCATGGCATTTTTTAGAGCTGGGTATTCGGTTACTTATATTCCAATTCATGCTGCAAAGCGTATAGGCAAAAGCCATATTCGCTTATTGCGAGATGGTACTCGTTTTGTACTCATTATTTTTAAGATAGCAACATTGTACTCACCTCTAAAAATGTTTCTACCTATTGCTATTTTATTATTTATGATAGCAACTGGTTGGTATGGTTATACATTGTATGAGTATAATCGTTTTACCAATATGAGTGCTTTATTATATACGGGAAGTATTATGATTTTTCTGATGGGGCTTATTTCAGAACAAATTACTAGCCTTATGTATAAAGATAGCGAATAATTAAGATGCTGGATATTATTTATCGTTTGTGGAAAACCTTAACTCAATTAGAAAAAAGAAAATTTGTTATTGTTCTTATTTTAACTATTTTAATGGCATTTTTAGAAACACTTGGTGTGATTTCGATTATGCCATTTTTAGCCGTTCTTTCTAGCCCTAGTATTATTCAAAATGATCAAAAATTTTATTATTTTTATGAATTTTTAAATGCTACATCTTATACTAATTTTATTATTAAATTAGGCTTGGTTTCAATGGTGCTGATTATTCTGTCAGCTATTTTTAAAGTGATTCACTCTTATGGAACAAGTCGCTTTGTAAGTTTACAGCGCCATTATTTATCGACTCGATTACTTTCGATATATTTAAAGCAAGATTATGAATTTTTTATTCAGAAAAATAGTTCGGAACTAACAAAAAACATTCTTTCACAGATTGATCAGCTGGTTGATAATATTATTCAGCCTATCATGATCATAATATCTTATGGCCTGGTTATTTTTGCTATGATTATGTTGATATTTATGCATAATCCATATATGGCAATCACTGCATTTATCTTGTTTTTAATGGTATATGTTTTAATCTACTTGGGTGTAAGAAAATTTTTAGGTCGAATTGGTCAAGAGTTTCATTATGCTAATAGTGAACGCTATAAAGCCTGCAATGAAGTCTTGGGTGGTATCAAAGATGTTAAAATTAACCATGCAGATCAAGGGTATTTAAAACATTTCCAAGAGCAATCTCGAATTTTTGCAAGACATTTAGCAGCCAATCAAACCGTGGGGAACGTTCCCTTATTGCTAGTTGAAGCAATGGGGTATTGTGCAATTATTGGCTTAGCAATAGGCTTAGTATTAAATAATCAAAATATTTCTACAATATTGCCATCATTGGGCTTATTTGGTTTTGCTGCATATCGCATGTTACCCGCAGCACAAAACATTTATCGTGCAATCTCAAGTATGCGTTTTTCTTTGGATTCGGCCAATAAAATATTAGATGATTTGTATTTGCCTACTCTAGTAGATCAAAAGCAGAATTACCCACAACTTAGCTTTAAACATAGCATTGAGCTGCGAAATGTAAGTTATGCTTACCCAACAGACCCACATAAAAACGTATTGGAGAATTTTAGCCTCGTTATTCCTTGTAAGAGTAGTCTTGGAATTATTGGAAAAAGTGGCTCGGGTAAAAGTACACTGATGGATATCTTGCTTGGGCTTTTAGAACCACAGCAGGGCGAGTTATTGGTAGATGGTATTGTTATTAATAAAACCAATGTGCATTCGTGGCAGAGCTTGGTTGGTTATATTCCACAATTTATTTACTTAGCAGATGATACCATCACTCAAAATATTGCATTTGGTGTTCCAAAAGATAATATTGACATGAATGCTATTATAAAAGCTGCAAAGGCAGCACAAATCCATGAGTTTATCGTAAATAATTTAAAAGATGGTTATGATACTTTTGTGGGTGAGCGAGGAGTTATGCTTTCTGGTGGACAGCGTCAACGTATCGGGATTGCTCGGGCTTTATATAGAGATCCACAAGTGTTGTTTATGGATGAAGCAACCAGTGCTTTAGACACAGAAACAGAGCAAGCGGTCAATGAGGCAATTCAAGGATTGAGTGGGGAAAAAACGATGGTTATTATTGCACATCGAGAGAGTGCAATAGAACAATGTAAATATATTTTAAAATTATGATTCAGGAATATTTATGCCTCAAAATATTATATTTGTTTGTGATCATTTAAATGGTGGTGGTGCTGAAAGAATTAATTTAGAGTTGGCAGAGGAGTTTATTAATAATGGATATTCTGTGACGATGCTTTTGCTAGATGGTAAAGAGCAAGGTATGGAAATACCGGAAGGGTTGAATATAGTTAATCTGAATATAAAATTTAATAACAGTTTGTTTAGAAATAAAGGTAAAGATATATCTGATAAAGATAGAAAATTAATCTTTGATTTAGAATGTGAATTAGATCCAGTTCTAACTGTTATTAGCTATGCTTTTGGGTATTGGTTGGCAGATTGTTTTTTCAAAAAAAATACTTGGTTATGGGTTCATGGTGATCTAACAAATTTCAATGTATTCAAAAGAGTGGGCTCTAAAAATATTTTTTCATATTTGAATGAATATAGACGATCGAAAATAGAGAAAAAAGTTTTTTATAAACTATTTAATAATAGAAATATAATAGTTGTTAATGAAGGGTTGGTTGATTTTTATAAGGAATTTAGTAACCCTTATATTGTGGAATTTATTCCAAATGGTGTTTCGGAAAGAAGATTTTTAAATATTGAAAATGAAGATATTGACAAAGAGTATGATATGATTTTTGTTGGTAGATTCTCTTCTGAGAAGAGGCCTAAAATTGCAATACAAGCTTTTTTAGACAGTAATTTAAAAGGGAAAATGGCAATAGTCGGTGATGGTATATTAAAAGAGGAGCTTGTGAATTTTGTTAAGGATAAAAATGCAGAGAATAAAATAATATTTTTAGGTTGGAAAAAAAATCCAGAATATTATATTAAAAAAAGTAAAATTCTTATTTTAACCTCAGAAAGTGAAGGGTTTCCATTGGTGATATCCGAATCGATAAAATTAGATGTTCCTGTTGTATCTTATAATTCATCTTCTGGAATTGAATATCAATTATCTTCAGGTCAGTTAAATCAGGGGTTAGTAGAGAAAAATAATTATAAATTATTAGTTAATACTATTGAAAAAATATATATGTACCCGTATGAAATTACAGAAAAAGATAAAGAAAGATTATCTATGAAAAATTGTTTTGAACAATTTAAAAGAATTACAGGGATAAATTAGTATATGTTGGTTACTATAATTATTCCAAGTGCAGGTTGTCGTCCTGAACTTTTACAACGGGCAATCAAAAGTGCACTGATTGATGATGCAAAAGTCCAAACAGAAATCCTTGTGATTTTGAATGGAAAGTCTGGCATGGATTTTGACGAGAGTTCATCCTTCCAACATCCTTTGGTCAAATATTATAAATTAGAGGAAGGGAATGTTTCTAAGGCAAGGAATTATGGACTTTCTATTGCACAAGGAGATTTAATTCGCTTCTTGGATGATGATGATTATTTAATATCTGAAATAGCTTATCAACAATATACTGAGCTATATAATTCAGATGCCGACTTAAGTACTTATATGATTTTTTGCCTAGATGATTTAGGAGGTAAATATCCTGTAAGTTATTTACATAAATATAATAGTGGTGCAGAAGCAATTCTTTCTGGAGAAGTAATAGGAACAACATTAAATAATTTATATAAAAAAATATCTATAGAAGATTTAATTTGGAATGAATTTAATAATAATGGAGAAGATTTTGAATGGTTTTTTTCTGTTTTATTAAATAAAAAATGTAAATGGATATATAAGGATCAAGTGGTTGGAGTTTGGTTTCAACATTCTAATGAACGGTTGTCGACGCCCTATATTTATTATCCAGCTTTTAAGAAAAATACTGAGAATATTTTAAAATATTATGAATATTATCAGTTAGAGGAAAAAAATAAGCAATTTTTAGCAATTGGATTATGGCGAAATTTACATTTAGCATTTTATCAAGCACCAATTTATTGGACAAAAATTGGGCTATATGCACGAACACTCGATTCAAATTCACGACCAAGTGATCCATTTTTTCAGAAACTACCTAATTGGATTCATCCACTTATTATAGAATGGTTAATGTTGCCTAAACGATGGGTGAATCATCAACTTAGGCGGTTGAAATATAAGCTAGGTTGTAGCTCTTATATTCGGAAGATTTGAGATAAATTATGCAAAATTTTATGGTCGTTGTTGTTACATTCAATAGAAAGCAATTATTGTTGCAATGTCTACAAGCATTATCAGCACAAACACAGCAGCCATCAAAAACCTTGATTGTTGACAATGCTTCAACAGATGGAACAATTGAAATATTAAAACAAAATGGTTGGCTAGAGCAGCCAAAAACTCAGTTAATTGCTTTGAAAGAAAATACGGGTGGGGCAGGTGGTTTTTCTGCTGGTATGCAGTATGCATTTGAGCAAGGTGCAGACTATGTATGGATGATGGATGATGATGCTGTTCCTCATCCTACCGCTTTAGAAGAAATTATGCGACACGCAACACCTGAGCATATTTATGGTTCGCTGGCTGTAAATGGAGAAGATACTGCATGGGCAACTACATTATTAGCTGAAAATAAGACCGTCCATCTAAAAAAACAGGTTTCTGAGCTAGCCGAAGTGCAATCTTTGCCGTTTCTAGGTTTCTTAACCAGTAAAGAAATTTATCAAAACATTGGTTTGCCAGATGCTTCATATTTTATTGCAGCGGATGATGTTGAATATTGTATGCGTGCACAACATGTGGGTCACAAAATTTTTATTTGCGGGCAAAGCCAAATTGAACATCCAAAATCAGATCGTTATGAATTTAATTTTTTAGGGAAGAAAATTACATGTCTGAATTTGGTAGCGTGGAAGCGTTATTACGATACACGGAATCGACTCTTAATCGCCAAAAAATATTATGGATTTAAATATTATACACAAACGATTCCAGCATCATTTATTCGATTGTTTGCAGCTTTGCTGAATGAAAAAAACTCTCTAAAACAAGTAAAGGCTTTTTTTGCTGGTTTTTATGATGCTGTATTTTGTAATACAGGAAAACGTCATGATCAATGGGATTTATAAAGGTAAGGTTGTATGAAATTTTTAATCGTTGGGGCGGGTTTTGCAGGTGCCGTATCAGCACGTGAATTGGCAGAAGCAGGGCATCAGGTTTTGGTTGTTGATCGTCGAGATCATATTGGGGGCAATGCTTACGATGTCAAAGATTCTCATGACATTCTGATTCATCAATATGGTCCACATATTTTTCATACCAATAGTGAACGTATTTTTAATTACTTATCACAGTTTACTGAGTGGCGTCCTTATGAACATCGGGTGCGTGGGGTAGTCAATGGAAAAGAGTATCCATTTCCTATTAACCGAGATACCTTAAATCAGCTTTATGATTTAGATTTAACTGAACAACAAGCCGCTGAGTATTTTGAGAAAGTTCGCGAACCGCGTGACCCTGTTCAGACCAGTGAAGATGTAGTACTCAACTCGGTTGGACGTGATTTATATGAAAAATTCTTTCTCAACTACACCAAAAAACAGTGGGGGCTAGATCCATCGCAGTTAAAGGCAGGCGTAGCCGCACGTATACCAACACGTACCAATACCGATGACCGTTATTTCACTGACACATATCAGGCGATGCCGTTACAGGGTTATACAGCCATGTTTGAAAATATGCTGAATCATCCAAATATTACGGTCAAATTGAGTACGGAGTATAAAGATCTTATTGCGCAAGGTATTGAGTACGATCACTTAATTTATACAGGCCCAATAGATGCATTTTATGATTATCAATTTGGGCATTTGCCTTATCGCTCGTTACGTTTTGAACATGAACACTTAAATATTGAACAGTATCAAAGTGTGGGTACTGTGAATTATCCAAATGATCATGATTTTACTCGAATCACTGAGTTTAAGCATTTAACCGGTCAGCAGGCTTCATCTACGTCAATTGTGAGAGAGTATCCAACAGATGAAGGTGATCCGTACTATCCAATTCCTCGCACTGAAAATGAGCAGTTGTTTAAGCAGTATCAAATGTTGGCAAATGCAGAGGAAAACGTAACGTTTGTTGGGCGTCTGGCTGAGTATCGTTATTACAATATGGATCAGGTGGTTGGTGCAGCATTGAATGCTGTGAGCAAAATTCTGGAGCAAAAATAATTGAAAATCGCATTTTTGTGTAAACGACAATATATGTCTAAAGATGTCATTTTAGACAAATATGCGCGTTTATATGAAATGCCTCATCAATTGAGTTTACTCGGGCATGAGGTCGCTGGTTTCTGTTTAAGTTATCAGTCTCATGCTGAAGGCGTTTGGGATGAAACAACAGCTCACAAAAAGTTGATATGGTCTTCAAAAAGTTATTTGGGTATGAAGAAAGTAGGTCTTTTATTTTATCCTTTGTATTTGTTGAAGAAAATAGCTGATTTTCAGCCCGATATTATTATTGCAGCTTCAGATATTCCTCATATTATTTGGGGAGCGTGGTTGGCAAAAAAACTGGATAAACCATTTGCGGCTGATTTATACGATAATTTTGAATCTTATGGGCAGGCTAAAATTCCTCTATTTAGAAACTTGTTCCATAAGGCGCTAGATCAGGCATCTTTGGTGATGACTACGAGTCATAGTCTGGCAAAAAAAATCCGTACTGAGCATCCAATAGTTAAGCATGTTTTGGCATTACCAAGTGTGATTGATAAAGCCTTATTTAAGGTTGGAGATCAACAGCAGGCACGCCAACAGTTAAATTTACCGCTTGATGTTCCTCTCATTGGTACAGCAGGTGGTTTAACCAAGATGAAGGGAATTACGGATTTATTTCGAGCATGGGACATCATTAAGCAGCGAGATCCACGGGTACATCTGGTTTTGGCTGGTCCTATCGAGGCACAAACACCAATTCCCCAAGATGAGCGCGTGATTTATTTGGGTTTATTGCAGCATCAGCAAGTCGTCACATTGTTTCAATCTCTTGATATTGGGGTGTTATGTATTCCTGACGATGCTTTTGGACAGTATTGTTTTCCACAAAAAGCCTATGAAATGTTGGCAACAGAACTCACCATTGTTTCAACTGCTATTGGAGATATGGTTGAGTTGGTTGGTAAGCATCAAGAATTACTTTATTCATCAGGAAATTTCATGCAATTTGCTGATCGTGTCATGCAGCAGTTACAGCACTATCAAAAACTCGATGTTCATATCCCAGACTGGTCTGAAAATATTCAGACGATGAACGGTTATCTTATTTCATAGTCTGCTCTAGTTTTTTGTTTAAGGATTGCCAACTAAATTGAGCAGCATATTGCTGGCAATTGTCTGCTGATATAATTTGAGTTCTGAGTGCATCTAGAATGGTATGGGTCAATAGATCGTAGCTATTTGGTGCAATCAATAATCCCGAATAATCTTGTTTTACAGCATCAACAATGCCACCTGTCGCAAAAGCAACAGTCGGTGTGCCATGTGCTGCGGCTTCTATGGCAACCATACCAAAACCTTCAGGGTCATGAGGAATATGTTTGACTGGAAAAACATGCAGATCTGCCAAATAGTAAAAACTAGCAAGGATGTCATCATCCTGAATGTTGCCAGTAAATATAATATTGTTCATTAGATTATGTTTTTTTGCGGTCGTTAAAATCATCTCTTTAGATTGCAGATTCTTATTGAGTGATTGGTTTGGCGTGTCACCAATAATAATTAAAACAGTATTCGGTCGAGCTGTTACTACTTTTGATAGGCATTGCTCTATAAACTCGTTCATGCCTTTACGTTCGGTCAGTCGGCCTACCGAAATCAGAACTTTTTTATCGTTTAAGTTATATTTTTCTCTAAGATTTTGAATGATCTTTTCATTTTTAGGTTTTGGAGGATAAGAGACACCAGGGTGAATAATGCTAATTTTTTCTTTTGAAATATTTTTTTGAATGCAAAGTTGATGTGTTGGGCTACTGTTGGTAATTACCTGATCGGCCTGACGTATAAATGGAATCCAGCATAACTTGTAGAGTTTATTGTTGGTACCGATATCTAATCCATGTATATAAACAATACTTTTTTTCCGGAAAATTTTGGCAAGTATTACAACAATTGGTGCCGTGAGCCCACTCCCTGCAAAAAGTGTATCAACTGGTTGGGTAAGACAGCACCATAAAGTACGTAAAAAACTTATAACCAGAAAAAGTGGGAGAGGATTGAGTGGTGCTAAATAAAATGTAGTGTTGGTCGGTGCGAGAGGTTCTGCTGCTGAATGGCTGATTATTGTGATCTGATTATTTTGAGATAGTTCATCTGCAATATGCCAATTTAATCGTTCCATCCCACCGACTAGAGGCGGAAGGTTGCGGGTAACAATAACAATATTTTTCTTCATTCTCTGTCCTGAAAAAAGTTAATTACTCCATCATAATGAAAAAAATAGTAAAAAAAATTGGTTAGGGGCGTAGATGCATTATTATTTTAAGTTGTATCCTTTTATCTATTAGATACCTTTGCATTACTTTGGTTAGTTGTTATTTTTGAGGCTTTATTGAGAATTTAGAATATATAAGAAGATTGGAAAAATGTTTCTCTTTATAAAGTAGTGTTGTTGTATGATGAATTTTTAAGGATAATATTCAATATAGATCTTTCCCAAATTATGATATTTCAAATACGAAAGATCGGAAAAACCAACATTTTGAATTACACTATGCACAGTTCTGCAACTGTAGCACCCCATGAAATTCATTCTTTCTTTACTTGCCAGTGTGCTGATTGCACTGGCTTGGCTTTTGCCAGTTCACTATCGCCCGTGGGTAACCTATACAGGTGAATTGTTTGCTTTTCTATCCTTGTTTGCACTCACCGCCATTTTTCTTCAGCAAAAAATAAAATTACCAGTGATGACACTCCCCTTGGTGGGGATGGCTTTCATTCCTCTGCTGCAATGGCTGTTTGGGCTGGAATTTTTCTTTAGTATTGCACTGATTTCAGGTCTCTTTGTTTTTGCTTTCTGGTTAAGCATAGTGTTGGGTTATAACTTATCTTTGACGCAAAAAGACCGAGAGCAAACTTTTACGAATTTGAGTTATGTATTGTTGGTGGTCGGTACACTCTCGGGCGTGATGGCAATCTGTCAGTGGCTCACCATTGAAAACCACATTCCTGGTATTGCAAATTTACGCAGTAATCGTCCTTATGCGAATTTTGCCCAGCCGAATAATATGGCAACTTTCCTTATTCTTTCGTTAATGGCGAGTCTGTATTTATTTGAGAAAAGTAAGCTTAAGGCTTGGATTCTCAGTCTATGCTCATTAACGATATTAATAGCATTGGTCTTAAGTCAGTCTAGAACGTCATGGGTTGTCTGTATCTTATTTGTCGCTTATTTCTTCTATCAACAATATAGAGGGTATTTGCGCCTCAAATGGTATGCAATGCTGACTTGGGTTGGCTTATTTATCGGACTCATTTTAGTTATGCCAATCGTTGACCATTGGTTGGCACAGGCTTCACATTTGGCAATTGCGGACTCGCCAACAGCAATTGAACGTGCAAGCTCAGGGCATTTGCGTTTGGGTATCTGGCAACAAATGCTCTATGCTATTTCAGACCGACCATGGTTTGGCTATGGCTGGAATCAGACCAGTGTCGCTCAGGTTGCAGTAAGTGAATATTATCGAATTCCTGAATGGGTGCGAAGCTCACATAATTTTGTGTTGGATTTCTTGGTGTGGAATGGCTTACTGATAGGCGTACCATTTCTGGGGTATTTAATTTATCTGGCATATCGCTTAATTAGTCGAGTGAATTCCACAGAGTCTGTTATTGGTATTCTGATGATTGTGGCAGTATTGGTGCATGCCTTATTGGAATATCCACAGAATTATGCCTACTTCTTATTACCATTCGGTTTTATTGTGGGTTTGGTGCTGTCGCAGGAAACTCAACTTAAAGTTTGGAATTTAGCGCCTAAATATACGCAAATGGTATTTGTGGTTGGTGGCTTGCTTTTGGTGTTAATTCATCGTGATTATATGGTGGCAGTGCCTAAACTGAATCAGTCGATGCGTTATGAACATACCCCTGAAAAAATTACCAACCATGACCGAATTTATGTTTTGGATGAACTGAGTCGCAGAATTGCATGGATTCGACTGAACCCGAACACGATATTGAGTAAAGCTGAATTACAGCAAATTCATGAAATGGTGCAGTGTTATCCAACCAAATATGATTTGTTGAAATATGCACGTGTTCTTGCTTTTAATGGGGATGAACAGGGAGCACGTCACCAATTATGGTTATTGAAAGAATTGAAACATGTCGATGTAAGCTATGAATCTTTATTAGAACCGGCTCAATAAAAGACCTAAAAAAAGCCAGCGAAATGCTGGCTTTTTTATTGATTAGAGTTGGCTTTGAATATAGTTTTCAATGCCGACACTTTCGACTAAATCTAGTTGAGTGGTGAGCCAATCCCAGTATTCTTCTTCTTTTTCTAGAATTTCTTGAACTAAATCACGTGTTACATAGTCTAAGGTTTGCTCAGCTAAAGTGACTGCAGTTTTAATACTTTCAATGTTCTCTTTTACTTTGCGGATATCACAATTTAAAACTTCAACGGTGTGCTGACCGATATAAAGTTTACCGAGGTGTTGTAAATTTGGTAAGCCTTCCAAAAATAGAATCCGTTCAATGATTTTATCGGCATGCTTCATTTGACGGATTGATTCTTTGTATTCAGCAGAGCCGAGTTGTTCAATACCCCAGTCATTAAACATTCTTGAATGTAAAAAATATTGGTTAATAGCAGTTAAATGATGATAGAGCACCTGATTTAACTGGTTAATCACATCGCGATTGCCTTTCATAGCATAAACTCCATCAATCAATGCTGGTTTAAAATTCTAAGTTAGACCATAACAGCCTGTTATTCTGTAAATCTTAAACAAGAAAATGCTGAAAGGCGAGTGCTTTATTGAACGGCAAATGAAAATCGTAATCAAAAACAATTGGATATTAAGCTAGAAAAATGAAACCCGCTTAGAGTCAAAAGCGGGGGAGGAGGAATGATCAATCAAGACCATTACATTTATAAGTATTGTTATTCTTAGGCTGCGACAGCAATACGTCCAGCAATTTCTGCAATTTCATCACTAATGATGGCACGTGCTTCAGGTGCACAACGACCACAGCATGTGCCAAGATCAAGCAAATCACGGATTTCGCGATAGCTTTCTGCACCGTTAGCAACGGCATCTTTAATATCTTGATCGGTAATACCACGACACAAACATACGTACATGACTGCGAGCCAGATGAATTTAAATACGATAAGTAATATTATTGATAATTGTTATCGTTTGTCAATAACATTCATTTAAAAAGAGAATTATTATCATTGGGAATTTGAATAAAAAAATACCACCTGAGCGGAAATCCGAGTTCTGCTCGGATTTTGCGCAAGAGCTTTATATGATTGAGAGTTAAAGATTGAAGGTGGTGATTGAATGGGTTTTATAAATTATTGTGGAATAATCACAATACCATCCATCTCGACCAACGCTCCTTTCGGTAGACTTGCCACACCTAACGCAGCACGTGCTGGGTAAGGTTGAGCAAAATATTCACCCATAATTTGGTTGACCAGTTGGAAATTAGATAAATCGGTTAAAAAGATATTGAGTTTGGCGATGTCGGCAAGTGAACCACCAGCAGCTTCACACACGGCTTTTAAGTTATCAAAAACGCGGCGAATTTGCGCTTCAATGCCTTCTACCAATTCCATACTGTACGGATCTAAACCGATTTGCCCTGAAAGATAAAGTGTTTCACCAACGAGAATTGCTTGTGAATAAGTACCAATGGCAGCAGGGGCATTTTCAGTATGAATAACTTGGCGGGACATCGATTTCTCCTTTTATATCTGAATACATCTTAAAGGATTGTACTCAGATACAGAAGCCCTATCGATTTAAATGATTAACTTGCTATAGAAGCTTCAGTCATATTCATTGGTATGGCTAGACGGGTAATGCGCGGAAAGCCATAGTGCATGCGTAGGTCACGAATGATCTGGGCAATTTGTTTACGGTTATTAACCACAATATTCACATAGGTTTTATGGTCGTAATTGCGCACCATTTCTACCCCTGTTTTGGCTTTACGGCATTGGTAGATTAAATCTGAAATCTGTTCATCGTCCATCTCCATATCGATGCAAAGATAGGCGGTAAAGCTAACATCGTCGAGGTCTTCGGAAGACCATTGCAGCGGCATAATATTTTCAGGATGTAAATGTTGCTCATGCAGAAGGTTGTGACAGCGTGCACGATGTACGATTAATCCGCGACGAGAAAGATGTCCTTGAATTGGGTCGCCTAGCACAGGATTACAGCAATGTGCATATTTGACATCCACACCCTCCGTACCTTGAATAAGGCGGTCAGAGTTATGATCTTCAATGGATTGATCTTGAGCAAATAAATGATTGGCAACCAGTTGTGGTAACAAGTCACCCACAGCAATTTGTTGGAATAAACGATTTTTGGAATCTAGATGACGCCATTCTAGAAGATCCAGCCAATCATCTTCAGTCAGGTCATCTGTTGAACGATGGAACAGTTTTAAGGCACGATTGAGCGCTTGTTCACCCACCAATTGTTGCTCTTCTACATCTTGATCTCGTAGGATATTTTGAATGGCACGTCGGGCTTTTTGGGTATTAATGAAGCTAAGCCAATCAGGATTTGGCGTGGCGAGTACATCGGTAATAATTTCAATCACTTGTCCACTCACAAGTGGGGTCGATAAGGGCTTGGTTTCGCCATTAATCTTCGCTCCTACCGCATGGTTGCCTAAAAAAAGGCTCGCTGAATAGGCAAAATCGACCGCAGTTGCACCTTGCGGTAATTCATGCAATTGTCCATGTGGGGTATACACCCAAATTTTTTCTTGATGTAGATAGTCAAGCAAATCATTAAACGTGGTTTTTGCGCAACTGCTATCAATTAAAACATTTAAGTTCTGCATAGAGGCTTGAATGGCAGAACGACAAGCTTGAGGGGCATTTTCACCCAATACAACGCCATAACGTGCAGCCTTACGCATCAGTTCGGTTTGCAAAGTCAGGGAGAGCGTGGTTTTTTCACCTTTCAGGCGTAACATGAGCGACTGGTTGCCACCAGGCAATGGTCGTCGAATATGGTCTTGATAAGATAGAACTTGGAAATGTTCTTTTAAAATTTCAGCCAGATTGTCACAATCCGCGATGCTTTGCAGAATAATTTCAAAGGCATGACTATGGGTCAGTTCTTGTAAATCAATATCGTTCTTGACGAAGTGACGGAGTAGCTCAATGTTGTTGTTTTTCTTTTTAATTCGCCCACTGATTTGATTTTGTTGTAAGAGAGCGGTCAGATTTTTTTCCCATAAAGCCTGATATTCACAGCGTTTGGGCTTGGTTTCAAGCAAGGCTTCTTGAACATTATTGAACATGTCTAAATCAAGATTTTGATAGCACAAATGTTCAAGATTATCGGCCATTTCATTCATGCCCACTAAACGTGCCATTGGTACAAAGACATCAAAGGTTTCTTGAGCAATGCGTGCACGTTTATCTGGGCGTAAAGACTCTAGCGTGGTCATATTATGATAGCGGTCAGCCAATTTAATAATAATGACACGTGGATCTTGTAGGGTAGCTTGTAAAATTTTTCGGAATGAAGCGGCTTTGTTATATTCTTTATCGCTGGAATGGCTCAGTTTAGTGACACCATCGACCAGTTCTGCCACAGTAAGACCAAATTTTTCTTTAATATCTTCTTTGCTAAAATCGGTGTCCTCAATCACATCATGCAGCAATGCCGCCATCAGGGTTTCCGCGTCTAAGCGCATATGTGCCAAAATACAACTGACTGCAATTGGGTGCAGGATGTATGGCTCACCACTTTTTCGCGTAATTCCATCATGCGCAATATCGGCATAATCGCAGGCCGCAAGCACTCGTTCGACTTCGCTTTCATTGAGATAAGCGTCGACAATCACTTTGAGTTGTTGTTTGGCTTGGCTGACTTCTGCGCCTGGCATATAACACCTGTACCTATACCATGAGGAATCGATTAATGGGTTCAATTTTTAATAAAAAGCAAAGTGCGAAACTTGTCAAATTTTTTATGCAAAAATCGCAAATTGGTAGTTAAAAAAAATAGCGTAATTTCAGTTAATGTTATAACTGTTCTTGAAGAAATATTAAAGTTCCAAGCATAAAAAAGCCCAGTTAAAAACTAGGCTTTTATGTGGTTTTTCTTTCTTATTGGAAAGAGAAACCATCTAAATTCAAATTGTTTGCAGAAAGTGCAAGATCAAGGCTTGAAGTTTGATAGTCTTGCTCACGTTGTTTCAAAATATCTTTTGAAACGTGACCAATTGCGATTTCACGAAGAGCAACAACTGTTGGTTTATCGTTGTCCCATTCTACAGTTGGTTCAATACCTTGACGTGCGAGTTGACGCGCACGTTTGCTTGCCACTAGTACAAGCTCAAAGCGGTTGTCTACATGGTCTAAACAATCTTCAACGGTTACGCGTGCCATAAGTGTTCTCGTTTAAATGCTAATGCTGAAATAGACTGTGCAGTATAAAATGCTTTCAGTTTAGACTCAAGTTTTAATCATGATTCAACAGGAGTGATTAACTTTTGAATTAAGTCTTGATGGCGACTGGATTGCTGAGTCAGAACCAAACGGTTTGCTGTAATTACAGATTCAAGATCATGCAGGGCTTTATTAAAGTCATCATTAATAATGACATAGTCAAAATTAACAAATTGTTGCATGTCTTCAACGGCACAACTTAAACGATGTTCAATCACTTCCACACTGTCTGTACCGCGATTGGATAGACGTTGACGTAAATCAAACTGACTTGGCGGTAAAATGAAAATCTGTATTGATTCTGGGAACAATTTGCGAACTTGTTCTGCACCTTGCCAGTCAATTTCCAGTAAAACATCATGTCCTTTGGCGAGTTGCTCTTTTACAGTCGCTTGCGCAGTGCCGTAATAATTGCCAAAGACTTCTGCATACTCAATAAATCCACCTTGATCCACTAACTTAAGAAAGTTTTCTTTTTGAGTGAAATGGTAATGCACGCCATCAAGTTCACCAGGACGCTGCCCACGAGTGGTATGAGATACAGAAACATGTAAATTACTTACACGCTCAAGTAGGGCTTTTACGAGAGATGTTTTGCCAGTTCCTGACGCAGCAGAAACGACAAACAAGAGACCCGACATGATATTTTTCCTGATATGATAAAATATCTTCTCTATTTTAGAGTAGATGTGTTGCAAACTAAATAGCTAGTCGAATTTTAGTTTGCATAAATTTAGTTTCGCATGACGTGCATTTAAGTGAGCAATGAGGATCTTATGGAAATTGTATTGGCTAATCCGCGTGGTTTTTGTGCAGGGGTCGATCGAGCCATTGCGATTGTAAATCGTGCACTTGAGTGTTTTCAGCCCCCAATTTATGTACGCCATGAAGTGGTACATAATAAGTTTGTGGTGGATGATTTACGTCAGCGTGGTGCGATTTTTGTCGATGAATTAGATGAAGTACCTGATGACAATATTGTGATTTTTAGTGCACATGGCGTATCTAAAGCGGTACAACAAGAAGCAGAGCGTCGTGGTTTAAAAGTTTTTGATGCGACTTGTCCATTGGTCACTAAGGTACATATTGAAGTCACTAAATATGCCCGTGAAGGGGTAGAAGCCATTTTGATTGGTCATGAAGGTCATCCTGAAGTGGAAGGCACGATGGGACAATATGACAAGAAAAATGGTGGCGATATTTATCTGGTTGAAGATGAAGAAGACGTGGCTCAGTTAAATGTTCGTCATCCTGATAAAGTGGCTTTTGTAACACAAACGACATTGTCGATTGATGACACTGCTAAAGTAATTGATGCGCTGCGCAAAAAATTCCCGAAGATTCAGGGACCTCGTAAAGATGATATTTGTTATGCCACTCAAAACCGCCAAGATGCCGTGCGTGATTTGGCTGAGCAGTGCGATGTGGTCTTGGTCGTTGGATCTCCAAACTCATCCAATTCGAACCGTTTACGCGAACTGGCGGAGCGTATGGGTAAAGCAGCGTATTTGGTCGATAATGCAGAACAATTACAGCAAGACTGGTTTGATACGAATACTAAGATTGGTGTGACTGCTGGTGCATCTGCGCCTGAAATTCTGATTAAACAAGTCATTCAGCGTTTGCAAGATTGGGGCGCAAAAGTCCCTGAAGAATTAGCGGGTCGTGAAGAAAATATTACTTTCAGTTTGCCAAAAGAGTTACGTATTCCTGTAACTCAGGCTTAAAGTGATAATCGCTTAACATTTTATTTTTATTAAATATTTGACAGATGATTGGCTTTTTGACAATCATCTGTTTTTTTATGCCATTTATCCTTTTTGTGTCCATTTTGTAAGAAAAAGAAATATGATTTTAAATAGGGTAAATAGAAATTGCTTTGGGGAGGGCGTATGCGAACAAATCGAGGGTTCACCTTAATAGAACTCATAGTGACCATTGTAGTTTTGGCGATTATTGCCACGATGGCAGTGCCTTCTTTTAGCAATATTTTATTAAAACAAAACTTAAAAAAAAGTACGCAAGAGTTAGCTGATGTAATGGTCCAAGCGAGGTCAAAAGCAGCATTAGAGCGTAGGGAAGTTACGGTGCAACTAAATACTTCGGCCGTTGCCGATTCTTTGACGCAATTAAATTGGATGCCAGAAGGAAAAGCAGTTTTGAAAACGGGTTCACCAACAAGTATCACATTTTTAGCTTCAGGTTTAATTAAGAATGCAACAATGGATACATCGTTTACGATCTGTGAAAAAGCGTCTGGTGAGTTATCACGAACTGTGAGTATTTCTAGGATGGGTACTATTCAGCAGATTGTGGAAGGAACGTGCTCATGAAAACAATGATATCAAGTCAAAAAGGTGTAGGCTTAATTGAGATTTTGGTGGCTTTACTCGTCTTGGCGATTGGAGTCCTAGGCTTCATTGCATTGCAATATCGGGCGGTAGAGGCAACATCGGAAGCAATCAATCGTGTTCAAGCAATGAATGTTGCAAGAGATATGGCAGAGCGAATTCGTGCAAATCGTGATGGTTTGGCGACTTATAAAACACAGACCGCTACTGCAGCCAATCAAGCGGGGTTTACAACGAATTGTATGACGGCTGCATGTAGTGCAACTGATCTGGCAGATTTTGATGTGGCTCAGGTGACAGAAAAGGCATCAGCTATTGGAATGACTGTAAATATGTTGTCTTGTGCTGGTAACTCCGATGGCAGAAATTGTTTGTATGTTGCTTGGGGAGATACGAGTGCAACTAATGGCACGGGAACAGGCGATTGTACGAATGGTACATCTTATAACGGTGCTTCGACCTGTGTAATTATGGAGACCTATTAAAATGAAGAATAAACAAATAGGTTTCACTTTAATTGAATTAATGATTTCTTTGGCGCTGGGTTTGATTGTGGTTGCTGCTGCAATTTTATTGTTTTTAACAGGGCAAAAAAGTGTAGCCATGCAAAAGGGTGTGGGAGAGCTACAAGATAATGCAAATTTTGGATTGAATTACATTACTAAAGACATTCGCTTAACCAATTTAAATGTCAAAAGTGCAACAATTAATGATCAGACCCCTTATGGTGGGATTGTTTTATCCTCCTCAAGTACTGAGCTGAATAGTAATGTGCACCTCACTACGGCTGCACTGGATGCAAGCTTAATTTCAAAAGATAATTTAACCAGTAATGTTACGGATAGTGGTGGTAGTGCAGTTACCAGTGATCAGTTAGTGATCCAATATTTGCCGCAATACACTTTAGATGATAAGGGTACTTCAAGTACAGCGGATGATGATCTTGTTGGTGGTTTTGATTGCGAAGGTAACGAACTTCGTTTTAATAAGGCAACCATAGGCTTACAAATGGTGGTGCAGCGCTACTTTTTAAGAGCAGATAATAATAAGGCAAGTAATGAAGGTTCTCCATTAGCTTTGGCTTGTGATGCGGGTCATTACTCTCTCAGTACACCAGATTCTATTCAGGGCTATGGTGGCTCTGGTGAAATTATTATGAAACGGGTTGATCATTTTAGAGTGTTATTAGGCGTGCAATATGCAGATGGCACACATCGTTATCTTTCGATTGCATCATATATGGCATTAACTGCACCGCGTCCAAGAATTTTGTCGATTCAGTTAGGTGCTCTTGCCCGATCTACACAATCAATGGGTGGTGATAATACGATCAAAGCCGATCAAACGTTTCAGGTTTTAGATCAAACTGTAAAATTAAAGGCTTCGACCGATCCTAAATATATTCGTCAAGTGGTTTCACAAACGATTGCATTACGCAATGCACTTGGGGAGCGAGAATAATGAAAACAAAACAAAAAGGTGCGACATTAATCGTTGTTCTAATTTTATTGGTCATTATTACCGTGATTGGGACATTGGCCATCAGGAGTAGTTTGACAGCTTTAAATATTGCAACCAATAGTCAAGCACAGCAATTGTTGGTGCAAAACTCCGATTCAGCCATTTTTAATGTGGAGAATCCTGCATTGTTGATCCGAAATACAGCCTATGATGGATTGTTTGGCCAGATTAAAAGTGATGCGAATAAAGGCAAAGAGCTTGTCTTTTGCTATCGAGGAGCAGCAACTAGTTTTTATAACTACAGTAATGCAAGTTTCATGCAATGGGTTTCTGGAACAGCACCATCAAATAGTGAATTGGGATTAGATGGTTACTGTAAAATTGATAATACAAATAACTTTTTTACCAGTGGTCGTAGAGCAGTAATGACTCAGGTGGCGGTTAAAGTGAATACGAGTACTGATAGTCAATCGGTTGGTTTAGACCAAGCTTTTCAACATATGCAATATGGAACAGATGTTGATTCTGCAAAAATTGATAAATCTGAAAAAATTTTGGTCACAGCTACATCTATTGTTCCAGCGCTGAGTACTGCATCGGATGAAGATATTAATGCCTGCTTCTCTACCCATATGAATCAGGTTGTTGTACCAAGTGGTGTAACGCCTGCTACAGGAATGAAAAAAAGTGTTGCTGAATGTTTGCAAGGTTTAGGTGTGCCAGTAAACACACAAGTCACTGAATACAACTTAACGCAAGCATTTAATCGTACTTGATATTGGGGGATTGAATAATGAAAAATATTGCAAAAATAATGACGTTTAAGCTCTCGGTCTTAAGCACGTTAATGCTGTGTGTAACTGCGAATAACTATGCCAGTGACATTGAAATTTATAAAGCTCCATCAGCAGCAGATGGTAAAGCTCGTATTATGCTGAATTTAGACAATTCATCTTTAATGGCTGGGACACCAGGAGGTTTTAGTGGTGGATCGACTTCTATTACAGAAGATTATGGAAATGGAATTACATGTCCTAGTGGTAATCAAAAATATAATGCAGAATCAGTTTCACGTACTTACAATGGTATAACTTATACAGATAATGAATATTATTGTACAACTCCATCTCCAGTACCATCTAACGCAAGTAATCTAAATAAAGCAGCGATTGAGAGATCATGTGATCTTGTTGGTTCAACTTATAAATGTTATGACCGATTTACTCTGGCGCGTCGTAGTTTGTACCAGGTTGTTAATGACATTGAATTAGGAGATAGAGTTTCCATTGGTATAGCCATGTACCCATTATTCGGGACAACAACAGTACAATATCCATTGCCTTTAACCGCAGCTAATCGAAACATATTAAATCAAAAAATTCATCAAATTACGCCGCCAATTACTGATATTGATAATGCAAAGAAAGTCCCTGTGGCAAAAGGCTATAGTGTTGCAGCTAGAACATTGCTTACCAATGAGTCTGGTGGTGCTTTGACTGCAGATCAATGTTCAGGATATGGGATTTTTTCACTCACTGCAGGACTCCCGTTGCATGAGGAAATGGATGTTGCTCAAACCAATTTAAATAGTGTGCTGCAATCAGGTTTTCAAATTACATCTACAGACTGTCCAACAACGGGCAGTTTGGATGATGGGCGTGCTTGGAAATGTGTTGCTCGAGCTGCGGACTTATTGGCGGCCAGTAAAGCTAAAATTGCGATGCCTGTAAAATCCGTTGTGGTTAGTTTTGGCTCAAGTTTTACCTTTACACCACCATTACCTGCTTATGATTCGAAATTGACAACAGAGCAATTGATTAAACAAGTTACGGATCAAATTCCAACTGATGTGAATGGAAGTGGGGCTGATGTAAAAAATAATAAAAGAGATGCAGCCATTTCTGGGATTAAAGGTGACGGTGGATATTACACAGTTAACGATACGAATGCTTTAACAGCAACGATTAAAAAGTTTATCGCAGATGTTGCTAAGGCTGATATTCCTTACATTACAACGGGTGCACCTACGATTCCTCAGGATCCACTAAATCCTGCTTTAGTACAAAATGATGCCTATTATTCCCAATTTAAACCCACACCGACATCGAATCCTAATGATGGTAATCAGCTTTGGGCGGGTAATCTTAAAAAATACCATGTAGATACGCTTGGTCGCCTGATTGGTAAGGGTAATAATGATGTTATTGATGATTTAGGACGCTTAGTCAACGGTACACATGATTTTTGGGCACCGCCTGTAAGTGCAGATACTACCATTGCAACGAGCGATGAAACAGTGCGTGGGAGTGAGCTTTATGCGCGTATGGGTGGGGTTAAGTCGCAACTACCGTTAACATCAATTGTTGCTGGCGCAGCGGTCGTTGATCGTAAGCTTTTAACGAATCGAGTCGTTGCAACTGGTGGAGCAGTGAGTGAGGGGACTACGCTTACTCGAATTGATTTAAATTATGCTGCTAGCGATCCAAAACGATCCGATATTATGCAGTTGCTGAGTCTGCGTCAGATTGGTGCCGTTATGCATTCATCTCCTTTATTGTTATCCAATGAAGGTAAAATGACCTATAACGCAACAACGGAAAAAATTGAATCAACCAATCGTGAGGATTATATTTTATTTGGTAGCACGCAGGGTGTTTTACATGTTGTAAAAGCTCCTGATTATTCGGAAACCACGAAAGATGGTGTGACCAGTAATAATGACGGTGGACGAGAAGTATTTGCTTTTGTACCACATGAAATGGTGGAAAAACAAAGTAAGGCATTTTTAACACCAGAATCTACTACGGGTGGAGCGGCAAATTTATTCTACGGTATTGATGCTCCATGGACTGCGTATACTGAGTATGTACCTAAATCAGATGGAACTTTAACTGTAGGTACAGGTAAGGTTACGACAGGTACGACCACCCTCCAAGGTAAACAGTTGGTTTATGGCGGCTTACGTATGGGGGGGCGGAGTTATTATGCACTTGATTTAAAAGATATGACGAGTCCAGCCATTAAGTTTCATATCAACCCAGATGCAGCATCATCAGGTTCACCATTAAGTTATATGGGGGAGAGTTGGTCCAAACCTAAAATGGCATGGGTCAATTGGAATGGTAGTCGAAAACTCGTCATGTTTGTCGGTGGTGGTTACGATGCAGGCGGTACAACAGGCACAGCAAATACTGGGGGGTATGAGAGTGATACCTATAATCAGACCAATGGTATTGGTGCTGGGGTTTATATGTTTGATGCTCTTAATGGTGATTTGCTTTGGTGGGCAAGTAATAATGCCTCAGCAACCAGTGCTGCAACAACAACCAGTGGAGTGATTGCATTAAAAGATGCAAATTTAAAATACAGTGTTGCGAGTGAAATCAAAACAGCAGATCGTGATAATGATGGATTGGTTGATCATTTGTATTTTGGTGATTTGGGTGGACAAGTTTTTCGAATTGACTTAAATAATAAAGCTTCTGCAATAGGCGCATTTGCAACACGTGCAACCCGAATTATGAATATGCATAATTCATCTTCTGGTTATCTCAGCCCTCGTTTTTATGCAGCACCTTCATTTTCAATTTTTAAAGATACTACAGGTGGCCAGTTGTTTGCTGCAATTTCAATAGGCAGCGGAAATTTGAGTCATCCATTAGCAGGTTATGATTCTGGGCGTAGCTATGATGCTTTATATACAATTTATGACAAAGATGTAGCCCGTTCAGATTTATATACTACAAGCACTTTATATACCCAAGATACCTCTGTGGGTAATAGCAATACCATGTTGGCAATTAATGAATTAACGTTAAGTAATCGATTCCAACAGTCGGCAGCAGCGATGTCTACATTAGTTGCTCCATACGCGAGTTCGGCAGGTTGGTACTATAAACTCCAAGGTGGAACTAAAATTCAGAATGAGAAAATTTTCTATTCACCTACAGTAATTGATTACGATCTATATGTGAGTAGTTATGATTCAAGCCGCCTAGGCCTAACTGGAGCGTGTGGTGGTGGTGTACAAGGGGTAAGTAAAGTACAGTTATTCTGTATGCCATTTGGTCAATGTTCTGCGGCTGATTATCCAGATCGAACTGAGAATAATTACAGCGATGAACACGGACCAGGGATTCAAAACCATGCGATTGCTAGTGGTGGTGATGGTACTACCCGATTAGTCGGTGGTGCGATTATTGGTAATAATTTAAATGATCAATATGCAACAACTATTAAATTGATCGCACAACGTTGGTATGAAAAATAAGAGGTGAACGATGAATAAAAATGGTTTCACCTTAATTGAGCTAATGGTGGTTGTTGTGATTGTTGCGATATTCGTAGCAATCGCAATTCCATCCTATCAAGCTTATATCCGTAGAGCGGAGACTTCGAAAGCACAACAAGAGCTTAAACGTATTGCTACACTGCTTGAACGTCACAAAGCACGTAATTTTAGTTATAAGGGCTTTGATCTATCGGCTCAAACACTAAGTACACCCAGAACTTATAGTTTTGATTTGAAAGATGGTGCTGACACAACTAAGTTGTTGAATGCAACAGGTGCTTCAGGTCATACATGGGTGCTTAAAGCGACTACCACGGATGCTAAAAATTATAATTATTTAATTACAAGTACAGGAATACGTTGCAGAAATTTAACAGCAGCCAATATTACATACACAGGGTGTGGTACAGGAGGGGAGGCATGGTAATGCAGCAAAAAGGCTTTACTCTTATTGAGTTAATGATTGTTGTTGCGGTGATTGCAATCCTAGCGTCAATTGCTTATCCCTCTTATAAAGAGTATGTCCGCCGTACAAAACGGGTAGATATGCAAGGGGCTTTGTTGGATATTGCCACTAAAATCCAGCGCTATAAAATTGCGAATTTTAAGGTGACTGGTGCAACAGCAAATGATGTGGGTATTGCAACATCATACCCGACACAAGGCACAGCACTATATACCGTGAGTTTAAGTCCTGTAAGTGGAACGCCTGCAGCATTGACGACTCAGGCTTGGAGCTTAACAGCAACGCCAATTACTGGCTCGGCACAGCAAGGGGATGGACATTTGGTACTTAATTATCGTGGTGAGCGTTGCTGGACCAAGGGAACAGACATCAATAGTGGCACCGCTTGTGTACCGTCAGCAACAACAAATTGGGATGGACGCTAATTCCCAAATTCAAAACTGTGGATAAATCATTTTTTGATCTTTCCCTCTTGTAGAATTTAGCGTAGAATATTGCCCTCTATGAAAGGGGTTTGAAGTGTATCGATGGTCGGTACAGGGATAATCCGTAAAAACTATAAGGTTGTATCATGGTAGTTATTCGTCTTGCACGCGGTGGTGCTAAAAAACGTCCGTTCTATCAAATCATTGTGACTGATAGTCGTAATGCACGTGACGGTCGTTTCATCGAACGTATTGGTTTCTTCAACCCGACAGCTCAAGGTAAAGCAGAAAAACTTCGTTTAGATGCTGACCGTTTTGCTCATTGGGTTTCTCAAGGTGCTCAACCTTCTGATCGCGTTGCTTCTTTAGCTGCTCAAGCTAAGAAAGCTGCAGCTGCTGTTTAATACGGTAGTAGATTGCCCATGACACCAACACAGAATGTTCCCGAAGATCGTATTCAGATTGGACAGCTACGTTCAGCATATGGATTAAATGGGTGGCTCTGGGTCTATTCCAATACAGAACCTATGAGCAACATATTTGACTACCTGCCTTGGTACATTGAGACCAAAGCAGGTTGGCAAATTGTCGATGTAAAACGTTGGAAACCACATGGCAAAGGTTTGGTTGTTTGGCTGAAAGGTGTGAGTGATCGCACAGCAGCAGACAATCTGGTCGGTGCAAATGTCTGGATCTCAAAATCTCAACTGCCTCAAGCAGGCGTGGACGAGTATTATTGGTCGGATTTAAAAGGCTTAACTGTGTTAGGTCTGAATGATGAAGAGCAAGAAGTGAATCTCGGTCAAATCCATGAATTGTTCGAAACAGGTGCTAATGATGTCATGGTGGTTCGCGCAACTGCTGAAAGCATCGATAGTGAAGAGCGTATGATTCCATGGCATAAAGATGTGATACAACGCGTTGATCTCGAAGCTGGTCGTATCTACGTAAATTGGGGCGTAGATTATTAATCCTGTTTAGGATTCACACAGCAGGAAAATAGAGGAGTCTGCGGTGTTTTTTGCAGTCATTACGCTTTTTCCTGAAATGTTTGAAGCGATTACAGCCTACGGTATTAGCGGGCGCGCAGCAAAGCGTGACATTGTACAAGTCCATTGTATTAATCCACGTGAATTTGCTGAGGGCAACTACAAACGAGTGGATGAACGTCCCTTTGGTGGTGGTCCAGGTATGGTGATGATGGCGGAGCCTCTGGCAAAAGCCATTCAACGTGCCAAACAACTTGCAGAGCAAGCGGGTGCAGTTCATGTCCCTGTGGTGTATATGTCACCGCAAGGCAAAACCTTAAATGAATCTGCAGTGCAACAGTTTGTCGATTATGATGGATTGATTGTGCTATGTGGGCGCTATGAAGGGGTTGATGAGCGTTTGATCCAAAAATATGTTGATCAGGAATGGTCCATAGGGGATTACGTTTTATCAGGTGGAGAGCTTCCTGCGATGGTGTTGTTGGACAGTATTATTCGACGTTTGCCGAATACCATGTCTGATGAACAATCGGCTGTGCAAGATTCTTTTGTGGACGGTCTTTTAGATTGCCCACAATATACCAAGCCAGACCATTTTGAAGGTTTGGATGTGCCCGATATATTAAAGTCGGGACATCATGCCAACATTGAAAAATGGCGATTTTTGCAGCGTTATCAGCGTACTCTTGCACGCCGACCTGAGTTGGTGGAAAAGGTAGAGTTGACCAAGCAGCAAAAAAAATGGCTCAAAGATTTATAAGGCAGATAACTTCAGGTTATTTTCCGAATCCAATGCTTGAACGGTTGTGTTGAAGTGTTGTTTATTAGGCTCTTTATGTCTTGAAGCGGTCAAGCATAAAGGGAAAGTCAATCGGGTCTATGCGATTTTAGCCTCTATACCCAGTGGATCTCAGACCTCTTCTGACCCACACATATTGGAGATACCCCATGAGCGGTAAGCATCCTTTAGTACAAGCTGTTGAAAATGCACAGCTTAAACAAGACATCCCTGCTTTTGCACCAGGTGATACTGTTATCGTTCAGGTAAAAGTAAAAGAAGGTGATCGTGAGCGTCTTCAAGCATTTGAAGGTGTTGTAATCGCGAAGAAAAACCGTGGTTTGAACTCTGCGTTCACAGTACGTAAAATTTCTAGCGGTGTTGGTGTTGAGCGTGTTTTCCAAACTCACTCTCCAGTTGTTGCTAAAATCGAAGTGAAACGTCGTGGTGACGTTCGTCGTGCTAAACTTTACTACCTACGTGAATTGTCTGGTAAAGCTGCACGTATTCGTGAAAAATTACCAGCTCGTAAAGTTAAAGCTTAATTTTAAGTTTTTACACGAGTTAAAAAATGCGCCAAATGGCGCATTTTTTATGTTTGATGATTAAAGACCTTGAAGTTTTAAGCGGTTGGCATGTTGACGATAAACATCGACGGGATCTGGGCTGAAGAGACCTCTTAATCCCAAAACTTGATTGACCTCATCTAAGTGATTCCAACTGTAATTATCACGAATGACTTTTCCGAAATGGGTGCTGCAACGCGTAACCAATCCATCATTGTCAGTGCTGAGATAGGAGATTGGAGCCAGTAGCGAAATGGCACTGTCTGCAACATCAATGACGTTGGTCACTTGAGAGGTTCCTGTCCAAGAATAATAGTAGATCCCATTATTGGAGCTGGCTCCGCTTTTACTACAGTCCGATGCTAAGGCCGTGGTTGGGTATTTTTGATTGAAGACTTGAGAACCTTTTTCGCTGATCGAGCTTAGAGAGGCGTTAAGATCACTTTTCAGTGCAGGGTTTCCTTCTGCAAAGGTAATGATTGGTCCAATAATATAATCTGTAGCGATGCTCAAGAGCTGTGAACCTGTTTGGCTTGACAGTAAATCATCTGCGACTTTGGAACCTCTAAATGTCGCACCCACCCCAGTGAGGGAAGCGACATATTGAGGTTCAACTGCCTCGACATAGCGAATCGTCGGTCCCCCATGGCTATGTCCAATTAAATTCACTTTGGATTTACCGGTAATGGCCATCACTTCTTCGACTTGCTGTAGCAGTTGTTCACCACGGACTTCGGTCGATTCTAAAGGTGAGATTTGCGCAGCAAAAGTGGTTGCACCATTACGTGCCAGATCGGGCAGTATTTGATACCAATAATCCAAGCCGAATTCAGCAGTGCCAACACGACTAAAACCAAACATCCCATGGGTAAATAATAACGGGTATTTGGTTTTGGCATAGGTACTTTGAGCGGAGGTGTTTACGCTCAGCACGCCCGCTGTGACCGAACTGGTGGCGAATCCGATGCATGCGGCTAAACCCAGCAGTGAAATGCTATGTGCTATTTTTTTCGTTTTATACATATTTTCATCCTGAAAAAAGGTTTGGTTGTGCAGAATTATTCTGCGAAGGGAAGTTTTCCTCCTGAGTCATGGGTGGTTTCAAAGGTTTCAAGTCGAAGTTGTTCTTGTGGATTTTTAAATTGTTGTTGGCGTAATTGAGCAATCGCTTGCTGTTGTGCAGATTCACTCATCTGGCTATTCAGTATCTGCTCACGTTGCGTTAAATATTGATTCACACGTGATTTCCATTGACCTCGATCTTGATCCAATTGTTCCAGTCTAGCGGTTGCTTCTGCACCGACTAAATTCATGCGCATTTGGCGAAGCTCTTCAGCAGAACCGCCACGGGCTTTAATATCGCCAGTCAGTTTGCGTAGATCTTCCAATTTAGACAATTGTTCAAGGTTTTCACGCCAGTCTTCAGGCAACTGAGCAAATAGTCCTTTTAGTTTTTGGGCTTTTTGAATTTCATTTAGAGATGGGTCTGCCATGATCGACATACGGTCTAAGGTATATTCATGGTAGGTATTTTCTGCACCAAATAATCCCTCAATTTCAGTAGGGGAAAAAAATTGTGTGCGTAAGTTTTTCATCAGTGCAAAAACTTTTCGATAGTACTCAGGGTCTTGTTTATCTAAGTTGGGTTCTTTTAAGTTGCCTAACTGAATACGGTAATCAATATAGCGATTCCATAAATCAATAATTTGGCCTAATGCGGGTTCTTTGTAGCCTTTTTGCATGTAGCGCGTGAAGTCTTGCTTAATTTGATCAATCTGTTTTTCCCCATATTGGGTAATGAAATATTCAAAGCAATTCCGTGTTTGTTCATCCACGATTAAATGCTGACTTTGATTTAAACTGAGCTGACAATTGACTTCAGTGTCTTGTTGGCTTGTACTGACAAAAGGCTGTGTGGTGCCATGCGATGCTGTATTTCCTGTAAGTGCGGAAATTGAATTCTGCTGCGCATCTACGAGTGGATTGGGGACTGTATTGGAGCCTGTGGTTGCGCTTGGCGCAAGCCACACTAAAAAGCCAAGTAGAATAACCAGTACAACGGCAAGTATCAGCCATAATTTCTTTTTTTGCATATCCTATGCCTAATATCGATTTTTAATTTTTATTGAGTTCATCATCTGAACTTGTTTCATTGTGCAATGCGAATGCAAATAAACAACAGAAAAGTTGTAAAACTAGATGAGCGGTTGTTAGTATTGCGGCAGTTGAAATACGTGTTCTGAGTTATGAAATCATCTGCTGCAAAAATCCAGCGCCGCGCGGTTCATGGGGTATTTTTGTTAAATAAACCCTTGGGTATTAGTTCAAATGCGGCATTACAAAAAGTACGCTGGTTATTGAGGGCAGAGAAAGCAGGGCATACAGGTGCTTTAGATCCGCTGGCATCAGGTCTATTACCGATTTGCTTTGGTGAAGCCACGAAGTTTTCTCATTTCTTATTAGATTCGACCAAGCGTTATCAAACCACGATAAAGCTTGGACACAGCACAACTACGGGTGATGTGGAAGGTTCGATATTACTTGAACAAGTGGTGCCAGAACTGACTGAAGCTAAAATTCAGCAGGTATTGAATCAGTTTGTTGGAGAAATTCAGCAAATTCCACCGATGTATTCGGCACTCAAAAAGCAGGGTCGTCCGCTATACGAATTGGCGCGTAAAGGGATTGAAGTGGAACGTGAAGCACGTCCTATTACCATTGAGGCGATTCAGCTACTTTCCTTTACTGAAAACAGCATTACCTTGGATGTGACCTGTTCCAAAGGCACCTATATTCGTGTGTTGGGGGAAGATATTGCCAAGGCTTTAGGGACGCAAGGGCATTTGACGTATTTGCACCGTATTCAGACGGGTCATTTTGAGCTGATTCCAAGTTACACGATTGATTATTTAGAAGGCTTAACCGAACAAGAGCGTGAAGCACTGTTATTGCCTGTGTATGCACCTGTTCAGCATTTTACTCAAATTCAAGTTCCTGAAGGTCGGGCAGAATATTTTAGTCGCGGCATGGAAAGTAATATTGAGCATGCTGCGGAAGCCCAAGTGCTGGTTTTTGATGGTGAAAAGTGCTTAGGCTTGGCCGAAATTAATGATCGGAAGCGTTTAATTCCTAAACGTGTTTTGAATTTTTAGGAGGCTCAATACTATGGAACTTGATCTTATTCTGAGTTTGGTCTTCTTTGCTTTTTGTGCGGGCGCAATTGATGCCGCAGTAGGCGGGGGTGGCTTAATTCAAATCCCTGCCATTATGGGGGCAATGCCACAGTTGGCCCCTGCCACAGTTTTTGGCACCAATAAACTCTCTTCTATTTTTGGTACGGCATCTGCGGCATTTTCATTTATGCGTCGCGTATCATTATCGTGGAAATTGCTGTTGGTGATAGGGGTAGGTGCTTTTATTAGTTCCTATTTGGGAGCCGCCTGTGTTTCCATGATTCCCACCCAAGTACTGAAACCCTTTGTGCTGTGTATGTTGATTATTATCGCAATTTACACATTCATGAAGAAACAATTTGGTCAGGTACATTTTCAACAGGAAATCACCACTAAAATACTGGTACTTGCAGCGGTCGGCAGTGTTTTGATTGGCTTTTATGATGGAATTTTTGGACCAGGAACGGGCAGTTTCTTTATTTTCTATTTTATTCGCTACTTAAAAGTCGATTTTATTCATGCTTCGGCGCTCTCCAAAATTGCCAATTTCATGACCAATTTTGCTGCACTGAGTTTTTTTGTGCCCGCAGGTCATGTGTTATTTGGCATTGGTTTAATCATGGCCGTTGCCAATATTGCAGGTTCTTTGGTTGGGGTTAAACTCGCTTTAAAATATGGTAGTGGTTTTATTCGTATTATCTTTTTAGTGTTAGTGTCTATTTTAATTGTCCGATTAAGTTACCAAATTTTCTTCACAGCTTGAAGGTTCAGCTGATGCAATTTTGCATCAGCTGTTTAAATCCAATTTCTAAGTGACCCTTGCTTCGGCAAGGTTTTTTCATTTATAGACGCGTAGATTGGTCATGAGTCGTGCTTCTTCGGAGGTAGGGTATTTTTTGTTTCATCAATAATTTGAGGATGGCTTTTTTGTTGTTCTCTTTATAGTGTGGGCAATAGGATGCTGCAACACTTAATTCATCCAGCGCTACTCCATGAGTAGACACTGTCATCAACAAATAAAATATCCTCGGATGTTTGATCTGGCAATCTTGTAAGGCAAATTGGCACGCGGTTTCAAATTGCTTTTGTTCACGATAATAGCGCGCCAGTTCATATAATGGCTCTGCGCGTTGTGGACGGCTGCCCCAAGCCTGTGAGTACGCCATATCAATTTGTTCGATGGGTTTGTTGAATCATTCGGTTAATTGTGCTGCTCTAAACTACACTGCTCTAAACTGCGCCATCCAACGTTCTTCTTCCCAACCTCCTAGATTGGCAGGTCGTTGATACGCCTCTAGTGCCTGTTGTGGCATGTGTTCATCTTGATAACTCTGTACGAGATAACATTGATAGCGTAGATTATCTGCTTCATCCAGAATACCCTGCCTTAAAACTTCAATATCTTTGAGATAGGTTTGCGGATCATGTTCGCGGGCACTGTCGTGTTGTATAAAAATGCGTGGACCTTCAAGAGACGTCCATTGATGAGGCGAAGTAGAATCAAGATATTCACGTAATACGCCTTTCCACACCCAAGGCAATTTGGTCGAAATCAGGGCATTGGGTTGATAACGTAAATGATCATAGATACATTCAAAATAATACGCTGTATCCGATAATGTACCGCATTGAAATTCGGGTTGTACCAATAAGCTTTCATCGGCATCAATAAAGATTAAATAGTCGGCATGGGGGAAAGGAAGAATCCTGTGCCAATTGTAAAGCTTCGGTACGATTAAAACCAAAATTGTGCCAAGGGCGCTCAAACAGCTGGTCTGGTAAATCCTGCATAAAGTCTTGAATCAGTTTTTACGTGCCATCGGTTGAACCCGTATCGACAATTATCCAAGAATGAATCCACGGTTTGACCGATTTTAAACATCGTAAAATCACCGCAGATTCGTTTTTAACCATCATATTGAGGCGAATATGTGATTGCATTGTTATTCTTATGTTCCTTTCGATCCTTTGGATGATATGAGTTTTTCAGCGAATTGAATTCAAGGGCATTCCAGTAGGCGTATTTTAGTTGAGAACCTTTGACGAGATGAAATTCTGTCGTTTCAAGAACAGTTGCTGAAATTCAAATGTAGCCACTGTTCTTTAGGCATTAAATTCGGATTTAAGAGGATGATGCTTCGTCAGATTCAGGCGCAGTGCGACTGGCACGATAGGTGACACCGACCGAGGCGGTCATAATGCATATCAGGGCCAAGGTTTGCCAGAGGGTGATATGTTCTTTTAACAGCAGCATACCAGCAATTGCTGCTAAAGCGGGAGATAAGCTAGACAGTGTGCCATAGCTGAGTTTACTCAGACGTTTGAGTGCCATTAAATCAAGGGTATAAGGAATGGCAGTGGCCAAGAGGGCAATCATTAAAGCTTGTGGCCAATATTGAAATTGCAGCATTGCGTCAGGATTACGAATGCTATTAATCGGCAATAAAATTAGCGTTGACAGTACAATGGCGATACTCAGTGCGTGCATTCCCATATTTTGGCGTGCAACTCTTTGACCAAAATAAATATAAAATGCCCAACAAATACCTGCACCTAATGCACATGCTGCACCAATATAAGAAAAATTGTGGGCGTGTGCATCTTGCCAAGGCACCATCAGGGCAATTCCTGCAATCGCGAGTCCGACCCAAATATAATCACTTTTGTGTTTAATCGAGAGCAGCGCTAAGGTCAGTGGTCCTAAAAACTCTAATCCAACGGCAATGCCTTGCGGTAACTTGCCTAAAGAGGCATAGAACAAAACATTCATGACGCAGACAGCGGCACTGTAAAACAGTAAATCACGCCATTTTAAATGGGGGAGGCGCTGGATGATTTTCCATGAACGGAACATCAACACCACCAAAATAGATGCAAAGCTAAGCCGTAAGGTCACTACGGTAAACGGGTCTAATGCTTGCATGAGCTGTTTGGCAAATGAGGCACTGACTTGATAGGACAGCATGGAGAGTACCATGAAAAATACGGCACTCAGTTGACTGTTTGGCATATCAGTTGTGGTCTCCATGACAAAAAAAGCAAAAAGAAGATTAGGTGAAATCAGAACATGGTTATGATGAATAGTTTAGCTAATCACATTGATTTACCCGATGATTTTAAGTTGGCTTCGGTACGACGTTTGGCTTGTTGTGTGGTATAGGTACAACCAATTGAAGCTATAATAATGGTGCTGAGCGCCAGCCACTGTGTCCAGAGTAATTGTTCATTTAGAAAGACGAAGCCTGATAATGCTGCAATGGCAGGTTCTAGACTCATTAAGGTCCCAAAGCTCAAAGCAGTCAAATTACGTAAGGCAATCATTTCTAAGGTAAAGGGTAAAGCACTTGCCAGAATGGCTAAACCGATAAAATAGAATAAATTGGGGGGCTGGAAAACATTACTGGTCATGCCTGAAAATAAGGCAACGGGGAGTAAGCACAGCATGCCGACAAACATGCCCAAACACACGGTATGATTGCCTGAAATACCTGAAGGACGTTGCCCCGCAATAATATAAACCGCCCAACATGCCCCTGCGCCAATCGCGAAGGCAATGCCTATTAAATCGAGCGATTGTGTGGCTTGGTCAAAAGGAAACAGCAAGACTAAGCCTAAAATTGCCATGCTGACCCAAAGTAAATCGTATTTTTGCCGTGCATAGTACAAGGCAACGCTTAAGGGACCAATAAACTCAAACGAGACGGCAATACCCAAAGGGAGCCGTTCAATCGATAAGTAAAACAGTCCGTTCATGCCTGCCAGTGCAATGCCGTAACTTAAAATAGAAGACCAACGGACACTTTTAAAATTAATTTTCCAGATTTGAAAAATAATCGCCAGAATCAGCGCGCCGAGCAGCATACGCATGGCAGAAACCGTTAAAACAGGAAATTGCTGAAATAGAATTTTGGCCAATGAACCACTACTTTGCACACAGAGCATGGCAATAAAGAGCAGGAACACCGCTTGTAAATAAGAGGGTTTTTTTAAGTTCAGCATGGGTCTAGTGCGTTATATTTTATATCGGTTGGTCAATTTGTGTATTTTTTTCAATCATAACACTGCGCAGGTAAAATAGCTTGTAGCGGATGAACTAAATCAATGCTGTGTCATAGATGCAGATTAAAACGAGAGGCTGCATTGAAACAAAACCGATCTATTCCCCATAGGCAATAGATCGGTTTTGAGCTGTGAAATGCTTTTTATTGATCCAATTAAGCGGAGGATAGATCAATAAAAAACCACAGACACAAGTCTGTGGTTTTTCACATCGAATAACTTAGAACAATACGCGAACGCGGATTGTACCTTCAACGTCTTGTAATGTATCAAGTGCTTCTTGAGATGCAGTTGCATCAACATCCATGACTAAATAGCCGACATCACCTTTGGTCATTAAAGACTGACCAGAGATGTTGATGCCGTGTTCAGCAAACAAGTTGTTGATTTTTGAAAGTACGCCAGGCACATTCTTGTGAATGTGAAGTAGACGGTGTTTACCTTCAGTTAATGGCAACGCAATTTCTGGGAAGTTTACAGCAGAGAGGGTCATCCCCTTGTCTGAGTAAGAAACGAATTTCTCAGCGACTTCTAAACCAATGTTTGCTTGTGCTTCCATAGTTGAACCGCCCACGTGCGGGGTTAAGATCACGTTTGGAATGTTACGTAGTGGAGAAACAAATTCTTCACCATTGGCTTTTGGTTCTTTCGGGAACACGTCAATCGCAGCACCCGCTACATGACCTGATTTTAAGGCATCTGCTAAGTCTTCGATGATGACACATGTACCACGCGCAGCATTGATGAAGATTGAACCTTCTTTCATTTGTGCAAATTGGTCTTTACCGAAGAAGTTACGTGTAGACGGAACATCTGGAACGTGTAAAGAAACCACATCAGCATTAGCAAGAAGTTCAGCCATGCTACCAACTTGACGTGCGTTACCTAAAGGTAATTTAGTGACTGCGTCAAAATAGATGACTTTCATCCCCATGCTTTCAGCTAAAACAGAAAGTTGAGAACCGATTGAACCATAACCCACGATACCTAAAGTTTTACCGCGTGTTTCAAACGAACCTACAGCAGATTTGTTCCAACCGCCCGCATGTGTATCTGTTGATTTTTCAGGTACACGGCGAAGAAGAAGAATAGCTTCCGCAAGTACAAGTTCAGCCACTGAACGTGTATTTGAATAGGGTGCGTTAAAGACTGGAATACCACGAACCATCGCAGCATTTAAGTTCACTTGGTTGGTCCCGATACAGAAACAGCCCACAGCAATTAATTTGTTTGCTGCTTCAAAAACTTCTTCAGTCAATTGAGTACGGGAACGAATACCAATGAAGTGTGCATCTTTGATCGCTTCTTTCAACGCTTCACCGTCAAGCGCAGTTTTACGATAATCGATGTTGGTGTATCCAGCAGCATTTAAAGTGTCGACTGCGTTTTGGTGAACGCCTTCTAACAACAAGAAACGAATTTTATCTTTAGGCAGGGAAAGATGTTGGCTCATTACGGCTCCGCTACAAAGGCCAAATTTGGTCGCGGTATCATAACATAGGACTTAGGTCGATATACATTTCCTTTATGACCTGACGATCAGGTATTTTGGTGAAATATGCGTCACAACCTGTCGTAATCGGTCTAAATAAGCCTGTAATTTACAAGGTAACCTTGTTAAAACGCGATTTTCTGCGGGTTTTATCAAAAAATGGCTTATAATAATGCTCCGTGAAAAATTACGGTGCAGATGAACTGTCCGTTACTTCACGTGCAGTCTAGTTATTGTTCCTTTGTTACGCAGTTTCAGCTGAATAATGCATTAGATTCGACACCACTTGTTTACTTCATTGCAAGGTCTGAAAACGATGAATGCTCCAGTCGCTTTAACCCCAGAGTTGTTGACCCAATTGACCGAAATTGTTGGCGAAAACCGTATTAAAACGGATACCGATAGCCTGCAAAATTGGGGTCGGGATTATACCAAACACTTTGATCCGAACCCATCTGTGATCGTTTTCCCTGCAACGACTGAACAAGTTCAAGCCATTGTTAAGCTTGCGAACCAATACAATGTTGCAGTAACCCCATCGGGTGGTCGTACCGGTTTATCTGCGGGTGCCGTGGCAGCCAATGGTGAAATTGTAGTCAGCATGGACAAAATGAACCAGATTCTGGAATTTTTCCCTGCCGACCGTATGGTGCGCGTACAAGCGGGTGTGGTCACTGAACAATTACAGCGTTATGCTCAAGAACAAGGCATGTACTACCCAGTAGATTTTGCTTCTGCGGGTTCTTCACAAATTGGTGGCAATATTGGCACCAATGCGGGCGGCATTAAAGTGATTAAGTACGGCATGACTCGTAACTGGGTGTTGGGCTTAACTGTGGTGACAGGTAAAGGTGACATTCTGCGTTTAAACAAAGGCATGATTAAAAATGCTACGGGTTATGCGCTACAGCATTTATTTATTGGTGGTGAAGGTACTTTAGGTTTAGTCACTGAAGCTGAAATTAAATTAGAGCGTCAACCGCAAGACCTTCAAGTCATGGTGTTGGGTGTACCTGATTTTAATGCGGTGATGCCTGTACTACATGCTTTCCAAGCCAAAATTGACTTAACTGCATTTGAATTCTTTGGTGAATTGGCAATGCAGAAAGTACTGGATCATGGTCATGTACAACGCCCATTTGAAACAGAATGCCCATTCTACGTATTACTTGAATTTGAAGCGCCGTTTGAACCGATTATGGACAAGGCGATGGAAATTTTTGAGCATTGCATGGAACAAGGTTGGGTGCTGGATGGCGTGTTGAGCCAAAGCCTTGAGCAAGTCGAAAGCTTATGGCGTTTACGTGAAGATATTTCTGAATCGATCGCGCCATTTATCCCATACAAAAATGACATTTCAGTGTTGATTACGCATGTACCTGCGTTTATTCAAGAAATTGACAGCATTGTGGCAGACAATTATCCAGACTTTGAAATCTGCTGGTTTGGTCATATTGGCGACGGTAACTTGCACTTAAACATTCTTAAACCTGCCGATTTAAGCAAAGATGAATTCTTTGCCAAATGTCAGGTGGTGAATAAATACGTATTCGATACTGTGAAAAAATATGACGGTTCTATCTCTGCCGAGCATGGTGTGGGGATGACCAAAAAGCCATATCTGGAATATTCACGCAGTGCTGAAGAAATTGAATATATGAAAGCCTTGAAAAAAGTTTTCGATCCAAACGGTATTATGAACCCTGGTAAATTATTCGATTTATAAGTTTATATCGAATGAAATGCTAAACACCGCAATGGCAACATTGCGGTGTTTTTTATGGATTAATGAAATAGATAAAAATCTCAATCAAGAAAAACAAACGCTACATTGTTGCCATAGAGTTATGTGCCTAAGCATTGCATCATAACGGGTATGTAATGATATCTATGGGGATTTTGTCATGTTACGTTTAGTTTCGGTTTCAGCCTTATGCATAGGATTATTGGCAGGCTGCGCTACAACAAAAAATTTAGTCAATAAAGTCAGTAGTTCAGATACGCCGTTGGCAAAAGTATTAAAAGAGCGTCCAGATTTGGTCAAAGAATTATCTACTGTGGAAATTCGTCAATTTTTTAACAGTGTAGAAGCACCAACGGCTGCACAAGTGAAAGTGACGGAAACAGGTTTAATGGATGATTCAGTCCGTTCGATTCGGACGATTTATAGTTTTAAACATATGGATAATGACTGGAAATTGATCGAAACTGAAAAGTCGTATCAATGTATGCGCGGTAAAAATACCAAGAATTTCCAAACTGCGAAGTGTTTGTAATTTGGCTTAATATGGATTTCACCAGATATAAAAAGGCGTATTGATTTACGCCTTTTGTATTTAGGCTTCACTGAAAAATAAATAACAATAATTACTTATGATGCATCAGACTATTTTGAATAATAATTTTGGAGCTGAGTTCATGTTTAGAATGGACATCGAGTTTTTTCATTAGGTTGGCTTTATGAGCTTCTATAGTTCGATGTGAGAGTGATAGCTTCCGTGCAATTTCTTTACAAGTTAATCCATTGACAATCAGTTGAGTAATTTCGGACTCGCGTTTCGTTAACTTTTGCTTATTTACAAGGGGATGTTGTTCAATACGTTCAAAATGCCACACCATTAATTTAAAAGGGTCTTCTGGTGTGAGTGTACGACCATGAGTATGTGTCCAGAAAATTTCTCCACTTTTATGCTGCATAAAACGTTGATCGGAATAATACAGGCTATTCTTTTGCAATAGACTTTGCAAAGCATCATTTCCGACTTTCTCATAGTCTTCGATACTGGGAAAAATTTTAATAATCGAGTGATGCATTAGCTCTTCACGTTCATAGCCAAACATCTGTGAGAAAGCGCTATTCATTTCGACCATGTGCCGATTGCTAAGCACCACAATCGGTGCAGGGCTAAAATCAAAAGCTAATTTATTATAAGTCATCATAATAAGTATCCATACTTAGTATATTAAGCAATATAGTAAATTACGCCGAATTGGCAATTGTAAAAAATGACCTTTTTACCCTTTTGGATGCTTTTAGCGCTGAAATTTTTTATTAAAACACTGTGATAACTAGACATGGTTTATAAAACAAAAATTAGACATTATTTTATTAATCATCTGTATTTAAATAAAAAATTAATTAATAAAAACTACTTAAGTAATCAAGTTGATTGACTCTGTTTCGGGATTGATCCACATTAATTAATTAGTGAATTTTAGTTCACTTTTATAATATTTCATTTAAAAATTGGGAAAATCCACGGCATTCAATTGCGTATAACAATGTAGCAGTCATCACTTTATTTAGAAAAAACAGGATCGGTTTTTAAAGTGAAAAAAGAAGATAATATTAAAGAATACAAGAGGTAAATATGGAGCAGATACAAGGATCGGGTCTTCCACATAAAAAGTCTTCGCACCGTTTGGCTGGAGTCTCCAGCATGGTGGGAACGACCATAGAATGGTACGATTTTTTCATTTATGGTGCCGCCGCCGCACTGATTTTTAATAAACTATTTTTCCCCAATTTAGACCCTCTGACAGGGGTATTGGCAGCCTTCGCCACCTATGCGGTAGGATTTATCGGACGACCTTTAGGCGGGATTGTGTTTGGTCACTTTGGTGACAAGATTGGTCGTAAAGCCATGCTGTTAACAACGCTGATTATGATGGGGATTCCCACTGTATTAATTGGCCTATTGCCTACGTATGAAAGCATTGGTTACTGGGCAACTTTCTGTTTAGTGGTACTGCGGTTTATTCAAGGTATGGCAATGGGTGGAGAATGGGGTGGTGCAGTACTGATGGCTGTTGAGCATGCTCCTGAAGGTGGTAAAGGGTTTTGGGGAAGTTTACCGCAGGCCAGTGCAGGAGGAGGCTTACTCTTGGCTTCACTTGCTTTAGGTGCTGTGTCTTTACTTCCTGAAGCGACTCTGTTTAGTTGGGGATGGCGGTTACCTTTTTTAGCCAGTATTTTGCTGCTTGGTGTGGGTTGGTATATTCGGATCAAAGTACCTGAATCACCAGATTTTGAAAAAGTGAAAGAGCAGGCTCAAGAGATAAAAGTGCCTGCAATGCAAGTTTTTAAGAATCATCCTCGTGAGTTGCTGACCATCATTTTTGCACGTGCAGCGGAGAATGCTTGGTTTTATATTGCTTCCACATTTACCTTGGCATATACCACGACTAAATTAGGCATTCCACGTCAGGATATTCTATTCGCCACAATTTGTGGTGCTGGCTTAATTATGGTGATGACACCTTTGTGTGGGCATCTTTCAGATAAAGTCGGGCAACGGAACATGTTTATGTTTGGGTTGGTGTTGTTAGGATTATATTGCTATCCATTTTTTACTCTGCTGGATACCAAAGATCCCGTGCTGGTTTGGACTGCAATTGTATTGGCAATTGGTGTAGTGTTTCCGATTATGTATGCACCACAAGCTCAATTGTTTGCACGCCAATTCCCTGCTGAGATTCGTTATAGCGGTATTTCAATTTCGGTGCAATTTGCGGGTGTATTAGGTGGTGGTTTAGCTCCGCTGATTGCAACCAAGCTGTTAAGTATTGGTGATGGTAGCCCACATTTAATTATTGGCTATATTGCGGGTATGGCAGTCTTTGCGATTGGCTGTTCATTCTTTATGAAGCCCGATTTTGCAAGCCCAGAAAAAAATACTATAAAAGTGAAGACAGAAATCTCTGCTTAGTGATAACAACAAAAATTACAATTCCCAACGCATAAACTGCTACACTACACCCACTTGACCTAGTGGGTGTACTAGCTTGAGTGATAAAAATCTCACAACTGAAATTGATTAAACTGTCTTAGACACCTTGTGAATACGGTGTATTAAGCCGCTAAACCTTAGCGCATTCAAAAAAACGTAATTTAAATAAATCTCTCAGTGCTGGTCATTGGGCTGACGTTTATCTCCCGAAAAATAGCGTAAGACCTCGACCAGACCATCATGATCTGTAGAAAATAATGCAAAAAGTTCAAACGACCACGTTGAACCGCACTACGCTGATGTTTCCTTTAGCCTTGGTGCTGTTCGAATTTTCCGTCTATATCGGAAATGATTTAGTGCAACCTGCCATGCTAGCCATCACCAAAGAATTTGGTGTCAGCAGCAGTTGGGCACCATCATCCATGTCTTTTTATCTGTTGGGTGGGGCCTGTGTTGCATGGCTGTTGGGTCCATTATCAGATCGACTAGGACGTAAAAAAGTACTGTTAACAGGCGTACTGTTTTTTAGCTTCTGTTGTTTACTGATTTTACTCACTCACAATATTGAGCAATTTTTAGCCCTGCGATTTTTACAAGGCATAGGATTAACCGTGATTTCAGCCGTGGGTTATGCAGCCATTCAGGAAACTTTTGAAGAGCGTGATGCCATTAAAGTCATGGCATTGATGGCCAATATTTCCTTACTTGCACCTTTGCTCGGCCCAGTGTTAGGGGCATTCCTGATTGACCATGTGTCATGGCATTGGGGCTTTATTGGGATTGCACTATTGGCCTTTCTCAGTTGGTTTGGTTTAAAAGCAAAAATGCCTACCACTCAAAAAATCGTGGTGAAACAACCGTTACGCTATATTTTTTCAGACTTTAAACGAGTTTATCAAAATCCACGGTTTCTTGGTTTAACTTTGGCATTGCCGATGGTGAGTATGCCGTTAATGTTGTGGATTGCACTTTCGCCAGTCATGTTGATAGAAGAGCTGGGACTGAGCAGTTTGCAATACGGTCTGGCACAATTCCCTGTATTGGGCGGGTTGATTGCAGGCAATTTGGTGTTGATTAAAATCATTGATCGGTTGGCTTTGGGCAAAACGGTGATGATGGGTTTACCGATTATGCTGTTGGGCACGTTGCTGATTCTGGCGGGTATTGTTTGGCGTGATTATTTTCTCATTTGCTTAATTGTCGGTATGACTTTAATTAGCTTTGGCGAGGGCATTAGTTTTTCAGTACTGTATCGTTTTGCTTTAATGTCTTCTGAGGTGTCGAAAGGCACTGTGGCTGCGGCGGTGTCGATGCTATTGATGTTCAGTTTCTTTTTTATTATTGAAGGGGTGCGTATTCTGTATGAACAGTACCATTTACTGGCCTATGGCTTGGCGTGTTTCACTTTAATTGCATTGTGGTTTAGTTTCCCACGACGCATGTTGCAGCAAATTTTATTGGAACGTAAAGCCAAAGGCGAGTTCTAATTTGGCTTAGCAGTTTTGTTCAAACAGGCAAATATCTGCCTGTTTGATTCATTTAGATGCTGTAAAAATGGCATTGTTTAAGATTCAAATTTCTTTAATTTGTGATCAAAAACAAAGGGACCGAAGGGCAAAATTGAGGCGATAAAACCGAGAATAAACATTTTAATTGACCATTTCTGTTTTTCACAGACTGCAAACAGCACGGCCAAAAATAGAATAAACAGGATGCCGTGTCCCATACCGACGAATTTCACTAAGATCGGATTGCCCCAAATATATTTTAAAGGCATGGCAATAAACAGGAGAAGTAGGAAAGATAAGCCTTCCAGAAAACCAACAATACGTAAGGTTTTAATAGTCATATTCAAAACAATAAAATTGAGAATGAATCTCGATTCTAGCGGAAACGGGTGAATCTTTATACATAAAAAGTGGGTGCAATCGATAAAACTTTGTATGGCATGAGGGGTTGGTCATTATCAATAGGCACGCAAGGTTTGGGGTAATGTGCATAATTTCTATTCATTTAATCTCTAAAGTCAATAAGCGTTGTTTCAGCCTTAATAATTCAGGCAAGGTTTCGAGTAACAGGCTCATTTGCTTGAGTACCAATTGCCAATGTTCAGATAGCTCTGCTTCGTTGCTGATCTGCTGAATTTCATCCAGTTTGTTTTGGATGTGTTGTTGATCCAATTCGTGTTGCAGGATTAAGTTATCTTGTAAGGTCTGTAAACACCATTGCAACAGTTCCAAAATTTTCGGGTCTTGAACCTGCTCACGATGACTACCCAAAGCAGCAATATAACTGAGTTGGCTATGGCTATAGACCAGATAACGGAAGGCATGTTGAATCAGTTCAGGGTTTGGTTGTGGTTCAGCACTTAGACTGGAAATCATGCTAGACAGTTCAATTTGCGCGTCATGTGCTAAGCGACGCGCTTTACGGTAAGCCATACTGTTGTTTTTACCCTGCTGATATTGCTCCACAATGGCCGTGAAATAATCCAAGGTCGCATTACTGCTGTTCAGAATATTTTTCGAAATATTACGGAAATTCCAATCTGGCCAAATGGTGTTGACGGCAAACCATGCAATGAAACAGCCGAGTAGGGTATCTATAATGCGCGGTAGAATAATGTCATAACCCGCACCTTTGAGGTTGAAAATCAGCAGCACCATTAAGGTTGCCATGAGTGTAGCAATCGCATATTTTTGTGAGCGTAAATAGAAAAATGCCACCCCAGATAAAATGGTCAGGATCAGTTGTCCTTCTATACTGGGCACAAAATACAGTAGTGGTATACCTAAAATCACACCCAAAATTGTTCCGAGGGTTCTCAGCTTTAAACGACTTTTGGTAGCGAAATAACTGATTTGGCAGACGAATAAACTGGTGAGTAAAATCCAGTAACCATGTTTGGCAAATGGTAATAAAGAAATGGCATAGCCTACCGCAAAGACAAAGGCAATCCGCACTGCATGACGAAACAGGGCAGATTGTGGGGTCAAATGTTGACGGAGTTTAAGCCACAAGTCTGGTATGCCATGAATGTCATCATCCAGCAGATTTAAATTGTCTTGATGTGCAGAATAATGTTGTTGGTAATGGTCTTGTTCAATGGCTAAGTTGGAAAATTGTTCTTGGACATTACGTAAATTTCGTAACACCAAACTCAAGTTTTTGACTTCAATATTATGTGGATGATCTAAAATCCAATGGTGCATGGAATCTTCTAGGTATTGCAAAGCCGAGGCATGTGTCGAGTCCATTTCAAAAGCCTGTTGCTGCAAAATACATGCTGCCAACTGTTGGCAGGAATTGGCTTGCAAACGAATATTCTTTTGAATCCGAAAAATCAAATCGGTGCGGCTAAAGTTGCGATGAAGATTTTCATAGTGCAAATAATTTGAGGTGGCTTGCTCGTGAATGTCTTGCGCCAGAAAATATAGGTTGAGCCAATAAATCGTTTTTTGATTGGCCCGTGAGGCTTTTAATCGCGTGAGTAGTGAAGCCTTGCAATGATTTAAGCGTTGCACCACTTGCGCATTTTGTTGCGAAACATCAAACAGTAGGGTTTCAACATTATCAATATTATCGGGGTCAAACAGCCGCGCTTTCGCCTGAAGTAATGTGGAGAGTTGTTGAAAGCTTTGCGCTAAATTATCTTGGACGGCCTGAGTGGGTTTAAGCAAATAAAACAACATGGAACTGAGTCCATACCAGATTGCCCCCAAAACAAAATAACTGGGTTGTTGATACCATGCTTGATATTCACCCAGTCCGAACATGGTGTAAATCGACAGTAAAATGGTGCCAAAGGAAATGGCGGCATAGCGTTGTCCCAGTGCACCCATCAAAATTAGGAAGGCACTGGACAAAGACAAATACAAAATAAACAGCAATTTATACGAGGCGAGAAATTCGAGAATGCTGCTGACACTAAAAAATAAAATACAGACATAGAGCAGATTACGTAGGCGAATACTGAGTCGATCATCAAAATCGGTCAGTGCGGCAGCAATTGCACCGAGTGTTACCGGAACGATGAGCAGTTGATGGCCTGCATAGAACAAACCCAGTGTTGTTCCTGTCAACACAATCAAGATTTGTAGGCAATAGACCCAAATTGAATTGGAGAAAAAAGCACGCAGGAACTGACGTAAAGGATTCACAATGTTGTTCTTTATAGAGTGTTATCGTTTTCAATGAGCCTGACCTTTTTTAGTCTGGCTGTCAATTCTTGATTGATTTTTTAGTTTTGCTTTAAGCGGCGGTTCTGTATGAAGATGCAGCAGTTAAAGGGAGAATTTTCATTGAATAAGGCATGTGTAGGGCAGAATTGTGGATAAGTTATGGTTTATCAACAATGCATTTAGGCTTTGTACAGCATTGTGTATAACCCTGAACTTATCCACAGTTGGACTTAAATGACGCCACAGGCAATGCGTTCTCCACCACCGCCTAAAGGTTTAGGTTGATCGGCATAATTATCACTACCCGCATGAATCATCAGGGCATGGCCTTGAACATCTGCCAGTTTTAAGCGTGGTGCAATCAGTTTGAGTTGAGATTGTCCCGCAGAATTCACATGTAACACCGGTAAATCACCCATATGACCCGTCATCGGGGTTCCGTGGGCGACTTGAGTTGGATTGTAATGTCCGCCCGCGGCTAAAGCGGCCACCATTTTTCCGTCTTTTTCAGCAGGTTCACATGAACCTTTTTCGTGAATATGAAAACCGTGTGGGCCAGCAGGTAGGTTAGTTAATTGCGTTTGAATGATTAAGCCGACTGGGCTGTCTTGTAAGGTCACGGTTCCGACCGAAGCACCAATACCTTGGGCAGAAACACTATTTAATTGAACAGTCCGCACATTGGACGTGGATGGAGTTGGTGTTGTGCTACAACCTGCAATCAGCAGAGCAGTACAAAGTGTAAGTATCCCAGTATTGAAGTAAGAAGTTCGCATCGATGTTCCTTATTCTGTGATGGATGTGAATGATCACTATTTAATCAGAAATTGAGCGTGAATAAAGTATTGATTGCGTTTGGGAATGTATAAGTTTCATCAAGAAAAAAGCCAGTTGGCATACCACTGGCTTTAAGACGAGATCTTATTGAGGAGGGTCTTTGGGGGGATCAAAGTCATTATCCAGATCATAAGCGAGACTTGCTTTAGGCATCATGAGTGCTACTTCTTCATGGGTTTCATGCAGCCATTCACGCCAAATGGCGAGTAGTACTGCTAAAATTACCGGGCCAATAAAGAGTCCAACCAAACCGAAACTGGCAATACCCCCCAACACCCCAAACATAATCAGTAAGAATGGAATTTGGGTTGCGCCAGAAATGACCAAAGGACGAATGACATTGTCCGCAGTACTCACAATACAGACACCCCAAGCCATAACACCAATGGCTTCAATGGTTTGTCCCTGAGCAAACAGCCAGAGGGCAACAGAGGTATAGGCCAAAGGAGGACCGAAGGGAATGAGTGCCAGTAAGAAGGTAATAATGGTCAGTACCATTGGATTCGGCACACCTGCAACCAAATAGCTCAGACCTGCTAAAAATGACTGTGCAACAGCAGTTAAACCCACGCCATAGACCACAGCACGTGTGGTTTCAGAGATGGTATCAATATAATGGTGTACGCGCGGACCAATGACCATTTCCAGCGCTTTACTGACTTGATTTAAAATGGTTTGTCCATCACGGTAAAAGAAAAACAGCGACATGATGGCGAAACACAGTTTAATAATATTTTTACTAATTTCATTCAATAAAAATTTGCCATAATTCAGATGACCTTGAATCCAATTGGAAATATTCTGAATAATGCTGTTTGGGTCTTGATTTAATTCTTTGAGAGTCCGTGTAACTTCTTTACCAATCACAGGTAAGTCACGGATAAATTGAGGCACATTAAAATGCCCAGAAAAAACTTGTTTTTGTAGCTCGTAATAGAGATTACGTCCTTCATGCTGCAAAATAAAAATGGCAAAGGTGAGTGGAATACCAATCACCAAAATAATGAATAAGATCATCAGTGTTGCGCTGAGGGTAGAGCGTTGACCACAGGAACGGTAAATGGACTGGTACAGAGGCCAAGTCATATAGGCAATAATCGTGGCCCACAGTACAGGCACAATAAAGTATTTGAGCACATGAAAGCCCAAAAACATCAGGATAAAAAACAATCCAAATAACAAGACTTTCTGTATTGTAGGCGCGTATTGTTGCACTATCTTCACTGATCAATATTAAGGGTCAAACTCATCTTAACCGAAAACAGCACACTCGAAAATGAGTGCCCGGCAAGTTTCACATAATCTCGACGCGGTTGTGTTATCACTCAAAAATCAAAACCATTCGCTTGGATCATCAATAATCGCGTTCAATACAGGCTGCCATTGACTTTGCAGGGTTAAATAGTTTTTCTGAGATTTATCAAATACGCTTAAACCTTGCATGGCCAGTTGCCCATAAGCGGTACGTTCTGAAATCCATGCCACAGGTTGTTGTTCAATTTTGCTGAAGAACTCTTGAATTTCTTTTGAACCCGAAGTATTGGCTTTGACGCGGTTGGCCAACAGCAAAATCTGCACTTTTCCTTTACGAATCCGCTTAATCTCTTGCAAATGTTTTAAGAAGCGACGGGTACTGTCAATGTCGAAAAATGAAGGCTGTAATGGTGTGATAATGGCGTGGGCTTCACTGATTAATTGTTCGGCTTGACTGTCTGATAATGCCCCAGGTGCATCAATGACCAGATACTCAATGTTTTTTGGACTTTCACCCACGGACTTGTCCTGACGCCAATCCAGACTTTGAATGTTAGCCGCAGTTTCAGGGCGTTGTTTCAGCCACTGACGCGCCGATTTCTGATTGTCCGCATCGGCCAGAGCGACTTTATAGCCTTTTTGAGCTAATGCTGCGGCAAGACTAATCGCTGTGATAGTTTTCCCACAACCCCCTTTCTGATTGGCAATTAAAATTGTTTTCATGACCCTAAAGATTTAATTTTGTTCAGTCCTAGCATATCATTCTTTTGTGCGAAGACTAGGGCACAGGACAAAAGTTGTAAGTCAAAATTTATTTGAAGTTAGGAAGAATGCATGTCGATTTGGATGGCTATGCTGATAGGGGCATGTATTGGGGTTGTACTGACCACATTAATTTTAAGTCAAACCCGTAACGGTAAAATTAAAGCTGAATATGAGCGCTACATTGCGGAGTTACAACTGGAGCATCAGCAAGCATTAATCAATGCACAAAAACGCAGTGTGAATACCAGTCGTGCGGTGTTAAAAGGCAAAATGGCGGAACAATTCGCCCCGATTTTGCCCGAATTTCAATACTTACCCAGTGATGCTAAGTTTTTAGGCGATCCTGTAGATTATGTGGTCTTTGATGGTTATACCGATTTGCGCGATGGACAAGGCAAAGTTGATGATGTCGAGATTGTACTCATCGATATTAAAAGTGGAGGCGCGCGGCTTACTAAAGGTCAGCAAGCGATTGCACAAGCCATTCAGCAAGGTCGAATTCGTTTTGAGACCATTCGGATTGATTTTGAAGATAGCTAAACTCGACAGTCTTAAATCCGGTACGAAGAGCATTTAAGCAGACGAAGCTTTTTGCGCACGTGCCAATAACATTTGTTGCCCAATTTTTGGAATGCCTTCAGCATAAAAATAATCATATTGATCGAGCTGAAAACCAGCTTTGAGCAATGCCAGTTCAATATTACGATTTAAGCGACAACCATCTGCCAAACGTTTCTGAATAGGCGTAATCAGATGTTGCAGTTGGCGAATTTTTTTATTTTCGGTATTGAGCACATGCTCGACCAAATGCAAAGTTCCCGTCGGTTTGAGTACGCGTTGAATTTCTTGCAAGACGTGATCCAATCGTTTTACGCTACACAAAGTCCAAGTACTGACCACATGGTCGATGGAGTGATCGGCTAAGGGAATATGTTCCGCACGGGCTTGTAAATGCTGTACTTCGAGATTACTTGCAAAAATTCGGCTTGATGCCAATTTAAAAATATCTTGATTCGGCTCGAGGGCGTAGAGTAAATCTACATTTTGATAAAACGGTAGATTGATGCCTGTCCCAAAGCCAATTTCGAGCACTTCGCCTGCAACGGGCAGCAAAAGCTCGCGCCGTTTCTCCATTAAACTGGCCGTTTGCATGACCTGATTAAGCAAGTGAGGGAAAATCTGTTGTTGATAAAACTGATAAAGCATGGCGGTATCTGTCCAATTTAAATGGCGGTTGAATTGGGTGGTTGTGACCAAACTCTTCTATATTGTTACCAATTCTGCAAATTTTAAGCTGGGGTTCAGGCGTAAGATTGACACTAGAACAGGTTTAAAGGTATTGCAAGAGGTAGCCATGAACATTCGACTCATTGCACTGTCATTATTGGGTTTGAGTATGTTAAGTACAGGCTCAATGGCATCTTCGATTGAATATAATATTGCCAAGGGGTTGGCACCGATTGCTAAAGATCAATCGATTTCCGTGTTGCAGCCGTTTAAGGGGGATTTCCGAATTTTGGGGTCTAAAACCTATAGCGATGATGAACAAGCCAAGTTTTCACCGATTGATTATGCGGTCAGTTGGGGATTGTTTGCAGAACCTGAAATTGCCCGCCATATTTCAGTTAATCAGTATGACCGCTACTTGAATTGGAAAATGGATAAAGTCCCTGTGTCGACAGCACAAGCCATGCAAATGGTGTCGAATATGCATATTATTCCTGCCAATCCTAAGGTTGCACAGCAAATTCAGAAAGTTAAACGGGGCGATTTGGTGCGCTTGCAGGGCGATTTGGTCGAGATTAAAGACAAAGACTTGGTCTGGCGCTCATCTTTAACACCGACGGATACGGGCGATGGCGCATGTGAGTTGTTTCGCGTGAAATCCATTGTTTGGATTGAAAAAGTCAAAGCATAATTGAATCGACTGGGGCACTGTTCAACCTTTATTTCATGGTGAAGTGAAGGACAAATTTGAACAGTGCTTTTGCTGCTGAATGCGCAATTATTTTGCAGTTAATGCTTGCCCTTCAAACTCAATGCCTGTCCAGCCATTTTGCATAAATTGGCGAATGTTCTGATGATCTGCTGCTTCAGGCGTTGCCAATACCGCAGCATAGTGTTCTGCAAATAAAGACAAGGTTTGCTCAGGATCTAAATCATTGAGCTTGGCAAAAGAAAAGACTTTGGCACTGCCTTGGTTTTCAGTTGCAGCATTGCGGTGTTGTCCATTTTTGAACGCCGTTGGGCTATGGCTATAACGCGCTTCAATATAAGCCAATACATCTGCAAATTTAGCTTCACCTGATTGTAATTGTGCCAGTAAGTCCTGAGCCATAATGTTCTCAAATACAGTAGAAAATAGCTTCTGACTATAGCAAATTTTGCTTAAATTCGGATGTTTTTTATGTTGGTTCCGTTCTCATTTTATCAGGGGCAGCGTTGACAATACGCGATGAGAGGAGGATAACAGGGTTTATTTAATGTAGATCATGTAGGCATGAATTGGCTATTAGTGGCACTGGGTGGTGCAATCGGTGCTGTTTTTCGTTATGGTTTGGGCAGCTATTTCATTAAGTCCAGTTCGACCTTTCCGTGGGCAACGTGGTGCATTAACTTGCTGGGTTGTTTTTTGGCAGGTGTATTTTTTGCCTTTAGTCAGCAATATCCAGCTTTACAGAATAATGCACGTTTATTTTTAATGGTGGGCATCTTAGGAGGCTTTACCACATTTTCTAGTTTCGGCTTAGAAACCTTTAATTTATTGCGTGAAGGACAAGCCCTGTGGGCAATTGGCTATGCCGTTTCGAGTGTCATTATTGGGGTGATTCTTCTGGCTGTGGGCTATGTTATTTTTTCCTATTTATTGCAGCTTAAAACTTAAGCATAAAAAAAGAAGTCTAAGTGGAGGATAGGGGGCTTAGACTTCTCAATAGTTGTAGTCTAGAACGTCAAACTTAAATCAAGATTAATTTTTAATGGTTCCGTTGAAAACGTGCAAAACGTTTATTGAAGCTGGCAACGCGACCTTCATTACTGGCTTGACGGACTTCACCTGTATAAAACGGATGTGAGGCGCTAGAAATATCTAAGCTGACATAAGGATATACTTGTCCCTGATATTCTTTTTGCTGCGCTGTATGCATGGTACTGCCAATAATAAAATATGCATTGGCATTGGTATCATGGAACAGCACTTCACGATATTCGGGATGAATATTTGGACGCATGGTTGAACTCCTTATTGAATCTTAATTGATATGTTATAATATAACATAAATAATCCAAATAAAAAGACCGATATTGCTATTGGTCTTTTTTGGCGTTTTATTTGCTATGTAGGGAAGGGACAAGCTCTTCAAAGACGTCATTTAAATTGTCATTTACTTTTAAATGAATCAGATTCCAATAATGTCCTGATACGGTGCGATTGACCATTAAGGTGTCGGGAGAAGGTTTAAATACATCCCAATATTTCAGGGATGATTTCACCAGTTCCATGCCATCATGATGCGCTGAATTTTCTGCAAAATCATAATGTGTGGTCAGCGGGCGCATCAATACTTCTAACCACGCTTGATACAGTGGTTCAGGGAATTTTCCTTGTTCAGCAATGGCGTGTAAGGCATTCAGTTGCTGTTCAATTTCGGCAATATCCTGTCGACGTGAGGCTTGGATTAATTGTTTGAAATGATGCACGACTTCATTAGACAGCACTTTTACACCGCCGTAATCATAAATAATCACGCAGCCATCTTCACGGAAGGCGAAGTTGCCCGGATGCGGGTCACAGTGAAAGCGTTTCAGATAGAAAATTTCCTGCCCAATCGCCCGCAGTAAACGTCGACCTAATTCATTGCGGGTCTGTTGTGACCATGTGCTGGCCGTTTCAATACTGTCACCAACTTCTAGGCTTAAGGTCAGGACATGCCGAGAAGAATAGTCAGGATAGACTTTTGGAATAATAATTTTACTGTCGAGCTTCTCGTGGAATGTCCGTGCGACTTCTAAGTTCTGCGCTTCAATCTGGTAATTCAACTCGTTGTCTAAGCTGGTTTGAATTTCCTGAAATAAACGATCCTGCAATTTGCGATCGACCTTCAAAACCCCCATAAGACGTAATGCCAGTCGAACTTGTTTCAAGTCACTTTCACAGGCTTCATCTACCCCCGGATATTGCACCTTTACCACCACTTGTTCACCATGCGGTAAGATGGCTTTATGCACTTGACCAATCGAAGCAGCCGCAAAAGGCTGTTCATCAAAGTGTTTAAAGATTTGATCTAAAGGTTTGCCCAGTTCTTTTTCGAGTTGTTTTTTGATTTCGGCGAAATGCATGGCTGGGGCTTGGCGTTGCAGTTTGGCAATCGCTCGTGACACTTCAGGCGGGAAAATATCTTTATATTGTGAGGCAATTTGACCGACTTTCATCACGGCGCCTTTCATCTCACCGAGTGTGTTTGCAATTTGAATACCTATATCCTGAAACAACTGGCTACGTGCCGCATTTTTTTGTTCTTCATCGGCATTAAAGTTTCTAATCGAATTGGACACGGTTTTGGTGGCAATACTTGCGGTCATACTGGCAAGTTTCATAAAGCGACGACCAGGTGTGCGAGTCGTTTTGGCCATGCAGTGTACCTCGGAAAGATCTTAATCTTGAGTGTTTTTGATCATAGGCGTTAAAACTAAGTTTGCCTATTTTAAATTGTTAAAAATGCGTGAATATATTTGGATTTTTGCTTCAAACCTTCAACTTTTATGGTTGTTGTGGTGTATTTAAGGCTCAAATATATTGGATCATTTGGCAGCAATACGGGATGAAAAAAGACCAATAGGACATTGAAAAGCTGTATCGACTTTGATTGGAGCAACAGATTGATAGGCCTAAAATAGGCGCGTGTATTCCCTTGCATTCGAGCTACAAGGGAATACAGGCATTGATTAAGCCGACTGTTTGAGACGGTGGTTATTGAGATATAAACGGCTGAGCAACAGCACACAAGCAATACTTAAACCGACAATCAAGCCGACCCATACGCCTGCTGCTTGCATGGTGGTAAAGCGTGCCAAATAAATCCCCACGGGGAAAGCCACCACCCAATAGGCAATCATGGTAATCCACATTGGACCTTTGGTGTCTTGCATACCACGTAAACACCCCGCGGCACTGACTTGCCACGCATCCATAAGTTGGTAGGCAATTGCGAACAAAACCAAATACATCGCAATTTGTGCCACATCGTAGTCCGACGTATAAATCGCAATAATTTCAGCGCGAAACACCCAGAGCAGCAACATGGTCATCAGCGCCAAAACAGTTCCTGTTGCCAGTCCGAGATATTGGACTTTGCGCATGGCTGCCCAGTTCTTCTCACCATAATAGGTTCCTACGCGGATGGTGAGTGCAATGGCTAAGGACATTGGAATCATAAACAATTGTGAGGTAATCGAGATCGCAATTTGATGGGCGGCGACAATGGTATCGCCCAGTGGACTGAGAATAATGGCTGCGGTACTGAAAATACTGACTTCAAAGAAAATCGCTAAGCCAATCGGTAAACCCAATTTTAAAATACGTTTGACCCAGTAAGGGTCTATCTTTTCCCATAGGGCAAAGACTGGTGTCGACTTATATGCACTACTTTTAAAAATATACGTCGCAAGGGTCAGGAACATGAGCCACTGTAAAATGGCTGTTGCAAAACCACAGCCTGCACTGCCCAATTCGGGCACAGGTCCTAAGCCATACATAAACACAAAGTTCAACGGAATCAGCACGACCAAAGCCAAAAGGCTAATGGCGGTTACAGGTCGTGGATAACCTAAAGCCTCGGAATAACCCCGCAGCGCCGCATACATGGTCACGGCAGGCATACCAAAACCAATCGCATGTAAAAACAGGCTGGCTTTGGGTTGCAGGCTTTCAGGTACACCAAACAGCGGTAGTAAAAAGGGCATGACCTGTAAAATCAGTCCTGCAAGCATTCCTAAAATAAAAGCGACCCATAAGGACTGTCGGGCAATGGTGGCAATTTTTTCAGGTGTACGAGCACCTTTGGCTTCTGCCACCAGTGGCGTGGTCGCAATCATAATGCCACTAAATAGCAGCATGATAGGAATCCATAATCCCACACCGACCGCAATGGCGGCCAAATCTGTGGCAGATAAATGTCCTGCCATAATGGTATCAATCAGACCCAAACCAGCTTGGGCAAATTGTGTGATCAAAATAGGCAACATCAAATGGAAAAGTTGTTTTAATTCATAGCGGGTAGATATGACATTCGACACAAAAATTACTCATCTTCATTATGTGCTTGGTCAGAATAAATTTAGCGTTGTAAAGTGAGAAGCACACCAATAAAAATTACGACGCCACCAAGTAAACGCTGCCAATTCACAGGCGTTTTGTCGGTACCAAGTAGACCCAAATGGTCAAAAATCATTGACGTCAGGATTTGACCAAAAATAACCAACCCTGAGAACGTGAGAAAACCTAATTTAGGGGCAGTATAGATGCTTATACTGATGGCATAAACCCCTAAGCATCCACCCAGCCATAGGTATCCAGGAATACTGGAAAAATCTTGTAAATTGGGTTTAGGCACGGGTTGAAACAGTACCAACAGGGCTAAGACCATTGTTCCTACAGTAAATGACAACAACGCCGCTTGAAGTGGTGAATGCAAATGTTCTCTTAATTGGCTGTTAATTGCGGTTTGAAAGGTCATGGCAATCCCAATACCGAATGCAAGCGGTAAGAAAAACAGCAACTGGCTCGATATTTTCATCATTTTAAACCATTCATTCTTCTTGTCTTTTTATCAGTCTAATCCAAATACACACAGATTTCATAAGTGTCTTGATGCAGTCATGTTAAAATATGCAAGATTACCGCTGTGCTTTAGAGTCTTTTCCTTGGCTGATTTACATCCTGCAAATATTCCCTTGTCTTTATATATTCACATGCCGTGGTGTGTGCGTAAGTGCCCGTATTGCGATTTTAACTCGCATGCAGTACCCGATGGCAAACTGTCTTTGGATTTGGAGCAACAGTATTTACAGGCTTTGGTTGAGGACTTTAAGACTCAAGTTGAATTCGCTCAAGGTCGAGCCATTCATAGCGTGTTTATTGGCGGTGGAACGCCCTCGCTGATTTCTGCGCAAGGTTATCAATGGCTATTTAGCCAGTTAAAAGCCTTGCTGCCTTTTGAGGCCGATTGTGAAATAACTTTAGAAGCCAATCCAGGTACGGTCGAGCATGATCCTTTTGCTGATTATTTGACGGCAGGCATTAATCGCCTCTCGATTGGGGTACAAAGTTTTAACACCGAGCATTTAACCAAGTTGGGACGAATTCACAGCAATGCCGATGCGATTTCAGCGATTGGTTTGGCGCGTGATGCAGGCTTTCAGCGAATTAATGTGGATTTAATGCATGGTTTGCCAGAGCAAACCTTAGAACAGGCTTTACTGGATTTAAAGCTGGCGGTGGAAAATGGTGCAACGCATATTTCATGGTATCAATTGACCATTGAACCGAATACCGTTTTTTTTAGAACCCAACCGATTTTACCTGTAGATGACGTACTGGAAGAGATTCAAGTTCAAGGTGAAGCCTATTTAAAAGCACAAGGCTTTATTAACTATGAAGTTTCGGCATGGCGTAAGGAATTACCCTCGGCACATAATTTGAATTATTGGCAGTTTGGTGATTACTTGGCGATTGGGGCAGGCGCCCATGCCAAAGTTACCCAGCCAGATGGGGTATACCGTTTTCAAAAAACTCGGTTACCGAAAGATTATTTAGCCAAAGTCCCTGCGGAGCATGTGCAGTTTAAGCGGATTGAAGCAGATGAATTGCCGTTTGAGTTTATGATGAATGCGTTGCGTTTAAATGATGGGGTTGCTGCTGAAAATTATGCGCAGCGTACAGGTTTGAATCTAAACAGTTTAGCTGAAACTTTAGATTCACTGCGCAGTCGAAAATTGATGTCGGATGATATAAACCGTTTGGCATGTACCGAGCAGGGGCATGTATTCTTAAATTCGGTCTTGGAAGAGTTTCTTTGATTTTAAAATTTAACTTTATGTACGTGTATGAGTAGAAAATGGAAAGAAATTTATCGATTGATATTTTGAAAGTCATTTTAGCAATTGCTGTGGTTTTTTTACATACCCGTATTTTTTATGATCTATCGACACTCTTAAGCCATGTTTTCGTGCAGGGAATATTTAGGCTAGCAGTCCCTATTTTTTTAGTCATTACCGGCTATTATTTTGTTTATATTAATAGTCTCCAAAGATATAAAACATGGCTGAAACGTATTTTTATTTTGTATGCCGTTTGGATGATTTTTTATTTACCCCTATGGTGGACCCAAAGCTTTTCCTATAATCGTTCTGTTTTGTATAATGGTTATTATGTGCTTTGGTATATTCAGGGCGTGTTGTTGGGTGGCTCTATTTTATATTTCTGTAGAGCAATAAATGCGGAAAAGCTTTTTATTGGGAGTGCTGTTTTATTTTTGTTTGGGGTTATGCTTCAGCAAGTTGGTAATTTACATTTATTTCAGGGTCAAATAGATACTGAATTAAATACATACACGGTACATCGTAATTTTTTATTGGTGAGTTTCCCTTTTTTGACTTTAGGTTTTCTACTGAATAAATGTCAGGATAAAATTAAAAATAAAATAACGATCAAGCTTTGGCATGTCATTGTTGTAGTTTTTTTAGTGATCGTAGAATCACTCTCGAATTATTTTTTCATTAGTCGGAAGGAAAGCCTGGATCAGATGTTTTCCTTATTTATTGCCGCACCAATTATTTTTCTATATTTTTTCAATAAAAACATACTGGGGACAAATAAAGAGTTGGCAAGTTTATCGACAGCCATTTTTTTAATTCATCCTTTTTTTATTTACCATTTAAAAGGCTATTTTTTAAATCAACAAACCTTATTTAGTTTGGCTGTATTGGCATGTTCAATCTTTGCTGGATTAATATTGCTGAAAATGAATAAAAAACTAAAATACTTGTTATAAAAAAAGACCGTCTTAGCGGTCTTTTTTATTAAATTCATGACTTAGTAATCAAAACTAAAATGTTCCGCAGCTAACGAGGTCATGGTGCGTGAAGGGTTGACCATCGCTTCAGCATGACCTTGTGTGCGAGGTAACAAACGTTCAAAGTAGAAGTCAGCAACTTTGATTTTGGCTTTATAGAATTCAGGGGTTTCTTGACCTTCACCCGCTGCAAGTTTGGCAGAAGCCACAGCCGCTTGTTGTGCCCAGAAGTACGCCATCATCACATAGCCCGAGAACATGAGGAAGTCTACTGAAGCACTTGATACGATGTCACGGTCTTTACGTGCTGCAAGCATAATGCGGACAGTCAAGGTATTCCACTGTGCACAAAGCTTGGTTAAGTCCCACGCAAAACGGCGCATGTATTTGTTGCGTGCATGTTGACCACAGAATTTCAAAATTTCAGCCGTATAGTCACGAATCACTTTACCTTTTGAGGTCAGTAAAACTTTACGACCAATTAAATCGAGTGCTTGAACACCTGTGGTACCTTCATACAAAGTTGCAATACGTGCATCACGTGCAATTTGCTCCATGCCCCATTCTTTAATATAACCGTGACCACCATAAACTTGCATACCATGGTTGGCTGCTTCTAAGCCGAGTTCGGTCAGAAAACCTTTTAAAATTGGGGTATAAAATCCTAAATGATCATCTGCTGCTTCAAAAGCGGCTGTATCACCCAGAGTCAAGGCATCCGCCATTTTATCGGCAATTTGTGCAGCGTGATAAATCATGGCACGACCGCCTTCAGCAATGGCTTTTTGAGTCAACAACATGCGACGGACATCGGCATGGTGAATGATGGCATCAGCGACTTTTTCAGGATCTTTCTTGCCTGAAAGGGCACGCATCGACATGCGTTCTTTGGCATATGGTAGTGCGCCTTGGAAAGACAGTTCCGCATGTGCAATCCCTTGAATCGCTGTACCAATACGTGCAGTATTCATAAAGGTAAACATGGCATGCAAGCCTTTGTTTGGCTCACCAATCAAATAACCCACAGCATTGTCAAAGTTCAACACTGAGGTTGCAGAGGCGCGAATCCCCATTTTATGTTCAATTGAACCACAGCTTACAGGATTGCGTTCACCTAGGCTGCTGTCCTCATTCACCAAGAATTTAGGCACAATGAACAGAGAAATTCCTTTGGTCCCAGCAGGCGCATCTGGAAGACGCGCAAGCACGATATGAATGATGTTTTCCGTTAAATCTTGTTCGCCCGCAGAGATGAAGATTTTGGTGCCTGAAATGCTATAAGTGCCATCGGCATTTGGTTCTGCCTTAGTCTTTACTTGCCCCAAATCTGTACCACATTGTGGCTCGGTTAAACACATGGTGCCTGACCATGTCCCTGCCACTAAGTTTGGCATATACAGATTTTTTTGTTCATCTGTACCAAACTGTAAAATGGTGTTCATACAGCCAACACTTAAGCCTGGGTACATTTGGAATGACCAGTTTGCTGTCCCCATCATTTCCGATTTAATCAGGTTTAATGATTGTGGTAGATTCTGACCGCCAAATTCTTCAGGGAAAGACAAACCTTGCCAACCCCCTTGGACAAATTGGTCATAGGCTTCTTTAAAACCTTTTGGGGTTTTTACTTCACCATTGTCAAAATGACAGCCTTCTTCATCGCCAGATTGATTAATTGGAGAGAGTACGTTTTCACAGAAATCCGCTGCACCTTCTAGAATCATGTCTACAGTGTCAGCATCAGCAAGTTCGCCGTTGGATAAAGTTTTGTAATGTGCTGGGTAGTCAAACACTTCATTCATTAAAAAGCGAATGTCATGTAAAGGAGCTTTATATGCTGGCATGATATTAATCCTAATTTAAAAATAGTTTTGGATTATCTGAATCGATAATTTGATTATTCACATTAGTTATAAAAAATACATTGATAGTGTAGCCCAATAAAAATGTCAGAAAGGCTAATTAAGGTAAAAATTGTTATCAAAATATTGTATTTTTTTGCTACAGTATCTGCGGTCTTTTGATCATTTAATCAATTTTCTTGATGTCTTAAAGTATAAATAAATAAGGGGTTTAAAAAAACCTATGCGTTTAAAATATTTAAGTTGCTGTCTTTTAAGTTTGAGCATGGTCGGTTGCTCTCAGCATGTCATAAAATCCAATTCGAATGCATCTTCTTTGGCCAATACCTCTTTGGAACAACAAGCGGTCACTGGCGTCAATGCGATGTATGAATATCCGAGTTACGATTATCGCGGTAACATGGGTTTCCAGTTCGATACCAGTAAAGGCAAAGTTGCCAGCACTCAATCAGCTTCGAACTCAACGCAGAATTTAAACCCGGCCATTCAAAAGCAGTTAGATCAGTACTTAAAACAGCAAAAGTTGTCGTTGAGTAAACAGGAAAAGCAGGCCTTGTATGAGGCAATTGTTACGGAACAAAACCCGTATGCTTACGGTAAAGGTTCGGATTCATCGTCCGCGCGTGTTGCGGCTGGTCTGATGAATTTTATTAATGATTTAAAAATTAGCTATGATGGTTCGGTACATTATCGAGACAAAATGGCCTCGTTAAATCTGGTGGCCAAATATCAAAAACCAACGCTACTGGTTGAAGCCAAGCTCCCAATGGTAGTGGATTTTCAAAATTATAAGTTCTATGCCAATTATTTCGCTTTCATGCCGTACTTGGTCAATAAGGACAGTCAGGCATCTTATGCGTATCTAGATTTTTCAAAATACAAGCAAGAATTTGATCGTGTCAACGTACCTAAACTGGTCGATTACCTGAAACAGATGAATGCTTTGCCTTATGTACTGGCAGATACTAAACAGTTACAGCGTGTGCATGTCTCAGCATCAGAAAAACAACAGGGCATCCGCAACAAAATTCGCTACCAAGGTGATTTGGGCAGTTTAATCCTGCAAATGAATACTTTTGAGCAAATCAATAAACCGTACTTTAATCAGCAGGTCTTGGGGTTGGTTGAAACTGATGCTGTCAGTGAGGATGCTTCAACAGCAGCAGAAGAGGCTGCAAAAGCGGCAGAAGCGGCGGTTGCAGCAAGTAGTTCATCGGTGAGTACACAAGCTTCTTTATCTTCAGAGCGTGTTGCAACCTTAATCAACAATCGTTTGGATGAGTTGTTATATCCAGAGCAAGATGCAGCCGACACCGCTGAGAATACGGAAGATGTTGCCGAAGCACAGGGAGACGCCGTTGAAGAGGCTGCTGCGGAAGATGTTGCTACGGGTGCGGTTGCTACAGCATCATCAAGTCAACTTTTATCGGAGCAGGCGTGTGACGCACTGTTGGGCAGTAAAAAACATCTCGCAATAGGTGATGTGACTTACTGTCAGGATATGTACGGCATCAAGTTGTTACAACCAGTGCAAGACAATACGAAATCAACGGCTTCTGCTTCTACGCTTGAGAAAAACTTGCTGGCGATGCAAGAGATACAACATATTTTTGAACCGTATGTCAGCGAGAAATTGACCGATGTGCAAGCGTTTAAAGCACTATGGATCAAGCATCAGCCTGAAATTCAGGCTGCTTTAGCAGAGAGTGGACAGGCTATGCCAGTCACGATTGATGTTGCGCTGGATGATCAAGGTCGCGCGGTAGATTTAGCGTATCAATTACAATTTGCTGATGAAACGATTGGTAATTTCGGTATTCATGTCGATATGCAGGTTTCGAATTATGGACATGCCACCCCGATTGATAAAAAAGCGTTACGCGATGCCAAATCGGTTGAGGAAGTCACCAAAGGCTCAATGCTAGAAAATGTAGTGACAGGCTTTACCAAATCGTTAGGCATGTCTGAAAGTGCTGTGGATGGGCAGCAGACAGATCGTTTGAGCTTTGATCAGCAGTTGTCGGACTTGGCAGAAAAAACCTTTGCGAACACGGGTTCTTATATTAAAACCTATCAATCCGTATTCGTTTTGATGCTGTCTGCAAACCGTCCTGAAGTGGTGAAGCACTATAGCAATAGTGAATTAAATGAAATTGCAGAAGTCTACGCTTACCGTTTCAATGACCGTTTAGAAGAACCGAAAGGTAAAGCGTTAACACGCTTAAATGCACTCAAAGACAAGCATAAATTGCTTGAGCCAGACCAATTTGATGAGTTGGGCTATCGTGCTGCGCGTATTGTTCAGGACGCTTCGGAAGGTGCGAAAGAATATCAGGCATGGAACAAGCGAATTCAGCAGTATAAAACGCCGCAAGCTGTCTTTGCAGATTATTATATTGAGTTATTTAAGGATGACTATGAGCTGAATGCTGAGCAAACCACAACCTTAAAAAGTGCGGCAGCCGTGTTGGGTCAAGCCTTTGCCGATGATCGTAAGAATAAACTTTCTGAGCAATCGATTGCCAAGTTAAGCAAAGACCACGATGGTTTTATGGATTATGATCTGTATGAAAAAGCCTATGTGGCTGTGGTGACTCACCTGAAATAAAGCGATAGATCAAAAAAAGCCAACCCCAGTCGGTTGGCTTTTTTATTTGTTTTGGATTGGTTATTGAGTCATTTAAGGAAATCTTTTAACTCAGGCTTTACCCCATTCCAAATTGAAAAAGCTTCAATGGCTTGTCCGACTAACATGCCAAAACCTTCAGAACTTGGAATACCGCGTGCTTTGGCTTGATCAAGAAAACTGGAAGGTTTGCCGTACGCCATTTCATAGGCATGCTGAAAGATCAGTTGTTCTGGAAGGATTAAGGCTTCACCACTCAAACTGGCAGAAGTAGCATTAATCACCAAATCAAACTCTCCTGTTAATGCGGTGAGCGCTGTCGCACTGAGTTCAGCTTGCGGCACATGCTGCTGTAAATCTGTCACCAATTGTTCCGCCCGAGATAGGGTACGGTTGGCGATCACGATTTTTTTCGCACCTGCTTGTACCAAGGGGTAGATCACGCCACGTGTTGCTCCACCCGCCCCTAAAATTAAGATGCGACTTTGCGCGAGTGACCAACCCAAGGCGTGTATGGCATCGACCAGACCTTGACCATCGGTATTGTCGCCATAGAGTATGCCATCTTGCATCCATAGCGTATTGACGGCTTTAGCAATTTTTGCGCGTTCGGTCAGTACCTGACATTGCGCAAAGGCTTGCTCTTTAAATGGAACAGTGACATTCATACCACAGCCCCCTTGAGCGAAAAAATCTTGCACACTGGCTTCAAAGCCATCTAGAGGGGCTAAGCGTTTGCTGTAGTGGAGATCAATGCCCGTTTTTGCTGCAAAGGCATGATGAAGTTCAGGGGAACGAGACTGTTCAATCGGGTTGCCGATGACAGCGAATTGTTTGCTCATCGCACAAAATCCATGTGAGAAATGCCGTTCAATATACGGCAAATTGCACTCCGGCTAAAGCGCTAACCTATTTTTTCTGGGGTGAAAATCAAGTGTTTATGGATTACAAATATTGTGAATCGTATCAAAGATCAGTTTGGCTGTGGTCAAGGCTAAGCCAATCGCTGCAAGTACGGCAATACTGATCGACGCGTTATCATTGAATGCACTTTCGGAAAAAATAGTCGTACTGATTGAACTCAGGAAGACAATAGCAAAGCAAGAAAAAACCATGATGGTTGAACTAACTCTTTTTGTGAACATGTTAGAGACCTCAGATGACAGCACAGAACGATACGAGATTTTCATGTCATTAAAATGAATATATTAAAAATACCTTCTTTTAGTTTACGTATTTTTAAACCGTAAAGAGCGTAAATGCTGTTTTAAAGCGGTGACAGTATTTTTGATAAATGCAAAGAATAGACATTTTTGTAGAAGACATTCTACGGGGAGTTTGTAGGGAATTATACAAATCTAACCTATAAGTCGCCCTGATCTGGTTAAAAAGGGCGTACTTAAGGTTTCAAAATTGTAAGTGCGTGTGTCTATTTGAGTAGATTGAGCCAATCTTGAGGTTTTAAATAATAATCCGTGAGTTTTTTCTCGGCAGAGTCTGCCTCCCATTCAGGGCGATATGACCAACCCGCTAAATTAGGCAAACTGACCAAAATCGATTCAATTCGTCCGCCTGTTTGTAGCCCAAATAATGTGCCACGGTCATAAACCAGATTGTATTCTACATAACGACCACGACGGTAAAGCTGGAATTCACGTTGTGCTTCAGTATAGGGTTTATCTTGATTTTTTTGGAAAATGGGCAAGATGGCTTCAAGGTAGCCATTGCCTACGGCTTGAATGTAGTTAAAACAGGTTTCAAAGTCCCATTGATTTAAATCATCAAAGAATAATCCACCGACACCACGTTGTTCATCACGATGCTTTAAATAGAAATAGTCATCACACCATTGCTTATGCTCGGCATAGACGCCATCGCCAAATGGAGCACATAAGTCATACGCCGTTTGATGCCAAGACAGTACATCTTCATGGTTAGGATAAAATGGGGTGAGGTCAAAACCACCTCCAAACCACCAGATTGGGTCTTGTCCTTCAGGCTCCGCTACGAATAAACGGACATTGGCATGTGAAGTCGGCACATTGGGGTTTTTAGGATGAATCACTAAAGACACGCCCATGGCTTGGGCTTTTGCACCTGCAATTGTGGGATGGCGTTCAGTGGCAGACGCAGGTAGTTTGGAAATATTGATGTGCGAGAACATCACACCACCTTTCTCAATTACCGTACCATTTTGTAATACGCGTGAACGTCCGCCGCCGCCTTCAGGGCGTTGCCAATCATCAATGATAAATTCAGCGGTTCCACCACCAGCACGTTCTTGTTGTTCTAGACTGGCGCAAATACGGGCTTGTAAATCGAGAAGAAAATCACGAACACGTTGAATATCTGTGGACGTCGGATGCTGCATCTCAACCCTCTAAAAAAATAATAAAAGTTGCCTTAACGTGTAACATAAAATCATAAAAAAATTAAGGATTTTTTCTTATTTGGGTGAGTGGGGTGGTGTGTTTAAAGGGGAGTATCTGTCTGATCTCATAGAAATTATCCCGACTAAAAGGCTGGGTTGAATTCTGAATTTAAGCTCCGCACAATAGGAGACTCAAGCCTGTTGTATCAGGCAACGATTCTGATGGGGCATCCATGACTCAAGCCAATTCACTTATTCAAAAGTACAATGTTGCAGGTCCACGCTATACCAGTTATCCAACTGTGCCGTATTGGGAAGAGCAAGATTTTAGTTTGGCGCAGTGGAAGCAAAGTTTAAAACGGGCATTTGATGAGTCTAATGCTCGCGAAGGCATTAGTTTGTATATCCATCTGCCGTTTTGTGAAAGTCTATGTACCTTTTGTGGATGCCATAAACGTGTCACCAAAAAACATGAGATGGAACAGCCTTACATCCAAGCGGTGTTAACAGAATGGGACCTGTACTGTCAGTTGTTGGTCGAAAAACCCATCATCAAAGAAATTCATTTGGGCGGTGGCACTCCGACTTTCTTTTCGGCCGAACATTTAACTCAACTTATCCAAGGCATTTTGGCGAAAGCTGAAGTTGCCGAAGAATATGAATTTAGTTTTGAAGGGCACCCGAACAATACCACGCGTGAACATTTACAAGCTTTGTATGATTTGGGCTTTCGCCGTGTCAGCTACGGGGTACAGGATTATAATGAAAAAGTACAAAAAGCCATTCATCGCCTTCAACCCTTTACTCATGTCCAACAAGTGACGGATTGGGCGCGGGACATTGGTTATACCTCAATCTCGCATGATTTGGTGTTTGGCTTGCCTTTCCAAGATTTAGCCGATGTATTACATACCATTGATCAAACCAATCTATTACGTCCAGATCGCTTGGCATTTTATAGTTATGCGCATGTGCCTTGGATTAAGGGCAATGGGCAACGTGGTTTTAAAGATCAGGATGTCCCGAAAGATGAATTAAAACGTCAGCTCTATGAAGAGGGCAAGAAAAAACTGCTGGCACAGGGTTATTATGAGATTGGCATGGACCATTTTGCTTTGTCACACGACAAAATGTATCAAGCCTTTCAGCACGCAAATTTGCACCGTAATTTTATGGGGTATACCTCATCGAAAACTCAGGTCATGATTGGTTTAGGGCTTTCGTCCATCAGTGATAGTTGGTACAGCTTTGCGCAAAATGAAAAGACTTTGGAAGATTATTATGCGCGTCTAGAACAAAATGAAATCCCTGTCTATCGTGGGCATATTTTAAGCGATGAAGACTTGGTCATTCGGCAACATATTCTGAATTTAATGTGTAGCTTTACGACGTCATGGCAGGACAAAGCTCAGACATTTCCAGAATTACCACAGGTATTACAGCAACTGGAAGAAATGCAAAAAGATGGCTTGTTAACGATTGAAGCAGATCACATTCAAATTACTGAGCAAGGCAAACCTTTTGTGCGAAATATTTGTATGGCATTCGATTTGCGTTTAAGTCGGAAAATGCCGAATAACCGGATTTTCTCCATGACCATCTAGCTGATTTTAGTGTGGTTGATTGAAAAGTGTACGAACAAATCAGGGCAGGATGACTTAAAAGTCATCCTTTTTATACATATGTGCCATGCGTTCATGCTTGGTTTTTAAATAATCCTCATTGAATGGATTTAAACCCACCGTTAACGGTACACGATCAATTACATTAATGCCAAGATCGGTTAATGCTTTAATCTTTAATGGATTATTGGTCACTAAGTGAACTTCTTTGATATTGAGATGATCCAACATAATGCTACACATATCATAGCGACGTGCATCGGCAGGTAAATTCAGCATAAGGTTGGCATCGACGGTGTCATGTCCTTGATCTTGCAGGGCATAGGCGCGAATTTTATTGGTAAGACCAATGCCACGACCTTCCTGACGCAAGTAGAGAATGACGCCTTGTCCCACTTCATTAATCAGTTTTTGCGTGGCTTGTAATTGCGGGCCACAGTCACATTTTAATGAGGCAAACGCATCGCCAGTCAAACATTCTGAGTGAATGCGAACCAATACTGGACCCGTTGGCGGTGTATCGAGTCCTTTAGAGAGCGCCACATGTTCTTCACCCGTTTTCGGGTCTTGGAAGACCGTAATTTTAAATTCACCAAAAGCAGTGGGAAGGCGAGACGTTGCGACAAATTCTATAGGCACTGTTTAACCCGTTAAATAGTTTATAAATTGACTAAAGTATAGCGTAATGCTTGGACATTAGTAGAATAGTCACGTTGAAAATGTGTGCAAGATTTTCTTTTTTGTAGAAAGCGAACGATAATAGTTGATAAATAGCTATATTATTCAGGATAATCTAGGCACCAAAAAACGCCAATTGAGTTTTGTACTCAAGTACGCATCGCCAGAAATGTGGCTGATTGAAGGTGATATCATCCCACGATGATCGAGTAACCCATTTACCTAGCTTAGGATTTGCCAGGCTTTAGAAGGCTTTGCCACATATGTTGTATACAGAAATACCAACTCAACGCCCTGTAACACCGTTGCTGGATACGATCGATCATCCACAACAACTGCGTTTGCTCGCGCGTGATCAACTACCACAAGTGGCGGATGAGTTACGTCAATTTATTTTGTATGCAGCTGGGCAAAGCGGCGGACATTTTGGCGCAAACTTGGGTGTCATTGAGCTAACAGTTGCTCTGCATTATTGTTTTAACACGCCAGATGATCGCCTAATTTGGGATGTGGGTCATCAAGCCTATCCACATAAAGCTTTAACAGGTCGTCGTGAGTTGTTAACCACCATTCGTGCTAAAGATGGTCTAGCAGCATTTCCTGCACGTGACGAATCGGTTTTTGATACCTTTGGGGTCGGGCATTCTTCTACCGCAATTTCTGCGGGGCTGGGGATGGCCTTGGCACGTCGTTACCAACAAAATCCTTGTGATGTGGTCGCGATTGTGGGTGATGGTGCAATGACTGCGGGCATGGCCTTTGAAGCCATGAATGATGCAGTTGCTCACAATGCCGACTTGATGGTGGTGCTCAACGACAATGATATGTCGATTTCGTGTAGTACCGGTGGTTTTGCCAAGCATTTGGCTGCAATTTGGGAAAGTGGTCAGTCGGTACATATTTCAGAACAGGGTGAAGCCTATGTTCAGCCGCATCCAAAATGGTCGTACAATTCGCGGTTGCACCAATCCGCAACGGAAGCCGCTGATAATCTATTTAAAGCGATTGGCTTTGATTATTTTGGACCCTTTGATGGTCATAATGTCAAAGAATTGGCTCACGTATTTGAAGCTTTGAAAAAGCGCAGTGGCCCACGTTTAATTCATGTCTATACCAAAAAAGGCAAGGGCTTTGCCGCTGCCGAAGCAGAACAAATTAAATACCATGCTATTAGCAAAATAAATGCCAAGGTAACGCCGCAAACCGCGCCCAAATATTCAGATGTATTTGGTCAGTGGTTATGTGACCAAGCGGCACAAGATTCGCGTTTACTGGCAATTACACCTGCCATGTGCGAAGGTTCAGGCATGGTCAAGTTTGCGCAGCAATATCCAGAACGTTTCTTTGACGTGGCGATTGCGGAACAGCATGCGGTGACTTTAGCTGCGGGCATGGCGTGCGAAGGTTTAAAACCTGTGGTCGCTATCTATTCCACCTTCTTGCAGCGCGGTTATGATCAGTTGATTCATGACGTGGCTCTGCAAAATTTGGATGTGACATTCGGAATTGATCGTGCAGGGTTGGTTGGTGAAGATGGTCCAACCCACGCAGGTGCCTATGACTACGCCTTTATGCGCACTGTACCAAACATGGTGATTATGGCACCAAAAGATGAAAATGAATGCCGTCAAATGTTGCATACCGCGTATTTATATCCAGGACCCGCAGCAGTACGTTATCCACGAGGGAATGGCTTAGGGGTCGAAATACAACAGCACATGACTGAGCTTGAAATTGGTCGTGCTGAAATCATCTTGCAATTGAACGAAACTGCCGATGAACAAATCAGTATTTTGGCCTTTGGTAGTCGAGTTGCTGCATCTGTAGAAGCGGCACATAGTCTGGCACAGCAACTGGATGTTGGTGTACGTGTGGTCAATATGCGCTTTGTGAAACCTTTAGATGAACAGATGTTGTCCAGTCTGGCGGATCAAACTCAATTGTTTGTCACAGTGGAAGAACATGCGGTAATGGCAGGTGCGGGTAGTGCAGTCAACGAATATTTGGCACAAGCACAGATTGTTAAACCTATGCTGAATTTAGGTTTGGCTGACAACTTTATGCATCAGGCAACACACAATCAAATGTTGCAGCAAGCAGGTTTGGATGCACAAGGCATTGTTAAATCAATAGAATCCGTATGGTTAAAGCTTGTACAAAATATAAGCTAATCAAAAGCTAAATTTTCAAAACATTTTTTCCCTAAAAGCGCTTATATTTGTTAAGATATAGGGGCTTTTATGCATTATTCTTTAATCAATATCTTCAAATTTGTAGTGGGTGTTCAATGGAACCTATGGTGGTGATGGCTGCGCGTGCGGCTCAAACAGTCGGTCAAGAGCTTTTAAAAGCGCATCAAAATCGTCATAAACTTGATCTACAAGTCGAAGAAAAAGGAATTGATGGACCAGTAACGCGTGTAGACCGTTATTTGGAACAATTGACCATCGATACGCTACGTAAAAGCTATAAAAACCACAGTTTCCTTGGTGAAGAGTTTGGCCTTCAAGAAGGCAAAGGTCACGACGCAGATTGGTGTTGGATCATTGACCCACTTGATGGCACTCTAAACTTCATTAACGGTGTTCCTCACTTCTGTATCTCTATTGCAGTTCAACATAAAGGCATTACTCAACACGGCGTAATTTATGACCCTGTGAAAGATGAATTGTTCTCTGCCAGTCGTGGTCGTGGTGCCATGATGAACCAACGTCGTATTCGTGTAAATGTGAAAGACAGCCTTGAAAATACATTCATGTCTGTAGGACACGCTTACCGCGCAAAACGTAATGGTGAAGTGATTTCTTATGCAAAAAATCATTTTGCTTCATTGTTAAATGTAACTGAAGCTGGCGCGCAATACCGTCGTACAGGTTCAGCAGCATTAGATTTGGCGTATGTAGCAGCGGGTCGTTTCGATGCTTATTTCGAACTCGGTCTAAAGCCTTGGGATATCGCAGCAGGCGAGTTGATTGTGAAAGAAGCGGGCGGTACTGTGGTTGATGCACGTGGTGGTAGCGACTCTATGGAAAATGGTCAAGTACTTGCATGTTCAATGAAAATGTTGAAGCCATTAATGCAGGCTGTAGTGCCAGCATGGGGCGAAGCTGCAAAGTAGTCGAATGATGACCTGATCAAGTGATGATAAAAAAAGCTCTCAAAATTGAGGGCTTTTTTGATATAGAATTCCAAGGCTTAATTGCATCTTTGAATAATATTTTGTAAAAAAATGGTAAAAGTCGATTAAAATAGGTGACTTTTAAAAATATGCTGCTATAATCTCGCCACGCACTAAATTTCGTTCATTACCTGAACATTCTCTTCTATCATTGTGTATGCGCGTCCGGTCCAAAGAGAGGACATTATTTCGCGCCCCACCCAATCGCTTAAGCGATTCCTTCAGGTTGCGGCTGTAATCAAATGTGCGTTATACGCATCGTCGTTCTCGGATCGCCGCTGATTCTATATTTTCAGCGATTATTGCTGTGCCGCTTTTTGCCGATGTCCATCTGACTTTATTTTAATGGAGCACCCAATTTTCGGGTGAAAAACTCTATGAGCAAAACTTTTGCTGAATTTTCTTTACATGAATCGTTACAACAAGCTTTACAAAGCCTAGGTTTTACTTCTCCTACGCCTGTACAGGAACAATCGATTCCTGCAGCTTTAGAAGGTAAAGACCTTCTTGTATCAAGCCAAACAGGTTCAGGTAAAACTGCGGCGTTCTTACTTCCAACGTTAAATGCACTTGCAGATCAAGAGACTTTCGTTCCGTTCAAAGAACGCATGAAAGCAATTACCCAACCGAATATTTTAGTTCTTTGCCCAACACGTGAGTTGGCGCAACAAGTAAGCCAAGACGCAATTGCATTTGTACGTCACATGAAAGGTGCACGTATTGCAGCGATCATGGGTGGTATGCCGTTTGGTAAGCAAATCCAACAGTTAAAAGGCGCGCAAGTTGTTGTTGCAACACCAGGTCGTTTACTTGACCTTGTGAACCGTCGTCAAATTAAATTAGACAAAGTTGATGCCTTAATTGTCGACGAAGCTGACCGTATGCTTGACCTAGGTTTCTCTGAAGACTTAGAAGCAATTAGCGATCTTGCGGCAAACCGTAAACAAACCTTAATGTTCTCTGCAACATTTGCACCACGTATCATCACACTTGCTGAACGCATGATGAATGATCCTGAGCGTATTGCAATTGAAACAGGTCATTCTACCAATACAGACATCACTCAGACTTTACACTGGACTGATGGCTTCGAGCACAAGAAAAAACTTTTAACTCACTGGTTGAGTGAAGAAGATCTTGATCAAGCTGTAGTGTTTGCTTCTACTCAAGAAGACACGGACATGCTTGCTGAAGAATTGGCTGAAGCAGGTCACTCAGTGGTTGCACTTCATGGTGCAATGCCACAAACCGTGCGTAACCGTCGTTTACGTAGCATTCGTGAAGGTCGTGCAAAAATCTTAGTTGCAACTGACGTTGCAGCACGTGGTCTTGACGTACCAACAATTTCACACGTAATCAACTTCGGTCTTCCAATGAAGAACGAAGACTATGTACACCGTATTGGTCGTACAGGTCGTGCGGGCCGTACTGGTAAAGCGATTACTTTAGCAACTTACCGTGAACGCGGTAAAATCCGTGCTTTAGAAGATTATTTAGATGCTCGTTTAGAAGTATCTGAAATCGAAGGTCTTGAGCCATCTCCACCTCCTGCACGCGGTGGTCGTGATGGTGGCGGTCGTGGCCGTGATGGCGGTGGTCGTGGCCGTGGTGGTCGTGAAGGCGGCCGTGGTGGTTTCGGTGGCGGTCGTCGTTTCGAAGGCGAAAGCAACTTTAAACGTCGCGAAGGTGGTGATGATCGTCCACGTCGTAGTTACGATGACAAACCTCGTGGTGATCGTCCATCATTTGGTGGTGAAGATCGTCCACGTCGTGAGTTTAATAATGATCGTCCACGTCGTGAAGGCGGTTTCGGTGATCGTCCACAACGTTCTTTTGATGACCGTCCAAAGCGTGATTTTGGTGATCGTCCAGCACCACGTCGTGAAGGCGGTTTCGGTGATCGTCCGCAACGTTCTTTTGATGATCGTCCAAAGCGTGAATTCAACTCTGACCGTCCACGTCGCGAAGGCGGCTTCAACGATAAGCCACGTTTTGAATCGAATGATGACAACCGCGGTAACCGTGTAGACTACAAACCACGTCGTGAAGGTTCTTTTGGTGACCGTCCAAAACGTGATTTTGGTGATCGTCCAGCGCCACGTCGTGAAGGTGGTTTTGGCGACCGTCCACAACGTTCGTTTGGTGATGACCGTCCTAAGCGTACTTTCGGTGGTGAAGATCGTCCTAAGCGTACTTTTGGTGGCGAAGACCGTCCTAAGCGTGAATTTAATTCAGATCGTCCACGTACTGAAGGTGGTTTTGACCGCCCACGTCGTAAGTTCAACGACTAAGTCATACCTTTTAAAAAAAACCAGCGCCAATGCGCTGGTTTTTTTATGTTTAAAGATTTTGTTTACTGTTTAAAAAATGTATACTAAGTCAAATTTATGTTGAAATATGACAAATATGGGCAACAAAATAGAACAACAACCTATGTTAGGGTACTCGTTAAAAGAGGTCGTTATGCCTTATCTGAGTTTTATTCTTTTTATGAGCAATCTGATCTATTTCTTTTACGCTCAATTTATATAACACAGCGTTCTAATTTTTATGCTGTATGCGTCGTTTCATGTAATTAAAATGACAGAATTAAAAAAACAAATTGCACACAGTTTACCCGACGCAACTAGGTAACATTTTATAGTTCAATCCTTTATAGTATGCGTGCTGGAAAATTGCAGGAACTTTCTCCGCTATGAATAATCAAGCACCCCTTGAAAATTCAGCTTTGATTGAAGTCAAAGATCTGAGTTTTAAGCGAGGGGAACGAATCATTTATGAACAAGTCAGTCTGAAGATTCGACGTGGTCAGATTACCGCCATTATGGGGCCATCTGGAACAGGTAAAACGACCCTGTTACGTTTAATTGGGGGACAATTGACCCCAGATCATGGGCAAGTGCTACTTGACGGTAAAGATATTGGGCAGATGTCGCGACATGAGTTGTTTGCGGCACGCGCACGTATGGGTATGTTGTTTCAAAGCGGTGCTTTATTTACCGATATGAGCGTTTATGAAAACGTTGCATTTCCTTTACGTGCACATACCCAATTACCTGAGCATTTGATTGCAGAATTGGTCGCACTAAAGTTGGAAGCGGTAGGCTTGCGTGGAACAGAGCAGCTCATGCCTTCTGAGCTTTCGGGTGGGATGAACCGACGTGTAGCATTGGCACGCGCCATTGCATTAGATCCAGAATTGATTATGTATGATGAGCCTTTTGCCGGTCAGGACCCGATTGTTAAAGGGGTGCTCACTCGATTAATTCGTTCTCTGCGTGAGGCATTAGAGCTGACCACAATTATTGTGTCGCATGATGTATCAGAGACCCTCTCTATTGCAGATTATATTTATGTAGTTGCAGAAGGGAAGGTGCAAGGTGAAGGCACGCCAGCAGAGTTGAAAGCCAATGCATCGCCATTTGTACGTCAGTTTCTTACGGGGGCTGCTGAAGGTCCTGTAGAGTATCAGTTTAGTCATCAAGCGTATTTGGCAGGCGAGGTTCGTGCATGAATGCTATTGCCTCATTAGGTAGACGCGTTATTCAAAGTGTTCAGGGTGTCGGTGTTGCAACCATCATGTTGTTGCAAATTCTATGCTCAATGCCGACATGGTTAGGGGTCAAACTGTTTGTTTACCAAATGTACCGTGTCGGGGTGATGTCCTTACTGATTATTTCGGTGTCGGGTTTGTTCATTGGTTTGGTTTTAGGTCTCCAAGGCTATTCCATTTTGGTCAACATTGGTTCAGAAGCCATGTTGGGCACCATGGTGTCGTTAACCCTGTTGCGTGAATTGGCCCCTGTCGTTGCGGCATTATTGTTTGCTGGGCGTGCAGGTTCTGCACTGACTGCAGAAATTGGGTTAATGAAAGCCACAGAGCAGTTGTCCAGTATGGAAATGATCGGGGTTGATCCCTTAAAACGTATTGTTTCACCACGCTTATGGGCTGGGATTTTCAGCTTGCCGATGTTGAGTGTGGTGTTTGCTGCGATTGGTATTATTGGCGGTAAAATGGTCGGCGTAGATTTTCTGGGCGTAGATGAAGGTTCTTTCTGGAGTGGCATGCAAAGTAATGTGCAATTCCATAAAGATATCTTTAATGGCACGATTATTAAGAGTATTGTTTTTGCCATTTTGTGTACTTGGATTGCGGTTTATCAAGGTTATACCTGTGTACCAACATCGGAAGGTATTGCGACATCCACAACGCGTACTGTGGTGTATTCATCGCTTTGTGTATTAGGTTTTGATTTTGTGTTGACTGCGGTCATGTTCGGAGGGGTTTAATGAAATCACGTACAAGTGAGCTGGCCGTAGGATTATTTGTCATTGTCTTCGGTGTTGCATTGTTTTTCTTGGCAATGAAAGTGAGTGGCTTAGTCGGCACCAACTTACGTGATGCCTATAGCATGACGGCACAATTTGATAATGTGAACGGCTTAAAGCCTCGCGCTAAAGTCACCATGAGCGGTGTGACCATTGGTCGTGTGACGGATATTACCTTAGATCCCGTTACGCGTTTGGCAACCGTGCAGTTTGAGTTGGATGGCAAGTTAACGTCTTTTAACGAAGAACAGTTGAAAACGGTTGAAACCAATGCGTTAGATGAGTTGCGCTATAGCACAGCATATACGGAAGCGACACCAGCGAAACAAAAAGAAATGGAACAGCAACTTATTGCGAACATGAAATCCATCACCAGTATTGATGAAGATGCTTACATAATGGTAGCAACCAATGGTTTGTTGGGTGAGAAGTATTTGAAAGTTGTTCCAGGTGGTGGCTTAAATTATGTTAAGCGCGGTGCATCGATTGCCAATACTCAAGGTACGATGGATCTTGAAGATTTAATTAGTAAATTTATTACAGCAGGTGCTGGTAAGTCATCGACCCCATCAGCAGAAGCTGAGGCACCAACTGAGAAAACAGATGCTGAACCGGCATTTGTTGAGTAATTGAGAGAGGAATTTAGAAGTGAATATGTTGTTGAAACAAACACTAACAGCAAGCATTTTATCAACCATGATTGCAGGTACTGCATTTGCTGCGCCAGCTGAAGCCCCTCCAACATTTATTAAGCGTGTGGCAGATGGTTTAATTGGCCGCTTAAAAGCTGATCATGCCAAATTGCAGAACAACCCAACGGCAGTAAAAGCTATTGTGCGTCAAAACTTAGATCCATATGTGGATTCACAAGCTTTTACCCGTATTGTGATGGGGACATATGCAACCAATCAGTACAGTACCGCAGCACAACGTGCACAGTTTGAAAAGAACTTTCGTGAAACACTGATTGAAAATTATGGCACTGCATTTGCGAAATTCAGTAACCAAACCTACACTGTTCGCCCTTATAAAGCGAGTGGTAGCGCTAACCCTGTTGTGACCATTGACTTTAATAACAATGGTGAAAAGATTCCTGTGTCGTTCCAGTTGGCGGATAAAGGTAGCCAATGGAAGATTCGTAACATCAACGTATCGGGTATTGATTTAGGTCTACAATTCCGCAACCAGTTCGCAGCGACAGTTAAACGTAATGGCGGTAATCTGGATAAAGCGATTGCTAACTTTGAACCAGATGCTGATGCAGCTGTAAAGAAAAAATAAGATAGGTGAAAGGTGATTAGTCTCGTCAATCAGGAATTACAGGTCGCTGGAAAAATCGACTATGACAATGCTGAACAATATTATCAGCAGGGTTTGGCATTGATTCAGAAACAACCGTTGCCTGTGGTGGTGAATTTGTCACAGTTACAACAGGGGAGTACCTTGGCATTAGCGGTGTTGGTGCGTTGGTTACGACAAACGCCACAAGCACAAGGCTTACAGTTTAAGGCTGTGCCTGAGAAAATGATGAAGATTATTCAGGCTTGTCATCTGCAAGATGATCTGCAGATTATCTAAAAAAAGCACCGCAATTGCGGTGCTTTTTTTATGCTGAATCTTATGCTCAAAAATACAGTATTCTGTTGTACATCGCTGATTACACCATGCAAAAAATAATATTCAGATCCATTTTTTCCAGCGGAAGTAAATCAGTGGGCCGATAAAGAAGCCGACAATGATTAAGCTGACAGCAACAAAACTGGTGGTGCCGTGGGCAAAAGGTAAAACATCTGTATTCATACCGTAGATACTGGCAACCAACATTGGGGGTGCAAGCATACTGGGTAAAATCGAGAAGCGACGAATGGTGTCATTCTGCTCGGTGTTAATGAATCCTGACGTGGTATCTAGTAAGAAGCGCACTTTCTGGAACAAGAAGGCATCATGTTCGACCAGTGAGCGAACATCTTCACTCAACTCTCGAATGTCTGCATCATAGATATGACTGCCTAAGGCACGCGGACGGGATAAAAAGGTCAGGACACGACGTAAGTCAATCAGACAGAGCTGCGCCTTACCCAACATATCTTCTAACTGTGCCAGTCGGGTAATCATGTCATCAAGGTCGAGAATTTGTTCACGATGACGGTTATTCAGTACCTCTGTGGAGTATTTTTCCAAGTCCTTGTGGATATCTTCCAAGATATCCGCAAGCTCATCCAGTTTGGCTTCGAGTAAACCTAACAGTACCCAAGTCGGGTCTTTATAGTCAATTTCGTAATCATTGCGACGAGCACGTGCACGAAAGGCACGGAAAGCCACCAGCTTTTCACCACGTAGAGTAAACAAACGCTCTTTATGTAAAATAAAAGCAACGGTTTGTACTGTGGCTAAAATACTGGAATTATCATCTGCCTCACCATCCACCTGATAATTTTTATTTTTCGTTAAAAAATACGTGCTGATATGCAAAATACCATCATCATCACGGTAGAATCGGGCAGATGAAGAGATGTCTTCTAATGACTTTAATGTAGGTAGGTTTTGATCATACGCATCTAAAACCCATTGCTGTTCTTCTTGTGAAGGTGCAATGAGATCGACCCAGACCAATTCTGGGTGTAAGTCAAAACCGCCATTAATGGTGGCATCTTCTAAACTACCGCGCTCTGTGGCGTAAAAGGCTTCAAGCATGGAGGTCTTTTCTCCCTTACGCAGTATGGGTTAAATCGATGGGTGTATTTTAGACAAGGATTTCATGAAAAACACTGCTTGGATTGCTAATTTATGAAAAAATCTCCATCTACTTTACGTTCGCGGTATGACAAGATCATAACATGGTGAAATAATGACACATTCTATTGCAGTTTTTTGTGGTTCAGCGGTTGGTACAGACACCATTTTTTTAGAAACAGCGCGTCATGTGGGGCAAACTTTGGCTCAGCAGGGTAAAACACTGGTCTATGGTGGTGGGCGCTCGGGTTTGATGGGTGTGATTGCAGATAGTGCCTTACAAGCGGGTGGGCGAGTGATTGGGGTTATTCCGCATGCCTTGGTAGATCGTGAGTTGGCGCATCCTGATTTAACGGAACTGCATGTGGTGAAAAATATGCATGAACGTAAAACCAAAATGTCCGAACTTTCCGATGCCTTTATTGCATTGCCAGGGGGTGCGGGAACTTTGGAAGAAATTTTTGAGCAATGGACTTGGGCGCAATTGGGGATTCACTTAAAACCGTGTGCATTTTTAAATGTTGAAGGCTTTTATGATGACTTGCTTAAATTCATCCATCTAACCATGCAGAAAGGCTTTACCCATTCTCGCTTTAGTGAAAGTTTAATTGCAGATGCTTCACTAGAAGTCATCTTACAGCAGTTTGAAATGTATGTTGCGCCTACACCAAAATGGGGCATGACCGAGCAGCAAGACTTGGTGAAACACGGCTAATGAAACAAATTACTGTCGCTGCGGGTATTGTGTTAAATACACAACAGCAGTTGTTATTGGTGCGTAAGCACAACACTCGTTTTTTTATGCAGGTGGGTGGCAAGTTAGAACAAGATGAAACACCTGAACACTGTATTCTACGGGAAATTGCCGAGGAAATTGGTTGTCAGGCGAAAATTAGCCAGTTTGTTGGTCGCTTTGAAACCGCTGCGGCCAATGAACCCGATCATTTATTGATAAGCCATGTATTCCATGTCGAACTAGACACTGCACCACAAATTGCGGCTGAAATTGCAGAACTGAAATGGATTGATTGGGATGACCAAACGACACCATTGGCCCCATTGACTCGAGAAATTGTGTTGCCGTGGGTGCGTGAGCAATTCAAAACCCAAGCATAGCAGTTGATCTGAGCAGTCGTTTAAAATTTGATGAAAGTCAGGCTTGAGCTGCTGCAATACAGACCGCTTCAATTTTTCGACAGCCCAATTCGGTAAGTGCTCGTTCTAAGGTTTTGAGCGAGCTACCTGTCGTCACTACATCATCCAGCATTAACACGCGACGAAAACGCTGTCGATTTGTAGGGGCAATTTTAAATTGCTGTTCGATTTGACCCAGTCGTTCTAAACGGCTTAAGCCTTTTTGTGCATGTTGATGCTGTCGTTGAATCGGTTGCCAGACTGGAATGTTTAAGTGTTGTCCTAAACGTTGTGCCAGAATGACACTTTGGTTATAACCCCGTTCGGCTAAGCGCTGAGTCGAAATCGGCATAGGGACAATCGCCTGAATTTGTCGGTATTCGAGCTGTTTCAGCAGTCCAGTCAGCAAGATTTGGAAATGTAATTGTTGTTCATATTTAAATTGCTGAATCACCCGATCAAGGGGATAAGCATAATGGCAAGCGACTTGAACCTCGATTTCTTGACGTTGCACACTTTGCTTGAGCCACGGTAAATGGTTCCAGCAATCTTGACAGAGGCTCGCATGACGACCGCGCTCAAGTCCACAAAATTGACATGGGAGTGCAGAATGCAGCCAGTGCTGAGCCCTAGATAAAAATGGTTTAAACATAGGCATAGCGAGGGGCTTCTGGCAGCCAGCGTTTGAGTAAAGCATCTGCTTGTATCGGATAGTCTTTCAGGATTTGCTGTGCGACATAATGTGCCTGATTGAGCAAGTGATCATCGCGTTCTAATTTGGCAACGCGAAAGCCCATATCTCCCGTTTGTTTGGTGCCGAGTAATTCCCCAGGGCCACGAATCTCTAAATCTTTCTCTGCAATGATAAAGCCATCATTGGTTTCACGCATGATGCGTAAGCGCTCTTGTCCATTTTGTGACAGTGGATTTTTATACAACAAGGCACAGAAACTGGCTTTGGCACCACGTCCGACACGACCACGTAATTGATGCAGTTGAGATAAGCCCAGTCGCTCAGCATTTTCAATCACCATGATGGAGGCATTCGGTACATCCACGCCGACCTCAATCACCGTGGTCGCAATCAGCAGTTGTAGTTCATTGTCCTTGAATTGTTGCATGACCGTTTGCTTTTCATCAGCTTTCATTTTGCCATGTACCAATCCGATATTTAGTGTTGGGAAACGGTGTTTAATTTCGGCATAGGTGGCTTCCGCAGCTTGTGCATCTAAAGTTTCCGATTGTTCCACCAGTGTACAGACCCAATAAGCCTGTTTGCCTTCGGTACAATTACTGGCAATCCGTTGCAAGACTTCTTCACGTCGGTCTAAAGGAATGGTCACCGTTTGAATCGGGGTTCGACCAGGGGGCAGTTCATCAATGACAGAGGTGTCTAAGTCCCCATAGGCAGACATGGCAAGTGTGCGTGGGATAGGCGTTGCTGTCATGACCAATTGATGTGGCGTGGTTTGCTGTGCGCCTTTATTGCGAAGTGCCAAACGCTGATCGACCCCAAAGCGATGTTGCTCATCAATAATCACCAAGCCCAATTTATGAAAGGCAACACTGTCTTGGAACAAGGCATGCGTACCAATCACCAGTTGAGCCGAGCCTTGTTGGATTTGTTGCTCTGCCAAGGCACGGGCTTTACCTTTTTGCTTGCCTGATAGCCATGCCACATTTAAGCCTAAAGGTTCAAACCAGCATTTAAAATTCAAATAATGCTGTTCTGCGAGAATTTCAGTCGGTGCCATGAGGGCAACTTGCCAACCTTCTTCTAAGGCATGACAAGCAGCAAGTGCTGCCACGAGCGTTTTACCTGCACCAACATCGCCTTGTACCAGACGTAACATTGGCTTGTGTTGCTTTAAATCATCGGAGATTTCTTTAGACACGCGCTTCTGTGCTGCGGTCATTTTAAAGGGCAAGGCAGCCAGTAATTGTTTGGCAAAGGTTTTACTATTAGTAAACGAGGGGGCTGCAATCTGTTGGATGTAGGCGCGGCGGGTCAGCAGGCTGACTTGATGAGCCACCAATTCCTCAAAAATTAGACGTTGCTGCGCAGGGTGTGAACCTTGACTCAACTGCAACATGTTGGCATCCAGTGGCGGTTCATGGATGTAATGCAAGGCTTGTTTCAAGGCATAGCCATTGGTGAATTTCTGTGGCAGTAACTCTGGTAAATCATCACTGTGCTGTTTTAAGGCATGTTTGACGTATTCACGTAGCTTGGTTTGGGTCAATCCATCGGTCGCTGGATAAATGGCTGTGAGCTGGGTGTGCGGCAATGGCGTATGTTCAGTAATTAACTGAATTTCAGGATGATACATTTCCAAACCACGCGCACCAACACGGACTTCCCCAAAAACCCGTAAACGGTTGCCCACTTTGCCGCGATCGGTTAGGGCTTTATACAGGTGATAAAAGCGTAGCGTGACTTTACCGAGTTCATCATCCAGTAAAATGGCCATGGATTTACGCTTTCCTGGCGGAAAGTCCACTGATTTCACCGTACCTTCGAGTAAATAGCTACGCCCAACCTCCAATTGGTTCATGGGGATGATCGTGCTACGATCTTCATAATCCCGCGGCAGATGAAACAGTAAATCATCCGTGGTGAAAATATTCAGTTTTTCAAGTAATGCAGCAGAGGCACTTCCAACCCCTTGCAATTGTTGGACTGCGGCCATGTCCCCTCAACTAAAGTGCTCATTAGGTGCTAAATGCATATTTTATTTATAGGTTATGGTAAAACATCTCAACGGGTTGCTAAACAATTATTTCAACAAGGCCACCAAATTACCACAATTAGTCGTACTGCCAAACCGCAGGATTTTGCCACGCATTTCATTCAAGATATTCATCAACTTGATTTGAGTCAGATTGCCCCTGTCGATATCGTCTATGTATTGTTATCTCCGGCATCGAGCACGCCTGAAGGCTATCAAGCGACTTTTGTTGATGCCATTCCTGCAATGCAGAAGGCCTTACAAGTTCATCCTGTAAAAAAAGTCATCATAGTGTCTTCGACGCGAGTGTATGGCGAACAGGCAGGGGAGCGAATTGATGATGCTAGTGTGCCTAAGCCAATCGATGCACAAGGTGAGATTCTTCGGCAGATGGAGTTATTGTGGCAGGCTGCGTATCCTGAGCAAAGCATCATTATTCGACCGACAGGCATTTACGGAGCTTCTGTGGCACGTATGGTGAGGATGGCACAGCAGACTTCGACGTATCCGAATATTCATTATAGCAATCGTATTCATATTGAAGATTTAGCCCGTTTTCTGGCGCATTTGATTCACGTGGAACATCCTGAAAGTTCCTATATTGTTACGAATAATCAGCCTATTCCTTTGCATGAAATTATTCAGTGGTTTCAGCAGCAGTTGGCGCTGCCAGTTTTAGTTTTGGAAAGCGAAGTGATATCAGGTAAGCGAATTTATGCTTCTAATATGCAGCAGATGGATTTTGAATTACAGCATCCAAATTGTTTTGAGGATTATTCGGCATTGTTAGCAAAGAGTGAGTGAATAATATTTTGTACTTTGTCGAGTGAAAGATGTGAAACAGTGACTAGAAAATAGTCGGGGAACATGAAAAATAATATAAAAAGCATTCTAGCAAGTTGATTGCTAGAATGTTTTTATTCAAATTATTGTTTTTAAAGGTAAATTAAAAAAATTTCGCATAACGTGCATTATGTTAATTTTAGGAAATTTTAATTTCTTAATGCGAAAGAACCAAAAAATATTATATAAAAAAGAAGAATTAAGCCTAAAATAGTTATAATTATTTTAGCTCCATTTTTGTGTGGCTCCTGCCATAACTCTGGAGAATGATTTTTAGACGCTTCATAATTGCCGATTAAATTAGAATTGTCTTCATAATTAACTCTTAAATCATACTCATCTGAAGATGCATAATATAATTCTTTTTCTAGGTCATCGTTAACTTTCCTATTGTGATAGTTTGATGATGTTTTGGTTGGGATACTGGCATCAATTTCAAATTGCAATAAAGATAGAAACTTCCGACCTTGTAATCTATATTTTTCAAGTTCTTCAGAATTTAAAATTATTGAAAACGTTCTATAAAGATAAGGTTTTGAACTTTGTATACAAAAATAGAAACCATTATTTTTTTCAAATAACTCCCAATTTTCAGAATAATCTATAAGTTTCATAATATTAGGATCATCCGTTGAAACAACGTTAATGTGATATAAAAACTTTAGACAACTAATATATTCATTTGAATAGACTTCTTGGTTCGTAAGCACGCTTCTTTCATATGTATTAAGTTCCCATTTTTCATCTGATATTTTTTTAATAGAAATAGCTAAATCAAATGAATACCCAAAATAGAAATAATCATCTCTCACAGTTTTTAAACATGTTGACATAGGGTATAGGATGCGTTGTAAATCAATAATTTTCATATTCTTAAAATATTACGAGAAAAACATAAATAAAGAATTATCTTAGCCTTAATTTTACTTAAAAAATGAAGATACTCTTTCCTAATTAAACTTTGATTCTTTAAATGGTTCAATCGTATAAAATATAATCATTTAACATAATGGTGATTATACGAAATTGACAAAACTTTATTGTTATACATACAGCATAGGTATCCACCAATTGTAGATACCTATGCTTTTCAAAACTACTTCTTCTTACGCTTCAAACGACGTTTCGCTTGCTGAGCCGCAACCGCATCTAACACCTGTTTCAACTCTTCATCGCTAAAGGTGGTAATGTGTTGCAACATTTGTAAAGTCACATCATCCAGTACCAAATTGGCATTGGCAGCAATATTACTAAAGTTGCTGTCAAACACAATCGAACCTTCGGCATTGGTACTGATATAACCCTGCTGAGTCAGTACACGAATAAAACCTTGGAATAGGGCTTTATCAAAGAACTCTGGCGAATTGAACTCATACAGTACAGATAAGCGCTGACCCACCAAATGGCTCAATTCTTCCACTTGACGCGTCGAGATGTTGCCAGAACCACGCTGTGTAATCAGGGCTAAGGTCATGTAATAGCGCTCTAGGCTCTGCATCACAGGACCTGCAAGGACTAACAACTGATTATGTTCTTCAGTATTTGGTGCAGGAGAAATCAAGTGCCCATCTGCATCTTCAGTGATCAGTTTTGCACTGATTAAAGCATCTGCATAAGCAGCGATCTGCACTTTTAAGCTTTCATCATCCCATTTCAGGAACAACTCCGCTTTCAAGAATGGATATAGGGTACGAATCACGTTACATAAGTCGTGACGCTTGATGGTACCGTTATGTTCAACCAAGGCCGCAATCAAAGATGGTAAGACAAAAGCATGCACAATGTTATTACGGAAGTAGGTGAGTAACACGGCTTGATTGTCTTCAATCGCGATAATATCGCCAAGAACATGCTTCACGCGCTTAATCAGTTTGAGTTTTAAACCGTAAGCAATAATTTCTTTGCCTGAAAGAGGTGTGACTTGCGTGCGCTCATCATAAGGTAGTGCAGTCAGCAAATTGCGATAAGCATCTAACTGTTTAATGCACAGTTCTTCATCCAGTGTATGTTTTGGTGTCGCCAATAAAATTAAAGACAACAAAGATACAGGGTTAATCACCACAGCACGGTTGATGTTTTCCAAAATGGTGTGTGCAGCACTGTTCACCGCATCAGAAACTTCATTTGGAATTGGATCGTCATTTTTCTCAATGCGAATTTGATCCGCGCCAAAGGCTTTAAGTTTGTCATCCAGGAATACAGGTTCACCAAAGTTCACATGTACTTTACCGAAGATGCGTTCAATTTTGCGCAGGGTTTTCACAATCCCAAGGACTGATTCTGCTTCTTTCGGTTTGCCTTGCATTTCACCGACATAGGTTGAACCTTCCATCAGGCGTTCATAGCCTATATAGGTGGGAACAAACACAATCGGTTTAGCACGTCCACGAAGATGGCTATGTACAGTCATGGAGAGCATGCCTGTTTTTGCGGGCAATAGACGACCGGTACGTGAACGCCCCCCTTCAATGAAGTATTCCAAAGGCGTGTTACGTGACAGAATGCTGTATAAATATTCTTTAAAAACGGTAGTGTATAAGCCATTACCACGGAAAGTCCGGCGAATAAAGAACGCACCGCCTCCACGCAATAATTGACCCACAAATGGCATATTCAGGTTATCGCCCGCCGCAATGTACGGCACCATCAAACCACGTTTATAAATGACATAAGACAATAACAGGTAGTCGATATGACTACGGTGACATGGGGTATAAATAATTTCGTATTCTTTCGCCAGTTCACGCACGGTGCTGAAGTTATGCACTTCAACGCCATCATAGAGCTGCGTCCATAAACGCGTCAGCGCCATATCGGCAAAACGTACCGCAGAAGATGAATAGTCCGAGACAATTTCATTTAAATAGCTAACGGCACGACGTTCTGCTTCTAACATGCTGATTTTGCTGCGAATACTTTCACGACGAATGGCATCTTGTACATCTTTTGCCTTAATCAGGCTGTGCATGACGTTACGACGGTCTGACAAATCAGGACCCAGCACCACTTCACGCTGCGCATCCATATAGTTATTTAAGCTGCTAATAATATACGTGGCAGGCGATAAATTTGGATGGGTGGTTTTGGCATACTGAATCAGGTCACGTAAAGACTGAGCTTCGTGGAATTCCAGATAAGATTCACGTCCATGCAAGCCAATATTCACCATTTGTTTCACACGGCTTGGTGTTGCCCATGTATCGGTAAATAACAGTTTAAACCAAGAGTCTTCTTTATCTGGTGAACGACCCCACAGCACCGTTACAGGTACCAGTTCAATGTCTAAGTCTGGATGCTTTTCGAGTAAGTCAATGAAGCGTAATAGACGAGGGGGGAACGTATTGGGTGGTGGACTCAGTAAGTTCTGCTCATCATGATGTTGCAAGAATAAGATTGAGGCTTTTTCTTTATGTTCACCGATCAATAGTGAGTCTAATGCGGCAGGTAGTTTTAAACGACGGGTTTCACCATCGACCACCAAGGCATTACTACGCGAATAATTTTGTAAGACGTAACACACCACTTTTTTGCTGGGCGTGCTGGCAACATTTGGGTCTTCGCTGGTTGTTGGAGTGGTCGGGTTGCTGGGTACTTCACCCAAAATATGAGGGGTTACCACAAGGTCAAGCAGCTTGCTGGAAAGCTGGCGATACATTTGACCAAAGCCACGCTTGGACATAAATACTCCTAATACGGTACGAAGCCCCAAAATGTGAAGGGGGAATTATTCTGTGTAATTGTAATCAAAAACCAGAGGTCATTTTCTGATAAATTCACTGCTTATGCCAAGATTCTAGCCTTAAACCACATATTTTTAGCAATTAAATTTGAAAATTACAGTGACAGTACAGTCAATTAATCTCTAGGGGAACGGTCAACATTTAGGTAATATAGTTTTAGAGCGAGCGCTCTATGGTCTTTCTAATCAACACCAACACGGGTGTGTCTAAAATTTAAAACGGGTCTGCTATGAATGCCTTAACTCAAGAATTGGTTGAACTGCTTAGCCTTGAAAAAATCGAAGAGAATATTTTTCGCGGTCAAAGTCGTAATTTGGTAGGTAAGCGTGTTTTTGGTGGGCAGGTTTTGGGGCAGGCTTTACGTGCTGCATCTTACACGGCAGATCGCCCCGCTCATTCCTTACATGCTTATTTTCTCTTCGGGGGGGATGTGAATGCACCCATTATTTATGAAGTTGACCGTTTAAGAGATGGAAAAAGTTTTGTCAGTCGTCAAGTACGTGCCATTCAGCATGGACGCACCATTTTTACCGCGATGGTTTCTTTTGCAGACCCAGAAGAAGGCTTGAATTATCAGATTCAGGAGCCTGATTATCCAGCACCGCTGCAAGTGAAATCGGAAGCTGAATTGAAACAAATGATGGTTGAATTTGTACCTGAAAATGTTCGTGCCAGTTTTATGCGTGACCGTCATGTGGAGATTCGTCCGATCGACCCAGCAAATCCGTATCAACCGCAACCTGCTGCACCTTCTTATGCACACTACATTCGTACGCATAACCCAATTGCGCCAGAAATTGATGAGGTTTCACTGCATCAAGCCATTGCTGCATTTTATTCAGACTTTACTTTAATGACCACGGCATTACGTCCGCATGGTTTGAGTTGGTTATCTCCGAGTTTGCAGTGTGCCAGTATCGACCATGCCATGTATTTCCATAAGCCATTCCGTGTGGATGACTGGATGTTGTATGACATGGAGGCAACTGTGAGTGCGAATTCGCGTGGACTGAATTTTGGACGGATGTGGCAAAATGGCGAGTTGGTTTGTAGTACCACCCAAGAAGGCTTGATTCGGCTCAGAGAAATTGAAACCCAATAAGATTTAAACACTAGAAAAAGCCTCATCGTGATGAGGCTTTTTTATTTTGCACTATTATCCCAAGCTTTGAGTGGGTTTGATCATCTATTTTTGAACAAGAAAAATTCGATTTTCACGTATAAGGTATGCCATAGTGGTGCGACTTCAAAAGATAAAATTACAGTAGATATGAGCTTAAATACCCAAATCTTGATTGCTGCTATTCTGGGGATTACTTTTGGTTTTCTGCTCAGTGTGTTCCCACAGAGTAGCTTCTTTAGCACCAGTTTATATGGCTTAGGCATTATCAGTAGTATTTTCATTGGTCTACTGAAAATGCTGTTAATTCCACTCATTTTTAGCTCAATTGTGGTTGGAGTGTCCAACTTACAAGCAGGTGGGCAACTTGGGAAAGTATGGAAAATCACGGTCGCATGCTGTGTCACGACCACCACTTTAGCCTTAATTTTAGGGATTGGGTGTGCACATTTATTTGACGTCGGGAAGGGGGTGGACATTGCCTTATTTCAAAATGCGATTGACCAATACCAAAGTCCAGATACCTTAACGCCTTCTTCGTTCTTTACCAATTTCATCCAGAATACCTTGATTAATCCATTTAAAGCTTTTGCGGAAGGGAATGTCTTGGCGGTGGTGGTGTTTGCACTGTTTATTGGTGTGGCATTGGTACATGGCGGTGAGCGTTTTAAAGCGGTGCGTCAGCTTTCAGCACAATTCTTTGAAATCATGATGCTGATGATTCGTTGGGTCATGAAACTGGCGCCATTGGGGATTTTTGCATTACTCGCCAAGCTGATTGCCACAGAAGATCTTTCGGTACTCAGCCGTTTAGCTGAATTTGCCGTGGTGGTGACAGGAACCACCATTTTTCATGGTGCGGTGGTGTTGCCGTTGTTGTTATGGATTTTTGGCAAGATGGATCCTGTGACGTTCTTTAAAGGTACGCGAGCCGCGTTGATTACTGCATTTGCCACCAGTTCCAGTTCAGCCACCATGCCGCTATCCATGAAATGTGCACAAGAAAATCTGAAGGTCAGTCCTGCCACAGTGGGTTTTGTGATTCCATTAGGTACGCAATTAAACATGGATGGCACAGCTTTATATGAAGCTGCTGCTGCTTTATTTGTGGCCAATTTAATTGGTTTAGACTTAAGTCTGGCACAACAAATCATTGTCTGTTTAACCGCAATGATTGCATCTTTGGGAGCGCCCGGTATTCCAAGTGCAGGAATGGTCACCATGATTATGGTCTTGCAATCAGTCGGTTTGCCTGCAGAGGCGATTGCGATTTTATTGCCAATCGACCGCTTGCTGGATACGGTGCGAACAGTGGTGAACGTGCAAGGCGATATGATGATTAGTGTGGTGGTTGATCGTCATACTCGTGAAGCTGTCACGGAACCAAACAGCTAGCTTTGTTTCCAACAAGGATTCCAGACAATTTCCCAAAGATGTCCATCTGGATCTTGAAAATAGCCTGCATAGCCGCCGTAAAAGGTGGCTTGTGCAGTTTTGGTGATGGTTGCGCCAGCTTTTTTAGCGAGTGCCATGATGGCATCGACTTCGGTTGCTGAACCGACATTGTGTCCTAGCGAAAATCCAGTCGGACAGAACGGTGTTAAAGCCAAGCCCGAATCTTGACTTAAACTCTGTTGCGGCCAAAGTGCCAGCTTTAAGCCAGACTGTAATTCAATAAAGGCCACGGCGCCATTTTCAAATTCTTGACCGATAATTTCCTCACTTTTAAAACCCAATCCTTGGCAGTAAAATTCTAACGCTGCTTGGAGATCATGAACCGCAAGGGTCAGTACACTGAGATAGGCGTGCATGGCGAGTGCTCAACATCTAAATATGATGTTTTAGAATGAGCGAAAAAGCAGGTCTATTCAGCCTGCTTTTTGTAGTGTTTGGATATTTTCGGGTTTTAGGCAACTTTGAGCATGGCACGCAAGGCCGCAGGCGATTGATTTAGGTAAGCAATCGCATCTTCAGTTTTGGCTTCATGTACAGGGTCGTACCACGGCATTAAATAGCCCAATTGTTGCGAGATTAACCAGAGTGGGTTGGGTAACAGGCGATTGTCGCGTTGTGAAATTGCGTACCATTCACGCCAAACCCAAGGTTTGTAGATTGCAGGGCGGATCGATTTAAAGCGTGGGTCTTGCTGCATGATATGTGCCGTACCATCAACCCACAATCCGAGTACCGCAGCAATCACCACAACACTGAGGTAATAACGCGCCAGATAGCCGCCACCCAAATGTCGGTACAAATCGAATGCGACGGTGCGGTGTTCAATTTCTTCAGCCCCATGCCATTTTACCAAGTCGAGCATGGCAGGATCTGCGCCACGCTTTTGCCACTCAGTGTTATAGAGTGCATATTTACCCAAGACACAGGTCATATGCTCAACAGTGGCAACAATCCCTAAACGGAACAAGTCCCATTGATGTTCTAGTGGTTTTGGAACATTCAAACCTAAAGGTTGGTCCGCCAATAATTTGCCAAACAGGAAGTCCATGACATCTAGATTACGTTGAATGTCGATTTGGCGTTCGCGTAAATATTCTTTGTTGGCAGAGTTGTGTGCTTGTGCATGCATGGCTTCTTGACGAATAAAGGCTTGCACATCGTGTTTGAGTTTTTCATCTTGAATTTGCGGTAGGACTTTATTATATAAACGGCAAAACCAGAACTCGCCTGCTGGTAAAATCATATTAATTTCATTAATAAAATAACTCACAAAGGGCTGTTGAGGAACCCAATCTACAGGGGTGTTTTGCCATTCAAATTTCACTTTGCGCGGTTGAATGCGATATTGAATTGAAGAGCCAATTTTTGTTTTTTTCAGGCGTTGTAAGAGTTTCATTCTACGGTCTCAAGCTTTTTTGACGCATTGAGGGCAGTATGAAAAAAATATCCCGCAATGTGTTTAGCAATGCGGGACATTTCAATGTCAATTCATGAAGAATTGATCGGGTTGAGTCACACTTAATCTTGTTTCGGTGCTTGCTCAGGGGTATCTGCTGCAATTTCCTCAGCATCAAAAGCTTCGCTCTCATCATCTTCAATGCTGTCTTCGGCTAAATCATCTGCTTCCGCTTCAGGAATAAGCGCTAGGTCAAACTCAGCAGATTGTTCAAGGGTGAAATTCAGGCGACCCCCCATAACACTAGCAAGTTCTTCTAAACCTTGTTTGTTTAATGAAGAGAACAATTGAATCGAGAAATCGAGTTTCATTTTCTTCAATTGTTGTTTGACGTCTAATAAGGCTTGATTGGCAGGACCACGGTTCATTTTATCTGACTTGGTCAACAACACATGCACAAACAGTTTACGTGAGTAAGCCCATTCCAGCATCATCACATCAAAATGTTGTAAAGGGTGACGGATATCCATCAACAATACCAAGCCTTGTAGGCTTTGACGATGAATCAGATAATTTTCAAGCTCTTTCTGCCACACAATTTTCATGGCTTCAGGAACGGCTGCATATCCATAGCCTGGTAAATCGACCAGTCGTTGATCTGGATTACCCAAACTAAAGAAGTTGATCATTTGGGTACGCCCTGGTTTTTTCGAGGCGCGTGCCAACTGCTTTTGATTGGTTAATGCATTAATTGCACTGGATTTACCCGCATTGGAACGTCCAGCAAATGCAATTTCGTAACCAGTATCTTCTACACAGATATCGAGCTTGGGTGCACTCATTAAAAATGCGGCTTTACGTAGCCAGTTGAGTGCGCGTACAGCATATTCAGTAATCACAGGATCAAGCTTTTTCTCATAGCTGATCTTTTGCTTAGGCGCCTGCGCGGTTTTACTGTTTTTTGATTTTCCTCTGCTGTGGTGCATAACTCAACTTCATTCACTTATTTTCAAGTGCCTAGTATAAAGGAAGTCGCCCACGCACGCGAATTTTCCTCTTGTCACCTGAAAATGTTATAGGTTGAGTAGTTCAATGCCATTTGTAATGGTCTTGGTCTTTTTAGCATTTGAGCGCGCAAGCACTTCACCTAAGGTGTATTGGTTTAAATGCTGATAAAACTGATCGAGTGCTTGGTCTAAAATACTTTTTAGACCGCAATGACTTCTAAGTACACACGGAGGATTGTTGCATTCTACGATCTGATTTTCACCTTGCAGGGTTCTGACTGCTTCACCGACTTTAAGGTGTACCGCATCGGGATTTAGCCGTATACCGCCGCCTTTACCACGGGTGGTGATCAACCAGTTTTGCTTGCCCATAAAGTGCACAATTTTAACCAAATGGTTTTGTGATACCTGAAGGTCTGCTGCAATTTCAGCAATGGTATAAGCATTTTCTCGTGGTCGTGAAATATACATGAGTATGCGCAGGGCATAATCGGTAAATTTGTTTAGTTGCATGATTGTGCTCATCTTTTTTGAGATGAATAGATAAGGCCAGTCTAACATAGACTAGCCTCATACGGTACGCATGCGGTAGCAGGTTTAGATGCGAACCCCACCTGTACCAAATGCTTCACTATGAATTTGTTCAGGTTTAATACCGCGAGCGACGAGGGCTTTATGCTGTTCTGCCATAAATGGCATTGGACCACATAGGTAGTAATCGGCATTTGTTGGTAACAATGCTGAATCCACTGTACCTAAGTCTAAGCGTCCAGCCACATCATAATCATCACCTAATACATCGCCTTCATGTGGAAATTCGTAGGCAGTAAACGTCGTTAGGCGAGGGAATTTTGATTTCTGCTCATGAATATGTTGTTTCATGGCATGGACTTGGCTGCTGCGACAAGCATGAATAAAGCTGACAGGTTGTGGCATATCCAGTGTAACCAATTGATTAAGCATGGCAATCATTGGGGTTAAGCCAACACCACCACTGATAAAGACATTGCGTTTGCTGCTATCAATCAGATAGAAGTTACCTGTTGGTGCAGAGACTTCAATTTCAGCACCTTCAGCCAAACCATGCAGTGTGCTTGATACCCAACCGCCTGCTAAATCACCTTTCTCATCTTCACGTTTTACCGAAATACGTAAATAGTCAGCTTGTGGGCTGGTCGATAACGTGTATTGGCGAGGTTGTTTTAAACCTAACTCTTCGACAAATACGCGAACTGAAATATATTGACCTGCTTCGTATTTTGGTAATGCACCGCCGTCGACAGGCGCGAGATAGAAAGAGGTGATTTCTTCACTTTCTACCACTTTCTTGGCAATTTTAAAATTACGCCAGCCTAACCAACTGCCTTGTGTTTGTTGATGCAGATTATAAATGGCTTTTTCAGTGCTAATAAATAGATCTGCCAACTGACCATAAGCTGCTGCCCACGCATCAATTAATGGATCTTCCATTGAGATGTTAAGGACTTCACTGATGGAGTGGAGCAAGTTTTCGCCCACAATATTGTAGTCAGGGGCTTGAATATTCAGGCTGACATGTTTGTGTGCGATTAATTCAACCACAGGCAAAAGAACAGAAGGATCTTCAATATTTTCTGCATAAGCCAATACGGCACCCGCAAGTGCTTGTGCTTGAGCACCGCTACGTTGGTGTCCCATATTAAAGGTTTCTTTTAATTCAGGGTTATTCCCTAACATGCGGTTATAAAAATAGCCGGTTAATGCAACGCCATTTTCACGAAGAACAGGGACAGTGGCTTTTACAAGTTCAATTTGCTGCGGAGTCATGATGTGATCTCACTTGGCTGTTATTTATAAGATGTATTTAAAATACATATTTAATATTTTAATTGCAACCTCTTTTTAACACAAAACCCTATTATTTTTATGGAATAAATAGTCTAAAGGTTTGTGGCGAAAAAAAGGCCATGGAAATGATGGAAAATCTAAGGTTGGTATTGGTATCTTGATCTGTCGATAGCGTTAAAAAATCATTGGAACGCTATTTCCCACCAAATAACGAGCCGAGTAAGCCACGCACAATTTTTTGTCCTGTAGAGCCACCTAAACTGCGGGCAGCACTTTTGGCAAAAGTTCCGACCGTGTCTTGAATTAACTTTTCTCGCTGTTTGGCAGCACGATCGGCTTCTTTTTGCTGTTCTTTTGCAAGGCGCTCTTCCTCACGCGCTTGCTGTTTGGTCAGTACTTCAGCTTCTTTCACCTGTTGTTTGGCAAGGATTTCTTGTTGTTTGGCTTGTTCTTTCGCAAGGATATCTGCTTGAGCTTGCTGTTGGCGTTCAGCCACTTTTTGCTGTAAACGTTCGTAAGCACTGTCTCGGTCTACACTTTGTTCATATATGCCTGCCACAATACTTTGGGTCATTAATGCTTTGCGGATTTCCGGTGAAATTGGGCTAAAAGCAGAGTAGGGAGGCATGATCCAGCCACGCTCGACAATTTGTGGGATGCCTTGTTCATCGAGGCAACTGATGAGGGCTTCACCAACGCCCAGTTCGGTAATGGCTTGCTCGACATCAAATTCAGGATTGGCACGAAAAGTTGTGGCTGCAGTTTTAACTGCTTTTTGGTCTTTAGGCGTAAAGGCACGTAATGCATGTTGTACCCGATTGCCCAGTTGTCCTAATACAGTTTCAGGTAAATCCAACGGGTTCTGGGTCACAAAATAAATCCCGACTCCTTTGGACCGAATTAAGCGCACCACTTGTTCAATTTTTTCTTGTAGTGCAGCACTGGCATTGTCAAAAAGTAAATGGGCTTCGTCAAAGAAGAACACAAGCTTGGGTTTATCCATATCGCCAACTTCAGGCAACTGCTCGAATAATTCAGAGAGCATCCAGAGCAGAAAAGTGGCATACAGCTTCGGAGTATTCATTAATTTATCTGCTGCAAGCAAATTGATATAGCCTCGACCATCGGCATCAGTTTGAATAAAATCAAGAATATTCAAACTAGGTTCACCAAAAAACTGATCTCCTCCCTGATCGGCCAGTGCCAGTAAGTTACGTTGAATGGCACCTAGGCTGGCAGGGGAGAGATTGCCGTATTCAGCTTTAAATTCTGCTGCATGTTCACTGACATAAACGAGCATGGCTTTTAAATCTTTAAAGTCAATCAGCAGTAGCCCCTGATCATCTGCAATACGAAAAACAGCGGATAAAACCCCTTCCTGAGTGTCGTTTAGGTTCAGCATTTGCGCCAGTAAAAGTGGTCCAATTTCGGAAACCGTGCTGCGAATCGGATGTCCTTGCTCGCCAAATAAATCCCAGAAAACCATAGGCGAGGCAGCAAAGGGAATGGAATCAATTCCTAGGTTTTTAATGCGTTCATCAAATTTTGAATTGCTACTACCGGCTTGGGCTAGACTGGAAACATCGCCCTTGGCATCGGCAAGAAAAACGGGCACACCAATACGTGAAAAACTTTCGGCCAATACCTTCAGAGTTACAGTTTTACCCGTCCCTGTTGCACCCGCAATTAAACCGTGTCGATTGGCAAATTGAGAATGTAAAACAATATTTTGTGTTGTATCCGTGGTTTTTTTTGCAATGATAATTGGTGTACTCATTTTTCACCTATTTTAGAATTTATTCGAGCTGTTTTAATGCGTTTTGAATATCTTGGACTAAATCTTCAGCATCTTCTAGTCCTATACAAAAGCGGACCAATAAACCTTGTTGTAAATGTGTAGTTTTAAGTGAACGCATGTGGTTGATTTCATACAGCATGACCAAGCTGATTGGGCCACCCCAGCTAAATCCGAGCTTAAATAAATTCAGATGATCACAAAATTCACGCACTGCTTTTAAGTCATATTCTGGTTTAAAAATCACACTCACTAAGCCTGCACTTTTGCCTGTGAGGCAGACTTGTTTCCAGTGTGCATGCCCAGCAGCATCAGGATCACTTGGGTGTAAGACCTGACTAAATTGCGGTTGTTGCTTTAACCATGCGAGTAGTTTTAAGGCTGATTTCGCTTGTTGTTCGTAACGTATAGACATGTGAGCCAAGCTACGCTGAATCTGGGCGGTATCATCGCCAGAAACGGCAATACCTTGTATGGCATGCATACGGAATAATTGATGATGTAGTTGCTGATTACGTGTTACCACAGAGCCCATCAAAATATCACCACCACCACTCGGATATTTGGTCAGTGCATGTACACTGATATCTACGGCTAAGTGTTCATCGGAAAAATCAAAAGCATTAAAGGCGAGACCTGCCCCCCAGGTATTATCCAACACTGTCAAAATCTGTTGAGCTTGTGCTTTTTGAACTAAGCCGACTAAATCAGGGAATTCTAAGGTGACGGATCCTGCGGCTTCGAGCCAAAGGAGTTTGGCATGGTGGGATGGGGTAAAACTCGTAACATCTATAGGATTATAAACCTGCACTTGAATGCCGTAGCGTTTTTCCAGATTGCGCAGATGCTCCATATTCGGACCATAGACATTATCGGGTACCCAGACCTCATCACCTTGCGCGAGTAAAGCGGAATTGACTAAATTAATCGCAGAAAGTCCACTAGGTGCCAATAAGCAATATTCCCCACCTTCAATTTGGGCGATCTGGTCTGCTAGGGTAAATGTCGTTGGTGTGCCATGTGTACCATAGCTGTAGTCATACGGGTCAGTCCAGTGGCGATTAAATAGTGCATCGGTATTCTCAAAGATAATGGTGGATGCACGAAACAGGGGAGGTTGAACGCTGGAAATATACTGTGGTGCTTTTCTTGGTGCATGAATTAGCGCAGTTTGAGGTTTCTTGTTCAAGATGTGACTCATGTAAAGCGTAGGATGGAACCTAGATTAAGAGAATATGTCAATTTTCGCTACCGAATTGGGAAGAACTGTAAAAACAAGCAACCAAATCAAAAGTTGGCTTCAATTTTGCTAAATCTAAGCAAAGCTACAACAATAGGTTGCCGCGCATGAAGTCGCATTTAAAAGTACATTATTTTCAGCATATTGCTGGTGAAGGGTTCGGTAGTTGTTATGAGTTTTTAAAAGCACATCAGGCACAAATTACAGCCACAGAATTTTTTGCCTTACCTGTGGATTTACCTCTGGAAATTGAGGCATTGCCCCAAGTTGAAGAAGTAGACCTTCTTATCATCATGGGAGGGAGCATGAGTGTAAATGATGAAGTAAATTATCCATGGTTAAAAATAGAAAAGCGCTGGCTTAGACGTTATTTGGCATTGGGTAAGCCAGCGATTGGATTGTGCTTGGGTGGACAATTGATCGCTAATGCTTTAGGTGCAGCAGTCAGTAAAAATAAGATGCAAGAGCTAGGTTGGACTACGATACGCAAGGTCCAACATGTGCCACAGGAGTGCTTTGAGTTACCTGAGCATTTTAATGTCATGCAGTGGCACAGTGAGACCTTTGAAATTCCGAAAGGCGCGATTCATTTGGCAGAAAATGATGCTTGTCGCAACCAAATGTATCAGATTGGAAAGAATGTATTGGGCTTTCAGTTTCATCCCGAAATCACGCCAGAAACCCTGAGTTTATTTTTAGAAAATGATGATGAATTGGCTCATTTTTCGGGAGCGTGTGTGCAAACAGAAAGTGAGTTAAAGCACTCTTCGAAAGCACATTTTATTCAGGGAAATCAGTTGCTCAATCAAGCCATTGAGTATGTCTTGCAAAAAACAGCATAGCGGTTAAATAATAAACAATTGAAAATCATGTAAATTTGAAAAAAAGACCAAAAAAGGCAAAATGGATTTGCTTAAGCGTTAAACAATCGATATAATGACTCACCCTTCAAAGGAAGGGGGTTAACTGCGAATAAAGTAGTTAACATCGTGACAGTCGTGGCATCGATCATGACCTTAGTGATTTTCACTGCCTTTGACACTTACCAATAGGTGAGATGCGTCAAGGGTGATTCTTTATATATTTGGCTTGGAGTTAACTGGTATGTCTAACCAGAGAATTCGTATCCGTTTGAAGTCTTTTGATCATCGTTTAATTGATCAATCTGCTCAAGAGATCGTAGAAACAGCAAAACGTACTGGCGCACAAGTTTGTGGTCCAATCCCGATGCCAACTCGCATCGAACGTTTTAACGTTTTAACATCACCACACGTTAACAAAGATGCGCGTGACCAATATGAGATCCGCACTTACAAACGTTTGATCGACATCGTTCAACCTACGGATAAAACTGTTGATGCATTGATGAAGTTAGATCTTGCTGCTGGTGTTGATGTTCAGATCGCTTTGGGTTAAGACTTTCGGTTAATTAACGCTTTTGAAGTTAATTAGGCCGCTTTTTTAGAGGTTATGCACATGGCTATTGGTTTAGTCGGTCGCAAGTGCGGTATGACCCGTATCTTTACAGATGCTGGTGTTTCTGTGCCTGTAACAGTGATTGAGGTTGATCCTAACCGCATCACTCAAATCAAAACGCTTGAAACTGATGGTTATCAAGCGATTCAAATCACTACTGGTGAACGTCGCGAATCTCGCGTAACTAACGCTCAGAAAGGTCACTTTGCGAAAGCGGGTGTTGCTGCTGGTCGTCTAGTTCAAGAATTCCGCGCTACAGAAGCTGATCTTGAAGGTCGTGAAGTTGGTGGTGTTCTAACTGTTGATTTGTTCACAGTTGGTCAAATCGTTGACGTTACTGGTACGTCTAAAGGTAAAGGTTTCCAAGGTGGTGTTAAGCGTTGGAACTTCCGTACCCAAGATGCTACTCACGGTAACTCACTTTCTCACCGTGTTTTAGGTTCTACTGGTCAAAACCAGACTCCTGGTCGCGTATTCAAAGGCAAAAAAATGGCTGGCCATTTAGGTGCTGAACGCGTAACTACACAGGGTCTTGAGATCGTTGCTATCGACACAGAACGTTCAGTTCTAGTTGTTAAAGGCGCGATTCCTGGTGCTACTGGTGGCGACGTTACCGTTCGTCCTACGATCAAGGCCTGAGGGGAAATAACGTGAATTTAAAAACTGTTTCCGGCTCTGCTGTTGAATTATCTGAAGTTGCTTTCGGTCGTGAATTTAACGAAGCACTTGTACACCAAGTTGTTACAGCTTACTTAGCTGGTGGTCGTCAAGGTTCGAAAGCTCAGAAATCACGTGCTGATGTATCTGGCGGTGGTAAAAAGCCATTCCGTCAAAAAGGTACTGGTCGCGCTCGTGCCGGTTCTATTCGTAGCCCAATCTGGGTTGGTGGTGGTAAAACTTTTGCTGCTCGTCCACAAGATTGGTCTCAAAAAGTTAACCGCAAAATGTATCGCGGTGCAATGCAATGTATCTTAGCTGAACTTGTTCGCCAAGATCGTCTTGTATTGGTTGAAGAGATTGCTGTTGCAGCTCCAAAAACTAAAGAATTGCTTGCGAAACTTAACGACTTGAATGCTACTCGCGCATTGATCGTTACTGATGCTGTAGATGAGAATCTATATCTAGCAGCGCGCAACATTCCACACGTTGATGTGGTTGATGCTACTGCAATCGATCCTGTTAGCTTGATTGCGTTCGATAAAGTTGTTATGTCTGTTGCTGCTGCTAAGAAAATTGAGGTAGAACTCGGATGAACAACGAACGTATCTATCAAGTCCTACAAGGACCTGTATTCTCAGAAAAAGCACAAGTTTTAGGTGAGACTGCTGGTGTTCAAGTTTTTAAAGTTGCACTTGATGCAAATAAACTTGAAATCAAAAAAGCAGTTGAACAACTCTTTGGTGTTCAGGTTGTTAAAGTTAACACAACGATCACTAAAGGTAAGTCTAAACGCTTTGGTAAAACATTAGGACGTCGTTCTGATGTTAAAAAAGCATACGTCACCCTGAAAGCTGGCCAAGATGTTGAAATGGCTGACTTGGGCGATACCGCTGAAAGCGCAGCGGAATAAGGACGAGAATTATGCCAATTCAAAAATGTAAGCCAACGTCTCCTGGACGTCGCTTTGTAGAGAAAGTCGTTCACGACCATCTTCACAAAGGCGCGCCTTATGCTCCGTTGGTTGAAGCTAAAAAACGTACTGGTGGTCGTAACAACAACGGTCACATCACGACTCGTCACGTTGGTGGCGGTCACAAGCAGCACTACCGTCTTGTTGACTTTAAACGTAACAAAGATGGCATTCCTGCGACTGTAGAGCGTATTGAATACGATCCTAACCGTACAGCACACATTGCACTTGTATTGTATGCTGATGGTGAGCGTCGCTACATCATCGCGCCTAAAGGCCTTCGCGCTGGCGATAAAGTTCAATCTGGTAACGATGCTCCAATTCGCCCAGGTAACTGCTTACCGCTTCGCAACATGCCGATCGGTTCTACTCTTCACAACATCGAACTTAAAATCGGTAAAGGCGCGCAATTAGCTCGTTCTGCTGGTACTTCAGTTCAATTGTTGGGTCGTGACGGTTCTTACGCCATCGTTCGTTTACGTTCTGGTGAAATGCGTAAAATTCACGTTGAGTGCCGTGCAGTTCTTGGTGAAGTTTCTAACCAAGAAAGCAACCTTCGCTCACTTGGTAAAGCAGGTGCAGCACGCTGGCGTGGCGTTCGTCCTACCGTTCGTGGTATGGCGATGAACCCAGTTGATCACCCACACGGTGGTGGTGAAGGGCGTAATAAAGGTATTCAACCTGTAAGCCCATGGGGTCAAAAAGCTAAAGGGTACAAGACACGTACCAACAAGCGTACGACTAAGATGATTATTCGCGATCGTCGCGTCAAGTAAAGGAATCTGACTAATGCCTCGTTCATTGAAAAAAGGTCCATTCGTCGATGCGCACTTGTTCGCTAAGGTTGAAGCTGCTATTGCTGCTAACAATCGTAAGCCGATCAAGACTTGGTCACGTCGTTCGATGATCCTCCCGGATTTTGTTGGTTTAACAATCTCTGTACATAATGGCCGTAACCATGTTCCAGTGATCGTATCTGAACACATGGTTGGTCACAAACTTGGTGAATTCGCGCCAACTCGTACCTATCGCGGTCACGGTGTTGACAAGAAATCTAAACGTTAAGGTGCTATGATGGAAGTTACTGCTAAATTACGCGGTGCCGCTATCTCGGCACAAAAAACTCGTTTGGTTGCAGACCTAATCCGTGGCAAATCTGTTGCTCACGCGCTTAATATTCTTAACTTCAGCAACAAGAAAGCTGCGGTTTTGGTTAAAAAAGCATTGGAATCTGCAATTGCAAACGCTGAACACAATAACAGTTTAGATGTAGACGACCTTAAGGTAACTACGATTTACGTTGATGAAGGCACTAGCCTTAAACGTATTATGCCACGTGCTAAAGGCCGTGCAGATCGTATTACTAAGCGTACTTGTCACATTACCGTTAAGGTAGGGGTTTGATATGGGTCAGAAGGTTCATCCAATCGGTATCCGCCTTGGTGTTGTAAAACGTCATAACGCCAACTGGTATGCGAGTCCGAAACAATACGCTGAATATTTGCTTAAAGATCTTCAAGTTCGTGAGTTTTTAACTAAAAAACTTAAGAATGCAATGATCAGCAATATTCTTATCGAACGTCCTACGGGCGCTGCTAAAGTAACTATTAGCACTGCACGTCCTGGTATCGTGATCGGTAAAAAAGGCGAAGACATTGAGAAATTACAGCGTGAACTTACTCAAATTATGGGTATTCCAGCGCAAGTAAGCATCAACGAAATCGATCGCCCAGATTTAGACGCTCGTTTAGTTGCTGAAGCAATTGCTTCACAATTAGAAAAGCGTGTTATGTTCCGTCGTGCTATGAAGCGTGCGGTTCAAAACACGATGCGTGCTGGTGCTAAAGGTATCAAAGTTGAAGTTTCTGGCCGTTTAGGTGGTGCAGAGATTGCTCGTACAGAATGGTATCGTGAAGGTCGTGTGCCTTTGCATACGCTTCGTGCGGACATCGACTACTCAACTATGCGTGCTGAAACGACTTACGGTACGATTGGTGTTAAAGTGTGGATCTTCCGTGGTGAGATCTTGGGTGGCATGAAACAAGTCATGAACCCAGCTCCAGCTGAAGAGCGTCCAGCTAAACGCGGTCGTGGTCGTGGTGAAGGTCAAGAGCAACGTCGTGGACGTCGTAATGACCGTGCTGCTGACAAGGGAGAATAATCCATGTTGCTACCTAAACGTACCAAATTCCGTAAAGTGCAAAAAGGCCGTAACACTGGTCTAGCGCACCGTGGTAGTACAGTATCATTTGGTTCAATCGCGCTTAAAGCAACTGAACGTGGTCGTATGACTTCACGTCAAATTGAAGCTGCGCGTCGTACCATTAGCCGTCGTGTTAAGCGTGGTGGTAAGATCTTTATTCGTGTATTCCCAGACAAACCAATTACTGAAAAGCCATTAGAAGTTCGTATGGGTAACGGTAAAGGTAATGTGGAGTACTGGGTTTGTGAAATCAAACCAGGTAAGATCCTGTACGAAATGGAAGGTGTGAACGAAGAATTGGCGCGTGAAGCATTTACGCTTGCTGCTGCTAAGCTTCCGTTTAAAACCACTATCGTGACTCGGACGGTAATGTAATGAAAACTAAAGATCTACGTGAAAAATCGGTAGAAGAGTTGACAGCTTTGCTTGATGAGCAACAGCTTAACCAATTCCGTCTTCGTATGGCTAAGGCAACTGGTCAATTGGGTAAATCGCACGAAGTTGCACTTACTCGTAAGACTATTGCTCGTATTAAGACCCTCCTTACCGAAAAACAGGGGAACGGACAATGAGTGAAAAAACAGTCCGCACGTTAACCGGCAAAGTCGTAAGCGACAAAATGGACAAGTCTATTGTTGTGCTTATCGAACGTCGTGTTCAACACCCGTTGTATGGCAAATCAATCCGCCGTTCAACTAAATTACATGCTCATGATGAGAACAACACTGCTAAATTAGGCGATGTTGTGACAATCAAAGAAAGCCGCCCAATTTCTAAAACTAAGTCTTGGACTTTAGTTGAAGTTGTTGAAGCTGCTGCTGAGTAATTAAACGTTCTTGCATCATCGGTCAATTTCGAGTACTCTTTGAGCCTTTCGAAATTGCGACCGGTGATGCACGGTTTTGGAGTAGGGCAATGATTCAAACCGAAACTATGCTCGACGTAGCAGACAACAGTGGTGCTCGCCGCGTACAATGTATTAAAGTACTTGGTGGTTCACATCGTCGTTATGCTTCAGTTGGCGATATTATTAAAGTTACTGTAAAAGAAGCTATTCCTCGCGCACGTGTTAAAAAAGGTGACGTGATGAATGCTGTGGTTGTACGTACAAAATTCGGCATCCGTCGTCCAGATGGTTCAGTTATTCGTTTCGATGATAACGCAGCTGTTATTTTGAACAACAACAAAGCGCCGATTGCAACTCGTATTTTCGGACCAGTGACTCGTGAACTTCGTACTGAACAGTTCATGAAAATCATTTCATTGGCTCCTGAAGTTCTATAAGAGGCACTCATGGCTAAGATTAAAAAAGGCGATCAAGTAATTGTGATCGCAGGTAAAGAAAAAGGCAAACAGGGTACTGTTCTGTCTGTTTCTAATGACCGTGTTATGGTTGAAGGCCTTAACTTGGTTAAGAAGCATCAAAAGCCGAACCGTGCAACAGGTGCTGAAGGCGCTATCGTTACACAAGAAGCTTCGCTTCATATTTCTAATGTGGCAATTTTTAATGCTACAACCCAAAAGGCTGACCGTGTTGGTTACCAAGTGACTGAAGGCGTGAAAACTCGCGTTTACAAATCAAATGGTGAATCAGTGGCGGTAGCGAAGTAATAGGTTGAGAAGGCAATGGCCAGACTTAAAACGCGTTACAATGACGAACTTAAAGCTCAATTACAAGAGACTTTAGGCGTTAAAAATGTGATGGATATCCCTCGCATTACTAAAATCACGATCAACATGGGTGTTGGTGCAGCTGCTGCTGACAAAAAACTCCTTGATGGTGCTCTTGCTGATATGCAAGCAATTGCTGGTCAAAAACCAGTGCTTACGTTAGCTCGCAAATCAATCGCTGGTTTCAAAATCCGTGATGGTTGGCCGATCGGTTGTAAAGTTACTTTACGCGGCGAACGTATGTACGAATTCTTAGACCGTTTGATCTCGATTGCGATCCCTCGTATCCGTGACTTCCGTGGTTTCTCTGCGAAATCATTTGATGGTCGTGGTAATTACTCTATGGGTCTTAAAGAACAAATCATGTTCCCTGAGATCGATTTTGATAAGATTGATCGTATTCGTGGTATGGATATTACCGTTACTACGACTGCTCGCACCGATGACGAAGGCCGTGCGCTTATGCGTGCATTCGGCTTCCCGTTCAAATAAGAGGTCGATATGGCTAAGAAAGGTATGATTAATCGCGAATTGAAACGCGAAAAGACAGTTGCTAAATTTGCTGCAAAACGTGCTGAATTAAAAGCTACGATTGCAAATGTAAATGCAAGCGATGAAGAGCGTTTCGAAGCGATGATGAAGTTACAAGCATTACCACGTAATGCATCTCCAGTACGTCTTCGTAACCGTTGTGGTTTAACTGGTCGTCCTCATGGTTACTTCCGTAAGTTCGGTTTAAGCCGTAACAAATTACGTGACACAGTAATGCAAGGTGATGTACCGGGCGTTGTTAAGGCAAGCTGGTAAGGAGCGACTAGAAATGAGTATGCAAGATACCGTTGCCGACATGTTAACTCGTGTTCGTAACGCACAAATGGCAAAGAAACAATCTGTTTCTATGCCTAATTCTAAGTTGAAGGTTGCAATTGCAAACGTACTTCAACAAGAAGGTTATGTTTCAAATGTAGAAGTTGCTGAAGTTGAAGGCAAAGCTACGTTGACCATCACTTTAAAATATTTCGAAGGCAAACCAGTTATCGAAACTGTGAAACGCGTAAGCCGTCCTGGTCTACGTCAGTATCGCGGTAAAGATGCACTTCCGAGCGTTAAGCAAGGTTTAGGTATTGCAATTGTTTCTACAAGCAAAGGCATCATGACTGATCGCGCTGCACGTGCTGCAGGCGTTGGTGGTGAAGTTGTTGCTTTTGTTTCTTAATAGGTGATTCCTCATGTCTCGTGTGGCTAAAGCCCCAGTAACTGTGCCTAACGGTGTTACAGTTACTCAGAACGGCCGGCAGGTCGAAGTGAAAGGCAGTAAAGGTACATTGTCTTTCAACCTGCATGCGCTGGTCGAGCTTAAACAGGAAGACGGTATTGTAGCTGTAGCTCCAAAAGCTGAGTCGAAAGACGCTTGGATGCAAGCTGGTACTGCTCGCGCTGTTCTTAACAACCTTGTAAAAGGTGTTAGCGAAGGCTTCGAACGTAAGTTGCAACTTATCGGTGTTGGTTACAAAGCTGCGGTTAAGGGTAATATTGTTAACCTTAACCTTGGTTTCTCTCACCCGATCGACTATACGCTTCCTGAAGGTGTAACTGCTGAAACTCCTACAGCAACTGAAATTATCCTTAAATCTGCTGATAAAGCACGTTTAGGTCAAGTTGCTGCAGATATCCGTGGTTACCGTCCGCCAGAGCCTTATAAAGGTAAAGGTGTTCGTTATTCTGATGAAGTTGTACTTCGTAAAGAAGCTAAGAAGAAATAAGGCGCGAGGTTCTTATGAACGAAAAGAAACAATCCCGTTTGCGTCGTGCGAAAAGCACACGCTTGCACATTCGTGCATTGGGTGCGACTCGTTTGTGTGTAAACCGCACTCCGCGTCACATCTATGCTCAAGTTATCTCAGCAGATGGTGGCACAGTTTTAGCGCAAGCTTCAACTTTAGATGCTACTTTACGTGCTGGTTCAACTGGTAATATTGAAGCAGCGACTAAAGTAGGTGCTTTAATCGCAGAACGTGCTAAAGCAGCTGGTATTACTAAAGTTGCATTTGACCGTTCTGGTTTTAAATATCATGGTCGTATCAAAGCCTTGGCTGATGCTGCTCGTGAAAACGGCTTGGAGTTCTAATCATGGCTAAAGTTGAACAAAACGAAGGTCTTGTTGAAAAGCTGGTTGCCGTTGATCGTGTAGCCAAAGTTGTTAAGGGTGGTCGTATCTTCTCTTTCACAGCATTAACTGTTGTGGGCGATGGTAATGGTCGTGTAGGTTTTGGTCGTGGTAAAGCGCGTGAAGTTCCAGCTGCTATTTCTAAAGCACTTGAAGCTGCACGTCGTAACATGATTACTGTAGACCTTGCTGGTACTACTTTACAACACCCTGTGAATGCTCGTCATGGTGCAAGCCGTGTGTACATGCAACCTGCTTCTGAAGGTACTGGCGTAATTGCTGGTGGCGCTATGCGTGCCGTTCTTGAAGCTGCAGGTGTACACAACGTACTTGCTAAATGTTACGGTTCTACAAACGCTGCGAACGTTGTAAACGCAACTTTCAAAGGTTTGCGTGATATGACTTCTCCAGAGAAAGTAGCTGCTAAACGTGGTCTTTCTGTAGAACAAATTCAAGGGTAATCAATCATGAAAACGATTAAAGTTACCCAGACTAAATCTTCTTCTCATCGCTTGAAAAATCACAAGCTTTGTTTACAAGGTTTAGGTCTGCGTCGTATTGGTCATACTGTAGAAGTGCAAGATACGCCTTCTAACCGCGGTATGATCAACAAAGTCTACTATATGGTTAGTGTAGAGGAATAAGCCATGACTCTGCGTTTAAATGAACTTGCACCTGCAGAAGGTGCGAAGCGTGATAATCTTCGTCTAGGTCGTGGTATTGGCTCTGGTGTTGGTAAGACTGGTGGTCGTGGTATCAAAGGTCAAAACTCACGTAAAAGTGGTGGTACTCGTCCAGGCTTTGAAGGCGGTCAAACTGCGTTATATCGTCGTTTACCTAAATTCGGTTTCACTAGCCAAATCGCTTTAAAAACTGCTGAAGTACGTTTATCAGAGCTTGCTAAAGTTGAAGGCGACATTGTTAGCCTAGAAACTTTAAAAGCTGCAAACGTTGTACGTAAAGATATGTTGCGTGCTCGTATCGTACTTTCTGGTGAAATTACTCGTGCATTCACTGTGCAAGGTGTTGCATTGACTAAAGGCGCTAAAGCTGCTGTTGAAGCTGCTGGCGGCAAAGTCGAGGAGTAATCGCGAGTGTCTATGTCTCCTAGTTCTTCAGGTCATGTTCACATGATGAAAGGGCAACCGTTTTACGTGAAATATCGTGAAATTATTCGCCGAATGATGTTTCTCTTCGGTGCATTGTTGGTTTTTCGACTAGGAGCGCATATTCCAGTACCGGGCATTAATAATGCTGCACTTGAAAATCTCTTTAATGCAAACCAGGGTACAATCCTTGGTTTGTTTAATATGTTTTCAGGTGGTGCTTTAGAAAGAATGTCAATTCTTGCCTTGGGGATTATGCCGTATATTTCTGCATCAATTATTGTGCAGTTAATGTCGACTGTAATTCCATCACTCGAAGCTTTGAAAAAAGAGGGAGAGCAAGGGAAGCGCAAAATTAACCAATATACACGTCAAGGTACGTTGCTTTTAGCTTTGGTGCAAGCAACTGGAATGTGTGCAGGTTTGATCAGTCAAGGGATTACCTTGTCAGCTGGTTTAGCTTTTTATGTTCCTGCTGTAACTTCATTGGTTGCAGGTACTATGTTCTTAATGTGGTTGGGTGAGCAAATTACCGAACGTGGAGTGGGCAATGGTATTTCCATGATCATTTTCGCGGGTATTGTTGCTGGATTGCCTAATTTAATTATGCAATCAATTTCATCGGTAGATAATGGTCAAACAAGTCTGATTGGCTTGGTTATTTTTGGCTTATTGTCTCTAGGTGTTTTGGCAGCAATTGTGTTTATTGAGAAAGCGCAGCGTCGTATTCCAGTAAACTACGCTCAAAAACAACAAGGCCGTCGTGTATTTACTGCACAGCAGACACATTTGCCATTAAAAATTAATATGGCCGGTGTAATTCCAGCGATCTTTGCAAGCTCTTTACTATTGTTCCCAGCGAGTTTGGGGCAGTGGGTGGGAAGCTCAGATCCGAGTGCAGGGATAATCAAGCGTAGTCTTCAAGATTTGGCCCTTTTATTGTCGCCTGGACAGCCGTTGTATTTGGTGCTCTTTGGTGCGTTAATTATCTTTTTCTGTTATTTTTATACGGCGCTGGTATTTAGCCCGAAAGAAGTATCGGAAAACTTAAAACGCAGCGGAGCTTATGTGCCTGGTATTCGCCCAGGTGAGCAAACTGCTCGTTATTTAGATCATATTCTCAATCGTTTGACGTTTATTGGTGCGATTTATATTGCGATCGTGTGTTTAATGCCAATGATTTTGCAAAGTTCTTTTGGTATTCCATTCTATCTGGGTGGTACATCTTTGCTGATCGTTGTAGTTGTTGTTATGGATTTCATGGCGCAATTGCAAGCACATCTCACATCTCATCAATATGATAATCAAACGTTAATGAGAAAAACGACTGCTCATCCGAAGGGATAAGCGCACTTAGAGGTTTCATCATGAAAGTACAAGCTTCTGTAAAGAAAATTTGTGGTAGCTGTAAAGTTATCCGTCGTAATGGGGTAATTCGCGTAATTTGCAGCGCAGAACCTCGTCATAAGCAGCGTCAAGGTTAATCTGATCAAGACCTGTTGATTTCAGTAGGCTAATTAGGTTATTATCCGCCCCTCAAGATTTTTGTGGGGCGGTTGATTATCTCTACTGCCTTTTTGGAGAAAATTGAATGGCTCGTATTGCCGGTGTAAACATTCCGGATAACAAGCATGCTGTTATCTCTCTCACCTATATCTTTGGTATTGGTCGCCACACTGCTAAGAACATCTTAGCTGCTGTAGGTATCGCTCCAACGACTAAGATTCGTGAATTAGATGATGCTCAGCTTGATGCGATTCGTGCAGAAGTTACTAAGGTTCCGACCGAAGGTGATTTACGTCGCGAAATTTCCATGAACATTAAACGTTTAATGGATTTAGGCTGCTACCGCGGTCTTCGTCATCGTCGCAGCTTGCCTGTCCGCGGACAACGCACCAAAACTAACGCACGTACCCGTAAAGGTCCGCGCAAACCTATTAAGAAATAAGATTTCTGGAAGCTAAAAGATGGCTAAAGATACTCGCGCACGCAAGAAGGTCACTCGTACCGTCTCTGAAGGTGTTGCACACATTCACGCTTCTTTTAATAACACCATTGTAACGATCACTGATCGTCAAGGTAATGCATTGGCTTGGGCTACTTCAGGTGGACAAGGCTTCCGTGGATCACGTAAATCAACTCCGTTTGCTGCTCAGGTAGCTGCTGAAGTTGCTGGTAAAGCTGCTTTAGATTACGGTTTGAAAAACTTGGACGTCCTTGTAAAAGGTCCTGGTCCTGGTCGTGAATCTGCGGTTCGTGCTTTAGGTGCAGTGGGTTATAAAATTAACAGCATTACCGATGTGACGCCAATCCCGCACAACGGTTGCCGTCCACCTAAAAAACGTCGCGTGTAAGGAGAAACATTCATGGCTCGTTATATTGGTCCAAAATGCAAACTCTCTCGCCGCGAAGGGACAGACCTGCAATTAAAATCTGGCGTTAAACCATTTGACGTTAAGACTAAAAAACATGCTAAAGCTCCTGGCCAACATGGTCAAAGCCGTGCAAAACAATCTGAGTATTCACTACAATTACGTGAAAAACAAAAAGTACGTCGTATGTACGGTGTTTTAGAGCGTCAATTTAGTAACTACTATAAAGAAGCTGCTCGTGTTAAAGGCGCAACTGGTGAAAACTTGTTGAAATTGCTTGAAAGCCGCCTAGATAACGTTGTTTATCGCATGGGTTTTGGTTCTACACGTGCAGAAGCTCGTCAGCTTGTATCTCACCGTTCTATCACTTTAAATGGTCGTCGTGTTAACATTGCGTCTATCCAAGTTAAAGCTGGTGACGTGATTGCAGTTCACGAAGGTGCTAAGCAACAATTGCGTATCAAAAATGCAGTTGAATTAGCTGCTCAACGTGGTATTCCTTCTTGGATGGAAATTGATCATTCTAAGTTGGAAGGTACATTTAAAGCTGCACCAGATCGTTCTGATTTACCTGCTGAAATCAACGAAAGCTTGATTGTAGAATTGTATTCTAAATAATCCTTGAGGTAGCAATAATGACGCGTACTGCAAATGAGTTTCTAACTCCGCAAGCGATCAAGGTCGAAGCGGTTAGCGGGACCTCGGCAAAAGTTATTCTAGAACCCTTAGAGCGTGGCTTTGGTCATACTCTGGGCAATGCTTTACGTCGCATCCTTCTTTCTTCTTTACCTGGCGCTGCTGTGGTTGAAGTTGAAATTGAAGGTGTTGAGCACGAGTACAGTACTTTGGAAGGCTTGCAGCAGGACATCGTCGAGCTCTTGCTGAACCTGAAAGGATTGTCTATTAAGCTGTTCGATCAAAATGAAGCTTATTTGACATTAGAGAAACAAGGTCCTGGTGATGTTACTGCCGCTGACCTTCGTTTACCTCATAATGTTGAAGTGGTTAACCCTGAACATTTGATCGGTACTTTAAGTGCTTCAGGCTCATTGAAAATGCGCCTGAAAGTTGCTCAAGGTCGTGGTTATGAGACTTCTGACTCACGTTTCCCAGAAGGCGAAACTCGTCCAGTGGGTCGTTTACAGTTAGATGCATCTTATAGCCCAATCAAACGTGTGTCTTACATCGTAGAAAATGCGCGTGTAGAACAACGTACTGACCTTGATAAACTGATCATTGATCTTGAAACCAACGGTACAGTTGATCCTGAAGAAGCAATCCGCAAAGCGGCGACAATTTTGCAACAACAAATTGCAATTTTTGTTGACCTTCAAAAAGATCAAGCTCCTGTTGCTCAAGAACCTCGTGAAGAAGTTGATCCAATTTTGCTTCGTCCAGTAGATGATCTAGAGCTTACTGTTCGTTCTGCGAATTGTTTAAAAGCAGAAAATATTTACTACATTGGTGATCTTGTACAGCGCACTGAGGTTGAGTTACTTAAAACTCCTAACCTTGGTAAGAAATCGCTTACTGAGATCAAAGATGTTCTGGCTTCTAAGGGCTTACAGCTCGGCATGCGTTTAGAGAACTGGCCACCAGCTAGTCTCCGTATGGACGATCGTTTCGCCTATCGTAGCCGTTAATTAAGTAGGACTATCACCATGCGTCATCGTAATAGTGGTGTGAAATTAGGCCGTACAAGCAGTCATCGTAAAGCGATGTTTCAAAACATGGCTAACTCTTTGTTTGAGCACGAGTTGATCAAAACAACTGTGCCTAAAGCAAAAGAGTTACGTCGTGTAGCTGAGCCTTTAATCACTTTAGCTAAAAACGATACTGTTGCAAACCGTCGTTTAGCGTTTGCTCGTACTCGTTCAGCAGCAACTGTTGGTAAATTATTTACCATTCTTGGCCCTCGTTACAAAGAGCGTAACGGCGGTTATCTACGTGTTCTTAAAGCGGGCTTCCGTGCAGGTGATGCTGCGCCGATGGCTTACGTTGAACTAGTAGATCGCGAAGTTAACTAATTTCGCAGGATAACTCAGTTGTTCTTAAAAAAGGTCGGTTTTTAACCGACCTTTTTTATGGTCTACTGTTCGACAATATTCATTGTTGTCCTGAAATGACATGATTTTCATCTGAATTCACTCAACTTGACATTGATCATTGTCAAATTTATGCTTTAATAAAATAGAATTATCAGTCAGGTTATAAAAACAACATGGAAAAGCAAATTGATATATTGATTATTGGAGCAGGTATTTCAGGGATTGGTTTAGCCGCACATTTATCCAAGAATAATCCAAATCGTTCTTATGAAATTATCGAACGTCGAGAGAGTATTGGTGGTACATGGGATTTGTTTAAATATCCTGGGATCCGTTCTGATTCAGATATGTCCACCTTTGGTTATAATTTCAAGCCTTGGCAACAATCTAGTGTATTGGCTGACGGGGCTGCAATCAAAGGCTATCTGGCAGAAGTTGTAGAAGAATATCAACTAGCCTCGAAAATTCATTTTAAGCATAACGTTATTTCTGCCAATTATGATTCGACTATTCAAAAATGGGTGGTTGAAATTGAAGATCATAAGCAAAAGAAACAGACTTGGGTGGCAAACTTTATTCTCGGCTGTACGGGCTATTATAATTATGATCACGGTTATCAACCAAAATTTCCGAATCAACCAGAGTTTAAAGGCGAGTTTATTCATCCACAACAGTGGCCAGAAAATTTAGATTATCGTGGGAAAAAGGTGCTTATCATTGGTAGTGGAGCTACCGCAATTACTTTAGTGCCCGCTATGGCAAAAGGTGGGGCAGCACATGTGACCATGTTGCAACGTTCACCGACGTATATTGCTTCGGTGCCATCGATCGATTTTGTGTATGACAAAATGCGTAAAGTGTTGCCTGAAGAGCTTGCGTATAAACTGACCCGTGCACGTAATATCGGGATGCAACGTGGTATCTATGCATTGGCACAAAAGCAACCGAAACTATTGCGTAAATTCCTATTAAAATCAATTGAGTTTCAATTGAAAGGTAAAGTGGATATGAAACACTTTACCCCAAGTTATAATCCTTGGGATCAGCGTTTATGTGTGGTGCCTGATGGTGATCTGTTTAAAATTTTACGCTCTGGTCAAGCCAGTATAGAAACTGATTTAATTGAACGATTCACAGAAACAGGTGTCTTGTTAAAGTCCGGTAAACATCTCGAAGCGGATATTATTGTTTCAGCGACGGGCCTCGACATTCAAATTTTAGGGGGCTTAAAGGCAACTTTAGATGGTCAGCCTATCGATACCTCAAAGCATATGCTGTATCAAGGTGTGATGGTGAGTGATGTACCGAATATGGCGATGATTATTGGTTATATTAATGCGTCATGGACATTAAAAGTGGATATTGCCGCCGACTATATTTGCCGTTTGATTAACTATATGGATCAAAAAGGTTATGTGCAGGTGATTCCGCAAGGTGATCAGACTGAATTGCTTGAAGATACTACGGTCATGGGAAGTTTGACGTCGGGTTATATTGCCCGCGCTGCCAATGTGATGCCGAAACAGGGGAAGCACGCACCATGGAAAGTCACCAATAATTATTTGGCTGATCGTAAGGAATTGAAAAATGCCACCTTTGAAGATGCCGTGTTAAAGTTCCAAAAAGCACTATCACATGACCAACGCAAGCCTAAACTGGTTTCTTAACTGACTGAAGAATGAAAAAGGAGCATTAAGCTCCTTTTTTTATGATTCTTTGAATTTATAAGGTACGTGAAATCAGTTCTTTCATAATTTCATTGGTGCCTGCATAAATGCGATTGGCACGGTTATCAATATACGCACGGGCAATTGGATACTCCAGCATGTAGCCGTAACCACCATGCAGTTGTAAGCATTCATCGACCACTTTGGAAAACATCTCTGAAATTTTATATTTGGCCGCTGCTGCGGCATCAATAGCTAATTGCTCTTCAAGTTGTAGTTGCATACAGCGATCAAGATAGGCACGACAAAAATCGATTTCAGTACGGAGTTCAGCCAATTTAAAGCGAGTATTTTGAAAATTAGAAATGCTTTTACCAAAAGCTTGACGACCTTTCGTGTATTGAACGGTATGTGCAAATGCTGCTTCGGCACCTGCCTGACAAAGAATTGCCACTAGCATACGTTCCCATGCCAATTCTTTCATTAGCATCATAAAGCCCATACCTTCTACACCGAGAAGGTTGTGCTTGGGTACACGCACATCATCAAAGAACAACTCGCAGGTGTCTTGACCTTTCATGCCGATTTTATTCAGCGGCTTGCCTTTACTAAAACCAACACGATTGGCTTCGACCATAATCAGTGAGAGATTGGCAGAACCTTTGTCACTGTGTCCTGTTTTACAGACCACAATGGCCATATCACACAAGTAACCATTGGTGATAAAAATTTTGGAGCCATTAATAACATATTCGTCGCCATCCAGTACAGCAGTCGTCTTGATGGCTTGTAAGTCTGAACCCGTGCTAGGTTCAGTCATTGCAATAGCGGTAACGACTTCACCTGTTGCCATTTTCGGCAGCCAGTGCTGTTTTTGTGCGTCATTCCCGAAGTTAAAAATATAATTGGCGACAATGTCGGAATGCAGAGAGAATCCTGTTGCGGAGTCCATCGCGTAGGCTTGCTCTTCAATCAGGATCATGCTGTATAGGCGGTCAACACCCGAACCTCCATACGCTTCGGGCATGGTGGCACAGAGTAGGCCCAACTGACCAGCTTTATTCCATAAATCTCGATCAACATGTTGTTGCTGTTCATATTTTTCGGTATTCGGTACAACCTCTTGTGTATAAAATTTGCGTACCATGTCACGGAACGCTTCATGTTCTGCATTGAACAGTTGCCTTGGTAACATGTGGGGCAGTGGGCGAATGGCTCCAGATTGCATGATTATGATGTCCATTAATTATCATTGTGAGGTTGAACTTAAAAGATCTGTGGTGACTTGAGCAATGTGAGCAATGCTCAATTCCATAAAAAAATTGGTAGATTTGGTCATTCATGGGAAATGTCTCGAAACTTCGCCAATGATTCGGTTAAACTAAGGCACTTCTGTTTGGTCTAGGGGAATACAATGAGCGAAGAAATGACGCTTGAAGAACGCAAAGTGATTTATCGTGCACGTCGTGGTTTAAAAGAAATAGATGTGTATTTTGACCCGTATGTGCGAAATTATTATTTAGCGGCAGCTCCTGAAGAAAAAGCGTTATTTGCGGAATTAGTTGAACAAGAAGACCCTGATTTACTCGATTGGTTTATGGAAGTTGGCGAACCGCCACGTGCTGAAATTAAGACATTTATTCTTAAATTAAAGCATTACGTTCATGGCTAACACCGCATATTATTTGAAACGCAGTCGCGTGGCGATTGTGTTTCAGATCGGTCTATTGTTTCTTATTCAATGTTTAGTTTCGGTTTTATTGCCTGTGTGGTTGGCAGTGCTTATTTTGATTATGCTGCTATTTTCATTTTGGATGCAATTCAAGCGCGCTACACTGCATTATTTTGAAGCATTTTCGATAGATGAATGGTCTATTCAGCCAACCGATCAAGTTGTACAGCACATGCGACTTACAAGAGTGGTCGATCATCATTTTTATATTGTGCTTTATTTCCAACAACACTTATCTTGTAGCTATGTCATTTGGTGTGACCAGTTAACACTCAAAGACTGGAAAAAACTGAAATTGTTGGCAAAAGTGTTCTGATTGTTAGACAGCTAATAATTTTATCAATTTAATTAAAATATATAAAACAACTATTTAATATTAACTCATTAATACTTTGTCAGACAAAAAATTAATTTATTGGCATAAAGTATGAATTGTTAGACAATTTTTACAGATTCATCTGTATTTTCTTTGTACATTAAAACCACCCAACAGCAACCGAGGAGATCGCTATGATTTTTCCAACCTGGTCGTTTCTAATGGTCGCGATGGTCTTGGCAATTGTTATAGGATGTTTAGGAACTGTGCTGAAGAATCGATTTGCATAAACATAAAGCCCTTTGGGCGTTCATTTAATAGGTAGCATGTGCTGAACCGTCGCAATGCTACTTTTTTTTGCCCAAAATTTAATAATATTGCCGCTAGAGTCAATTTTTCTCTTTATTTTTCATGGCAAAGTAATCCTTTGAATTAGAGTAAATACTCTTTTCTTCAAAAATGGCTTCTGCTATGTTTACTGCGAAGGACACAAACAAAAAATATAGAGGACAGGAAGATGTCGCAAGTCCAGAAAATTAGCCAAGGTATGGCGATTTTAATGATTACAACAACCATATTTACAGGATGTTCGCATGTAGTGAAATCTGGTGCGAATGTCGCTTTAGGCTTTAGTGAAAAGCACATTGTCCCGCCCATTTTAGCCATGAGTGATGCGGATATGGTATGTAATTCAGGGAATGCATTAACACCTGTAATTATGTCGACCCAAGATATGGGGGCAGATCCGACGCGTATTGCAATTTTACTCTATTCGGCTGCGGGCACATGTGCTGAGAACAGAGCCCTCGATGCTGAACTCCGTTATTTGCGTGCATCTAAAGCAGGGCAGGTGACAGAAGCTCAAGATGCGCGTATTGAGCAAAAGCGTTGGTCGGCTGTAGCGGCACAGCGGCAATATGCAGGTTATCAACTTTTAGAGAAGCGTTGGCAAGCCAAGTATCAGCAAGAACTGGGTGAGAGTTGCCCAAAAATGAAAAGTGATATTGATCAGACCGTGTATTTGCTGGGTTTGCTCAGTGGCGTACAAGCCATGACCAATGACATTAATGCAGGTGGTTCGGTGAATGTACCGAAAGATATTGCAGCAATTGTAGAGCGCGGTATGGTGTGCTTGAACAATGAGAAGTTCTGGGGTGCACCTGAGGCAACGCGTGCGGCCATTTGGACTTTACTGCCAGGTGTAGGAGATGGTAAACCAGATCCATACCAAACCCTTAAACAATCCATGCAAATTGGTGAGCAAAAAGGCGTACGCTTATCTCATGCCTTATATGCAGTAGCGGCACAAGCCAGTGGCGATGATGCCAAAATTCGTGATGCTTTAAAACAGTTTGCTGCGGCACGTTCAGATGAAAAGCCTGTTAATCCTCAGTTCAAGTTGATTGATAGTATAGCCGCCATTATGGTGCAGGGTATTTCAGACCGTTACTGGACGGAACACATAGGCAAACGCACAGCCGATGATGGTATGCAGAAATTTTGGGATGAGCAGGAGGATAGCTCTGGCTTGGATGATTTATTCAATGCCACAGAGGGTGCCGCAAGTATGGCAAAAGAATAGCCCATAGCGTTGAAGTATCAATACAAGAATTGCTATAGGAATCGAGGGAGAGGCTGATGAATGACCCATATTTTGCTCGAAAGGTGGTCTTTATTGCAGGAGTTGCCTCAATATCTGCCTGTTTACAGATTTTTGCAGACTATTTTATCTATTGGCGCCCAGATTTGTTGGAACAATTCTGGCGTCTTTGGACAGGGCACTGGGTGCATGTCGGATGGATACATTATTTGCTGAATATGCTTGCCTTTGCTTGTTTCCCCTTTATTTTCCCCCACGTCAGAATCTGGCATTTGGCAGCCTTATTGGTCGTGCTTTCAGTCTGTATCAGCTTAAGTTTCTATTACATTTTTCCTGACATTGAGGCTTATGCTGGACTGTCAGGTGTATTGCACGGTGCTTATGTCGCAGTGGCATTGATCCACTTAAGTTATACATATGAACGTAAATTTGCTGCCTTAGTACTGGGGCTGATTGTGCTGAAATTGATTTGGGAAAACACGGTTGGTAATACGGGAACAGCGGAACTGATTGGCAGCCCTGTATTGGTTGAAGCACATTTGTTGGGCGCATTCTGGGGAATGGTCTTTGGTTTATTATATTTTCTTTTTCATTATCGGATAGTTACTTCTAAAAGTTGACATTTTAGGCAGAAAGAAAACAAAAACAGTCATTTTATTCAGTCCAAAATACATGCAGAGTGAAACTGAACAATAAAGATTGGAACAGAATATGGAGATGTTCTGTCCTTGAAGGATATCTACACCATCATTGGTGCTGAGTAAAATAAAAAATAGGAACACATATGAAGGATGCAGGACAGAAAAGGTCTGGGCTAGACCTAATCAAGAATATTTGGACAGAATGGATTTCAACGTTTGTAATCTTGCTGTTGTTAATTTTGACGCTGATTATTGGCACAGGTGAAATGATTCATGGACAGCTCTTACGTGTAGGGGAGCGGTTGTATGGGAATGAAACCGTGGGTATGCAGTACTCATTTCTTCGAGCGGAACCTGTTAAACCCGATTGTAACCGTCACCTAGATGTTGATGCTTTAGTTCGTACTCAAATGCAAGCCAGTTCAGCTGACGAGTTTGCTGATATTTTTGGTACAGCCTCTGAGTCAGATGTACGTGCTTCCGTATTGGCAGGTGTGCGGCAATGTGAAGAAAAATATCAGTTTTATGATAAATCGATAAAATACCTAGATGATCATCCAAGTTTAAGCACCTATAGAACCATAGAAACAGGCTTTTTCGGTATTTTTAAATTTGGCTCTGAGAATCGTGTACTCATCTTATTGGTGATGGTGTTCTTCGCCGCAATTTCAGCCACTGTGAAATATCATCATATTGGCTTACGCGCACCAACTTCAAAAAATGATTACCGTGTGTATGCCTTATTTATGATTATGGGGAATGGCTTACTGAGTTATTCCGTTGTGAGTCAGTATCATTCGGTGATTAATTCTGGCGTGAGCAGTACCTTTGAAACCTTAGCGGGCTATTGGATTTGGATCGGATTATTTGTGATCCAGACAATTTTGAGCTTATTTCAGCTCTTTATGCCTCCAGCACCAAAACAATCAGGTGGAAATGTCGGTCTAGCGCTGCTTAGTGTCCCTTTATATGCATACATGGCGATTATTACAGGCATTGCATTTACCTTCTTCATGGACTATCCAATGGGGCAAGGGATTTATCTCGGTATTTTGGTTGAATTTTCAGGAATTTTCTTAAATTTAGCCCTTTTCATCTGGGCGGGGATGTTGCTGACTCAAACGCGTGTCATGGATCTATTTTTAGGCATATTACGCCCGTGGAATTTAGCACCAGAAACCTTAACGTGGTTGATTTTAATTGCTGCTGCGATTCCGACAGCGTATACCGGTGCATCGGGAATTTTCGTGGTTGCTGCGGGTGCCATCATTTATAAAGAAGTTTGGAATGCAGGTTCTCGCCGTCAGTTTGCCTTAGCTGTTTCGGCAATGTCGGGTTCACTTGGTGTGGTGATACGACCATGTTTATTGATTATTCTGATTTCGATGCTTGATAGCCGTCATGTTACCTCGGATGAGTTATTCGATCATGGTCTGTATGTTTTTTGGTTAACTGCTTTTGTATTCTTGGGAATTTCACTGTGGTTGGCAGAAACCCGTTTCCGAGTGAACTCACCGAAAGTTGCCGTTCCGGGAATGCTACGTGCTTGCATTCCAGTGATTCCATACGTCGTGATTACTATTCTTGTGATTGCTTTTTATAAGTATGGTTTAGATACGCAAATGGACGAATTTACAGCGCCCGTTGTACTGCCTATCATACTGATTGCTTATATTATGTTTGATCGCTGGTGGGCCGATCAGTTTAGTCCAGAGCCTAAAGATGCACATACTAGATTGGCATTAGAGCACGAAAAAAATTCTCAATTTTTACGTGATCATGGTGGACATGCGGCAAATCGGCGCAGTTTTGGGAGTTCGATTTGGTTTGCTTCGGCTGAGACAGTGGGACATATTGGGGCATTAATTATTTTAATGGCCTTATCTGCGAGTGTTGGCGGACTGATTGAACGCTCAGAAGTGGTGACCCTATTACCAACGCATTTAGGCAACATCTATATTTCGCTGGCCTTTATTGCATTACTGCTTGCAATTATAGGGATGACGACCGATCCATTTGGTGCAGTGATTTTGGTTGCAGCGACGGTTGCTCCTGTGGCTTATGAAAATGGTATTCACCCAATTCATTTCTGGATGATTGTACTGGTTGCTTTTGAATTGGGCTATGTCACGCCGCCTGTTGCACTGAATCACTTATTGACCCGAATGTCGGTAGGGGATGATGAAGTGCGAGCAGCGGATGCTGAAGCCAAAGAAAAATACACCCAATTTTATTATCGTTATGAACGTTGGTTATTGCCAATTATGGTGTTATTTCCCTCGTTAATGTTGGTGACTTTTGCCCCTTATATTTTAAAATTATTTGGTTGGTATCATTAATCACATACTGTCATACATCAAGCACCTTCGGGTGCTTGATGGCTTTTAGGATTTCGGAAATAGCTATGATGTTCCACCTTAACAGTGAAAACCATGAAGCTGCTACAAATTTAAAAAATCTGATGAGAACAGGGTGCTTAGAGAGAATGCAGTAACAATTGATTCTGGATTCTATTCGAGCAGAAGATACGGATGGATTTAGTTCGATGAGCCTTTAGGTGCGACTATCTATTGATATCGATTGAATTTATGTTATTGGATTAATCATGCTCAGAACACGATTACATTAATAATTGCTGATCAAAGGGAGAGAAATTTTGGCAGGATCAGAAGAATGTAATTCATCAAAGCTTTAATCGATATTCACGAATACATGATCTGTTGATTGAGTCTGCAACACGAGCAGATCAGCTAGAAAATTCGGCATAGAGGGAAACAGAGCCATTCTAGCCGAATTCGATCAAATTATTTTATTGAGCTTTGGCAAGTTGGGCTTCGAGTAATTTCACCTGTTCTTCTTTCAAGGCAATTAAGTCATCTGCATCAGCGTGTTGTGCTTTCAGTGTTTTCTCTTGTTCATCCAGTTGTGTCTGAATGTCATCCAGTTTGGCAATTTCTTCTTTGGCCAAGCTGGCATTTTTCGGCACATCTTGTTTTAAAATGGCTTCATCGACCAATTGAATCGGTGCTTCAGCAGTCGTATTTGCAACCGCCGTAGAAGCCGAATTTTCCACCATAGGTACAGTCGCTTTCACCACGGGTTTTGCAGGTGCATGAACCACTTGCTGCTCGACTTCATGCTTTGGTTGAGTGCTCGACATCCATTGGTAAGCCAAAAAAATAGCCACCACTGCAACCAGTCCAGCAATAATCCCCATTAAAAGTTTTGAATTTTGTCTTTGATCTAACGTCATGACTTAAACCTTGTTGTTATTCAGGCTGACGAGGTTTGAATTGAATAACCCCAACTTCATCTGGATATTCAGGTTCGGCTGGCTCGACATGGGTCGGGCGTTTCTCTGTATATTCACACTCTATACATTCAATCCACTCGTCATCCACAGTGATGATTTTAACCACACGATCTAAAGCTCCGCATTTAGGACATTTTGCGCCTGCGATAAACTGTCTTTTCATGTCAGTTAACAACACCCTGTGAACAATAATGACGTAGTTTAAGCGGTTTTAGCTGCGTTCGTCCAACCCTGATGGCGTAATAAAGCATCTATTTTGGGTTCGCGTCCACGGAAATTGATAAATGCATCAAGTGCAGTATCTTTTCCGCCAACTGCTAGAATAAACTGTCGAAACTCTTTGCCAGTCTGAGTGTTGAAAATCCCTTCTTGTTCGAAACGATCAAAGGCATCACTGGCTAAAACTTCCGCCCATTTATAGGAATAATAACCCGCAGCGTAACCTCCCGCGAAAATGTGACTAAAACTATGTTGGAAACGGTTATAAGATGCTGTTGGGGCAACGGCATAGTTCTGACGAATTTGATCTAAGGTCGTTTGAATACCTGTTGCATCAAGGGCAGGTGCAGTTCGATGAATATTCAGATCAAATAAGGCAAACTCAATTTGACGTAGGGTTTGCATACCGGACTGGAAGAAACGGGCATCGAGTAATGCTTTGAGTAAGGATTCAGGGAGAACCGCTTTGCTTTCAATATGCTCGCTGAGTAAATCTAAACTTTCTTTGTCCCATGTCCAGAATTCCATAAATTGACTTGGCAATTCTACCGCATCCCAAGCCACGCCATGTGTCCCTGCCACAGAAATATGATCGACTTCGGTCAGCATGTGATGCAAGCCGTGCCCAAATTCATGAAATAGGGTGGTGACTTCATCATGAGTCAATAAAGCCGCTTGTCCTGCAACGGGTGGAGTAAAGTTACATACCATATAGCAGATTGGTTTTTGTAAACCCTGTGCAGTTTGCATGCGTGAGCGGAAGCCACTCATCCATGCGCCACCGCGTTTGCCACTCCGCGCATAGAGATCGAAATAGAATCCACCAACCACTTGACCTTGATCTTCCAGTTCAAAATATTGTGCATCTGGATGCCAAACAGGGGCTTCACGTTGCACAACTTGAATGCCATATAAGCGTTCAACAATGCTGAATAAGCCTTGTATGATTTTCGGTGCTGGGAAATATGGTTTTAAATCTTCCTGAGACAGATTGAATTGCTGAACTTTAAGTTTTTCTGAATAGAAGCCAGTATCCCAAGGTTCTAGGGTTTCAATAGCATCTTGTTGTGCAATCGCTTTCAGCTCGGCAATTTCTTGTTCAGCAGGTTGACGTGCATGCTCTGCCAGCTCGATTAAAAAGTTGGCGACGGTGTCGACATCAGGTGCCATTTTGCTGGCGAGGGACAATTCTGCATAGTTGTTAAAACCGAGCAACTGCGCCATTTCCTGACGTAGACTCAAGATTTCTTCCATCACCGCCGTATTATCAAATTCAGCTTGTTCTGCCTGATCGGAAGCGCGAGTGGTATAAGCACGATACAATTCTTCGCGCACAGTACGATCTTCTGCATAGGTCATAATTGCCAAATAAACAGGAATATCTAAAGTGGCAACCGCTTGTTCAAGTTCACGTTGTTGACCATATTGTTTTAACAGTTCAATGCTGCTGGCAGGTAGACCTTTGAGTTGGTCTTCGCTTAAAGGCTTGAAATAAGCCTGAGAGGCATCCAACACATGGTTGGAGAAGTCCGAAGACAATTGCGATAAACGCGCTGAGATTTCAGCATAACGCTTTTTCGCTTCGCCTTCTAAGGCTACGCCAGAAAGTTTGAAATCACGTAATGCCAGTTTGATGGCACTTTGCTGTGCCGCAGGTAATTGCTGAAATTCTGCTGAATCTTGGACCTGTTGATAGGTTTGGTACAGTACTTTGTGTTGTCCAAGCGCCGTATAATATTCACTCAGTGCAGGCAGCAAAGACTGATAGACATCACGGGTTTCGGCATTGTTCATCACTGCATTTAAGTGGGATAAAACGCCCCATGATTCACTCATATTGTTTTCAAGTTCATCGACTTGACTTAAAACTTGCAATTGTGCTGCATGTTGTTCAGGTACCGCAGTGAGTTCAGCTAAAAATTGCTGACCGTGTTGAATGGCTTGTTCAATTTGTTGTTTTAAGTCGCTAAGTTGAATTTGATCAAACTGAGGAACAGGTAGTGTTGCTTGATCTAAGTGCATGTGCATTCGCCATTTCATTTTAAACTTCATCTAGATGTAGGGGCTCTTGCGCGGGAAATCAAGTTTTAATTGATTGAGTTTACTGTTCAGACCTAAATTCAGCCCAAGAGCTAAAGGATTGATCTATACGCTGAGGAATATACAAGACTTTGGCAAAGTTACGGGTCATACATTCTCTTTCCAGAATTTCACCACTTTTATATTTCTCTTTACGATGGCGCCAGATTTCATTCTGTCGATAATAGTCTTGACCAATTTTTAAGAAAGCATGCTGTTGTTCAAACACATGATAGACATAACCCAAATCTGCCGAACAGCGTAGTTCTCCTTCCAGACATTTGTCACTAAACCACAAGCGAATTTGAAAGGTATGTGGCGTCGGATTATAAAATTGATAATCTATATAGTTATAAAAGATCGCGGCACCACTGCCAAAAGGGAGAACTCGTCCTTGATTGGGGAAGGGATCAAAGGAGTGCTGTGCGCGTTGTACCACCTGTAGTGGGCTATGCAGAACCAACCAATGAATCAGATTGGCAATTTGGCAAATTCCACCGCCAATCCCACCGCGTGCTTGACCAAAACTCAGTTCCATCCCTTCAACATAGCCTTTGGTTTGCGTAGGTTGCCCGACCAATTGGCAGAAAGAAAAGGTTTGTTTGGGCGCAATCAGAATACCTGAAATACAGGGGCTGGCAATTTTTAGATTGATGACTTTGTTGTGTTGCCAGTGCTGCTCACTGTCACCTAATTTTCGGATTAAAACCGATTGATGTTTTTTAACGCGATAAGGCAAAGGGGTTGAGCACTTCTGCTGGGCATAATCTAGGCCATCAGTTTTCCATTGCCAATAGCGTAACGCCCGTCGGGTACGGGTCGATAAGAAGTAAAATAGTGGATGATACTGACTAATCGGTTTATTGATAAAACGTCGAATGAATTTCATATTGTTTTTGATAAAAAAGGTGTTAAGCCCAGAGACTTAACACCGATCTAAAGTTATTCGCTACGCACTTTTGCGTTGGCTTTTTTCTTTTTGGCCTTTTTCTTTTTGGCTTTGTCTTTAGCTTTTACATCTGCTTTCGTTGATGCTTTCTTATCGACTTTTTTAGCATAAGAACTTGGCTTAGACTTGGCTTTCTTCTTCACAACAGATTGATCGCCAGACTCACGGGCTTCAGCGGGAGCTTTTGCTGTGCGAGGATTAAAGGTTTCTTCTTTTAGCTGAACTGTTGCTGTTTTGGCAATACGTGGGGCACGGCTACGAATCGCACGTCCTGCATGAGTCAATTGTTGAATCAGCGCAAAATCAATTTTGCGCTCTTCTAGATTGACGCCAGCCACTTTAATTTTAACTTCATCGCCTAAACCAAACGTTTGTCCACGGTTTTGTCCCACCAGACTTTGGCTAACTTGATCAAAGACAAAGAAGTCATCGCCCAATTGACTGACATGTACCATACCATCCACATATAAGTCTTTTAGGGTGACGAATAAACCAAACTCGGCTACCGCAGAAATCACCCCGACAAATTCATCGCCCAAGTGCTGTTGCATATAATGACATTTTAACCACATGGTCACAGAGCGAGACGCTTCATCTGCACGACGTTCAGTCTGCGAGAAATGTTCACCCGCATCATCCAGTGCCGCGCCTGAAAGAGGGAATGGTTTTCCGGCTAATTTGGCTTTAATGGCACGATGTAACAGTAAATCTGGGTAGCGGCGAATTGGCGAAGTGAAGTGGGTATAGGCTTCATAAGCCAGACCATAATGTCCCGCATTTTTCGCGCCGTAATAGGCTTGCATCATAGAGCGTAATAACACTGCATGAATACTTGGTGCATCAATACGGTCTTTGGTCGCTTCAATCACCGCCTGATAATCAGCTTGGGTGGGTTGGTCAGGGAATTTTAAACCCAATAATTTGACAAAATCACGGACTTTTTGAATGCGAGAGAACTCAGGTGGTTCATGCACACGGTATAGCATTGGAATATCATGTTCGAGTGCAAACTCTGCCGCAGCCACGTTCGCCAATAACATACATTCTTCAATGAGCTTGTGCGCATCGTTACGCGTACGTGGCAGAATTTCATTAATTCCACCCAAGTCATCGAAAGTCATATACGTTTCGACAGTTTCAAATTCCATAGCATGGCGTTTGCCACGTAAATCTTTCAGAACCTGATACAGTTGGAACAGGGTATTGAGTGATTTACGTACGTCACGGTCTTCAGGCACCGCAGCGCTATCGCCATCGAAATATTGGGCCACTTGTGTATAAGTCAGGCGTGCTTTGGAATGCATGACTGAAGGGTAAAATTCAAAGTCTGTCACGCGACCCGCACGGGAAAGTTTTAAATCACAGACCATACATAAACGGTCTACATGCGGATTTAAAGAACATAGCCCATTTGAAAGCGCTTCAGGCAACATTGGCAGCACAAAATGCGGAAAATAAACTGACGTGCCACGCTCTTGCGCTTCATCATCCAACGGTTTACCAATACGCACATAGTGACTGACATCGGCAATCGCCACTACTACACGATAGCCTCCGCCAGAACGTTTTTCGGCATAAACGGCATCATCAAAGTCGCGGGCATCCTCACCATCAATCGTGACTAAAGGCAGGTCACGTAAATCAATACGACCTTCACGGTCTTTGGTATTGGGTTCTTTAAAGCTTTCGGCTTCTTTCAGGACGTCTTCCGGAAATTCATAAGGTAAACCAAACTCTAGAATGGTTTGCGGAATAATGATTTCGGTATCTGCTTTGTCAGCCATAGACTGGATCACGTGTCCCGTCGCGAATTCTTCACGAGTTGGGTAGTCGTCAATCGCAATACGGACTGAATCACCCAGTTTGAGTTTTGCGTGCTCAATCAACTCTTTTTCTAGTGTAATGGGTTGGTGTGCATTCGGATTGGCAGGTTGAATAAAGTATTCACCTTCATGTTGCGAAACTTTTCCGATGATTTGCTTAACGCGGCGTTGTACAACTTCAGAAATAAAGCCCCAAGCTTTACCTTTGCGATCAACCGAAGTTTGTTGCACTTTAACTCGATCGCCATTAAAGACTTGGCGGAGTTCACGTTCAGGTAGAAATAAATCATCATGACCTGCAATACTGGCTGTACCAAAGCCTTTACTGTTGATATAGACCGTAGCTTCATAGCTCGGTTGATCGGCCATACGTTGAAATTTAAAACCATCTTTCATGAGTTGACCATCACGCACCATCGCAATGAGGCGGTGACTTAGCGCATCAATGCTCTTTTGATCGGCAATTTGGAAATGTTCTACTAAATCAGCATGCGATTGTGGCGAGTTTAATTGTTCTATGGTTTCTAAAATGAGCGTACGGCTCGGAATAGGATTTTCGTAGCGTTCAGCTTCCGCTTTGGCTTCAGGATCGACCCAATTTTTCATCATGGATTTGGTTTTGTGTCAGAAGATAGGATTAGCATAAGACATGCTGCCTCAGACTGCACGTAAATGATTGCAATAATGTGTTTTTCACGGCGCAATTCAAGTCAGGCGGCTGAGTTTTGGATGCTAAAACCTGAGATACCGTATAAATTCCGTTCAAGTTTGAATAAATTGCTTAAAAAGTATTTAAATGAGCAAAAAAAAACAAAAAATTGAGCGTCATTGCTTGCAGTGCTAGCATGAAGTTTGTATTATGGCGGCACGTTACGGTGAGATGGGTGAGTGGCTGAAACCACATCCCTGCTAAGGATGCGTACGGGTAACTGTACCGAGGGTTCGAATCCCTCTCTCACCGCCAACTTTACTTATGTCGCGCTCATAGCTCAGCTGGATAGAGCACTTGGCTACGAACTAAGGGGTCGGGAGTTCGAATCTCTCTGAGCGCACCAATAAGTAAACTGTATGTAACGTATCGCCTGAATTGGCACACAAGTAATGCGCTCATAGCTCAGCTGGATAGAGCACTTGGCTACGAACTAAGGGGTCGGGAGTTCGAATCTCTCTGAGCGCACCAACTTGAACAATTAACCGCACATGTTGCGGTTTTTTTGTGCCTAAAATTTATCATGTCTCCTTGATTTACACGACTAAACTTGTCGTGGTACTTGCGGTTTACTCTTTTCCTGTTGCACTCTGCTTTTTATAGTGAGTGCGGAACAAGAATAGGAGGGTCGCATGATATTCAGTGATGGTTGTTATCAATACCTGTGGCGAGAAAATGCCTATTGGGTGGGGCAAAAAGCCTGTGACACCTGATTTGATGAACGGATTGGTGAGGCTGGCTTATTTAAAATTAGAGATAGTCAGGAATATATTTGGCTCTGTTCGGATTGCCAACAGCGCTTGCATGCAGTTTCTGTACATTAGATGTTGCAAATGAAAGTGGTTCATTGGTTAGATGATTCATTATTTTGGTGTAAAAATGTACGGTTATGTCTAAATTGCCCATTATATAAGCATTTGGTTGCAGTTTTGTGAAAAAGCACTTATCAAAATGAAAAAAACATATATAATGCGCTCCATCAAGACGTCGCGCTCATAGCTCAGCTGGATAGAGCACTTGGCTACGAACTAAGGGGTCGGGAGTTCGAATCTCTCTGAGCGCACCAACTTGATAGCATAGATCATTTATCTGTTCTATCGCATAAAAAAAACCGCATTTTTTGCGGTTTTTTTGCGTCTAAAATAACGCAAAAGCATGTCTATTTCGTGACAATTTTAAAAATCCATTGCTGCGAAGTCACACTGAAAAGCATAAAGAAAAGCTGAAATTTGGTGTACTATGCTGTAGTCTCGTTTTCAGATTGATGATGGATTTATGTCAGACAGCAAGCCTGCCTTATCTTTACGTTATTATTTAAACCTTGAAGAATCTCAGGATGGCTTTGCTTTAGCCACCTTTGGTAAAAAGCTGTTCACACGTTTTATTACCCCTTTAATTAGTCTTGCCATCATTGGTTGGGGCATTTATTTAGGTTTTACTGGGGTGGGACGCTATTACGTTGCACTGGGCGTATTTTTCTTGGTTTTACAACTGGTTTTACGCTATTGGTTCTTGCCGATGATGTTTAAACGTCAGTTTGTAAAATATCAATTTGGGAAAAGCGAGCAAGGCATCGATTTGTATCAGGAACATGCCGATATTTATGCCAATGGGCGTAAAAAAATTGTGCACTATCATGAAGTACAGAATTTTGCATCTGGTAAGCTGACCTACATGCTTGAATTAAAAAATCGTACTGTGGTGATTGTGCCAAAACGTGCCTTTGCAACAGCTGAAGATCAAAGCATATTTGAAAATACATTCAAACATTCTAAATAAAAGATTTATTGTCACAAAAGTCGAAGGGAAGATCATGAGTACACGTCCATCTAAAATTGTTTGTGTCGGTCGTAGCTATGCAGACCATGCGAGAGAGTTGGGAAATGCTATCCCCGACCGTCCTGTATTGTTTATTAAGCCGCCGAGTAGCTTAAAAGCACTGGCAGATGGAATTTCGTGGAACTCGGCGTGGGGCAGTTGTCATTATGAATGTGAGCTGACACTCAGAATTGATCGTGAATTGAAAGCCGAAACCGATCCATTGAAAGCCTTGCAAGCATTGGGTGCCGTGACTTTGGGCTTAGATTTAACCTTACGTGATTTGCAGGATGATTTGAAACAGAAAGGTCAGCCGTGGGAACGTGCCAAAGCTTTTGATGGTTCATGTATGGTGGCAGATTGGGTCGATGTTGCTGACGTCGTTAAAGATTGGAACGATGTACATTACACCTTGCATGTGAATGACGAACTTCGTCAACAAGGCAATACATCGCATTTAATTTTTGATATTGGCACTTTATTGGCAGATATGAGTCAAGTCTTTACCCTAGAAGTGGGCGATGTGATCATGACCGGGACACCTGCAGGCGTTGCAGCATTACAAGCGGGTGATCAACTGAAAATGACCTTGCAAGGTCAGCAACAAGACTATGTCTGGACTACTTTTGTGCATGCCTAAGTCAAGTTGAACTTAAAAAGGACTGTATTTACAGTCCTTTTTATTTGGATTGTTTTTCCGCAGCATAGTTCTTGCGAAATTGATCAGGCGTGCAACGCATCCAACGTTTGAATAAGTTAATAAAAGCAGAGGCATTTGCATAGCCTAAATCAAGCGCAATACTTTCCACCGTTCTGTTTTCATTCAACATGGACATGGCTTTAATCACTTTCAGCCGTTGTCGCCATTCATTTAAGGACATGCCCAGTTCTTGCTGACTATAACGTGCCAGTGTGCGCTCGGTCATATTAATCCGCTGTGCCAGTTGTGCCAACGTGCTTTGATCGGCTGGATGCTGTTGTAAATAATCCAATAAACTCTGTAGAGCAGGATGTTGACTCGAGGGTAAATAACTGCCCACCCATTCGGCATGCTCCAGTTGATCCAATAGCACATGCAACAAACGCAAGTGTTCAGGGGCATGATCAGGAAGGGGATGATAGCGCAAATGATGTAATAATGCAGGGACCAAAGCAGAAGTGAGCAAAATGCCTGCCTGTTTTGGCAGGGCTGCACATAAGCTTTCATGTACGTATAAAGTGGAATGGGTGACTTCGGTGCGGTTAATCCCTGCATGTTTTAAATGCGGAGGTAACCAAATGCCATAAGGGGGTGGTGTCAGGAAATGATGCTGTTCAACTTTAACTTCCAGTACACCGTTGAGGGCGTAAATAAATTCTCCCCAAGCATGTTCATGTGTGGGATAGCAAGACTCTGCGGGGGCATCGGAAATGCGAAACCACAGAGGGGCAGGAATATCATCGTTGGTCGGCATTGGATGATAGTCATGTTGTTGACGTGTATGCATCTATTTCTCCCGCTGCTCATTTTGCCTGAATAATAGTATGGGTTGTCTGTTTTGAAGTATATCTTTTAAAAGTGACAGGTCTATAGTGGTGATTCATGAATTGAGCTGGAGTAGATCGTGAGTGAGCGTCGGGCATTAGACACTAAAGCATCGGGCATTATGTTTGTGCTGTGTATTATTTGGGGTTTGCAGCAAGTAATTTTAAAAATGGCTGCGCCAGATATTTCTGCTGTGATGCAAATTGCATTACGCTCTGGTCTTTCCGCACTCATGGTTTACCCCATGATTAAACTTGCAGATGGCGTTTCTTTGTGGCGTCGAGATTATTTGGCAGCAGGTATTTTGGTGGGGGTTCTGTTTGCCTCGGAATTCTTTTTGGTGGCACAAGCATTACGTTTTACCTCGGCATCACATACGGTGGTACTGTTGTATACCGCGCCAATTTTTGTGGTATTGGGTCTACACTGGAAGCTTCCATCTGAGCGGCTGAGTATGTTGCAGTGGTCTGGGATCGCGCTTGCATTTTTCGGGATTAGTATTACTTTTCTATTTCATCCAACGGGTTCGGCAGTGGCTTCGAGCACTGTTTTGTTGGGAGATGCCTTGGCATTACTGGCGGGGATTTTATGGGCGGCAACCACGATTGCGGTGCGTTTAACCAAGCTAGCGGAAGCGCCTGCAACGCAGACCTTGTTTTATCAACTGTTGGTTGCATTTCTACTGTTATTTCCTCTCGCATTTGCCATGGGGCAGGCCAGTATTGATTGGACGCCGTTTACGATAGGTAGTCTGCTGTTCCATACTATTGTTGTATCTTTTGCCAGTTATCTGATTTGGTTTTGGTTATTAAAAGAGTATCTGGCTTCTCGTTTGGGAGTATTCTCCTTTTTAACCCCATTGTTTGGAGTGTTATTTGGGGTTGTCTTGCTTAATGAAAAAATTGAACTGAACTTTATTGTCGGTACGGTATTGGTAATGTTGGGGATTATGGTGGTGAGTCTACAAGGCTGGGTACAATCACGAAGTTTGGCAAAAGCCTTAAAATCGGATTAATTCCACTTAAAATATTTAGAAAAAAGCCTGTCATCAAGACAGGCTTTTAATTAGATCAAAAAATTAAGGTTGGTATAAGTTGATAAAAGCACGATAAGCAGAAGATTGTTGTCCACTGCGATATACTGGACGGGTAATATTGCCTTTGTTTGTCACCAGTTTTAATTCAATATCTTTGGCATTTTTAAACGTGCTTAAGAAGGAACTAGGCACCACAATATAGTTAGATGAGCGATGCGGAACCATACGATTGATGTATTCATGCGTGGTTGTTGTCGTAGGGGCATAACTATAGGGTTTTTGATCAATTAAGAACACAAATTGCTGAATATCATAATCATCTTTGGCACTTGGCAAATATGCCGTAATTTTTAAATTGCTACGATTTTGTTCGTTCCACGTGACTTTCACCGCAGGGCAAAGTTCATTTTGTGCGCAGATTAATAACCCTGTTGAAGCGATATTTTGAGGTTGTGTACTTGAAGTGGCACAGCCTACAAGCCCCATAGTCGTTACTATTCCGAATAGACTGGTTTTTAAAATATTCATGTTTAACCTTTATTGATATCGATAGAAAACTGACGACGCCCCCCTTTTCATAAATGAACGCGATGCGCCGTGCAGTGTTTATTCTTTTCCTAAAAACTGAAATGCTTTCGTGGTCTTAAAGTATGGTGTGGCATCCCCAGCATAGACATTGGCTTGATCTGCGCCTAAGTCCAGTTTCTGGAAAGGTGTAGTTTTAAAATTGATTTGCTTTAAATCTACCCAGAACGTATTGGGTGAAACCGCTGATTCAAAAAAGTATAACAAATTCTTATGGTCAACAACCGTCCGCCAGCGTGTTGATGAGATATTTGGTTCTTCTTCTGTATTGAGACCAAAGGGAACGGATGCATTTCGAATCACACTAAATACACTGGCAAGGCTTTGTTTACTGTTGGCATTTTTAGGAATGGCATTGACATAAAATGAGGCACGGGCAAAACGATCCGAGGCACGATTGGTACCAGGTAAGAAAGTTGTTCCTCCAATGTTTTTCCAATATTGATTCAGTGCCAATTGTTCATCAAAAGTGGGGGAATTGGTCATGACCTGATATTTGGCATGGTGATGAGTCACTTGTTGACCATCAATGTATTCCACAATCGCACTATCTCCCGATGCATCTGAAAGCGAAAGGTGTAAGGTCGCAAGGCGTTTTTCCCCAGGCACATTATCCGTGACTACAACAAAAGGCTCTTTCTCCAGTGCCCGAATGGCTTCATTAACAGTTGCGTAATTATCTAAAACATATTGTGCCCACAGTGAAATACTTAAAGTGGGCTTTTTATTGTTTTTTACTTCTGGGTATTCGGACTCGACCAGCCAAAGTAGGTTGGCTGTAAGGCCTTTTTCATTGATGCCATCGGTGGTGGAAATGTCATAACCTGTCGCAACCACACTGCCATATTTAGCCGTCCAATGAATCGATTGAGGTCCAGCCAAACCATTACGGGCGATGTTTTGCGGCATGATCCAGAGATTGGTGCCAACATCGACTTTCCAGTCCATAGAGCGAGCCGTCATGATGTTTTGATGATCACCATGGAAAACGACGCGGGTACAGGCTTGAAGCGATGAATGAATCAAAAGCCCACTGGTTAAAGTTGCAATAAGGAGTAATTTTTTTGTCATGAGGGATCCTGTTGTTTTAACATTTGAATGATAGATTTTTCGGATTCTGTTGTGTTCAAAGGCACGATCTTTGTTGGTTGAGTTTGAATAATTTGAATAGGAATAAAACGGATTTGTACATAGGTCGGGTGACCATTGTGATCGGCTCTGAGTGTTCGGTTTAATTCGTCAATTTGATGGGTTGAAGGCGGAGTAACCCCGCGTATAAACACTCTGGCTAAGGTAAAGTTTGGATGTATTTCGAACTCCACAGTGTCAATAATATTGGTTTCGTTATTGAGCTTTTGACTCAATAGGTCGCTGACGTGAGATTTATATAATTCATTCTGAACGGTATGGAGTAAATTAAGGGTCAAATATACAGCCAATATAAGTAGAATAATTAAACTGACCCAATTGCGCTTTGCAAACTCTAGATATTTACTGGAAACTTCTTCATTAGAGCCGCGTCTAAAACCCGCGATCCAGAGCACCATTGCTGAACTGATTTGAATTGCGACGATATTGGTAAAGGTTAGCAAGAAGGCATTGGCAGAAAGAGCAAACTCAGCTCTGGATAATAAAATACCACTGGCGACTAATGGTGGAACTAATGCAGTGGCAACAGCAACCCCAACCACCGCAACTGAAAGTCGTGGTGAGACTGAGGCAAAAGCACCTGCGGCACCACCTGCCAGTGCAATCATTAAATCAAGTGAATTCGGATGCGTCCGCGCCATGATTTCGTTGGTAATGGCAATATTAGGATGGAGAATTCCAATAAGGAAACCAATCCCGTAAATCATCAAAATACCCAGTGTCAAAGTTTGAAAAGCGGTGTGAAATAGTATCCAACGACTATCAATTAAAGCTAAAGAAATACCTGCAATCGGTCCCAACATCATAGCAACCAACATGGCGCCAATGACCACTGCCGTAGAATCACTAAGTAGCCCGTAGGCAGCAATTACTGCTGCTAGTGCATTCATAATAAAAAAGGTTTTGCTGGGAAGAGCATCGACCTGAATATTTAGACGGACTTGCTTATGGTCAATTTTTTTAGAGCTTTCTCGTAGTGCCTGTTGATAGCGTAATTTTTCTTTTAGTGTTTCAAAGCGCTCTTTCTCAGGCTCAGCATCATTAATAATAATGGTCGGTGTTTCTTTTTTTGGGTCCGTCATAGTGAATTCTCAACTGAATTACACAAATAAAAGTCTTGCTTGTGATGAGTGGTTCTTCTTCTATATTTTGTTTTTAGATCATTTTATTATTTGGATCGAAATTTATATTAGCTTATTTTTTGAACGATTTATAGTTTGTAATTTGGAAAATTACATCACCAGTAATGGGTCTAATGTGATTTAAAAATAGATTGATAAAATGAGAATATGGGTGTGAATGTTGGGTTGAGGAAGAGATGAAGTGCGATTTCATCTCTTTTGCTTAATGGGGTTTAACGCTGCTCAAAAATGCTCGCCAAGGGGAGAGAGAGTTTGGCGGCCAGATAATCATCCGCTTCTTCAAACATGGGACCAATCCGCTGCATCCACTCATGATCATCGAGATGAATATTTTTAACATCAGGACGACGTGGTAGTGGGTAGGGAAGTGATTTATAAAAACTCCAAAAATCGACCTGCGTTAAATTACGGACTAACACATATTCATTGTTATCGGTACGCTTCACTAAATTTTGCTGCTCTAGTAATAAAACATAGCTTGGCCAGTGGCCAATTTCTTCTCGACCTAAAACATCCAGCGCTTCTTTGTCGGACATGCTTTCACCACTTTGTTGCTTGATATGGAAAAGTTGCAGGATATCCAGCAGCATAATCACAGGATGGCGCCGTTGTTCTTTTCCTGTATAAAAAGCGGTCAGTGCATAACTAATTTCGACACCAAGCAGCACAATATTCCAAGACAGAAAAATCCATAATAGAAAAATAGGGAGCGCGGCAAATGCACCATAGATAATTTCATAACTGGTGAAATTAGACATGATGTAACCGAATAAGTTTTTTAATAATTCAAAAATACTGGCGCTGAATATGCCTGCAAAGAGGGCGGCTTTAATTGGGACACTTCGATTGGGAATGGTCCAATATAAAATAAAAAAACCTAGAATCGAAAGCGTAAAGGAGATGAGCCAGAGCAGGAAAGCACCATCGACTTCATAGCCTGCCAAATGGCTACTTAGCAGATTCATGGAGGCTACAGTAGAAGATAATACAAAGGCACTGCCTAATATGATCGGGCCTAAAGAAATAATGGTCCAATAACGCATGAAGCCAATCATGCCACCCCGTTTTTCCCGAACACGCCAAATACGATTAAACACGTTTTCAATACTGGTCAGCATCATAACGGTGGTAATGAACAGAAACAAAATCCCGATGACCGTCAAGTTGCTGGATTTGTCGGTAAATGCGGTCAGGACTTTGTCAAAAGCAATGGTGGTTTTTGGTAAAAAATTACTATAAATCAACTGCTGTAGCTGTTGTCGAGCAGGCTCTAGGGCTTTAATTGAAGAAATAATCACTAAAAATACGGTTAACATCGGAACCACCGCAAACAGTGTGGTATAGGTTAAAGAACCTGCTTGTTCGCGGCATCGGTCTGCTTCAAAACGTCGAAGGACAAATAAAACAAACTGAAACCAAGTTTTGCTATAAAAAGGCAGTCTTACTAAATACTTTTCTATCATGCGTTTCTAGTCTCAATTTTGATCATTTTATATAATTTTCAAGCACAAGCTTAACCAAAAAGTCGGAAAAATACCGTATAGTTTTCATTTTTAGCTTAGATCATAAATGCCATGCAATCTTATGTCCTTGTTTTATATTACAGCAAATATGGCTCTACCAAAGAAATGGCGCATTTAATTGCCAATGGCATCGAGTCGACAGGGATGGCTGTCAAGATTCGTACTGTGCCCAATTTGGCTACAGTGGTGACGGAAGCGGCTGCAAGTATTCCTGCTGAAGGGGATATTTATTGTACTTTAGAAGATTTACAGTATTGTTCGGGTTTAGCTTTAGGTTCACCTACACGTTTTGGCAATATGGCATCAGAAATGAAATATTTCTGGGATCAGACCACCAGTCTGTGGTTAAACGGTGCTTTGCATAATAAGCCAGCCTGTGTTTTTACCGCGTCAGGTTCAATGCATGGTGGACAGGAAAGTACCTTGTTAACGATGCTTCCTCCATTATTTCATCATGGCATGATGGTGATGGGATTAACCAATGCGCAAGCTGCATTGTCGAATACCAAAACAGGTGGGACACCTTATGGTGCAAGTCATGTGAGTGGTCCACGCCATGATCAGCAGTTGAGTCAAGATGAAAAAGTGCTCTGTACGGAACAAGGGCGTCGTTTAGCTACCATCGTACAAAAGTTGCAGACTCCGCTGGTTTAACGTGAAAGGTCAGCGTCAAGATGACGGTGACCTTTTGTTTTTGAACCTAAGCCAATACGGGCTTATGATTTCTCAATTTTTTGCTTAAAGCGATAATTACATTTTGAACATTTGTAATCGAGAAAAATATTCTGATCAATCACAACACCTGCTTTCTTGCCAAAATAGTTACCTAGAAAGCCCCCTGTAATTCCAACACTAATTCCACCAATAAAAGTGCCTATTGTACCGCCCACAATAACGCCCAGTGGTCCAGCTACAGCTCCAATAGCGGCACCTGTTGATGCTCCAGTGGCAGCGCCACCCACAGTTCCTGCTGCAACGCCTGCAGAACCCAGTAAAATCCCACTGGCTTTTTTCAGGTGTTGGTCATGGTCGCGTTTTTCAACGTCACTGGAACCACATTTAGGACAGAGAATCGTATTTTCCATAGATGATTTGCCTTTGCGTGCCGTAAACTCCATCACGAGATACAGCAATTTTCGTCAAGATTCATGTTTTAGCAGAACCACCATGTGCTGCTGTGACTTGTATGAATTTACTAAGTCCGTAAATCTAATGTGAATTCTAGCGAAAAAGAACGGTTATGTGTTTAATTGAGTTGTAAGTACAGTGTTCTTCTAGGATTAATGATGAAGAAAATTTGAAGCAAATATAAGGGGATTCTGTTTTGTATTTAAGTTTATCTATTTACAAATAGGCCAGTCTAAAGAAGCCCAATTGCGTCCTGCTTGCTTGGCTAGTTCATACCGTTCCCACATTCAAGTCTGTAGCGTGTGCTTCAGTGACCCCAATACTGACGGTAAAACAGATCACCTCTTCTAGATACGGAATTTTCAGATCTTCAATCGCAGCAGGTATTTGTTTAAAGCGCTTGATGGCATCTTTGGCAGAATGGGTTGGTAAGATAATGACAAATTCTTCTCCCCCAATTCGTCAAGAAAATCATACTCACTTAAATCGGTTTGAATGCATTTACTCATCTGCTGGAGCACATCATCACCAGCGTGATGACCATAAAAATCATTTCAAGTTTTAAAGTGATCAACATCGAGGATACCAATATTAAAAGAGAGTTGGGTATTAAAAAACAGCAGCATGTTTTCTGAGTTTTTCTAAAAAAAGATCAAACTGTTCAGGGCAAATCACTTTCGTATTTACTGATTTGATCTGACAAAATAAAAAAGAGCGCTTAAGCGCTCTTTAAATACAGGATTTGAACTTAGTCACGTTCAAATTCAACTGTACCATTGGCTAAAGATTTTACCCGTGCCAAAGATTCCACACGGTAACCTTTTTCCAATAACAACGCGCGACCAGGCTGGAATGATTTTTCAATCACAATCCCAATTCCCACAACTTCAGCTTGAGCTTGGTGAATCAAATCAGCAAGACCTAAAGCGGCTTGACCATTGGCTAAAAAGTCATCAATCACCAATACTTTATCTGTAGCACGGATGTGTTTGTTTGAAATTGCAATGGTACTTTCAATTTGCTTGGTAAACGAGAAGACTTTTGAACGGTATAAGTCATCTTTTAAAGTTAAAGACTGATATTTACGTGCAAAAATGACAGGCACGCCGAGCTCTAAACCAGCCATAACAGCAGGCGCAATACCTGATGCTTCGATCGTGATGATTTTGGTGATCCCCGCATCTTTAAATAGACGCGCAAACTCTTGACCAATTTGTTGCATCATAACTGGGTCAATTTGGTGGTTTAAGAAAGAATCGACTTTCAGAACTTGATCAGAGAGAACGATACCTTCTGCTAAGATTTTCTGTTCTAGTGCATGCACGGGAGAATCCTCAGGGGCAGGTGCTTTTTCAAGCAAAAGCGTATTTTAAAAAGCACCCGAAAAAATGCAAGTAAAATTGACTAAATGGTCTAATTAGTGGGGCCTTTATATCCAGTTAACAGTAGACCGTAAGATGATTTTCCATCCTGATGGGTCACTTTCACTGGTAGATAATCCAATTTCGGAGCTAACCAGAAAATGGTATCACGACCAGGTTTATCATGTTTCATCACCACTTTAACGGTATCGAAAGTGCCATAAGAGGTTTTAATTTTTTCAGAACCTTGTTTTATGAATTGGCGGGCTTCGACTTCTTTTGCATCTGCAATCAGGTAGGTCGATTTCATGCCGACACCTTTCAAGTCTTCACGAATTTGCAATTCGGCATTCAGCTCATCCAGTACGCCAGCCTTCCAAGCAAATGAACGTGCTTTATCATCTTTTTTGGTGTTAATGGTTTTGCTATTTGGATTAAAGTTGATCGTCATGGTGTTGTTATGCACCAAAATTTTGCTGGTTCGGCTGAAGCTATTGGAACTAATTTTTCCAGCATTCAAACTGAAGCGGCTGGTTTCAGATGCAGAGGCAATTGCCCCAGCTTTGGCTGCAAAAACATAGGTCCAGGTATTTCCTGATTTGCTTAAGGTACGAGTTGCCGAGCCCATGTTCTTGCCATTGTAGTTAAATTGATAACTTGCTTGGAAGGGACTCATGGCGAATGCTTGGCTGGAAAAGCCAGTAAATAACAATGTAGAGGCAATGCCTGTCGTCATTGCTATTGTTTTCAAAACATTTTTAGCCATTAGTGAAAGTGTTCCTGTGAAGTTTAAAATAAGTGCAGTATAAAATTACACCCGTTTATTATGCCTACGCATTATGAAGATAAAATCTGCTTTTTTGTGCAAAATGTATCTTTCCTGTAGCCTTTTTCCTTGGGATTTCACGCCAAGTTAGCGATGAAATCTGTGCTTATGCGCGCTTTTGTTTAATGGGGGTGACGTGGTTTTCAGGAATTCCCTCATGTGCCCAATCTTCAATTTCATCTTCAGTCATTCTGCCAAATAAGGCGGCTAAATTGACATTACCTAGAACCACCAATTCAGCTTCGCGCAAAACTGCATGATTGACATGTACCTTATTGAGGGTATCCAGAATCGAGCGTTTTTTACCGAGCCAACGATTCAAATCTAGATGTAATAAATCATCTTTTACCTTAATCACATTCAATTTTTCTAAAATCATGCCTAAAGGATCTTTATTCAGAATTTTTTGATAGAAAAACAGGGCAGCGTTAAAACCAAGTTTATGGAACACATTTTGGAATTTAGCTTCGATCACCTGCGTATCACTAATTTGCTCGAACACAATCAGTTGAATATCTTTATTCATTTCCATTTGAACCAGCTTTAGATCGACAGAAAGGGTGGTATAAATTCCTTTAAATTCTAAAGTGGCATATAAACGTAACCAGTCATCATGTAGGTCGGCATGCAAATCTTTCAGCATTTTTACATTGTCAGTGACAAAGCGTTGGAAAGTCGCATTTAAAAAGACTTGTGAGAGTGGAAATTCACGTTCATCTTCAATAAAGCCTTCCGCTTTTTGGTACACTTGATGTAGCCGTTTAGAAATATTGGAAAGTAGCGTTTGCATACAGGCATCCTAGCAAGTGAATCTACTGGCTTTTGATTAATTTTGCCGAATTGTATTTAAAATACAAAAATTCAATCTTGCAGTTTAGCAAAATTAATTGCACCATTTTCAGTATTTTAAGGCAGTAATTCTGTTGTATTGATGAACGTCAGGTTTTTATCAACATAATAGTAACCAAGTCAAAATTTTACTGTATATGCAGTGTGGGGAAGGCAGTTTGTCGGTTAGTTATGATCCTGAATAAAATAAATTATACGCCTTTGTTGCGCGCGTGGTGGAAAGATCCGATTTTTACAACTGCGGTGGGTTTTGCGCTGGCTTTACATCTTGCTGTTTTAGCTATTGAATTTGCTGCACCCACGCAACAGGATTCGGCAGTGAAGGAAATTGCGGTCACGTTACGACCGAGTGAGCAGAAGGTTGAACAAGCTGATTTTCTGGCACAAGCAGATCAGAAAGGTTCAGGAACATTCCGCGAAGCGCATCGGATGTCGAGTGACATGCCAGCACCCATGCTGGAACAAAGTGCGGGTGAAAAACAGATGGAAACCCTGCAAAAAACCCAACAAAAGCGTGAACTAAATTTTGAAGAAAAAGTTTTGATGACCACGCTCAGTTGGCAAAAGCAGGCTGAACAAACGCGTCGGAAAAAGGCGATGGATGAATTAAATAGTCAGTTCCAAGCCAAAGCTGCCATGGTGGCAAGTCTGGAAGCACAATATTTACAGCGCCAACAAAATTTCAGCCGCCAACAGAAAATTAAAACGGTCGATGGTATTCAAGCTAAGCAAGATATTACAGCGGCATATTTAGAAAAATTTAGACAGAAAGTGGAATTTTACGGCAACCGTTATTATCCAGATCAAGCAAAACAACAGCGTTTAGCGGGTGAAGTTCGCTTGATGGTGATTCTGAACCGCAATGGCGGGATTCGAGCCATTCGTTTAATTGAAAGTTCTGGGCACGACTTACTCGATGAAGCAGCCAAAGCATCGGTACGTAAAGCAGCGCCATTTACTGGATTTGATCGTAATATGAAAGATATCTCTGAGTTACGTATTGTGCGGACTTGGCGTTTTGACCCTGCGGAAGCTGAGTTTGAAGTGCATTAAATTGAATGGGCTGAGTTGAAGTAGTGGTGTTCAATTTTACAAATTTCTACACTAAAGGATTGATACCATTGTTCTTTGCCTAATTGCTGTGCCACTTGATGTTCGGCATCGTGATGCCATGCCCGAATGTCTGCCAAGCTGTCCCAGTAAGACAATGCAATTTCAAAGTCTTGCTCGGAAATGGCTTCAAACTTTTGACAATTAAACTGACTCAGTGCTTTTTCACGTAATAACTGCGCGGTTTGAGAATATTGTTCATCTAAGGCTTTAATTTTGGCTTTAAAAATGACCACGTATTTCATATTTGTCCTGTCTTCGCTAATTGATATTTGTCATTATTGTTGACATAAAAAAGCGAGCCGAAGCTCGCATTTTAGGATCTACGCTTGTTCTAAATAGGGATTGTCAAAACCCAGTTTCGCCAAGATTTCAATTTCCAGAGCTTCCATTTCCTCAGCATCGGCTTCGGAGGTTTCATGGTCGTAGCCCATTAAGTGCAAAGTGCCATGTACCAGCATGTGCGTAAAATGGGCAAGCGGTGTCTTGTTTTGCTCCTGTGCTTCTAAAAGCACAACAGGAATACAAATGACTAAATCTCCAAGCGGAAATGAATCAAGAACTTGTGCCATTTCATCAGGCAGGTCGCTTGGAAAAGACAAGACATTGGTTGGTTTATCTTTACCGCGATATTCCAAATTCAATTTATGACTTTCATCATTGTCGACACAGGCAATACCGATTTCACAGTCACTTTGTGTATCGATATGGCGTAAGCTGGTTTCCACGATTTTTTTGAGATAAGCGCGTTTCAGTACCAACGCTGGGGACTGAAACGACTGTTGTAGAGAAAGACTAAGTTTCAAAATGAATCCTTAAAGCGGTTAATCTTGTGCATCCGCAGCAGCATCATTTTCAGCAATTAAGGCTTCTTGACGCGCTTTACGTTCTGCACGTGCTTCGGCACTCAGGCGTTGTTGTTCACTGTCCCAACCTTCGTAGGCTTCTACGATTTTTTGAACCAGTTGATGACGAACCACATCACGTGAATGGAAGCGGGTGATGTGAATTTCTTTTACATTTTCAATGACACGTAGTGCATGTGAGAGACCTGATTGTTGACCACGCGGTAAGTCGACCTGCGTGACATCCCCCGTAATCACCGCACGTGAACCAAAGCCCAAACGAGTCAGAAACATTTTCATTTGTTCAGGCGTAGTATTTTGTGCTTCGTCCAGAATGACAAAAGAATGATTTAAGGTACGACCACGCATGTAGGCCAGTGGTGCGACTTCAATCACTTGACGTTCAATCAGTTTCGCCACTTTTTCAAAACCGAGCATTTCATACAATGCATCGTATAAAGGGCGGAGGTATGGATCGATTTTCTGGCTTAAGTCACCCGGTAGGAAACCGAGTTTTTCACCTGCTTCAACCGCAGGACGCACCAATAAAATTCGTTGGATTTCATTGCGTTCTAACATGTCGACGGCGGCTGCAACGGCAAGATAAGTCTTACCTGTACCTGCAGGGCCAATACCAAATGAAATATCGCTTTGCAGAATACGCTGGACATAGCGTCGTTGGTTTGCACCGCGTGGGTTAATCCGACCTTTACGGGTTTGTAGATAAACATCTTCCAAACCTGTGTGGTCATTATCAGAAAAGTCTTCTTGAATTTCACGGTCAGTTTGGCTGCCTTGAATCATCATGTGGATGACGTCGGCAGTAATTTGTTGAGAGGTTTCAGCTTCTTCATGCAGACGTTGCAAGAGTATCTCGGCTCTTTCGACTGCATCAATCTCCCCATCGATGTAGAAATAATCACCTCGATGGGAAATTTGGACATCTAAACGTTGTTCAATTTGTTTCAAGTGACCGTTATAAGCACCGAGCATGCTCTTTAAACGCTCCATTGAAATACCAGGAAAAGTTACTGTACGTCGAATCGCTGCAGTCAAGAGAGTTCCTTTATGGTAGCTTGAATCTATACCCTTACATTACGCCACGTCAGGCTCAAGATTCAAGAGTTCACCATAAACAAAATTCAAAGTTTTAATCTCGGTAATTTCGATCTCAGCGAAACGTCCAACCCATGCTGCATCGCCGATAAAGCTCACGTAACGGGTGTTGTCTGCTGTACCAATCAGTAAGTTAGGATCTTTATCCGAAACTTTCTCAATTAATACCCGTTGTATGCTGCCGAGCATGTCATCCGTCTTTTTAATGCTGGATTGTTTAATCCACTTTTGAACTTTGGCTAACCGTTCTTTTTTCACGTCTTCAGGGGTGGTGTCTTCAAGGTCAGACGCAGGTGTACCCGGGCGTTTTGAATAAACAAAACTGTAAGAGTGGTCGAAGTCCATATCTTTGATAAATTGATAGGTTTCTTCAAAGTGAGCATCGGTTTCACCCGGGAAGCCAATGATAAAGTCACTGGATAAATGCATATCCGGACGCACTTTGCGTAATTTGGCAATTTTGTCGATATACACATCAATGGTGTGGTTACGCTTCATGGCTTGCAGTACATCGTTTGAGCCACTTTGTACAGGCAAATGTAGATGCGACACCATTTGCGGGAGGTCACGGTAGCATTGAATCAAGTCATCATTAAATTCAAGCGGATGTGAGGTGGTATAACGCAAACGCCCAATCCCCGGAATTTCTGCAACCAGACGTAACAAGTCTGCAAAAGTACAGATATTGCCTTCGAATGTTTCACCGCGGTAACCATTGACGTTTTGACCTAACAAAGAAATCTCACGTACGCCTTTTTCGGCTAAGGTGGCAATTTCTGCTAAAACATCATCCAGTGGACGTGAAACTTCTTCACCACGGGTGTAGGGCACCACACAGAATGAACAATATTTTGAACAACCTTCCATAATTGAAACAAAAGCCTTGTAACCTTCCACACGCGGTTCAGGTAAAAAGTCGAATTTTTCAATGTCAGGGAAAGAAATATCTACCAGTTTGATTTTTTCTTTCTTGGGTTTTTCGATTTGATCGAAATGCTGATCGAGCATTTGCGGCAAACGGTGCAAGGTTTGTGGGCCAAAAATCATATCGACATAATTGGCACGTTTTTGAATGTTGTCGCCTTCTTGTGAGGCTACACAACCACCAACCCCAATAATCAGATCGGGATTTTTGTCTTTCAGCTTGCGCCAACGACCTAGCTCAGAGAACACTTTTTCTTGTGCTTTTTCACGAATAGAGCAGGTATTCATCAATAGAATATCCGCTTCTTTCGGGTCTTGAGTCAGTACATAGCCGTGTGAGTCGCCAAGTAAGTCTGCCATACGGTGACTGTCATACTCATTCATCTGACACCCTTGCGTTTCGATATACAGTTTTTTAACTGATCCATCGGTGGCTGGGGTGTGCTGTGGCTGGGTAACAGTGTTTTCTGAGGCAGCGTTGGCACCATTCGGGATGAAGGTTTGAACCGTCATGTAGGCTCCTAACAGGATAAAACGGAGAAACGTGTAACAACTGTATCTGCGTTAGGTATTGTCGATAAAAAATTCTTCGACATTGGCGAGCACAGAAACACGATTAAACACGAGAGCAATATAAGGAAGGCGCATATTTTAGCAGGATTTACAGAAAAACGGTCAGCTTTAAATATCGAAGCAAAAATATTGATTTATGAAGCAAAAATGTTTGAAAATTAATATTGCCTTATCAGAAGGTTACATAACACAACAACAGAGTAGTTGGAGAATATTCTAAACTAGCTGCATGAACAAAGTGTTTATATTGAGATTGAGTCGAATAGGTTAAAATAAAGGATGAAGGCGCACATATGTTAAATCGGTGGTTAGATAAAAAAAATTATTATCACGTACTTGCATGGAGTGTGGCTTCAATCGGCATATTAGGGCATGCCTATGCAGCAGATGAACAATTTAATGATGCGTTGCAGGCAGCCAATTCTGGCAATACTGCGTTATTACAACAATACCAAATGTCCATGCAAAATGATGCTTTGGGCTACTACCCAGAATATTGGGCTTTAAATGCCAATTTAGGCTTTCAACCAGCCAACAATATTATTAATTTTGCTCGTCGTTATCCTCAATCAGCGATGGCGGAAAAATTAGCGGCAGATTATGTCGAAGAAAAGGTCAAGCAAGCTGATTTTAATAGTGCGCAGCCTGTTTTAGCTTATGTGACCAATCCCGATCAGGCCGAAAGTTGTGCAGTTGCCCAAGTGCGTGCAAAAACAGGGGATAGTTTAGTTTTTGCAGAATATAAAGATGTTTGGTTGACGACCAACTCACAACCAGAGTCTTGTACAGGTTTAGCACGACAAATGCTGTCGAGTCCTTTAATGACCCAGCAAGATAGGCAACAACGTTTATGGGGATTGTTGCGTGCGGGTCAATCGGGGCAGGCTGTAGCAACAGCACAGTCGTTGGGATTGAATTTAAGCCTAGCTCAATTAAATCAGATTCAAGCCGATCCATTAAACTATGTTTGGTCTGCACCTAAAGCGAGCGCAGAAGAGCAAGCTTATTTAATCTTTGCGATGGGACGTATGGCAGATAGCGATCTGGATGTCGCGATGTCCTCTGTGCAACGTGCTGCTCAAGGAACACCGGAAGCGGTACAAAAAGCCTTATACCGTGCAGTGGGGTATGTGGGTGCTACAACGGTTATGAAGAATAACTTCAAGCGCGAAGTGTTTAATAATTTGGATGCCAGTTATGGCTTACCATTTAGCCCCGAAGAAGCCGAAATCTATGCACGCCAAGCCATTCGTTTTAGTGCTTGGGAAAGTTTAATTCGTGCCATTGATGCCATGAGTGTCAATCAAAAACAAGAAGATCGTTGGCAATATTGGTTGGCCCGTGCTTATGAGCAACGCAATGATGCCAGTGCAAAACGCAGCGCACAGGAAATTTTCCGTAAATTGGCTCAAGGCGACCAGTATCATAATTTATTAGCCAAAGACCATGTAGGGCAGCGATACAGTACGATTCCAAGTAATGTTCAGCCGACCAACAGTGACTTGCAGCGTTTGAGTCAAGATATTCATTTTAACCGTGCTTTTGCACTACGCAATGTCAATGCGCCAGACAATTATGTGAATCGTGAATGGAACTGGGCAGTACGACAAGCCTATTTAAAACATGATGATGGTTTGTTGCTGGCGGCTGCTAAACGTGCAACCGATATGGGGTGGTATGACCGCGCCATTTATGCAGCAGACCGTACAGAAAATAAAAATAACTATGCGTATCGTTATGCGATGCCACATCAAAGCTATGTGGTCAGTCATAGCCAGAATGCTGGAATTGACCCTGCATGGGCATATGGCTTAATGCGTCAGGAAAGTCGTTTTGTTTCGAATGCTCGTTCACATGTTGGTGCTGGTGGTTTAATGCAGATCATGCCAGATACAGCACGATTAGTTGCCAAGCAAATGGGTGAAACTTATAATCCTGCCGCGTTATCGGATATGAATACCAATATTCGTTATGGAACATTTTATCTGTCGATGATTAATAGCCAATTAAGCAGTAATCCTGTGTTGGCGACTGCGGGCTATAATGCTGGGCCAAATCGGGCACGTCGTTGGCAACCAGATGATCGCCCCCTTGCCGCAGATCAATATACGGAAACCATCCCGTTGAATGAAACCCGAGACTATGTCAAACAAGTCATGACCAATGCCACGCATTATGGGGTCTTGTTGGGACAGGGGGCGCAGTCTATTGGGAATCGTATGCAGGTTATTCCTTATCGTGGTACGCCATAAATTTATTGTATAAGCAGCATGAGAAGGTCGAGCATTCATGTGGTTTGATGTAGTTGAAAATAAACAGATTAAAGCGACTTACCTAGCAATTGGTGGCTTAGGTCTGGCTGTTTGTACTCAGCTTACCCACGCCGCTTCTTCTGTTGCGTTACATGGTTATGTCATGGAAATCCAAATGACACCTGCGACGTGTATGATGGATAGCCAACGCAGTAAACGACGCAAATGTTTGGAAGGATATTCGCTGAATATTGTTGGATTATTACCTGAAACAACACAGCGAGACTGCGAGATCTCATCTTCTGCAATATTGTCCCCTCTGCAAGCCAAAGTTGTGGCTAGAGTCATGCCAGACGAAAATGCACGTGTTCAACTTTGGCAATCGATTGGTGGCTGTGTGCCGATGGGGGCGAGTCAGTATTTTCGCACCATTATTAATTATGCAGAACGTTTGAAAATCCCTGCAGAATTATCAAGCCCAGAAACGCGAACTTTGCCACAAAGTCAAATCAAATTACATTTTTTGCGTTTGAACCCGACCTTGCCCACTACTGGAATTCAGTTGGGGTGTCAGAGTTATCGCGGTGAAAACTTTTTGACCAAAGTGAATGTCTGTTATAAAACCAATGGGCAGTATAAACAGTGCTCTAGCGCCGTGGTTGGAAATTGCCCAAATCAGATCACGATTAAAGGGTCATACTAAGTTTTTTGTGACGGTTGATTTATATTTCCTATCAGACTTTTGTTGAATTCACGCTCTTTTTTATGCATATCCTTGAGGATTGGAGTACAATCTTTGCCGTTTATGATAATTCGATGAAAACGGACAGCCCCGTTTAATCATATTAACGATCCTCAATTGGAGATAATTACATGAAGCAACCTGTTCGCGTTGCCGTTACTGGTGCAGCTGGTCAAATCGGTTACAGCTTATTATTCCGTATTGCTAGCGGTGAAATGCTTGGTAAAGACCAACCTGTTATTTTGCAATTGTTAGAAGTTCCATTTGAGAAAGCTCAAGCTGCGCTTAAAGGCGTAATGATGGAATTAGATGACTGTGCTTTCCCATTATTGGCTGGCATGATCGGTACTGATGATCCGAAAGTTGCATTCAAAGATGCTGACTACGCGTTATTGGTTGGTTCACGTCCACGTGGTCCTGGTATGGAACGTGCTGACTTGTTAAAAGTGAACGGCGAAATTTTCATTGGTCAAGGTCAAGCATTAAACGAAGTTGCTAGCCGTGACGTGAAAGTACTTGTTGTAGGGAACCCTGCGAACACGAATGCTTACATCGCAATGAAATCTGCTCCAGATCTTCCAGCGAAAAACTTCACAGCAATGTTACGTCTTGACCACAACCGTGCGTTAACTCAACTTGCTCAAAAAGCGGGTGTTGCAGTTTCTGACATCGAAGACATGACTGTTTGGGGTAACCACTCTCCAACAATGTATGCCGACTACCGTTTTGCTACAGTAAATGGCGAAAGCTTAAAAGACAAAATCAACGATGCTGCTTGGAACAAAGATGTGTTCCTTCCAACTGTTGGTAAACGTGGTGCTGCGATCATCGAAGCGCGTGGTTTGTCTTCTGCTGCTTCTGCTGCAAACGCTGCAATCGACCATATGCGCGATTGGGCTCTTGGCACAAACGGCAAATGGGTAACGATGGGTATTCCTTCTGATGGTTCTTATGGTATCCCAGAAGGCGTTATGTTCGGTTTCCCTGTAACGACTGAAAATGGCGAATACAAAATCGTTCAAGGTCTTGAAATCGATGAATTCAGCCGTGAGCGTATCAACTTCACGCTTAATGAGCTAGAAGAAGAACGTGCAGCAATTGCTGACATGGTGAACTAATTTAATCTTTACTGATTAAGTTAAAAAAGCATCCTCTTAGAGGGTGCTTTTTTTATGGCTGAATAGAATCAACAAAAAATAACATGCTGAAAAAATATACAGAATGATTTTATCGTACTATTCGGTTACCTTAAAAAGAGAACAACGAGATAGGGGTGTAATATGTTTGATGTACAGCCAACCCTAATACTGCTTTTCGACCAGTTGGGTTTAGATTCCAGTGAAAGTGCAATGGATCAATTTATACGTCAGCATCAACTGGCGGCAGATGTCGAACTGCATCAAGCAAGCTTTTGGACAGATGCGCAGCGTGAATTTCTGCATAGCCACTGGGACAAAGATGATGAATGGGCAATCGTGATTGATACTTTAAATGAGCAATTGCATGAAGATGCTGGAGCCATGAATATCTCGGATTAATAAAATTACATACGGGCTGTCGCACTTTTTCTGTAGTTCACAAAAAGCTACAACAAAATTGCGATAGCCCCTTTTTTTGCCTGAATAATTCTTATAAGTTAATTAAATAATAAATTATAGATAAACTGATAAGGGGCGGGAAACGATGAAAAATAATCCATCCTTAGAGCTACTGTTTTCACAATTAGGTCTGGCAAACAGTCTGGCCGCTATAGAGCTGTATGTGCGTACACATCAGCTGCCTGCATATTTATCATTGCATGAGGCGCCATTTTGGAATCGTTCACAACGTGATTTTCTGATTAGTCATTTGGTACAAGATGATGATTGGGCAATCTGGATTGATGAACTCAACCAGCAACTACATATGGATGCTTATAAATTACAAACGGCTTAACATCCTGAGCTGTTGCTGTGTTGGCCCAATTTATATCTTAAAAAAAGCGTCTCTCAGGACGCTTTTTTTAATGCAAATTTTCGATGTTTAGTGTGGTTTTGGCTGTGTGAGTTGTATAAACCATAGCGTTTCACGATAAGGGGCAAAAGCAGAGTGCTGCTGTAATAAGAAAGCATCAAATTCAGAGGTTTGACTATATTTCTTTAACCAATGGCGACTCAGTGCAGTATCATTTTTACATGCGCTGGCGTAGGCGAGGAAGAAATAGACATCGCCATGCTCATGCACAGTTAAGGGTTTTAGAATCTGCTGGGTAATTAAAGCAAAACGCTGTTCTTTGGTAATTTCAAAATACAGCATGTAGGCCTTGGCCAAAAGTAAGGACAAGTCTAAATAGGTACGTAGCGGTATTTCTTCAAATTCGATGCGACCTTGTTCAAGCAGCACAATGGCTTCCTGTAAAAAGTGGAGCTGCTCCTGACGCACACGACTCAACGTCACCAATGCCAAACGTAAGTCTGCACGTTCAAGTGCTAAATCGGGTCTATTACCTTCCAAATACATTTGGTCAGTTTCACCAATTCTCGCAATAATTTGCTTTGCATCTTTTAGCATTCGTGCAGTCCTCTCTAGTTAAGCCTACTATATAAGGTCATTCGGAAAGATTTAAAGGTTTACCAGATGCTATTGCCACTTCTTAACCAAGCGGTAATTGAAAGGCGTTGTTGTTTGGCCTCAATCACTTCATGTAGCAGATCACTCCGAAACAGGGCAATCCGATTCGGTTGAGGCTGAATAATATGCCACTCACCATTTTTATCCTGAAGCCGAAGCTGACCGCCCCAATCGTCTTGCCATTGCTCATGCAAATAATAAACCGTTGAAATAACGCGATCATTTTTCTGTTGCGGATTATCACGATGTAGCGCATAAAATTCACCCGCAGAGTAACAAGCAAAATGAGCTTCAACTTCACGAATCCCTAAATAAAACGCCTGATTCAGTTGTTCGGACAAGAGCGATAGGGTTTCGACATGTTGTTGTGCGACTGGTAGTTCTGGATGAATCCATAAAATATGATCACTACGAATTTGACTAACCACACCATTTTGAATGGCTGCTTCACGAAATTGATTTAAATGTGAGGCACATTCATTGACTAAATCAGTGACATATTCAGCAGGATAGGCGTGATCAATCAGTGCAAAACCATGTTGGTCAAGATCATTGAGAACTTGATCGATATTCCACGATGCAGGAAGCTTGGAAACAAGCATAGAAGCACAACTCAAAACAAGAAAACAGAACTGCTTTATTCTAGAACAACATATCCGTCGGAATGAAACTATTTTTCATGCTAAAATAACCATTGATTTTAGGAATTAAATAGAAATGAATTACCGCCACCATTTCCATGCAGGCAACTTTGCCGATGTCATGAAGCATGTTTTATTGCTACAGCTTTTGACGCGACTCAATGCAAAAGATAAACCATATCGCTATGTTGATACGCATGGTGGTGCGGGTAAATATGACTTATCGACCTCAGAAGCACAAAAATCAGGCGAATTTTTAAATGGTATTCATCGTTTAGTTAAACTGGATGATTCAGTAAAACGTACTGCGCCTGAAGGGGTTCAGCAATATTTAAAAATTGTTGAAAAAATGCGTAGTAATTTTGGTAAAGGGGCATATCCTGGTTCGCCGTGGTTTGCGCTAGAAGGTATGCGTGATATCGATAAAGCGACCATTTTTGAAATGCAGCGTGATGTCTTTCAGCAATTACGTCATAACATTCATGACAAACGTGCAGGCTTGCATGAGCGTGATGCTTATGAAGGTCTACTGGGTGTAATTCCACCGAAAGAAAAGCGTGGCTTGGTCATGATCGATCCACCTTATGAACTGGAACGTAAAGATTTTCCGCAATTGGTTGAACTTCTCGTCGCTGCTTATAAAAAATGGCCGACAGGAGTATTTGCGGTCTGGTACCCAATTAAAGATCGCGCCATGATTGAACGTTTTGAGAAAAAAATGTTTAAAACGGGTATTCGTCGTCAATTGGTTTGTGAAGTCTGCGTTTGGCCAGATGATACCCCAGTGGGCTTAAATGGTTGTGGTTTATTGGTGATTAATCCACCTTGGAAGTTCTCTGAAGATGCCGATGAAGCATTACAATGGCTATTCCCACATTTGCGCATGCAAGAAAATGGTGGTCATGCCGCAGTACGTTGGTTAGTTGGCGAATAATTGCCATATATAGAATAAATTAGGTTGCAGATTAGGATATAAAATAATGACAAATAGCTCTAAACCTGAAGGTGAGTTACATGCTCCAGACCATGACTACGATGGAATTACCTTCGAAGTTGTTGAAGAGGAGCATACTCAAGAAGGGCAAAAGATCAAACGTCGTGGTATCTATCTGTGGCCGAATTTAATTACCACAGCAGCATTACTGTCAGGTTTTTACTCCATTATTGCCAGTATGAATGGTGAGTTTACTCAAGCTATTTATGCCATTTTTATCGCAGCTTTGTTTGATGGCTTAGATGGTCGTGTTGCACGTGCCATTGGTGCACAAAGTGCTTTCGGAGAGCAATTTGACTCACTTTCCGACTTGTTGGCTTTCGGTGTTGCGCCTGCCATCCTTATGTATAGCTGGAGTCTGCATGACTTGGGGCGTATTGGTTTAGCTTGTTGTTTTATTTACACAGCATGTGCTGCATTTCGTCTTGCGCGTTTTAATGTGCAAATTGGAGTAGTTGATAAACGTTACTTCATTGGGGTAGCCAGTCCATTAGCTGCCATCATGATTATTTCAATGGTGTGGGTCGGTCGTGATTTTCCAAACATCTTTGATTTAAATGAGTTAGGTATTCAGATTGTCAATGCCGCTATTATTGTGGCAGTTGGGCTACTGATGATTTCTAATATCAAGTATTATTCATTTAAAACGGTAGACCGTAAGCGCGTTCCATTCGCAGTGTTACCTATTGCTGTCTTTATCCTCGCTGCGATGACTTACAATATTCCTGTAGGCATATTGGTGATTTCAATCATTTATGCGCTTTCTGGTTTTGTCACTACCTTTCTTGCTCGCAAACAGACGGTGAGCTAAACATGGGATAGTTGTGATGAGGAGCTAGGTTATGCAATTGTTTCAAGATTTTTTAGATCGTTCCAAACAATTGAATCTGGCTCCGAAAAAGTCACACTTAAATTTTCATACCCCTACACGTCAATATAAATTTGTCTATTTCGGCATTATTCTGCCAAATCTTCCAGCACCCCTGCATTACTTTAATTTTATTGGATTAATGGGAGCTGCACATGCGCCGATGTTACGCAATGAGAGCGCAATTCATAGCACTGCAATAGATACGGCAACTATTTTGTGTAGTAGCAGTCCACACATGGTGGGGCAATTGCACAGCTATACCATGCAACGAGATTGTCATTTTTCCAAAAGCTTGTGGCAGTTTTCAAATCATGAGCAAATTTTAGGAAATTTCCCTAACTTTCAAATCCAACGTGATGATGATGAATTAAGTTGTCAGCTTTCTGTTCAGACCACGACACAAGTCAGCTACTTTAATAAAATGCGTCTGGGACTCGGAGAGCATTGGTCTACACGGTGTTTTTTTAAGGGGCGTATTGCTTATAAAGAACAAATTTTTCCGATTGCACAGCATGGCGTATTTGAGTTTGCGCGTGCAGTTCAGTTTCCTTACCTACCTTTAGCATTTTTTACTTATCAAATTATTCAACTCAATAATGGTGATCAAGTGTTGATGGCGCAAACACGAGATCACTTTAATCGAATTGTACAATCTCGTATTTATCTTAAATATGCCAATGTTGAACGCACAGAACTTTTTGATGAACAAGTACAGTTCAAAGTACATCGAGTTTATCCCAAAGTAGTAACTCCAAATGGACAGGCGATGTATTTACCAAGAGAGTTTGAATGGAACTATCAAAATAAAACTGGCGATGTCATTCAAATACAAGCGCAAAGCCGAGGAGATTTTAAATTTGGATTGGCTGCGGGTTATGTAGGGAGTTTTAAATATCAAATTAAAATCAATGCCCGAGAAGAATATGGCGAAGCAGGCTATTGTGAATATGTGGATTGTCGAGCATTAAAGTGGCAAGAAAAAAATCAAGATGAAAAAATACTGGATGATTTAATCAATACTGTACCTTTTATGCTCAAAAAATGATGAAAAAAGTAGATTTTGAATATTAATTAACCGTACGAACGCTATTTTCGCATAAAAATTAAAAAGGGTATTGCAACGGTTTGGGAATGCTGTAGAATGCACATCCATCGGCGGTGATGTTGATTAAAACTTGTTGAGAAACAAGGATTTAGCCCAAGCGGTAGAATCTGGAAGTCTTGAAGGGGTTTAAAAATAATTAACAAAACCTGTTGACTTTGATTGAAATTAGAGTAACATAGCCGACCTAGCTTGATGATGA
>NZ_SJOF01000027.1 GCF_004331255.1 Acinetobacter sp. ANC 4173 | reverse complement strand
TACTGATCTGCTTAGCAGCCTATATGCCACAATTGATTATGTCGCATACAAGATTCGAGAATTAGACATCACAGAGCACAGCAAAGATAGGACTCTTTCTGATACAGCAACAGGTATAAGTAGACAAATTCCTGACACAGAATTCAAGATTGACATCACTTAAGCAAGTTATGTAAGTTAAATCACTTAAGTACTGTGAAGTGATAAAGATTTAAAACAAGTGTTTCGACAAGCGTGCTTAGAACTGAGTACGGGGTCTAGTCATAGCAACAAAGGAAATAAGTGGACAAATTCCTGACACAGAATTCCAGATTGACATCATTTAAGCAAGTTATGTAAGTTACATCACTTAAGCGAGATAAACGCATTACCCTTACAGTAAATATAAGTGGACAAATTCCTGACATCGGCATTCATAACTGATATCATTTTAATAAGATGCTTAAGTTAAGTAAGTTAAACAACTTAAGCGAGATAAATGCATTATCCTTACAGTAAATATAAGTGGACAAATTCCTGACATCGGCATTCACAACTGACATCATTTTAATAAGGTACCTAAGTTAAGTAAGTTACATCACTTAAGTACTGTGAAGTGATAAAGATTTAAAACAAGCGTTATGACAAGCATGCTTAGAACTGAGTACGGGGTCTAGTCATAGCAACAAAGGAAATAAGTGGACAAATTCCTGACAAGGAAATTACATCTAGATAGATGGATGTTATTGATCTGCTTACCAGCCTATAGGCCACAATTGATTATGCCGCATACAAGATTTGAGAATTAGACATCAAAGAGCGTAGACAAAATCCTGACACAGAATTCCAGATTGACATCATTTAAGTAAGTTATGTAAGTTACACAACTTAAGCGAGATAAACGCATTACCCTTACAGTAAATATAAGTGGACAAATTCCTGACATTAGCATTCACAACTGACATCATTTTAATAAGATACTTAAGTTAAGTAAGTTGCATCATTTAAGTAATGTGAAGTGATAAAGATTTAAAACAAGTGTTAAGACAAGCATGCTGAGAACTGAGAACTGAGAACTGAGAACTGAGAACTGAGAACTGAGAACTGAGAACTGAGAACTGAGAACTGAGAACTGAGAACTGAGAACTGAGAACTGAGAACTGAGAACTGAGAACTGAGAACTGAGAACTGAGTCCAGTCCTAACAACAAAGGAAATAAGTGGACAAATTCCTGACAAGGAAATTATAACAAGATAGATAGATGTTACTGATCTGCTTAGCAGCCTATAGGCCACAATTGATTATGCTGCATACAAAAGAATGAGACATCACAGAGCACAGCAAGGATAGAACTCTTCCTGATACAGCAACAAGTATAAGTAGACAAAATCCTGACACAGGATTCCTGATTGACATCAGTTAAGTAAGTTGCATCACTTAAGTACTGTGAAGTGATAAAGATTTAAAACAAGTGTTAGGACAAGCGTGTTTAGAACTGAGTACGGGGACCAGTCCTAATAACCGAGGAAATAAGTGGACAAATTCCTGACACAGAATTCCAGATTGACATCATTTTAATAAGATACTTAAGTTAAGTAAGTTACATCACTTAAGTAATGTGAAGTGATAAAGATTTAAAACAAGTGTTAGGACAAGCGTGCTTAGAGCTGAGTACGGGGACCAGTCCTAATAACCGAGGAAATAAGTGGACAAATTCCTGACAAGAAAATTGCAAAAAGATAGATGTTACTGATCTGCTTAGCAGCCTATAGGCCACAATTGATTATGCCGCATACAAGATTCGAGAATTAGACATCACAGAGCACAGCAAAGATAGGACTCTTCCTGCTTCAGCAACAGGTATAAGTAGACAAAATCCTGACACAGAATTCCAGATTGACATTATTTAAGTAAGTTAAGTAAGTTGCATCACTTAAGTACTGTGAAGTGATAAAGATTTAAAACAAGTGTTAGGACAAGCGTGCTTAGAACGGGGTACGGGGTCTAGTCATAGCAACAAAGGAAATAAGTGGACAAATTCCTGACATCGGCATTCACAACTGACATCATTTTAATAAGATACCTAAGTTAAGTAAGTTACATCACTTAAGTACTGTGAAGTGATAAAGATCTAAAACAAGTGTTACAACAAGCGTGATTAGAACTGAGTACGGGGACCAGTCCTAATAACAGAGGAAATAAGTGGACAAATTCCTGACACCGAATTCCAGATTGACATCATTGTAATAAGATACCTAAGTTAAGTAAGTTGCATCACTTAAGTACTGTGAAGTGATAAAGATTTAAAACAAGTGTTAGGACAAGCATGCTGAGAACTGAGTACGGGGTCTAGTCATAGCAATAAAGGAAATAAGTGGACAAATTCCTGACAAGGAAATTACAACAAGATAGATGGATGTTACTGATCTACTTAGCAGCCTATAGGCCACAATTGATTATGCCGCATACAAGATTCGAGAATTAGACATCACAGAGCACAGCAAAGATAGGACTCTTCCTGCTTCAGCAACAGGTATAAGTAGACAAAACCCTGACATAGAATTCCAGATTGACATCATTTAAGCAAGTTATGTAAGTTACATCACTTAAGAGAAATAAACACATTACCCTTACAGTAAATATAAGTGGACAAATTCCTGACATCGGCATTCACAACTGACATCATTTTAATAAGATACCTAAGTTACATCACTTAAGTACTGTGAAGTGATAAAGATTTAAAACAAGTGTTAGGACAAGCGTGCTTAGAACTGGGTACGGGGTCTAGTCATAGCAACAAAGGAAATAAGTGGACAAATTCCTGACACATAATCTTGAATGATAACATTATGACAGCTAATCATTAATTAGTATTTTTTAAGTTGCAGTTAAAAAATCAATGTTCTGTTGTATCCGTGATTGAATCATATGTAGGGTAGATGCCCGAATTTGATTCGGGTATATGCGCTGAGCGATCTGTGAAAATTGCAGTGCAATTTCACGCATCGCCAAGATGATCTCATCGACTTCTAGTGCGGTTAGATTGGCTTCTGAAGTACCGAGTTTATGTAGGTCACCTAGGGAAATATTGAGTGCTTCTCCCATAATGTCCATCTGATGATAACCACCTGGACCTTCACAGAAGGTTACATCATAGGCTGGAGCCAATTTCCATTGACCATTTTGTGTCATGAGAAAGGAAAAATTCTTGGTATGGTCATCCCGATTATTGAATAGCACATTAAACACAGTACGTTTGAAAGCATACGTTCGTTCTCGCACATCTTGAGTACACATCAATGTCGCTCGGAGAAAATTGCGATAGTCTAGACTACCTGGAACTCTATAATCTGCTCCGGTATATGCAGCCAAACTCTGCATTGGAATCCGCATGCCATTTTGACGATCGAATCGTTTAGAGGCAAAAGCTGTTAAACCATTGGGCAAATTAAAAAAATGGGTGTCTGGTGTCTCGATTTTACAAAGACGCAAACATGCTGCATAAACTGCTTCAATGGCGCAGACTTCAGGATGCTCTTGCTGTGCAGGAAATTTAATCAACCAGGCTTCATGTTGATCAGAAGCTTGAGTGGAGAACTCCAAAGTTACAGGATCTCGGTAAACCAGTGCTTTGGGTCTTGCACCCTGTGGAGAACCACCCATAATCAACAAATGCTGTAAAAATTCGCCACCTTCACCTTTGAGTACCTCTTGAACTTCTTGTGCCAATTGCAGCAGGGGAATATTTTCTGAAGTTTGCATATCTGCAACACACGGTTCAAAGGATAAGGCACCCATTGCATGTGTACTAATATAAGTCAGACGTTCCAATGGGCCGATTCGAGCTGGATTCAGTCCAATTTTTCGAAAATATCGATCCATTAACAACATGCCCCAACCATCTGGTAAGGCATCATAGACTGGACCTGGAAGTCCCATATGGTGAGTAGGAAAGCCTTGTCTCAGTGGAAGACCATTTAACGGTAATAGGTAAGAAGACAGCTCAATACCGCTACTTATGGCGTCTGAACTATATTCAAACGAAATGATGGGTCGTCCTGTCGTGGCCATTGAGCTAATCAGAGTTCCCCATAGCCAAGATTCACCCCAACCGTTGTAATAAACATTAAGTCTATTGAGCATTAACCCTTCCTCTTAATACGGTGGCGCTTACTTTGACTTTCATAGCGTAGAATGTCATTTACACTGTTGAGTTGTGGTTGGAACAGCGCTTGAAGTTCTTGTAATCGGCCTAAGACCATCGCAATTCGAACTAGGTTTTCAACGGATACATTTCGACCCGCTTCTAGATTTGAAACTGTATTCACACCAACTCCTGAACGTGCTGCAACCTCAGCTTGAGACATATCAAGAAAGAGCCGCTGCTTACGCAATCGTTCGCCTAAAAGTGTCACGATTTCTTCGGGTTTTATGAAGTTTAAATCCATTATATTGTAGCTTAATGTTTAATTTTTTAATTAAACCACAAAATAATGGAATTATTCTACAGCTATTTTCTGGTATAGGTGGGCTTTGTTAAACAGAACATCGAAAGGTAGGTCTTCCATAACAATATTCTGATGTTTCAGTTTTTTGAGACCTTACGGATCAGATATTTTTTGTACTTTGGCTGAGAGTTTTTGATCTAAGTATTTTAGATACCAGACCTGAAGTTTTCGGGGACATAAGCAGTTTTAGAAGCTATTGTGGTTATTGCTGCCCAAGTAGAGGGATTCTCAGATGTAAAAGTATTCGGCGCTTTCATTGATTTCAGGAGTATATGCGGACATTATCATTGAACCATACTCTCAGGAAGTAGGTCGTCAGCAATTTCAGTAGGGTTTAAGCCGAAGATTCGTATTATGCAAACATTGGCTTAAATAAGATTAGGGTTAATATAACCATGAAAGAATCAAGTTAAATGAAAAGGACTAAGCCCTGTGAAATACAGAACTCAGTCCTTAAAAGCTAATTAATCAAAGTATTTAACTATTGAGAGTCTGAGCAATAGCTGCCTGTTTTATTCTATATTCTCTTTATAGTATTGATGTGGGCGTTTGGAATTATGCTTCCAACGAATAATTACGATTAGATCAGGCGGGGAGTGAAAGTTATTGGCCCAATGTCTTAAAGTACTACTCAAAGATTCAATAATACTGGTGGTTGCAGTGTTTCCCTGAAAAGTTGCAAAATCAACAATAATTCTCAACAAAGTTGGATACGTTAATAAACTTAGCCACAAATTAGAGTGTCGTTTTACTTGTACAAGAATCAAAAATTAATCGACTTTTACACCTAGTTTATTTCGCATTCATTCGTCTCCCATAAATGAGGCAAAGATAATGCGATATGCAACATTATTATGCATAATTTGCATAGAAATAAATATCATACTTTAAAATGCATATATATTTCAATAATTTGTATTTAGTTGATTGAAATGACTATATCATTGCTATGCAATTTACAAATAGTTGATCTGTATTTTGCAATATGGCGGTTTTTTTTTCTGTAAAGCTAATTAATATCTTAGATTACAGGTAAAAGTCATGCATAAAGCAATTGGAATATTAGGGGGGATGGGACCACAAGCAACTGTTGATGCCATGAATAAAATTATTAAAAACACAGCTGCTCATTGTGATCAGGAACATATTCCGGTCATTACGGTATCCATTCCAGATATTCCTGACAGAACAAAATCTATTATTAATCAAGATAATAAGCCATTAAAAAAGATGGGTGAATATCTAAAAATCTTAGAAAATGCAAATGTCGGTTGTATCATTATTCCATGTAATACCGCCCACTTCTGGTTTGATCAATTACAACAACAAACACATACCAAGATGATTAGTATTATTGAAGCAACGGTAGGCTTTATTCTAAAAAGTAATGCCCAAGAGATTTGCATACTTGCTACCTCGGCAACAATTGATACGGAACTGTATCAGAAAAAATTAGCTGTTCATCAGATTCCATTTATTCTCCCTGAGCCTGAGATTCAGCAACAGATCATGCAAAGTATCTACTCATATAAGTCAGGAGATATTGCAAAATCTAAAGAAATAATGAGTAATATCATTAAATTATATGATTTCAACCCTGCTAGAAAATTTCTTTTAGCATGTACAGAAATCCCTTTAATCTTAGAAGATTGGATTAAAGAAAACCCAGAATTATTTATTGATGCGACCGATGTATTAATTCGAAATGCAATCGAATGGTATCAAAACGGACAGCCAGAAACTCGTAGCTAATAATAAAAGGTCATGCATTTTTCGCATGACCTTTTTCATTTATGCATTAAGCAGTGGGAAAAAGCTGCCATAACTAAAAAAGGACATTTAGTTCTTCGGTAATCTAGCGAGTGTAATATGAAAAAGGAAACCACAGTACGCTATGTACTCATTGCAATATTTCTAGGAGCCATGATTGGGTTGTTATGTCATTATCTGGCATCTACAGCAGAGCAGGCAAAAGAAATCTCATCTTATTTCAATCTACTCACAGATATATTCCTGCGATTGATCAAAATGATTATTGCCCCATTAATTTTCTCAACGATTGTCGTGGGTATTGTATCCATGGGCAACTCATCATCAATTGGTAAAATTACTTTGAAAGCCATGGGGTGGTTTATTACGGCCTCTATGATTTCACTTGGGCTCGGGATGTTGTTTGCAAATGTCTTTCATCCTGGTGTTGGCTTGAATCTCACCCCTGATCAAGCATCTAATGCATTGCCTTCTTCGATTAATACGGATGGATTTTCTTTAAACGGATTCATTACTCATTTGTTTCCGCGAAGTTTTGCCGAAGCGATGGCGAATAATGAAATCTTGCAAATTCTTATTTTCTCAATTTTCTTTGGTAAAGCGTTGAGCTTTGTCAATAATCAATATACTTCAGTTATTTTCAAGATGGTTGAAGAACTTAGTCATATCATGTTTAAAATTACAGAATATGTCATGAAATTTGCACCTGTTGCTGCCTTTTCAGCAATTGCTTCGGCAATCACAGTGCAAGGCGTTGGTGTATTTGTAAATTATGCCACTTTCCTAGGTTCATTCTTTTTAGCTTTAGCTGTTTTACTCTTTATTCTGTTTTCTGTAGCTTACATTTTCCTTAGAAAGGATACATTTAAGTTAGCTAAACTTATACGTGAACCTGTCATGTTAGCTTTTGTGACCACAAGCAGTGAATCTGCTTATCCTAAAACCATGGATGCATTGAATAAATTTGGTGTACCTAAGCAAGTGACGAGCTTTGTACTGCCTTTGGGCTACTCATTTAACTTAGATGGTTCAATGATGTATGCAGCATTTGCAATTCTATTTATTGCACAAGCTTACAATATAGATTTGAGTATTACACAACAGATACTCATCTTATTAACGTTGATGATTACCAGTAAAGGGATTGCAGGGGTATCAAAAGCATCGATTGTGGTTGTTGCTGCAACGCTCAGTTTGTTTAAGCTACCTGAGGCTGGATTATTACTGATACTCGCAATTGATCAATTCTTAGATATGGGACGTACTGCAACAAATGTTGTCGGTAATAGTATAGCGACGGCAGTGATTGCAAGAACCACACAAATAGAAGAATTAAAACAAGAAACGGATCTAGAAGAAGTTCATCAGGTGGTTAGCACTCATCAACAAAATGCCTGAGGCACTTTTGAACAAAACTCAAAAGAAGGTAGCTTGCTTAGAGCTACTTTCACTTTTATGCAATTGACCAATCAATGGCTTTGATGAAATTCCATAAACCTTCTGATGCTGCATTTAATCTTGAGCTACTTCTATATAAATAGATATCAACAGATAACACAGAATCTTTTAGTGGAATTATCATCAGTTCATGATTTTTAAGTTCGTCTTGAATACTATAATCAGGTAGCCATCCAATGCCAAAACCGCCTTTGATCATATCTTTAAGCAAAATACTCATTGAAGAAACAAAGGTGGTATTAAAATATTCAGATTGGCTGTCTTGAAGAAATTTGTTCACCTTTTTACCCATATAGCTATCATCTGTGTAGTTCATCAACGGCAATGCTTGATCTTCTAAAGAGAATTTTGGGCGCCCAATATGGTTAGGTGCTGTCACTAAATATAGTTTTGCAGAAAAGATTTTATGACATAAGAATTGTGGATTCATCAATTCATCATCATAAAATGAAGCAATAAAATCACATTTTCCATTGCGTAAATGATCTACAGTTTCATTGACATTGATTGCTTCGACATGAAATATTTTTTCTTGGTAATTTTTAAGATTTCCTAAAATTTTGGGGAAAATATAGCCAGCTAAAGAATGGGCAGAGGCAATGGTCACTTTGCTTCTGATATTGTCAGTTCCTTTAATTTTATCAATATTATATTCAAAATCATCAAGAAAGCTTCTTGCATGTAAAACAAAGAGCTTCCCTTTCTCAGTCAATTGTAATGGTGACGTTTCTCGATTAAAGACGTCAAACCCTAAAGTATTTTCTAAGGATTGAATACGTCTGCTGAGTGATGATTGAGAAATATTTCGCATATCAGCGGCGATGGTGAAATTTCGATACTTTTCTAAAGAGATCAGATCGTATAACCACTTTAATTCAATATTTTGTATCAAGGACATTCACCATTAATTTTGAATTGCCTAATCAAGTGTAATTACTACTGTTACACATGAAAACCAACTTTTTATCTGTAAGTTTAATTTTAACATAATTAAGTGTCTTATCTTTTTAGTGCATCGACTACCTTTATCATAGCCTGTAACCGTTCGGGCTTTGATCTTCGCCAAACTATCTGTACCTTTAAGAAAGCTTAATAAGGTTTAACTTTATTCATCTGTTTCAATCGATTACATCTGCTTTCGATAAATCAAAAGGATTGCTTTTTTACGATGTTTGGTCGTTAAATCAATACCATGGTCTTTAAGTTTGTCCTTAAAATCATGAATAATATAGCCCAGATCAGTATAAGACTTGCCTGAAATACTTTGACTAATCGTTCAATCATTGAATAGCTAGCCTTTTCTGATGTGACTTCCTGAATAATTTCAGCTTTAAGCCGTTCCCTCAGCATACATCTTTTTAAGTTTAACATTTTCAGTTTCAAGTTCTTTCAGTCGTGCCATCAGAGATGTATCCATATCACCATATTTGGAACACCATTTATAAAATGGTCGCATTACTCATACCATGTTCACGGCAAAGGGCTGCAACAGGTATACCAGATTCAGCCTGCTGCAAGATGGACATGATTTGGCTGTCAGTAAATTTAGATGTTTTTATGCAGAATCTCCTGCTTGTATCTTAAGAGAAAATTCTAGTTTTAGATTCTGTTATTTTTAGGGGGGATTACCGATCTTCGAGATTGTAGTTTTATTGATTCGAATCAATTCGGATAACTTTTGCTGTGCATAACCCCGGGTTTTCTCAAACCATATTAATGAATATTATGAACTTTTTATTATTTCTTGTGAAAAGTATCAAAAGAAGAATTTAATTATCTACATTAAGTATCAAATTTTTCATCTGAAATGGTCTTAAGTGAACTAGGATTCTTAATGATTGTGTATTCGTACGAAACCTATGTTTTTAGGATAATTTCTCAGATTTAGCTTAATTCTATCTATAAAATAAGGAGTCATTAAAATCTATAACGCTCTAAAACGTCACATACAATAATAAGTCTAGTTTACTATTATAATAGTTGTATAATGGGTCTAGCTGGCCATACTTTACTATTTTAATATATTTATGAATAAATTCTGTTCAATACAAATATTTCTACAAAATCAATGGATCGATTGTGCGACCATTGAATTGATCGGTGACGAAGCTAAAGGCTGGAAGGCGAGTAGTGGTACATATTATTCAATGGAGCATGCCATTGAATATATGGGTTTACGAGATGGTCATGCTATTTCAAATCATTATCCAGTTAACCTCGAAAGTAATACTGAACCCACTTGGCCTGCATTTCTGGTTGATCTCTTACCTCAGGGTTATGGCCGAAAAGAACTATTAAGAAGGTTAGGGCGACCAGAATATGAAGAAGAGTCCGCTGATTGGTCCTTACTGAGAATCGGTGCTAGTAATCCGATTGGAAATTTAAGGGTTAAAGAAGCACATGAATGGCTTTTACAGCAATATTCTGATCAATTGGTTCAAGGATTTTCATTACAGGAGATTATTGAACGCAGTGATGAGTTTCTGGAATCCTTGGCTTCTTTTGGGCTATTCATCTCAGGCTCTTCAGGTGTGCAAGGTGAATGGCCCAAACTTTTAATGACCCAGGGTAAAGATGGATTATTTTATTTAGATCATGCGCTACCTGATTTGGAAGCTAAACAACATTGGCTAATCAAATTTAGCCGAGGTACAGATGCGCGACTGAATAAAATTTTGAATCAAGAAGACTTATATATGCAATTGGCTGAATATTTAGGTTTACGTGTTTTCAAAGCACTTGAGTTACATGGAAGAACCTTATTTATTCCACGTTTCGACCGCAAAGTAACGGATCAAGGTATTGAACGAATTGCCCAAGAAAGTCTTGCTGCATTTAGCGGGAAAGCTGGCTTCGGCGTCACGATGACCCACAACGAAGTCTGCAGAGTGATCATGCAATACTGTACCAATCCAGAGCATGAAATTATTGAATACGTTAAACGAGATTTAGCCAATATTGCATTAGGGAATAAGGATAATCATACTCGAAATACGGCCTTTCAAAGGTTAACCAATGGTGAAATCAGTTTATCCCCTTTATTTGATTTTGCCCCGATGTGGCTACATCCCGATGGAATCGCGAGATGTACCCGATGGCAAAAAGATGATAATCAATGGGCCTCTATTGCCAATCAAATTACTGAATGTACAACATTATCTATTGACCAAGTCAAAGCATTATTTTCAGAGCAATTGCCGTTATATCAAGGTTTATTAGACAAAATGCTATCGATAGGGATTGATGCAGAAATTATCGAAAATAGTACACATCGTATTCAGAATCTTTGCAATCAATTAAAGGAGATTTGTCATGGATAAACGCTTCACTCCTTTATCGCAAATAGAGCAAATTAGAAAAAGACAGTATGTCTTAGAGACGATTCAACAAAATCCTGAATGGCCGATCAATGTTGTAGCAAAATTCATTCGAACTGAATTACACCTCACCTTATCTGATATGGCGAAAATCACAAAAATTTCATTGCAGACCTTACAAAATTTAGAGAAACCAAATGCAAACCCTACATTAGAAACTATGTATAAACTGCTCAATGCATTTGGGTTAAAACTCTTAATTGTAAAAAAATGAAAAGTACTTTCAATGATCTCCCCTTTAAATGTTGTAAAAAAGTTTTCAATTGAAAATAACATTTTATTTACTTGCGTAACGTTAATCTTGGCTGGTCAGCCTATGAAATTCATCACTGGATTGAAGATATGCTTGTAAAGCGATAAAACAATGGGAGCTACGGCTCCCTTCTTTTTTGTGAAAAATCAATAAAAAAGTAAAATTGTGTGATGGAGTTAGTGTTAAATTTTGTTTATTATCTGTATGTTTTATGTGTGAATGAAAGATCACTTTAAAATCTAATAAAGAAATTATAGATGTAACTAGAAACTTTAATGAAGAGGGAAATGATGAAAAAGGCTTTATTGACACTATTGTGTTTGGGCGTTGTTCAAATTAGTAATGCTGAAATCATTAAAGTGAATGGGGAAGGTAGTGCACCTATCGTTAAAAAAGACCTAAATAGTACACGTAATCAAGCATTCAATAATGCAAAAAAGGATGCAGTGATTACTTTGATTAAACGTATTAATGGCCCTCAAGCTATGAACGATGCGAATCAATATTTGGATGATATTGTAAAACAAATTGATAGCAGTTATGTGTTGAATCGAGGGAGTAGTACTAATAGTAACAATGAGTTAGTTACCCAAGTTAGTCTAGAAATGGATGATCAAGAATTTCGTTCAATTCTCAATGATTTAGGGCTGGCGAAGAAAAGTAGTCGAACAAGTCCAATTATGATTGTAATGGATGAATATTTTGGGGTACCAAAAGATAACTCAAAACCTGTTAAAGAGTTCACATCATATTTTTCTGATCGTAGTTATAGCTATGATGAAGATGCGAGTTACAAAGCTAGCGAAAGTGCCAAAGCCAGTGCTTCAGATTCTTATTCTTCAAAAGGACGTTCAGCTGCTGCATCTGGTTATGCTTATGATAATTACTATGGGGCGGGTGTTGGTGTTTCCGCTCGTTCAGCAAGCCATAATAATTCAGGTAAATCAGCTTCTTCAAGTAGCTACAACGCTAGTGAATCAGCTAAATACAGTCAATCCGAACGACAAAATGATATCCAAAGCTTTGTGAAATATGTGGAATATCAGACTCCAAGTACTAAAGCTGAGCGTGATAATCAAACCTTAAATTCAATTGCGAGTTCTGCTTCACGTTATGATTTGCGGTTGCTCGATTCTGACCGTTTTAGAAGTCAGTATTTGAATGGTCGGAGTATGTCGATTCAGCAACTGATGAGTGATACAGAGTTGAATAAACTCGTAATCGCTGCACGAAAAGAAAAAGCAGATTGGTTTATGGCGGGTAGCTCTTATATTTATGATCGTGGTCGTTCGAGTGCTACTGGGCAATTTGTCTGTGATGGTGCCGTTAGCTTCAAAATTTATTCAGTCGATGATTCAACTTTGATGGGTGGTGAAACTCGTACAGAATCTTCGACAGGTGCGACTACAGATTCTTGTCGTACGAATGTTGCTAAGAAACTTGGCGAATTGGCCGTTAGCCAAGTAGGACCACAGATTCTGGGTTATGCAAAAAATCGCTCTATGTATGGTAAGGAAATTACCATATTTGTGAAAAGTATTTCTGGCAATGTTTCTTCTCGTTTAGGAGATGATTTATACATTGCCTTAGATGAAATGGATGGTGCAGAAAATATCGATATTCGCACTCAGGATGGAAAATTGGTCGAAATGACCATGACTTATAAGAGTGAGAAACCTGTTAGTGCAGAATTGGCTAAAGCACTACGTAAAGTAAATCCAACTCTATCAAGTGCTGAGCGTTTACAAGCTGGCAATACGATTACGCTTTGTATTGGTGGTACACAATGCAAATAAAGTTAAAAGCTTTATGTTTAGCTATGCCGATGCTTGTTTCGGCATGGGCAAATGCGAATATTCAAATCTACCCATCGAAAGGAATTTTTGGGCTAGAGCAACCTTGTCGTAATGATCCTAGTAAATACGAAGCGAATGGGTCTTCAATTGTATGTGACTTCAGTCAAGCGATTGACAATGAAAGCATTCGTAAACAAGTTGAGCAAATTTTTGTACAAAGTTTAAAGCAAGGTTTTGATGAACAGATAGTCGATACTATTTCACAAAAAACGAAAAATCGCACTTATATTGCATCACTAGAAGTTTTACGCGCAAGTGAATACATTGTGAAGAAGGATTCGACTGCCGAAATTTTTCTTCCAGTGACCTTAAGTCTAAAACTCACCAATGTGTTATCTGGAGAGGTTATATATAGTGACAGTAAGACCTTGTCACAACCAATTCAAGTACTTGCTACAGAGATTGATTCTAGCGTAACCAAAACAGTAATTAAGCAGAAATTTCAAAGTACTTTGTTGATGCTAACGCAGCAAGTGACTCAAGAATTAAAATCAAAACTTAAAGTGTCTGAAACAGAAACTCAAGTGATTGATCAGTGGAAATCCTATCTTGTTTTAGATAAAGGCATTAAGCAAGGAATTGCTGCACAAGATGAGCTCAGCTCAGCAGATGGTGATTTGATTCGTGTTGTGCATGCTGACAGTGATTATGCTGTGGCTGTACCAGTGTTGATGCAGAGCAGTAGTAAGCACTTTAGTAAAGTTTCAACCAATACACGACAGGCTATGAATAAGCCCAAAGCTTTGGTGGTCGATGTGCTGACTTATCAAGGCGAGTCGAAAGATTTAATAGAACAAATTTTTTCTGATGCAGTGGGTGAGCAAGCCTCATTTACTCTAACACCAGTCAATCGACGTTATAGTGCGATAGCACAAAGTATTAGTGAGCAAACTGGATTAGCGCAAAGTGAAGACATTAACCAACGTGAATTACCTGAATTTTTCATTCGAATAAATGTCATCCCTGTAATTGCTTATCAGCAACAAATTGGAAAAATAACTCAGCAACAGGTTTTTCATAGTGAAGTTTTTGCTGAAATGATTGATCGTTCTGGTCGGGTAATATACTCCGCGCACGCGACCGATGAGATCAAAGAGGTGATTTCAGATGGAATGGGATTTTCTCTCGAGGCTCGTAAAGAAGTTGTATTGAAAAATGCACTTTTGAAATTAGGCCAACAATTTCAAAAAGGGATTCAATTTACTCGTTCTGATTTAAAAGTCTCTGGTTCAAGTGGTCAGAACATCGTTATTGATGATGCTGGAGAGCGCTTAAGTACAGGAATGAAAGTCCATGTTTATCATTCAGATAAAGCAGCAGGGCGTAATATTTTAATTCCAACATGGGAAGCGACTGTTTTAGAGCGTCAAGGCACAAAAGTTAATGCGCAATTAGATTTTCCAGTTAACAGCAGTGATCGTTTACCTGTGCGTTCTGGAGACAGTGTTTTGCTTGATAGCTCTGCCCCAGTGGGAGATTCAAAACAATCTCGTGTCTTATGTTTAGGGCTACATACTGAGCAAGTTGGTGAAATTCCATTTTATGGTTTTGGTCCTTTGATTTATCACGCTTTTACTAGTCAATCGAAACGACCATTCTATGCGACAGGTTCAGGTTTTAAAGGACAGACTTTACTAAAAGACTCAGTGATTGCTATGACTGAAAATGCTGGGTTTAAAAAAAATATGAAAGTTAACTTTCATATTCCAACAGATGAATGTTTACAGCCAGTGCTTAAGCTCGAAGTGAAACAAGACAGTATTCGATGTAATGCAGACAAAAGTAATTGTGATGCCACATTAGTTATGGCTAGTGGGGCGCGCAGATTTAACCAAAAGGCTGAAAAAATAGGGGCTTATGGTTTGCAACAAGAAATTGGATTGAAGGGTATCGATTATCAGCATCGTCATGAAATGTATAACATTCAGATGTTTGAGGCTTTACCAAAAATTTTAAATCAAATCGTGCAAAAAGCCGATTCTTCACAATAAGGGTAACAGGGTATGAAAAAAATTGCGATTGTTTTAGCAGTAACTGCTTCAATAAGTACATCAGGTGTCTATGCAGGTTTTGGGTCGTTGAGTAATCTTTCGTCATCATTATCTGAATCTGTAACTGGCGTATCTTCATCAAATATGGATATCAATGGTTTTTTCACGCAGGCAAAAGCAACTAATGCAATGTTTATTCAGAGTCGTACGGCTTTAGCTTCATTGCTTGCAAGTAAGAAGGATTCAGATGAATTAAAAGCGAAACAGAAAAGCTTGAAAACAACCTCTGATTTGAAAGAAAAAGAAGCAATTCAAAAACAGATAGTAGCATTGTCAGATGCTGTTCTAGAAGCCTCTCAAAAAGATGAGGAAGCAACAGTTGCTAAACTTTCAGCATTTAATGCAGAGCAAAAGAAACACTTATTGAACTCTGCAACAAATTTTGCTATTGCAAGTTTAACTGCTCGTGAATTAGCTGTAGGAGCTAAAAAGGTGAGCACTAGCTTAATTGCAAACCCAAACAGCCTAACTAATACAGGATTGTCTTTAGTTGATGCTAAAGGTGTGGTTGGTGATATCACTGGTATTGCTAAAAACTCAACTATGGCTTTAGTGGAATATCCTAAACTGTTTAAAAAAGCGGGTATTGAATTCAAAGTACCAACAAGCTCGTCAGAAAAACCAAAAACTCTTGATGATATTTAAAATATTTTTAGGTTAAATATTAGACTAGTCAAAGTAATAAAAGAGCTTAATTAATAGGCTCTTTTTTCTAGTTTACTTGTTGAAATTACAACTGTGTCTGCATGTGATTTCATTTCTGCAAATTGGTTTAAGCTAGTACAAACGTACAATGTGCAACCAAATAGCTTTCTAGCTTCAGCTGTTTCCATACTTTACAAAAGCCATATCGACTAGCGCTTTCCTGCCAAATTCGTTTAATTTGTTCGGCATGATGCAGATCTCGTTTTGATCGGTGTTCCGGATTTTCCTCAAGATACAATGCCCGATAGTAAGTTGTTGCTGAAATTGGCAGAATTTTACAGATGGTTTCAACCCCCATAAAGCACTTTGTTATTCTGAATGAGATCAACCATTATTTGCGTGGGCAGTCGAACTCCGTCTGGGCGAAAAAAGCGGCTGCTTTACGAGGAACCTCATTGGCCCGTTGCAGTTCTTTATTCTCATGTTCCAGTTGTTTGATACGTTGCAGATCTGAGAGGAGTTGTACTTTAACTGGATTTTGTTGATCCAAATACTTCTAATGCTAAGTACGAAGTGTTTCAGGAGTACAGTCGATCTTAGAAGCAATTGCTGTGATTGCTTCCTAGGTTGAGGGATAGTCTTTTTCGGATTCAAGAACTAAGCGAACGGCTCTATCTCTGATTTCAGGAGTAAATTTTGGTTTTGTCATTGGGACATTCTCTTAAGAAAAGTGGTTTCCGACAAACCAAGTACGGTTCAAATGAGAATCAGAAAACTTCTCTAAATCGATGTATCTGATACACAGATTATGCATAGATATTGCAATATTTTCACTACAAATTGCTACCAAATACCTTATCGTTTTTATGATTTATCAAAGAGGTCTAATGAAAAAGGTATTTTTAATAAATAAAACGATAACCTAATCTATGAATAAAATCAGAACCAAGATTGAAAGACATGTACTAGAAGAAACTCATATAAATCAATTCGCAATCCAATTTTACCCATAATTAGCATAATGAAATATTTAAGGGTTAAGGCACATCCTGTAAATGTAAACCACCATCTACCCAAAAGACACTTCCCGTCATAAAGGGTAATTGCCCTGATGCTAGAATATGTGTTGCTTGTCCAATTTCTTCAGCCATTCCCCAACGAGCAATTGGTAGATGCCCTTGTTCAATGTATTCATCAACCGTATTACGTCCTGTCGAACCAGTCATAGCAGTTTTAATAAAACCAGGACGAATTTCATGAACATGAATATTGTCACTAGCCAAGCGATGGGCAAATAATTTTGCTGTCATAGATAGGGCAGATTTAGTAATGCAATATTGGCTGCGTTCAGTATTGATGAGCTCTGCTGCAATTGATGTGATAAAAATAATGCTGTGATAGGCCTTTGATTCTTTACGTTGTTCAAGCATTCTTTTAGCTACATATTGTGTCAAAAAGAATGTACCACGTAGATTAATTTCGATTGAGAGATCAAAAGCCTCTGGACTTAGTAGCAGTATATCAGTTAATGGACGTGCGGCTATCCCTGCGTTATTGATAAGACAATGTATCGATCCTAGATCACGTTCTATTTTTTGTATACATGTTGCATGTTGATCTAATTGGCTGATATCACATTGATAATAATGATATGGGCTATTATTAGCTGCTAAAAGTTGTTGTGTTTCTTGAGCAAGATGATCTGGGTGTTGTAGATCTAATAGAGCGATTTTAAATCCATTTTGTGCAAGTTTTTTGGCAATTGCTAGCCCAATTCCTTGAGCGCCTCCTGTAACAATTGCTGTTAAATTTGTATCTGTTGTCATTTTGATTCCTCTTATATATCTTGAACTAATGGGTGTATATGTAATGTTTGGTTGTTTAAGAAGTAAAAAACTCAATAAATTAAAGTACTCATTCTTTTTGCTGTATCTAAAAGCTTAGGTACTAAATTAATGGTATCAGAAGGCTGTAATCGGTCTGAAATCGCAGAGATGGATACCGTCATATAGGGTAAGCGGCTGTTCTTAGATGGAATAATTGTGGAAATTCCACTTACCCCAGGTAAAACTAAATTTTGAGCATAGATATATTGCTGTTCCTGCATTTTTTTCATTAAATGAGGTACTTCTTTTTGTAATAGCAAGCGATTTTCATTAATCCACTGTGATGGAGCATCTAATTGGGGTTTATGCATCCAATATCGTTGTTGTTCTTCTTCTAGATAGGACATCAGAACAATACCTGAGTAGCTTGCAGTAAAAGGTTTGAAATCACCTTGTTGAATGGGGTTTGGTAGAATGGGGCTATCACCTTTACATGCGATGATATAACGCACGCCATTAAATTGTTTTAATGATACATAGACTAAGTCACCACAGTCATTTGCTAGTTCTTGAGCATATTCTTTTAGCTTGTTTAAGTCATAAATAGGTGAGGGAGCACTAAGACCAAGAGTAAATAATGCTGGCCCAAGCTGATAGCTTTTATCAGGTAATTGTTGAACAAAATCAATTTCACACAAATCATTTAAAATACGGTGGACTGTCGAATGTGCCATGCCTGTTTCGATTACCAGATCTTTTAAGCGTGCACCTTTTCTTGTGCCGCTGAGATTAGACAAGATCAGTGCAATTTTACCCATTAAAAGAGTATTGTCATTTTTCATTGAATATCCTTATTCAAGATTTTTATAGATTTAAGAATCATGTGCATCTATAGCATGATGCCATCATATCCAAATTTAAAATATGAATAAATTAGAAGTCCATAATACGGACTTATTTTGGATTTTAATTACTAACGAATTTGTATACTTTAAAAAATATAGCGCTATGTAGAGTCCATGTTATGGACTTTTGACTTAATGATAAATGGAATTAAAAGATGACGGATCAAACTTTAAATGATCGTGTTGCAATTGTAACAGGTGCAGCGGGCAGTATAGGTCGTGAAATATGTTTTAAGCTCATGCGAGAAGGTGCAAATCTTGTTCTTGTTGATCTGGATGAGAAAGCTTGTCAAAAAGTGCAGGATGAGATCAGCGCTTTGGGTGGTAAAGCTATTATCGTCATAGGAAATGTTTGTGAAGAAGCATTTGCTGAAGAAGTCAAACAGCAAAGTATAGATCACTTCGGTCGGATTGATATTTTGGTCAATAATGCTGGTAAAGGCAGTGCCATGAAACCGATATGGGAAATTGATTATTCCGACTGGGAACAAGATATTAAGCTTAATTTAGGGAGCCAGTTCTTGATGTGTAAGATCATGATTCCGCCAATGATTGCTCAGTCATATGGTCGTATTGTGAATATCGCATCTTCAGCAGGTATGGAAGGGCATGCTTTGAGTGGAGGGTATGCAGCGGCCAAAGCAGGTGTGATTACTTTGACAAAAACACTAGGTAAGGAATTGGCAAAAAGCGGCGTAATTATCAACGCGATTGCACCCGCTTTAATTGAAACAAAAATGCTGCAACAACCATGGTTTAGCATAGAAGTTAAACAGAGTTTATTAGACCGGATTCCAATGGGTCGTTTGGGCCAACCTCATGAAGTAGCAGAAATGGTCAATTTTTTAGTAAGTGACAAAGTCAGTTTTTCAACTGGTGCAGTTTTTGATTTATCTGGTGGTCGGGCAACTTATTAGTACATGCCGTAATTATCAGTTTTTATCATGGGACTTTATCGTCTTATGATTATGGATTTAGGGAAAAGATGGGTAAAACCTAAGAATTAAAAGGATATGTAGCATGGAAAATAATGCAGTAAATCAATATAGTGAATCCACTATAGATTTAAAAACAGCATTGAGTTTGCGTAAGAAATCAGTGATTGCAACTGGTATTGGGAATACATTGGAATGGTTCGATTGGACTATTTATGCCGTACTAGCACCATATATTGCAGCAGCGATGTTCAACCCTCAGGATAAAACTTCAGCTTTATTGGCAACACTAGGAGTGTTTGCAGTTGGATTCTTATTCCGACCATTGGGTGGGTTAGTTTTTGGTATTTATGCAGATCGGCTTGGGCGTAAAGGTGTTTTATTGGCCACTATGCTCATGATGAGTGCAGCAAGTTTATTGATAGCAATAACCCCTTCTTATGCCGAAATAGGTGGTTGGGCATCTTTAATTTTGTTAATTGCCCGTTTATTACAGGGCTTTGCACATGGTGGAGAATCTACAGCTTCTTATGCATATTTAACTGAAATTGCACCAGCAAAAAAACGTGGTTTATGGTCAAGCACCATGTTCTTTTGTGTTGGTATTGGTTCTATGATTGCAACACTGACAGGGGTATTCCTAACATCTAGTATGGATAAGGTTGACCTTGATGCTTGGGGATGGCGTATACCATTTCTGTTTGGTGCTTTACTCTCTGTTGCTGTGCTGTTCTTTCGACGCAATATGATGGAAAGTGATCAATATGAAGAACAGCATTCCAAAAAATTACAGCTTGATGTACAGGAAAAACAATCTCCTAGTTGGTCAAAACAGAAAATTGTAAAACGTGCAGTTGGTATTTTCTTTTATCAGGCAGGAACAACTTTACCTTATTATTTGTGGACCGCCTATGCCGCTGTATTTGCAATTACTATGCGAAATATGGACGCCAAAGCTGCCTTTTTAGCATCTTTGGGAGCACAGCTGATCAATATTATTATGGTTCCTGTGACAGGTTATATCTCGGACAAAATCGGTCGTCGACCTGTCACTATCTTCTGTTTCATTATGACGATAATTTTAACGCCTCTTTTATTACCGATGATCAATAGTAATCCATGGTCATTATTTATTACACAAAGCATCATGTTAGGTATTAGTGCATGTATTGGTGGGACACAACCTGCCATTATTGCTGAACGAGTACCAACCCGTTACCGTGCTCGTATTATGGGTACGTCAATGCCTCTTGCGGTAGCTCTATTTGGTGGTACAGCACCTTATTTAAATAGCTGGTTTTTTAGCAATGATATGAGTTGGGCAATGTATGTCTATATTGGCGTAGTTTGCACCATTAGCACCATTGTCGTTTGGAACTGGAAAGAAACCAAAGGCATTCATCTTAGCGAAATTGATTAAGCTAATTCAATAATTTACAGAATTTAATTAAACATGGGTTGATGCCTGCATCAACTCAAATAGAAGGACTTTGTCATGAATTTGTTAAATGAATATCAATATCAGACTTTAGACTATGATGGTATTACCTTGAACTACTACGATTCAAGTGAACCACATGTCAAAAATGATCGTTTACCTTTAGTAATTATTCACGGAACAACAGGCACGACCGATACCCATTTTGGATATTTATTTCCCTTGTTGGCGTCACGTTGTCGCGTAATATCCGTGGATTGGTCAGATATATTGGCAGACATATTAGAACTAGCTGATTTAACTTATCAGGTGTGTGCGGTGATTGATCTATTGTTGGGAGGTCAGAAATATAACTTACTAGGTTATTCTTTGGGAGCAGTAGTCGCAGCCAAAATAGCTGCTGAACGGAATAAAGATGTACAAAATTTAATGTTAGTGGCTGGTTGGCAGAAAACGGATGAACAGCAGGTCTTGCGTAATCATATCTGGACAACATTACGTAAAGAAAACTCTGAAGCTTTAGCTCTTTACATGACTTTTTGTGCCTTTAGTCCTAATTTTATTCGTATGTCCCCGTTAGCCACTCATATAAATAATTCTAGCCTAATAAAGGTGAATACCTTTATTGATAAACAAATGGAATTAAATACACGAATAGATATTACAGCAGATGTACCTAAAATTCTTGCGAAAACGTTGGTGATAGCTTGTAGCCAAGATCAAATGGTTCCAATACACCATAGTAAACAATTATTTGCTGCGATTGATCGGGCATCGTATCTCGAAATTCAAAGTGGGCATGGTGTGGTATTTGAACGACCAGCAGAATTATTTCAGCATATTGACCATTTTACTGCCGATCCAACAGCTTTTGCTGAGGGGGTTATTTTGCAGCCTCGTTTAGCTTAATCAGTCTTTTAAAATTTATAACTATAGGAAAAAATATGATTAAAGATGTAGAGATTTTAATTGTAGGAAGTGGTTTTGGTGGCTTGGGATTAGGAATTCAGCTTAAACGTAAAGCACATTCATCTTTTGTGATTATTGAGCGGGCCAATGATGTCGGTGGTACGTGGCGAGATAATACTTATCCTGGCGTGGAATGTGATGTACCTTCTCATTTGTATTCATTTTCGTGGAAATTAAATCCAGATTGGTCTAAAACTTTTGCACCAGGTGGTGAAATTTTGGCTTATATGCAAAATTGTGCAAAAGAAGAAGGCCTAATGGATAATATTGATTTCAATACAGAAATGTTGAAATCAAGTTGGAATTCCTCAGATAAAAAATGGTATGTGCAAACTACACAAGGTCTTTATACAACGCGCTATCTTGTAACAGCAGCTGGCCATCTTGCAGATGAGTATTTACCTCAAATTGATGGTCTAGATAGTTTTAAAGGAGAGTATTTCCATTCAGCTCGTTGGGATCATAAAGCCGATCTTAAAAATAAACGTGTTGCAGTAGTAGGTTCTGGTGCATCAGCCATTCAAATCGTACCTAAAATTGCTGAACTGGCTAGCGAAATGGTGGTTTTTCAGCGTAGTGCTGCTTATGTTATTCCACGTCCAGACTCTATCTATACAGAACAGCAAAAGCGCTTATTCCATCGTATGCCTGAAGAAATGAAGAAATTACGTCAGGATATTTTTTGGGGAGGAGAATATAATTTTATACAACGTCGAAATGTTCCTAAATTTGTTAATGAAGCGAAACAAATGGCTTTAGGACATCTAAAGGCACAAGTTGAAAATAATACTATTCGTGAAAAACTCACACCACACTATGAAATTGGCTGTAAGCGTTTATTAATTTCTAATCAATATTTTCCAACATTTAATCAATCCCATGTTCAGCTGGAATCATCAGCATTGGCAAAAATAGAAGGAAATACCCTGATAGGACAAAGTGGTGAACGACATGAAAATATTGATGCCATTATCTTTGCGACTGGTTTTGAAGCTGTTCGTCCACCGTTTGCAAAACGAGTGTTTAATGCTCAGGGTAGCAGTTTAGATGAACAGTGGAATAAAGGCATGCAGGCATATGATGCAATCAGTGTGCATAATTTTCCTAATTTATTCGTGATAAATGGACCAAATACCGGCCTGGGACATAACTCTGTTGTATATATCATTGAAGCACAGGTAGATTATATTCTTGGGGCACTTCAACAGATGTCAGCAGAACAAAAAACCGTATTAGAAGTAAAAAAATCAGCAGAAGATCAATTTGTTAAACAATTAAGGCAAATGAGTGAGGGCACTGTATGGCTTGAGGGTGGCTGTAAGAGCTGGTATGTCGATCCACGCAGTGGGAATTTAACACTTGTCTGGCCTGATTTTGCTTATTCATTCCGTGATCATAATTCAAAATTCCATCGGGAAGGTTATGTATTTAGCTAGAATATGCATGTTAATAATGTGTGATTAGAAACAAAATGGAGTTATAGAATTTTTTTTAAATTAAATGCTATAACTCATTCTAAATTAAATAATGTCAATTAATTATTTTACATCAGTTAATTCTGTATGTAGAGGAAAACTCGTCATTAAAAAACCTCAAAGATTGAGTGTTTTAGTACTAATAAGGATTTTCACATGAAAAGAACAATATTTTTGGCAATATTATTTCTCAATTCATCAATTATTTATGCAGGAATTGAAGAAGATACTGATACTAAATATTTGACAAATGGTTCAATTGATTTTATGGATTTGGCTTTATGGGCGAACAATAGTTCTGAAGGTAATTTTTTTAATTCAGCTAATTTAGCATTTAAAACTAATGCATATTTTCAAGATATTAATTTACCTATTCCTGGTTATATTAATTTCACCTATACCTTGTTTGGCTTAGCAAATGATAATCAGCTAGATACCTCGACCAATTGGATGGGAGGGGTAGGGAGTTATGTCCCAGGGGCTATTGCCATGAATGATGTAACATCAAATCAACTCTCCAATCTAACTTGGGAAGCAAAATGGTTAGATAACTCACTTGAAACTGTGATTGGACGTGTCAGTCCACGCCGTTTCTTTTATTACAATATTTGTAGTATGGCAGCACTTTGTGTTGATCCAGTGAAAACAGCTACGGGATCTCCACCGTCTCCATATGGATATTGGGCAGCTTATACTAAATATCTTATTTCTGATCATTGGTATATACATGGTGGTGCATTTGAAGTGAACACTTCTGATTATCCAGAAGAAAAGCATGGTTTGGATTTTTCATTTAATCATAATGCAGGTGAAAACTATATTTATTCATTAGGTTATAAATTCGATGATGAACGTGGACAAACTGAACTTACTTACTCAGACAATAATGCACAATATAAGAATGCTTATAGTGGTGAATATTATGATGGGATAAAAACATATAATGCCCGATTTAATTATAAGTTTGATGAGGAAAAAAAGTATGAAATTGCAGGGAGCTATTCATATATTGATCAAAAAAATTGGGCTTATAAATCATCTTGGGAGTTGGACTTAAATTGTAAAGAGTGTTTATTTCATAGAAAGTTTGGTTTTCGGGTAGGGCAAACCCAGTTAAACAATGATTTCTATGAATATACTAAAACGTTAAATGGTAATAAAAATAAAACAACTACTTTTGTATCAGCTGATACAGAGTTTAAATTTAAATATTATTCAATTTCCCCATTCATAGAATATATTTGGAATCCTGATAATTATTATAAAGGGCAAGGAGAAAGTTTTGATCAGAATTTTATCATTGGTGCTTTATTTAAGGCAAGACTATATCAATTCTAAAGGAGTAATGTAATGAGTGCAGAATATAAATTTGAATCGCAATATATCCAAGGGCAATGGCGTAGTGGTGCATCAACAACCCAACTTACGAATATCAATCCGTATACGCAGGAAACTTTATTAGAAATTTCTGCTGCTGATATGAGAGATGTAGATGAAGCTTATTCAAGTGCCCATAATGCCTATAAATCGTGGTCTAAAACTACAGAAGAAGATCGTTCAGCATTATTACAGCGTGTGATGGCAATTATTCAGGTTCGTCGTGAAGAAATTATTACTTGGTTGATTAAAGAAGCAGGTAGTACTCGTTTAAAAGCTAATATTGAAGTGGATGCTTCATTAAGTTTATTGGCAGCTGCTGTTGATTATCCGAAACGTGTAAAACATGAAACATTACCAACGTCTGTAGATGGTCAAGAAAGCAGTGTATATCGACAGGCTTTGGGTGTTATTGGCGTGATTAGCCCGTGGAATTTTCCATTTCATTTAAGCATGCGTTCAGTTGTGCCTGCAATCGTGTTAGGAAATACAGTTGTACTAAAACCAGCAACTGATACACCAGTTACAGGCGGCTTAATAATTGCAAAAATTTTTGAAGAAGCGGGTGTAGAGATTGGTGTTTTAAATGTTGTGGTAGGAACTGGCAGTGAAATTGGGGATTATTTTGTTCAGCATGACATACCCAAATTTATTTCTTTCACAGGATCTACCCGAGTTGGTAAACGAGTAGGGCAACTGGCATTGTCCTGTCGAATGATAAAACGTGTTGCTCTGGAGCTTGGAGGGAATGCACCTTTAGTGGTATTACATGATGCTGATCTGGATAAAGCTGTAAATATTGCTGCATTAGGAAGATTTTTACATCAAGGGCAGATTTGTATGAGTACCAATCGTGTAATTGTAGATACTCGTATTCATGATGTTTTTGTAGATAAACTAATAGAAAAAGTTAAAACTCTTCGTTATGGAGATCCGGATCAGTCGGAAACTTTGATTGGGCCAACGATTAATCAAAACCAAATTAATCATATTCAGGCTCATATACAACAAGGCGTTAAAGATGGTGCCAAACTTATATTATCTGGTGAAATTCAGCGTAATGTAATTCCACCACATATTTTTATTGATGTTGCTCCAGAATCGGCTTTAGCCAGAGAAGAAAGCTTTGGGCCTGTTTTACCAATAATACGAGCTAGAGATGAAGAACATGCTTTATTTTTAGCAAATGATACAGAGTTCGGTTTATCTAGTGCAGTGTGCACAGAAGATCTTGATCGAGGTTTAAAGTTTGCGTTGCAAATTGATGCAGGTATGACTCACGTGAATGATATTACAGTTGAAGATCAAACCATCGCGCCATTTGGTGGTGAGAAAAATTCTGGTCTCGGTAGATTTAATGATCGTTGGATTATTGAGGAATTTACTCGAACACATTGGGTAACAGTACAAAATACGCTTAAACAATATCCAATTTAATTTTTGATCAGAAACTTATATTTTTTTATAATAGACTAAGGATTTTCTAATGTTGAATAACAAAACGATTGTCGTTACGGGTGCTGCCTCGGGTGTAGGAGCTGCAACAGCAACTTTACTTGCTGCTCAAGGTGCCAACGTAATTTCAGTTGATATAAACCGACCAGCTCATCTAGTTGGTGAATTCTTTCAAGCTGATTTATCTGATCAGGAATCTATAGATCAATTGATTGAAGCCTTACCATTAGGTATTGATGGTTTGGCCAATATTGCTGGTTTACCTCCAACTAAACAAGCTGAATCTGTACTTGCAGTTAATCTGGTGGGATTGAAATATTTAACTAATCATTTAATGAGTAAATTAGCTGATAATTCAGCAATTGTGAATATTGCTTCTTTGGCTGGTATTGGTTGGACAGAATCACAAGATTCAATAAAAGCCAGTGAACAACTTGGTTTTGCTGACATTGAGCAATTTTGTGAGGAATATTCTATTACAGGATCCCGTAGTTACTTCTTCTCGAAAGAAGCACTAATTGTCTGGACTATGCAAAATCGATGGACATGGCGTGAGAGAGGCATTCGTATGAATTGTGTGAGCCCTGGTCCAGTAGATACACCAATTTTACAAGATTTTGTTGAAACTCTTGGAGCACGTGCAGAAGAAGATATGCGTGTAATGGATCGTCCAGGAAGACCAACAGACATTGCACCCGTGGTAGCATTTTTGCTTTCTGATGGAGCTAGTTGGATTAGAGGAACTAACATTCCTGTTGATGGAGGTATGTTCTCACATGTGCAATGTAATATGCATAATATTATGTAATATCTATTAAGATTCCTAATTTTTAAGTTTTTTGTACAAAATTTTAAAAAATTAAGTTTTCCTAAGTTGCTCAAAATTTAAGTGGCAACTTAGGTATGAGGTCGACCTAATTCATTAAATTTACTTAAGATGGCTATGCGAGCATATATCTCGTTGACCTGACTCGAAATATGTTTTGCTGATAATTTATCGACTAACAATTTGATGCAGTTTATTTTGAACCGTACTGGGTTTGTCAGAGACCACTTTTCTTAAGAGAATGTCCCAATGACAAAACCAAAATTTACTCCTGAAAATCAGAGATAGAGCCGTTCGCTATACCAGCCGATTAGAAGCAGCCAATCTAAGAGCTTCTGTTGGTGAGACTCATATGACAACGCTTTGACTGAAATGGTGAATGGTTTATAAAAACTGAGGTGATTGAATATTTGAAATCTGATTGGAGTGGTTTGGCTGATGTAGAGCTTGCTACATTGAACTGGTTAGATTGTTCCAACAAAAAACGGTACATAGTACAACTGGATATGTATCGTCATTTCAGTTTGAAGCAATGTACTATGATCAGATGAATGCGTTAGGTTAGGCAGTCTAACTTAATAAACTGTCTCCGATAAACCAGTTACGGTTCATTTGACATTTACTGAAAAAATAGCGAGAAAGTAAACTTCAATTGTTAAACAAAATCTACTGCTCGCTATGTCTTATACAATTTTTACCGATCAACACTAGTTAAATGGAGCTTTACACTCAAATTATTTATTAAGGATGATTCTGTACTTCAAATCGTAGAAGGCTTAGAAATTTAGTTTAACACTGACCCCTGCAACCCAAGCATCATCAATTTCTTTTGAACCATAAGGTTGATACACGTATTGCAGGTTAGGACGAATCATGACGGCAGGTGAATAGTAATAGGTATAATTTAATTCTGTATCAATTTCATCATCTCTTTTGATGTTAGCAGCAACTTTGTCATTAAATTTATAACGACCTACACCCAAACTAATCTGATCCATAGGACGAGCATCAAATGCACCTTTATACCAGAACGCCACTTGTTGCGTGTTTGAAATAGAGGCTGTTGAGTCATTGTTAAAGGTTAAATTCACGGTGCCGTATAAACCACGGTTAGAATTTTCAGCATGGGCAGTTAATTGCTGCTGTGCATTCAACCAGATGCCTGACTTAGGATCTTTCCCATCTGAACCATCAATTGTTACATAGTCCTCACTGCTCCAGAATCCACCAAGTTTATATTCACCTGTTAACTGATTTATTTTCTTCGTTTTCCATGCCAATTCAACTGGAATTAGGACACCTTTTGCCTGATCCGTACTCAGATTGAAATTTGCATTATCTTTTTCTTCAGTATTTTCAGGGTTATTTTCATAGACCCCTGCACCAACTGTCCATTCAGGTGAAAGTTTGTATTTAATATTGGCTGCCCAGCCACTTACAGGACCGTTATACCAAACGTCACCCTGAGCCTTACCTATTTGTCCGCCACATAAAATAAGGCTTTGGAATTCACAATGCGAGCTATTGAAATCTTCAGCCATGCTCATTCGACCGAGTTTCACTTGTAGGGTATTGTCCATAAAGCCTGTTTTTACCCAAGCCTGAGTTAAGCGCCAAATTGTGCCGCGTCCGTAAATTTCAGTTGGACTACCTTTCATTCCAATATCACTGGCTAAATTTCTACCATCACGCTTGGTCACTGTAATCGCTGCAGTGGTATCTTTCCAACCCGCAATTTTACTCAAGTCAAAATTGGCACCTAAAGTAACTTGGTCAGCATTACGGGTAGGATGACTATCCGACTTTCCACCATCAACCAGTGTCGCTGTTTGGTTCATTAAGGAAAGGTTAAACTTATAGCCTTGATCTTCTAGTTGTTGACGATTTCCCCCCCAATCACCAAATAACCATTGACGGTCTTGAGACCATGGCTCATTGGCATAAATACTTGAACTAAAAATGGAAATACAAGAAAAAAACAGTACTGATTTTTTTGAGGTGAAGAGGTATAACATGTTCATTATGCTGATCCTTTGCATAAAAATTCATTTTTTAGACACAATACGGGAGTGGAAAGCCCAATGACTCCCGCAAAAATTATGTGTAATTGATCAAGTGAGAATGCCGCTCACGGCATTCAGAAGAAACCTTTAAGATGGTTGTTGTATTTTGTCTAATTGAGCAGGTGTGGTTTGTTTTTTAATGACCAGATACATACTGATTACCACGACACAGCCAATCGAAAAGAGTACGGCATCAAAGTTATAAAGATGGAGCGGTGCCACGCCTGCATCAAGCAAATAACCTGCGCCAAGCGGAGATAAAATTCCACCTAAACGCCCCATCGTAATTGCAGAGCCTACACCAGTAGCACGAATTTCTGTGTCATAGGTACTATTTGCTAGTGCGTACATACCTGCAACACAGCCATTGTTGAAAATACCCACGAATACAGCCACCCACATTGCGTGCATATAGTTCCCCGAATTGATAACGAAGATACCAATACACACTGCCGTAAGGGCAAAGAATGAAGACAAGACATAGTGAATTTTGAAACGTACAGTCAGGATTGCCATCATGATTGCACCGAAAATACCGCCAAAATTTAAAATAATCCCTAAACTTACACCTTGTTCTGGAGACATACCTGCCATAGACAACAGTTTAGGTGTCCACGTTAAGATGAAGTATTGACCTGCCATGACCGAGAAGAATGCACTCCAGACAAACAATGTACGGGCTTTTAACTGACCTTTTAATAAACTAGCGATAGAAACTTTACCAGCAGTGGCTTTTTGAGGTGCAGGGAATGTTTGAATGGTGCTAATTTTAAATTTCGCGAGGGTTTTATTGACCTTTTCGAGTGAATTTGGATCACGTTTTATCAATTGATATTCAATTGATTCAGGTAAGATAAAGTATACGAGAACGAGAACGGAGAGAGTAAAAATGCCGCCGTACATAAATACGCTACGCCAACCAGTAGTACCAATCAAGTGATAGGCAATCATCCCGCCAAATACTGCACCTAATGCATAACCTGTGGAAAGGAGTGCAACGGATAAATTTTTCCAACGTGGTGTAGAAAACTCATTTGCCATCACTGCACCATTGGTCAGTAATCCACCAATACCCAAGCCAGTTACAAAACGTAAAAACCCAAGTTGATAAGGGCTAGCGACTTGGCTACTAACCAACATGGTTAAGCCTGAAAGTAACAAACAGGATAAAATGATGGTACGGCGACCAACTTTGTCGGCAATCGGTGCAATAAATAATGAACCAAATGCCATTCCAAGCAGCCCTAGGCTGATCAAAATACCTAAAAATGACCCTGAAAGTGCCCATTCTTTAGACACAGAAGTGGCCGTAAAGGACATAACTTGAACATCGTAACCATCTACAATATTTAATAGAATACAGAGTGCCACCAGTGACCAGCGGTAACTATTCATGGGTTTTGTCTTTAATTCGTTGAATATATCCATATTTTCTATTCCATTCATTTGGACGAATATTGAGCTAAACAACTTCATGGCGCTAAAAAATACCATTTTAAAGACCATGAGGCGTATTGATTTAAAAATGGATAAATGTAATCGTTCAATTTATCCTATGATTTTAAGAGGTAACGTTCACTATATTTGCTGATAGCAAATGACCGTATTCATTACATGCTGATATTTTTATTCTTCTTCCGTATGGAAAGATAATTCTTTTCACTCGGAATGGTATGATTTTTATTTATATTAATAATAGATTCATGCTATATAAAAAATTTTATTAAACATTTGATATTAATAGAAATAGTCTATTATTTATAGTTTTTATAGCTCATACAGACCTTGATTAGGTTGAATGTCCAATACAAGTTACTAATACCTAAATTATAATTTAATGAAGTTTCGTTGATGCACAAACATTTTGAATACTTTCAATCAATGCTTTACTGGCTGCGGATTGAATACTATTTTTTCGGGAAATAATGCCAATTTGACGTGAGGTGTATTGCAGATCAAAAGGGAGTTTCTTAATTAAGCCTTGATCTAATTCGTATTTCATTTGCTGTTCAGATACCACCGCAATCATATTGGATTGTAGAAGTAAACCACGACTCAGTGCCAAGTCTCCTGTTTCTACGGTAGGCTCAGGTGGGGTCAAATTTAAATTCCTAAAATTATCCTCCATGAGAAGACGGGCAGGTGAATTTGCACGGGGTAGAATCCATTGCTGTTGTAATAGGTCTTCGAACTGGATATTTTTTTTCAATAAGGGATGTTTGTTCCGCACAACCATAAACATCTTTTCATCGAATAAAACCTGTGACTCTAAATCGGATGATTGCTGTTGTGGGCGTAAGGCTCCGACAATAAAGTCGATATCTCCTGAACGTAACTGTGCCACCAACGATTCATAAGCATTTTCAAATGTTTGAAAGCGGACGGCTGGATATTTGTTCGCCAGCGAAGTAATGGCTTTAGGCAGCAGAAAAGTTCGAATCAGCGGTAAAGCCCCAATACGAACGGTTCCCTGAAGTTTACCAATAAAATTTGCTGTTTGATTGGGTAGGTCGTGAATGATATTTAAACAGCGTTTGATGTTTTGTTGTATGTCATTGCAGATTACAGTCGCTTTAATCCCGTTGGGTGTACGAATAAACAATTCGGTATTTAGGGCGTCTTCAAGTAATTTAATCGCGGAGCTGACCGCAGGTTGTGTAATATGCAGTAATGAGGCGGTATTTTTCATCCCTTTGGTAAGATAGAGCGTCGAGAAAATTTCTAAACGTCTTGTATTGTATAAAAAAAATGGTTCATTTATCTGTGCATGTTGAGGCTTATTAGGTTGATTATTTGCATACACCAATTGAGGAATACGTTGTAATTCTTCAATTGCATTTTGAATTGGAGTATGCAGGAATTTTCCAATCTCCGTTAAGATCACGCCATTGTGATGACGTTCAAAAAGCTCCACATTCAATTGTTTTTCTAAATCGCCAATCGCACGGGTAATCGCGGATTGTGTGCGAAAAAGATGTTCGGCAGCTTTAGATATATTTTGAAATTCAGCAACGACCAAGAAGAATTTTAGTTGCATTAAATTAATTAGATTATGCGTGTTCTGGCACATAAATATCCTTCTTCAAAATATAAATAAAACTCATATCAGTGCGGGATAAAGTCATTATCTTTTCGACTTTGTACATGTGAACATTTCGGTACAAAGGAGATTATTTATGAACGACAATACTTCCAACAAAGCAGGTTTAGTCATCAGTGCTCACTCGGCAGATTTTGTATGGCGTGCAGGTGGTGCAATTGCATTACACGTTGAACGCGGCTACAAAATGCATATCGTCTGCCTGTCTTATGGTGAGCGCGGAGAATCTGCGAAGTTATGGCGTCAAGCAGGGATGACCGAAGCAAAAGTAAAACAGGTGCGTGAGCAAGAAGCACGTGCTGCAGCAGAAGCGCTCGGTGCAAGCATCGAATTCCTTGATTTGGGCGATTATCCATTGCCGAGCAATAATGACATTATTTTTAGATTAGCTGATATTTATCGTGAATTACAACCAAGTTTTGTGTTGAGCCATTCTTTACATGATCCGTATAACTACGATCATCCACGTGCCACACATTTAGCTCAGGAAGCGCGTATTATTGCACAGGCTGAAGGGCATAACCCAGGTCAAAAAATTGTGGGTGCACCGCCATTCTACTGTTTTGAACCACATCAACCTGAACAATGTAACTGGAAACCCGACGTATTGTTAGACATTACTAGCGTTTGGGATAAGAAGTATGCCGCAATTCAATGTATGCAGGGTCAAGAACATTTGTGGGAATACTACACGCGTGTAGCGTTACAACGCGGTGTGCAAGCTAAGCGTAATATCGGGATTACCAATACCAAAAATATTGTATATGCCGAAGGCTATCAAAGCATCTTCCCACGTGTTACGGAGGATTTAACGTGAGCTTAATTGGGCGTAAAGGCGTAGTCGTTCGTAATATTGATCGTGCAGATTTCGATACAGTCAAAACATTAGCAACCTATGGTGTTGCAACCGTACACGAAGCGCAAGGGCGTAAAGGTTTGCTTGCCCCCCGTATTCGACCAATTCAGCAAGGTGTGTCTATTGCTGGGTCCGCCGTGACACTATCTGTTGCACCAGGCGATAACTGGATGTTCCATGTTGCGGTCGAACAATGCCAACCTGGCGATATTATTGTTGTCGCACCAACTTCGCCATGTAGCGACGGATTCTTTGGTGACTTGCTTGCAACTTCGATGCAAGCACATGGCGTGGTGGGCTTAGTTGGAGATATTGGCATTCGTGATAGCCAAGTCTTACGCGATATGGGCTTCTATGTGTGGTCAAGTGCAGTGTATTCACAAGGTACGGTAAAGGAAACGCTCGGCTCTGTGAATGTACCCATTGTCTGTGCCGATCAATTGATTAACCCAGGTGATGCAATTGTTGCCGATGATGATGGTGTTGTTGTTGTCGCACGTACAAAAGTGGCAGAAATTCATGAGCTGAGCCAAAAGCGCATGGATTTGGAAGAATCAAAACGAGTCCGTATGGCAAATGGTGAATTGGGCTTGGATATTTATGAAATGCGCCCGAGATTGGAAGAAAAAGGGTTGATTTATGTAGACCGTTTGGAAGATTTGGAAGATTAAACCATGCAAACAAAAATACGATGCATGCTCATGCGAGGAGGAACCTCAAAAGGTGCATATTTTCTCGCATCTGATTTGCCACAAGATCGTGTGTTACGCGATCAAGTGTTGCTTGCTGTCATGGGGTCACCCGATGTTCGTCAAATTGATGGGATTGGTGGAGGAGACTCCCTCACCAGTAAGATAGCCATCATTGGTTTATCGGACAGTCCCGAAGCCGATATTCACTATCTGTTTGCACAAGTAAATATTGATCAAGCCATTGTGAATTATGGACAGAACTGCGGTAATATTTTGGCTGGAGTAGCACCGTTTGCTTTAGAGCGTGGTTTGATTGAAGCAAAAGACCCGATTACAACGGTTCGGGTCTTTATGCAAAATACTCAACAAGTGGCAGAAGTATTGGTGCAGACTCCGCATGCTGAAATAGAGTATGAAGGTGACACTGCGATTGATGGTGTTCCACATACAGCTGCTGAAATTGTTTTAAATTTTGAAAATATTGAAGGTTCAACTTGTGGTCACTTGCTACCAACGGGACAGGTGCAAGACATCATTTGTGATACGCCAGTGACCTGTATCGACTATGGCATGCCTGTAGTGCTGATTCGTGCATGCGATCTTGGTATTCAAGGTAATGAAAGCAAACAGGAATTGGATAGCAATATTCAGTTAAAGCAGCGTATTGAATCCATCCGTTTGATTGCGGGTCAGAAAATGCACTTGGGGGATGTCCACTTAAAAACCATTCCTAAAATTTCAATTGTTTCTAAAGCATTATCAGGCGGTGCAATTAATACTCGCACCTTCATTCCGCATAAATGTCACGCTGCGATTGGTGTGTTTGGTGCAACTAGTGTTGCCACTGCATGCTTGATTGAAGGAACTGTAGCCGCTGATGTTGCCCAAACCACAACCGAGCTTGAGCAAAGATTAGAGATTGAACATCCAACAGGGAGTTTTACGGTATTAATACAGCGCGATCCTCAATATCAAATTATGGGTTGTGGTTTTATTCGAACTGCACGTGCGTTGTTTGATGGGTACGTGATGATTCCTAAAACGGTTTGGTCGAATCGTTAAGTAATAAAACACAACTAAATATTGCAATCCATGATTTGCATGGATAACTTGAATTTCATGAGTCTTTACTGGCAATGCCCATACACCTGCATTGCCAGAATCCAATGCTTCATTCTGTAAAAATAAAGCAGGGATTAAAACAAATAAGTCTGAGTTTTAGCCACTTCGAGTACATATGCAGCAAAATCGGTAATGAGTTTAGGTGTAAAAGTTTTAATGTATATCAGGGAGCATAGGCTGAATTTTCATCCCTCTATAGATCAGCTATTTAAATGAATATTTCCTAGTAATGTTATTATAAATAATAATCATTTCTTCATTTTCTGTTCTCATTTTTCAGCAATAATTAAACTTAAAATAGTGATAGTAATTACATGATGAAAAAGTTCAAAATAAAACCTCTTATATTGGGGATATTCAGTATTGCATTTAGCTCTGCAACGCTTTTACACGCAGAAACACAACTAATTTCTCTGAAATTTGATCAGAAGAATTTCACAGTCAAAACAATCAATGTGAATGGTTCTACACTCAAAGTATATGCTTATGAAGGCATTACTTATGTTGCAAATCCTGTTGATAAAAAATATCAAAGCATCAATATTTATATTCCAGAAGCCTATTTTGAAGGTCAATCCATCAACGGCTATAACGCCCAGAATGCCCCTATTTTTCTGCCAAATCAGGTGGGAGGGTATATGCCAGCAGAACCCGGTACTTTGGAGGGAAGACGCCCACCAATTATGCAAAAAAACAATGCAGCCGAAATGCCAAAGGCTAATCCACCTGAGGGAAATGCATTGGACCTCTCCAAAAATCAACAACGCCCCAACACTATCGCTAGTGCTCTAGCGCATGGTTATGTGGTAGCTTCACCAGGAGCACGTGGGCGCACATTGCAAAATACCCAAGGACAATATATTGGTAAAGCACCTGCTGCAATTGTGGACTTAAAGGCTGCTGTTCGTTATCTCAAGTTGAACGATTCGATGATGCCTGGTGATGCCAACAAGATTATTTCAAATGGTACTAGTGCAGGAGGAGCACTTTCAGCATTACTAGGGGCAACAGGTGATGCCAAAGATTATGAACCCTATTTAAAACAATTGGGAGCAGCTCGAACAAGCGATACAATATTCGCAACTTCAGCGTATGCTGCAATTACTAATCTAGAACATGCTGATGCAGCATACGAATGGCAACTCGCTGATGTCCATCAATATAAAAAAATAGATATCAGCATGTTGGACTATAAAATTCAACGTAAAGAACAGGCAGGAACTTTAACTGTAGACCAAATACAAGTGTCTCAAGATTTACAACAACAATTTCCAGTCTATTTAAACACTTTGCGGCTCAAAGATAAGCAGGGGCAATCACTTCAACTTGATGCCAACGGAGAGGGCAGTTTCAAAGATTATATTAAATCGCTATTGATCCAATCTGCACAGACTGCCTTGGATCAGGGAGGAGATTTAAGTTCGTTAAAGTGGCTCAAGATTGAAAACAAAAAAATCGTCGATATTGACTATGATGCCTATCTGCAATATTTAGGGCGACAAAAATTACCACCTGCTTTTGATGCCTTAGATTTATCTTCAGGTGAAAATGATGAATTCGGAACAGCAAGCATTCCTGCACAGCATTTTACTGCATATTCGATGAATCATCGTACTCAAACAAATCGTACGATGGCAGATCCTAAAATTATTGCAATGATGAACCCAATGCACTATATCGCATCTCATCAGGCAAGTACTGCCAAACATTGGCGAATTAGACAAGGAACACTGGATAAGGATACGAGTTTTGCCATTCCTGCAATTTTGGTTACTACCCTTGCAAACCAAGGCAATTCCGTTGATTTCTCTTTGGCTTGGAATCAACCTCATGGTGGTGATTATGATCTGAATGAGTTATTCAAGTGGATAGATCAAATTGCACATCAATCAATGAAGTGAATCTTTCTAAATAGTCAGATCGCGTTCAGGATCAATTTAGGTGGATGCGATCTGACTATAAAAGACAGCCCTTATCACAGGGCTGTCTTAAAAGCTGATGAAGCGTGATTGAATTAGTGGGGATAGGTTGAGTGTTAATTTGTATCCATTGATTTTGCTTGTGCACCACCTGCAACGGAATATGTAATTGGAACTTTACGTGTTGCCAAGAACTGTTCTAGAGTTTCTCCACGGAATGCAGCATATACTTGTGGGTTTGGTACACCTAACACAGCCGCCATTTTCTCTAAAACAAAGAAACTCACGCCTCTACGAATCATTTCAATCCATTTTCGTTCGCGAATTAGTGTTTTCTCTTCATCATCTAAGCCACGTTCATTGGCAAGGGCTTCGAAGTCGTTTAAAAATCGCGAACGATGTTGAGGAAGTACCAAATCATGTAAGAATGCATTCATGCGTAAATTGGCATGGCTCACGGCATGCGTAAGCGGATAAGTCCCTTTAAGCAGTTCAGCACCTTGTAATTCATAGTCAAGATGTTGGCGATAAGCTTCGATTTCATCCGTTGTTGCCGCTTCGCCTAAATCCTCGAATATTAGTGTGGCAATATTGGTAACTGATGGGGCGTAATTTTGTTTATGAATCAGTTTGACATTGTCTGATAAAGCACCTCGCATAATCAGCCACATCACTACCTCGGCACCTTCCCAACCACCTTTTTCAGCAAATTCAGCAATACGCATATTGGCTAATATTTCAGGTTGTTTTTCAAGAAGGTCAAGGAATTCCGCATCCCATTCTTCGTTCAGAAATCCTGCACGTTCGCCGTGTACCTGATGAGAAAGTCCACCCGTTGCCATGATTGCGACATTTAAATCCTCAGGATAACTTTCAATCGCTTTACGTAAGGTTTTGCCCATTTTCCACATGCGTTTGGCACTAGGAATAGGAAATTGCAACACACCCACTTGTAATGGAACGACCTGACCTGACCATGGACCTTGCTCGTCACCGAGCATAGAAAGCGGCGATAAAAAACCATGGTCGACAGCTTTACCTTGAAAGAAAGACATATCAAATTCATCAGCAACCAAAGCTTTTGCAATATGTTGTGATAAGCCTAAATGTCCATGCGCAGGGGCGACCGCACGTGGACCACCACCTTCATCCGCAGCAACATATAGATCATCAATGCCGAGGGTAAATGCAGAATAATGGTCAAAAAAGAATGAGGTGACATGATCATTGTAAATGGTAAATAAAACATCAATTTTCTTCTCATTTACCCAGTTACGAATGACATCAAAACCTTCAAAAATGGGTTTCCATGCAGGATCTTGATGTTTACCCGTATCTTTTGCAAAGCCAATGGTTGGAGAGTGCGAAGCTCCGATACCGCCAATAATACGTGCCATGAAATTTTCCTTTTTCAGTGCGTCAATCGCAATGCTGTTCTCATCATTTTAATTATTGCTGCTTGGGGAACAACTAGCTAAAATGAGATTCATCGTTCAGAAAAATGAACAATTCACTTATGAAATGGAATTTAGATGATATCCCCGTGTTTCTCGCCATTATAGAGCGAGGAGGGATTTCTGCTGCGGCGAATACATTAGGAATGCCTAAATCTACAGTCAGTACAACCTTAACGCGTTTAGAGCAAAATTTGGGTTTACGTCTAATCGATCGTTCTTCACGAAGTTTACGTATTACTGCCGAAGGCGAAGTTTTTTACCGTCAGGCGCAGCAGATTATGGAGCAGGCAGTTGCAACGGATTCCCTTATGGCAGATTTAGGGAGTGTCGCAAAAGGACGTTTAAAAGTTGCTCTTCCACCAGCTTTTAGTGAAGAGTTTGTGGCATCTTATTTATTCGATTTTTGCCAGCAACACCCTGAAATTGAATTGGAAATTGTAATTACCAGTCAAGGTGCGGAGTTAATCCGTGATCAGGTGGATATTGCGGTTGTGGTGGGGGAACTTGAAGATAGTGAGTTGGTTTCCTTACCTTTAATTCGTGGAGAATTAATTTGGGTAAGTAGTCCAAAATGGTTAGCTCAAAATAGATTACCTGAAACATTAAATGAATTGAGTGAATTGGTTAAGATTTGTGAAACCCGATATGCATTGCGGCGTTTACCTGTCTATTTTGACAAGGCCATAGATTATCTAGACTTATCGCATGGTGTCATGCGAGTCAATCATCCGCTTATTGTACGTAGAATGCTCATGTTAGGTGGTGGAATATCAATGTTGCCGCAGCATTATTGTGTCAAACAATTGGCTGAAAAAAGTTTGATACAAATTTTACCTCATTTCAAACTCAAGCTATCTAGCTCTCAATTGACCGCAATTTATTCAAGTCGACGTTTAATATCTCCACGAATACGAGTCTTTTTAGAATTTTTAAAGAATATTTGTAAGGAGTAACGATACACGTTTAAAATTGATCCTAGACATTATCGTGGACGACAAATCTCTCTAAACTCTTAAAATATTTCTGTTCCAAGGCTTCTGGGTTTAACTAGCCTATCATTTAGATAGCCCATAAACTGCGCAACATTTTAGGAATAATTAAGTAATTCTGGCTCGAACCTATTAGTGTTTATCGCTATCGTAATATTTCTGTAATGCGAACGAAGGCTGTGAAATTAATTGAGTTAATCGGCTTATGAAAGTAAATAGACTTAAATCACAGAGAGACTCTCGTAAATCTAGAACTTATGCAGATACTCTAACAGGCGTGTTGCAAATGCTTTAGCTTCACCGTTCAATCCAACACAGCCTAACCAATTATAGATGACGTACATTACGTACATTACGTACATTACGTAAATTACGTACATTCGTAGTCATGAGGCATGGCTGTATTTAGCTGTTGTAATCGATCTGTTCTTAGGTCTTGTGGTTGGTTGGTCTATGCAATATAGAATCACAATAGATTTAGTTTTCGATGCTTTATTAATGGCAAACATTTCTTGAACAGCTCAATAAAGAAATGACCTTTTAAGGTGTATTTAATTATATCAACATGTTTTACAATGGAATGGTTTGGATTTCTAATGAAATGAGTGCAGATGAATTCAAGCAAATTTAAAAATAAGATTACCTTGATGTCTAGGTTAATTTAAGCAGTCAAGTTGATGATTTTTAGTATTATATTTAAGAAAGAGCATTACTATTGGTTTTGACTGTATTCGCCATTGTTGTTAGTATTTTTTTGAAAAAAATGATTTTTATAATTATCAGTTTGTTATAAGGAGTCTTCGTTGAGATTTGATGGGTTGGATTTGAATTTGTTGGTTGCACTAGACATCTTATTAACTGAAAAAAATATTACTCGGGCTGGTGAAAAATTATTTTTAAGTCAACCAGCAACCAGTGCTGCATTAGCTCGATTGAGAGATTATTTTGAAGATGATCTTTTGGTTCAAGTTGGACGTAGTATGGTGCTCACCCCAATGGGTGAAAATCTGGCTAAACCGGTAAGTGATTTATTAATTCAAATGCGTACCGTATTAAATAATAAAAATAAGTTTGATCCATTGAAAGCAAAACGAAAGTTCACAGTGATGGCATCTGATTATACTGGGAATGTGTTATTACCTCGATTAAATCAATTACTGTATAGTTTGTCTCCTCAATGTTCAATTGAACAGCTGATGCCTTCTTCGGAAGCGGAAAAGCAAATTGAGCGAGGGAAAGTTGATATTTTGTTTTTGCCTAGTTTAAGTATTTTAGATGAACATCCAAGTTTAGATGTTTTTGAAGACGAATTTGTCTGTGTGATGTGGAATCAAAATCCCCTAAAAGAAAAACCATTAACTTTAGAAGATTATACGCAGGCTGAACATGTAGTCGTGCGTTTGGGCGCAATCAATAAGACACCCATGATTGATGATTGGCTAATTCGAAATTTAGATATTAAACGTAACGTGGCATATGTTGCGACAAATTTTAATAGTGTGCCACGTTTTGTCGTCGGTACACCTTATATTGCAATCATGCATAAAAAGCTGGCAGTACAATGTGCTGAATATTTGCCCATACATTTGTGCCCACTGCCGTGGGAAGTGCCGAAAATTAAAATTTGTATGCAGTGGAATAAGTTTCAGGAAAACGATGCAGGTCTGTTATGGTTTCGCCAGTTGATCATGCAAGTGACCAAAGAGCTAGATGTATAGCGGGTTACTATCGCTTCATTTCAAAAGGGCAATTAAAGCCCTTTTGATGCTCGGAAAATTAAGCTGTGAGTTTCGCTTTAACAATCAAATGTCTGAATAAGTCGAAAAGCATGCAAAACACGGCAAAAGCCAGCAATAATGGACCAAGCTGTGCCAGTGTCATTTTTAAACTGCCTGTAAAACCATTCAGATAAACAATTAAAATCGGGCTAGAAAACATCCCAAAATTATAAAAACTGTTCCAGATTCCTGTGCCCAAGCCTCGTTTTTCCTGCGGTAAGTGGCGCATGTTCCAGAATGTGACTGAGGGCAATAAAATCCCTGAACCAAAGCTGTTGATGATGGCGTAAATCAAAACCTGCTGTGCACTTTGTGCAGTTGCCAACAACATAAAACTGATGCCAATTAAACCAAAGCCAATCAGTAAGTTGAGTGACATCGGTGTGGATTTCTTGATCATGTATTGCACTGCAAATGTGCCTAAAACAATAAACACCGTTGAAAGTGCGGCAATATTGCCTGCGGTTTTCGGCGAACTTTCACCTATGCTATTTAACAGATAGGGAATCTGTATCTGTAAGATCATAAACGAGACAGCCGCAATAAATGCCGTGATCCAGATGGCTAACATAAAATTCGGACGAAACTTCACTGCATCATCCTGATGGGCTGTATCGAGATGAAGATCTTTGCTGCGTCTGATTTTAGGTTCCCACAACAGCATCTGACCGAGAACGGCAAAAATGAGCGGTACAGCATATACAATAAACGCAAGACGCCAGCTAATGCCGCCCAAATATCCTCCCAATGCAAAAAACAAAATGGCTGAGGTTGATGCCGCTGTGACCTGTAAGGCGAGGTAGCGCTGTCTTAAGGTTGGAGAATAATAATCGCCAATCAGGGTTGTACTCACGGTAAGAACCACGGCTTCAAATAAGCCTAAAATCACCCGAGAAATCAGAATCAAATAAAATTGATCAAGGAACATTGGGGCTAAACCGACTATTCCATAAGCCACAGTGGAGAGGATGAGTAATTTTTTACGACCAAATTTGTCCGCGAGGAATCCAATCAGTGGGCTGACGATTGCCATAACTAAACCTGGGATGGTTAACGCAATCGGGGTTAAATATTCAATATGTGGAACATGGGCAAAGTGTTGCTGAATCTTGGGTAGACTCGGTGCCATGACAATCGCCGCCATGGGCGATAAACAGACAAAGAGCAATAACAGCAGCGTGGTAAAGCCTGATTTGATCCCGACCACTTTTTCAATGGTAGTTTTTCCTTGATGCATAATTCCCTCGATCTTCAACAGATGTGAGAAAAGGTTCATCTTTGAGCGGATTGACTGCAATATAAAACAATTCGCTTTAAGGTGCGCTTTCTCACCGTTTCGAACATATCCTTATTTGGGGTGTAATCGGCTTAATGCGGCATGCCAAGATTGGTTTTCGTGCCGTCGGCATCGGTTTTGATGAAGTTAAAATAAGAAACATGGACTTCATAAAACTGATGGTTTTCATCAATTTTATAAAGAATTAAACCATGAAAATCAAACTGTTGTCCCTGTTTGATTTCACCAAATGGCGTTTCAGTTTGGCTTTCTGGAACATCAAAATGGGTGTGCAGTTCAATCACCAAGCGACTGTCACTGACAGGTAGGTATTCTTTGACATTCAGGGTTTCACGCATCACGCTCCAGATTTGGCGATAATGTTCTTTAACCGCTTCAACACCTTCAAAAATCAGACCGCCATTAAACATCTTGATATTGGGCGCAAAAAATTCTTCAAAACCTGCGGGGTCTTGTCGATTAAATTTGCCGATATAGTGATCCAGAAAATATTGTTGATCCATGTGCTATTTTCCATGCTTGATTGAGTTGTTTTGACATCATGTCAATTTATGCGGATTTATTGTTTTGGATGATTCATCCCGATCCAAGGATCGGAATGAAAACTGAGGGATGGGAATATAGAGAAACAGAAAAAACCTGTGCTTGGGCTAAGACTTTATTTCTTCGGTTTGATCGAAGCGCGGAACAGTAAGGTAATTAAAAATAATACCGTTTTAAAATTGAGGAGTTTCAGTGCAGCCCGAGCCTCCTCAGGTCTGAGCTTTGCCGTCATCGGCATTGCGCCGAAAATTTTGCCTTTTAAAATCAGCTCATTGCCATTACGTTCAATGGCACTAACATTCATCAGTTCGCTATTATCACTTCCATAGACTTTCATAATTTTAGTTCCCTACAGCTTTGTCGAAATCAATATTCATGTCATCAAACATTTTGATGGCCGTGGCACGTCCTGCGCCAAATACACCACCACCCGGATGCATGAATGGACCCACCAGATACATATTGTCGAGACCTGGTACCGTTAAGCGGCCCAAGTCTGGGGTTGGTCGGTGTGCAAAAGATTGGTAAAAATATGGGGCTACGCCATGCACATCACCACGTACCATCGAGTTTGGTGAGCTACGTTCCAAATCCAGTGGAGAATGGAAGCTACGGGCAATAATGTTGTCCGAAGTCAGGTTTTTCACATATTTGCGATAGGCAGCCAAACTCAGTTCGCCAAATTCTTCCTTGTATTCATCCCAGCGTGCTGAACCACCTTCAGCAAGTTCATAAGGTGCGAATGTAATGCCGTGGAACATGCCTTTGCCCGCAGGCACACGCGTCGGGTCATTCAGGCTTTCATCACCACCAGCCACTAAGCGGCGTTTGGATACCTTGCCGCGACGCAGTGCATCGAAGTCGTCCATCAATTCGGATAGTTTTTCCGTACTGAGCATAGTCAACATAGTGCCTTTACTGACATCTTTATGCGCATAAAACTCAGCAGGGGTGTGCAAGTCATAGTGACTGACAAACAAGCTAAATGGGGCCAGTGTGGCATTTTTGGCACGACGGACGACATTTTCATCCAGCCCATCGATAAAGCGGTCAATCACATGTGGATGCAGTGCACCAATTACGGCATCTTTGGCATAAATTTTTTCGCCATCGCGCATTTCCACCCCAACCGCTTTGCCGTTGGAGGTCAGGACTTTTTTAACTTCGGCATCGAGACGAACTTCACCACCATAATGTTGGAAGCAACGCTCTAATGCTTCAGACAATTTGCCACTGCCGCCCACAGGCTGTGAAACGCCATAGGTATGCATGATGCCAATAAATGCCAACAGTCCCATCCCTGTACCGAGTTCGTCAGGTAATTGTAGGTTTTCAGCGAGTACCCGCAAGATATGGATTTTGACTTTGTCATGTACAAAGAGTTGGTTGACCAAATCGTAAGTGCTGCGTTGCATCGCATCGAACATTTCACGACCTTCTACACTTTGATCCATCATAGCGACCATCGCACCCATCGGTAACGGAGGCGAATAGAATCCAGAGAGCAGCATTGGAATCAATGCCGCAGATTTTTGTGCCAATTTACGATAGGTTTCGGCATCTTTAGGGGAAACTTGGGCAATCGATTCGCAGGCTTTGTCGAGATCTTTGTAGCAAATGATGGCACTGCCATCATCGTAAACCGAGGCATACGGTACTTCCGAATAGTTGTACTTCAAGCCAAATTTAGAAAATAAACCCAATTCGTCCTGACGGATCATCGGGTTACCCTGAATCATGATATGTACACTGGAATGCTCATCATGCCAAAAGCCCGGGGTGTTGAGTTCACGGGTCGATACGCCACCGCCTACATAAGATTTTCGCTCTAAAATCAGAACTTTCTTGCCTGCTTTGGCAAGGTAAGACGCGGCAGTTAATCCGTTATGCCCAGCGCCAATCACAATTACGTCGTATTGAGACATCATGTCACTCCTTTCCTTTTTCCGTTTTAAGCTTTGTGATTTTGGCTAAGCATAAAGACAAAAAATTGGATGCGGAAGACAGCACTTTTTTGTATGCTAGTTACATAAATGTTCGTTATGCAAGATGTTTTTAAAGGAAGTTGCCACAATGGATGGGTTGCACTCACAGCAGAATGTTGATCTGGAAGAATTTCGTAGACGTGTGCAGCAAGGCAATGACCCACATGGACCTGTGCGTGAAACCCTGAGCCGTCTGGGTGATCGCTGGACGCCGCTGATTTTAATGATTTTACGTACGGGGATTATGCGTTATACCCAGTTACTCAAAGAAATCAACTCGATGGCAGATTCGCCCGTATCACAACGTATTTTAACCTTGAAGCTACGTGCTTGTGAGCGTGATGGTTTTATTCAGCGCACCGTGATTCCGACAGTGCCGCCTCAGGTGGAGTACGGTTTGACGGATCTGGGTCAGGCAATGGTACAGGAGCTGAATCGATTAATTGGCTGGCTAGAGGTGCATGAAGTACAAATAAATGCTTGTCGAGCTGAATACGATGCCCATTAGGCTGCTATATATTTCTAGAATAAATATTATGCGCTATTAAAAATAATAAAATTCATTTGTCAATTTCTTCGAATTCTCTTTCAAACCTACTACTTCAGATACTGTGATTTCTGAGGATAGGGGTTTACTTTTTAAAAAATAATTTAAGGCAATTTAATTCAATTACATCCATGTATTTGTTACATGGATACAAGTAATCTAAACAATAAATTTCATGAATGATTGTGCAGCATGTATTTTAGTTTCATGGAACAGCGCAAAGCGATTGGATTGAATCCTCTCGATTTTGCCAATATAGAAACAGCCATTTGGAACAAGGAGTTGCGTGTCCAATAGCCGATTCTAAATGGAACATGGAGTGTAAAAAAATCATGAGTGCGCTAAAAAAAGTATTAATTGTCGGCGGTGGAATTGGTGGTCTATCTACCGCAATTGCACTGCGCCAAGCAGGTGTTGCACAGGTCGATGTGATTGAAATCAATGCAGAACCGAAAGTCTATCATGTCGGAATTGTGGTTCAGGCGAACTTCATTCGTGCCATGGCAGCGCTCGGTATTGCCGATCAAGCCGTGGAAGCGGGCTTTCCTTATCAGGGGTTACGCATCTGTAATGTTGAAGGTGAAGTGAAAGCTGAACTGAGTGGTGCTCAGCTTGCAGGTGAGCAATATCCTGCCAATTTGGGCTTGACTCGACCGGCCTTGCATAAGGTCTTACTGGATGCCATTGCGCGTGAAGGGGTGAATCTCAAACTGGGCTTGACCTTTGAAAAGATTGAGCAAACACCTGAGCAAGCACTGGTGACGTTTACCGATGGTACACAAGACAGCTATGACTTGGTGGTCGGTGCAGATGGTGTGTATTCCAAAGTGCGTAGCTATGTGTTTGGCGAACAGTACAAGCCAAAATTCACAGGGCAAGGCGTATGGCGCTATAACTTGCCACGACCAAAAGACTTGATGTATTCACACATGTTTGAAGGCAAGTCAGGCGGTAAAGTCGGTTATACCCCATTGACTGAAGACAGTCTGTATATCTTGGCGGTGTGGGAAGAACCAGGTAATCCATTCTTTGACCCGAACAGCCTTGCTGATGAATTCCAGAAACGTCTGGATGGCTTTGGTGGCTTGATTCCTGATTTAAAACAGCAAATTACAGATCCGAGTCAGGTGGTATACCGCCCACTGGAGGCACTTTTGATGCCTGCACCGTGGTACAACGGACGTGTGCTGTTGATTGGCGATGCAGCACATGCCACCACACCACACATGGGACAGGGCGCCGCGCAAGCTGTTGAAGATGCAGTGGTACTGGGCGAGTTAGCGGCATCTGCACCTGATGTACAGCATGTACTGGATGGCTTTATGGAGCGTCGTTATCAGCGCTGCAAATTTATCAATGAAGGTTCATTGCAGATTGGCGAATGGGAACAACGCCCAACGCCAGATGCCAATTTTGCAGGCATGATGGCAAAAATGATTGAAGTGACTTCACAGCCGATTTAAGGAGATGACCATGCAGCCAAATCCTTTAAAAAGCTGGACGTTGAGCTTGGATGACATTCAGTTTGTGGGTCAAGACTTGCAGCGTCCCGAGTGCATTATTGCCCAGCCTGACGATTCGCTTTGGGTGGCCGATGCTCGCGGTGGAGTGATGCACATTGATGCACAAGGTCAGCAGACTTTGATTGCTCCTGAAGTTTCAGCAGCAGATGAAGATGCCAGCTTTGAAGACCGTTATGTCAAGGCGCAAGGCGCGTCTTTGCCGAATGGTATGGCGATGACTGATGAAGGCGACTTTATTATCTGTAACTGGGGTTTAGACCGCATTGAAAAGTTACATAAAAACACCGCACAGGTTGAAGTGTTGTATGACCAGCTGGATGGTCAACCACTAGGGAAAACCAATTTCCCGTTAATTGATTCAAAAGGACGAATCTGGTTTACCGTCACCACCACTATGCAGCCATGGACTGAGTCGATTAACTCGACTGAACTGGATGGCTATATCGGGGTGATTGATGAACATGGCATTCGCGTGGTGGCTGAACAGCTCGGCGGTGCCAATGAAATCCGGTTCGATGACAAGGAGGAGTGGCTGTATGTGGTGGAAAGTAACGCTCGACGTATTAGTCGTTTTCGGGTTGCTGACGACGCAACTTTATCTGCACGTGAAGTCTATGGACCTGAAGAACTCGAAGGATTCCCAGACGGATTTGCTTTCGATGTCTATGGGAATCTATGGGTAACACTGGTCATGGTCGACAAGCTGATTGCGATTACCCCCGAACGGGAAGTCGTGACCATTTTGGATGACAGCCATCCTGAAGCCAATGCCCGACTCAATCAGCATTATAAAAGCAAGACCTTAACCCCTGAAATTATGCAGGCATCGCGCGGCAAACTCGCACCGTGGATGGCCAGCATCACTTTTGGCGGGGCAGATTTAAAAACGGTGTATTTAGGCAGTTTACAGGGCACACGGATTCCATTTTTCCGTTCGCCTGTAGCAGGACAAAAATTAAGACATTGGAAATAAAGGAGTAGATCCACATGATTCGACATCTCAAAAAAGGCAAACCTGCCGAAGTTAAAGCAGAACTGAATACCCAAGTGCGTCAGACGGTTGAAGACATTATTCAGGCGATTGAACAGCGTGGTGAAGCAGCGCTGCGTGAATATTCTGAAAAATTTGACCGCTGGAATCCTGAAACTTTCCGTTTAAGCCAAGCTGAAATTCAGGCGTGTATCGACAGCTTGTCGAAACAGGCAATTGAAGACATTAAATTTGCACAGGCACAAATCCGCCGTTTCGCACAAATCCAGTTGCAGTCCATGCGTGATGTGGAAGTTGAAACACTGCCGGGCGTAGTTTTGGGACACAAAAATATTCCAGTGAATTCGGTTGGTTGTTATATTCCTGGCGGTAAATATCCGCTGCTGGCATCGGCACATATGAGTGTCTTGACGGCAAAAGTGGCAGGCGTAAAACGTGTGATTGCCTGTGCACCACCGTTTGATGGCAAACCATCCCCTGAAATTATTGCCGCGATGGCGATGGCAGGTGCGGATGAAATTTATGTAATGGGCGGAGTACAGGCAATTGCAGCTATGGCACTGGGTACAGAACAGATTGCGTCAGTGGATATGATTGTCGGACCGGGTAATGCTTTTGTGGCCGAAGCCAAACGTCAACTGTATGGTCGTGTCGGGATTGACCTGTTTGCAGGGCCGACTGAAACCATGGTGATCTGTGATGACACGGTCGATGCTGAACTGGTTGCAGTCGATTTACTTGGACAAGCGGAACATGGTCCAACTTCACCTGCGTACTGTGTGACCACGAGCCAGAAAATTGCGGATGAATTACCTGCTGCGATTGAAAAAGTCTTGGCTCGTTTGGACACTGCACCGATTGCCAGCGTGTCATGGCGCGATTATGGCGAAATTATTCTGTGTGACACCGACGAAGAAATGTTGGCAGAGTCTGAGCGCATTTGTAGTGAACACGTACAGGTCATGACCAAAGACCCTGACTGGTTCTTAGAACGTATGACCAGTTATGGTGGCTTGTTCTTGGGACATCGTACCAATGTATCCTATGGCGACAAAGTCATCGGGACGAATCATACCCTACCAACCATGGGGGCAGGACGTTACACAGGTGGTTTGTGGGTCGGTAAATTTATTAAAACCCATACCTATCAACGTATTTTGACCGATGAAGCCAGTGTGGCGATTGGTGAAGTGTGTTCACGCCTCTGTGCACTGGAACATTTCTCTGGGCATAAAGAACAGGCGGATATTCGCGTGCGCCGTTTTAAGCCAAGTGTAGCTGAACATGCTACCCCTGTGATTGTTGAGGCAAGCGCATGAAACTTGCAGGTCGAGTTGCCTTAGTCACGGGTGCGACAGGTAGCTTGGGGCATAGCATCTGTTCAGCTTTGGCAGCACAGGGCGCAAGTATTGTGGTGGGCTATAACCAGTCTGCCGAGAAAGCCCAGCATGTGCTCGACAGTTTGCCTCAGGTGGAACAGGGGCACTTGTTGGCGGCAGCGCCTGTCACCAACAGTGCCGCCCTAGCTGATTTGGCAACTCAAATTCAGCAGCATTTTGGACGCTGTGACATGGTGGTGAACTGTGCAGGCACGACGCGCTTTGTTGAGCATCGTGACCTTGCCAGTCTGGATGATGCTTTGATTGATACGATTTTTGCCACCAATGTTCGCGGGGCAATTGCGGTGGTGCGTGCCTTGCAACCACTGCTTGAGCAAAGTGATGATGGCTTGATTGTGAATATCAGTTCGATTGCCGCACGTACCGCGATGGGCAGCAATATTGCCTATTGCGCTTCTAAAGCGGCACTAGACAATCTGACCATTTCACTGGCACGTGCCTTGGCACCCAAAATTCGTGTGGTTTCGGTTGCCCCAGGTTTGTCAGATACCGAGTTTGTCAAAGGCTTAGACCAAGACTGGCGCAATGTACAGGCGCAGTCAACACCACTGGGGCGTTTGGCATTGCCTGAGGAAGTCGCTGCAGCAGTCGTTGCAGTGGCAACCCAACTGACCTTTACCACAGGCGCAATTATTCCAGTGGATGGCGGGCGTCAGATTTTATAAAACAATAGGGAAAACAGCACGATGAGCAAGGATGTTTTTGCGTGGAAACCGCATCATGGGGGCATTAGCGTTGCCGATCTGGACGAGAGTATCGCGTGGTATTGCAATTACTTGGGTTTTGAACTGGAAAAAAAGCAATTTATCGAACAGATTCCTGCGCAGATTGCCTTTATTCAACGCGGTGATTTTCGTATTGAACTGTTTGAGCTGCCGAATGCGCAGCCGCTTCCAGACGAACGCCGTATGCCCAACCTCGATGTGCAAACCCATGGGCATAAACATCTTTGTTTTGCCGTGCAAGATGCCAAACAGGCATTTGCCGAGCTTCGAGAAAAAAATGCCGACATTGTATTTGAAGCAGTGATTGGCGGAACAGCAATGGGATTTTTGCGCGATAACACTGGGAATTTGATTGAACTGATTGAATATCCTGATTTATGGAACAATGAAGGAACAGCAGAATGAAATTGGCAACACTCAAAGATGGTAGTCGAGATGGTCGCTTGGTCATCGTTTCTAAAGATTTAAAAACCGCGACTTTGGCAACAGGCATTGCCTTAACCCTGCAAGATGCCTTGGAAAACTGGGATGAAGCCGAGCCGAAGTTGCAACAAAAATATGCAGCCCTGAATCAGGCTACTGAACAAGATGCTTTTGCTTTTGATCCAGCTCAAGCCATGGCACCGTTGCCGCGTGCTTACCAGTGGGCAGATGCATCAGCATTTCTAAATCATGGTGCATTGATGGAACAGGCATTCAAACTCGACATTAAAAAAGACAAAGGTGTGCCGATTATTTATCAGGGTGCAGGTGATGACTTTTTGGGTGCGTGTGATGATTATCCAGTACCAGGTGAAGAGCATCAGATTGATTTTGAAGGTGAAGTTGCAGTCATTCTGGATGATGTGCCAATGGGCGTACAGGCAGAACAGGCTGAAAAACACATCAAACTGTTTATGCTGCTGAATGATGTCAGCTTACGTGCGCACCTGTTTAAAGAAGTCAGCATCGGTTTCGGCCCACTACGTGCTAAACCAAGCACCGTGTTTGCGCCTGTTGCAGTCACACCCGATGAATTGGGCGATGCGTGGCATGATGGACGTATCAAACTGCCTTTGGAAGTTCAGTGCAATGGTGAATGGTTTGGACATCCGAATGGCGAAGAAATGAGTTTCTCTTTTCCTGAATTGGTGATGCATCTGGCGCGGACCCGTAACCTGAAAGTTGGCACTATTTTAGGCTCAGGCACATTTTCCAATCAGAACTACAAAGAAGTCGGTTCAGCGTGCTTGGCAGAAAAACGTGCCATTGAAATCATTGAACAGGGTGAGCCGAGAACCCCATTTTTGAAATTTGGCGACCGCTTACAGTTTGAAATGAAAGGGCAAGACGGACAAAGCATTTTCGGCAAGATTAACCACCAATTTGTCCCATATCAGGAGGTGTAATATGCACATTCTCGTTACAGGCGCAAACGGTTTTGTGGGGTCGAACTTAGTGAAAGCCTTGCTCGATCAGCAACATGAACTGTGCAACTTTAGCCGACTCAGCTTACTGGACTTACAGTTTCAAGAGCGCAGCACTGACCCACGCGTAGCGTATTATCAGGGCGATTTTTCCGATACGGCATTGATTGAACAAGCCTTACAACAACCTGCCGATGTGGTGTTTCATTTGGCCAGTATTCCGGGTGGTATGGCTGAGCAAAATTATGAACTGAGCCGCAAGGTCAATGTCGATGCGATGTTATTTCTGTTTGAACAACTCAAGCAGCAAGGTAACTGTCCTCGTGTCGTGTTTGCCAGCACTATAGCGGTATATGGCTCAGACTTGCCTGAACAGGTTGATGATGACACCCCGCTGAAACCGCATTTGACTTATGCGGGACAAAAGCAGTTTGGCGAAATTGTGCTGGATGATTTTAGCCGTAAGGGTTGGATTGATGGTGTCGCGGTGCGTTTACCGGGGATTGTGGCGCGTCCACAGCAACCCTCAGGCTTGTTGTCGGCATTTATGAGTGATGTGTTCTGGACCTTGTCACAGCAGCGTGCTTTTGCCTGTCCTGTGTCAGAGCATGCAGTGGCGTGGTGGATGTCGGCGAAATGCTGTGTTGACAATTTGATTCATGCCGCAGCTTTGCCTAAGGAACAGTTACAACAGGATCGCCGTGTCTTTACCTTGCCTGTACTACGTCTGAGCATGCAGCAGATGGTAGATGGTTTGGCACAAGAATTTACCCTAAATACCGAAAAGCTGGTCAGTTTTGACAGCAATAATCCACAACTTGAGAAAAATTTTGGCGCATACCCTGAGATTCATACCCGACGGGCAGATGCACTCGGCTTTAAACATGATGGATCTATCCAACATCTCATTAAAAATACTTTAAATCTCGACTGATTGCTTTCACAGGCTTGAGTCAGATCCATAAACCAAGGAGTGGTTTATTATGAACATGATTAGCGATAACTTCGAATCAAAAAGTAAGTTTGTTGCTTATTTACTGCTGATTCTTAACTGTTTGTCCCCAATGGCAGCAATTGTCATTGCTCCGAGTCTGCCGCAAATGCAGGCAGAGTTTTCTAACATTCCCAATGTGGAGTTTTTAGTGCCGATTGCCCTGACTATTCCGGGGTTGTTGGTGGCATTGCTCAGTCCTGTGGTGGGGCTGATTGCCGACAAATACGGACGTAAAAAAATGTTGGTCATGGCGACCTTCATTTACAGTCTAATCGGTGTGTTACCGCTGTTCCTACATAGCTTGTATGCCATCATTGGCAGCCGTGTCATTCTGGGTATGGCTGAAGCCGTGATTGTCACCATCAGTACGACGCTGATTGGTGATTATTATTCAGGTGCAATACGTCAGCGTTATCTGGCTTTACAGACCACCTTTGCATCTAGTTCAGCGATTCTATTTTTTATGATTGGCGGTGTGCTTGGTGAGTTTGGCTGGCGTGTACCGTATGCAGTTTATGCTGTGCCTGTGGTGTTGGGCATCTTGGGTGCATTTATGTTGTGGGAGCCGAAGCAACAGCAAATGTCGGCCGATGATGATCATGAAGCACAAGCCGTGACCTTTCAGCCGAAACTGTTATTTTTCATCTGTGTAGTGACCTGTATTGGCGCCTTGGCGTTTATGATTTTACAAATCCAAATGGCGTTTATCTTGGGTTCAATTGGTGAAACTTCACCGAAAGTGGCAGGCAATATTTCCTCTGCATGTAGTGCCCTGATTGTGGCTGGTACATTGAGCGTACATCTGTTCTCACGCTTGAAGCTTAAAGTCGGTCATAACCTGTTTATCGCCTTTGGTTTGATTGGGCTCAGTTTCTTGTTGATGTCACATGCAACTTCTGCGGATCAAGTATTGTTATATGCCTTACTCAATGGTTTTGGTTGTGGCTTGTTGTTGCCGACTTTGGCGATCTGGAACATGAAAAATCTGCCTTGGTTTAAACGTGGTATTGGGACAGGCATGTGGTATGGCAGTTACTGTTTAGGGATGTTCTTTAGCCCAATTCTGTTTGTAGCAGCGACCAAGTTCACAGGGAATCTGTTTAATACCTTGGCATTGGCAGGCTGGGTACTGATTCCACTGGCGTTGATTGCTTTAGTTCTAGGATTTGTGAAAGGAACTCAAACTCAACCTGTAGCAACACCAGACAAAGCATAGGCAGGAAAATCACATGCAGCAGCGGCTACATAACAAAGTGGCAATCGTCACGGGGATTGGTAATGGTATCGGCAAAGCCTGCGCGTTGATGTTTGCAGCTCAAGGTGCACAGGTTATGGGTTGTGACATTGTCACGACACTGGCTGAGCAGACACAGGCGCAAGTACAACAACAAGGTTTGGAGATTAGTATTGCAACTTGTGACCTGACTCAGCCTGAACAGGTTCAGGCACTGGTTGCGGCAACTGTAGCGAAGTTCGGACGAATTGATGTACTGGTCAATGCTGCTGCGTTTGCCCATTTTCACCCGATTGAGGAACTGAGTTATCAGCATTGGAAACAAACCTTGGTTGGGGAGCTGGATATCGTATTTTTGCTGTGCAAGGAAGCATGGCAGGCGTTAAAACAGCAGGGTGGTTCAATTATTAACTTTGCTTCAGCCAATGCATGGATGGCACTGGAAGGTTCTCCTGCTCTGGCACACTGTGCCGGTAAAGGAGGGATTTTGGCGATGACGCGGCAACTGGCCATGGAAGGCGGGGCGTTTCAGATTCGGGCCAATACCATTTCTCCAGGGCTGATTGAAACTGCTGCAACTCGGGAACATATGCAGCAAGATCCAGCATTTAAACAGCAAGCCCTCAGTAAGCAAATTCTGCGACAGCGAATTGGTCAACCCAAAGATATTGCATGGGCTGCGGTTTATTTAGCATCGGATGAGTCGGCATGGGTCACGGGTACCGATATTAAGGTAGATGCTGGAGCAACTGCTTCTTAGTTTAAAAAATAAATTACTGATTAATAAGAATTTTATAAATTCTTATAGAGATGCTTTGCATTTAAAAAATTGAAGAAAGGAATTCTAATGAAAAAGACAATATTGATGGTGTCGATGCTGGGTGTTTTATTTAGCCAAATCTCACGAGCAGATGAAGATGTTCTGTTGGCACAAAACAATCAGACACCAAATGAACGAATTGGACCACAGGTGCAAATACCTGAGAACCCTATGCCAGAATCGAAAGATGGACCACTGGCAAATCAGGGGCAATGGCTCGTAGATCACGGTATTACACCGCATTTAACTTTTACTCAGTTGTACTTTGCCAATCCAGGAGTTGGGGTCGAAACCGATCAAAGTGAGTCAGTTTCAATCTTTACGGTAGGTGCATCATTGGATTTGGAAAAAATGATTGGGTTGTCTGGCGGTACGATCCATTATGAGCATCTTTTTGCACCTTGGATCCATAATTTAAATTATGGTATGCAAGCCAGTAGTACGATTGTTGGGACGCTTGGCCCTTATATTCCTAAAACTAGCCATCTGACGTTGTTTACCTATGAACAAAAGTTACTGGATGACAAATTAACTTTAGAAGCAGGAAAAAGTAATGCAGGCAACTATTTTGCATTACCGATGTGTAATTCGCCAACCTTATGTGTCAGTGCCACTTTACAAAATATCGTGGGGATTAATCCGCCGCCTTATGCGAACTGGAGTGCACGTATGGCTTACGATTTGAGTCCGAAACTTCGCGTACAAACGGGTTGGTGGCGGAGCGATGCGGCATTTCCATTCACGAATGGTTGGGAGTCAAATTCTGGCGACATTGGTGGACAAATGAGTAATGTCTATCTCGCGAATATGTCTTATCGTACAGATTTTTCGATGGAAAAATATCCTCTCTCTTATGAGGTGATGGGCTTTTACAATGATGGCAAACAAACCAATCCCTACTACACGGTGAATCACACGTCAAAAGTATTTGATACTTCGAGTGCTGTGGATAAGACCTCAGGTGTTTCAGGTATTTATTTAGGTGCGAAGAAAACCCTATGGCGTGCAGATCATGGGGAAAGTGATAGTCCCGTACCAAAATCGATTTCTGCTTATGCCAGCATGACTCAGACCTTTAATGATGAAAATACAAAGGGGATTCAAAATCAGGGAAATGCTGGAATTTTGTTTAATCACATGTTTGAGTCTCGACCATTTGATAGTTATGGTCTGAGTTTTCAATGGGCACATTTAACCGATGCAGAACAAAACTTCTTGCAAGATGCCAATTTGGCAGCTGGTGGGTCGGGTTATAAGGTTGGTCAGACTGAAACAGCGCTGGCTTTAGATGCCAATTTTATCTTAAGTAAAGGCGTAATCCTAAGCCCGTTTGTGATGTATTCATGGGACAGCAACAGCATGTTAAATCCTTACAGTGCGGTAAATCCTGAATCTGGTGTGTCATTTGGCGCAACTTTACATATGAAATTAGATCAAATCTTGGGCTTGTCTGGTAAAACAGCACATTAAATGTATAAGGGGAAGTGAAAAACTTCCCTATTTGTTTAAAGATAAAAAGATGGTAAATGATGATGGAAAACAATGCAAAACAGAAAAAATTGGCCTTAATTACGGGTGCGGCTGGTGGTTTAGGGCAAGCATTTTCACAAAAACTTGCAATGAACGGTTTTCAGGTGATTTTAGTTGATTATGTCGATTGCACACCTTTGATTCAGAAAATCGAAGCCATTGGTGGCAATGCAAAAGCCTATCAATGTGATTTGAGCCAACCTGATCAAGTGAAACATTTAGTCAAACAAGTGCTGAATGATTTCGGTGGCTGCGATGTATTGGTCAATAATGCTGCCTATATTCCTTTAAAACGACTCGCAGAAACTGACTTATCGGAATGGAATAAAACCTTCGCGGTGAATGTCGATGCCACATTTATATTAAGTCAGGGCTTTGCACCGAAAATGATAGAACAAGGTTGGGGGCGAATTGTAAATTTGGCTTCAAGCAATACTGGGCGACCACAAAAAGGGTTCATGGCATATATTGCAGCTAAAATGAGTGTTATCGGTTTGACTCGTGCTTTGGCCGTAGAATTGGGTGATTATGGAATTACCGTCAATGCAATATCACCGGGCTTGATTAAGCATGCTGGAAGTGAACAGGCATTACCAGAGAGCCTCTTTGATGCCGTAAAAAATAGTCAACTCATTCCAAGAAATGGCGTGCCATCAGATTTGGCTGGTGTACTTTCATTTATTGCTTCAGATGAGTCTAAATATATGACTGGACAAGTATTTAATGTTGATGGTGGATTTTTATTCTAAAAGCAAACAAGAAAAGGACAATAAAATGAAAGTTGCACTGATTGGCGCAAGTGGTATGGCAGGATCTAGTATTTTACATGAATTGGTGGCACGGGGGCATCAGATCACGGCAATTGTACGTTCTCCCGAAAAAATTGCGCAGCATACACAGGTCGAGGCACGGCAGGCAAATATTAATGACACGGCACAACTAACTCCATTAATTAAAGGACTAGATGCTGTGATTAGTGCGGTACATTTTACCGATACCCAGATTGAGAATTTACTCAGTGCCTTAAAGCAAGCAGCAGTACCACGCTTTTTGATGGTCGGCGGTGCAGGTGGTTTGACACTTGCATCAGGGAAAAGATTAGTCGATGATCCGAAATTTCCTGAACAAGTGAAACCTGAAGCTTTGGCGGGTATTGCGATTCTAGACATCTTACGACAACAGTCTGATTTAAACTGGACGGTGTTGTCACCATCTATGATTTTTAAATCAGGTGAGCGCACAGGTAAGTTTCGATTGGGTCAAGATGAATTATTAATGCAAGATGGGTTGAGTTCTATATCGACACAAGATTATGCAATCGCATTAATTAATGAGCTAGAGCAGCCACAACATATTTGTCAACGGTTTACGGTGGGGTATTAAAAAAGGGGCAACAAAAGCCCCTTTTTTACTTATACACTTTGTGTTTTTTGCAGGAAAGTAAATTTGAAAATCAAACCCGCAAGCAAATAACAGACAAAAATCACCACGCTCATGGACAATAAGGACGTTCCTAAGAGGGTGGTCAGAGGCGCAGTAATTCCACCTATTGCAAACATCATAAAACCGAGTAAAGCGGATGCAGTACCTGAAAATTCATGCTGCCGTGCCATAGCAAGAGCGCTGGTTAATGAGCTGATTGCACTGACAGTAGATACTGTAATAAATAGCAAAACAAGACAGAGCAAGATAGGGAGTTGTAATGCGCTGCATACCAATAATGCCAAACTTGTAATCACAGCAATTGTAACCGCCGTGGCTAATAAATATTTTTCAGAAAAATGATTCAAAAGTTTGGCTGTTGTAACAGCTGAAATAATTAATCCTATGCCATTGAATGCGAATAGTAGGCTATAGCTTTGAGCCGAGAAATGATAAGTTTCCTGAAATACATAAGAAGATGCACCAATATAAGCAAATAATCCGCCCATCATCATGCTTTGCATTAAACATAGCCCAATAAAAGTTTTATCCTTGAGTACATTTGCCTGCGCGAGCTTGAAAGATTGTTGTAACTGTCCAACTCGTTTCGGATCGTGTGATTCATCAATTAGGAAATAACAGACTAGAAAAATAAGCACACCTAAAGCCGATAAACTGGCAAATAGACCTTGCCACTGGGTAAACTGCAATTGTATACCACCGAGTACAGGTGCAAGTATGGGAGCGATACCGTTAATTGCCATAATCAAGGCAAAAAACTGTGCCAATTGTGTGCCTGAATAACGGTCACTGGCAATTGCTCTAGCAAGGACAGCACCACCTGCACCGGAAAAACCTTGTACAAAACGGATGATGACCATTTGACTCATGTCCTGTACAAACATGCAAGCAATTGAACTTAAAGTGAATAGTCCCAAGGAAAGCATTAGCGGTTTTTTTCTACCGATACGGTCACTCCACGGACCAAAAAATAACTGTCCAACGCCTAGGCCAATTAAGGCTGCCGTCAAACTGAGTTGCGATTGTGGAATAGATGCATTTAAGTCATGGGTGATTTGCGGTAAAGCAGGCAAGTAGAAATCTGTACAAATAGGACCAAAAGCAGTCAAAACTCCCAAAATAATTGAGTATTTAAGATAGGTAGAATTCATCTCTTGGTTTGCACTCCATCTTGATCGATAACAAAACGGGTGGTTTGGGGTAGAAATGGCTCAATTTCCTTTAAGGTTGCTTCAAGCTTGTGTTTTAACTCATCGGGTACAACGGTGAAAATCTGATTATAGACATCAGTGGTAATAATCTGTAACTCCTTGAGTTTATTGAAGCCAGACAGGGTAAGAGAAACCTTTTTATGACGACGATCCTGTGCATCTTCGACACGGGTCACATAGTTACCTTGCACCAGACGATCGACCATGCGGCTGGCGGCATTGTGGGAGATCGCTGCATTTTCCGCAATTTCGGCAATACTGCATGAACCCTGCTTATACAGCAGGAACAGGGTGTTGAGTTGACTAAAAGAAAATTCACCATTTAAGGCTTTACCCATATGTGGAAATAGCACTGTCGCAACAAGTGCATGTAAATGGTCCAGATAATGACCAAGTGAAGGAGATTGGGACATAGGTTTACAGGCTTAAAATATATTCCTTTGAGAATATAATTCTCATAGGAATAAAAATCAAGTTTAGAACGTGCGTTCATAATTATTGATTTGTAGGATGGATTGATTCAAATAGAACCTATTTGTTTTGTAGATACCAGCCATGCTTATAAAGCATTTGTGGATTGTGAGATCGCAGACTAATCTGAATTCCAAATCATCATTATTTGAAATGAGATAGGGATTAAAAAGGAATTTAGCTATGGCAATAGTCGGTATTGATACATTGCTTTACGGGGTTCAAGACCTTGAAAAAGCATCACAATTTTTAGACGATTTTGGTTTGCAACGTTTAAGTTCAAGTGTAGAAGAAACCATTTATCGTCTGGCAGAAGGTTCAACGGTAATCGTACGCTCGATTGATCACGCTTCTATGCCCGATGACTCGGCGTATAGAGGGTTTGGTGTTAAGGAAACCATTTGGGGCGTCGATACTGAAGATAATCTGCAACGTTTGGTCGATGATTTAAAACAGGACCGTGAAGTTACTTTAGGGGATGATGGCGCTTGGCGTTTCTACTCGGATTGCGGTTTGCCTTTGGCATTGCGCGTCTTTGATCGTCAGACAGTGATTTATTCTACTGATCCGATTAACTCATCTGGCAATATTAATCGTCTGAATCAACACCGAAAATGGCGTCGACGTGCTATTCCAAAAACGATTAATCACGTGGTCTTTGCAGTCAAAGATTATTGGAAAACATTCGCCTTCTTTCGTGATCGTTTGAACTTTCGCATGTCCGATCATCAAAAAGGTATTGGCACTTATTTACGTGCAGATGGGGCACATGAACATCACAATACTTTCTTATTGAACTGTGAGGTGCCAGGAGCAGGTGGTATTCCACGTTTCCATCATACTTGTTTTGGGGTTGAAGATTTTGATGAGGTCATGATTGGTTCCAATCACATGACGAAACGTGGTTGGACGCATGGTTTCTTGGGGATTGGACGTCATCGAATTGGTTCAGCAATTTTCTGCTATTTCGACTCTCCAGTGGGTGGTGAAACTGAGTATGGTGCAGATACTGACTATTTAGATGACAACTGGGTACCACGTGAATGGGAATTTCGCTTTGGTACAGCATCTTGGATGACGAAACCTCCAAGCTTTATGTTGGATGAAATTCCTTGGGATGTCGGTTTTTATCAAGGTGAAGAAGCCTACATGCGTGAATTGAAAACCGAATAAACCTAGCACTTTGTAAAGGATAAACAGGATGTTTAAATATTTTGAAACCAATTATGTTTGGAGTTTAGCGGTCGCTGCTGCGATTGAAATGGGCGCAAAAATTGGTGAAATTGAGGCGATGTGTCGTCCACTCGCAGACATTGCCAAAGAGGGCGATGACCCAGGCACAGCGGCATTTTTAGCTTCTTGGGAACAGGGTGGTGACAATTTACTGGCACTTGCAGAAGAAGATAAAGCCACTGGTCGTATGTTGAGTGCGGGCGATAAATTGAATCGTGCAGCGATTTATTATATTACAGCAGAGCGGATGCAGGCGCATAGTTATGCACCACGTAAAGCCTTATATGCCAAATTTCTAGAAACCTTTCAACAAGGGATGCAATTGGCTAAAGAGCCGTGTGAACGAGTTGAAATTCCATACCAAGATGGCATCATTGCAGGTTTATATACTCATGCAGAAGGGGTAAAGGGACCAGCACCATGTTTAGTCGTGATTAATGGTTTAGATTCCACTAAAGAAATGGTCTATCGTGCTGGATTCTTTCCACAACTTTTGGCAAAACGAGGTATTTCTAGCTTATTCATTGATCAACCTGGGACAGGGGAAGCGCTACGCTTACATGGTCTGACTGCTGTGGTTGAAACAGAACAATGGGCAAGTAAAGTAGTTGATTATTTGGAACAGCGTCCTGATGTTGATGCCTTGAAAATTGGTTTATTGGGCGTTTCACTTGGTGGTTATTACTGCCCACGTGCCGTAGCATTTGAACCTCGCTTTGCGTTAGGCGTGGTGTGGGGTGCGAACCATAACTGGGGGGAAATGCAAAAACGTCGATTACAACGAGAGGGTGAAAATCCTGTACCTCACTACTGGGAGCATGTACGTTGGGTGTGGGGAGCAAAAGACATGGATGAATTCATGGAAATCGCACAAAATGTACATCTAAATGATGTGCTAGAAAATATTAGAGTCCCATTCTTGGTCACACATGGTGAGGCGGATAAACAGATTCCATTAGAATATGCACATCAGTCTTATGCTCAGTTGGTAAATAGCCCAGACCGTGAATTAAAAATCTTTACGGAGCGAGAAGGTGGTATACAACACAGTAGTTTAGATAATACTGCAAATGCTGGTTCATATATTGCGGATTGGATTGCTGAACGATTTGGTGGGGAATTGCGCTAAAATGCATTGAATAATTAGTGCCTGTTGACATTTCATAACTGTGGCTAAATTAATATACAAGCTAAAGCAACTGAATTTCCGTAGTTCTGCTTTAGCTTGTTATAGCATTTAGCAATTCCTTTAAATTGTTTGAGTCATGCAACTGTATTCTCAACCAAGTGTCTAATTTTATATAAGTATCAGTCCATATAATCATTGTTTGATTGGGTATTGGATTTCTTGAAATATTTTCTTTTGACATCTGCTTTCTTCAATCTACTGCCAAATGAATTATAGAACTGTTTCAATCGATAATCTTAGCGATGGCCTGATTCTTGAAACCCGTGATGTGTTAATGAGATAACATATGGGTACCATTAAAAGTGCATAGTGTTTTCTATACATAACTAAGCCTATATTTGTTTCTTCTGAGGAGAGTTTCCTTCATTTTCTCGAATGATAGATTCTACAATCCTATCTGCATCTTTTAGCTCATGATCATAGATTTGGGTTTTGTATTTAAAAGTTGGAGCCGCATTTTGACGGATTATTTCTCCATTTCGGTCACTAGTATTGACAGTGACTCGCATGGATAGACCTATGCGTAGTGGGTTTTTTATAATCTCTTTAGGATCTAAGGCAATTCGGACTGATACACGTTGTGTTACTTTAATCCAGTTTCCTGTTGCATTCTGGGCAGGTAAAAGCGCAAATGCACTTCTTGTACCTGCATCTAAACCAACGATTTTTCCATGGTAAAGAACATTTCGCCCATATACATCAGATGTCAATTCAACAGGTTGACCAATACGAAGATGTTTTAGTTGCGATTCTTTGAAGTTAGCATTGACCCAGAGTTCATTTGTAGGAACGATAGACATGAGTGCCACACCTGGATTAATGTGCTGACCTAATTGCACACTGCGTTTAGTGACAATACCATCTACAGGAGAGCTAATTGACGTACGCATACGAGACACATATGCATCACGTAAGTTAGTTACTGCTGTCAGAACATCCGGATGTGTCCGAAGACTTGTCCCATCAACTATAGCCCAGCTCTGTATAAGTGATTGATTTTCTGCTATGAGGGCAGCTTGGGCATTTTTCAGTTGATCTTGGGCATGACTCAATTCTTCACTAGAAATAGCACCAATAGCACTAAGATCAGAACGACGTTTTAGATCTTCCTTAGCTTTCAATACTTCATTTTGACGTTGTTCAACTTCAGCTTGTAATTGATAGACATGGGAATATTGGGTACGTGCGCTTCGGATTGCCTTAGCCAATTCTGCTTTCGTTCGCTCAAATAGGATTTCTTGATCTACAGAATTTAACTGAACAACTAATTCCCCAGATTTGACGTAATCCGTATTATCAGCCGCAAAATTTATAACTGTTCCAGCTATTTGAGAAGTTAATTGTACAACGTTGCCATCAACATAAGCATCCTCTGTGTATTCTGTTGTACTTTGATATTTAAAGTACCAAACAATAGCTAAAATCAGAATAATCAAGAGTATTACCGTGGCTACCCCTCGTATCCAATAAATTTTAGACTTTGTATTTTGAATGACATTAGTCTCTTGAGTAATAGGCGATTTCTGATCTGGGGAGACACCTTGACTCATAAATGTGGATTCTTTATCTATTGCATTACTAAAGGATCTTTAGAGAAATAGCTCAGCGCTTGTTAATTTAAATTTGGAAAAATTATTTGTGATAAAGATTAGTTAAGGCTATATGTCGAAATAAATAGCCTTAACCATTTACTTGCAGTTAAGCAATTTCAGCACCTAGTGCTGGGAATACATCTGTAAACAACAGACCAATCAATTGTTGTCCAGTAGGAGTAGACCAGTCTTGCGCGATTTCAGCCATGAGCGTATTAGTAGCTGTGAGTACAACGCCCGCATCATGCATACGCTGACGCGAAAACTCTTCTGATAAATCACTTGGTGAACCAGAAGCATCCATCACAGCTTGCACAGCAAAACCTTCAGTTGCAGCATCTATTGCTGGGAAAATAAGGCAGACATCTGTAGTAACACCCGCCATAATTAGATTTTTGCGACCTGTTGCAACCACTGCATCATGGAATTCTTTATATGCCCAAGCATTAACCACACCTGGACGCTTAACACGAGCTTCATAAGCTTCAGGTAGAATCTCTGCGATTTCTGGCAGAATTGGTCCTTGAGCATTTTCTTCTTGGCTAGAGGTAATAACTACAGGCATGCCAAGAATCTTAGCCATCTTAGCCAATGCAATTGACTGCTTAGCAGCAAGTTCCTTGTCTATATTTTTGATCAGTTGCATCGTACCAACTTGATGATCAATAAGTAGTAATGCTGAATTTTCAGCAGTAAAGTATTGGTTAGTCATAGTAAATTCCTTCTTTGGATTAGATTAAGCAAATAGCGGAGGTCCGCTGAACAATACGATATGAGCATTGCCTTGAGTGGCTTTAAACGTCATATCGCGAGAAACTTTTTGGGCTGGGAATACGGGAAGTTTAAGATTCTCGGGATTAAATTCTTGACCTTCTACTTCAAATATTCCCGCAATAGGCATCGCAAACATATTGTGACCAATAGCAATTGGTACAGTGATCTCACCACCATCTTGTAGTGAAATATCGAGCATCGTCACTTCGGTTGGTGGGTTCATTGGAGAATAAACATCACCATAACTACCTAATGGCACACGTACTTTAGCGTTTGGTAGGTGAATTACAGGGACATCTTGAGCCTCAAGAATTAATGGAAAAGGCTCAATTAGGCTGTTGGATTCAGATAGATCTACAAAAAATTGTAATCCATGGACAGTTTTTCCAACCTCAGCAGGAACTTCTTCGTGCGATACACCACGACCTGCCGTGGTCCAATGTAGCCCTCCTGCCTGAATGAGATTTTGAGTCCCAATGGAGTCACGATTCGCCATTCCTGTTTCAGAATCTTCTAACAAGTAAGAGACAGCAGACATACCCTGATGACGGTGAGGAGGGAAAGTCGGAGCATTCATCCAATAGTGATCGACACCAAGGATTGGAGAAATAAGCGATGCTTCTGCACGTAATCCATAGCCATGAAATTGACGACCATGGTTAGCGCGTTGAACTTGAGCGATAACAATAGACATAATTGCAGCCTTTAAATTTCAGTAGATGTATTTAAAGTTGGATAATCGACATAGCCTTGTGCATCGCCACCATAATATGTCGTATTATCTGCTTCATTCATTGGTAAATTGTGTTGCAGACGACTTACAAAGTCAGGGTTCGCGAGGATCATTTGTCCATAAGACTCTAGATCTGCTAAACCTGATTCGATATCTGTTCCGATGTTTTCGCGCGGACGTCCAGGGCGGTTAATGATTAATGCCTGTGTCCATAGTTGGCGTATATCTTGCAAAAGTTCTTCATTGCCAAGATGCATAACATGCAAATATACGAGTCCTAGTTTATTAAGCTCTTTCACGAGATAACGATATAATTCAGGGCCTTCTTGACCTTCATCAATTCCCCAAAGTAGCGCACCTGGAGAAAGACGAATCGCAGTTTTATCTGCACCAATTTCTTCTGCAATTGCAGTTGCTACTTCAATGGCAAAACGAGCGCGATTCTCAATAGAACCACCATATTCATCTGTACGTGTGTTTGCACTTGGTGCAAAAAACTGTTGAATTAGGTAGGCATTTGCACCATGAATTTCCACACCATCCGCACCTGCTTCAATTGCAGATCGGGCAGCATGTTTAAAATCTTGGACTGTTTGTTTAATTTCTTCAGTCGTCAATGCACGAGGTGCTGGAATTTCTTGCATTCCAGTTGGTGTGAATGTACCTGTACCTGGAGCAATAGATGAAGGAGCAACAGCTTGACGATGATGTGGTGTGTTATCAGGATGTGACATACGACCAGCATGCATCAATTGAATGAAAATGTGTCCACCTTTAGCATGTATTGCATTAGTGATCTTTTTCCAGCCCGCAATATGTGAATCTGTATAAATACCTGGTGTTGCTAAATAGCCCTGACCATCTTCAGAGGGTTGAGCACCTTCAGCAATGATTAATCCAACACTTGCACGTTGAGTATAGTATTCGGTTGCTAATTCGCCAGGTGTTCCATCAAACTGAGCACGTGATCGTGTCATTGGTGCCATAGCTAGTCGGTTCGCTAATTGATACTGACCGATACGAATAGGTTTAAGTATTTGATTCATGATTCATTGTCCAATAAATTGATTTAGATAATTTGATGTAACTCAGTCTGATTTTCTTAGATACGAACTTGACCGCCATCTGCGGCAATCGTTTGACCTGTAACAAAGCCTGAGTCTGTAGAGCATAAGAATGAAACCACTCCAACAATGTCCTGTGGTTCAATCATTCGAGGAATTGCTTGCTGTTTTGGTAAGTACTCAAAAATATCTGCGTTAATTCCATGCATGGTTTTGGTATTGGTTAAACCAGGTGCAATCGCGTTAACATTGATACCAAAAGCACCTACTTCACTCGCCAACGCACGAGTAAAACCAATCACACCACCTTTGCTTGCTATATAAGCTGTCATCTCTGGCGCATTCAGCCAAAATGTTGTACTTGTTACATTTACAATTCTGCCAAACTGATTATTTTTCATGACAGGAACAAATGCTTTGCTCATCAGAAATGCACCATCTAAGTTGACAGAAATCACTTTTTTCCATGTTTCATAATCAGTATCTTCAAATGATTTCCATGGATAAATTCCAGCATTGTTCACTAATGCGGCAACAGGAGGCATATTAGCTGCAACCTCAGTTGCAAATTTTTGAGTGGACTCTGGTGATGTGACATCAACAATAGCGGAGAAAAATTTACGTCCTTCTGCTTCAACAAGTTGACGAGTTGCGGCTGCATCTACAACGTCTGCAACAGCGATATCGAAACCATCGGCTGCTAATCTTTGAGCATAAGCTTGACCAATACCATTTGCTGCACCAGTGATGACAGCGGTTCCTTTAGACATGTCACTATTCCTTATTAAAAGTTAAATATGCCAGTAAGTAGAAATAGTATTAACGAATTAGCCTTTGGGATAAATATGGTAAAATGGAAATTATTAATCCATTAATGGGATAATTTGGATGGAATTTCTTAATGATATGGCGTTGTTCGTAGAAGTTTGCAAAGTGATGAGTTTTAGAAAAGCTGCTGATAACTTGAATATGCCAAGTTCAACATTATCAAGAAGAATTAGTCATTTAGAAAAAGAAATAGGTTTACGATTGCTCCATCGGACAACACGGAAAGTGGAGCTAACAGAAGCAGGTCAGATTTATTATGAGCGTTGCAGAAGGATTGTTGAAGAAGCAAGGCTAGCACATGAGGAATTAGGTGATATTTTAGCGCAACCGACAGGACTTTTAAGAGTTTCCTTACCTGTAGATTTTGCTATTAATTATTTAGCACTACTTTTGGTCGAGTTTGCGGATCATTATCCAGGTATTCATTTTGAGTTTGATCTAACACCGCGTCAGGTGAATTTGATTACTGAGCCTTTTGATCTAGCCATTCGTATGGGTGAGCAAAAAGATTCAACTTTGATTGCACGATTATTGGTAAAGCTTCCTGTTTATTTTTATGCAAGTCCACATTATCTTGAAGTTTCTGGTGAACCCAAACATCCCAATGATCTTATTCAGCATGAATGTTTGGGATTCCCAAAAGGGGGGTTATGGAAACTGAGCAAGGATGATACCAATGAAAAAATTGAGGTTAATGTAAAAAGCCGTTTTATGCTGAACAATATCGGTATGATTAAGCAGCTTGCTGTATTAAATCAAGGCATAACTCTGTTACCCGAAGGTATTGTTACTAAAGAATTAGATCAAGGTCTTCTTCGTAAGATTTTACCTGAATGGCAAGGTATACCCATTTCTGTTTACGCTTTAACAGAAACAAGACTTTTGCCTGCTAAAACACAGCGTTTTATTGAATTTTTACGCAATAGACTAAAGTAGTGTTTAAATGGAATATCTATATTTAAACACTACTAAAGGGATTTTGTACGAGGTTGGATACGACTTCTAAAATGAATGATTGTCAAACAAATAAATTTAAAGACTATCTAATCTACTTTAATTTTAAAGCTCAAATATATTCTCAAGGAAGAGATTATATTTTAAAAAATTAGTTAATTTCTAGTACAAAACTTAGCCCAATCAGCCATCAAATTTTTTCTTTTTTCAAGATATGCTCCACGTAAGTAAGCAGCTTCCACTTCATCTGGTAACTTATAGGCAAGTACATGTTCACAGACCTCACGAGGGTAATCAGTTTTGTCTGCTGACCAGTCACGGATTGTAGAGCGGAAACCGTGTGTAGTAATCACTCGATTTTGTTTTGGATCAATATATCCGATACCATTTTCTTTAAACTTTTGTTCATGCATTCTTTTGATGAATGTTGTTAAAGACATATCTGAAAGCATGCCACCGCCACGGGGTGCAGGAAAGATAAAATCTTGTAGTTGAGTATATGGTTTAATTGATTCAAGCAACGCAATTGCCTCTTGAGACAAAGGAACACGATGTTCTTTTTCTGCTTTCATACGTTCTTTGGGGATAATCCAGACCTTACTCTTAAAATTAATTTCCTGCCATTTAGCTCCAAAAATCTCACCAGACCGACATGCAGTTAAAATTGCAAATTCAAGAGCTTTAGGTGAAATACCTTTTTTCTGCCTTAAATGCTGGATAAACTCAGCGACCTGATCATAAGGTAAAGATGGGTGAGGGCGTGATTCCTGCTTTAAATTACCTAAGATTGGCTCAAGATTACCATTCCATTCGGCTGGGTTATCACCCACAAAATATCCCATAGCCTTGGCATAATCGAAAATGGTTTCTATACGACCACGAATACGTCTGGCTGTTTCATTTTTTTCAATCCAGATAGGCCTAAGAACTTCGGCAATATCAACTTTAGTAATGGTGCCAATACTAATATCACCTAAAGTTGGGTAAATATAGGTTTCTAATGTAGAAGTCCATTGACCAATATGTTTTTCATTTTTGAGTTCACGGGTTTTATTTGCTATAACAACTTTTGCACACTCAATGAATGTTTTGTCACGTAGTTTCTGGATATGTAGCTTTGATAAGTTGTTCCTGTTTATGCGCAATTGGATCAATGCCATTTCGAATTTGTATTCTTAATTCTGTTGCTTTAGCACGGGCTTCAGCTAATGAAACTTCCGGGTAGGGACCAATACCAATATCATGGCGGTGAGGTTTTAACTTTCCATCTTTATCCAGACGTTTATCCACGACAGCACGCAAAATCTAGACACGGGAATTACCCTCGACATTTAGACATAAGCCATCAACGCCACCTACAGAATGTCGACCAGTCGTTTTAATTTTTGCTACACTAAGTGCAGATAGCTCTTTTGATTTTTTTGGCATGCTCTTATTTACCCCATAATCTACCCCTCATAAAATACTGGAAATGATAGGATTGGGCAAGATGGCTTAGGACAATGAAAATATTAAATAATTGAAAAATATATGTTTATAATATTATCTGGGATTGCTTAGGACTACTGTTAGACGGACACCCATTTCCCCCTATTTATCCATACATGCACCTGACTAATATTCAGGTTGTGAAAACTTGTTATATTTTTGCAAGATTTCAGCTTTACTCTGTTGAGTTGTTTGGGCAGCCGCTGTAATCCCCTCGAGCCTTAGACAGGCCTTATAATTTTGCGCACGTGTCGCTTGAATATATATTTTTTTCTGTTCAGTGGTTCTGAGCATTTCTCAACTCCATTGATCCTACATGTGAAGTAAGTATAGCAGAGAATCTTTTTGATCCATGCTTCATACCCAATGTTTCAAAATAGAACGAAACTGTATCATTCTAGGTACAACAGAAAACTAAAAAAAGTGAAAGAATTTCTAAAATTTAGATCACATTTAACAAGAAAACTCTCTGTTTTTATTGAGAGTTGTGATTTTGAATAAATTGGGTTGATAAATGAAATTCCATTACGTCTGAGTTGATGTTGTTGGATTAAAAGAAGAGAAGAAGTAAACAAGTTGAACGTTTGAATAAAAAAGAATAAAGAAGAGCGAACGCTATGTTATTGGCAAGAAACCCGAAGTGTCCTAGAGGAGACGTTGCATGATGCTAATACAAAGGAAAGGTCTTTAGAGCCAATCCTAGGAAACCATCTATGCTTAGACAAACAAAATTATCCAATTAATCGGAATGCGCCTGAGCGAAGCGTTAAATTTAGTTTTCAAAGAGTTGTAGACTCTAACAAAAAAATGTTAATCCACTGGTTATATTCAATTTAATGTTAAAAATCATGTAAGAAGATGAACTCTGGATTCAATAGCCTAAGCAAATTGAGAAAAGGATTGTTTAAAAATTTTCTCTGTTTATAAGTAAATGTAAATTACTGGAGAAGTTTGGCGCACTTTCTTGTTCGTGGTTGACTAGCTGCACCTGCTCCTAGTGGACCAATTGAGCAGGGATTAGGTATTTCATTTACTGGAAATAGTCATGCTTATGGATTTGATATTAACGGAATCGAACTCAAACGCTGATCAAACGCCATCACTTTTTGATCTTTTGCATGTATTACAACAAAATTTACTCCAATATACATGCCACCAAAAAACTTCTTTTTCTTGGCGAAATGATTGGCAATTTTTGCTTCGGTTTTTGATCGACCGATCCCAATGTAGCAGGGTAGACCTAAGCATCGAAAGGCTTTAGTTCTGATGTCTTGCACATATTCTGTGAGGTAAAATAGGTGCTCATAGGCAGTAAGTTTTAGTAAATATTCATCAATCTAAGAGTTTGTTAATATGATATGTATGTTTTTAAGTAATTGATAATAATAATCTTATTCTTAATTTTCATAGTAAATTAAAAAACTAAATTTTCTATAGAAATGTCTATACCCAAATATCCAACTATATCGGTGAGTGAACCATATCGAGTTTGTTGGAGGCCGCTCTTCCAGAGAGAATATTTGGGTGAGAATTAAAAATATAATAGATAAATCAAAGGTATATTGATTAAGCTTGTCATTGAATCTGAAAAAAATTAACTAACCTTAGTAATAGTCATTGATATAAATTATGCTGAATTACTTGATTATTCCCAGAATGACATTCACCTGTAAGATGATTCTTACACCATGAAATATATAATGAATAGGTACATTTATGATTAAAGAAAATCAGCGTGCACTTGTAGTAGGTGCTTCAAGAGGAATTGGTTTAGGACTGGTTCGTGAGTTACTTAATCAGCATTGGAGTGTAATCGCGACTATTCGAGATACAACACAAGTGCCTGCCGATCTGAATCAACTGCTTTCAGAGCATCCAGACAAACTGGAATTGGCTGAATTAGATTTAAGCCATGTGCAAACTGCCAATAGCATCATCAGCAAGTATCCTGAGCATTCCTTTGATCTACTCTTGGTTTCTGCGGGTATTTCAGGACCAGAACATCAACGCGTTGAGCATTGTACGCCAAATGAAATTGCAAATCTGTTTTGGGTCAATAGCATTGCACCTGTAACAATTGCTAGAAAATTTCTCCCTCTAATGAAAGTAAACAGCGTGATTGCGTTTATGAGCTCACGTATGGGCAGTATTGCTTTAAACGATGATGGCAGTATGGAGTTGTATCGTGCCAGTAAGGCTGCGCTGAACAGTATTACCCGTGGTTTTGCACAAAATGAGGCAATTCCAGCACAAATCGGTGTCCTGAATTTACATCCAGGTTGGGTTCAAACTGAAATGGGGGGAAGTCATGCACCTGTCACTGTTAAAGAGAGCACCACAGGAATTGTACGCGTGATAGAAGGCTTTCTTGGAAAGACTGAACAACAGTTTATTGATTTTCAGGGTAATGAAATGGCGTGGTGATCCTACAGCCCACATCTAGAAATTCTGTTTAGACAATTAGGATAAATCAGTCCGATCAACCCCTGTTTTAGACATGTAGAAATATTATATTTTCTGTCCGATTCATTATCTCATCCATCTGTATACAGATTGTATTATTTTAAAAAATACAGAATAGACAATCTGTATACAGGGTTCTCACTCTTGAACAAAGAGTGAAATCGAGGAGAGGGAGTTCATGGACAAAAAAGCACTTTTAGCTGAAACATTAAAGCGCCGTATTATCAGTATGGAATTAGCGCCAGGAGCTGTTTTAGACGAAGTCACTTTAAGTGAAGAATTCGGTTTATCTCGACCTCCTGTCCGTGAACTGATCAGACAAATGGCGGCTGAAGGCTATCTTGAATTAGAACCGAACAGACCTGTTCGCGTTTCATCTATGAGTCATCACTCATTAAGAAATTTCTTTCTGGCTGCACCACTCATTTATATTGCAACAACGCAATTGGCAGCAATTAATGCCAGCAAAACAGATATAGAGCAACTCAAGCAGATTCAAAAGCAGTTCCGAGAAGCGATAGATAATAACGACTTGGAAGGACGCGTTTACTATAACAATTTATTTCATCTCGAAATAGGCAAAATTGCGGATAACGCTTACCTAATGCCAAGTTTGGAAAGATTGTTAATTGATCACGCACGATTAGGCAAGATCTTCTACAAGCAACCCACTTCAGATGACATGCAGCAAGATTTGGATGCCGCTGTGATTCAACACGAGCAAATTATTCAAGCCATTGAACAACATGATGTAGCGATTGCAGGTGAGATTGTACGTATCCATTTGGATTTATCTCGTCGACGTATGACTGAATATGTAGTACCAGCAGGAATAGAAGTTCCACTGAGTTATTAAATAAAAAATTGAAAGCAGGATTTTAGAAATTTTTTGCTCATAGGAAAGGTGAGTGAGCGGAAGATATAAATGGAGTTTAATGAAATGACAAAAGTAACAGCACTCCCAGCCGATGATAAACAGTGTGCCTGGTATCATTTAAGCAATAAACGACAAGCTAAGCCGAGCCATCGTGGCAACAGCACTGCACGCTGGGCTATCGTCGGCGCAGGTTATACAGGCTTAGCCGCAGCAAGACAATTGGCCCTTAACTTTCCTAATGATGAAGTGATTCTGATTGAAGCTCAGGAAGTTGGCTTTGGTACAGCAGGACGAAATGCAGGTTTTGCAATTGATTTACCTCATGACATTGGCGCAGAAGATTATATTGGTGATATAGAAATTGCTAAATCTACTCTAAAGCTTAATTTGTTAGGGCAATCTATTCTTCGTAATATTGTTGAAGAAAATGGGATTGATTGTCATATGCGTGCGAGTGGCAAGTATCAAGCCGCTGTAGAAAATAAAGGTATTGCTGTTTTAGATGCCTATCAACGCGGATTAGATAAACTTGGCCAACCTTATGAAGTTATCAGTGGACAGGATTTACCTGAACATATTGGGACATCGTTCTATAAACGCGGTCTCTTTACTCCAGGTACGATCTTGCTGCAACCTTCAGCTTTAGTCAAAGGACTTGCAGACAGTTTACCATCTAATGTCACACTCTATGAAAATACCCCAATCACGGAAGTAGAATATGGTGAGAAGGTTGTTTTAAAACATCAAGATGGACAAATTACAGCCGATAAACTCATCCTTGCAAATAATGCCTTTGGTCAACGTTTTGGTTTTTTAAAACATACCATGTTACCTGTTTTTCTTTATGCCAGCATGACACGACCTTTAACTGAAGAAGAGCAAGCTCAACTGGGTGGTAAGTCATTCTGGGGCGTTATTCCTGCTGATCCATATGGAAGTACGGTACGTCGTACACATGACAACCGAATTCTTATTCGTAATAGCTTTAGCTTCAATCCGAATGGACGCCCTAAACAGCATTGTTTAGATAAGTTTGTTCATCGACATAACCGTTCATTCGAAAGACGCTTTCCAATGTTACCTAAAGTGGATTTTGAATATACATGGAGTGGCTCCCTTGCACTTTCTCAAAATCATAAAGGTTTCTTCGGTCAATTAGCACCAAATGTATACGGTGCTTTATGTTGCAACGGTTTAGGCATCACGCGTGGCACTGTAACAGGTACATTACTTGCCGATTGGATCGCGGGTCAAAAAAATGATCTGATAGATTTTCTTTTAGATACCTCTGGACCAAATAAGTTGCCTCCAGAACCATTTCTCTCTATTGGCGTCAATGCAACGCTATGGTGGGGGCAAAGACAAGCTGGTTTAGAAAGTTAATTCGTATGGTGAATAAACTCAGTTTATGAATGGACTGAACCCGTTAGAGATTACTGGTTAAGTTACTCGCTTCAAACGACTTCATAAGTTTTAAAAACACAAAATTAGTGGGTTAATTTTGTAGGGTTTGTTCACCTCTAGATTTCATAAACGTGTAGGAAACACATCCACTTTGGTGGACGAGTATTGGAGAAAAAAATGACAACGAATCATATGTCAATTGATGATGTACCCGTAAAAGGATTTCATCAGTTATTGAGTATTCGTACAGGTGGCGGCTGGCTACTGGATGGTTATGTTCTAAGTATTATTGGTGTTGCATTGATGCAAGCCGCTGCACATTTACAGTTATCTAACTTTTGGCAAGGCATGATTGCGGCATCCGCGCTGTTCGGCATGTTTTTTGGTGGTTTTTTAGGTGGCTGGCTCGCTGATTTGACGGGTCGCAAGAAATTATATTTTATTGCCCCTACATTATTTGTTTTATGTTCGGTGGCTCAACTTTGGGTTGAGTCGGAAATGGCATTGTTTTTATGTCGTTTTGTGATTGGTATTGCAGTGGGATTTGAGTACGCTGCTGGCGGTTCATTGCTCACAGAGTTCTTGCCGACCAAAGAACGTGGACCTCGTTTAGCGATGCTCACGATCATGTGGTTTGCAGGTGCGATGTTGGCTTACCTGTTTGGTAATATGATTTTAAAGATGGATATTACTGATGCTTGGCGTTGGGTGTTTGCTAGCCCAGCCGTGATTGGTCTGATCTTGATTATCATTCGTGTTGGTACACCAGAATCACCACGCTGGCTCATCAGTAAAGGTCGTACTGCTGAAGCAGAAGTCATTATTAAACAGGTATATGGACCATCATTTTCACTTGCTAATGTGCCTGTTCAGCAAGCAGTCAAGAGTTTATCGCTTAAAGAAATTTTGGCTCTAGGCTACGGCAAACGCGTATTTTTCTGTTCGATGTTTTGGATGTGTGCGGTGATTCCTGTATTTGCCGTGTATTCCTTTGCACCTCGTGTTTTAGATGCAATGAATCTAAAAGGCTCATGGGCGGAATATGGTTCAGTAATGATTACCTTGATGTTTGTGGTGGGTTGTGTGCTTGCAACCAAACTCATCAACAGCATGGGTCGCCGTAAAATGGTTATTCATAGCTTCTTATGGTCAGGTTTGGCATTGCTTGGTTTAGGTGCATTCGCGGATGCTTCACCACTGCTAGTGTTGGTCTTGTTCTGTACTTATGCGGTGTTAATTGGTGGGGCACAAGTGTTGGAATTGGTCTATCCAAATGAACTGTTCCCAACTGAAATGCGTGCCATTGGTGTCGGTATGGCAACTTCATTCTCTCGCATCGGTGCAGCAGTCGGTACATGGTTAGTGCCGATGTCATTAGACACGATTGGTATTGGTAATACCATGTATGTCGCAGCAGGTGTCACTTTACTTGGCTTGATAGTTTCTATTCTCACAGCGCCAGAAACCAAAGGGTTGAACTTGGAACAAGCAACTGCTTTGAAAAATTAACAATGGATCGTGTTGCCATGATCTCAGTCTCTCAATTGATTATGGCAACCATTAACACACTTTAAAACGGAGAAAATATCATGACATTTTTTGAAGGTATTTATACACCAGCAATCACGCCTTTAGCTGCTGATGGTTCAATTGATAACGCTGCTTTTGCAGAAGTTTTAGAATATTTAATCGATGCAAAAGTACACGGCATTATCGTGGCAGCAACCACAGGTGAATATTATGCACATACCGCTCAAGAGCGTTATGACTTGGCAAAATATGCGAAAGAGGTGATTGGCTCACGTGTACCTTTAATGCTTGGTACTGGTGCGATTCGAACTGAAGATGCAGTTGAATATGCAAAAGTTGCTAAAGAAATTAAAGCAGACAGTATTTTAGTCACTATTCCACCTTATGCATTACCAACTGAACAAGAAGTTGCAGCTCATGCTTTAACAATTGATCAAGCGGCAGATTTACCCATCATGTTCTATAACTATCCAGCGCGTATGGGTGTGAGCATGGGCAAGGAGTTCTTTGATACGGTATTTGCACAATCGAAAAACTTTGTCGGTTTAAAAGAAAGTTCTGGTGATATGAACCAGTTACATATGTTGGCGCGTAACTATCCAAACTTGAACATTTCATGTGGTTGGGATGACCAAGCATTAGAATTCTTTGCTTGGGGCGCACGTAGCTGGGTATGTGCAGGTTCAAACTTTGTACCTAAAGAACATATCGCATTATATGAAGCATGTGTCATTGAAAAAGACTTTGATAAAGGTCGTCGTATTATGGCTGCGATGATGCCATTGATGGATTATCTTGAAACTGGTCACTTCATTCAGTGTATTAAATACGGCTGTGAATTAAATGGCTTACGCACGGGCAGTGTTCGTGCTCCGCTACAAGCTTTACCAGAAGAGAAAAAACAAGCATTTGCAGAGATTGTACAGCAGCTTAAACAAGATGTTGCAGCAATCACAGGAGGTGCTTAATGTCTGCGCTTTTGACAACAGCGGAATATACTGCCATTGCTCAGAATCTGAAATTTCAGACCCTTGCATATATTGATGGTCAGTTTCAAGCATCAGTCACTGGTCGTACATTCCAGACCACGAATCCAGCAACGGGTGAATTACTAGCAGAGATTACAGCGTGTAATTCACAAGATGTCGACATTGCTGTAGCTGCAGCCAAGGCGGCATTTGAAGATGGTCGCTGGCACAAGTTATCTCCCAATGAGCGTAAGCACACTTTACTAAAATTTGCTGATTTACTTGAAGCAAACACAGTTGAACTTGCTGTAATGGAAAGTTTGGACAGTGGTAAACCTGTCAGCGAATGCCAATTAACAGACGTGCCAGAGATGATTCATACGATTCGTTGGCATGCTGAACTGATTGACAAAATTTATGACAGCACTGCACCAGTCAGTTCAAATGCCTTGTCATTGGTGGTTCGAGAAGCAATTGGTGTTGTCGGTTTAGTCCTACCATGGAATTTCCCATTGCTCATGTTGGCATGGAAAATTGCACCTTCTTTAGCTGCAGGTTGTTCAGTTGTGATCAAACCAGCCAAAGAAACCACCTTAACGGCACTCCGTGTTGCAGAGCTTGCAGCTGAAGCGGGTATTCCTGCTGGGGTCTTTAATATTCTTCCAGGCGGTGGTCGTGAAGTGGGTGAGCCATTAGGTAAACACATGGATGTTGCCATGGTCAGCTTTACAGGTTCAACTGAAACTGGACGTCTATTCTTAAACTATGCAGCAGAATCAAATCTGAAACGCATAGTATTGGAATGTGGTGGTAAAAACCCTGCTGTGGTCATGAATGATGTTGAAGATTTAGACCAAGTTGCACAGCATATTGTGAACGGTGCATTCTGGAACATGGGCGAGAACTGCTCAGCCTCTTCACGCTTAATTGTCCATACCGATGTCAAAGATGAATTGTTAGGTCTGATTGGTCTGCATTTGAATGACTGGAAAATGGGTAATCCGCTAGATCCTAACAATAAGCTCGGTTCTTTGGTCAGTCGCACTCATTTTGAGAAAGTAAAATCTTATATTGAACAAGCTAAAGCGGAAAAACAGCACATTGTCTTTGGTGGTAATACCGAACAAGACATGTTTGTTGAACCGACTGTGGTCGATGGAATTGGTGCTCAAGATACGTTATTCAAAGAAGAGGTTTTTGGTCCAATTCTTTCAGTAACTACATTTAACACCATCGAAGAAGCGATTGCACTTGCCAACGACTCTGTTTACGGTCTGGCTGGGTCGGTATATACCAGTAACTTACGCCACGCGATTAAACTTTCACGTGCAATTCGAGCTGGTGTAGTCACCGTGAACTGTTTTGGTGAGGGTGATATTACTACGCCATTTGGTGGTTATAAGGAATCTGGATTTGGTGGACGTGACAAGTCTATTTGGGCACACGATCAATACACAGAGTTAAAAACCATTTGGATTGATGTTACAGAACCAGACCTTCACTAAGGTCTAACAGTAAAAAATCCCTTGGATCATGAGATTCAAGGGTATTTCAAACTCACTACTTAATATTCAAAAACATAAACGTTTTTGAACAGAGAGATTTTGTCAAAATTCATTGAAATCAGGGAATGTAAAATGAATAAATTATATCTCAAGACAGGAATTGGTCTAGTTTCGGCGGTGATCTCGCTACCAACGATGGCAGGGGTAACGATTGGTGATCCAAACAGTGATTTGGGTGCATTAACCATCTCTGGAGCAGTCCGTGCTAATTATCAAGATAAACATTATGGCGAGTCTGCTTCTGACCAAAAGATTAAGTTCGATGCAGCAATTTTAAATGTAGCTTATGAATCACCAGACTGGTTTGGCAAATTACAATACCGTTGTTATCAATATGATACGTTCTGTGATTTTTCAACTTTAGTCCAAGCTTATGCAGGCTATAAACTCAATCCAACCGATAATATTACCGTTGGTTTGCAACCGATTCTTTTTGGACCGGGGCGTTACTGGGATAGCAGTTTCTATGCAGGTATTAACAATACCATGGGCCTGCAAGATGCTTTAGATTTAGGCGTGAACTATCACTTTGAACTACCATCCTCTACCAAAGTGGATTTAGCCTATTTCGCAACTGACGGTGGCAACTACCACGGAACCAGTAAAGATTCTGCGCGTTATACGGCGAATGTCGTCAGTTCATCAGATCCGTTAAAAACCGACCTAAATGAAAAAAACATGTGGATGGCGCGAGTTGATCAGGATCTTAAGTTTTTAAGTACTGACGATTTAAAAGTATCAGTTGGTGGAAGCTACTGGTATTCAGATATTGAAAATAAAAAGACATCTGCTGATGGAAATCGAAATACATGGGCCGTGTTTAACCGTATTAACTACAAAAATTTAAATGTGGTACTGACAGGTGGTGAGCAGAAGCTCACCAATAAGGATGCAGCTAGTCCGCACAGCTCAACCACAGGTTCATTCGATGCGGAATATGATGTTGCCAACAAAGGTTTCTTCTATACCGTAGACACCAGTTACACCTTTAAGGAAGTTAAAGGTCCACTGAATATCACCCCGTATGCTGTATTCAGTGGTTTTAACAAAAAACAATCGGGCTTTGAGGATTCTCAGCGAAACATCGTCGGTGTGGCATGGGATTACAAAAATGTCTCTTTATACACTGAATATGTAATGGGCAAAAATGACCCATTTGTGGGTGGAACCAGTGATTCCTTGGCTGCTGGCGATGACGGCAAGTGGAATAAGCTGCTGAACTTGATGCTGGTTTACAACTTCTAAAGCACAAGGCAATTCAATCGGCATTCTTTATTTACCATACCCTCAAATAGTTCTGTACGGACTATTTGAGGAGATTAATAAGTGTTTAAATGATGAAATCAATACGTAAACTCCTTGTTGCGAACCGTGGTGAAATCGCCATTCGCGTGATGCGTGCAGCCACAGAAATGGGCATCCGTACTGTTGCAATTTATGCAGAAGAAGATAAATCGGCACTACATCGCTTTAAATCCGATGAAGCCTATTGCGTAGGCGCAGGGAAAAAACCCATTGCTGCCTATTTAGGCATCCAAGATATTATTCGCATAGCACTTGAAGCTGGCGTTGATGCGATTCATCCAGGTTACGGCTTCTTATCTGAGAACCCAGAGTTTGCCGAAGCTTGTGCAGCAGCAGGCATCCAATTTATTGGACCCAAGCCCGAGGTGATGCGCCAATTAGGCAATAAAGTTATGGCTCGCAATGTGGCCATTCAAGCCAATGTGCCTGTCATCCCTGCAACCAAAGCCTTACCGTTGGATCTTGAACAAAGCCAGTTACTGGCAGCAGAAGTCGGTTATCCACTGATGCTCAAAGCCAGCTGGGGTGGCGGTGGTCGCGGCATGCGCGTGGTCGAGCATGAACATGAGCTGGAAGATGCGATAAATGTTGCACGTCGTGAAGCCAAATCCGCCTTTGGCAATGATGAAGTATATCTAGAGAAACTGATTCGCAATGCCCGCCATGTCGAAGTCCAGATTCTCGGGGATACTCACGGCAACTTGGTGCATTTATTTGAACGCGATTGTACCGTTCAACGCCGCAACCAAAAAGTAGTTGAGCGTGCACCCGCCCCATATTTATCTGAGGCACAACGAGCAGCATTGTGTGAAGCGGCACTCCGACTCGCCCGTGCGGTGGATTATACCCATGCAGGAACGGTTGAATTCCTGATGGATGCGGTGACAGAACAATTCTACTTCATTGAAGTGAATCCACGGATTCAGGTCGAACATACCGTCACCGAAGAAATCACGGGCATCGATATTATGAAGGCACAAATTCGGGTGACTGAAGGTGCACAGGTGGGCGATGGTACCAGCTTCATTCCCCAGCAAGAACACATCAAATTACTCGGTCACGCCTTACAATGCCGACTCACCACAGAAGACCCTAAAAATGGCTTTATGCCAGACTACGGACGCTTAACCGCCTTCCGCAGTGCCACAGGCTTTGGGGTACGTGTCGACAGCGGTACCGCTTATACCGGTGCGGTGATCAAGCCTTATTACGACTCCTTATTGGCCAAAGTCACGGTGCGTGGAGCCAGTCGTGAAGAAGCCAATGCCCGTATGCTACGTGCCTTACGCGAGTTCCGCATTCGTGGCGTATCCAATAATCTGGCCTTCCTTGAAAATGTGATTACCCATCCCTTATTCACTTCCGGTCAATGCACCACCAAATTTATTGATACAGTCAGTGAACTATTTGACATAAAACCAAAACAGGATCGCGCGACCAAACTACTCGACTTTCTCGGTGACATTACCGTGAATGGTCAGCCTGAAATGAAAGGGCGTCACATCCCAGCAACGGTTCCGACTGTGGTCGCCACCCCAAAGTTTGATCTGACCCAGCCGCCAGCAACTGGCACACGAGACCAATTTAAGTTACTCGGTGCTGAAGGTTTTACAACATGGATGCGGGATCAGAAACGCGTGTTGATTACCGACACCACCATGCGCGATGCACATCAATCTCTATTTGCAACGCGTATGCGTACAGAAGATATGTTGGCCATCGCCCCATATTACTCACAGATGGCCAGTGAACTGTTCTCCATGGAATGCTGGGGTGGCGCGACCTTTGATGTCTCCATGCGTTTCTTAAAGGAAGACCCTTGGGAACGTTTAGCCAAATTGCGTGAAGCAGTCCCGAATATCTTATTCCAGATGCTGCTGCGCTCATCCAATGCAGTGGGTTATACCAACTACCCAGACAATGTGGTGCGTCATTTCATCGCTCAGGCAGCGGCAGGGGGCATCGACCTGTTCCGTGTATTTGATTCCCTGAATGCCGTAGACAACATGCGCGTCGCCATTGATGCGGTGCGTGAATCAGGCATGCTGTGTGAAACTGCCATCTGTTATACCAGTGATCTCTTTGATCAGAGCCGTCGCTATAACCTGAATTACTACGTGGATATGGCGAAACAATTGCAAAAAGCGGGTGCCAATATTCTGGCGATTAAGGATATGGCAGGCATCTGTAAGCCCGCTGCGGCACATGCCTTGGTCAAAGCCTTAAAAGAAGAAACGGGTTTACCAATACACTTCCATACCCATGACACCAGCGGGATTGCAGCAGCGAGTGTGCTGGCCGCCATCGATGCCGGCGTGGATGCGGTAGACACTGCTATGGATGCCATGAGTGGCTTGACCTCACAACCAAGTATGGGCTCCATCGTGGCTGCTTTGCAGAATACCGATCGGGACACCGGACTCAATCCCCACCATCTGCAACAACTATCCACGTATTGGGAAGATGTCCGTCAGATTTATGCGCCCTTCGAAGCCGAAATGCGCTCAGGTACAGCCGATGTTTATCACCATGAAATGCCGGGTGGCCAATATACCAATTTACGTGAACAAGCCCGCTCCATGGGGATTGAAGAACGCTGGTCGGAAGTGTCGGATGCCTACGCAGAAGTAAATCTAATGTTTGGTGACATCGTTAAAGTCACACCTACCTCGAAGGTGGTCGGTGATATGGCATTATATATGGTGTCAAACAACCTCAAGCCCGAAGATATTCATAACCAGAAACTCGAAATTGATTTCCCAGAATCTGTGGTATCCCTGTTTAAAGGTGAACTCGGTACACCTGCGCATGGTTTCCCGAAAGAGCTACAACAAAAAGTGCTGAAGGGTGCACAGCCTTTGAGTGATCGACCAGGGGCGATTTTACCTGCGGTGGATTTAGAGTCTCAGCAAGCCATGCTGACTGAAATCTACGACCAACCGATCAGCGAACAGCAATTGGCATCTTACCTGATGTATCCCAAAGTGTTTAAAGAGTTTATGCAACACCAACTCAAATACGGCACCGTGTCTAGCATTCCCTCTTCGGCATTCTTCTATGGCTTAAAAGAACAACAGGAGATCTCGGTCGAGTTAGAAGCAGGAAAGACACTCGAAATTAAACTGTTGGGACGTTCCGAGCCGAAAAATGGCCTGATTGATTTATTTATTGAATTGAACGGACAACTACGTTTGGTCCAGGTGAAACAGGCAGGAACTGAGGAGAAAGCCAATCATCCAAAAGCTGATCCAAGCAATCCATTGCATGTGGGTGCCACCATGCCGGGGATGATCAGTACTGTTGCAGTGAAGCCAGGGCAATCGATCACGAAAGGTGAAACCCTGTTTACCATTGAGGCGATGAAGATGGAACTGGCGATTAAGGCCGAGAAGAACTGTGTAGTTCAAGAGGTGCTGTTAGGACCAGGTAAGCAGGTTAAAAACTTGGATTTAGTCATTGTGATTCAATAGTTTAGTTGGCATAAATTTGATGAGTGAAGTGAAGATATGAGCAGGAAAAGAAATGCTACGTTAATCGGACTCATAGCGGTATTGCTATGGAGTTCTATTGTCGGACTGATTCGTAGTGTCAGTGAGAGTTTAGGTGCGACTGGCGGTGCTGCAATGATGTATAGCGTCGCTTCAGTATTTCTTTTGATGAGCATAGGCTTTCCCAGAATTAGTGAATTTCCTCGGAAATATCTGATTTGGGGAAGCATCTTATTTGTTTCTTATGAACTCTGTTTGTCTTTGTCGATTGGTTATGCCAATACCAATCGACAAGCCATTGAAGTGGGTATGGTCAATTATTTATGGCCAGCACTCACCATGGTTTCTGCCATTATTTTCAATCAACAGAAATCAAATTTATTGGTCATCCCTGGTTTCCTCATTGCGATCTTAGGAATTTGTTGGGTGCTAGGAGGGGAACAAGGTTTTGATTTACCAAGCATGTTGGCCAATATTCAGGACAATCCGCTCAGTTATGGTCTAGCCTTTACAGGTGCCTTAATTTGGGCCGCCTACTGTACCGTCACTGCCAGAATTGCAAATGGCAATAATGGCGTGACGTTGTTCTTCATACTGACGGCATGTGCGCTCTGGATGAAATACCTGTTTATTGGTGGTCAAGCAATGACTTTTGATTTGCACGCCATCGTATATCTGGCTTTGGCAGCAGGTGCAATGGGCTTTGGCTATGCGGCATGGAATGTCGGAATTTTACATGGCAATGTCACCGTTTTAGCTGGTGCATCCTATTTTATTCCAGTATTTTCAGCTGCTTTAGCCGCGCTGGTCTTGAAAACTCCATTATCCATTTCATTCTGGCAAGGTTCAGCAATGGTTTGTCTAGGATCAGTTTTGTGTTGGTTAGCAACAAGACAAAAAAAGCTCCCGAACACTGGAGAGGTAAAAAATTAGGCAAATTGAGACACTTCAACTTTTAAGGAAAATGCCTTAACCAATTTTCATAAAGAAATCAAACTTTGAAATAAATTTATATTTCAAATGTTTATTGGGTAAGGCTTACTTATAATTGAGGAAATATAACCAAAAATACAACAATTTCGGTAGAAGATGTGGCTCTGAATGCATTCCATCAACGATTAATTGACTTAATCGTATCAATTGCTTGGGCACCTGAAACGAAATCTAAAGATCTTGCAGAAGCTAGTGCTTTGAATTAAGTCTTTAAAAGGTGGTAAAAATGAACTCAAAACTGGATAGTATTTACTATCCAGTTTTTAGACTTAGTTACTTAGAGTTATTTGAGTTGCAAATATCGCTTTTTCAATTTTCGGAAGATCGGATTAAATGCATTCCAATTGGTTGAAATCCAACAAAATAGAGATCCAAAAGTCACCATAAGCGTACCTTGCCAAAAAGAGGTAGATAATTCGGCTTTTAAAATGAGCATCGCTAGGATGGAAGAGATAACTGGCGTGAAATACGAAGAAACCACCAGTACAGTAATATTTCCATGAATAATGCCAATATTCCAAGCCGCATAACCGAGTCCCACCGCAGCGGAAGCAACAATAAGATAAATGAACATGGTGAAATCAAGATGTGGAATGCTCAATTGATTTCCAAGATAGAGCTTTAGCCACAGTATTAAGGCGATACCAATAAAGAAAATTGAAATTGGATTTTGTCCTTGGCTGAGTTTTTTGGTGACCACGCAATAAAAAGCCCAGATAATTGCACCAGCAAAAGCCAAAACATAACTGATTGGATTCGTTTGAAAATTATGCAAGATGCTTTCTAAATTAAAAGACGAACTACCAGACTGGATATAAATAATCCCACTGATAGAAAACAATAAGCCTATGATAATAAGGAAATTAAATTTCAGCTCTTTAAAAATAACAAAGGCTAGGATGGTTAAACTTGGCCATAAATAATTTACAATACTGACTTCAATTGCTTGTTGTGATGACTTGGATAATCCGATAGCAAATGAAAAACACAATTCATAGGCAATAAAAAGGACAGTCGAAAGGAGCAAATATTTTTTAGAAATAACCTTAAAATTAGGAAATCTAAAAATAGCAAATACAATCAATGCACTGAAGGTATAAATTAAAGTGATCCCAAGATCTGAACCTACTTGGGCACAAATATGCTTGATTAAACCGACCATAGAGGCCCACATGAAGATGGCACTTAGACCTATCCATGTTGCTAAATTCTTGGACATAAAAATAAAAGAGAAAATGAAATAGAGGAGGGGCAGCTTCAATAAGCTGGCAAATCTAAATGAAAATAAGTTTTTAAAATAGAATAAAAAAGACAGAATACATAATATATGTGTAGCTTAAAGCATTATGGGCCTCTAAATTTTTTACTATTTCATCCGCTTTACTTCAGTTTTTCGACTTCATGGCGACGCTTTCTATAGGCATAGGGTGTTTCACCATATTGTTTTTTAAACCAAAGAATGAAATGTGATGCATCGGAAAATCCACATTCAATCGCAATATTGGTGATATAGGTGCTGGTATTCGCCAAGAGTTTACGAGCATGTTCCAGTCTTAATCTTCGCCAATAAACAGTTGGTGGTTCATTAGTATTGGCGATGAAAGCACGATGCAATTGTCTCGGATTAGTTCTCACATGCTCAGCAACTTCATTAAGCGTAATATGTGCACTTAAGTTTTGGTTCATATAAGCAACTGCTTGAGAAACAATTGTATTGTCATAACTACTGGTGTGTTCAATATCAATTGATGATTCAGTTTGATCAGAATTTTTTGAATCATCTACCAATAAATATTCTAAACTTTTACGCGCACGAATGTCGCCACAGTGATTACGAATCAAATCCGACGCTAAATCAATTGCGGTTCCGCCTGGACAGGTATAAATGCCATGATCTTCTACATACTTTTGATCAATCACGGTTGTAACCAAGGGAAATCTTTTAGAAAACTCTTCTCGAGTGGTGAAATGAATAGCACATTTTCGCCCGTTTAATAGACTTGTATTCCCGATCACAAAGCAGGCAGAACACAAGGCAATAATGGGAACTTTAGCAGCGTGAATTGCAAGTAAAGCTTCTAATAATGTTGCTGATGGATCTCTTGTTTCAGTCAGTAATCCACCTGCAACTACAACATAGTCATAATTTGTTTTAAGTGCTTCTAGATCAAATTTTGTTGTAGGGTTTACGGAAAGCCCGCAACTTGCCGTAACAGATTGATCAGTTAACGTCATCCAATCCCATTTACAGTAAATTTGCAAACTTCTAAAAGATTTGTCTGCTGCAAATCTTAAGGTTTCTACAAAACCTGAAACTGGCGCTAAAGTAAATTTTTCTAATAGGAGAAATGCGACTCTGAGGTCTGGCTTAATTTGTGACAAAATTTCGCTTGAAGGGGGCAATTCATCATAACTATTGGCGGGAACTGATGATTTCATAATTGATCCTTCAATGATTTTAGGAAAGATATCATAAGACTAAAAAGTTGATCTTTTAATTATATTATTTTTTAAAGGACTGTGTTTCACATAAATAAAATTTCACAATTCGATAGGGGTGAGTGTTGGACCTGATTCAGAGGTTTTTTGAACAGTTCATTTAATATTTTTGTCACGATTATGGTTACGAGTCTTTGTTGCACAAACCTACCGTTAAAGACTTATTCAACAATATATTCTCAAATGAATAAGCCCACACCTAAAATTTATCGTACAACCAATTGGTCTTCTTATAATCGTGCTTTAATAAATCGAGGAAACCTCTCAATTTGGTTTGATCCTTCCACCCAATAGTATGCTCAAGCAAGAGGTAAACAAGGATGAAATCAAACTTATTCCGATACAGCCATCCAATGTTGTTTAATGATCAAATTCTCATTTCGTCTTTCTTTACGCATGGTCACAGGTTTTGTTCAGAGCCTCATTAGGTTATGTGGTTTGACTTGGATAGCGCCAGATTACTCTACGCTTTGTAGAAGACAAAAGCATATTGATATTTCGATTTGCTATCAAAAAAGTAGTGATGGACTCTATCAACTCGTTGACTCTACTGGTTTGAAGTTCTTAGGTTAAGGTGAATGGAAATGTAAGAAACATCAGCCTGAATATCGTCGACAATCGTGTAAACTTCATATTGGTATGGATGCTAAAACCTTGCAAATACGAGCTGTTCAGCTCACCATAAACAATGTCAGTGATTCACAAGTGCTCGGTGATTTACTCAATCAGATTCCACTAGCTGAACCAACTGAATCCGTTTATACTGATGGAGCTTATGATACGAAACAATGTCGAGACGTGATTGCGGATCGGCAAGCACATGCAGTGCTTCCACCCAGAAAAAATGCTAAACCTTGGAAAGATACAAAAGTTCATTCGCTAGAGCGAAATGAATTACTTTGAACAGTTAAACGTTTCGGCAGGACACTATGGAAAAAATGGTCAGGCTATCATCGCCGAAGTTTGGTCGAAACCAAGATATATTGCATCAAATTATTGGGAGATAAACTTAGTGCTAGAAACTTTCAAAGCTAAGTGAATGAGATTCACGCACGTGTAGCAGTACTCAATAAATTTACGGATTTAGGCAAACCTCATACCCGAGTTGTCTATTAAATTTGAGAAGTTTTGGGAAGCTTTAATTTTTTAATGTTTATGCAATAAAGCCCTAGCAATTCCTGTTGAAGGACATACTTTCGCTTTGAGTTATACCATAAAATGCTAATTTTGTTGAAAAAGTATCCATCATGATCATGGGTACTTTTTAAAACTCCAAAGCTAACAGATATGGTTTATGTTGAACCTAATTCTGATGGTGCCTTACAAAGATTTAATGGACTAGTGGTGGCTGTGGTAAAAGTGCGTGTGTAAGAGTCATCTACTTTAATCGTCTGACCAATGGCCAGGTTATTAGCTCTGTAAAGTAAACGGAATAGGTATATAACTGGTAATAACGTTAAAATTCAGGGTAATAATTCCTTTGCATCTACTTGTAAGGCAATAGCAATCTCATATAGTTTTTCAACAGTTAAATTCACTTCTCCACGTTCAATACGACCAATGTAACTACGATCTATATTGCACAACAGCGCTAAACGCTCTTGTGAGATAGCCTTTATTTTTCGAATAGATTTGATCTTCATCCCAATTTGGGTAGCTAGTTCTGACATAACTTGGTGTAAGTATAAAAATCAGAACTATTACTAATTGATGACTACAACTCCACGGATTATAATCCTCATAATTTTACAGATAGAAGTTTGATTATGAAAAATTCAGTTAAATTGCCTTTGTATAATGAGTTTTTAGAACTTTTTGATAATCATAAAATTTTAAACTGGAAAGCTGAAAATTTTTGGGAGGTAATAAAACTCAATCAGCCTAACCCAACTAGAAAATATAAACGGCAACTGTACGCAGGTCTAAAAGTACTTTTGAATTGTCAATATTTGGAAATTGATCCTATTAGATCAAGTAAAAAAGCTTTCATCTATAGTGAAACTCCGAGATTAGAAGAGTTAAGGAGTAGACATAAAAATGAACAGTTGGCTAAAATTTTCTCTTGCAAAAAAACATCATTATTAAATGACATCGAAGAGCTAGAATCGAACATAACTTTTATTAATAACCTAGTCTCTTAAGATCAGACATTAGAGAAATACTTTATTGAAATTAAAGAAATATTAGAAAAAGATATACGAAAATTTAAGTCCAACATTAAGCTAATGGACGGTATTTTAGGAAAATAATCCAGGGGTAAACCCCCTCAAAAATAATAGGATCTAAAAGTAGAATTTTATCTTAAGATACCAGTAGGCGATTCTGTATAAGAACATCCAAATTTACTGAAAGTTGGATCTATCCATTTTGAAACAGCAGAGTCAGGGATACCTGTAGCTACCCTCTGTCGCGAAACGCTTAGTGATTCGATGCGACATTGGTCCTGAGTTACCGTTTCAATTGGGGCTAACTTTAATTTTTAACGTTCTGCGCAAACAAGCCGAAAATAGATTAGCTTAAGCAGAGACGGTGCTCGAGATTTTCTGAACAGTTTTTCAGATTATTGGACTGCCACCACTCTCCTAGACAAATATCGTCTATTCTTTTTGCATAGGAGAGAACCTTATGAGTGGACAACGATATACCCCAGAATTTAAAGATGAAGCTGTTAAATTGATTACTGAACGTGGATATTCTGTCACTGATGTGGCGGAACGTTTAGGTGTATCACAGCACAGCATTTATAAATGGCTAAAGGCCGTACAGCCTTTAAGCAACAACCCTGATGAACATGAACTACTCGAAGCAAAGAAAGAGATCCTTCGTCTGAAAAGTCAGCTTAAGCAAACTGAAGAAGAGCGGGATATCTTAAAAAAGGCCGCAAGGTACTTTGCAAGCCTGCCCGAGTAAAGTATCAGTTTATCCTGGAATACAACCATCAATTTAAGATTAAAACGATGTGTCGGGTTCTTAAGATTGCGCGTGCTGGCTATTACGCCTGGTTGCATGAACCTGAATCATGCAGAACGATTGAAGATAAGCGGTTATTACAACTGATCCGGTCTTCTTATGAGGCCAGTTATGGTATCTATGGTTATCGTCGCATCACGCTGGATCTTAAAGAGTTAGGTGAAAGCTGCGGGCCTAATCGTGTGCTGAAGATCATGAAGAACAACTGCATTGCAGCTGTTCGAGGATATAAAAAGCATAAGAGTTATGGCTGTGGTCGTCCTAAAATGGTTCTACCAAATCACTTAAATCGAGAGTTTGCCATACATACCCCAGATACATCTTGGGTGACTGATATTACCTACATCCACCTGGCAAGGCTGGTTATATCTGGCTGTGGTTCTTGATTTATATTCAAGGAAAGTTATTGGTTGGTCAATGAAACCTACACTTGCCAAGGATATCATTTTGGATGCACTTCTCATGGCAGTGTGGCGAAGCAGACCCAATGAACCTGTGATCATACATTCAGACCAAGGCTCACAATACAGCAGTGGAGACTGGCAGAAATTCTGTCAGAAGCATAACTTAATACCCAGCATGAGCCGTAGAGGAAACTGTTGGGGTAATGCTGTTGCAGAATCCTTTTTTAGCAGCTTGAAGAAGGAAAGAATTAAAAAGAGGATCTATAAAACACGCGAAATGGCCCGTGCAGATGTGTTTGATTATATCGAGATGTTTTACAATCGAATCAGGCGTCATTCGCATCTCGATGGGATGAGTCCAGAAGCCTTTGAGGCAGCTTTAAAATGAGGCAGTCTCATGTCTAGGATACTGGGAGCAGTCCATATTATACTAGTTTCGAATGTGTAGAAAATTATTTGAAAAGAAACCCTTACTGAAAAAGTAAGGGTTTCTTAATACGATAAATATAAAGTTATTATCAGGTATAAGTCATTTAACATAATCTCTATTATACGAAATATAGTTGTAAGCCCCAAATAGAAATGTCCGGTTTCTCCAAAGTAAAAATGTCCGCTTTTAGAATATGCGCTTTTGCGATTATCGAAGCGGACGGTTTGATATGTTGGTGTCTATGTCGGATAAAGAACTTAAACGATTGTCGGTCTTGCAAGAAATCTGTGATCAACGCATAACGCAGTCCCAGGCTGCTCAGCTACTTCATATTTCAGAACGTCAGATCAGACGCTTATTGCAAAAATACAAAGCTCAAGGTCCAGCTGCATTAGCACATGCTGCACGTGGCCAAACCAGCAATTCCAGGCTTTCTGAACAACTCCGACTCAAGTGCCTCAATATTGTTTCTGAACAATTCCATGGTTTCGGACCCACTTTAGCGCATGAAAAGCTAACCACCGTGCATGGATTTGATATTTCAGTGGAAACCCTGCGTTCCTGGATGATTGCAGCCGATTTATGGATTCCTCGCTCCAAGCGCCTGAAACGTCCGTATCAGCCTCGTTATAACCGGGATTGTTATGGTGAATTGATCCAAATCGACGGCTCTCACCATGACTGGTTCGAAGGACGCGCTGCTAAATGCTGTCTACTGGTGTTTATTGATGATGCCACAGGCAAATTACAGCATTTACGCTTCTGTAAATCAGAATCAGCCTTTGACTATATGATTTCAACACGCTTGTATGTCGAACAGCACGGTAAACCATTGGCATTTTACAGCGACAAACATTCAGTCTTTAGGGTCAATCAAAGCAGCAAGAAAGATACCAAAATTACCCAGTTTGGACGCGTACTCAGTACCCTCAATATCGATATCATCTTCGCTAATTCACCCCAAGCCAAAGGACGTGTGGAACGGGCCAACAGGACACTTCAGGACCGTCTAATTAAGGAGATGCGCCTGGAAGGTATCTGTTCGATTGAGCAAGCCAATGCCTGGCTGCCCTACTTTATTGAACAATTTAATCGTAAATTTGCCAAGATGGCTTTTAATCCCAAGGATCTACACCGAACTGTCACTGAAACCGCTGAGGAATTAGATGATATTTTTACCTGGCGTGAACCCCGCAGAGTCAGCAACAGCTTAACGATCACTTATGATAAATGCGTGTATATATTCGAAAATACAGAAGAAAATCAGGGGCTGATTGGCAAATATCTTGAGTTTTTAGAATACCCAGATGGTACGGTAGCTATTGCCTATCAGGGTCGAAAAATCAATTACAGCATCTTCGATAAATTAAGTCAGCTGAACCAGCGAGAGATCGTTGAGAATAAACGTTTGAGTTCTGTACTGGCGCATATTCAACAGCAGCATGAGGAGTTAGAACAACAAAATAAACGAAATCGTTCACAAAGAATGCCAAGTAGACGTGCACAGAAAACAGCGGTTCAACAACGAAATCTGAATCCTGTGCTTGACTTGGAAATGTCTGTATAGGACATTTCTATTTGGTTTTAAGGTAGGACATTTCTACTTAGGAATAACACTCAGTGTTAAAACCTAATTAATGTGTTTTTATTCGTTGAACGACACATCAGTTGTCATAAACGACACAACATCTGTCATGAAACGACATGAAAGGTGACATTTAAATTATTAGTCTTATGTCAATTGCATCACGCGATACATAAGTTGTCATTGAAAAACCGCCAATACTGGCGG
>NZ_SJOF01000026.1 GCF_004331255.1 Acinetobacter sp. ANC 4173 | reverse complement strand
TGGTTGAATGCTGAAAAAGCGGAAAGTGCCCTAAGTCAGATATGTGAAGGGTAAAAGGGTTAGTAAGGTTGGATTGGTGAAGTTTAAAAAGGGTTGATAACCAGTTATGTGCTAGACAGAGAGATTCTTTCCATCAAGGTTATGCAGAAAGATTCTAATTAAAGGTACTGAATACAGTGATACCAATATCTTTACAGTACTTTGGCTAGTGCACGTAACAATAACAGCAACAATCAATTGTATCTAAATGTAAAAACTATTGACATTTTAAAAATAGTTCTTGACAAATTCGATTACTGTGGTAATATTATCTTACTGGGTTATAAATAATGATATGACCTGATAGCCACGATCTATCGAATCGAACCTATTCGTCTAAAACTTCGCACTCTTTTGGTTGAGAATTTACCAAATTGAGAACGAGGTTTTTTTTCGTTTAGGAAATCTTAACTTTAAAAATAAAGAGGAAATTGATGATTAATTCAAGTATTCAAACAGCAACAAACGTAAACGGTTATTTACCTAAAACTAATGTTTACACATTGGTAAGTGGCGAGTACAGGGGTTTTCCGTTACCCGTTGGAACATACTACCGAGAAAACAATATTGATAAGGCTAATTCGATTTTAGCTTTAGCATTAGCAGCACAGCAGAACTTTTTCACCTTTGAAATTCACGAGGAAGCGCTTCATCAACATTTTGGAAATCACTTGAGCTTATTTGATAGTCGAGCGTTGTATTTAAAAGTTGGTTTAGTAAATCACGTTCGTTTAGGTATCTTCACAGAGAAGGCACAAGAGGAAGTAATTGAGTTTCTTGAGAAACGCTACGATGACTTTTCTATCCGCGAGAGCATCTATGCTGTAGACCTTAATGCCTTACAAACCGCGCAAGAAGCTTATAGTTTTGCAGAAAACTTCTTACACCCAAAGAAAGAACGCAAAGGTAAACAGATGACAGGTTGTGACCTTACTCCTGATGAAAAGCAAATGTTTGTTGAGTTCGAGTTAAAACACACGATTCGCTATAGTTAATGATGCTGAGTTAGCACATCGAGCTATGGCAACTTTAAACGGTTGCTTTTTTTTCGCCTAGAGTTTGAAGGTATGTTCTTTAAAGCATAGCCGACAGGTACACAAACATGGGTACGGAAAATGATGCTAAAACGTACCGATTTAAGTTGATTTTTAATTTTGGGTACACTATGATTAATCATCTAGAATTTAAATCGGTACAGTTGCATGGCAAGAATTGCGTACAAACGTGTCAGCACTGCTGACCAGAAAACAGATCGTCAGTTAGACGGCATGACATTCGATAGAGAGTTTGAAGACAAGGTTAGTGGTAAAGACACTAATCGTCCTGCATTGAAAGCGATGCTTGATTACATCCGTGAAGGTGACGAGCTGTACGTTCACAGCCTTGACCGTTTAGGTCGAAACACAGCAGATTTAATTTCGCTGATGAATCAACTTAAAGAAAAAGGCGTTACGGTTACTTTTGACAAGAACAAAATGACCTTTAGTCCTGATACCAGTAACCCAATGAACGACCTGATGTTCACGATGTTAGCTGCATTCAGTCAGTTTGAGCGTGAGTTAATGCTAGAACGTCAGCGTGAAGGCATTGCAAAGGCTAAAGAACTTGGTAAGTACAAAGGTCGTCCTGCTACAGTGGACAAGGAAGGGATTGTTAAAGCAAAACTGGAAGGTAAAAGTTTTAGGGCTGTTGCTAAAGAGTTTGGCGTTTCATTATCTACAGTGCAGCGCGCTTTAGATGAAATGTTTCCTCTCGCACACTGATATTTTGAAATTACACGAGTTGTTAAGCACAGGGTGTTCAGGTTTGCTAAACCCCGTGACTCAAAATCTGTTAACCTGAACAGTATTAACAACCTGAGAAGAACAACAATGAGCAAGGTGTCAATTTCAGAAGCAGCAAAGCGTTTTAAAGTCAGTCGGAACACGGTATACAAGAGAATTGCACAAGGTGCTTTAACCAAAGATGCAGATGGACTTTTAGACGTTTCAGACTTGCTTCGGGTGTTCAGTGGTAACGTTCAAGAGCAGGCGATTAGAACAAGGTTTAACAAAAATGATGAACAAGGTTATGACCACATTGCACAGCAGCTTGAACAAGTGCAGCAAGAGAACGTACAGCTCAAGCAATTGTTAGCGGTAAACGAAATGCTTGTGAACCAGTTACAGCAGCAGATAACCGATTTACGGCAGGACAAGGAAAACCTTTTTAACCAATTGGGGCAGAGACGGATTGAAAGCCGAGATCAACCTGAACAAAGGAAGGGATTGTTTTCAAAACTATTTGGATGACGATTTGATTAAAGCTGTGGTACAACTACGGTTAGAACAAACGCAGTAAAAATGAAAAACCCCGTAACTTTCAAATCTTGGCGGACTAGAAGTTACAGGGTTGAATCCTTTAGAACAAGATTTGCACTTGCTCTGTAGCTAATAATACAGGGTCAGAGTGCATTTGCAAACGGGAATATTATGCAGTGCAACAATTACGCCTTGAATTAGCAGAATCATTTTACGATTCGTTGCCATTGCGTCCGTATGCAACGGATGATTTTGAGTACGGCGTAAAGATTCAGTCCAAAAAGAATGCTGTCACTAAGAAGCATCTGTCTTTGAACCACAAGTACAGCACGCAATGGGTTACCTTCGACATTGACCGTAATGGTGCTGTGGCAGACCTTTACTACGACACGACAGGCGTACAAACGCCTAACCTTGTTGTAGAGAATCCTGAAAACGGACACGCTCACTTTCTTTACAAGTTGCAAACGCCAGTCTACTTGGGTGAAAACACCAGTATTAAGGCGATCAACTACCTGAGTGCCATCTATGCAGAAATGCGTGGGCTTTTAGGTGCTGATACTGCTTACACTGGATTGATTTCCAAGAACCCGATGCACAAGCACTGGAGAACGCAAGAACTTCACCAAGAGCCTTACACGCTACGAGAACTAGCACGTAACTTGGATTTAGATGCAACGGTTACACGTACAGCTAAGGTTAGTGCTGATGAAGCTTATCACGAAGGTCGTAACGTAAAGCTGTTCAATGAGCTTCGTGCGTGGGCTTACGTTGCTGTACGAGAGTACAGGGGTAAAACCTACGCGTTATGGCTACAGGCGTGCATTGACTACTGTATGCAGTTAAACGGTATGTTGGTACACATGCTTGGCTATAACGAAGTAAAGCAGATTGCTAAAAGCGTCAGTAAGTTTACGTGGCAGAAAGATGCCTACCATCACCACATGTTCATGGAGCGTCAGGCGATGAAAGCTAAGTCTGGTGGTGTTAAACGCTCTGCAAGCTATGACCCTTTACGAGAGCAGGCAGTGGCGTTATTCGCCGATGGTGCTAAGAAGAAGGACATTGCCTTAGAGCTGGGTGTTAGTGATCGTACTATTCGAAATTGGTTGAATGCTGAAAAAGCGGAAAGTGCCCTAAGTCAGATATGTGAAGGGTAAAAGGGTTAGTAAGGTTGGATTGGTGAAGTTTAAAAAGGGTTGATAACCAGTTATGTGCTAGACAGAGAGATTCTTTCCATCAAGGTTATGCAGAAAGATTCTAATTAAAGGTACTGAATACAGTGATACCAATATCTTTACAGTACTTTGGCTAGTGCACGTAACAATAACAGCAACAATCAATTGTATCTAAATGTAAAAACTATTGACATTTTAAAAATAGTTCTTGACAAA
>NZ_SJOF01000025.1 GCF_004331255.1 Acinetobacter sp. ANC 4173 | reverse complement strand
TCAAATTCACGAGAATATTGACCAAAAAATTGCCCCGACGAATCGAGCGAAAGCGAGATTCAATAGAGTTTGAGCATAGCGAAAACCAAGGGCAATTTTTCCTGTCTTTGGCTTTTAATTGTTTTTAAAGTTTTTAAATACTTTTAGGCATACTAAGAGCCTTTGTTTTCAATACTTCTAGCATAGTTAAAACGAGGTTTACCTTGCATTAAAACGAGGTTTACCTTGCATTAAAACGAGGTTTACCTTGCATTAAAACGAGGTTTACCTTGCATTAAGCGAGTTTGTAATATAACCTCGTCTTAACGAATTAAAAATATAACTCGTCATATGAAAACAGAATTAATAGTTAAAGATAATGCCTTGATTAATGCCAGTTATAACCTTGATTTAGTCGAACAGCGATTAATACTTTTAGCGATAGTTGAAGCAAGAGAATCTGGGAAAGGAATCAATGCCAATGATCCATTAACAGTTCATGCTGAGAGTTATATCAATCAGTTTGGTGTACATCGAAATACAGCTTATCAGGCATTAAAAGATGCTTGTGATGATCTATTTGCAAGACAATTCAGCTATCAAAGCCTTAGCGAAAAAGGCAATGTTATTAACCACAAGTCAAGATGGGTAAGCGAGGTTGCCTATATTGACAATGAAGCTGTTGTTAGACTTATTTTTTCTCCAGCTATTGTGCCTTTAATTACAAGGCTAGAAGAACAATTTACAAAGTATGAAATACAACAAATTAGTAATCTTAGCAGTGCCTATGCCGTCCGTTTATATGAAATTTTGATTGCATGGCGTAGCACTGGACAAACGCCTCTTATAGACCTACATGATTTCAGAAATAAGATAGGTGTTCTCGATACCGAATATAAACGGATGTACGACTTTAAAAAATATGTCTTAGATATTGCTCTAAAACAAGTAAATCAGCATACCGATATTACTGTTAAAGTTGAGCAGCACAAGACTGGTAGATCAATTACAGGATTCTCATTCAACTTTAAACAAAAAAAGTCAGCAACAAAAAGTATAGCTCAGAAGAAAGATGAGCCAATAGTACTCACAGATGCTCAACGTTACTTGTTTGCAGGTAAGTTGTCAGAGCTTCCTGAGATGGGCAAGCTTTCACTCGGTACGGAAAGCTATGAACAATTCGCTGTGCGTATAGCTGATATGCTGCAAGATCCTGAGAAAGTAAAAGAGTTCACTCCATTACTTAGAAAAGTTGGCTTTCAATGAACAGTGTCAATTGACAATGTAAAGTTGACAGTGAAGTATTAACACAAATTGACAACTCGTTTACACTATGAAAAAACTATCAGTTTCAGAGTTAGCAAAACTATATGGGTTTTCCAGACAAGCAATATATGCTCATATCAATAAAGGAAATTTATCAAAGGGAGCAGATGGCTTAATTGATTTCTCAGAAGCTTTAAGAGTATTTGGCGAACCACAAAAAAAAGAGGGTAGTGTCAATAAAAGTCAATCAATTGACAGTCAAAAGTTAACAGAAGTTGACTTGCTCAAACGTCAAGTTGACTTGCTTGAAAAGCAATTAAATCAGGCGCTACTTAGAGAAAATCGATCTTTAGAGCGAGAGTCTTTCTATCAAGAACAAATTGAAGCAATGCAGCGTCTACTAGAAGCCCCAAAAGCCAATATGACTACGTTTACCGATCAAGAACCACCTCAATCAAATACTGCTCCAGTACAACCCGAATCAAGTACCACTGACACGAAGCATGACGGATTGACTACTGCCGAACCTAAACGTATTCCAATCCCTGAACAGGTTGAGATCGAACCAGAAAAAAGAGGCTTCTGGAGTCGGTTTTTCTTACCAAATGGCTAAGGGGCTTGTTCACGGTGACTAAATAAAGACGTGAAACTTTGCTTAAAAAATAAGCGTTGAACATGAAAAGTGCATAAAAAAGCCCAATGTGGAGATATTGGGCCGAGATCAGGGGACTATCGAGTTGATTTATATCACAAAAATAAGTCAATTTCGTATAACGTGCATTATGTTAATTTTAGGAAATTTAAAGAGAGAGGGTCATGCAAGTAAGAAAACTTTTAAAACAAGATTATGAGAACTGGTTAAGTCTTTGGAAAGGATATCAGGACTTCTATAAAGTGAGTTTAACATCAGAACTTTCTAAATTAACTTTTGATCGTCTAATTGATGAAAGTGAAGAAATGGGGTGTTTTGTACTAGAAGTAGATAAGAAACTAATTGGTCTAGTGCACTATATTTTTCATCGTAGCACCTGGACAAAAGGTAATTATTGCTACCTTCAAGACCTATTTGTACAAACAGATAATCGTGCTAAAGGCTGTGGTAAAAGTTTGATAGAAGCGGTATATGCTGAAGCTCATAAAAAAAATTGTTCTCGAGTCTATTGGTTAACTCAAGAAACAAACTATCAAGCAAGAATTTTATATGATCAAGTAGCGATAAATACTGGCTTTATTCAATATCGAAAAAATCTAGTTTAAAAAATAAAAAATGCAGACTTCAACGTCCGCATTTCGCATAATCCGTATTATGTTAATTTTAGATATTTTAAAAAATTAGGACATACATGAACCTTCTATCATTCTATTCTTTAATACTGAAGAATATGGATAAAAACCTTGCTAAGAAACTAGATAAAATTGAGAAAAAATTTACTAATGTTCCATTTAAAAATGACGAAATAGCTAAAGTTAAAATTAAATCAGAATTCGCTTCAAAAATGGGGTTTTCAGTACTTAATTCAGCAACCTCTTTAGCTATAGATGAAGAAAATTTTAATTTTGCATACTGCTTAAAAATTTTAGAACTATACCCAATCAAAAATAACGATTTTTTTTATTGGAATGAGCATATAAAGCTATTTTCAGAATTAGAAAAAAATAATTTTTTAGATGAAGATGTAAATAAACTACATGATTTTTTAGTAAATAATTTTAACTTTACCAATGACTTAAAATATATTATGAGTCATGAAATGCTTAAAAATCCTGGCATCAATATAATACTAATTTTGATTCACTTAGACCACTTAGTTTCTAGAAAATGGAAATTCAAATCAATCTCACTAAACCAAGCATTAAAGTTTAAGTTCAAAAATAAACGACCTTACTTTCCAGCAAAAACTTTTACAGATTTTCTTTTATTTATCCTAGAGATAAATTCAAAGTTTGAGGCAAAAAAAGGATTTAAAGTCGAAATTCTGAATAATATTCCTCCGACTAATGGCTTTCAGCAATGGCTAGATCCTTCACTCGAAGATGAGCAAATTAAAGAGTTCACACAACTAATTAAAAAAGTAAGAGAGAATAAAAGGCTATGTTACTTGAATGAAGTGTATAAGCTCCTGAGGATCCCTTATGGTGAGGGTGGGTTCAATGATGAAATTTATGAGCAAGTATCAGAAGAAAATTATTTATTTTTAAAAAATAAACTGCCAGAAGATAAGTGGTTTGAAAGTATTAATGCCATAAGTGGTCTATGGCTAATATATTTTTGGCAAGACTTTTATTATAAGCATGTTCAAAAAACAGCTAGTATTTCTGCTTTAGCCACATCAGAAGATTTGCTCGTGATATGGAAAGCATTTCTGACGAAATACCCTTCGGAAGGCAAATATATTTGGCCTTCCGAATTGATATTACAAGATCAATAAATCTCTATTTTCGAGGTGGATTATTGTCGCGTCCACCGCCTGAAGGATTACCTGTAGTACTTGGCCAACCTGCTGTGCTCATAGTCTCCATCCTTATTTTGCTTTCGTTGATTTATGATTAGGATTCAATTGTCTGCTACGGTTATCCTGATTCTGTGTATGTTGAATATTATTAGGATTTTTCACTACAGATCGTTGATCATTAGCTGTTTGTGTCATTGCTTTCTCCTTAAAATGTTTGAACATCTGACAAGGAGAGTATGGCTTCAAAAAAACATGCATCTTGCCTGAAAAAGCCCAGAAAAGTACATTTTTTAATCAAAAGAAAAGCGTCATTTAACATAATGGCGGTTATACGAAGTACACTTGTATATTAATTTAAATATCAATCACTTAAAAATTTCAAACCAATCAAAAAATGCAGAAAAAGCCGATTTTGAAACAAATCGGCTTTTTATTGAACGAATTTGTCACTTTCAGCCAATAAAATCGATCAAAAAACACTCAAATTTCGCTTTTCCCCTGATAACTCAATACATCCAGTCCCGAAACTATCCGCAATTTCTGCGGATAAACCTTGGGGTAAGTTTTGAGCAATGTTGTAAGCTCAGGCTGACATGAATTAGGGACCATTGCGTCTATGGCATCCCTGCGAATTTTCATATGATGGGGACATAGAGAACAGGATGTTCCAACACATAAAACAATAATGATAAGTGCAACACCAGGACGTGAGGTACGACAGGAGTTATACCTAAATCACCGATACGAAAAAGCCCAACAGGATGTTGGGCTTTTTTATTGTCTAAATGATTTCGGATAATCCGTATTCTGTTAATTTTAGGAATACTTCAATATCAAGAAGCATTTTCCTTTATCGTTTGCGTAGTTTTTAAAATCGATAACTCAGATTTTAAACTTTGTATATGATCATAAATAAAGCTTTCTTCATATTCTGATGCTTCTTCTGAAAATTCTACAGACTTGTCACCACTTAAAAAACCTTCAATCGCATTAAATTGTTCTTTCAAAAGGCGATTAGCAGCATTTATCATATCCTCTCTTTTCTTAATTTGTAGGAATACCTCTTTAGCTATTCTATTTTGCTCATCTAACGAAGGAACAGGGATAAAGGTATTTAATACATCTTCATCTAAAATTGCAGGATAGCTAGAACCTGTACTAAATTTCCTAAATTGCTCTAAAGTAGAATCTAACCGTAAAGCAAAAAATAAATAAAATGGATTAACTCCATCCTTAGCCTTTAGAACAGAAAAACCCGTTGATGCCACTTCATTATGAAAGCCTATTGGAACTACAGCAATTGCACCCCTCGTAGGTCTACATGTAGATATAAGAATATCGTATGCAGAAACTACTTTTCTTGCTCTAGATGGTGCTTCTTCACCTAATAAGTCTTGATGGTTGTTAACCAATCCAGTTTGTACATCGATGCAAGAAATATCTATGTATTTGAATGCTTCTTCAGGCTCTAGACGTGGATCACGTTTTTCTTTTCGAATTTGGGCAACATCTTTTACTTTCTTCAATAAGGTCGGAGGATATTTTTGTATTCCTTCAGCTGGCAAGTGGAAATCTATGTCCCAACGCTTAGCTGCTAGTAATTTTTCTTTTTCAATAACTAAAGTTTTCATGCCCATTCCTGATTTTGTTTGAATGCTTCTACTGCTGAGTCGATTTCAGATCCATTTTTATATCGACCTGTCGCGTCATAACCTAAATTTTCAACTTCACATAAGAAGGTCACTTCATCATCACTAGGACGACACTTTTCACCATACTTTTGGAATACGCATAGACATGTTTTAACCATCGCCCCATAAGGAGTAAAGGCTTCTTCAGGGAAAAAGAAAATAGCTTTAGTAGCTGCAATCTCAGATAGCCAATCTCGAACAAAGGCTGTGGATTTACCTTTCATAATATGTTCAGGTAATACAATTGCTAATTTACCGTCTGGTTTCAGAAACTGTAGGCTACGTTCTAAACCTATAATTTCTAAAGGTAATGATTTTTTACCACTTCCCAAACTAAAGCGACCAATGATATTCATTGTTTCTTGGCGCATGATGCTACCAAAAGGAGGATTTGTTAAAACAACATCAAAAACAGCTGGGTTTAGTTCTTCCGATGTTTCATCTATTGCAACAATATCTGGATAGTTTTCGAAACTTAAAAGAGCATCTTGATTACGAATATTAGTATGTCCATCATCATGCAATAACATATCTGTCATTGCGATACGTACCATTCGATCTGATTTTTCAATTCCATGTAAGTGGAAAAACTTAACTTCATGCTGAGCATATTCAGTTAAATTTTCATCCTGTAAAACATAGTTCAAAGTTTTAGATAAAAAGTGTCCAGAACCACAGAAGGGATCTAGCACCATATCACTAGCAGTTGGACTAACTACTTTTACAGCTAATTCTGCAATAGGATCTGGAGTGAAATATTGCCCCATCCCTGCTCGAATAGCTGAGGCTAATATTTTTTGGAAAGCTCGCCCTTTAATATCAGTATCACTATCAATTAAAGAAAATTCTTGTAAGCTCTCGACTACTTTAAATAAAGCTTGGTCACTTAAGCGGATATTAGCCTTAAAGACCCCACGAGAACGTGCATATTCTGGAATCCTTTTAGAATATATCTCAATATCGGACTGTTTAGCCTCATCGTATAAACCACGGATATTTGAAGCTACTTCTGAGGCGTTAGCAGCACCGAAAACCTGAAATCTAAAAGGCGTACCAGCAGGTTGTTTACAAGTTTGACGTTCATCATAAATCTTAGTGTAAATAACCTTACATATTTCATCTAATGCTTCATCATCATGTAATCCATCAATATCTCGAATTAAATTATGACTCTCTGATAGTACTCTTTCATAAGTTGCATCTATCGGAGTTAAGCCTGTATCTCGTCCTTCATGTAATAAAGATGGATCAATTTCTCTAACTAATTTTGTTTTAACTGTATTTTCTAAACCATATTCAGGAATATCTGGAATATAGTCAAAATCATTAGGATCGATTTTCTTACGCAATACTTTAGTCGTTTTACCATCAGTAACTAAACCGATAGTTGCATAATGTGTAGCAGCTAAATAACTTTCTAACTGACCTTGAGCGTAAATAAAATCTTCAGTAGAAGTACTATAGTTTTTGGTTTCAATAAGGATAAATGGTTTCCCTATATCATTCTTAATAGCAATATCAACCTGCTTTCTAGCAACTCCCATTGGGATAGTTTCTTCAATAACTATTTTTTCACCAAACCAACTTATTGGATAGCTATAAGAAGTGATAAGCTCCTTTAAAACCCACTGGCGAACAAATTCTTCAATAGAGTACTCTGCTCGTTCATAACTACCATATGTAGAAAAATATTCCTGAGCACGTCTTTTCGCTTCAATTACGTCTGGGCTAGTCTGAAAATACCAATCATTTGGTTCAATAAGATAAAAGTTATTTAAAATCATGCTTTCTCAAATATTACACAATAAGTGTAAAATGTTAAAATTTAGTGTTTAAGCAATATATCATTGATTTAAGGTTTAAAGAATAGGGATTTTAAAAATACACATTAAGTGTATTTTTTTCATAATTTAACATAAAATCTCATCTACGAAATGAAAAAAGGCACTTCAGAGCACACCTTATCCCACTGATCTAAATATTGTTTTCTTATTGATACAAATCACTGTTACTTTCAGGTGCTATAAGGATTCATTGAATAAATTACTACTTATTTTTAATACAGGTCGTGAGCGGAGAACAGGTATGTCTAACTTCTAAGAAAATATCACTGCGGTATGTACGCGGTGCTTAACCAAGCGGATACCAGTACCATTCAAAGTATTTATAATTTTAAAATATCAAAGGAGGTCTAAACCGCCTGTCCCTTAGCTTTGTCTAATACTCGGTAAACAGTTGCCACCCCACAGCCTACAGCCTTTGCTATTTCCTCTTTGGTTAAACCTTTCTTGTTTAGTTCGATAATACGATCATGCTTGGCAGTGTCCGCTTTCTTGCCTGTTGGTTTATAACCTGAGCGTTCTAGACCTTGCTTGATTCTCTCAATACGTTTGTCATTATCCAGTTGTGCCATAGTTGCTAGGAGGTCGATCAACATATCGTTGATAACTTTCATAATCTGACCTGACATGTCGTCATTAAACTTGGCGTGTGTTGTTGGTAGGTCAGCAACGACTAAACGAAGTCCCTTGTCCTTGATACGTTGCTTCAAGATAGCAAAGTCATCTTGCTTAAGTCTTGATAGGCGATCTACCGACTCCACTAGCAGTACGTCACCTTGTTGAGCTTCCTCTAATAAACGGTTTAAGTCTTTACGCTCTAACTTTGTACCTGAATAATTATCACTGTAATGGGCTTGAGTATCGCCATACTCTTTAGCGAACTTAACCAAGTCTGGTAATGCACGTTCTGCGTCTTGTTCTTTTGTGCTTGCTCTCACATAGATGCGAACTGTCATGTTACCCTCGAATTATTATTTAGACTCAATATTAATAGTGTAACGATAATTAGGTATAAAATCTATCTTTTAATCACAAATGATAGTTCTGTGATAAGAATTTTCTTACATGGAAATTTTCTGAAAGTACTATAGTGCAATGAAAGGTTCTAAGGCATAAAAAAGCTTGCACATGGCAAGCTTCATTCAATTTACTTTTTAGTATCAATACCCTTTAAGCGCATGAGAATTTCATGCTGTTCTTTTCTTAACTGTGCCTCTTTTGGAGAAACGTATGTAGATACGTAATTATCAGGATGTCTTCTTCTTGCTAACTCAGGATCGAAAACACCATTTCGATAGTTACCCATATCCTCTTCTGGAAAGTCTTCGAAGTACTCACTCCATTCTCCCATTTTATTACCCTCATAATTGTTGTGTAGTTTTAGCCATATTATATCTACAGAAAAGCCCTGTCATCTGGCAAGGCTTTTGCTTAGTAGATGATACAGAAGCATATCTACGTGAACCAACGGGCAGGATTACCCTGCTAAATTAATTCTGTTCGCGTACATCGGTCTAAACACCTTGCTAATTGCATTTGATAAATATATAAACATCAACCAATTAGTAACACCGATCGGAAAATTAATAAATATGCTTAAAAATATACTTGTTACATTATGCATTTTAGGACTTACAGCCTGTAGCTCTTCAAAGAGTGATTCAGATAGACAACTAGAAAAAGCGAAAGAAGAAGTAGCACTTAATTCTTGCATAGAAAAAGGGGTTAAATATTATCAGGATATAGGTTCTTACCCTACCTTATCTACGGGAGAAAGTGCTGATCTTAAAATCAGAGAAAAATGCGACTTCAATATTAATATGTTTGATTAATTTACTATTTTTCATTTACTTACAAATTAAACCTAATCTATATAACGAACTTACTTTATGAAAATTTTAAGTATATTAACTATTGCTTGCTTGGTTACAGCTTGTGGAAACTCTTCATCATCTCAGCTATCAGCAAAAGATAAAAAAGAGATGATAGTTAAAGGGTGTATGAGATCAGCAGGAGTAGATGTAAATAAACCTAATGACAACGTTTCACCTGAACAACTGGCAGAAATAGAAAAATGCCTTAGTACTTTTGGGTACAAGTTTTAAAAACTTAAATTAACCAACCATTGTTAAACATAAATGGGGGAACAGAAAGTGAAGAAATTAGTTTTAGTAGTATTTTGTGCATTATCTTCGTTGTCCTTGCAAGCACAAGAAGAACCGTTAACATCAACTCAAAAAGAACAACCTACAATTTATGAATTAACGGATAGTAATTCTACTACTCTGCTAATGAATAGGACGTCAAAATATACCCACTTAAAAGTAGATAAAAAAACCTACTATTCAGATGACGCTATAGAAGCTGATTTAAAAAAATGGTGGGTGACCTGCTACAAGAAACCTTTTGATAATAAAAAAGTTTGTTCCATGCATTCAGGTGATCTATCGGTCTTTCTAATAAATGGAAAATACAGTGTAGACGTTGGTAATGATCATTACCCTAACACAAAAGCTGGTTTAAGAATTGATAATGGCTCTGCAATATATGGCTACGAAGGGGAAATTCCGAATCCCCTAAACGTAATTGAAAAGCTAAAAAAAGGAAAAACAGCTTATACCCGTTATCAAGAATGGCCTTACACATACGATGTAGATAATGAAATCGATCTTAGTCGATTTAGTGAACACTTTAATAAAATGCTTAAGCAATATAAAGAACTGTAGGTATAGCACTTTCAACTAAGGGGATTTCTAATCCTTACCCTTTTAGCATCTTTCTTCTTTAGGGAGAGGTTCTGCCCCCTAACACTTACTCTAATTTAATAATGTAATCTGGTGTCAGTTTAGAACTTAGCATTCTAATGGTGCTTACAAATTAGAGTTTAATACTCTGTACATGTGCTACTCCAATTTCATACACCAACTTTAAACTGTATTCAGATAAGAGTGCGCTCTATACGATTAGCTCAAAATGAACTAATTTTTAATTATTTTCCTGAATAAACTAAAGTTTATTAAAACAAAAAAATATATAATAACTTCCCCAATTATTTAAAGGAAAATTAATGTCAGAGAAAAATACCAAAATACTCCAACACGCACTTGCTAGCAACCGCAGTCAAATTACAAGACTCCTATGGGAACAGCGAAAGATACAAGCACAATTAGTTACCGATCCTGAGAAAAATAAAAAACTTTATGCACTGTCTCAAATCATGTACGTCAAAGTGCTGGAAGAAGAAGTTGATGATTCTACAAGCACAAGAGCTTGCCTCAAGAAAATTCAAAGTACACTAGACACAGAAGACTTCACCTTCTGCTCTAATCACAAATATGATGTATTCAGTAGAGGACCTAGCTTATTTAAGCTTTATGCAGAACACCCAATTCAACAAAGTTTAGTGAAAGGAAAGTATCTTGGTAAACGGACTATCCGAAATACGAAAACCTTACAGCAAGTTTTGAAATGTATTCTTGAAGCGAAGATCCAACAACAAAAGGATATGCTGATTGCTGAATATAAAGCCTTGCGTAAACAGAAAGATGCTGAAAACAAATTATCTGAAACGGTTGATGTCAATTTAGTGAAAAAATCTAGTGATCGAGAGTTACTGATATTACTGAAGTCAGGCCTTAACCTGTCTCAAAAAGATTTAGCTGACCGTGCTGGCATCAGTGTAAGTACATTAAAAAGAAGAATTGAGAAGTTTAAAGAGTTAGGTTTGATGTAGCAGGTTCTAGAGGAGGTTGCGTCATACAGACATGCTCCTCTTTTTCTATTCAGATGCAGCACCTTTTAAAGTCATGTTGTAAGTAACAGAACGAGTGTCTACGAGTGATCATCCAAAATTCGCACGTAGACTCTCTGAAAAACAGCTTTTTAGGCTGTGAAGCCTAAATAAGCGCAAATCACATGCAGAAATTTGAGCCTAGATCGAGCATAGCGAGTAAAAAAGCTTTATGAGCGGAGCGAATTCCGAGTTGCTTTTGATCTTGCTTTTGCTTTTTCTCAAATTCACGAGAATATTGACCAAAAAATTGCCCCGACGAATCGAGCGAAAGCGAGATTCAATAGAGTTTGAGCATAGCGAAAACCAAGGGCAATTTTTCCTGTCTTTGGCTTTTAATTGTTTTTAAAGTTTTTAAATACTTTTAGGCATACTAAGAGCCTTTGTTTTCAATACTTCTAGCATAGTTAAAACGAGGTTTACCTTGCATTAAAACGAGGTTTACCTTGCATTAAAACGAGGTTTACCTTGCATTAAAACGAGGTTTACCTTGCATTAAGCGAGTTTGTAATATAACCTCGTCTTAACGAATTAAAAATATAACTCGTCATATGAAAA
>NZ_SJOF01000024.1 GCF_004331255.1 Acinetobacter sp. ANC 4173 | reverse complement strand
CGTAATGCACGTATTGCTGGTGATGCAGCAACATTAGCTTCAGCAAATACTTATACAGATCAAGAAGTAACCACTGAACGTAATGCACGTATTGCTGGTGATGCAGCAACATTAGCTTCAGCAAATACTTATACAGATCAAGAAGTGACAACTGAGCGTAATGCACGTATTGCTGGTGATGCAGCAACATTAGCTTCAGCAAATACTTATACAGATCAAGAAGTGACAACTGAGCGTAATGCACGTATTGCTGGTGATGCAGCAACTTTATCTTCAGCAAATGCTTATACAAATCAACGATTTAATAATATAGAAACTAAATATCAAGCAGCAGTGGCGTCAAGTATAGCAATAGCTTCTTTACCTCAACCGACTAATGCTGGTTATAGTATGGTTAGCTTTAGTGTTGGTCAGTGGGAAAAAGAACAAGGATATGCAGTTGGAGTCAGTGGAGTAACTGAAAACAATAAATGGGTATATAAGGCTGCTGGAACAGGTAACAGCCGCGGTGACTTTGGTGGTGGTGTCTCTTTTGGTTTCCAATGGAAGTAAGAGATTGAATCCTATAGTAGTTTAATATTTATAAAACTACTGGAACTCATTTTCACGAAGTGATGATTTTCATCAGCACCCTTAAAATTGGACTTTCTTAGGTCTAACTTTAATGGTGCTTTTTTGATCAAAAAGTTAATAGAATGCATAGACCAACGTAATTTATTTAAACTTAACATAATGCACCCTTTCCAAAAGCTCAAATGTTAGAACCCAATTAAAGTGTCTATACTATCACCAATAAAAATGTCTGGTTTATGATGGCTTTTACCATCATGTACTGGATTTAAATATAGATGCTGGTCACTTGTCTGATAAAGAAATTCAACGCTTTGAAGTATTGCAAGACGTTCGAGATTATCGTATTACCCAAGTCCGTGCTGCTGAAATCCTCAATCTTTCCACCCGCTAAATTACCCAGTTATTGCAGAAGTTCAATCAAGGCGATATTCCCAGTTTAATCCATGACAGTCATGGTCAGCCCAGTCATCATCGTCATGATAAGTTATTAAAATCTTAATGTCTTTCCATTATCTCTGAATATCTGTTGGGATTTTCTCATTTTGGATAGCCCTCTTCTCAGAGCAGCACATCAAAACCTATCTTTGCACTAGAGTGGTTGGAGAGTAGTAAATACCATAAAACGCCTTTAACAAGCTTACAGAGCATTCTGTAGTTATATGGGTTTCTATATAAGAATTTGATTACTGTAGAAAGTTTTATTATTTATACCTTTAAAATTAAAGTTGAAAGATTCACAAAAATATTTAAAAATGATAAATTGTTAGCACTCTTCTTATGTTGAGTCATTAATAATATGGATTTAATTCTCATTGGAATAACTGTTCTGATTTTACTAGCTATTGTTTTAGCTATTTCAATCATTAATGACTGGAAAAGAAACAAATTTTCTTATAGGAAATTTAACGCCTCCAAATCTTCCAATTTATTTAAGAAATTTTTTAGATGCAAAAATAAATACTAAAGCACTCTTAATAAACACTAAATAAGAAAAAGCCCGACAGGATGTCGGGCTTTTTTATTATCTAAACTTCTTAAATCAGAGTGGGATGAGCATTCAGAATGCGAATTAGAGTCGCTGCAGGACCAGTCGGATAGCGACGACCTTGTTCCCAGTTCTGTAGCGTTCTCGCGCTGATATGCAAACGTGCAGCAAACTCAGCCTGAGTTAAGCCAGTTTTCTCACGTACTTCTTTAATATCTGGCAGTTCAAGCTCTGTGACTCGACTTGCCTCCACCTCATTGCGTTTGATGGCACCAGCTTCTTTGATCGAAGCAACTAAATCATCAAATAAGTTGTTATCCATGAAATTGCTCCTTCACTAATTGACGCAGGATCGAGGTTTCTTTATCTGTCAGATTATCTTTCATAGACTTTGGATAAGCCACCAAGAAAAAAATCTGATCATCCTCTGTGACCCAATAATAGATCACACGGATACCACCACTTTTGCCTTTATTGCCCTGAGCACAACGTACTTTACGAATTCCACCACCATTCTTGATTAAGTCGCCCTTATCAGGCTGTACCAAGAGATCTTGCTGGAGCTGACGATACTCTTCATCACTCACAAGCCCTTTGATTTGCTTGGTGAAAATACTGGTTTCAATGAATAACATAGGTTGAAGTACGTCAATGGCGTATAAGAATCTTAGCAGTTTTAGAACAAAAAAACGAGAGCTGATAGCTCTCGTTTCACATAACCGCCATTATGTTAATTTTAGAAATATCTAAAAATTATCGGCTTTCAACAACGCCATGACAGTCAGTTATCTGACTAAAAAGTGTTTAAAAAATTGGTGGCTATTCAGATCTAGATTTTGAAATGCAGTTTAATTTTGCATTTAGTTAAATACTTGATGTGAACAATCTGTGAAGTATTACCAAATAGATCTAACAATACAAAACAATAGCTATAAAACATATATTTACTAAAAAACAGTAAAAACATATGTTTAATTAACATGCGACAAACATTGAACTTAAAGATTTTCATTTCTATGCATTCTACACACTTAACAATAGAAAATGATCTTTTTCAAGTCTAAAGATACCTCGACGTGTTTCTCAGCAAAGCTGAGTTGTTTTAAATATTTAACCGTGTAATCAGAAGTTCTTCGAAATCAAATATCAATAACTAAGGAAAATTATACATGGAACTCAAAACACTCATCTGTACTCTCACCGCACTGGGTGGTATCGGATTAATTGGATGTAATGATTCAAATTCATCTGAGCCTATTACTCCAACAAATGCTACTGGTAATCTATTGGTACTGACCAGTAACGGTATGATTAGCTCACTCAATCATGACAAACCTGATTCACTGATTTCAAATATTAAAATTTCAGGTTTAGTTTCTGGGGATCAACTGGTTGGGATAGACCATCGTCCAAGTGATGGAAAGTTATATGCAGTAGGTTTGTTGGGTAATATTTACACGTTAAATCCAAGCTCTGGCGTGGCAACATTCGTCATTAAGATGACAGCTGATCCAGCAGATACGACCGATGGTAATGCAGCTTTTAGTAAAATTACTGCCAATCCCGATGCGCTTAGCGTGAATTTCAACCCTGCTGCGGATCGTCTAAGAATTATTGGTCAAGATGGTCAAAACCTAAGAGTCAATGTTGATACAGGTCTCACCATCACCGACGGAGAAATCAGTCGGGTTGGTGATGCTACAACTGAAGTCAGTGCTGCTGCTTATACCAATGCTTTTGCTGGAACGGCAAATACAAAATTATACAGTATCGATTCTGCGACAGATCGCATTTATCTGCAAAATGCAAATGCCGGAACATTAGGTATCTCTGCACCTTTAGGTCAGGATGTATCGAATAACGGTGGTTTTGATATTGACCCAATAAATAATATTGGTTTTGCCGCACTACAAGTCTCGGGTGCATATAAATTATTTCAAGTTAATCTTGCTCAAGTCGGAACGAGCAGTAACGCTATTTTTGAGGCGAGCGACTTGCCTAGCGAATATCGTCAAACTTCCATTCGTGGGATTGCGCTTAATCGAGCAGAAGATACCACTTCAAAAGGAATCGGGCTGACCAACAATAATTCTTTAATTCGATTTGAAATCAATCGTCCAAATGATACGACTGAACAAAAAATTACAGGCGTATTGGTTAATGAAAAATTCATAGGTATTGATTTTAGATTACGTACTGCTACTGATAAAACCAATACGCTATATGGTTTAACTGACCAAGCAAACCTGTATACCATTAACCCAAATTCTGGTGCTGCAACACTTGTGACTGCGCTTAAAGCAGGCACGGGTAGTAACTTTAGTACTCTAGACGGCACACAGTTTGCTGTTGACTTCAATCCAACGGCTGACCGTTTAAGAGTCATCAGTAATTCGGGGCAAAATCTGCGAATCAATGTCGATACAGGTGAAACCATTCAAGATGGCAAAATCAATGGGATCACAAATGCAGTGATTAGCGCTGCGGCATATACCAACAGTTTTAAAACACCTATTTCAGCTCTTAGCACCGAATTATTTAATCTAGATCAGGCCAATCAGTTACTGACGAAGCAAGTTCCACCCAATGATGGAACATTGGTGAGATTAGGTAGTCTTGGCGTGAACTTAAGCTTGAATGATGGTTTTGATATTGCTGGTGGTGATAATGGATTTGCTCTAGCGGCAATAAACAACAATAATGGTGCTTCTGTCCTATACCGTATAGATCTAAATAGCGATACAACACTAACAACTCCACGTGCACGTCCAGCAATTTCTGTCAGTGGTACACCTAATGTTATGAGCTCAATGATTGGTTCAAACACCACGCCCGCCTTGATTGATTTAGCGATACTTTTAAAATAGTTTAAAGAGTGGGCTTACCAAGTTAAAAGACCAACAGGCAAAAGACGCATATAGGTCCGAATTGATAGGGTTGAAGATGGAAACTTTGGAGATACTGAACCAGTCAGTGAAGGTGTCTCTGAATTACGTTTCTTCTTTGGACCAGGCTATAGGATTTATTACTGCAAGCAAGGGCAAAGGGTTGTTATTCTCTTAGACACGTTCCCAAATTTACTTGATTCTATTTAATATAAAATCTCTTATTCGAAATCTGAATTTTCCACTAAATATCCACCCATTTAACATAATGGCGGTTATACGAAGTACACTTGTATATGAATATAAATATCAAATACTTAAAAATTTCACCGAAGTTAAAAAACACCCAAAAAGCCGATTTTGAAACAAATCGGCTTTTTATTGAACGAATTTGTCACTTTCAGCCAATAAAATCGATCAAAAAACGTCCAAATTTTAACTTTTCCCTGATAACTCAATACATCCAGTCCCGAAACTATCCGCAATTTCTGCGGATAAACCTTGGGGTAAGTTTTGAGCAATCTTGTACGCTCAGGCTGACATGAATTAGGGAGCATTGCGTCTAGGCCACCACGGGGATTTTTCATATGATGGGGACATAGAGAACAGGATGTTCCAACACATAAAACAATAATGATAAGTGCAACACCAGGACGTGAGGTACGACAGGAGTTATACCTAAACACCCAATACGAAAAAGCCCGACAGGATGTCGGGCTTTTTTATTGCCTGAATGATTTCGGAGAATCCGTATTATGTTCATTAGAGAAAATCTTAAAGCTTATATAACTTTTTACATGACTTAAGCTAATTTATTCTTTCTGACTATCCTCGGCTTTTATAAAATTACCATCCTCATTTAAAAGCATTGGTTCACCATTTAAGTTTACAACGCTTAATCCCAGCTTATGTTGTAAAAACATATGTAACTTTTTTTGCTCTACTAATCCTGATTTAATAGCATCAAGTAACATTTTACTCAGCTCTTTCTCATTATATTTTTTTATTTTTTTATCTCTTAATGCTGATGTAATTAATGCACTTACTTTACCCATTCTTTCATAATTTAATTCGGTCATATCTTGATGTAAATTAGTATAAGTACTAATTACTGTATCACCAGGAGATTTTTTAAGAGTCAAACCGGACTGCTTTACTTTATCTTCATCAAAGTAAACTACTTGTATCCGATCTAATCGTTCTAACCTTGAATTGGTTATTAATGCAAGAATAGCTTTCTCTATTTCTTCATCAGTAGTATTTTCTACTGTCCACAACGATAGTTCATCTTTTGAAGTGCGTAAGCAAGATGTCAAAGCATCTGCTTTTAAAAAAGGCAAAACTTCTTCATCAGTTTTTCCGGCCAAAATCTCTTCTGATGGCCATTTTGATTTGCTTATCTTTCTAACACATACACCCATTCTGAAACTATACCTCTTTAGGATTTTCTTCGTCGTACATTTCAACTAATTCAATTCTATATTCATCTATCCATTGAGGTGCTAAATGTGCATTAGAAAGAACATTATGAAAAATTTCACTCATAACCTTTTCTTGTATTCTTAAAACGTACTCTTTGACTTCAGTATCTTTATGATTAAGTAAAATGCACAAATTTATAATAAAGTTATTATCTATGAAATCAGTAGCTACGTTTCCTAAAATTTTAACTATATTTAAAAGAGTTTTCGGATCATGGTAGGAGTCAATAATCCATTGAGCAACAAGATTAAGTGTTTGAATTTTATATAATTTAAGAAAAGATATAAACTCTCTTTCAATTGGAGATACATACTCGATTGGAACATCTTCAAATCTAAGAAAGTTTTCAAATTTTTCTTTGAAATTTTCAAAATCATTAATAAGCTTTCTTTCTACTATTTTCTTATTCTTCTCTTGAATATAAGATAAATCTGTAGAAATTAAAGTATTTGAATAGTTGACATCTTGAAATGCCTTACTTAATAAATTTTTAGAATAAAATTTATCCAATAAACCTTTATCGGCTAAAGGTTTATAGTCAATATCGATGGACGATTTATCAATACTTTCACGATAATTAGAGGACGTGTTAAAATTATTAGATATCAACATATATAAAATTAACCTTCTAAAAGTTCGGTAGCACCAATCAAAAAGTTTTTAATATCTGTAATAGTAAATCTGGCAGCATCTTTATCTGATACAGTATTAATATCAAGACTATAGCTTAAAATATTCTGAGGAGCCCCAGCTTCTTTAGAGATAAAATCATTAGCTTTAACAAAATTAACCAACTCTGATATCTTATCCAAAGGCTGTCTAATAACTGTTCTATTTCTATGTTCAATAATTTCATCAGCTAGGCCATTTTGTACCTTATAACTTTGAATATCTGCATCTAAATATTGTATTGTTTGAACAAAACCTAATCTTGAAGCTTTATCAAATTTTACTTTATCTTTAACTTTATTTAAAATTTTAATGAACATATCAACAATGTTACTTAATGAAATATCAGCAATGTTAGCATTATAAATTAACATATCAGGGCGAACTTGAAGAACATTCTGCTGATTAGCACTAACAAGATCTAATGATTTTGTTAGAGTAATGTTTTGTTTTTGATCAACTGTAAACTCAATTCTTTGTTCAGTTACTTCTTTAGGGAATAACTGAAACTCATTTAATAAGGTACTAATTTCTATTATATTATTTGGATTGGCAGAGAACGGTTCAAAGTTACCACTAAGTACAATTTGAATGTTTTTTACGTTATTTTCCATTACATACCCCGATAATTATAGTTGTCATTATATTTGTTCAATTTAACGAAATTCAACATCTTTTTATGTTAACATAATGAAAAATAATAATTTTAAGCAATTAAATATTTAACATAAAATCTCATCTACGAAATGCAAAGTATCGATTAGTCAGCAGATAGTCATTCAGATTGCTTCTGCTATGATATTGAACAGATTGAATGGCCATGATCGTGAACTAAAGACATGAACTACTTCGCAGAGGATCCCTTCTAGGTAATGCCACCTAGGAGGAAACATGAAAAAACTGAAATCTCAGTATAAAAAATCACTCAATAAACAAGGTTCTAGACACCGCTATTTCTGGCAAACCTATCCGAATCTCAGAAGTTGTGTGTTTAAACAGTTCAGTACACATCAAGAGCGTAGCTTTTATCGCTTACACCTCATTGAATACAAGAACTATCCTTTAAGAATTCGTGTTGCACGTGGTCCTGGTCTACCAGATGCTTGGGATGATTTACCCACCTCTGTTTATGATCTAGCGAAAAGCTGGAAACATAATTCAAAGCGTAAGCACCAATATTACAAAGAACATGACCATAATAAGAATTGAGGGCTTAAAGCCCTCAATTCTTATTATGTAAATTTGACTCTAAAAATCATAATTTCGTGGAACATTTCACAATATTCTAAGTTATTGATTTTATTTAAAAAATTATTCTATTTCTACATCTACAAGGGGGCCGTTGTAAATAATAAAAAATAGTTAAAAATCAATAACTTAAATTGCATTGGTTTTTCTATTCTACTTCTTCTAGTAATCTTTCAGGCGTAATATTTGAACGTTGAAGCAAGAAATGAACTGTACTTGCTTTCCATAGCTTTCCAGTTTTAGTCCGAATCTTTTCAGCATTTAAAATACGAGAAATTGCTGTATAACCTTGGCCTTCTTCATACATTTTCTTTATTCGACAAATGTTTGATGCCTCTTCTGGATGAATAATTAATTTTGAACCCTGTCTTACATACCCATATGGCGTAGGGCTATATACCTGATCTTGAGATTTTTTATACTGCATTGCCAGCTGGGTTCGTTCAGCGACTTGATCTCGTTCAAACTGATTAAATACAGCCAGCATATTGAAAATCATTTTTCCACTGGCGCCAGTGGTATCAATCTTTTCACTGAGGCTTACAAGGTCAGCACCTTTTTTTTCTATGATCTCACTAATTCGAAGTGTATCGACAACGTCACGACTAACTCGACTTAAGCTATAACAGACCAGGACCATGCCTTTTTTAATCTCATCTAGGGCTTTTTGCATCCCTTCTCTTTTTTCCAAAGATACACCACTAATGCCTTCATCTTTATAAATATGAATTAACTCATAATCATTAAGTGAAGCCCACGCACTGATTTTATTTATCTGAGCATCGATAGAAATACCTTCTTCAACTTGCTTGTCAGTGGATACACGTACATAGCCTATTGCTTTCTTCACACTAAACCTCATCGCTCATAAACTGAAATCCACGTTCCTTTGCAAACTTTCCTAATACATCAATGACAAGATCCGTTGCTGAGCTATATTTATTATTTAAACGTGAATATGCATAAATCCAAGTGTGTAATTGTTCAGGAATATCGCAATTCAGACGTTTAATTTGAAAGTTATCAATATGCTCTTGAGTATGATCCTGGATAAATTTCACAGCTGACTTCTGTTTTTTATTGACCAATTTAGATTTATAGGGACCTAAAACAAGAGAAATTGCTTCAGCTTCAGGTATAAAAATTTCTATTTGCTTTCTAGAACGCATTTTAATAATGAACTAATTTTAAAGTTTGAATGATTATACATATATAAACGTATAATTTTTAAAGATTTTTACCTATAAAATTATAGGCAAATTCCTATAATTTTATAGGTAATTTATGAAAATAGTTATATTTTAATACTTTTCATATAGCTGGAACTATTTTCCCTCTTATATCTATAAAACACGTTTAAATGCGTTCTAATGGACTTATTAAGCAAAATACAGAATCCATCAAGAAAGTTTGAAAACAACTAAAAAAACGCAAATGGATGTGAAATAGGGCCCTTTTAGGAATCATCTCTATATAAACAGAACGAGTGTCTACGAGTGGGAATACTAAAATTTGCGTCTAGACTCGTTGAAAAACAGCTTTTTAGGCTGTGAAGCCTAAATAAGCGTAAATCATATGTAGAAAATTGAATCTAGATCGAGCGTAGCGAGTAAAAAAGCTTTATGAGCGAAGCGAATTCCGAGTTGCTTTTGCTCTTTCTTAATATCACAACGAGATTAATCAAAAAATTGCCCCGACGAATCGAGCGAGAGCGAGATTCAATAGAGTTTGAGCATAGCGAAAACCAAGGGCAATTTTTCATTCCCTGGGCTTTTAATTATTATTAATACTTTTAAATGCTTTTAGACTTACTGAATCTCTTTGCTGATAAGGCTTTCAGCAGTAATATGACTACGTTTACCTACCAATATGACTACGTTTACCTACCAATATGACTACGTTTACCTACCAATATGACTACGTTTACCTACCATAAATCTACAATATTTTTTTTGTAGATTTAACTACGTTTACCTTGCATAAATCTACATATTTATTAATATAGACTTATATTCATAAATAATAATGTAGACAAATAAAATGCGGGATTTAGTTGTTAAAGATAATGCATTAATCAATGCAAGTTATAACTTGGACTTAGTAGAACAACGTTTAATCCTACTGGCCATTGTCGAAGCAAGAGGTAGTGGTAGAGGTATCAATGCAAATGATCCTTTAGAAGTTCATGCAGAGAGTTATGTCACCCAGTTTAATGTTGCGAGACAAACAGCCTATCAAGCCCTCAAAGATGCTTGTAAAGACTTATTTGCTCGTCAATTTAGTTATCAAGAGATAAATAAAAGAGGAAAGGTTGAGAATGTTCTAAGTCGTTGGGTTAGTGAAATTAGATATATCGATGATGAAGCAACGGTTAAGTTAATATTTGCACCTGCTATCGTGCCCCTTATTACTCGTTTAGAAGAACAATTTACAAAGTATGAGCTTCAACAAATTAGCCACCTTAGTAGTGCATATGCTGTACGTTTATACGAATTATTGATTGCTTGGCGTAGTACAGGCCAAACACCAATTATTGAGCTAGCAGAGTTCAGACAAAAGATAGGTGTTCTCGATGATGAGTACACCAGAATGGGCAACTTCAAAGATCGGGTATTAAACCTAGCTATTACCCAAATTAATGAGCATACGGATATTAAAGTTAAATGTGAGCAACATAAAAAGGGACGCAATATCTCAGGTTTTTCATTCTCATTTAAGCAAAAGAAAGTGGTTGCTGCTGGTAACAAAGGCTCAACCACCCTTGATCTATTCTTGAAACAGACCGATGCACAACGTCACCTCTTTGCTAATAAGCTCTCTGAACTTCCAGACATGAATAAATATTCTCAAGGTACAGAAAGCTATGCACAATTTGCAGTTCGAATTGCAGAAATGCTGCAAGATCAGAACAAATTTGAAGAACTTCTTCCATACCTAAAAAAAGTAGGATTTAACACAAAATAAACTTCATGTTCAGGTAGGATGTTCACATGAACATCCTTGTACACGCACTGAGGGATTCCATTGAACACAACAAAATTTAGCGTTATGGACGCTAGTAAAGCCTTTAAAAAATCACGTACAACAATATACGAAGCTATAAAAAATGGTGAATTATCAAGGGATCATGATGGTCTTATAGACTTATCTGAACTTATCAGAGTTTATGGAAATCCGTCAGGTGTTCAGTCCAGTACACACACTGAACACGTACAGAAGGATGTACATGTACACGTCCAATCAGAAGTCGAAATTGTATTAAAAGATCAAATTTCTTTACTAAAAAATCAGTTGGACTTAGCCAACCAAAGAGAAAAGGCTTTGATGCAGCATATCGAGGATCTTACGCATAGAATTGAGTTTAAAGGACATCTTGAACAACCAATCACTGAAGCGAAAAAGGAAGAGTCTATCCAGCCAAATACCACGTCAGCACAACCAGAACCCAATACTGCTGACATGAAAGATGACGGATTGACTACTCCGGAGCAGCCGGAAAATAAACGGATTCCAGTGCCAGAGCATGTCGAGCCTGAACCACCGAAAAGAGGCTTTCTGAGTCGTTTTTTCTTGCCGAACGGCTGAGGGGATTATTCAATCTGGCTAAGCAAAGGCGTGGAACTTTGTATATAAAATAGGCGTGGAACGTGAAGAATCATGAAAAAGCCGCTCTAGTGCGCTGAACCCTAGAACGGCTTTGATTAAGATATTGATGCTTATAGGAAAATTTCAAGCACTTCGTATAACGTGCATTATGTTAATTTTAGATAAACTAAAAAAGATAACCTAAACAATCCCCAATTTATCTAGCAAAATTATGTCAATAAAATGAGCAGTTTTATTCATATCTTTTAAAAAAAGAACTCCAAAGTAAGCTAAATTCTTTAACACACCTTTTTGAGATGAAATTTGTAAAATATAAATTTTATGTGAAATATTACGCATATTTATAAATTGGATATTGAAAACAAAGTTTTATTTTGTTTAAATTCTGTGACTTTATTATCATTATCAAAGTTAAAAAATTCTCTTAAATTAAGGATGTGCTGCAAAATGTTAAAGGGTTTTAAATTATCTATAATTGCAATAGCGATCAGTGCTCCACTTGCTCACGCTGATATTTCATTAGGCAGTGATGCAAACCATGTATCTGTAAATGTAAATACAGATGACGGAAGTATAGGTGACTTTACTGTCTATAACGGTACAAATTCACAAATAGCAACTTTTACATCTGGTAAACTTGCTACACAAATAACTACGGGTAATGGTAATCAACTAACAGTTAGTAATAGTGGTGTTTCCTTAAGCAATTCAAGTAACGGTCCCATTACTTTATCTGGAGTAGCTAATGGTGTTAATGCAACTGATGCCGTGAATGTATCTCAACTTAATAACCTAAGTAGTACTATTTCTACACAAGCAAATGCTTATACAGATCAAGAAGTAACCACTGAACGTAATGCACGTATTGCTGGTGATGCAGCAACATTAGCTTCAGCAAATACTTATACAGATCAAGAAGTGACAACTGAGCGTAATGCACGTATTGCTGGTGATGCAGCAACATTAGCTTCAGCAAATACTTATACAGATCAAGAAGTAACCACTGAACGTAATGCACGTATTGCTGGTGATGCAGCAACATTAGCTTCAGCAAATACTTATACAGATCAAGAAGTGACAACTGA
>NZ_SJOF01000023.1 GCF_004331255.1 Acinetobacter sp. ANC 4173 | reverse complement strand
CGGTGAACCGAAGATTGTGGCAGAGCTGACCTACCCAGCCACAGGCCAAAAGTGTGTTGACCGCATTTATACCGACCTGTGTGTGATTGATGTCACTGCTGAAGGCTTAAAAGTGATTGAGAAAGTCGACGGTCTAAGCTTTGCAGAATTGCAGGCCATGACCGGTGCTCCGTTGGTGGATGCGACACAACAGAATTAATGATTTGAATCCCCCTAAATCCCCCTTTGCTAAAGGGGGACTTTTCTAGCACCAAGTGCGATGAGTCTCCCTCCTTTTTAATGGAGGGATTAAGGGAGGATTAAGAGAAGAATAGATATGAAAGACGCTTATATCATCGATGCCATCCGCACCCCATTCGGTCGTTATGCCGGTGGTTTAGCCCCAGTCCGTGCCGATGACTTGGGTGCCGTGCCGATTCAAGCCTTAATGCAACGTAATCCTAGTGTCGATTGGACCCAAGTTGATGACGTGATCTACGGCTGCGCGAATCAAGCCGGTGAAGACAACCGCAATGTCGGTCGTATGTCGGCACTGCTTGCAGGTTTACCGGTTGAAGTCCCAGCAACAACAGTCAACCGTTTATGTGGTTCATCCCTAGATGCTATTGCCATGGCAGCGCGTGCGATTAAAGCGGGTGAAGCCAACCTGATCATTGCAGGTGGTGTGGAAAGCATGTCACGTGCACCGTTTGTGATGGGCAAATCAGAAACGGCTTATGGTCGTAGCCAGAAGATTGAAGACACCACCATGGGATGGCGTTTTATCAATCCGAAGCTGAAAGCCATGTATGGTGTAGAGACCATGCCGCAGACCGCAGAGAATGTGGCACAACAATTTAATATTGATCGTGCAGATCAAGACCAGTTTGCCTTGACGAGTCAACAGCGCACAGCAACCGCGCAAGCTCAAGGCTTTTTTAAACACGAGATCATCCCTGTAAGTATTGCACAGCGTAAGGGTGATCCGATTGTGATCGATAGCGATGAACATCCTCGTGCATCGACCACATTAGAAGGTTTGGCTAAACTGAAGCCAGTCGTCACAGCAGAAGGCACCGTCACAGCGGGAAACGCGTCAGGCATTAATGACGGTGCGGCTGCTGTACTGATTGCTTCAGAACAAGCGATTCAGCAATACCAGCTTAAACCCCGTGCCAAGATTATTGCGTCTACGGCTGTGGGGGTTGAACCTCGCATTATGGGCTTTGCCCCAGCACCTGCGATTAAGAAGCTTCTCAAACAAGCCAATCTCAGCATCGAGCAGATGGATGTGATTGAACTGAATGAAGCGTTTGCTGCACAAGCACTGGCGGTTACCCGTGATTTAGGTCTGGCAGATGACACGACACAAGTGAATCCAAATGGTGGTGCGATTGCGATTGGTCATCCACTGGGGGCATCGGGTGCACGTTTAGTCACCACGGCTTTAAACCAGTTAGAACAAACCGGTGGAACCTATGCGCTATGTTCAATGTGTATTGGGGTCGGTCAAGGCATTGCAATGATTATTCAGCGGGTTTAAAGCAGAGTTAAGGATAGCGATCATGAGCCAGTTATATGCCAGCTTATTTTACCAAAACAAAGTGACTGAAATTTTCAGTGATCGCGCTTTGGTGTCTTACATGATTGAGACGGAAGTCGCATTGGCGCAAGCACAGGCTCAAGTTGGTGTCATTCCAGAATCTGCGGCAACAGCAATTTCAAATATTGCAGTAACTGCACTCGATCAGATTGACTTTGATGCTTTAGCTGTTGCTACAGGCTTGGCGGGCAATATCGCGATTCCTTTTGTGAAGCAATTAACTGCGATTGTGAAACAAAACGATGAAGATGCTGCTCGTTATGTACATTGGGGTGCAACCAGTCAAGACATTTTAGATACCGCATGTATTTTGCAGTGCCGTGCAGCAATAACGCATGTTGAAGTCTTAATTCATCAATGTTACCGCACAGCTTTGGCTCAAGCAGAACAGTATCGCTCACAAGTGATGATTGGGCGCACGTGGTTGCAGCAAGGTCTACCCATTACGTTGGGTCATAAATTAGCGCGTTGGGCTTCGGCTTTTCGTCGTGATTTGACCCGTATTGAAGCCATGAAATCACGCGTGTTGACTGCTCAGTTGGGCGGTGCTGTGGGTTCATTGGCATCTTTGCAGAATCAAGGCACAGCAGTTGTACAAGCATTTGCAGCACAGTTACAACTTTCTGTTCCAAGCTGTACTTGGCATGGTGAACGAGACCGTATTGTCGAAGTGGCGAGTGTTCTCGCAATAGTGACAGGTGGTCTGGGCAAGATGGCGCGTGACTGGTCTTTGATGATGCAAACCGAAATTGCTGAAGTGTTTGAACCGACCGCAAAAGGTCGTGGCGGTTCATCTACTATGCCGCATAAGCGTAATCCTGTCGCGGCGGCATCTGTATTGGCAGCAGCCAATCGTGTACCTGTGTTGATGTCGAGTTTGTATCAAAGCATGGTGCAGGAACATGAGCGTAGTCTAGGTGGATGGCATGCAGAATGGCTGGCATTGCCTGAAATTTTCCAACTCTGTGCAGGTGCTTTAGAGCGGACTTTGGACGTTCTACAAGGGATGCAAGTCAATGCTGAAAATATGCAACGTAATTTAGATTGCACACAGGGTTTGATCATGGCGGAAGCAGTCATGATGGCTTTGGCACCGCATATCGGACGCTTACAGGCTCACCATGTGGTGGAAGCAGCATGCAAGACAGCGGTTGAAAAAGGTGTTCACTTAAAAGAGGTCATTACTGAACTCGATCAAGTCAAAGCCTATTTTAGTGCAGCTCAGATTTCAGAAATTTTAAAACCCGCGTCATATCTCGGCAATATTCAAGACCAGATTGATGCGGTGTTGCAAGAAGCAAAAGGAGAGGCAAAGTGAATATCACGATGACCAATCGTCAAGGCAAGACTTTATCCGTTGCGATCAGTGGGCAAGACAATGCGCCTGTGATTGTATTTTCAAACTCATTGGGTACAGATAAAGGCATGTGGCAGCCACAAGTTGCTGCCTTCGAACAAAAGTTCAAAGTGGTGACTTATGACACGCGTGGTCATGGGCACAGTGATGTGATTGAGCAGACCACTGTACAAAATCTTGCAGAAGATGTGATAGATATTCTGAATGGTTTAAACATAGAAAAAGCGCATTTCTGCGGCATTTCAATGGGTGGCATGACGGCTTTGTGGCTCGGTATTCACCATGCAGATCGTTTTCATAGTATCACTGTGGCGAACTCAGCAGCCAAAATTTGGACTGAAGAAGGTTGGAATGCACGTGCAGATGCTGTGACAGCTAATGGCTTAGCAGATTTGGTCAAAACTACGCATACACGCTGGTTTAGTGAGCAGTTTGATTATCAACACGATGCTTTGGCGCAGCGCACGATTCAGTCTTTAGCCACTACGCCAGCATTGGGTTATGCGGAATCTTGCCGAGCGCTCGCGCAAGCAGATCTATCTACTCAAATTCAACAGATTCAGATTCCAACTTTAGTGATTGCGGGTGCGTTTGACCCAGTCACCACAGTGGCAGATGGCATTTTTATGCAACAACAGATTCAAAATAGTGAATTAGCGGTGATTGATGCATCGCATCTTTCCAATATTGAGCAACCTGAGCTGTTTACCCAAACCCTCAGTCAGTTCATTGGATCGATTCAATAGTTTAAGGATTTTTAAAAGGACTTTCAGCCCAAGGAGGCAGGTATGGCGTCTCAGGAATACGCTACTCAAAAAACGAGTATAGACGCACAAGCACTGATTAATGATGCACCGATTAGCAAATATCAGTGGTTGATCGCAATTGTATGTTTCTTCATTGTTTTTGTTGACGGTATTGATACTGCGGCAATGGGTTTTATTGCTCCAGCCTTGGCACAAGACTGGGGGATAGACCGCTCGCAACTGGGTCCAGTTATGAGTGCGGCTTTAGGCGGCATGATTATTGGTGCTTTGGTGTCTGGTCCAACTGCTGATCGCTTTGGGCGAAAGATTGTTTTAAGCGTTTCGATGCTGATTTTCGGTGGCTTTACTTTGGCATCGGCATATGCAGCTGACTTAAATACCTTGGTAATACTGCGCTTTTTAACCGGTATTGGTTTGGGTGCTGCGATGCCGAATGCAACCACACTATTTTCTGAATATTGCCCGCAGCGCTCACGCTCGTTACTCGTGACTTGTATGTTTTGTGGTTATAACTTGGGTATGGCGACAGGTGGTTTCATCAGCAGTTGGTTGATCCCAACCTTTGGTTGGCACAGCTTATTCTTATTGGGCGGTTGGTCGCCACTGATCTTGATGATCTTGGTGATTTTCTTCCTGCCAGAATCCTATCGTTTCTTGATTGTGAAAGGTCGTGACCCCGAAAAAGTCCGCAAAATTCTAACGCGTATTGCACCTGAAAAAGTACAGGGTGTTACTGAGTTTCATGTACCTGAAGAAAAAACCGAAGGTGCAGAGAAGAAAGGTGTGTTTGGCATGCTGTTCTCTCAGAAATATGTCAAAGGTACGGTTTTATTGTGGCTGACCTATTTCATGGGTTTGGTGATGATTTATCTACTCACCAGTTGGTTACCAACCTTGATGCGTGAAACTGGCGCAACCATGGAACGCGCTGCATTTATTGGTGGTTTATTCCAGTTTGGCGGTGTCCTCAGTGCTTTATTTATTGGCTGGGCAATGGACCGTTTCAACCCGAACCGCATTATTGCAGGCTTCTACTTTGTTGCTGGGATCTTTGCCTTTGCTGTTGGTCAGAGCTTAGCAAATCCAACCTTACTTGCCATTTTAGTGCTTTGCGCAGGTGTTGCGATTAACGGTGCACAGTCGGCTATGCCAGCACTCAGCGCTCGTTTTTATCCGACGCAATGCCGTGCAACAGGTGTGGCGTGGATGTCTGGAATTGGACGTTTCGGTGCGGTATTTGGTGCTTGGATCGGTGCGGTATTACTCGGCAATGACTGGTCGTTTACTGCCATTTTAAGCTTATTGTTAATTCCAGCTACAGCAGCAGCAGTCGCTATTTTTGTTAAATCATTGGTCGCACATACCGATGCGGCCTAATTGAGGTTTCTCCCATGAATGATGAACAACGTTATGAACAAGGAATCACCGTACGTACTGAAGTACTGGGTGAAAAGCATGTCGGTCGTTCACTTGAGAACTTGAATGATTTCAATGCCGACTTTCAAAACTTTATTAGTCGTTTTGCGTGGGGCGAAGTCTGGTCTAGACCAGGCATGCCACGCCATACCCGTAGCTTAGTCACCATAGCTGTGTTATTGGCATTGGGCCGTGAAGACGAACTACGTATGCATTTACGTGCTTGTTTTAACAATGGTGTGACCAAGGACGATTTAAAAGAGTTGATTTTGCACTGTTCACTGTATGCAGGTTTACCCGCAGCCAATGCAGCGATGCACATGGCAGAAGAAGTTTTTGCAGATTTGGGCATTGCCCCGCAAAAACTGAGTGAACTGCAATCAAACTTAGAACAAACCAACCAAGAGTAATGGAACAAGATTAAGAGGGACGTCACATGTCGCAACTTATTTTAGGTGCTTATGCACAACGCAATACCGATGATCATCCGCAAGCATACGCACCCGGCTATAAAACCAGTGTATTACGCTCGCCAAAGAATGCTTTGATTTCGATTGCAGAAACGTTAACTGAAGTGACTTCACCGCAGTTCAGTGCTGAGCAATTCGGACCTAAAGATAACGATTTGATTTTGAACCATGCCAAAGAAGGTCTACCGATTGGTGAGCGCATTATCGTGCACGGCTATGTCCGCGATCAGTTTGGTCGTCCAGTCAAAAATGCCTTGCTTGAAGTGTGGCAAGCCAATGCTTCAGGTCGTTATCGTCATCCAAATGATCAGTTTATTGGTGCGATGGACCCGAACTTTGGCGGTTGTGGTCGCATGATGACCGATGCCAATGGCTATTTTGTATTCCGTACCATTAAGCCAGGTCCGTACCCTTGGCGTAACCGTATTAATGAATGGCGTCCTGCACATATCCATTTCTCCTTGATTGCAGATGGTTGGGCGCAGCGTCTTATTTCTCAGTTCTACTTTGAAGGCGATACGCTGATTGATTCGTGTCCGATTATTAAAACCATTCCTTCGGAAGAACAACGTCGTGCGCTGATTGCTTTAGAAGACAAGAGCAATTTCATTGAAGCAGACAGTCGTTGTTACCGCTTTGACATCACTTTACGTGGTCGTCGTGCGACATATTTCGAAAATGATTTGACTTAATTCAGGGAGAACAACATGAACAATTGGAACTTTCAAGAATTGCATGAAACTCCATCTCAAACAGGTGGACCATATGTACACATTGGTTTGTTACCAAAACAAGCCAACATCGAAGTGTTTGAAAACAACTTCAACAATCAGTTAGTTCAAGAAAAAACCTTAGGTGAACGTATTCGCTTAGAAGGTCAGGTGTTTGACGGCTTAGGTTTACCATTACGTGATGTTTTAATCGAGATTTGGCAGGCGGATGCCAACGGTGTGTATCCAAGTGCGGCTGATATTCAAGGCAAAGCAGTCGATCCAAACTTCCTCGGTTGGGGACGTACAGGCGCAGACTTTGATACAGGTTTCTGGAGTTTTAATACCATTAAGCCAGGCGCAGTACCTGGACGTAAAGGGACAACTCAAGCGCCACATATTGCACTGATCATTTTTGCTCGCGGGATTAACATTGGCTTAAACACACGTGTTTACTTTGATGATGAAGCGGAAGCCAATGCACAAGATCCTGTACTGAAAGGTATTGAATGGGCACCACGTCGTCAGACTTTAATTGCCAAGCGCGAAGAGCGTGATGGTGAAGTGGTGTATCGCTTTGATATTCGTGTGCAAGGCGAAGACGAAACCGTCTTCTTAGACATTTAATCGTAGGAATCGACTAGAGCAGCTATTTCATTGCTGCTCTTGCTGAAATGATCCAAGTTTATACGTGGTGATGGCATGACCCATTTCATTCATCCCACGTATATTTGCCGTTGATGACAGAAGTCTGGCAATAATTTGAAAATACAAGGAAATGTAATGATTACCATCAAAAAATTAGCAATGCAACTTTGCTTAAGTAGCGCTGTTATCGCAGCAATGCCATCTGCATTTGCAGTCGAAACTGCCCCTGCAACCCAACACTATATGGTAAAAAACCTCAATATTGGTGATTTACCTGTCAAAACTATTGTACCGATTACCGCAAAAACAGCAGAGCAAGCCATTGCCCAAGCAAAAGTGATTGCCAGTAACCCCAATGCAGATGTGGCTGAGTTTCGCATCGACTTATTGGAGTTTTCTGCCGACACGAAAAAAGTGATTGCACTGGGTCAGCAGCTGAATCAAATTTTAAAAGACAAACCGTTGATCGCCACCATTCGTACCCATAACGAAGGCGGCAAAATGACGGTGTCTGACCAAGACTATGAAAAAATTTATCGTGAATACCTGAAAAAGCCATTTATGCAATTGCTGGATATCGAAATGTTCCGTGATGCAGGCAGTGTAGCGAAATTAACCAAATTGGCGCATGATAAACATGTGCTAGTGATTATGTCGAATCACGATTTTAATAAAACTCCAGAACAACAAGACATTGAAAACCGTTTGCTAAAACAAGATCAGATGGGTGCCGACATTCTAAAAATTGCGGTGATGCCAAAGTCAAAACAAGATGTCTTTACCCTCATGAATGCCACGCTGGCTGTGAGTCAAAAAAGTCAGAAACCCTTACTGACTATGTCAATGGGCCAGTTGGGTACGATTTCACGTGTCGCGACTGCCAACATGGGTGGCAGTTTAAGTTTCGGCATGATAGGTGAGGCTTCAGCGCCAGGTCAAATTGATGTGACCCAATTGAAACAGTTGCTGAAAACAGTACAACCAACCCCTTAATGCACTGCGTTATTCATCTTCAAGGACAGAAAAGGATTTAAAATATGAAACCATCAACTTTACGTTTGACCACATTGGTTTTGAGTTTAGCGGCATCAGGTTTTGCTAGTGCAGAAACTTATATTGTTGACCGTTATCAGGATGATAGTGCCAAAGGTTCACTGCGTTGGGCAATTGAACAATCGAATGCCAATGCGACGCAAGAAAATGAAATTCAAATCCAAGCTGTGGGCAAAGCACCCTATACAATTAAACTGAATCAGCCTTTACCGCCAATTAAGTCTTCAGTGAAAATTATCGGTACCCAGTGGGATAAAACGGGCGAATTTATTGCGATTGATGGTTCAAATTACATTAAAGGTGAAGGCGCTAAAGCATGCCCAGGGGCAAACCCTGAACAATATGGCACCAACGTCCGTACCACGACTTTACCCGGTCTGGTTCTGCAAGATGTGAACGGTGTGACCTTAAAAGGTCTGGATATTCACCGTTTTTGTATTGGCGTTTTGGTGAACCGTTCAAGCAATAACTTGATTCAACATAACCGTATCAGTAATAACTACGGTGGCTCAGGCGTGATGTTGACGGGTGATGATGGTAAGGGCAATCCGACTTCAACCACCACCAATAACAACAAAGTTTTGAACAACTTGTTTGTAGATAATGGCGATGGTTTAGAACTCACCCGTGGTGCGGCATTTAACCTTGTGGCCAACAACTTATTTACTTCAACCAAAGCCAATCCAGAACCGTCGCAAGGTATCGAAATCCTGTGGGGTAATGACAATGCGGTGGTCGGGAACAAATTTGAAAACTATTCGGATGGTTTACAAATCAACTGGGGTAAGCGCAATTACATCGCTTATAACGAACTGACCAACAACTCAATTGGCTTTAACCTTACCGGTGATGGCAACATTTTTGACAGCAATAAAGTTCACGGTAACCGTCTAGGCATTGCCATTCGTTCAGAAAAAGATGCCAATGCCCGTACAACCTTGACCAAAAACTTAATTTGGAATAACGCTAAAGATATTAAACGCTGTGAAGCGGGTGGTTCGTGTGTGCCTAATCAACGTTTAGGCGCAATTGTGTTTGCTGTGCCAGCCCTAGAGCATGCAGGTTTTGTGGGTTCTCGTGGTGGTGGTGTGGTCATTGAAGCGGCGAAACTGCAAAAAACCTGTACCCAGCCAAATGAGCAGGGTTGTAATGCGATGCCAAACCAAAACATCAAAGCCCCACGTTTAAGCTATAGCAAAGGACAAATTACCGCTGTAGTCCAAGCACAACCAAATCAACGCTATCAGGTTGAGTTCTTTGCAAATCGTCAAGCGAATGCTCAAGAAGCTGAACAGTATTTAGGAATGCAAGTTGTGACGACAAATGCACAAGGTCAAGGTCAAGCAACGTGGAAAGCATTGAATAGTGCTGCAAGTGTAACGGCGAATGTGACCGACCATTTGGGTGCAACTTCTGAACTGAGTCCAGCCGTTCGCATTAAATAATAAAAACCGCATGGAAAGCTCACTTGAGTTGAGCTTTCCTCACAAAAAAGGATGTTTGGTTATGCAACAACAATTATTAAAACCATCGATTTTAAAAACACATATGGTAAAAATTGGCACACTGTCTTTGGCGCTACTCGGTTGCCAATTGGCTTCAGCCAATGAATTTTATTCGGCAGATCGTCAATGGTTATTCGGTGATTGGAACGGTGAACGGAAGCAACTGGAAGATCAAGGTTATAAATTTACAGCAGCAATTATGAGTCAAGCGGCGACCAATTTGGCTGGTGGTTATAACGATGACAACACTTTGGAAAATGCGGGACAACTGACTTTAGGTGCTAATTTTGATTTAAGTAAAATAGCAGGTTGGGAAAATACCACAGCAGGCTTGATGATTACCAAACGTGATGGTAACTCATTAACTTTAGAGCGGATTAAAGACCCGCGTGCCAGTACTTTAGGCAATACTCAAGAAATTTACGGGCGTGGCAAGATCTGGCGCTTAACTCAGGCTTGGATCAAAACAGGATTTGATGATAACCGTGTCCAATTTAAGATTGGACGTATGGGCATGTCGGATGACTTTAACAGTTCACAATGTGAATTCCAGAACTTGCTGCTCTGTGGTGGACAGTTAGGTAAATCAATTGGTTCGATCTGGTACAACTGGCCTGTAGGACTCTGGGGCACCAATATTAAATACCAATTTGCACCTGCATGGTCACTTGGTTTGGGCGTGTATGAAGTCAATCCAGACAATGTGAAAACACAATCCAATAGTGATGGTTTTAACCTTGACATGGACAATGTTGAGGGGGCAACCATTCCATTAGAGTTGGCTTGGAAACCAAAGTTAGCCGCATTTAATAGCTTACCTGGTGAATATAAACTCGGTGCGTTGTATTCCACGGCTGAAGCAAAAGACATTCGCAGTGGTGAAATGCAAGATGGTAAATACAGTTTTTGGTTGAATGCACAACAACAACTCACACAACATGGAGCAGATCCGAAGCGTGGTTTATATATCAGCTTTAATGGTGTAGTGAACGATAAGGCCACAACATTTGTAGAAAGTACACAACAACTCGCACTTTGGTACAAAGGTCCTTTCGATAGTCGCCCTAATGATTCCATCGGTTTTGGTTTAGCCAATTATGTCGTGAATGATCGTGCGACGGACAAGCAAATCGCCATCAACGAAGGTCGTGGTTATTACAGTTACGATGCGCTTGCCAGTGACTATGTCCCAATTCAACATGACGAACTCAATGTTGAGTTGAATTATACCTATCAATGGTCACCTGCGGTCATGCTTAGACCAAACTTACAATACATCTACCAACCGACAGGGGTCAAAGAAGTAGAGGATGCATGGGTGGCTGGTTTAACCATGAAAGTGAATTTTTAACAGTATTTAGATAAAAATGATTAAAATATAATCAATATTACTGTCTAGTTTAAATACGTTAGTCGATGCTTTCACAGGTTAAACCTGTGAAAGCATAAGAATTTATTTGTGATGATAAATGATACTCAAAGGAGAGAGGGAGTGGTCATTTAAACTCACGGCACTTGGAGTAAGATGTATGTCTGAAGCTCAATCTAAGCCAGGAGCCATATTTAAAATATGGTGCTTTATCCTTGGTTTGGCCTTATTGTTAACAGGCCTATTTTATTTAATTGGTGGCGGAAAGCTCATCAGTTTAGGTGGCTCTTGGTACTTCTTTATTGCAGGCTTAGTGACCATCGTTTCATCGATTTTCATTTTTAGAAAAAAAGCCCTTGGGATTGGATTATTCAGTTTAGTCTTTGTAGGCACTGTCATTTGGGCATTGATTGATACTGGCTTCGAATTTTGGCCACTGCATTCACGCCTAATGTTCCCCGCAGGTTTATTTGCTGCCGTGCTATTCACCTTGCCATCTATTCGTAAATATCAGCAACAAACTGCAATGTCTGCACCTGCTTATGTTGTAGGTGGTCTGACTGTCCTAGGTATGTTGGGTGGTATGTACGGTATGTTTATTCCACATCCAACAGTGGAAGCTTCTGGTCAGGAATTACCGCTTGTCCCAGTGGCACCAAATAAACAACAGGTTAATTGGGATCATTATGGTAGTGATGCAGGTGGTAGCCGTTTTGCCGCACTCGATCAAATTAACCGTAATAATGTATCCAAGTTAAAAGAAGCTTGGCGCTTCCAAACGGGAGATAAAACCACAGGTTCAGGCAATGGTGCAGAAGATCAGATGACGCCATTGCAGGTCGGCAATAAAGTATTTTTGTGTACCCCGCATAACAATATCATTGCTTTGGATGCGGACTCGGGTAAACAAATCTGGAAAGCTGAAGTCAACTCTAAAGCTGATGCTTGGGAGCGTTGCCGTGGCGTTGCTTATTTTGATTCGACGCAAGCATTGGTACAGCCAACCTTGGCAGGTGCAAACGCGGTCACTGCTGTGGCAACCAATACGGCTTGTCCACGTCGTGTTTATACCAACACACCGGATGGTCGTTTAATTGCAGTGAATGCTGATACAGGTGCGCGTTGTAAAGACTTCGGTGTCGATGGGACGGTAAATTTGCTTGAAGGCTTGGGTGATGGCACTAAAGCACCGCGTTTTGAAGTCACTTCAGCACCAACCATTGCAGGTACGTCTATCGTTATTGGTAGCCGTATTGCGGATAACGTGGGTGCAGACATGCCGGGTGGCGTAATTCGTGCATACGATGTCATTACAGGTCAATTGCGTTGGGCATTCGATCCACGGAATCCAGATCCGAACTATGTACTTAAACCGGGTGAAACATATAAGCGTAGTTCAGCCAACTCATGGGCGGCAATGTCTTATGACCCACAAATGAATACCGTGTTCTTACCAATGGGAAGTTCATCAGTTGACCTTTGGGGCGCAAACCGTCAACCTTTGGATCATAAATACAATACTTCGGTATTGGCACTTGATGCGACCACAGGTAAAGAAAAGTGGGTCTATCAAACAGTGCATAATGATTTATGGGACTTTGATTTACCTATGCAACCAAGTTTGGTGGATTTCCCACTGAAAGATGGTTCGACTAAACCTGCTGTAGTCATTGGTACGAAGTCTGGTCAGTTCTTTGTACTTGACCGTGTTACAGGTAAACCATTGACCAAAGTCATTGAACAGCCTGTTAAAGCCGCTGATATTCCTGATGAACAATATAGTTTGACCCAACCACGTTCTATTGAAATGCCACAAATTGGTAATCAAACGCTGACTGAATCAGACATGTGGGGTGCTACGCCATTTGATCAATTGATGTGTCGTATTAATTTCAAATCGATGCGTTATGAGGGGCTTTTCACTGCACCGGGTACTGATGTTTCATTGAGCTTCCCAGGTTCACTCGGTGGCATGAACTGGGGTTCAATTGCATTCGACCCAACCCATCGTTATATGTTTGTGAACGACATGCGTCTAGGGCTTTGGATTCAGTTAATTAAGCAAACACCTGAAGACTTGGCGATTCAAGCCAATGGTGGTGAGAAAGTGAATACAGGTATGGGGGCAGTACCAATGAAAGGTACACCATACAAAGTCAACAAAAACCGTTTCTGGTCAGCGTTAAGTATTCCTTGTCAAAAACCGCCTTTTGGTACCATGACCGCAATTGATATGAAAACTCGTCAAATTGCATGGCAGGTTCCTTTGGGTACAGTCGAAGATACAGGTCCGATGGGCATTAAGATGGGCTTAAAAGCACCAATTGGTATGCCAACTATTGGTGGACCAATGGCAACACAGGGTGGTTTAGTGTTCTTTGCTGCAACGCAGGATTACTATTTACGTGCCTTCAATTCATCGAATGGTGAAGAATTGTGGAAAGCACGTTTACCTGTTGGTAGCCAAGGTACGCCAATGAGCTACATTTCACCAAAAACAGGTAAGCAATATGTAGTCATTTCTGCTGGTGGCGCGCGTCAATCTCCTGATCATGGTGATTATGTGATTGCTTATAGTTTAGAAAACTAAAACATATTATTGTTGTGAGAGTCCTTCTGCAAAGAGGGACTCTCTACATTCCTACCAAGATGATAAGAAAAGGATGTCTTGTGAAAGTACATAATCGCAATCCATTTCCCTTTAACTATGCGTTTTTGACAACGGTTATTTTACAGTCGATGGCATTGCATGCTCAAGATATAGCCGAATATCAACTTCCTGTGATTAAAGTCCAAGCAGTGCGCACTGAAAGTAAATTATTACAGGCACCAGCTTCTATACAGAAAGTGCAAGCTCCAGAATCTCAACTCAACACTCATGTGAATGTGTCTGAACTATTGCAAGGTGTGGCGGGTTTACAAATTAATAACCGTGAAAATTACGCACAGGATTTGCAAATTTCTATGCGTGGCTTTGGTGCGCGTTCTACTTTTGGTGTGCGTGGGATACGACTGTATGTCGATGGTATTCCTGCAACCATGCCAGATGGTCAGGGACAAAGCTCCAATATTGATTTAGACAGTTTAGACAATATTGAAGTTTTAACAGGTCCATTTTCTGCCATTTATGGTAACTCATCGGGTGGAACCATTCTCACCGAGACCAAAGAAGGACAAGGTAAAGACTCAATCCAAGTGGGGATAAATGCAGGCAGCCACCATAAACAACAAGCCAATATTCAATTACAAGGGGGTTCAGAGCAAGTCAATCAACCTGCCTATGTGATCAGTTCTTCCTATTTTGATACCGATGGTTTCCGTGATCATAGCGCTGCGCGAAAAGTGTTGAATAATGCCAAGCTCACTTGGAATTTGGAGGATGGTAGTAAGATTAATTGGCTCATAAACCGTACGAAAATTGAGGCAGATGATCCTCAAGGTTTAAACCGTGCGCAATGGCAAGCCAATCCGAAGCAAGTGAATGATGCTAAAAATATTTACGATGTACGTAAAGAAATTGAACAAACCCAAACAGGGCTGACATGGAACAAACCCCTGAATGACCAGCAAGAGTTGTATGGCATGGTCTATTTTGGCAATAGACAGGTTGTACAATATCAGTCGACCCCGAGTAGTGCCCAAATAAATCCACGTCATGCAGGCGGTGTGATCGATTTTGATCGGGATTATTATGGTGCAGACTTCCGTTGGACGGGGAAAGAGTTCTTACCGAATACTACATTCATTGCAGGTTTGGCATTTGATCAGATGCGGGAAGATCGTCAGGGGTATGAAAACTTTGATGCGACAGGACGTTATGGTGTGAAAGGTGATTTACGTCGTGATGAAAATAATACCTTATGGAATCTCGATCCTTATGTGCAAGCCTCATGGCAGTTCTTGCCAACGTGGCATTTAGATGCAGGTTTGCGCTATAGCAATGTGCATTATGAGTCAGATGACCATTACATTACCACTGGCAATGGTGACGACAGTGGTTCAACAGATTATCAAAAGTTACTTCCAACTGTCGCTTTAGGCTGGGATATATTACCTGAGCTTTATACTTATGCTAGCTATGGCAAAGGCTTCGAAACACCAACCTTTACCGAGATGGCCTATCCTACAGTAGGGACTTCAGGCATTAACTTTAATTTAAAACCTGCGACCAGTGATACTGCAGAACTTGGCTTAAAATCGCAGAATACATTAGGGTTATTTACTTTTGCTGTATTCCATACTGAAACTAAAAATGACATTGTGCCTGACGATGCCAATGGCGGACGTAGCACATTTCGTAATGCAGAAAAAACCTTACGTGAAGGCTTGGAGTTATCGTGGCAAAAACAGCTCTGGCAAGCACTTAATGTTCGAACCAGTTATAGTTATTTAGATGCGACTTTTGATGCTGATATTCCAGCGACCACAACCAAACCGCTGATAAAAAAAGGAACATACATTCCTGGTATTGCCAAGAATCAAGCTTTTGTAGGCTTGGCATGGCAACCTGAGCAGGGTTTTCAGGCAGGTTTGGAAGCACGTTATATGGACAAAATCTACGTCGATGATATCAACTCCGATACTGCACCAAGTTATACCGTTGTTGCGGCAAATGTTGGCTATTTGTGGGTCAATCAGGACTGGAAAGTAAATACTTATGCACGAGTCGATAATTTGTTTGATCGAAACTATGTGGGTTCCGTGATTGTGAATGACAGCAATAGTCGCTTCTTTGAACCTGCCGATGGTCGAAACTTTAGTGTTGGGATGAGTGTGAACAAGACTTTCTAAGAATGCTCATAGTAAAACTAAAAAAGGGGCTGAATAGTCCCTTTTTTATGATTTAATCTTTCATGGTTTAAATGCTCGTTTTTTTAGCCCAAATTTGCTTAAATACGCCTCGAAAAATAACAAACAGACATTGGGCTTTATATGAATAAATTTGCCAATACTTTGGTTTTTGCAACATTGTGTAGCAGTATGCTTTTAACGGGTTGTGATTTCTTTAAAGGAAAGAAAGACAGCGCTGAAGCAGAACAAGCAGCACCCGCAGTCAATGAGTGGGACTGTAGCAATGAAGCAAAATTAAAAGAGATTAAGACCGCTTTACAGCAAGACTATTTGAAAAAGTTAGATAAAGCCTTACGTAACTCGAGTTACTATCAGTCGGATAAAAACCTGACCGATACCATTACGCAGAATATTCAATTTGAAGTCAAAAGTATTACGACAGTAACTGAACAACCTGACACAGCGAAACAATTGGAATGTCGTAGTGAGCTGGTGGTGAAAATGCCGAAAGGTTTACAGCAACGAGCTGAAAATGGTTTTATGGCAGAAAGTTGTGACGAATGTGAGCGAGAAACAGGGACGCTTAAAGACTATATTGAAAGTGAAGCATATGGTTTAACGATGCAAAATGATCAGTTGAAAGGGGCTTTTGATTATCAACTGATTAAGACCGATAAAGAGGGCATTCAACTTCAGTTACCCAAAGAAAATAATGTATTAGATGGTTTAGTTTATATCACCGAAAAAGCGGTACTACTTGCTGCTTATGAAGAAGAGAATAAAGGAATTGCTGATAGCCATGAGGCTTACATGCAAAATGAAGCCGAGCAACAAGAACTCGCTCAGAAATCTATGGATATCCGTCAGAAAGAACTCAATGCTGATCAGGCAAAAGTGGTAGAACGTTTGAATCAAACTTGGGATAATTTTACAAGTGAGCAAAAGGCACAATTGCAACAAGATCAGTCGGATTGGTTTGAAAAGCGTGATGTAGACTGTAAAGTGCTTGCGCAAACGAGCATTCATAATTTTGCTGAAAAAGATCGTGAAACTTACCAACAGCATTACAACTATTGGGATGAGCAAATGAAAGCACAAAATCAAGACATGCAATACACCAAATGCTTTAATCAGAAAACATCTGAGCGTATTGTTTATTTAAACAATGTCTTTAATTAAGCAGAAAGTTGCTTGAAATAAAAAGGACGAATTGATTCGTCCTTTTTTTATTGGCATGCTTAGCGCAGAAATAGAGAGTAAGCGTAGACATGCGAATTAGTTTTATTGGTGCAGGACGCGTTGCCCACCATTTGGCATCTGCTTTAAAGCAACACCATCAAATTGTACAAATATATAGTCGAACTTGGGAAAAGTCACAGCATTTGGCAGAGCAGGTGGCAGCACAAGCATGTCCATCGTTATCCAAGTTATCATCGGAGATTGATTTGCTCATTCTTGCTGTCAGCGATCAATCGATTGCCGCTGTCATCGCTGAAATTGCACCGTTGTTGCCAGAGGTTCTGATTGTACATACTTCAGGCAGTACTGATCTGCAAATCCTACAGCAACAGCACCCAGGTTCGGGCGTGTTTTATCCTTTACAGACCTTTAGTCTAGAACGAGAGGTAGATTGGAAACAAACCCCATTATTTGTTGAAGCAGCAAATGGAGATGATCAAAAACAGTTATTGGATTTGGCTCAGCAGTTGAGCCAGCGTGTCTATGCTTATAGTTCACAGCAACGTTTAAGTCTGCATTTGGCTGCAGTATTTGCCTGTAACTTTGCCAATTACTGTTATGACATGAGCAAGCAAATTGTCGATCAGACGCAAGTTGATTTTAGTTTATTGTATCCACTCATTTTAGAAACCGCCGCTAAAGCCACACAGAATGATCCAAAGCAGATGCAAACTGGCCCTGCGATGCGTCAGGATCAGAATATTTTACAAATGCATCAGTCAATATTAGAAGATTTAAAACGACTCGATTTGGCGGAAGTTTATACCTTGATGAGTCAACAAATTATGCAGCGACACAGTTACTCGAAGGATGAATAACTCATATACCTGTAATAAAAACAAGTAAAGCTGCTGAAAAAGTGGCTTTTTTTATGCATTAGGATTCGGTAGAGTGCTTCTGAAAATAAATACAAATAAATAGAGGGTGTATGCGTTCACATTTATTATTAGAACAGGTGCAGTGGAAAGATCTTGTTCAATTAGGCCGTACCGATGTCATCAGTGAGTTATTCATTTCTTTACCGTGGTTAGTTGTCTCTTTCATTTTCGCAGGTTTTCAGTGGTATATTTTGGCCCTGTTTTGCTCGTTTATGTTTTTCTTAACGGGGCTTAGACAAGTGCATAACGCCTTTCATTTTGCTTTAGGCATTAGCCGACCCGCGACACATTGGGTTATGTTTGTCTTAAGCATTATCATGCTGGGTTCGATGCATGCGGTACAAATTAATCATCTTCGACACCATCAGCACTGTATGCAAGAAGAGGATATTGAAGCAAAAAGTGCAACCATGAAGTGGTGGCAAGCTTTGCTTCTTGGTCCTATTTTTCCGTGGATGTTGCATAAAAAAGCCTTTGAGGTTGGAAGCAAGACGCAGAAAAAGTGGATGTCCGCTGAGCTTGTTACCAATGTGATCGTGCTGTTTTTGGTTTTTGTCATCTTGGACATCAGTATTTTAAAATACCATGTCAGTGCAATGCTGATTGGGCAATGCATGACGGCATTTTTTGCGGTATGGACGGTGCATCATGACACGGAAGATCATATTTATATGGCACGTACAGTACGTAATGAATTCAAACGGGTCGTAACCTACAATATGTTTTATCATGTGGAGCATCACTTGTTTCCTGCAGTGCCGACACGACGGTTACATATTTTGGCAAAACGCTTAGATGAACATGATCCGACAGTTGAAATTCGGCATGTGTTTTAATCATTTCAGAATAAAAAAAAGGGCACTAAGCCCTATTTTTTTTAACACAAAACTTATTTAATTTTCTTAAATAAGAAATCGTTGATCTTATGACCTTCTTCCAGTCCACGACGTTCAAATTTAGTTTGTGGACGCCAGTCTGGACGCGGGTAGCTGTTGCCTTTACCTGCCATATTTTCAAGATTTGGACGGTTGTCGAGCACATCAAGCATCCATTCTGCATATGGTTCCCAGTCTGTCGCTGCGTGGAATGTTCCGCCCATTTCTAATTTCTGTTCAACCAGTGGCATACGGTCATGTGACACGAAACGACGTTTGAAGTGACGTTTTTTCTGCCATGGGTCTGGGAAGTAAAGTTGCACAGCGTTGATGCTGTTGTCTGGCATTTCACGTAGTACTTGAATTGCATCGGCATCTAAAAGACGAAGGTTGGTTAAACCCGCCATGCCAGCTTCATATACACATTGCGCAATACCAGGCACGTGGACTTCAATTCCGACATAGTTACGTTCTGGATTGGCTTTTGCCATAAGCACCAGTGAACGACCCATACCAAAACCAATTTCCACGGTTAATGGACGTTCAGGGTGTTCAAAATGCTGGCGTAAATCACCTACTGGATATTCCAAAATTAAGTGACCATATTGTTCAAGCGCAGTACGTTGAGAGGTATTCAGCGGAGAAGAGCGACGCATAAAAGTCACAATTTCGCGATGCTCATTCAAGTTGTCTAGCTCGATGACTTGCGGTTCTAATAGATCGGTTGACATAACTTTGGCAAATGTAAAATTCGAAAGCGGTATTTTAAATCCTGAGACGGGCAAGTCAAATTTTTTACCGTGATTTCGGCAATTAAATTGTTTTGGCGTTTTGCAAATTGATATTTTCTTGACCGATATAACATCAAGTTAAGGAATTTGAATGGAATCGATAGGTGTGATATCTAGGATGAATAAAAAAGAGCTGAATGAACAGCTCTTTAATGATGTAGAAGTATTAAAGCGGATTATAGCGGTCTATCAACGTACTACTGGCTTCATTTAAGCCCACTACTTCAATGTCGATACCTTGATCTCGAAATTTTTGTACCACAGTATTTAACATATTGACGGAAGTAATGTCCCAAATATGCGCATGGGTCAGATCCAGAATTACATGTTTGGCAGAAGTTGTGAAATCAAAGAATTGATAGAATTTTGCAGTACTACTAAAGAAAATCTGTCCTGAAACTTGATATTGCAAAGTTTGAGAGTTAATCAATTTAGATTGAACTTTCACTTCACTTTCCAGTTTATTTACAAGAAAGAGCGCGGAAAGACAGACACCGACAAAGACACCTAAAGCCAAATTGTGTGTTGCTAAAACAATTACCACCACACTCAGCATAACGATGTTGCTTTGTTTCGGATGTTTGCGAAACTGTTTGACCGAGTCCCAGTTAAAGGTGGTGAAGGACACCATAATCATAATGGCGACCAGTGCTGCCATCGGAATATAAGCCAACCAATCTTTTAAAAACACCACCAGACAGAGCAAGAATACACCAGCGACCAAGGTAGAAAGTCGTGTACGAGCACCAGAACTCACATTGATGATAGATTGACCAATCATGGCACAACCTGCCATACCGCCCATAAAGCCACTAATAATATTGGCAAAACCTTGTCCGCGGCATTCTTTATGACGATCACCTTCAGTTCCTGTGACTTCATTCACAATGGTCGTGGTCATCATGGTTTCAAGTAAACCAACAGTGGCTAAGGTCATTGCGTAAGGAAAGATGATTTTTAAGGTTTCAAGATTGAGAGGAATGTCTGGAATTAAAAAGACGGGCAGCGTATCAGGGAATTGCCCCAAATCACTGACTGTTCGCATATCTGCGCCAAAAACGAAAGCGACTAAACTGAGTAAAATAATACAGACCAATGGTGCAGGCAGTAATTTGCCAATTTTAGGCATATAAGGAAATAAATAGACTATTACTAGCCCTAAAGCCACAAAGCTATAGCCTATAAAGTCCATCTTCTGTATTTCAGGAATTTGTGCCACAAAAATTAAAATGGCGAGCGCATTAACAAAGCCATAGACCACGGATTGAGAGACAAAGCGCATCAATTTTGCGACTTTAAAATAGCCCGCAATAATCTGAAGACAACCGGTCAAAATGGTGGTTGCAAATAAGTATTGAAGACCATGATCTTTGACCAAGGTAATCATCAGCAATGCCATTGCACCCGTTGCCGCAGAAATCATGGCAGGACGTCCACCAAAAAAGGCAATACTCACTGCAATACAGAATGAGGCATATAAACCGACTTGTGGGTCAACACCTGCAATTGCCGAGAATGCAATCGATTCAGGAATGAGGGCTAAACCAACGACAATACCAGCAAGTACATCTGTACGAATATTGGATAACCATTCTGATCTTTTAACGCTAATCACGACAACATTTCATAAAATTTAAAGAATGTGTATGTTAAAACATCTAGCAATAAAAAATCACACAGGATTAACTTGAAAAATTGTAGAAATTGAACAATATTCAAAAGGTAGTTGTTTTTATATGTTTTATATAACAGTTACGTTTTTTGCAATTTACAGGTCTGATCGCTTGAAAGTTTGTCAAAAGCAAGTTTAAAAGAAGTAAAGAGTTAGATAACAAGGATCATATATGAAGCTTTATTATTCCCCAGGTGCATGTTCACTGGCATCCCATATTATTCTAAATGAAATTAATGTCGATTTTGATCTGGTTCGCGTAGACCTAAAAACCCATAAAACAGAAAAAGGTGAAGATTATTATGCAATTAACCCTAAAGGTTATGTTCCTGCCTTAGAAATTAATCCGGGGTTAATTCTAACTGAAAATGTGGCAATTTTACCTTTCCTTGCTCAGCATGATCCTAAACAGGATTTAATTCCGCCATCAGGTTTAGGGCGTGCCAAAGTATTGGAATGGTTGGGTTATCTTAACTCCGAGTTACATGATGCCTATGCTGTATTTTTTGGTGGTCCTTTATCGGAAGAAGCTAAAGCCAAAGCCTATGCAGAAATTGATCGCTTATTAACCTATATTGATAACGCCATTGCTGAATCTGATCATGAGTACTTGGTTGATGACAATTTTGGCCCAGCAGATGCATATTTATTTGTGCTAACAAACTGGTCAAATTCGATTGAGCATGATTTAACGCCTTATAAGAACATTATTGGTATACGTCATAAGGTTGCCGAGCGCCAGTCTGTACAAATGGCGATGCGTGATGAAGGCTTAATCCCTTAATATGGGACATTTGACTTCAAGCATGCAGTGAAAAAATGCCTCACTTGGAGGCATTTTTTTTTATTGGTATTCTGGGTATTCGCTAAAATCAATATCTTGTAATTGAATTTGATATTTGTTTTTGAGCGTGCTCCATTCAGTCTTTATTGGTTGTACTGTTTCAGCAAATTCATTTTTACCCGTGGTATTTTTCACTTTGCCAGTAGAAAAATTAATACTCTTTTCTGAGATGTCACCTGAGGCACGATGGAAATCATTACTATCAAAACCAATTAAATTAAAGTCATTATTTTGATAACGAAAAGTATAGCTATTATTGGTGACATACCAAGAACCGCAGCTTAACCAGTAATGTAAGCTAATTTTTAACAGACCTTTAGCAATCGTAATTCCGCCATCTTCTAATGGATCAGCAAGGCAAGGGGATTCTTCGTCATTCTCCGTTGGGAGTGAGTAATTTTCAGTCATCAGTTGATCACCCTGAGCTGTTTTAAATAGCACCAAAAGTTTTCTTGGATTCAGATTTAAGTGATCACTGCCTAAACCATCATGGCTTTTGATATTGTTTGGATTATTCTGTTGAATAATGAGAGCCGCATCTACTTGGCCATCGCGGTTTAAATCCCCTGTGGCGGTTTCCACAATTTTCCAACCTTGAGGTACAAACTTTGAATAAGCAGAAGTATTTGAAGCTGCGAATGCTGAGCAACTTAAGGTTACGAGTGTAAGAGTAAGTATATTTTTTAGCATGATGTTCTGAACTTTTATTATAAAAAGATTATAGAAAGTATAAAAAATGGATTCCGAAGAATCCATTTTAAGCTCAGTACTATTTAAAGAAATAACCCGTTTCAGGCGAGCTAGCATTGGCCATACGCTTACGTGGCATACGTCCTGCAAGAAATGCTTCACGTCCTGCTTCCACCGCCTTTTTCATGGCAGATGCCATTAAGATGGGATTTTGAGCAGCAGCAATCGCGGTATTCAT
>NZ_SJOF01000022.1 GCF_004331255.1 Acinetobacter sp. ANC 4173 | reverse complement strand
ATCAGGATGAGAGTGAATGGATCATGCTTGTTGAAGGAAAAGCAACTTTAGAGTTTGAAAGCGGTTCAACATGTGAATTATCCGCGGGCGATTACATCAATATTCCTGCACATGTCAAACACAAGGTAGTTTGGACTGATCCCAATCAAATTACTATCTGGCTTGCGGTATTTTACACGCTCTAAGTAATTACATATGATATTTAAATAATTTACTCGATGCTCTAAAGATAATGAGCTGCTAATAAAATTAAATTATTGTAAGAAATGCTGAACTGGAATGGGTTGTTATTGATCATGACAACATTCAGGTTCATCAATATTCGACAATTAAGAATCAAGCCATTTCAAAAAGTATGGTGGTAATAATTTTAAGACCTATTTAGTCTTATATTGAATTTGAATGGCACTCCTATTCAATCACTGAGAATGGATAGAAAAGGCAATTAGGGGAAATACTTCAGAGGAATCCAATACATTGTCGAATAATGATTACATGAATTGATATTTATGTAAAATCAGATACTTAGTTGATAATACATTTGAACGTATCAAGTAACATAGTAAAATTATTAAAATAAGATAAAAATATGAATATTCAGTTGTTATATTTTTTGCTGGAACTATGGAGTTTTAAAATATTTAAAGTGATTTTGTTAATATAATTTTTATATTGTTAATTTATAAATAACCTTTCATTAAATCTCTTTCATAAATCAAAAAAAATATCATCTTTTTGATTTATATTTGTACCACAGATTTTTTGGCATTCGTGCATCATCTTTGGATGAAATACATCGATTTAAAGAAGCTTTCTGAAACACAGTTTAAGCGATATACAGGCATCTCAAACTCAACCTTCTATTTTAAAAACACATAATCTAGAAATTAATAAAAGAAGTCTAGTTTTAATCATCTATTTGAATTTTATTTTATATTTAATTATATGGTGATAATTTTTCACATTTTTATTTTAAAGGAGTTTGTTAAAATTTAAATGTATAGAGTTTATTTAAGTGTAATTATTAGCAAGGTTTTCCTTTTCTCATCTTGTTAGATTATCATCCCCAAAAATATTAGGGGATTTATGGAAAAGAAAACTTTAAAAAAAGATTAATAATGTTTGTTGGTGGGCGGTAGGATTAACTTTTATTTATTTTATTGTCGGCGCATTTTTGAAAAGCGATGGTCCAAAATTTGACCCAACTAAAAATTATGACTTGATTAAAGATACTTTGACTCTTACAGCAACTTTCCTTACTCCAGTAGCAGCGTTTGTGCTTTTTAGTGATTGGCGAGAAGAGCATGAGGTTAAATCTATATTTTCACTACTAGATTCGATAAAAAAATAAAGCGATTGAGGTTAAAGAGCTACTTGTAGAGTACAAAGAGAGAATTAGTAGCAGAAAAATTGAGGTGCAAGATGATCCTGATATATTAATTTATAATGAAAAAGTAACTAAGCACTTAATCCAACTGAGTATTTTTTACCGAGAACTTGATGATGGAAATGATCATATTTCGGAATACGTGAAAGCTGTCGAGAGGTTTTATGACACAGCAAAGTACGTAGGTAAATTGCTTTATATTATGGAAAACAAATCTGTAATTATAAGGAAATATGAAAGTCTAAACAGCAGTAGGAGTGTCGATGAACAAATTTATCCAATTCCCGAACAAGGTGCATATAATAAAAATTATCAAGAGTATTTGATACAAATCCAGAGAGTGGAGAGAATGATTTGATTGCTGAAAGCAAAAAAAATCAAAAAGAATAGTTAATTAAACCACCCACTGCGGTGGTTTTTTTAAATGGGCTTAATTTATGAATGAAAATGACTACTTCTAGAAAACAAAAAAGTACCCACCAAAAAAAATCTCGATCTAAGCGATTACCTAAAGTAAAAGATGCATATTTAGAAGCAGAAGAAGAATCCGAGCAGGCTTTAAATGTCTTAGGTATCAAGTACGAGAAGAAATTTCAGTTCAAATCTACCAAGCACTGGCGGTTTGATTTCCATTTAATTGAGCATCGGGTTTTAGTAGAGATTTCAGGTGGTCCTTGGTCGGGTGGACGTAAAGGGAAATTAGCGAATAAAGCTTAGAGCATGGATCGATATGATCATGCTGTAGAAAAGGGTTACACGATTGTTTGATTAGAGTCTGTCAATAGATACAAGATTGATGAATTTGGACCATCACAGATAGAAGCTCAGTTTGCATCTAAATGACTCAAAAATTTAAAGAGAGAACTATTCAATCGACTAGATCAGACTATTCCCGCCAACGGATCTGATTGATCAGGCATAGTAAGAAGAAGCGATCCGCCTTGCACCCGTTGTGGAATTAAAAGATTGGGAGATTAAAAACTTCTTAACACTTGGTGGTGAACTTCATAACCCTGATCATGGTCATATTGCTGAGTTACTTCATGATGACGAAACTTTCTTAGCATTTGCTTGGGCATCATCTGCATGTATGGCAAAGAAACGTATGTTACTTGGTCAATGTGAAAAAGTGATGTTTAACCAAGGTGATTGGAAGAACGCACGACAGGAACAGCAAATGCGAGATTGGTTCGATTTTGTCCCAGTGTATTTAATTATCATCGACGCCAGTTTTTGTGAAAACTCAAATGATCGTGACTTCTGTACTTTAATCGAGCATGAGCTATATCACATTGGTGTTGAGCGTGATGAGGATGGGGAAATCATCTATAGCGGCCATACAAGCTTACCTAAACAGCACTTGGCTGTTCATGATGTAGAAGAGTTCATTGGTGTGGTTAAATGCTGGGGAGCAAGCGAGAATGTGAAAAGGCTTGTTGAGGTTGCTAACCAAGCACCGTTTGTATTCGATTTTAATGTATCGGGGTGTTGTAGGAACTGTATGATTAATTGAACAACATAAATATTTAATTTAAATCATTCAGATGTTTAATGTATATTAAAGTCGCTTAATTTAAGAAACAAAGAAGAAAATAAACGATGAAATTACGAATAGTAACTAGCTCTATTTTATTATGTATTTGCAGCGGGTTTACTCAAGCGTGGAGTACATCACAAGCTGTGGCATCTTTGCCACACTATCAACAAGGAAATACTGGTAGTTCAACCAGCAAAGTAGATGATAAATACGCCTATACAAAAGAGTTAAGAATCATTACTCGTGGCACTAGAGCTAAAACCTCTACAGCTCAAGTAGCTAGACTACTCTTATTAGGTAGCAATACGGCAATTTATAAAGATGAACTGGTTGGAAATGTGATTGAAGATATTCAGGACAGATCTAAACTTCAAAACCCACAAGAAGATATTAAGAAAAATCTAAAGGACTATTTGGCTTCCGGCGCATATAAAAATATCCAAAAAACTGAAACAAATAGCATTAACAGTATAGGTATAGAGGCTGCTCGCCCTTACTGGTCATTGGTTTATGACTCAAGTGATAAGAATATAGAAAACGGTTATAGTATGAATTTTGGTGTGCTTACAAAAGCATTTGCTTCTTATAGTGCAGATAACTTTAGTGTGAATTTTGACGTGAATAACAAATCGTGCAGTTATAACAGCGAGCCGCAATCATTGGAGGCATGGAAAGAAAATGATTATGCACTTGTAAAAGTACATCGCGATAAAGCAATTGAATTTTGTACCAAAAACTATATTGAAGATATAGATACGGCTATACATAGAGCTGAAATCTAAAATGATTTGAGTAAAAGGGATTGGCAATCGCCGGTCATTTTTTGTCTATTTTGTTGTACCTAGCTGTACAAGGTGGAGGTTACAGGTTTACGCGATATATTAGAGCAAGGTTTTTCGATCATACGAGAGTTTGAAGGTTCTCGAGCAAATGCTTATCTCGACACTGGTGGGGTATGGACAATTGGTTACGGTACTATTAAATATCCTGATGGTACTAAGGTTAAGAAAGGTACTATCTACACCCAAGGACAAGCATATCTTTGGCTTAAAAACGATTACGAATGGGTTGATGTATGTCTGGACAAATATTTGAAGGTCAACATTAATCAAAATTAGTTTAATGCACTAGCGAATTTTGTTTACAATCTGGGAGAAACCGCTTTTTTCAAAAGTACGATGCTTACACTGATTAATCAAAATAATATGCCTTCTGCTGCAACTCAGTTTGATCGTTGGGTGTATGACAATCGAGTAAAAGTTAGTGGTTTAGCTATTCGTCGTACCAAAGAGAAAGAATTATTCTCAAAAAAAGTAGCTCACAATTGCAAATGCTCAAGATCCTCATTGATATTGAGCGTTTTAGTTATCAGCATAACCAAGATTTTTAATATTGAATAATTTATTACATATTAAATACCGATATAGCTAAATCTAGGGATATTAAAATAAATGCGATTCGGTAGGATTTTTATATAGAAAATAATTACAAAAAATTATTTAAGTAAGCTTCAAAGGGAGAATGCAAATGCGTGCTCAAAAAGGATTTAACTTATTAGAATTACTTGCAGTAGTGGCAATTGTCTCTATTTTGGCTTCAATGGCAATCGTATTTTTTCAAAATCATTTAGCAAAAGCACAAGTAACAGAAGTTTTGGTTTTAGCTGGTGGATTGAAAACCAAAGTCATGACAAGTCTAGAAAATAGTAGTTGTGGGAATGACATAGCATCAGGAAAATATGGCATAGCAATGGCTGGAGGGATGGCGCCAGATTGTACAATTACATTTACATTTAACAATACAAATGCATCATCTGCTTTGTCATCCAAAACTATAGGATTAGATGTGCTTTCTAATGGTACGTTAAAGAAAAATGCAGACACTGATGTTGATTCTAAATATTTGCCTAAAGCGATAGATTGATCACTTTTCATCAGTCCAGCTCGGCAGCAATCCGAACTTTGCAATATCAAGTTCCAAATGTTCTGGGCCATTTAAGATGATTGGGGCATGATAAGAAGGAAACACATGATCCTTATACAGGCTTGCCTAAGCATTACTTAGCAGGTCATGACGTTGAAGAATTCTACGGTGTAGTCAAACGCTGGGGTGCAAGCGATAGTGTTAAGCGATTAGTCGAAATCACGAAGCATGCGCCGTTTGTATCTGATTTTAATGTATCTGCGTGTTGTGGGAACTGTGTGATTAGTTAACATAAGAGCCATAAAGAATTCAAAACTAACGATGAATTATTTGACTATCTCTTGGTCTAGATTTATAAAGAATTCATAACACAAAATTATTATGGATTTTTTATGCGAAATACATATACAAAAGACCTCATAAAAGAACGTCAAAGAGTGATCTTATCTATCAATACTAGTTGATCGCTCTTTTTAGTAAATCAAAAAGAGGTCTTACCTATGAACACAATCGGTTCAATAATATCAAAATCAATGTTAATCGTTACAGCAACTGTTAGTTTTGAAACTTACCAAGTTTTAAAAGGGCTTTTAGGCAAAAGTTATAACGACCATGGTTTTAGTTTTTACTTGTTTCGAGTGTTTTTATTTGAACACTTACCAGTAGGAGCTAAATTCTTCATCAAGACTTTTTTAAATAAGCTTAAAAAAAGTTTAATTGACTCCTTTATGAGTGTGATAGAAACGAAATTTTGTATGTATCTAATCGCATAAGAAACAAAACTAAAAACTCACCGTAAGGTGAGTTTTTTTTGGGCTTAACTTTTCTCAAAGAATAAGAGTACATTTTTTTTGCCCACTATTCTTGATGAATCTTGATGGATGGTGATTTATGGCAAGGCTTAAAAAATCTGAAAAAGTCTTTATTGTACGGTCGCTTGCGCAGTTTATGACCCCCACAGAAGTGGCTAGGGACATCAAGGAAAAATTCGGTATTGATGTAACTCCGCAGCAAGTTGAATATTACGACCCAACAAAAGTAGCTGGCGCTAATTTAGCGCAAGAGCTTGTAGATTTATTTAATGAGGCTCGCAAAGAATATATAGCCCAGCCCCTGAAGATGTCGATATTGTTTCAGCATCATCTAATGGTAATGGTGGATCATCAGCATTTGAGAGTTTTGACAAGAAAATTGAGCGAAGCATTCAAAAGCTCGTGCTTGGTCAGACCTTAACGAGTGGTACAGATGGAGCAGGATCTAGAGCTTTGGGTGAGGTTCACTTGGAGGTTCAGAACAATAAGGTTGATGCTGATATTCGGATGATTACCTCAACCATCCAAGCCATGATTGATGCGATTTGTGCATTGAACAACTGGGAACGCCACATCATTGTTATTGGGGATGAGAAATCATTGAATGCCCCTAAAGCTGATCGTGACGTGAAGCTGAAGAATGCAGGCGCCAACCTGACGAATCAGTACTTTCAGAGAGAATATGGCTTACAGGATGGTGATGTTGCTGATGCACCTCAAATCGCCGTACCGTCACAGTTTAAAGCATTACCACACAGAGCCTTTAGCTTTGCCGCCAGTACCAAGAAACTCTCAGTAGAGCAGCAAGAAGTTGAAGAGCTTAGCGATGGGCAGCGATCAATTGATTTGCTGGATCAGAAGCAAGTGAATGAGCTGATTCAGTCCAGTGAAACGCCAGAGGCTTTGGCATTTAATCTGATGAAGCTTATGCCTGGTGCAAGTGAAAGCCAATTTACGGCCAATCTTGAAATGGCTTTGTATGCAGCGGATGTGCTGGGGTATGTCACGGCAAGTGGGGATAAATGAAACCAATCACTTTTTTAGAGGCTTTGCATTTCGCTCAGTCTCGTAAAATCGTCTTGCCTGATGAGTTCTACTCAATGGATCTCAATACACGACAATTGGCAACTACAGTGAGTTTTCTGTCTGGTATTGAGCAGATCGAGACAGTCATTAAATCACTCAATAAGACCTTGGCAGAGGGTGGAACATTCAACGACTTTCAGAAGTTGGTTGAAGAAAATGAGATCGTGCTGAGTAAGCATTATCTTAAGAATGTATTCCGCACAAATATCCAGACAGCTTATGGTCATGGACGTTGGCAGCAACAACAGAAGAATAAGGCTAAACACCCTTATTTGATGTATTCAGCTATTGATGACACACGGGTTCGTCCCAGTCATTTGGCTTTGAATCGAATCATCAGACACATCGATGATCCATTTTGGCTGAAATATTACGCTCCCTGGGCTTTCATGTGCAGATGTACTGTGATTGCCTTGACTGAGAAGGAGGCTCAAAAGCTCGGTATCACTTCTGATGAAGATCTACCGCAAATTGCAGAAGATATGGGGTGGTCTACCAGTCCATTAACATTCGGTGAGATGCAGGATGTAGTCGATCAAAAGATTACTGACTCAATTCTGGATAAGGAATATCTGCTCGAACAGAAGCAAGCAAGCCTGCTTACCTTAAGCCAATGGTAACGGTAACGCCTGCGGACGTTCAAAATGCTGCTTTGGTAACGCAGTTGCGTAAGTTTGGTGTGATTGCTACAGGTTCAAATCGTCTTTCTGATGCAGACTTACTTTTGATTGACCAAGCGCAGAAGGCGCTATACCTTCGCCAGTCTATTGAAAACCGTAAATTGCTGATTGCTCGTGATGTTCTTCTTTATGGAAAAACCACATTCGCTTCAGCAGACTTTCCAAAATATGAAGTGGACTACCGTCGTAATCCTGCTTGTAATTTCTCTCCATTAATCAAATGGGGACAATCAGGAGCGAAAGTCTTAGACGATATGCAAGCGATGATTGATTTATCCATCGAGCATGGTGGTTCATCTCCAAATATGATTTTAACAAGCTCAAAAGTATTCAATGCAATGAAACAGGATGCTGCTTTCGTTGCTAAATTTGTTGCGCCGTATGCAGGCATTAGTGTTCCACTTGCACCTACTTTTGATCATAAAGACAAAGCACAGTTCCGTGGCGTGGTCGATAACATTGAAATCTGGACTTATGACGTTCAGCACAATATGGATGGTGCAGCAGGTCGATTCATTCCAGAGGATTTTTTCGGGATGATTAATGATGCTAATGGTTGGATTGCTCACTGCGCTATTCAAAATCTTGAAGCATTTGGTCAGGCGCTTGAGTTTTTCTTAACTCAGGATCAGAAAAAGAATCCATCTAGCATTGAGATGTTAGCGGAGTCTTCACCTCTGGCAATTCCTAACAACAAGAATGGTCTTGTTGGTGGTCGTGGCTTTGTATAAGGAATAAATAATGCCAAAGTACATTGCAAAACAGTCGATTGGTCATTTTCGACCAGGACAAGAAATTACAGGGCTTGAAGCTAAACAACTTCAGGCCTTTTTAGCATCTGGGGCTATTGAAGAATATCAGGAGAGCGAACCACTGTGGCAACGCATCTAGGGCGCGAGTACGCATTACTATTCAAAGGGATTGATACTTACTCAGGTGACAAGCTGTCTGTTGAATTGTGGCGAGTTCAGTTCTCACCAGATACTGAATTTGAATTGATCAATGAAGACTTTGCATCATTCGATGTTGAAGGTGAGTGTTTAGCTGATTCATCCAAAGCGAATGACCCACAAGCGGGTCTATTTGGTTGTATTGATCGATTTTCCGTAGTCTAAGCTTCACAGGCACAAAGAATACCAGACGCACCAGCGTCTTTTTTTTGTGCCTGTTTTTAGGATTCCATCATGAATGATTTCTTTATTGCAGCGAATCGTAGCTTAAACCTCGAAGTAGATGATGTCTCTCTTGAGGTTCGGCAGATCCAAATGAGCCAGTTCGATTTATGGGTAGGAGCGGCTGATCCTATCAAGAGTGCACTGGGCAATGTGAGTGATTATTCAGATGAAATTCTTAAGGAAGTGATTCAAAAGCATTTGATTGAATGTGTTGTGATGCTAGAACTCATCACTGATTTGGATTATCAATCTATCTTAAAAACGGCTGAAGATCAGGACGTATTTATCCAATTGCTCGGAACAGCTTTAAAAGTAAATCAGCCATATTTTGTGGATAAAGAGCAGAAATCGAAACGCCGTAAGCGTACTGAAACAAATGATCAAGGTTCGACTTGGTTTGATTCATTCCAGTTGCTGGTATCGAATGGCCATAGCCATGAAAGTATCATGAATATGACTTATGGATCATTTAAGCTTTACTCTGAAGCAGTAGTGAAACGTGAAAAGCAGAATATTGCTACTCAATCCAATATCATTCGGATGGCTCATCATGCTGCAGCGAAACAATTTAAAAGTTTTATTGATGAGCTGAAAGAATAAAAAATCTTTAATTTCCTTCTATTTATTTTTACCTTTAATTAAAATATTATTCCCTGAGAATTAGAGGGGATAACATGAAAAAGATAATTTTATTAGCAATAATGCTGGGGCTGGTTGGGTGTGGGGAGAAAGGTTCATCTGATGTCACTTCAACCACAAACAATCAAAGCACAGAACTAACATCAAATAACATTCAACAAGCATCTGCTCGATCAATATCTACGTATTCAATGACAGTGCCTTTTGATGGGTGGCATTTATTTAATCCAAAGGCTCTGGGGGCATCAGCATTATATGAGGGTACTAAGGATGCACTCACATCATCGGCCGTACTTACAGCAGATGCTTCTCAGGTAGCGAAAGTATTAGGGAAAGGAGTTGCCGGTTATGCATTGTCGGTAGCCGTAGAGGAGTTGTTAGGAGCTGTTAATTGGGTGTTGGATCCTACCAACAATACTGTTAAATATTACGTTAATATTCGTCCAGATCTCGCTCAACCATACGATCAATACTATGTTATTAACTATGCTGACAACAAAAAATACGCTACTAATGACGGAGCTTGCCAGGCTTTGCTATTAGTTCATAAAAATCATTCCAAAGCTACTCTTTCATATTCTTCAAGTGCTTGGCGTTGTAAACTTGAAGGTTCTGGTGTTAAAGATATTCATTACACCCTCAAAACTTATGCTAACCCCGCATACGATCCAAATGCTGAACGAGAACAAAAAAACCTACACTTAGAAACTGTAGCCCAAAAAGTCATTGAAAATGCTGATGCTGGCAGTCTAGATGCTCAAATCGCGACAATGGCAGCAGCCGCACAGATTCTTGAAGATGCCGCAAATGATGAAGAGATAGAGCAAGAAATCGTTGATCAGTTAGAAAATAAATCGCAATGTCCAAGTGGTATTGTTAGAAATGGTAGCTGTTGGGTTTGTGATAGATCACAATTTATGCCGATAACCAGAGCGACAAGGGATGCTAAAACTGCCGCAAGAGGAAAGAGCTGCGAATATGTAACAGATCCAGTAATTAAGGCAACTAATGCTGTTTTTTGGAGAAATTTAATAAATGCAAGAATTCAGGAAAATGCTTGTTGGTCACCTGTTGATCCAAACCATCTTATAGAACTAAATAATAATCGAAATGCCCTAAGCCGATGCGAAAATTAATTATGAAAGTAAATACCAAAGAGCTTCTCGAAGAGATTTTCCCTCCTTTCCCATTAGGGGATAACCGCTCTCTACTTGAGTGTGATTTTTATGATACACATTATGGATATTTTGAACAAATTGATGATGATTACTTATCTTCAATAGGAGTGTCTGCAGAAGACTTGATTCTTGAATATAACTTTGACTGGCCTCAATTTTATTTAAAAATTGGATTAGAAGCAGCTTGTTCACGTAGCAGACCGCATGAGGGGATCAAAACATGGAAAGATGTAAGTTATGAATACTTGTATTACTTTGGGCAAAACTGTAGTTATTTAAGCTCAGAGGGCTTTAAATTCTTTTTACCTGCTGCATTCTATTATTTTCTATCAACTGATGAAAATAAAACTTACATGGACTCATTCGTTTTTAGGTTGAACTCACAATGGGAAAAAGATCAACACGTTTTTGACGATGACCAAAAAAAATTTATTATTGAATTTGTAAGTGACCATTATAAAGGATATGTATCCTGGATACCTGAACTTTAATAAAATTACCAGTAGTAGCTCAAATTTAACCTGACAGGCACACTAAAAAATGGGTAACTGTCAGATCGGGTTTGAGCTAGTACAGATTAAAGCACCCTAGGGTGCTTTTTTAAATCAAGCCTTGTCTGTAAACGATTTTTCCTAATACGATTATTTCGGACTCGTTTATTGATTCTTGATCAGAATATGATTTGTTATCTCTAACAATGTTAATCAACCCATCTTGACTTCGATAAAGGCGAACAGCCATTTTTTCGCCATAAAAGTAAATCAAGAAGAGTCTTCCGGAAATAATATCTCTAAATGTTGTATCAACCAAAACCAAATCCCCATCCAAAAGAGTTTCCTCCATGGCATTTCCTTGGATTTTATAAACACTCAAGTCTTTGATTGGGTGGAAACGGTTTTTAGTACAAAACTCTCGAGATAAGATGATTTTATCGCCACTATCATTCCGGAAAATGACTTGTTGATCATCCTCAAGATCATTTAAATCAAGAGAACATAAGTCACTATTGCTAAATACCTGATCGCTTACCTCAAGTGCATTTAATATTTTCATATAGGTTGATTGGCGTGGTTTAGATGAGCCAACTTCATAATCAGAGACTTGCTTACTAGATATACCAACGCGCTTTGCAAGCTCAACTTGAGAGAGGTCCCTCAAAGAGCGGAAATATTTTAAGCGGGTAGAAAAATCATTTTGCATAGGGATCCTATTTACACCTATATAAACTTATAGTAACTTATATAAACCAACAGAATATTATAGGAATCTATAAATATGTACACTTGCGCTTATGATGACGAATTAGCTGAGATTGTCAAGAAGGCAGCAGAAAGAGATGATAGGTCTATAAAAAGACAATTTACCTATTATTTAAAAAAGGTTTTGCGTGAAGAAGGTCTTCTGGAAAACCCAGACAATAAAAAAGCAGATTGCACTCGCCAAAGTAATCAATCTGCTTCTGTTTAACCCTAAGCAAAGGAATCAAACTCATGACAAGTTTAACTCAAATTGCAGTTCCTTTCCATAATGCCGAGCTTTATGTTGTAGAGCATAAAGGACAGCCTTACACACCATTGCGTCAAATTGTGCAGGGCATGGGATTGGATTGGGCTTCACAATTTGTGAAGATAAAACAGAAGTTTGAAAGCTGCGTTGTGGAAATCACAATGCAGATAATGGGTGATGATCAGGCACGCTCACACACATGCATCCCAGTGCGTAAGTTGACGGCTTGGCTATATTCTGTAAATCCAAACAAAGTAAAACCAGAACTCCGCGATACCGTGATTAAGTATCAAGAGGAATGTGACGATGTGCTTTGGGATTATTGGACAAAAGGACAAGCTGTAAACCCAAGAACGACGAAAGTTGAGCGAACTCCACTTCACGATGCACACGCCATGCTAGTTGCTAAAACCAAGCACTTAAACTCAAGTGATGCATGGAAGCTAATCCTTCAGCGATTTAATGTTAAAAGTATTAAAGAAATTCCATACGAGGCAATTCCTGTCGCCGTGGAATATGTTCATCATTTGATTGCCATGTTTAGCAATGCAGACAAGATGCAGTTAGCGGAACCATGGAGGGATCAAGATGTGCAATTCTTAATGTGGTATGTACCAAAAATAGCGAAGCTCATTAAAAATGAGTTTTATCCAGCATTGACGTTACTCAGAAGTGAGTATGCAGCGCAAATGATTGGTATGGCTCAAGAGATGGCTTGTCACGCAAACATACTGAACCAAGCGGCTATAAAAAATGGGATGACAACTTATAACTGTTTAGGTGGACAGGCAGTCCATACAATGGAGTGGTATTTAGAAAAGTGAATGAAACCACCTTCGGGTGGTTTTTTTAGCACTAAATTTTTAACAACCGACTCAAACGAGTCGGTTTTTTATTGTCCGTAATTTGAGGTTTCTATGTCTGGAAAAAATTTAACGTTTAAGTTGGTGATGGACGCAGACACCAAGGATTATGTATCAAATACAAAGCAAGCCAAAGATGTTACGGTTAAAGTATTTGAAGAAATTAAGAAAGAGGCTGAGGAAGTTAGAAAAGCTTCCGCTGAGACAGCAAATGAAATCAGTAAAATTGTGCCAGACAATCTGCAAAAGAAAGCTGATCAGGCTAAAGGTAATTTAAATGAAGTATCCCAAGCTGCGAGTGATTTGGGGAATCAGGCAACCAAGGTATCGGATAAAATTGATGGCTTAGGAAGCGAGCTACAGAATATTGCAACCAAGGCCAATAAGGCTGGATTTGAAATTGGTAGCGCTATTCCGGGTGATGCTGTTCAGTTAGCAGAGTTGCTGGGAAATAAGTTCTTTATTGCAGCAAAAGAAATCGAGGCTTTGGGCGATAAGTCCACTATTAGTGCTGGCGAACTCCGTGCAATGTCAAGTTCTGGAGAGCAGGGTCTTGATGCATTAAATCTAGCCTTAAAAGTATCTCAAGCTGAACTTGTTCGGCTTCAAAGCACTGATGGCACCTTAAAAGACATTGAAATCGCCAAGCAGCGCATTTTCAGTATTAAGGATGCAATTAACGAGGTATCTAGCGCATTTAATTATTATCAAGATGTTGCTATCAATGCCATGAAGGGTGTTGATAATGCAACTCAATCATCAATTAATAAGGTGCAGAAATTCAGCTCCGTAGATCTCACCTCTGTAGTGGGAGAAGCTCAAACTGCGAGCCGTGCGATTGAAAGCATGGGAGATGGTGCGGCCATTTCTTCAAAAGAATTGGAACGTGTTGGCTGGTTGGGAACTCAGGCCATTAATTCTCTAGAAAATGAGTTGCAGCAGGCAAATATAGAACTTAAAGCTCTCAATCAATCATCTGGTGCAGTATCACTTAATAAATTTAATGAAGCCACTGCAAAGGTTAATGCTTTAGAGGATGCATTATCTTTAACAAAAAATGCTTATACGGATTTTCAGGCCAAAGCTTCTACAGCAATGGGAAGTGTAAGCAGTAGCACAGATAAAGCTTCAGGCAGCGCTACACAAGCAGGGCATGCGATTTACGCTGCACTTGGTAAAGCACCGCCTACAGTAATTAATGATGCCATTGCCAATTTAAATCAGAAGCTTGAGGACTTTAAGAAAAACAGCAAACTTCCAGCGGAGGAAGTTGCACGAGTCACCAAGCTTACCGAACAGGAAATTGCACGGTTAATAAGTGAATTGGATGGTGTAGATACCTCTGCAAATAAAGCCAATATGGGGATGGGTGCACTATCCAAAGGGATAGATGTTACTAAGTTCGCCGTGACCGCACTTGTTGGTGCAATGGGTGCGCTTGGTATTGGCTTGGGTATTCGTGAACTTGCTCAGGCAGCCGATTCTTATACCAATCTCTCAGCGCGAATTAATATCGCTACCCGAGAGGGTGGAAATTTTAATCAAGCAATGGCTGGTGTACATCAAATTGCACTCGCTACAAATTCAAGTCTTGAGGCTACAGGTAATCTTTTTGCAAAGATTAATGATGCTGGTAAAGAAATGGGAATGACGCAGCAGCAAGCGTTAGATCTCACTAAAACCGTTAATCAAGCGATTAAAATCGGTGGCGGCTCAGCACAGGCCAGTGATGCAGCAGTACAGCAATTTATCCAGAGCCTCCAGAGCGGAATTTTAAGGGGGGACGAATTTAACTCCATCATGGAGCAAGCTCCTGGTCTAACCAGTGCTATGTCTAAAGGCCTTGGTGTGACTACAGGCGAACTCCGTAAAATGGCTGAGAATGGTGAGCTTTCATCAGAGCGACTCATCAAGGCTATTCAGTCTCAATCAGCATCAATCCAAGAAACGTACAACCAGTTCCCAACAACGATTTCCAATGCTTTACAAAAGATAGCCACTTCTTGGCAGACCTTGATTGGTGAAATGGATCAGGCAAATGGAGCATCGGCTACCGTTGCTCAATGGCTGTCTACACTTGCAGGTAATATGAGTCTGCTCAAGCCTATTATTGATGATATTGGGCAAGGGTTAGTCCGATTTGGTGACTATTACTCGAGCATCTACGATCAAGGTACTTTGGATTCACTTAAAACCGCATTAGTAAGTATCTACAACGCCATTAAAACCTTATTCAATACTGTGCTTGAGGTTGGTGAAGCAACAAATGATTTGTTCAGTGATGCTCTTTCTGCAGTACTAGGATTTACTGATGGACTGTATCCAGCAGGTCAGCAAGTTAGTGGATTTCAGAAATTTATTGATTTACTCAATATCGCGATTGGTTTGTTGAGTGATGGGTTTAAGTCTATTGGGATCGTGGTGAATTTATTCACGGGCACCTTGTATGGTTTAGCCTCAGCTTGGTACGAGCTAAAATCTGTATTTACTTGGGGTGATGTTAAAGATCAAGCGATTGCCAATATGGAGGCAATGAGGGCCAAGTCTCAGGAGTATTTTGATAAAGGTTTCGATGGCATTAAGAACTTCGAGTCTCAAACACTAAGTTCGATTGATAACATCAAGAAATCCGAGGAACAAAAGAATCAGGAACTTATAGCTAATAATCAGAAGAAACTTGATGAGCTAAAAGCTCAAGAATCGAAACATCAATCTGATTACAAAGCTATTAGTGATGAACGTCTTCACTTGGAGCAACAATTATTTGATGCTCGTAGGTCTGGCAATCAAGCCTCTATTGATCTAGCCACTAAAGGCTTGGCTGAACTTGATGTCAAGGAAAAAGCCTATCATGCTGAAAGTCAAAAAATCACGGATGCCAAGATTGAGTCAGCACAAGCAATTGCTACAGTAATGATTCAATCAGCTGATGCTGCAGGTATGGCTCAACTTAAAGTACTGAATGCAGAACTTGCTACTCAGGGTTTAAAGGCCGAGTTTGATAGCACTGGCAAAGTCATTGTCAGTGCTATGGCAATCAGCGTTGAATCTGTTGCTTCCTTAGAAGGAAAGCTGGCTGCGGGACGTAAGGCAGCTGATGCTTTGGGGCTGGATTTAGATAATATTTTAAATCGTGTCTCAGATGGCTTTTCTTCTAAGCAAACATCACTTGATAGTTTTACAAAAAGTTTAGAGTTGATGGGTGTTAAGGGAAAAGAGGCGGGTGAAGCGACATATTTAGCTTGGGCGAAATGGCTAGAAACAGCCAAGAACTCGGCTGAGGTGGATGCAGCTAAAGCCAAACTTTTAGAGTTTGAAAAACAAGGTGTATTTTCTACCAAGCAAGTAGAACTTGGTGTGGAGGCTATCCGCCGTGTTACTCAGCAATTACCTGATGACCTTGATCCTGTTGAGCAAGCTTTCGAGCGTTTAGGTATTAAAACCAAGGAACAGCTTAAGTTGGCTGCCCAGTCAGCCTTAGCAGATTTCAATACGATTCAATCAAGCGGCAAAGCTACTGCTGATCAATTGAAACAAGCTTATGAGCGGACCATGCAAGCTGCAGTTGCTTCCGGGGATCAAGTAACCATATCGGCAGCTAAAGCAAAGGCGGTTCAATCAGGGCTGAATGTTGAAGTTGATGAAACTGGAAACGTGACTGTACAGACTTATGATGAAATGAATAGGGCGGTTGAAAGCCATGCTCAGCGAGTCTCGGGAGGAGCTATTAGTGCTTATCGTGAGATGGGGCGTGTGATTCGTGAGGAAGCCAAAAGCTCAATCGAAGCGTGGAATGAGATGATGGATGCTCGATCCAAAGCAGAGAAAGAGAATAAGACGCAGCGCGTGGGTGCTGACTTTACGACTTATAACGTTATGGATATTCAATCCAAGCTATCTGGCATGGGATATAACGAAGCTGAGGCTGCCAAATTTGCTAAAAACATTCTGAATCAAGGCTTAGAGATTGATAAAGGCAAGGCGATGGATGCGCGTGCACGCGGTAATGAATACACCGCCAAGGCATTTGAAAAGCTTATTGCTCAAGGTCAAACTTCAGCATTCGGTACCAAAAAAGTTGAAGAACTCTTGGCACGATATATGTCAGGCCAAGGCTCAGCAAAGTCTGGTACCAAGAGTGCAGCAGTTAATGCTTTAGCACCTGAAGTGAATGTGGCATTACCAACAGCTACTGTTGAACAGCCATCTGCAAAGACAATCACCTACAACCTGTCAATTGGTGGAAAAACGGTAGAAGTCTCCGGAGATGAGTCATCTCAAGTCGATATGAATGCATTTATGAACGAACTAGAGCGGCTCAAAAAAGGTATGTAAACAATGAAACTAATACGCAAATCAACAAACGAAACCGTCACCTTGAGTGACGGTTTTTTATGGTCGGATGAATTTGACTGGAATGGCATTGAGCAAATAATTGAGCCTGCTATAGATGGCACTCCAATCATTCAAGAAGGGAAATGGAAATCTGGTCGGCCAATCTCTTTAACGGCCGATAAGAATATGGCTTGGTTAAAACGACATGTTGTGAGTCGCTTAAAAGATTGGTCTCTACTCCAAGATGAATTCTTTACTTTGAAATTTGAGTATTTAAATGATGCTCGAGAGTTTGATGTGAAGTTTCGGCATAAAGATACCGCGATAGAAGCCCAACCTGTTAAAGAGATTCCCTCTGTGTCGGAAGACGAGTATTACAACGTCACTTTAAGATTTGTGGAGTTAAGCGATGCCAATTGAGACCAATAACCTAGTTTTATATAAGTCCGAACGCTTAACCGATACAGATGATGGTGGTGGAAAATACTCTGGGCAAGTCATTGCTGATGGACAGAGTAACAATTTATTCAATGATGTATCTGAGATGGACCGTACCATGGGTCGCGTGTCGATGCGTAAAATCTTTCCTGCTGTGACCACTAACGATACTGATGCTTTGATGGGTGCTACGGTATTTATCTCGGAAAACCCACAAGATCCTAACGTATCGGCACTACTGTTTAGTACAGAAAACTGGACAGATGAGCGTCTGGCTGCACAGAACCGGGTGGAAAATTATTTAGCGAAGGGTGGGCAGACTGCAGGTATTCCGCTGGACACTTTGTGGAAAGGCATGAAAGTCATTCAGGTGGCTATGTTTAAGCAGGAAGTCGAAGCTAATGTTGGGGATACGATTGTCTTGATCTCGAATGAGGGCCTATCCAACCAGCAAGAGCAGTATCTGCGCATTACCAAGGTTGAAACCAGCACTGCAATTCTGGTAGTGAATAACCAGCCATTTGAGTACAAGATGGCAACCTACGATGTGAACAACCCTTTAGATCGGGATTTCGTTGGCCTGTCGGCTTTGCAGTGGTACAACGGCAATAAATCCACCACGATTAACTGGACTGGTGTGCTTGTGCCAATTCCTGCACCTGGTTCTCTGACAGTATCTTATATGTCGCAAGGCAAGTTCTACACGCTGAAAGACAATGGCAACGGCCAGCTAAAAGGCTCAAGTGATTCTTATGGCGCGGGTACGATCAATTACACAACAGGCTCATGGCTGCTGACTGCAGGTGCTCTGCCTGATGTGGACACACCGATCCTGTTGTTGTGGGGCTCACCCATTACTACATTCGAACGCGCCAATCTGGCGGTTTTGCCAGCTGCGATTGAGTTTGATTTGTTGCAAGCGGGGATTGCAGCCAGCAGCGTGACTGTTTCGTGGACACTGGATGGTGTGGCTAAGACAGCAACATCGAATGCGCAGGGCCATTTCACTGGTGATGCTACAGGAACGATTAACTATGCCGCTGGTACTGGCCGCATTGTGCCGAACAAGCTGCCGCAAAAGGCTACAGTATTCACCATCAATTACAGTTATGGCACGGCACTGACACAGACCGCATCTAACGTCACACCATCGGCAGGACAGCTCAGTTTCAGCATTGGCACAGGCGCAGCGATTCAGCCAAACAGTGTTGAGCTATCCATCCCAGTAGCGAATATTGAGCATAGTCTGGTTGGGGTGGTGACGCTGACGGATGTCCCAGTAAATGGCACTACTGGCAATCTGGTGGACCGACTTGGCACGGTGCAAGGCACGATTACCTACGCCACGGGTGCTGTTCAGGTTACTCCAGTGCTGAACCAGACCATCTATAACACCTCTTATCAATCTGTCAGTTATGTGGCGGGGTAATTATGTCTTTCTATCCACAAACTTCAAGTGTTGCATCATCATCCGTTCAATTAAAAGCAGTCACCAATACTAATATTGGAGTCAAATACCGTGATAGTTCTGGCGTTAACGCAGGCGTAAAACAGGTATCGGCGGATTCGCTCAAGTTTGACCTGACTAACGGCTTTAACGAGCAGATCCTGACTGGCTCGGTGCGTTTCAAGCTGGGCAATGATGTGTTTATTGACCGCAGCAGCACGCTGTACCGAAATATTGACCCAGCAACAGGGAGTGGTACCGCATCTGGTTCTGTGCAATATGGTACTGGTCTGGTTGAGCTGAACAGCTGGACGCCAAGCGTGGACAATGCGCTGACCTTGCAATCATTGACGACAACCACGGATTTGCCGCCAGTGAACCATATCAGTTTCAGAACGCCAACTATTCCAATCCGTCCTGGTTCTTTGAGTGTGGTGGTGTCATTTTTAAATGGTGGGCAGGCAACATTAACCAGCAATGCGCAAGGTGTGATTGAAACAACTAAGGCACATGGCAAAATTAATCATGATACAGGTTTTGTGGATATTTATTTCTACACTAAAACTGAGATTACCGCAGGCAACCGGGCCACGATAGAAGCTTATCCTTGGTATGACATTCCGCTGGAATATTCTGATTCCGGAAAGACCTACATTGATGTGCCGGAATGGATTGCAGCGGATTCCATCCGTTATAACGCCATCGCCTACACTTATATCCCATTGGATTCCGACATTCTTGGCCTATCTGCGACTCGCTTGCCACTGGATGGTCGTGTGCCGGTATTCCGTATCGGTGACATCGGCATCATCAGTGCATCCAAGTCGCAAATCTTGCCAAGTCATGTTGCAGGACAAACATATAATCTGAATGACCAACGCATTTCGTGGTGTGAGTTAGAGGACAGTCTGGGGGCTAAGGTTCCATTCACTGCATATACAGTGGATTATGACTATGGCCGCGTGACGCTGGGTGGTGACTTCGCTATTGGTTCACTTACAGCGCCACTGGTTGCCAGATACCGCTATCAGGATATGGGATTGATCAATGATGTGCAGATTAATGGCCAGATTACCTTTACCAAACCGCTAACACATAACTATGCGGCTGCTGATTCGATTGTCGGCTCTGCCTTGGTGGTAGGTGATATGCAATCCCGCTACACGAAAAAGTTTGCACAAACAACTTGGAGCAGCGTGTGGGCAGATGTAGCAAGCGGTGCGGCATTATCTGCCAATTACAATGATTCTCTATATCCGATTCAAATCACCAATAAGGGTGCAATTCAGGAACGATGGGCACTGGTCTTTACTGATACTACAAACTTCCGAATCATTGGAGAATATTCAGGCCAGATCGGGACAGGCAGCATAAACACAGACTGTGCACCGTTGAATCCAGTGACGAATGCACCCTATTTCACAGTGAAAAAAGAAGGTTGGGGTAGTGGTTGGGTCTCAGGCAATGTGCTGCGATTTAATACCATTGCCGCGAATTTCCCGATCTGGTGTATCCGTACAGTAAAACAGTCGGAACCGACGATCGTGTCTGATCAATTCCAAATCATGTTCCGTGGTGATATTGACCGCGTGATTTAAATATTTAATTCAGCTATGGCCGCTTTTTGCGGTCTTTTTATTGAGTAAAGAATTATGGCGACAGATGTAAATGTTCAATATTTTAGCCACCTGAATGGCTTGGTTTTAGGCAATAACTGGGGGGATTTGATCCGTTTACTTGATAAGGCTTTAGTGACAGGTATTGATTTAACGCAAATTACCAATGCTTCAATTGATGCTCAGGGCGATATTACGCTTAGTCTATATGCGGTACATAACTGCATGCTGTTTCAGATTATAGAATTATCTGGCTTTGCTGATGTCAGCGTTGATGGAGTCTCACGACAAATTAATGGCAAATATCGCATCAAGGGAGTTCCAGCAAATAATCAGCTAATTTTAAAAGGCGTTGTACGTACTGCTGATAATCCACCAGTTGTCAATATTTCAAGTCTTGGTTCAGCAAAGCTGGCTTCACTTGGCTATGACATAGTTTTCCGTGATACCAATGATGTAAAGCGCGTTTACAGAGCTAAGAATCCATCTGCAGCACATCCATTTATTAGGGTGGATGAGAGCCTAACTAGCCCTGACGGTGTAACCGGAGTTTACTCTTCTGCCTACTGTAAAGCGGCTATGGTTGGTTTAATCGAAAATATGACACATATTGATGATTACACTGATACCTCTAAGTTACAACTGCCCCTATCCGCAGCTAATGTAGCTCTTAATTTTGATATAACTGGTACTGGCACAGGGGTAACGCGGGGGTGGTCTAAGTGGTTTTGGACTCGATCTAACTCAGTAAATAACGCTTCAATCGAAATCTCCAATCAGGCGGTGGGTAATCGGGTATTCACAATTGTAGGGGATAAAGACGCTTTTTATTTCATACGACCGTCTGATACCTCAACAACCCTAAAAATGCTCTCTGGTTGCGGGTTGTTTGATACTGTTCATAAGAACGATGTGGTTCCAAACTGGTTCTTAATGACTACGTTGTACAGGGCGGCTGCAAGTGCAACTGTGGCTTTAAGCTCAACCGTACCTCATGGTGGGTTACCTCTTGCTCTTGGTGCAGCTATAAGTAGATGCTTTTTACCTCAGTTTAATGAGGCTGTTCGTATATCTGACCACGTTTATGCCACTCCACAGATGCCAGACTTTCGTAGTGGCAACAGTAATTTATACTCACCCAATAATCTAGCTGCACTACAAATACCTTTGGTAGATCAGCAGAACTATTTGCGTGGCACTTTGAAACACGTCTATTACAATGGTAAGAACTATGGTGCACTCGCACAGGCAACTCCAATCCTGTCAGACACTTCAATGTACGTAGCGGATGGGATATACATCAATGACTCTGGAACTATCGGGAGCCCTATATTTTATCTTGGAGAGATTGAATGAAACCTTGTGCTCGAAAAGCTGGACCATCATCAAATTTACTTCAAAATATTAATACTGGCCCTGTGATTGCGAAAGTTGCAGGGTCAGTGAAAAAGCTGGGTCAGCAATATAAAGATGCAACTTTAGTGCTGTACAACAAAGCCAATTTACAGCCAATTGCTGTACGCAAGCCCGACCAAAATGGTAATTATCAGTTTTTAGGGTTAAATACCAATTTAAAAACTTTTGTTGTGGCATTTGACCAAAAGCAGCAATTTAACGCAGTGATTCAAGATAGCGTGGTGCCAAAATGAGTGTAATTCCATCTTTAGCCGCTGGTCTTGCTCAGTTGCAAGCACTGAACAACTACATCGATCAAGGTAGCGCAAATGCTACCTTTGTTTTTTATGACGATGCCAAACCAGCAAGCACAGCAGTTACCGCCAATGATAGTGCAAAACTGGTGACATTAACCCTGCCAAAGCCAAGCCTGCTATCTGTTAATGCTGATGGCATTTCATTTGACTTAACGGATGCCGGAATGATCATTAAAACTGGAACAGCAATATGGGCGCGGCTATTCAATGGCGATGGGGTTGTTGTTGCTGACTTTTTGGTTGGTACGGACATCATTCCAAGCACTGCCGATTTAGCACTTGGCAGCACATTAAAACTTGATTCAATCACCTTTAGACCATCAACCTGATGAGGTGGCCATGTGGCAAACTACACACCGCCATCTGGCGATAATGTTGTTCTCAATTTTAAGGATCTGACCACAGGTAGCACAGAATTAAACTTCGGTGTTGATTCTGGCACCGAGCCTGTTGCCATAACAGCAACCTTGGATGCGGTAATTGATACCAGTTTTTTGAGTGCAATTAATGCATTGTTTGACATCAATTTTGTGCTCGGTGTGTCGCATTATCCGGTTTTCCAGTATCAAAAGGCAGCACCGATCAGGGTGGATCAAATTTATCTCTGGGCAAAACCCATATTTAAGGCGCATAACAGCGCCTTTATTTTTGAGCGGGGTTTAACACTTTCGAATACTGCATTGGCTGGATTTAATAACAGTTTAGTGCTCAGCCAAAGCATTCAACAGGTCTTTCAGCAAAGCCAATCTTTGCTACAAAACTGCTCAGCGATTTGGCAGGAAAACAAGCGAATCAGAACTTCAACGCGACTTGATTGGAATGAAAGTGTGAAATTGCGCATTGAATCCACACTTCATTACGAAGAATTAATTCGAAAGCGTAAGCAGATCACATTTAGTCATGAAGTGGCACAGCAGTCTGAAGTGCGCTATGGCTTTGAGTGGGATAAGGGTTTAGAGCTGACGACATTCGATTCAATTGAATGGGATAACGCAAAACCTATTCACTATCGCAAACATCCCATTCAACCATGGCCAGCACCTGAAATCCCTGAATACGTCAGCAATACTGATCTGGCTTTCAATTGTCTCTGTACAGATGTCGAGTCACACAACGTCATTCTGAATTTTGGCGTAGATGACTGTATTCCTGCATTTGCAGCAAAACCATGGTGGTATATCGTGAATGAAATTAGCGTAACGCGCCTTGATAATGGGCAAAACATTAAAGTATTGAGCGGGAACTATCGTACTGATCGGCAAAGTTGGTGCTGGTCATATACCTTAGTGATTCCAGCATTTGAACTTTCTAAGTTAGATCCTGTCGCAGGGCAACCCGTCATCTTGAAAATTATGGTCAACGGCTTTGAGCATTTGATGTTGCTTGAGAACCGCATGCGATCATGGCAGCTTGTCAAAAAAACCTATACTTTAACTGGTCGCAGTCCATCGGCTTTGCTAGATTCACCATCTTCACCCCCTCGGGCATTTTTACAAGAAAATGAACGTACGTCAGTACAACTGGCACAGGCTGAGATTGATCGATCTGCTTATCCTGATCTCGGTTTGAACTGGCAATTGATCGATGCATTGGGTTGGATTATTCCAACTGAAAGCTTCAGCTATTCAGGTTTGACGCCCATAAAAGCCATTCAGGAAATTGCTGCAGCAGCAGGTGGTTTTGTATATAGCGAAGCGAATAGTCAGGCGATTACGATCAAGCCACTTTATAAGAAAACCTTTTGGGATTCGATGAGTCTAGATGATTACGACATTCTGTTGTCAGAATCAATTGTCACTGAGCAATCTACTGACTATGAGACTTACCCAGACTATAACGGCATTAGCCTCACGAATGACAAAACAGGTGCTACGGGGCTGGTAAAGCGCACTGATACCAGTGGTGATGTCCTGCTAGAAACGGTTAACAACAAATTGTTCACATCGGCATCAGTGATGGGGAGTTATGGCAAGTCAGCATTGGCCAAAGCGGGAATGGTTGAGACGCATACTTTCAGCATGCCTTTAATTCAAGAAGTTGGTCAGTGCAAACCTGCAGACATTCTGGCATTTAATGCGGAATGGTGGGGGATTGTAGATTCTATCAGTGGTTCATTTACTTATAGCAAAGTCACTCAGACCGTCACAGTGGAGCGAGTCAATCATGAGTAATGCATATAAGCGCTTGCTGGATCTCATTCCGAAAGAGTCTGAGTTTGTGGGTACGGTTCAGACGGCTGAGCATCCTAACTATAAGGTGTTGGTTGTTGATGGATCTGGGTTGGTGGCCTGTACTGCTGCTACGGTATTTCAAATGGGTAGCCGAGTCTTTGTGAAAGGGCAATTAATTGTAAGGAGTGCACCGACTGGTGAAGTTATGAATATTGAAGTTTGAGTGAAAATAAATGAGTGCCGCATTAAGCGGTTTTTTTATGTCAAAAATTTGGGGAAGGACATGTCTGAAAGTAGTGTAGTTGCAACAGAAACAGCAACAGCAGTAGCAGGAAAAGTGACGACATACACAGGAACAGGGGTAACACTTGTATCTTGGGCGGCAACATGGGACTGGGGATTTTTAGTTGGTGTTGGGATTGGTCTGGCTGGTTTGATTATCAGCTTTATGAATTTCCTATCGAATCGCCAATTTCAGAAACGTAAAGATCAGCGTGAGCAAGAAATACATGAGCTAGAAAAGCGCAAATTAAATGGGGAGTGCTATGTCAAAGACTAAATACTGGGTGATGGGATTAGCAGCTTCGGCTGCTTTTTTTACGTCTTTAGAAATGAAAGAGGGTTACTCAGCAAAACCATACAAAGACAGTGGTGGGGTGATTACCCAAGGCATTGGCTCAACAATTAAACCTGATGGCCAAGTTATCAAAATGACCGATCCATCCATCACACGCAAGACTGCGATTGAGTGGGCAAAAGCGCATGTGGCCAAAGATGAAGTAGCTTTTCGGAAGTCTCTCCAAGGCGTGAAGTTGTCGCAGGTTGAATATGACCTGTATCTCGACTTCACATACAACTTTGGTCAAGCCAATTGGAATCAATCTTCCATGCTTCGTAACTTGAAAGCAGGGCAGTACGTGCAGGCGTGTAAGTCTCTTTTGATGTGGAAATATGTGAGCAAAGGTAAGAAAAAACTGGATTGCTCTATTCGATCCAATAATTGCTATGGCGTTTGGACTCGGCAGGTTGAGCGTCATTCGAAATGCATGGGAGCACAGTAGATGAGTGAATTTAAGAAAGTAAGCAATGTCTTGCCTGAGTCGAATGGTATTTATTTTATTGAATGCCCTGGATGTAAAACCTTACATCCATTTCATGTTGATCAGAAACATAAAATTCACTGGAGCTTTAATGGAAATTTAGAGAAGCCAACATTTAGCCCTAGTTTAATGGTGAATCAAGGTCATCCTAGTCAATGCCACTCATTTGTGACGGATGGAAAAATTCAATTCTTATCTGATTGCCATCATGGGTTAGCAGGTCAAACAGTTGATTTGCCAGAAGTAGAGGAATGATGATGCCAATACTTATAGCCTTATGGAAGTTCAAATACTGGATCGCATTTGCGGTCCTTTTTGTTTTATGGGTGTTCCAAATTGCATACAGCAATCACTTGGCGGGACAGTTGAAAGATGCGGATTCGAAGTGCATCGCCAAAATTCAAGAGATCGAACAGAAGCACTTAAAAGCCCTAGCAACTAAACAAGATCAAATTAATAAAGTGAGCACAGATTATGAAACAGAAAAATCAAAGCAGCGTGTCAAAGTCGAGCAAGTTACACGTAAAGTGCAAAAGATCATTGATCGTCCTGTGTATAACAATGTGTGTTTTGACGTTGACGGGGTGTCAGCAATCAACTCACTTATCGCCAACGATTCCAGCGAACCTCCTTGAGCCTTGTGCAGATTTGCAAAAGTTAGAGTCTGGACAAGGTAAAGAAGTTTTGCTTTGGTCGATTGATACAGTCGCTAAATATAATGACTGTAAGGCGAAACATGGTGCTATTGTGAAAGCTCTCAAGTGATCTAACCCCAAAAAGTTGGACAAGATATTAAGAGACTTTTAAGGGCTGAATTCTGTACTGTACAGGACTCAGTCCTTTTAATTTAACCTTGATTCTTTCATGGTTGGAATATGATGAAACCACATAAACACGATTAAATAATCATATGATATTGAATTAAATAAACTTTTTATAAATTTTTAATTTTTTTATAAGGAAAATAAATATATATATTTAAAAACTTGATTATTTCTATTTTTAGTGTATATTTAACTTAACTAGAAAAAAGTCTTGTTTCGGTAAATCTTCTTTAAGTATCGCAGTTTTATTCATAATCCTTCGTTTTTTTCAGATTTTAAGTCTCATTCTTTATTATTTCAAAGTTATAATCAGTCAATAAAATGACTAAAAATTATTAAAAATTAGTAGGATATATTATGTCAAACTCAAATGTTGTTAAAGGTACTGTTAAGTGGTTTAACGAAACGAAAGGTTTTGGTTTCATTCAACAGGAATCTGGCCCAGATGTTTTTGCTCATTTCAAAGAAATCACGGGTTCAGGTTTCAAAACCTTATATGAAGGTCAGCAAGTCGAATTCAGCGTAACTGAAGGTCAAAAAGGACCGAATGCTGTAAATATTGTTGCTATCTAAGTAATAATAAGCAGTGGTGAAAAGCACTTACGAGTGCTTTTTTATACTTTGAAATTTGTTTTCAAAAGTAAAAGATCTCTAAAAAATAGGATGTAAGTTGTTAAAAATAAATGATTTAATTGCAAAATCTACAAATGGTACTGAAATTATTGTTTCATTAATTCCCCTCAATAAAATGCAGAATACACGTCAAGGTTTTAAACCAATTGAAGTGGGTAAAAGAGTTCTGCTGGAATCTGGGATCGAGGTTGATTTGAATTTGGATGGCCGTACATTTTACGCTTCTCCAAATCAATTATTTAAATTAACCCATAAAGTCTCTTAGAGATAATAATTAATAAGCATCATAAATTTAAGTTTTTCTAATACAATTTTATTGAGGATATATATATGTTTAAACACAGTCTTTGCGTTAAAGATCAGTTTGGAGTTAAGCAAACGATTCAAGCAACAGTGGATCAACAGTTTGCCAATACGCAATGTCATTCGAATATAAAACATATCACTGTTGATGGTGAAGATATTCGCCCTAGTTTTGAAATGTTTTTTCAAAGTACTTTAAGTGGAAAAATTTTTAAAATTATATAAATAATAATTTGTGTTGATGGGCATGAATTTTTTACGCTCTTAGTGATATGATTAATGTCAACCCACAATTTCATGCAAAGAGCAGACAATGTGGTTATTACTCTTTTTTTTGCTCATCATAGCCATTACTTTTTTTGTGATGGTGAACTCAAGCGAAAACTTCAAGTTATCAGGCAAATTTAAGCATATTAAAAAAAATAAATTCCAGCATGAAATTATGAATGGCGCACCCTATCAAGGGGCTTTTATTGAAATAATTGGTCCTAAACTAGGCGATTCTGTAGAAAAAGAAGTTACAGCCTTTTTAGTAAGAGATTTTAGTAATCAAGATAATAAATGCCGAGTAATGGTCCTAGTGAATGACTTGAGGCTAGGCTATCTTTCTGAAGAAGATGCAGTTAAATTCACTAAATTATTAAAGTTAAATAATTTATCCAAAGACTCGGGCATCAATGTGCAGGCTTTAATATACGGTGATTGGTCCAAAGAGGGTTTACATGAAAATTTTAAAATTAACCTTAATATTTCCAAAGACCTATCTGATTCTGAAATTGAATAATTATGTCGTAAGTGATTTTAATTTTTCAATCCACTTTGCATAAGCTTCAGTCTATTGCGGCATGTACTTATAATAATCATATGTGCCTTGTTATATAGGCATAACATGGCCAATCATTAGCTTCGTATCTTACTACAAACCACAAAATTATATTTCAAACCAAGTTCTTTGTAGAATGATTCACCATATTTGATCGTATGTTCGATGTAGAAGTAGATCTATGTTTTCATTTTTTTATTCCCATCAAGCTATAATGTAAATAGCAGATTTTTCAAAGTGTACAAAAGCGTGTACATAAAAATCAGATAAAATATTTTAATTGAATTATTTTTAATTAAAACAATAGCTTGCTTTTTAAACCATCCATATCAAAAATGACTGGTGGTTTTTGAGAAAAGTTCGACATATATAAGGTGATCTATGTTTAAAACAACAACGGCACCGCAAGATGCAATGATCTTGCAGCTTGTGCCCATTGTGACACAAGCGTGTGAAATTTTGCGAGAAGAATATCAACGATATTGTGCTGGTGAACAGTTTGATATCACGAAGAAACATGATGATTCACCTGTTACGCAAGCAGACTTTAGAGTGAACCAATATATTGCAGAGGCTTTGGCACAGCAATCTGTAGATATTCCTTTACTGTCAGAAGAAGGTGAATATGATCAACGTCAGCAATGGCATCGGTTTTGGTTGCTCGATCCATTGGACGGAACCAAAGAATTTTTACATAAGCGTCCTGAATTCACCATCAATTTAAGTTTGGTTGAAGGTGTACATACGGTTTTTGCAGTATTGGCCATTCCAGCTGAACAGGTCGTGTACTTTTGTCCTCTGCAAGGGATGCCATTTAAGTTAAATCTAAGTACGCAGCAGTGGTATATGTATGAATTGGAACGCTCAATGGCTACGCCAGTGCATATAGGTCTAAGTCAGAGTTCACAGCATAAGTCTGAATATACGGCGTATTTAGATGTGTTGAAAGATATGACTAGCTATGATGTGTTTAAGGCGGGCAGTGCATATAAATTTTGTATGATCTTAGAACATAAGGTGGATATTTACCCCCGTTTTCACCCCACCAGTGAATGGGATACCAGTGCAGGACAATGTTTAATTGAGCGAATTGGTGGTGGATTGGTCGATTTTAGAGGGCGGCCATTTGTATATAATCAACGAGAGACCCTGTTGAATGGTGGTTTTATTGCTTATCGAAATGTAGAGATGAAAAAACTCGCATTACAAGCACTTGCAGCAATGCAGAGTAAGCATTGAGCAAAACAATTAAAATGTTATAGTGTAAACTCGACGGAAGAATGATGGTCTTATGGCATTAGAACGACTCCCACATAGTATGTTAAAAGCAATAGATTTATTGCCAGATACGCATACTCCAGTCACATTATTTACACGTCATTCCATTCGTGAAATGGTGAGTGGGCAAGGCTTGGCTGGTTATGATTTACAGCTAACACCACAAGGGCGTGATTTGGCACAAGCATGGGGAGGACACTTAATTGCTCAGACCGATCGGATTATTCAGCATTGTATTTCTAGCCCTATTCAGCGTTGTGTAGATACTGCTGCTTTAATGATTCAAGGGGCGGATTCAATCAGCCTGCAAAATAATACGCATCATATTGAAATAGTGCAGCAAGGACTCTTGGTTGAGCCGGGAAGTTTTGTGCTTGATATTAAACAGGCAGGTCCTTATTTCCGTGAACAGGGCGCTTTAGGCTTTATCAACAGCTTTGTAAATAATGCTTTACCTGGCATGAAACACCCCATACGAGGTGTGGTCGATGTGCTTGAATTAATTTATAACACGCATCCACAGCAGCATAATGGGCTTAGCTTAGCAGTGAGTCACGATACAATTATTGCTGCAATTATTGCTGTAATTTCGGGTCGAAATGTAATTACTCAAGAAGACTGGCCACAAATGATGGAAGGTTTATTTGTTTGGTTTGAAGGCGATGAGTTTTTAGATTCAAAACTAAAATGGATTTGGCGTGGTGAATTACACGAATTAAATATTCGACAGTTTAAACAACATCATTAGAATCAGAAATTCCGATATATTCTATTTTATCTGGCTGAATAGTTCTTTATATGTGTAGTCCTGCATAGGGTGGCGTAGATTCGTCGAAAACATAATACAATATTATATAATAGATCCTAAGATCATGTTTTTAATGGTTTATTCTACATATTTTAAGTCTATGTATCGCATCTATTTTATTGTCAGCATGTGATGGAGATGGCGGCTCTAGTGAGGGGGCTAATAATTCGGGATCTTCAACAAATACCACGACATCCAGTCAACCTCAATATCCAGAACCCACCAAAGATGTAGTGGATGCTCATGCTTTAGGCTTTTATGATTATGATGCAGTGTCTTCAATCCGTGTCATTTGTTCTGATTTAATGGGTTCATTTCAGGGCATGGTTCAATTTGTGCAAGCGCATGTAGTTGATTCAAATTCATGTACTAATGGCGCGAATCAGAAATGGAGAGTGTATTTGATATCTTGTTAGAATTTATACGTTGAATTATAAAGCTATAGATGTAAAAAAAGCCCAGATGGGCTTTTTTTAATACAACAAATTAGTTAGCTAACGCTTTAACTTGTGCATTTAAGCGGCTCTTGTGACGAGCAGCTTTGTTTTTATGGATGATGCCTTTATCAGCCATACGGTCGATTACAGGAACAGCCTTTTTGTAAGCTTCTGTAGCAACAGCATGGTCACCAGCAGCGATAGCAGCTACTGTGCGTTTGATGTAAGTACGAACCATAGAACGCAAGCTTGCGTTGTGTTTACGTGCTTTAACGTTTTGACGAGCACGTTTTTTTGCTTGAGCAGAGTTTGCCACTCGTGCACTCCTTGAATTAGATTGGTCTGGGCGGGCTGTAATTCATACTGAAAACCAACATCAGTAGAACTATCACCAGCCCGTAAACAAGTGGCATATTTTGATTAAACACGACCACGAAGTCAAGTCTTGACATGCTTTGACAACATTTTAGATGCAGAAAAATGTTAAAGAAAACGTTAGATTACCCATAAACCATGGAGAACGGTCAAAAAATGATAAATTCGATTCAAAATGCAATGGTGATCGGCGCGACAGGTCTTGTTGGCCGGGCCTTAATAAAACAATTAAATGAATTAAGTAGTTGTGAGCAAATTACTGCGGTGGTTCGACACTATGATGTCGAGTTAAGTCAATTGGAAAAAGTCCATCAATTTGTACTGGAAGATTTTTTGTTACTAAATGATGAAGATGTGCATGGTCATAGTCATGCGTTTAGTTGTTTAGGATCAACTTTAAAAAAAGCAGGCTCAAAAGCACAGTTTTATAATATTGATTATGAGATAAATGCACATTTTGCGGACTTATTTGAAGGATTGGAAACGCATTACTTGTTGGTCAGCGCACTGGGTGCCAATTCGAAGTCCCCAATTTTTTATAATCGCGTTAAAGGCGAGTTAGAACAGCATATTCGTGAATTGGCTTTAGCGAAGACGTCAATACTACAACCTTCTTTATTGCTAGGGGAACGGTCAGAACAACGGTTGCTAGAAGGTGCTACTCAGCGTTTATATCAAAAGATGTCGCATTTGGTTCCAGATTCTTTTAAATATAAGCCAGTGACTGCGGAACAAGTGGCTCATACTATGGTCGTGGCAGCTCAATATCAAACTGAAAAGTTTGAAATTTATGATAATTTACGCATACAAAAAGCCAAATAAATGGAGAATGATGTGGCAACTGTTCCTTTTGTAACTTGTGATTTATTGGATGATAACCCTGAAAAAGAACTTCAGGTGGTTACCCCATCGATGGATGGTAAATTCTTTAAAAGTTATGGTGCGCGTAAAACCTTTGGTGGTCAGGTGGTGACGGTCAAATGTTTTGAAGATAACTCGCGAGTCAAAGAGCTTTTAGCAACTGAAGGTACTGGTAAGGTGCTCGTTGTAGATGGGGGGGCTTCAATGCGCTGTGCCCTCATGGGGGATTTGATCGCTGAGTCAGCAGTCAAGCACCAGTGGAATGGCGTGATTATTTACGGATGCGTCCGTGATGTGGATGCCATCGCAGAGTTGGATTTGGGTGTACATGCATTGGCTGCAATTCCACAAAAAAGTAATCGTAAAGGCATAGGCGAAACGGATATTCCACTCTATTTTGGTGGAGTAAGCATTCAATCTGGCGATTACATTTATGCCGATAATAATGGCATTGTGGTGGCTAAAGAACCATTGGTCGAATTATAAGACCATTAAAAATAAGGACAAAAGATGGTGAATCATCAAATAAAAGTTATTCAGGCTTTGGCGTCATCATTCGCGGAAGGTGGTCGAGGAGTCTCTGGTACAGCATTTCCAAAGCAACCAGAGAAATCATTGAAACTCTATGAATTTGAAGGTTCTCCATTTTGTCGCCGTGTGCGTGAAGTTTTAACTTTATTGAATTTGGATTATGAAGTTTATCCATGTCCAAAAGGTGGAACAAAATATCGTCAAATCGTAAAGCAATTAGGTGGAAAAAAACAATTTCCTTTCTTCATTGATGAAAATACTTCAACGCAGATGTATGAGTCCCAAGACATTATTCATCATCTATTTGAACATTATGGGAGAACAGGGAAAACACCGAAAAAATTTGCACATTATCCCAAAATTCCTATCATGGCACTTGCTGGAACCATTATTAATGGTGCGCGTGGTGTGCGGGTGGATCAACGTATTGTCAACCGTGAAGCACCGCCACAGTTGCTTGAATTGTGGGGGTTTGAGGCGAGTCCATTTACCCGTGTCGTTCGAAGTGTGTTAACGGAATTAGAGCTGCCATTTATATTCCATAATGTGGCAAAAGAGCGCTGGCAAGATATGGGACCTGCTGTATTACGCTTAAAGCCAGGAAAGTATATCCCAATTAAAGAGGGTAAACGTGAAAAGGTGGTGGCGTTGATGGGACGTGATATTCAAGTGCCATATTTAGTTGACCCAAATACACAAGTAAAGATGTTTGAGTCGGCAAAAATCGTCAACTATCTTAAAAAGCAATATGGTGCTTAGAATCCTAGGTATAAAAACTGGAACTCGGATTAGATAATGGATAATCGCTTAATCCGAGTGGTTAGTTTAATTGGTCAATAGCTTGAATAATTGTTGCATGCCTTCAGTTGCGGTTTGTGCAATAAGTTGATACTGCAGAGGCATGCTTTGTTGATGCGCTTTAGGGTCAATATAATATGCTTTACAGTGTGGTGGAATTTCATGGATTAATCCTGCAACAGGATACACCTCTAAACTTGAACCGATCACAATAAAAATATCTGCGTGTTGCACAATTTTTTGTGCCTCGGCATAAGCCGGTACAGCCTCACCAAACCAGACCACATGCGGTCGTAGTGCGTAGCCTAAAGGGCAACGATCTGTTTCTAAATTAAGTTCCCAGCCTTCTATAGGGAAAAACTCAGTTGCATATTCGGCATGGGGTCCAGAACTCTTGGCGAAGCGAATATTTCCATGTAAATGCAGCACATTGTCATTACCTGCACGTTCATGTAGATCATCAATATTTTGTGTAATGACATTGAGATGATAATGCTGCTGTAATTGGGCAATCAGCTGATGAGCACGATTCGGTTGAGCATGTAGAATATGTTTACGTCGTTGGTTATAAAAATCTTGAACCAACTGCGGGTTTCTTGCCCATGCTTCAGGTGTGGCGACCTCTTCAATGTTGTAATTTTCCCAGAGTCCGTCGTGATCACGGAAGGTTTGAATGCCACTTTCGGCACTCATACCTGCACCTGAAAATACCACTAAGTTTTGCATGATTTCCTCATTGTTTACTTATTCTTGGGCCTGGGTATCAACTGGAGTGAAGTTTGAAATCATTTTTACTTCATGTTGAATCCAGTCGACAAACTTGCTCAAAATAGTTGATGGCGCTTGACTAGAATGCACCAAATAATATGCACGATTACTCGGTAATGGACTGCTACTAGCAATCACCAAAGTTTGATTTTTTAGTTCTTGTTCAATCAGCATTTGCGGAATTAAAGCAACGCCCATTGAATGCGATGCCGCTACAGCAAGCATGGAAAACAGCTCATGTCGTTGTCCTTCGTCGGCTCTAGGATGGTCGATTTGATGGGCTTGAAACCATTCCTGCCAAATAGTAGGTCGTGTGGTTTGCTGTAATAAAGGAAGTTGTGTAATTTGCTCTGGGTTTAAATGATAGCTATATGGGGTGAGTTTTTCAGCGTTTGGGAAATGTTGCAAAATAAGTGAAGGCGAGCAAACAGCGATGACATCTTCATGCATTAAAAAATGGGCTTGGATGCTTGGCCAGTGCTCAATTTGTTGTTGTGTTCCTGCATAAATGGCCGCATCGAACATATGTTCATTAAATAGAAAAGGCTTGGTACTGGTTTCCAAATGAATGGTAATTTCAGGATAACGCATATTAAAGACGTGCAGTTTTGGTAATAACCAACGAGTAGCAAAGGTCGGCACAACACCGAGTTTAAGTGTCCCCCCTAAACCTTTATGTGCCATGACTTCTTGTGTGGATTTTTCTAAACCGAGTAAATAGGGTTTTATCGCCGCATAATATTGTGTACCCGCAATGGTCAGTTCCATACCATGTCGTGTTCGTGTAAACAACTGAATATCTAAGAATTCTTCCAATTGCTGAATCTGACGTGACACTGCACTTTGGGTCATGGACAGTTCTAAAGCAGCATGCGTGTAACTGGCATGTTTAGCTGCCGATTCAAAGCAGAGTAAGCTCTGCATAGAGGGAATTTTTCTTCTCATTAGCCTTGTCATTCAGTCATTAGGATATTTTAAAAGTGCATAAAGCATGTAGATTGCATCATAAGAACATACTGTAGAAATGCTATTTTTAGCAACTTATTGTTTTTTTAATGTGAAAAAATTAAAGAAGATATGCGTTTTATGAATATCTGCATGCAAATTAATCGTTTGAATTATTTTGTGTTCAAGCATAGCATCATTACAGATAACAAGACCTAGCAGAGGATGCGTAATGAACCAAATGGTGAATACAAAAGCGGCACGTGTGCAATTTGATTGGAAAGATCCATTTTTAATTGAGCAGCAACTCACAGAAGAAGAACGCATGATTCGTGATACGGCATATGCCTATTGTCAGGAACAGTTAATGCCACGTGTATTGGAGCAGTTCCGTTATGAACGAACTGATGCTGGTATTTTCCGTGAAATGGGAGGACTTGGCTTATTAGGTCCAACGATTTCTGAACAATATGGTGGTGCAGGTTTAAATTATGTGAGTTATGGCTTAATTGCACGTGAAATTGAACGTGTAGATTCAGGTTACCGTTCTATGGCGAGCGTACAAAGTTCTTTGGTCATGGTGCCAATTCATGAATTTGGTACAGAACAACAAAAACAGCAATATTTACCTAAACTTGCATCAGGTGAGTACATTGGTTGCTTCGGTTTAACTGAGCCAGACCATGGTTCAGACCCAGGAAGCATGATCACACGTGCTAAAAAAGTAGCGGGTGGTTATCGCTTATCTGGTGCGAAAATGTGGATTACCAATAGCCCAATTGCTGATGTATTTGTGGTGTGGGCAAAAGAAGTGTCTGAAGAAGGACATGTGGGTGACATTCGTGGCTTTATTTTAGAAAAAGGCTGGGAAGGGCTTTCAGCACCTGCGATTCATGGCAAAGTGGGTTTACGTGCATCAATTACAGGCGAAATTGTGATGGATAACGTTTTTGTTCCAGAAGAAAATGCGTTTCCTGAAATTCGTGGTTTGAAAGGTCCATTTACCTGCCTAAATAGCGCACGCTATGGTATCGCTTGGGGCGCGATGGGTGCAGCAGAATTCTGTTGGCATACTGCGCATCAATATACAATGGATCGTAAACAGTTTGGTCGCCCTTTAGCAGCAAACCAACTTATTCAGAAAAAACTTGCTGATATGCAAACTGAAATTGCTTTAGGGTTGCAAGTTGCTTTGCGTTTTGGACGTATGAAAGATGAAGGTATTGCATCGGTTGAAGGAACCTCTCTAATCAAACGTAACAACTGTGGTAAAGCTTTAGATATTGCCCGTTTAGCCCGTGACATGATGGGGGGAAATGGGATTAGTGATGAGTTTGGTGTCGCACGCCATTTGGTCAATTTAGAAGTGGTGAACACCTATGAAGGCACCCATGACGTACATGCACTAATTCTTGGTCGTGCGCAGACGGGTATTACTGCATTCTAATTAAAAAAAATCATTTTGATCAAAATCGTGGTGCTCGAAAGAGCATCTTGAGGGCAAATGCATCTTTGAAAATCAAAAGTAAAACGAAGATGCACGATTGAGGAGCAAATAATGGGTGCGTTAAAGGGAATTCGGGTTTTGGATCTTAGCCGAGTATTGGCGGGCCCATGGTGTGGGCAAATTTTGGCAGATCTCGGTGCCGAAGTCATTAAAATTGAGCGTCCACAATGTGGTGATGACACTCGCATGTGGGGACCGCCGTGGATGCGTGATGCTCACGGTGAACTGACTCGTGAGTCGGGATATTATCAGTCAGCCAATAGAAATAAATATTCGGTTGCGATTGATATTACACGCTCAGAGGGACAGGCAATTCTGCATGAAATGGTCAAAACGGCAGACGTCGTGATCGAAAACTATAAAGCGGGTTCGTTACAGAAATATGGTTTGGATTATGAAACTTTAAGTGACATTAATCCGAATCTGGTCTATTGCTCGATCACAGGTTTTGGGCAAACAGGACCACGTGCCGCTGAACCGGGTTATGACTTTATCATTCAGGGTATGTCTGGACTGATGAGTATTACGGGTGAAGAGGAAGATTCAGGGTGTGGTGCACAAAAAGTGGGTGTCGCTGTGGTCGATATTCAAACAGGCTTATATGCCACGATTGCCATTCAGGCTGCACTATTGGCTCGTTATCAGATTGGACGAGGGCAACATATTGATTTGTCTTTGCTGGATGTTCAAGTGGCAGGTTTGGCCAATCAAGGCATGAATTATCTGACTACGGGTGTATCTCCAAAGCGTATGGGAAATAGCCATCCGAATATTGTGCCTTATCAGACTTTTAGCGCGAAAGACAAAGAATTTATTGTCGCTTGTGGTAACGATAAGCAGTTTAAAGATTTCTGTATTGCGATTGGTTATACCTCGCTATTGGAAGATGGGCGTTTTAATCGAAATCAGGATCGAGTGCGCCACCGTGAAGTGCTCATTGAATTATTGGCTGCTCATTTTTTACAGCAAAATGCAGAGTCGTGGGTGAGTGCGATTCATGCATTTAAAGTCCCTGTTGGGTTAATCAACTCTGTTGCTGAAGCTTTACAAGAACCCCAAATTCAACATCGGGAAATGGTGGTGAATATACAACACCCGCTTAACCCAGAGTTTCAGATGATTGGTTCACCTATAAAATTGTCAGAGACACCTGTTGAATATCATCATGCACCGCCACAATTGGGAGAACATACCATGTCTGTGTTATCTCAATTTAAGGCGGAACATGAATTACAGCTGTTAAAAGGTATGGGTGTGATTGATGGTAAAATAGCCTAAGCAAATAAATTATTAAAAATATTATCTAGAAGGGCATTTAATTCTGTTTGAGATCAAAAAAGTTTAACCAAGGTTTTCTTTGATTTGAATCGATGAGTTTGATGCTCTTTATAAAATAAAGCTCATCCTCATCACCAGGCCCGACAATACGTCCAGCATTAATTTCATAAGACAGATCGACTACGGCTTGGCGACCTTTGTATTGGTTTTTGAGTTTCTCACCCAGTGAGTCTTGATCAAAATCAAACCAATCACCACATTGCTGGCTACAATAGGCGTGATATTCTTTTCCTTGCTGATCTTTTAAACCGAGTCCGAGATCATCTACGCCGCCACCATAAATGATGGTGTAGGTTTCGAATTGTGAATTTGCAAAAGCGGGCATGATCGAAAGCATAAGAATACTACCGAGAAAGTATTTTTTCATTTTTATCAATTCTAAGATGTTATGAAGTGAGTGGATGGTATTTAAACAAACATTTTAGACAAAGAAAAGCCTCAACAATGTGAGGCTTTTGGGGCGGTATTCTTATACAAGAAACTGTTTTAAAGCCTGATTAAACGCCGTTGGCTGTTCCACATTAGAAATATGCGATGCATCAATTTCTACCAACTGACTCTTGGGAATCTGACTCAGCATAAACTCAGCATCCGCCACCGTTGTCACAGGATCTTGCTGTCCTGCAACAATCAACACAGGCACCGTAATCGTCTTTAATTGTTTCCGAACATCCGCTTTAGCCAAAGCCTCACAACAACTCGCATAACCTTCTGGGCTGCCAGCACCTAAGTCGTTTGAAAGCGTTGCAACCGTTGCTGCGTTGCTTTGGATAAAGGGATCTGTAAACCATCGCGAAGCTGCGCTGTCCGCAATAGATTGTAAACCTTGAGATCTGACTAAAGCCGCCCGATCCAACCACGCTTGCTCCTGACCAATTTTAGCCGCCGTATTACACACCACCACATGGCTAAAACGCTCAGGATAATGAATGGCCAACCATTGACCGGTTAAGCCTCCCATAGAAATCCCACAAAATGCAGCGTGTTGAATGTTTAAATGATCCAGCAAATGAATCACATCCTCACCCAACTGTTGCAGGCTGTAAGGACCTTGAGGCGCAGACGAAGCACCATGACCACGCGTGTCATAACACACCACAAAAAACTGCTCTTTTAAAGCATTAAACTGCTGCTGCCACATACCATAATTGGTGCCTAATGAATTGGAAAATACCAAAGCAGGATTGGTGGCATCACCAAAAGTTTGATAATGCAGTTGCACATCAGGTGTGGTTAAAATAGGCATACGGTTATTCCTTAAATTATCTTTTACTTAGCGATCTGTCTCAATTAGCCTTCAACCCGCTGAATAATCATTGCAATGCCTTGACCCACCCCAATACACATTGAACATAGCGCATAGGTTCCACCGGTTTGTTCCAATTGATTTAAAGCCGTGGTGACTAAACGTGCACCCGAAGCACCTAGTGGATGACCAATCGCAATCGCACCACCATTTGGATTCACTTGTGTCGTGTCATCCGCCAAACCAAGATCACGGGTCACTGCAAGCGCTTGTGCCGCAAAGGCTTCATTCAGCTCAATCACGTCCATCTGTTCGATGCTGAGATTGGCTTGTTTGAGGAGCTTCTTAATCGCAGGGGCTGGGGCAAAGCCCATAATGCGAGGTTCAACCCCCACAGCCGTAGACGCAATAATCTTGGCACGTGGTTTAAGCTGGTATTGCTGAATCGCTTGTTCTGAAGCAATCAGTACAGCAGCCGCACCGTCATTAATGCCTGACGCGTTTCCCGCTGTGACGGTGCCTTCTGCTGTGACGACTGGCTTCAGTTTTGCCAAACCTTCTAATGTGGTCGATGCACGTGGATGTTCATCCGTGTCAACCACAATCGGATCACCCTTACGCTGCGCAATACTTACAGGGATGATCTCATGTTTAAAAAAGCCTTGAGCTTGCGCGGTTGCTGTGCGCTGTTGACTCGTCAAGGCAAACTGGTCTTGATCTGCACGATCAATATTAAATTGTTGTGCCACGTTCTCTGCGGTTTGCGGCATGGTCTCTACACCATACATGGCTTTCAGCTTCGGATTGATAAAACGCCATCCCATGGTGGTGTCTTCAATCTTCTGGCTACGACCATAAGCCGTTTCTGATTTGCCCATCACAAACGGTGCACGTGACATGCTTTCCACACCACCCGCAATAATCAGGTTGGCTTCACCCGCTTTAATGGCACGCGCTGCCATCGCAATCGCATCCAACGATGAACCACATAAACGGTTCACTGTCGTGGCAGGAACTTCAACTGGTAAACCCGCCAACAATGCCGACATACGTCCGACATTACGGTTGTCTTCACCGGCTTGGTTGGCACAGCCGTAAATCACGTCATCAACCTGTTTCCAATCGACACTAGGATTACGTTGCATTAAGGCTTGAATCGGCACGGCACCCAAGTCATCGGCACGGACTGGGGCTAAACCACCCGCATAACGGCCGAATGGGGTACGGATGGCATCGATGATATAAGCGTCTTTCATTCTTACGTTTCCATTTTGAAATCTGTTGTTGTCACTGCCACAAATGATGGATTTATTCATTTTCCTTTGCGTAGGCAAAGCCTCACTTTTGATAGGGCAAAAGTGACAAAACCCTTTGTTACTCAGACACAACATCCCTGTTGTGCTGAGCAACGAGGCGACATCCATGTCGCCAGCCATGTGAGCAAATACAGTTTTAAATTTCTTTCCCAGCATTTGCTTGTCATCAACAACCTACTCAAATTCTGATCAGGATTGTTTTTGCAATCCAATTGGATAGATGCCCATAGTGAACAGGTTTTGTTGATGACAAAGTTTTTCTTGCGTGACGTTGTCACTCATTTTTTAAAAAAGTAACAAGCAAAACGAGCTGTTGGACTTTGAATCCCCCTTAGTCCCCCTTTAAAAAGGGGGAAACTCCTCCCTTTTTAAAGGGAGGTCGGGAGGGATTAATTATCCCTGTGTCGCATCCACCAACGGAGCACCGGTCATGGCCTGCAATTCTGCAAAGCTTAGACCGTCGACTTTCTCAATCACTTTTAAGCCTTCAGCAGTGACATCAATCACACACAGGTCGGTATAAATGCGGTCAACACACTTTTGTCCTGTGGCTGGGTAAGTCAGCTCTGCCACAATCTTCGGTTCACCGTTTTTGGTGACATGATCGGTAGTGATAAACACTTTTTTAGCACCAACGGCTAAATCCATCGCTCCACCTACTGATGGAATCGCATCGGG
>NZ_SJOF01000021.1 GCF_004331255.1 Acinetobacter sp. ANC 4173 | reverse complement strand
AAAAAACTGGCAGCGTCTGATCGCTTTGATGCCATCATCGCACTAGGCGCAGTCATTCGTGGCAGCACGCCACACTTTGACTTTGTCGCAGGTGAATGTGCTAAAGGCTTAGGCGTTGTAGGCTTAGACACTGGCTTACCAGTGATTAATGGTGTATTGACTACGGACAGCATTGAACAAGCGATTGAACGCTCTGGAACAAAAGCAGGTAATAAAGGTAGCGAAGCTGCCCTTACTGCAATTGAAATGGTTAACTTGTTAAAGGCAATTTCTTAAATTTAGCCTTTTGTAATATATTGCCGTGTCACTATTGGTTGAATAGTTCCCAATTCTATAGACGCCTTCAGGTTAGATAAAATGATTAATTATCTAGGTGCTTATGAGCAGTAAAAGATATCTAGAAGAATTTAAAATTGAAGTAGTCAAAAATCTTATATCCAAAGTGCCATTTAAATTTGAGTAACTTAAGTAAATTTTACTTTTAAATTTTTATACAACAAAAGCTAGATATACTATTGAAAATTTGATGGAGACTTCATTCAGAACTTATATTGGAAAATTGAGGAAAGATGATCATTTCATCCTAAAAAAAATAAAAAAAATCCAAGTACCTCATTTTTCTTTACCTTAATTTAATAAGAATTCCTGATGGAAAGGAATAATTAAGTGATCCTTAATTCTATAAAAATTGAATACAATGGACAGTATAGAGGAAAAAATGGTGAATAAAGTTGCAGTAGTAACGGGTGGAGCATCTGGTCTCGGTAAAGGTATTGCAGAACGATTAGCTAAGGATGATTTCAAAGTATTAATTTCTGACTTAAATCAAAGTTTACTTGATCAAACAGAACAAGAGTTTTTAGATAAGGGTTATGAAATAAAACAGTTTCAAGGTGATGTTTCGGTTCAAAAAGATCAGCAAGCATTAGCACAAATTGCCTTCGATGCTTTTGGAAGAATTGATGTTTGGGTGAATAATGCTGGGGTGGAAAGCGTAGTGCCATTTTCTGATATCACACAAGAGCAACTAGAAAAAGTTTTTGCTATTGATGTCTTCAGTGTGGTTTATGGTACTCAAGCTGCTGCAGAAGTAATGAAAAAACAAGATGGCATTGGCAAAATTATTAATGCATGTTCAATTGCAGGACATGAATCTTATGAAATGCTTGCAACTTATTGTGCTGCAAAACACGCAGTTCGTTCACTAACTGTAGCTGCTGCAAAAGAATATGCAAAATATAATATTCGCGTTAATTCATATTGCCCTGGTGTTGCCGCAACTTCGATGTGGGAGCGTGTAGATGCTGCGATGGCAAAAGAATATGGCTGGGAGTCTGGCGAGGCAATGCAAAAATTCTCAGCAGGTATTCTATGTGGACGTACGCAAGAACCTGTCGATGTAGGTAATATTGTTTCTTTCTTAGCATCTAGTGACTCGGACTATATTACTGGTCAATCACTTATTATCGATGGCGGAATGGTATTCCGTTAATCAAGTTATATTCTTTCATTATTTTAAAAATATAAATCAAGAGGCTTAATTTTTTGCGTCTCTTAGGGAGTTTTTCATGTCGAAAAAAGTTGCTTTTATTACAGGTGCGGGCCAAGGAATTGGAGAAGCAATAGCTTTACGATTAGCGAAAGATGGGTTCATGGTTGCTTGTGCAGATTTAAATCTTCAAACAGCGCAACAAGTTGCAGATAAAATTAATGCAGATGGTGGAGCTGCGGTTGCTGTGCAAGTCGATGTGGCACGAAGAGAAAATGTTTTTCAAGCCATACAGGAAACATTAGATTTGTGTGGGGATTTGCATGTGGTAATCAATAATGCAGGGATCGCCCCGATCATGCCAATTGAAGCAGTAACCCCTGAAATTTATCAAAAAACTATGGATATTAATATTGGTGGGGTTCTATGGGGAATTCAAGCTGCAGTTAATGCATTTAAAAAGTTGGGCCATGGTGGAAAAATAATTAGTGCTTCATCTCAAGCAGGTCAGGTTGGAAATCCTGAATTGTCAGTTTATGGCGCAACAAAATTTGCTGTTCGTGGAATTACACAAACAGCTGCTAAAGAGCTCGCACCTTTAGGTATTACAGTTAATGCCTATTGCCCAGGTATTGTAGATACACCAATGATGAGAAAGGTGGCACAGGATTTGGCTGATTTATCAGGTGAGAGTTTTGAGTGGGGAATGCAGCAATTCGCACAAAATATCACCCTAAAACGAATATCAAAACCAGAAGATGTTGCTGCTTGTGTCGCATTTTTATCAGGTTCAGATTCTGACTATATAACTGGTCAGGCAATTATTGTAGATGGTGGAATGGTTTTTAATTAAAAATAAATTTTTTTGCAGGGAAATCAACGCATGGTAGCTTTATTCTCAGAATTTAAGTTAAAAGACATTACCTTAAAAAATCGTATAGCTGTGCCACCTATGTGTCAATATAATGCAATTGATGGTTTGGCTAACGACTGGCATTTAACGCATTATTCAGAGCTTGCTAGAGGTGGATCTGGGCTTGTGATTGTTGAGGCTACTGGAGTCTCTCCTGAAGGTCGAATTACACCAGGATGTCTAGGTCTATGGAATGACGCTCAGGCTCAAGAGTTAAGTAAGGTTGCGGCCACAATAAAAAAATCTGGAGCTGTTCCAGGCATACAAATTGCACATGCAGGTAGAAAAGCAAGTGCCAATAAACCATGGGAAGGTGATGATCACCTTCCAGAAGATCATGCTGATGCTTGGCAAATAATAGGACCATCTTCTATTGCTTTTGGTAAAAATTTACCGCGCATCCCAAAAGAAATGAATCTTGAAGATATTTATCGTGTTCAACAAAACTTTGTTGACGCTGCAAAAAGGGCTTTAGATGCAGGTTTTGAATGGTTAGAACTTCATTTTGCGCATGGTTATCTAGCGCAAAGTTTTTTTTCAAAGCACTCTAATTACCGCCAAGATCGATATGGTCAAAATTTAGATGGGAGAAGTCGTTTCCTTCTTGAGACTATGGCGAAGGTACGTCAAGTTTGGCCTGAGCATTTACCCTTAACTGCCCGTTTTGGAGTGTTGGAATATGATGGCCAAGATGAAGAGACTCTGCAGGAGTCTATCCAATTAGTTAAGCGCTTTAAACAAGAAGGTTTAGATCTATTAAATGTGAGTATGGGTTTTAGCATTCCTGTAACGACAACACCTTGGTCTGAGCAAGGATTTATGGCGCCTATTTCAAAACGAATACAACAAGAAACAGGTATTAAAGTTGCTTCATCTTGGTGTATTGATCAAGCTGAGGTAGCGAACAGTGTGATTGAAAATAATCAATTAGATTTGGTTATGATTGGTCGTGCAATGCTTGCAAATCCGCATTATCCCTATACTTTGGCTAAACAGTTGAACTTAGAAAACCCTTCATGGGTCTTACCTGCACCTTATGCTCATTGGCTCAGTCGTTATCAATTAGGAAGATTTACTGATTAATAGCTTTGGTTTCAAAAAACTCTATTAATTTTCATGACAGCAATAGGGATTACTTTTATCTAATTAACTTAAGATAAATTCTTAAAAACTTGTTTTTAAATTTTGTGAATGCATGTGGTCTTGGATCACATGTATGGGTTAGTTATTTTCTAAAATGACTCGTTTTATTTATTGACGTGATTATTTAAACATATCTCAAAGGAAAAGGAATATCCGTGAACATTACAAAAGCAATTGCATCACCATCTAAATTTTTGGTCCAAACAGACTTATTAAAAGAACTTGGCACGCATGGTAAGGTTTTTGGTAAAAATGCATATTTAATTTGTGATTCATTCATTGTAGAGCAGGTAAAACAAAAAGCTATACCTAGTTTTATTGGCAATACAAGTGCTCAAATAGGAGTCTTTGGTGGTCAATGCTCAGATACTGAAATTGAAAAGCATAAGAAAGCGGCTTTAGATTTTGATTATATCGTGGGTATCGGTGGTGGTAAAACACTAGATACGGCTAAAGCTACTGCTCATTATTTAGGTAAACCGGTTTTAATTTTACCAACATTGGCTTCTACTGATGCGCCATGTACAGCAATATCCGTTATCTATAATGATGATGATACTTTCAATAGATATTTATTTTTATCAAAGAATCCAGATGTGGTTCTGGCAGATACACAGATTTTGGCTGAAGAGCCTGTGCGTTTTTTTGCTTCTGGAGTAGGAGATGGATTGGCGACATATTTTGAAGCTAGAGCTTGTTATAAAGCTCAAAAAGATAATTTGATTTTAGGTCAACATGGCTCAATGCTTAAGCCTTCTCTTATAGGTTTTACAATTGCAAAAACATGTTATGAAACAATTAAGTTACATGCAGCACAAGCAGTATATGCGGTTAAAAATAAAGTAGTTACACCTGCTTTAGAACATACTATTGAAGCCACGATTTATATGTCAGCAGTTGGTGCCGAGTCTGGAGGGTGTGCAGCAGCTCATGCTATCCACAATGGGATGACGGTTGTTGATGATTTGCATGGCGCACAACATGGTGAAAAAGTCATATTTGGATTATTTACTCAACTAGTCATGGAAGCTGTACCGAAACATGAGCTTGAAGAGGTGATTGATATTGCTATAGCTGTAGGCTTGCCATTGACACTTGAAGACCTTGGATTAAAAGAATTCAGAGAAAATGAATGGCGTAAGGTTGCTGAAATTGCATGTGATTCCAATGATACGATGCATAACATGCCATTTACAGTAACACCTGAGATGGTTTACAGCGCGATTGTAGCAACTAACGCTATGCTAAATGATTATAAAGAAAAACATTATATTCATTCGTAAATAAATCAATGCTTATTCTTAGTAGTTATTGAAAATATTAGTCTTTGAATCGAAGTGTTTTAACTAAAATGGATTTTATATGGTCACTCATAACTTTAAAAACTTAACTGTTGTTCTATACACATCAGCTTTATTTAGTATTAGCTCATCAATTTTTGCTGCAGGTGTAAGTGCGGATCCTGGGGATTATAAAGCCCTTCCTGCAGGTACGAATTTAGCAGTTGCATATTATCAACATTTAACGGCTGATGATGTCTATTCGAATAATAATAAAGTTGTCGATGATTTAGGGCTAACTCTGGATTTAGGTATGCTTCGTTATGTTAGGTATATGGAAATTGGAGGATTACTTATGGATCCTCAGATTGTTTTACCTTTTGCCAAGCAACAGAATTCATTAGATGGTTCAGAAAACAGGGGAATTGGGGATTTATTGGTTGGTGGTGTTGCTTGGCCTTATCATAATGAGGAGTTGGGTAGATATTTTGCATTGGGTGGCTTTCTTTCCATTCCGATAGGTTCGCATAAAGATGATAATTTCTCAATCAGTAATGATCGCTTCCAGTACAATTTTCAAACTGGATATCAACATGCATTAAACCCAAATATTGTTCTTGAAGGAATTGCTCAAATTGAACTTTATAGTGATAAAGATAAAAGTGGAATGGAAAAAGAAACTTTTTATCAAACTGATTTATCAGCAATTTATAAGTTTAATAGTGAAACAAGTCTTGCAATTACATGGAGAAGGGTTGATGGTGGGCGGGAATTCTTAGGAAATGAAACAATGCTAGAGAGTGAGCAAAAAAATACACTACTTTTGTCTGGAGCAACTAATATTGCAAAAAATACTCAATTGTTACTTCAATGGCGCCAAGATTTTGATGTGAAAGATGGGGCCGAAATCTCAGGTATACAAAGTCGATTAGTTTATGCCTTTTAATAAGTAGTATCTATAGATTAATATACATTTATTGGATTAAATCCATTATTTGTATATTAATTTAGATAATAAATATTTTTTGTAATAAAAAATCTAAATCATGTTATTGATAAATAATAAAAATATTTAATTTTACGTAATGATAATTTCATCCAAATTTCTATAAATTTTATCCAATCGTTCGTCATCGTATTTTGAGAACCTAATAAGCATAAGGATTCTTACATCTTACGTGAAGTGTAATCACGGTTCTTATTTTTAAGGAAAATATGGAGATTAAAAATGTCAATGATTGATATGGATTATGATGCAATTGTAATAGGAACAGGTTTTGGTGGTTTATATGCAATTAAAAAATTGCGTGATGAACTAAATTTAAAAGTCCGTGCTTTTGATAAAGCAGCAGAAGTCGGTGGAACCTGGTTTTGGAATAAATATCCTGGTGCATTATCAGATTCAGAAACTCATTTATATCGTTACTGCTGGGAAAAAGATTTACTGCAAACATTTGATATTAAAAATAAATATATTAATGGTCCCGATGTTTTTAATTATTTAAAAGCAGTCGCTGACAAGCACGACCTTAGAAAAAATATTGAGTTTAATACTGGTATTAATTCAGCACATTTTGATGAACTAAATAACCAATGGATCGTAACTACTGATAAAGGTGATGTTTTTAGAGCCCGGTTTCTAATCACTGCTTTAGGTCTTTTATCTGCTCCTAATCTGCCTAAGATTAAAGGAATCGAAAATTTTAAAGGGGAGCTTTATCATACTAGTCGCTGGCCTGAAAATGCAGAAATGTCTGGAAAGCGTGTAGCTGTAATTGGTACAGGTTCTACAGGGGTACAGGTTATTACATCACTTGCACCTAAAGTGAAACATTTGACGGTATTACAGCGTTCGGCACAATATACAGTACCAATTGGTAATAGCCAGTTATCAGAGCAAGAAGTAAAAACCATCCGTAATAATTATGAAAAAATTTGGGATCAGGTTTGGAATTCAGCTCTTGGTTTCGGTTTGAATGAAACAGATAGACCAACCTTTAGTGTGACTCCTGAGGAGCGTAAAGCTATCTTTGAAGATGCATGGCAAAAAGGTGGTGGTTTTAGATTCATGTTCGAAACTTTTGGTGATATTGCAACCAATATGGAAGCTAATATTGAAGCTCAAAATTTTATTAAAAACAAAATTGCTGAAATTGTAAAAGATCCTGAAATTGCCAAAAAATTGATGCCCAAAGATTTGTACGCTAAACGTCCTTTGTGTGATAGTGGATACTATGCTGTTTTTAACAGAGACAACGTAACACTTGAAGATGTGAAATCAAATCCAATTCAAGAGATTACTGAACAAGGTGTACGATTAACTGACGGTAAATTTATTGAATTAGACGTGCTGATCTGTGCGACTGGATTTGATGCAGTAGATGGGAATTATATCCGAATGGATATACGTGGTAGAAATGGTTTAGAAATGAAAGACTATTGGAAAGAAGGTCCTTCAAGTTATTTGGGTATTACTGTAGCAAATTATCCAAATATGTTTATGGTACTTGGACCTAATGGTCCTTTTACAAACCTGCCTCCATCTATTGAAACACAGGTTGAGTGGATTAGTGATTTTATTCAATTTGCGCAAGAGCAGAATATTGAGTCAATTGAAGCTCCTGCGATTGAAGAGGAAAAGTGGACTCAGGTGTGTGCAGATATTGCAGCTCAGACTTTATTTCCTAAAGCGGAGTCATGGATTTTTGGCGCTAATATTCCAGGTAAAAAGAATACAGTTTATTTCTATATGGGTGGTCTTAAAGAATATAGGAGTGTTCTTGCTCAAGCACGTCTGAACAATTTTTCTAATTTTAAGTTAAAAGCTAAATCACACTCTAAAGAATCAGTTGTAGCTTCATAAGATATAAATTATTAAGAGTATGAGTAAATGAACTATCCACAAATACCTATGTACATTAATGGTGAATTTATTCACCTAAACAGAGATAGCAGAGAAATCCTTAATCCTGCGACGAATGAGTGTATTGGTGTTATGCCATGCGCAACTCAAAGTGATTTAGATCTAGCATTAGAAAGTGCACAAGAAGCGTTTGAATCTTGGAAAGATTCTTCCCCATTATTAAGAAGTGATATTTTACGAAAGTTTGCTCAACTTGCACGTGAACGTTCTGAAGAAATCGGACGTTGGATTACCCTTGATCAAGGAAAGCCACTTCAAGAAGCAATTGGAGAGGTAAAAGTTTGTGCAGAACATGCAGAATGGCATGCTGAAGAATGTAGACGAATTTATGGTCGTGTTATTCCGTCTAGACGTTCTGATGTCGAACAAATTGTTATTCGTGAACCAATAGGTGTGTGTTTAGCATTTTCACCTTGGAATTTTCCATTTAATCAGGCAATCAGAAAAATTTCAGCAGCTATCGCAGCTGGTTGTAGCATCATCATAAAAGGTTCAAGTGATACACCAAGTGCAGTAGTAGCGATTGCACAAATGTTTCATGAGGTGGGATTACCTAAAGGTGTTCTAAATATGGTATGGGGAGATTCAGATTTTATTTCTGAATATTTAATCAAATCTCCGATCATTAAAAAAGTAAGTTTTACTGGATCTACTCCAATCGGAAAAAAATTGGCTGCTCTAGCAAGTTTACACATGAAGCAATGTACCATGGAATTAGGGGGACATGCTCCAGTCATTATTTGTGATGATGCCAATATTGATAAAGCTGTTGAAGCTTTGGTTGGATATAAATTCAGAAATGCTGGGCAGGTGTGTATATCTCCAACAAGATTTTATGTGCAAGAAAATGTTTATCATGAAGTTGTACAAAAAATTACTCAACGTACTCAAAAAATTAGAGTTGGAAATGGTCTAGATAGTCAAAGTCAAATGGGGCCATTAGCACAAACTCGACGTATTAGTGCTATGCTTAAAATAGTCGAAGATGCAAAACAAAAGGGTGCAAAAATCCAAACAGGTGGTGATGTAATAGACGGGAAGGGAAATTATTTCATGCCTACCGTAATAAGTGATTTAACTAATGAGATGGATTTTATGAATGATGAGCCGTTTGGTCCTATCATTGGTTTAGTTCCTTTTAAGACAGTTGATGATGTTCTTCTCGAGGCAAATCGGTTACCTTTTGGTTTAGCATCATACGCTTTTACACAATCTCTAGAAAACTCCCATAAAATTTCAAGAGGTTTAGAGGCTGGAATGGTTTCGATTAATCATATTGGCTTAGCTCTTGCTGAAACACCTTTTGGTGGCATTAAAGATAGTGGATTTGGTAGTGAGGGTGGTATTGAATCCTTCGATGGTTACTTGAATACCAAGTTTATTACCAAAATGAACTAAATATTTTTGGTGAGCTGAATCCAGTTCACCAAATCTCTTTTGACTTTAAGGATGGAAGTTAAAATGAGTATGGATAAAACTGCAAAAAAATTAGTAAAACCTGAAGAAGTGATTTTGTGGGTTCCAGGAGATCTTACTATAGATAGTATAGGTCTAGGTTGGGATAATATAGCTATGCGTGGCTATAGTTATAACTATTTAGATGTTGATATTCCTGCTATGCGTGATTATATGATTGTTAACTATAAATCTAACAATCTAGAAATGAAACGTAGGGAAAATAATTCTTGGAAAACCAAAACTGTAAATCCTAAAACTGTATCACTACTTACATGTGGAGAAGATACTAGATGGGCTTGGGATAAAGAACTAGAAGTAGTTCATGTATATATAGCTCATGAAACTGTATCAAATATGGCTAATCAAGTATTCGACTATGACATAGCTAATATTAGAATTCCAGATGAGATTGGTGTTGAAGATGAAACATTACCTGTTTTATCGTCATTATTAGAACAAGAGTTAAGAAATGGTGGATTAGGAGGTAACTTATTTGTTGAAAGTATTAAAAATCAAATTGCCCTTCATCTTTTAAGACGCTATGCAAAATTAGAATTTAAGGAAGGTTTTTGTAAAACAGGATTTAATTTGGTTCAGCGAAACTTATTGGTAGATTTTATTCAGCAAAATTTAAGTGAAAAGATCTGCTTGGAGGATTTATCAATATTAATTGGGATCAGCGTTCCACATCTGATGAGAAAATTTAAAGTAGATTTTGGAACTTCTCCAGCGGCATATATTATGGAACAAAGGATTCAGTTAGCAAAAAAACTTTTGATAAGTCGGAAAGATATGCCGATTAAGGTTATTGCAAGTGAATCAGGTTTTTTTGACCAAAGCCATATGAATCGGGTATTTCATAAGTTCTTCAAAAAAACTCCTGCTGAAATTCGACAGGAATTATCTAAGATCACACAAATTCAAATTGGTTAATATAAAATTAAGGAAATAGGAATGAGTAATTCAATATATTTAATTCATGGATACTTAGCAAATTCTGAATCACATTGGTTTCCATGGTTGAAAAATGAACTTCAAAAAAATAATAAAAAATTAATGGCTGAAACATTAACAAATGCAGATAATCCTGAATATCATACATGGAAAAAGGATATTAGTAATCTACTTAGTAATGTAAAAACAGGAGATTCTATTGTTTGTCATAGTTTAGGTTGTATTTCTACACTAGATTTTTTTAAAAACTATACTGGCCCTAAACTTGATAAATTAATTCTTGTTGCTGGATTTAATGAGAAGTTAAAATCTTTTCCTGATCTAGATAATTTTATTAATGAATGTCAATTGGATTTAGTAAAAACTGCACAGTATTTTGACAAAATTATTGTTTTTGTATCAAGTAATGATGTAATCGTTGATCCAATTTTAACTAGGAATCTTGCAAAACAGCTTTCTGCAGAGTTGATTATAGAAAATAATGCAGGTCATTTTTTAGAGTCTGATGGTTATACTAAGTTTGATTCTCTACTAAAGTTGATTTAATTTAAATTTTAACAAAACCAATGTCTATACATTTTTAGACATTGGTTTTTTATATGATGTTAAATTTTCATTAAATAAATGTGCAGATAATTTTTAATTAAAATTTTACCTACAAATAATTAAAATAAAAATAGCTTAAATTGATTGTTCGGTTTTGTAGAATTTTTTTCTACAATGTTGAGAATTTTTGAATGTTTATCCCCACTCCGGAATCCTTTAAATTGATAAGACATACTCTTATGAATAGGTAAATAAAATGCCAGTAGTCAATATCCAATTATTTGAAGGCCGTGATGAAGCTAAACCAGCTATTGCAAAAGAAGTCACTGAAGCCATTTCTAAGCATGCAAATATAGACCCCAAATATATCTATGTCATTTTTAATGATGTTTCAGTAGACAACTGGGCTATATCCGGTGAGTTATTTTCAGAGACCTTAAAGAAACAAGGGTAAACAATTGATCAAGAGTAAGTGAAATTCAGTATTCACTTACTTTTTTATTAATCAAACGAGTTGTAATACTAATGAATAATGAAATTATATGCGTATTTAAATTGAGTTTGGAGAGTAGTTCTTTTCAGACTTTTGAAAAACTGATTGCGCAGATTGTCAATGATGCAGATAAAGAAGTAGGTACCTTGACTTATTTGTATAGTGTCAATGAAGAAAAGAGTAGTGTTCATATTATTGAACGTTATCAAGAAAATTCGCTTTTATCACATATCGACACAACATTTTCACCTTTTGCAGATGAATTCCTTTCACTTGTTTCGATCACCGAACTCACCGTTTATGGTCATCCTAATGATGAGGAAAAAAGCAGATTGGATAAGTTTGGCGCTCAATATTTAATACCATTTAACGGTTTTTCAAAATAATTTTAGGAGAAATTGAGTTGGAATTATATATCTATGATCACTGTCCATTCTGTACCAGAGCCAGAATGATCTTTGGCCTTAAAAAATTGAATTATTCAGAAATTATTTTGGATAATGATGATGAAAAGACACCAATAGATATGATTGGTAAAAAAAGTTTACCAATTTTAAAACTTAAAAATAATCACTATATGGGCGAAAGCTTAGATATCGTTACTCATATTGATTCAATGAGTGGGGATCGATCTTTAATTGAAGACAGAAAAATTGAGATTGAAAATTGGATTATCAATATTGAACGGATCATTTACGAATTAGCCATTCCTCGCTGGGCTTTTTCTGATTTTAAAGAGTTCAATAAAATTACTGCTAGAATGTATTTTATTAATAAAAAACAAGCAGCTATTGGTGATTTTATTGAAAAATTAAATGCTAGTACTTCAAAAATTGATTTTATTGTTAAGGAGCTTGAAGTTCTAAATAACATGATCAGTTTAGAGGCACTCGAAAGCAGAACGAATTCTTGGTCTTATACCGATATTCTTCTTTTTCCAATTTTACGATCCTTATCGATTGTTAAGGGCATTGTTTGGCCTAAGAATGTGCAATCTTGGATGGAAAAAATGTCAGAACAATGCGGCATTGCCTTGCACAATGATATTGCTCTTTAATCTATTCAATCTGAGTATATTATGAATAAGTTATTTCCCATTTCCTTAAGTATTATTTTAACTGGCTTAAGCCCAAGTCTATTTGCTGCAGATGCAATTAAAGCACTCGCTCAGGATTATCATTTCCCCCATAAAATTGAAGGTTTTCCTGAAAAGTTATCACAGTTTAAAGAATTGAAAATTAACAAATTCAAGACAAGTGATAATGTTAATTTGGCTTATTGGGAAGCTGGAAGTGGTGAACCTGTAATCTTTGTACCAGGATGGTCAGCGAATGGTGCTGAATTTATTAATGTGATGTTTTTGCTCAGCAAAAAATATCACGTTTTTGTATTAGACCCAAGAAATCAAGGTCTTTCAGATAGTGTTCCTTATGGTAATCGAATCTCACGTTATGCAGTCGATTTAAAAGAATTTATTGACCATACACAGAATAAGCAAGTCAATCTTGTAGGCTGGTCGATGGGTGCTTCTATTATCTGGAGTTATATCGATCTTTTCGGAGATACAAAGTTAAAAAAATTAGCCTTCATTGATGAGCCCATCTCCATATATACTCACAGTGATTGGAGTGAAGAAAAACGTTTAAACCTCGGTGCAATGACAACATCACCAGAACGCATGATTGCTGCTTTTACTAATAATGAACCTACAAACCAGCAAGTTGCAGATATGAATGTTTTTTCACGCTATATGAAGCAAGATTCTGATTACTTTAAAAATTCGGAAAGTTTTGCTCAAGCTGTTATTAAAAAATCTCCAAAAAATATGTCTCGAGTGCTGTTTGACCATGCAACGAATAACTGGGAAGATGTTATTCAATATAAGGTAACCAAACCTACAGCAATTTTTACTGGAGAATATAGTAATAATCTACAGAGTCAAAAATGGATGAATTCAGCAATTAAAAATTCTGAACTGTTTATTTATAAAGGGGATTATGCTGATCATTTTTTAGCATTTAAGAACCCGACTCAATTCACTCAGGATTTAACAGGTTTCCTAGATAATAAAGAGAAATAGAGCTTTGTTAAATGGTGTATTAAACAGATTCATTTTTTTAGGATCATTCTCATTATGTCACCTTCCATTTCATTAGATTCTTTTAAAAGTCTGATCTATTTCATTACTGCAGCACAGCAGAAGAGTTTTACCAATGCTGCAGAAGAATTAGGCGTTTCAAAATCTACTATTGGAAAAAGTATAAGTCGCCTAGAGGAAAATCTCGGGATTACATTATTTCATCGTAATACCAGAAAGATCACCTTAACGACTGAAGGTGAAGGATATTTAAAAAGTTGTTTGGATGCCTTACAAACTTTGGAGTCTGCACAAAACCTTTTGCGAGCGAATATCAATGCTCCTAATGGCATTGTAAGAATTGATATGCCTTCCGCTTTTGGTCGGAAGGTCATGATTCCCATCTTGATGGAAATGTCTTCTGAACATCCAAGATTAAGTTTTATTATTACTTTTAATGATAAAGTTATTGACCCACAAGACCTAGGTTTTGATTTAGCTATTCGGTTTGGTGAGGTAAAAGATAGTTTGGATTTAGTTGCCAAAAATTTAAATGATCAACAGCTTGTACTCTGTGCTTCTACACTATATTTGAAAAAAAATGGAATTCCAAATACGCTGGAAGATTTAAATCAGCATCAATGTTTAGTTGCGTGGCGAGGTGCAACCCCATTAGGTTGGTTGCTCAAAAATGAAAATTTACAAGATGTCAGATTTTATCCTAAGCCCTTTCATCAAATCAGTGATGGTGATGCAATGGTAGATGCTTGTTTACTTGGCGCTGGGATCATGCAATTCCCACTCTCTTTAATAAAAGAACACATTGTGGAGAATAAATTGCAAATCATATTGCCTGAGTTTAACCCGGAACCAACAAAACTTAGTATTATTTGGCCGCGTACACCCGTTTTACTACCAGGGTTACGTTATGTGATTGATACACTCATGGCCTTATCAGAGAAAAGTAAATTTAGTTAAAATAATCTTAACTATTTAATTTAATTTGTATTTTTAACTTAATTGCCACATTAAATTTACTTTATTATTTAAAATTAATTTGTTTTCTTTACTACTTGTAATACTATACCCCAGTATAGTTTATTGATAGTGTGAAAATATGCCTAAACAAGTTGAAGATAAAAAAAGAATCTTGCTACGCATTAAGAAAATGAAAGGGCAAATGCAAGCAATTGAAAATGCTCTTGAAGGTGATATGCCTTGTGCCTCTATTTTGCAACAAATCTGTGCAATTCGAGGTGCAATGAATGGATTAATGACTGAACTTCTGGAGATACATCTAAAAGATACTTTGGTATCGGGTGATTCGACTGAAAGTGAACGAAATGAAGAGTTAATTCAAGCTAGCGGAAGAGTTTGGCGCAACTGTTTTTTTAAATCCAAAGTATTATGACAAGCCTATTCAGCAAGTGATTGTTGAAATGACAGGTTTGGATGTCGACCATTTATTTGAATGTATTGGTAAAGTGAATATTATGCGATCAGCATTAGAATGTGCTCACCGTGGTTGGGGACAAGCTGTAATTATTGGTGTTGCAGGCGCGGGTCAGGAAATTTCAACTCTACCATTCCAACTTGTTACTGGTTGTAAATGGATGGGTAGTGCTTTTGGTAGTGTAAAAGGTCGTACTCAACTTTCTAGTATGGTTGAAGATGCAATGAAAGGTGAGATTCAACTAGAACCTTTTGTGACGCATACCATGGGTTTAGACCAAATTAATGAAGCATTTGATCTGATGCATGAGGGTAAGTCAATTCGTACAGTCATTCATTACAAGTAACCTTTAAAAGTACAGTATTTCTGAAATATGAAATACTGTACTTAGTATGAAATGTATTGAATTTATCTGCAATAAATGGATTTATTGATTGTATCAATATGATTTATCTACATAAATATTTATTGAAAACTTTATATTGTTTCGATAGAGAATCAGCTGAGTAAAACTTATCTCATGAAACAATAGAGGAATTTTTTGAGATTATGTATAAGATAAAAAAATCAGGATGTCACTATTAGTGTACATCCCAGTCTTCATTGTATTAAGCGCTAGCGCGACGACGCTCAACTTCTGTTGCCGGAACACCTTGCTGTTCTTTCACTAACTCAACATTGAATGTGATATGTTTGAACGGCTGCTTAACGCCACGACGAGCCATTTCAGCTTCATCTGTCACATCGACAGCAGTTGCTACCAGACCATCACGTGTCGCGAATGCGAAATCATCCCAAAGGTATTTATCACCTTCAATGTTAAATTGTGTTGTTAACTTGCGATAACCAGGAGCAGAAACGAAATAATGCACGTGAGAAGGGCGGTTACCATGACGACCAAGTTTGTCGAGTACAAATTGAGTTGTACCTTTTGGCGGGCAACCATAACCAACAGGCATCGTGGTTTGTGCTAAGTATTTACCATCAGCGTCAGTGAAAATGGTGCGACGTAAATTGAAATCAGATTGTGACTTATCAAAGAATGAGTAGTTACCTAAGCTGTTGGCATGCCAGACTTCAACTTTGGCACCTTCAATGATGTTGCCATCAGTATCAGTTACTGTGCCTTCAATAAACAAGGTAGGGATTTTGTCTGTTTCAGAACCATCATCCATGCGAGCAAAACCAACAGATTCAGGTGCACCAGCAACATAAAGCGGACCTTCGATGGTACGTGGAGTGCCACCCGAAATACCGGCTTTAACATCAGCTTCATCAGCACGTAAATCAAGATAGTGTTCCAGACCTAAACCCGCAGCAAGAAGCCCTAATTCATTGGCTTGACCAGCATCGGTAAAGTATTCCAGACCTTTCCATAATTCCGATTGTGAAATATCTAAATCTTCTATAGCTTGGAATAGATCACCAAGTAAACGTACAACAATTTGTTGTACACGAGCATTAACAGGGCCAGTCGCTGTGTCGACGTTCATTTCTTTTACGAGGGCATCAATTTGTTGGCGGTTCATACTATAACTTCCTGTAATAAGTAATCAGCTTTTCCAAAAATCAGTTAATTAATGAAGTTTAACTTGCTTAAATAAAGCAAATTAAATAGAAAAACAAAACTACATGTTTGCATATTAATGTAATGAGGCATACCAAGTTGTAATTAAATAAATTTCTATAAGTAAAAATACTTAATAAAAAACTAAGTAATCCTCTAAATTTAGAATTTACTCTCAAATTATTAATTATAAAAATCGATATTTTTATAATTAATATATAGGCTAGATTGATATTTTTTTGGAGTAATAACATGGTCATCCTTTTTAAGCTTCATATCCCTTTCTCCTAATTGAATATGAAATTTTTAATCAAAACACTTTTTTGAATGAGTGGATCAATCAAAATATACTTGATAATTTATTGATTTAATTAAAAATAAATTTAAATAATAAAACTTAAAGATCGACTTTTTGAGGAAATATCAGAAAAATAGATAGTATAGGCAAAAAAATATAAATTGGATTTGTCCTAAAAAATAACCAATGATAGAAATCTAAGCGATTTAGTAAGGAATGCTAAAAATGGACAAGAAGATTAAAGTTGCGGTGATTGGTGGCGGTATTGCTGGCTTAGCACTCACGACTCAATTGGTCAAAAATACGAATTTAGATGTACATCTATTTGAAGCTGCACCTCAATTTTCTGAAATTGGAGCAGGTATTTCTTTTGGCGCCAATGCAGTTAAAGCAATTCAGTTATTAGGCTTAAGCCAAGAGTACGAAGCTATTGCTGATAAGGTCAAAGCGCCATATACGGATATTTGGTTTCAATGGAGAAATGGCTATACAGATGAGTATTTATCTGCCTCGATTGCACCTCAAGTTGGTCAGTCCTCTGTACACCGTGCAGATTTCCTCGATACTTTAATTCCTTTAGTCCCTTTAACTAATGTACATTTTAATAAACGGGTACAAGAAATTGAAGCCAATAAAAATCAAGTGACGATTACTTTCATTGATGGTCAACAAGCTGAATTTGATTATGTGATCGGCTGTGATGGAATTCGCTCCGTTATACGTAATCATGTGCTTGATTCAAACGAATTAGTGCGTGTTGAACCCCAATTCTCTGGAACGTGGGCATATCGAGGTATTATTAAATTCCAAGATTTTAAAAATGCGATTGAAAAATTAGGCAACGATGTAGAAATTGCCGATGTTCCACAAATGTTTTTAGGTAAAGACAAGCATATTCTAACTTTCCCGATCCGTCAGGGTGAAGAAATCAATATCGTGGCTTTCAAATCAGATCGTGCTCAAACAGTCTTGGCAGAAAATACGCCTTGGACATTCCCTGTTTCAAAACAGGAAATGCTCGCTGATTTTGATGACTGGAGTGACAGCTGTAAAGCTTTACTTGACCTCATTGATTCGCCAACGATTTGGGCTTTACATGAAATTCAACCTTTAACGACCTATAAGAATAAAACGAACAATGTAATTTTAATAGGCGATGCTGCACATGCCATGTTACCTCATCAAGGTGCTGGTGCAGGGCAAGGTCTTGAGGATGCTTTAATTTTAGCTAAATTATTAGAAAACTCTGAGCTGACTTCTGAATCTATCAAACTTGTTTCTGAGGTTTATGAGAAAATTCGTTTAAACCGCGCTGTAAAAGTTCAAAATACCTCACGTGAATCTGGCGAAATTTATGAGCTATATTCATCAAAGTATCCAGATTTCGATTCTGTAGGGAAGCATTTAGCGCATCGTTTTGATTGGTTGTGGCAACACGCTCTGGAAAATGATATTGAGGCAGCCCAAGCGGCATTAAAGAATCAATTACAGCAAACAGAAATCTCTGCTTAAAGGATAAGCATACAAAAGCTGCAGTGCCTGATTAAAAGAAATTAATGACTTAAGCAGGCACGTTTGCTTAAAGGGAAATAAATTACAAAACATAGGAATATGACCAGGGAGGTCAATTATGCAAACGATTAATGCAAATGAAATTATTGATCACGCTAAATTGAAAGCGATTCATTGGCGCGTGATTTTGCTTAGTGCACTGATCATCATTTTTGATGGCTATGATTTAGTAATATACGGTGTAGCACTACCAAAACTGATGGCAGAATGGAAAATTGATAGCATTACTGCTGGTTTTCTTGGTAGTGTAGCTTTATTTGGTATGATGTTTGGTGCCATTATTTTTGGTAGTTTGAGTGATAAATTAGAACGTTATGGATTCAGTCGTAAAAAGTTAATTATTTTATGCATCTGTTTATTCAGTGGTTTTACTTTGCTTTGCGGATATGCAACGGATCCACAAGAATTTGCAATCTTTCGTTTTTTGGCGGGTCTGGGTTTAGGCGGTGTCATGCCAAATGTGATTGCACTTATGACGGAGTATGCTCCTAAAAAGCTACGTTCAACCTTAGTTTCATTAATGTTCAGTGGCTATGCTGTTGGTGGAATGTGTTCAGCTTTATTGGGAATGTGGCTGGTTCCTCAATTTGGTTGGAAGATCATGTTTATTTTAGGCGGCATACCATTGTTACTGGTACCTATCATTTGGATGCTTTTACCTGAATCGATTGATTATTTGGTTCGCCAAAAGAAAACCGAAAAAGCAATTCAGATTCTGAAGAAAATTGATAGCACTATCTCCTATACAGAAAAAACTCAAATCGGTCTACATCAAGACAACCAGTCAACCTCTAAATCTCCTGTAAAAGATTTATTTGCAGAGAATCGTGGTACGGTAACGTTGTTATTCTGGGGCAGTGTGTTTATGGCTCTCGTTTTAGTTTATGCCCTAGGAAACTGGTTACCGAAATTGATGGTGGAAGCTGGATATGATCTATCTACGAGTCTTGTTTTTCTGCTTGCCTTAAATATTGGTGGTATGCTTGGTGCAATTTGTGGTGGTTACTTTGCAGATCGTTTTAATTTAGCCAAAGTTTTATGTACGCTATTTTTTAGTGGTGCGATTGCCTTAATTTTACTCAGTTATAATTTACCTACTGTCATTCTTTATTTCTGTATTGCTGTTGCGGGTGCGGCTTCAATTGGTGGACAAATTTTACTGTTAGCTTTTATGTCGCAATTTTACTCATCCAACATTCGTGCAACAGGCTTAGGTATGGCTTTAGGTGTTGGTCGCTTAGGTGCAATTTTAGGGCCGATTTTATGTGGTTGGTTATTAAGCTTGAGCTTACCTATTAATTATAATTTTATTGCATTAGCCATTCCTTGTATCATTGCAGTGATGAGTGTCTCTATGATTCACTTTCGTTTAAAAAAAGCAAAATTAAACGCAAAAGTTGTAGAAGCCTAATAGCAAATTGGGGAGGTACGCCTCCCTAATTTTATCGAGATAAGAAAAAAATGATCGATCTAAGTCTTATTAAAGTTTTTATTATTATTTATGAAACTAAAAATATCAGCCATGCTGCTGATCGCTTAAATTTGAGCCAACCCTCAGTCACCTATAACCTCAATCGCCTACGTAAATATCTTAATGATGCTTTGTTTGAGCGTGATAAATTTGGTGTCAAACCAACCAAGTTGGCGCAAAGTCTATATCCGAGTTTTAGACAAGCTATTACTGATATTGAAATGGCGATTACAGCTTCGCAACAGTTTGATCCTAAAACATCTACCCGAATCTTTCGTTTGGGGTTGTCTGATTTAGGTGAAATCTGTCTTTTACCTTCATTGATTCAATATCTTTCTAAAGAAGCACCTTTTATTAAGATAGAGGTGGAGGAAATTCAATCTGATCGGGTGGAGGATTGGCTGATTGACGGTTTTTTAGATGTTGCTGTGTTTAATAGCAGTTATACTGTTATGCCTAAAATTGAATCGCGCAATGTATTTGAAGAGCGCTACATGTGCATTGCACACAAACACCATCCGCGTGTTAAGAATCAGCTCAGTTTAGAACTGTACCTCCAAGAAAATCATGCGGCAGTTAAGTCTTCAACAGGTCATATCGAAATTGATCAAAGACTAAAAGAATCAGGCTTAACAAGAAAAATTATGCTTGAACTTCCTCATTTTAGTGTATTACAAGATGTCATAACGAGTTCTGAGTTGTTGGTAACTTTGCCTTCTCGTGCCGCAAAAGTATATGCGCGAAATGGTGATGTAAATATTTTTGAATTACCATTTTCAGTTAAGCCCTTTAATGTCAGTGTCAATTGGTACAATCATCGAGATGACTTAGACGCTCGAACTTGGTTTATCAACAAACTTCAGGAATTATTTAAATTACTTTAATATCAAATAAAAATTTTAATCCTAGCCCCCGAGGGGACTAGGATTACCTAAAAAATAACATTCGAACGATTAGATCAAATGTCTCTGGTAACAGATCCATACAAATCTTTTATGTTATATAAATACGACTAAAAGTAAGGTAATGGGAAATTACTTTTAATCTAATATTCAATCTTACATATTCGGATAGTTTGGACCACCACCCCCTTCCGGTGTTACCCAAGTGATGTTCTGAGATGGATCTTTAATGTCACAAGTCTTACAGTGTACACAGTTCGCTGCGTTAATCTGGAAGCGTTTTGAACCATCATCATTTTCCATAATCTCGTAAACACCAGCAGGGCAGTAGCGCTGTGCAGGCTCGTCCCATTTTGGTAAGTTGACGTTCACTGGAATAGAGGCATCAGTCAGTTTCAAATGTGCAGGCTGGTTTTCTTCATGCACCGTATTCGAAACAAAAACTGAAGACAAACGGTCAAAGGTCAATTTGCCATCTGGTTTTGGATAGTTTGGCTTAAAGGTTGCCGCATCTACTGTTTTTAGCGCGCTGAAGTCAGGGGCTAAGTCATGTAGTGTAAATGGCACTTTAAACACGTTTTGGTCGATGAAGTTGAATGCACCACCCATCCATTGACCAAACTTGTGCATCGCAGGGCCAAAGTTACGCGCGTTGTATAACTCTTCTTTTAACCAGCTGTTGTTGAATTTTTCAGTATAAGCGGTCAATTCTTTCGCGAAGAAGTCTTCACCTTCAGTGACACGGGCAATCGCAAGATCACCACCTTTTTCAACACCAGTTTGAATCGCTTCAAATACGGCTTCACCACACAACATGCCTGATTTCATGGCGGTGTGTGAGCCTTTAATTTTTGCGAAGTTGAGGAAGCCTGCATCATCACCAATTAAAGAACCACCTGGGAAGGTGAACTTCGGTAGTGAGTTGAAACCACCTTTCACCACGGCACGTGCACCGTAAGAAATACGCTTACCGCCTTCTAAATACTGTTTCACCAGTGGATGGGTTTTCCAGCGTTGCATTTCTGCAAATGGATACATGTGTGGATTTTCGTAAGATAAATCGACGATCATCCCCAAAGTCACTTGGTTGTTTTCTGCGTGGTATAGCCACCAACCGCCTGAAGAACCTGTTTCACTTAAAGGCCAGCCTGCACCATGCATCACCAAACCGGGTTTGTGTTTTGCAGGATCGATTTCCCAAAGTTCTTTAATCCCGATGCCATAGTGCTGTGGATCGGCATCTTTGTCCAAATCGAATTTGGCAATGAGACGCTTACCTAAGTGACCACGACAGCCTTCAGCAAAAATGGTGTATTTGGCATGCAGTTCATAACCTGGGGTAAAGTTATGCGTCGGTTCGCCATCTTTACCAATGCCCATGTCACCAGTTTGAATACCTTTAACCGTGCCATCTGCATGGTAAAGTACTTCAGCTGCGGCAAAGCCCGGGAAAATTGAAACTTCAAGTTCTTCCGCTTTTTGACCTAACCAGCGCACCACGTTGCCCAATGAAATCACGTAGTTGCCATCATTGTGCATGGTTTTAGGCACCATCCAATGTGGCGCTTCTTGCGCTTTTTCAGGCGACATCAAGAAATAGGTTTTATCTTCCGTTACAGGAACATTTAAAGGCGCACCTTCTTCTTTCCAGTTCGGGAAGAGTTCATTGATTGCACGTGGCTCGAGTACAGCACCTGAAAGAATATGCGCACCGACTTCGGAGCCCTTTTCTACCACACAAACGGACAGGTCGACCAAGTTATTGGCAATGGCTAATTGACGGATGCGAATTGCCGCTGAAAGACCCGCAGGGCCTGCGCCTACGATAACGACATCAAACTCCATCGATTCACGTTCGATTTCTTGTTCTTGCATATGAATAACATCCATTTTTTCTCGTGAATGATCCGTTTTAGGACAAGGACAGATCAGGTTATTCCAGTTGTATATCCTGAAAATCAAAAAAATACAGGATTAGTATTCAAGGTGTACTTAAATTGCCAATCCTATCTTTTTAGAAATACTCAATCATTTTTTATTCAAATTATTGAGTTGCTTCACGGATCATATTACGAGCAATAATTACCTGCTGAATTTGTGTTGTACCTTCATACAGACGGAATAAACGAACATCACGGTAGAAACGCTCAATAGCATATTCACTGATATATCCAGCACCACCATGGATTTGTACGCCACGGTCCGCAACACGGCCACACATTTCCGTAGCAAACATTTTTGCACAAGAGGCTTCTGTGCTGACATTCTGTCCAGCATCACGCAATCGGGCAGCATCAAGAACCATACATTTTGCAGCGTAGATTTCAGCCTTAGAGTCTGCCAACATGCCTTGAATCAACTGGAAGTTCGCAATTGCTTGACCAAATTGTTTGCGTTCAACCGCATATTGCAGGGAGTCTTCAAGCATACGTGTAGCAGCACCTACACTTAAAGCAGCAATATGGATACGACCTTTATCCAGAACCTTCATTGCGGTTTTAAAACCAACCCCTTCAACGCCACCAATCAGTGCAGAAGCTGGGATACGGCAGTTTTCAAAAATCACGTCACAGGTATGAGCACCTTTTTGTCCCATCTTTTTGTCACGTTTACCTAAAGAAATACCTGGTGTTTTACTATCAACGATAAAGGCAGAGATTCCACCTGCACCTTTAATTTCAGAACTGGTACGTGCCATTACTGTAAAAACACCGGCATGAGGGGCATTGGTGATGTAACGCTTGGTGCCGTTTAAAATGTAATCATCACTATCCTTTACTGCGGTCGTTTTTAAAGAGGCAGCATCTGAACCAGAATCAGGTTCTGTTAAACAGAATGAACCAATAATTTCACCACTGGCTAGACGCGGCAGAAAATATTGTTTCTGTTCTTCTGTGCCATCAATAATCAATCCTGATGCACCAATACCATTATTGGTACCAATCAACGAACGGAAGGCAGGTGACGTACGTCCTAATTCAAACGCGATGTAAACCTCTTCTTCCATGGTCAGACCGAGACCCTCATATTCCTCAGGAATGGTGAGTCCAAAAAGACCGAGTTCTTTCATTTGCTGCACGATTTCAGCCGGAATCTCATCGGTCTCTGCAACGAATTCTTCATTTGGGATAAGAACGCCATCCACGAACTGACGGATCATGTCAACCAGCTGGTTTAATGTGTCTTGATCACGAATCATCTTCAAGTCCTTGTATTTAATAACTAAAGCTCAGCATCACTGCTTCAGCAAGTGATGATATAGCGTCTTGGAATGAAAACAATATGACAGAATAAAAAAACAAATGCAATAATATTGATATTAAATACCGCTATGCGGTATTTAATAATCACAAAAACTAAGTATGAACTTTGACATTTTAACTAAAATTATGTCTTTAGGGCTTTAATGTTTTAAAAAAAACAGTATATTTGATTTAATTAAACCGCTATGCGAAACAGGTGTGTTATTATGAGTGATAAAGTATTGCATTTGGATATTCAAAGCAATGGCGTAGCCATTGTCGAGCTGCATCGCCCAGAGGCCAGAAATGCCCTGAATCTGGAGTTGCGCCAACAGCTTGCGGCAACATTTGCGCAGCTAGCCGCATCTGATACAGTTCGTGCGATTGTAATTACTGGTGGTGATAAGGTGTTTGCAGCAGGTGCGGACATCCGTGACTTCACCACTGCAAAAACCGTTGATATGTATTTACGCCATACAGAACAATACTGGCAGTCAATAATTGCCTGCCCTAAACCGATTGTGGCTGCAGTGAATGGCTATGCATTAGGTGGTGGATGTGAACTCGCTATGCATGCAGACATCATTATTGCAGGAAAATCAGCCCAGTTTGGTCAACCTGAAGTCAAATTAGGACTGATGCCGGGCGCAGGTGGTACCCAACGTTTGCTGCGTGCAGTAGGGAAGTTCAAAGCCATGCAAATCGTGTTAACCGGTAAGATTTTTTCTGCAGAAGAAGCTGACAAAATTGGCTTGGTGTCTGAAGTAGTCGAAGATGATCAAACGATCACTAAAGCGCTTGAAGTCGCGGCACAGATTGCCCAATTTTCACCGATTGCAGTTGAGCAAATTAAAGAAGTGACGACTTTGGGTGCCAATATGCCACTCGATAGTGCTTTGGCACTTGAACGTAAAGCTTTCCAGATTTTGTTTGATACTCAAGATCAAAAAGAGGGTGTCAATGCCTTTCTTGAAAAACGTAGCCCCCAATATCAAGGAAAATAAGTCATGACAATTCAGACAATGGCCTTGATTGGCACAGGTATCATGGGGATGGGCATTGCGCAAATTGCAGTGCAGGCAGGTATTAAAGTCCGCTTATTTGATGCAAAACCAGGTGCTGCAGAGCAAGGCTTGGCAAAATTAAAAGCTACTTTAGAGAAACTGTCGGCAAAGGGTAAATTAACCGACCAGCAGATTGCGGTTACCTTGGCACGTTTTGTAGTGCTTGAAAAAATCGAAGAAGTTGCTGGCGTTGATTTAGTCGTTGAGGCAATTATTGAAAATCTGGAAATCAAGCAAAGCTTGTTTAAGCAGCTTGAAAGTATTGTATCGAAAGACACCATTCTGGCGACCAATACCTCATCGCTTTCTGTGACAGCAATTGCTTCAAACCTTGAGCATCAAGGGCGCCTGGCAGGCTTCCATTTCTTCAACCCAGTACCACTGATGAAAATCGTGGAAGTAATTGCTGGTTTGGCAACGGATGAACACGTGGTCGCTGACTTGCTTGAGTTTGCACAAAAGATGGGACACTTTGGTGTACGCACCAAAGATACACCGGGATTCATCGTGAATCATGCGGGCCGTGCTTACAGTACAGAAGCGCTAAAAATACTGGGTGAATGTGTGACTTCAGTCAGTGAAATTGATCGCATTTTACGTGAGGGTGCTGGTTTCCGTATGGGGCCACTCGAGCTGTTTGACCTGACTGCACTGGATGTTTCTCATCCCGTGATGGAATCCATCTTCAATCAGTATTATCAGGAAGCACGTTATCGACCAAGTGCTTTAACCCGTCAGATGCTGGTCGGTAAAAAAGTCGGTCGCAAAGTCGGAGAGGGTTTCTACAAATATGTCGATGGTGTCAAAATCAATGAAGCACCACGTCAGGCTGTACCTCAGGTTTCAATATTTAGCCCGATCTGGATCAAGGCGGATTTAGAGCAGGATGCCACAATCCTGAAGAACTATCTGCAAGCACAAAGATTAACATTAGATACGGCAGAGCAGCCGGCTGCAGACAGCTTAATTCTACTCGCTACTTATGGGGAAGACACGACAACAGCTGCGTTGCGTTTTGGTGTTGATGCAACACGTGCGGTCAGCATAGATATGCTGACTGACTTCACCAAAAACCGTACTTTAATGCCATCGATTGCCACGTATAAAACCTACACTGATCAGGCACACGCCATCTTTGCATCCAATGACCATGGCGTCAGTGTGATTGATGAAAGCATCGGATTTGTCGCACAGCGTGTATTGGCCATGGTAATTAATCTAGCTTGTGATATCGCACAACAGGGCATTGCTAAGGCAGCCGACATCGATAAGGCAGTGAAACTTGGTTTAGGTTACCCATATGGTCCAATTTCATGGGGGGATGTTCTTGGTGCGCAGCGGATCCTGCTGATTCTGGAACGCATTACTAGCAATACAGGTGATCCACGTTACCGTCCAAGTCCATGGTTGCAGCGTCGTGCCCGTTTGAACCTGTCTTTACTCCATACCTCCGCTATTTAAAGGATTAAAATATGTTAAATGCATATATTTACGATGGTCTTCGTACTCCATTTGGTCGTCACGCTGGAGCCTTATCTTCGATTCGACCAGACAATCTGGCAGCACATGTGATTCAAGTACTGGTAGAAAAGAACCAGCTTCCAACTAATATCTTTGATGATGTAATTCTGGGCAATACCAATCAGGCCGGAGAGGATAGCCGTAATATTGCGCGTCATGCGACTTTGCTTGCAGGCCTAGATGTAAAAACCCCTGCACAGACCGTAAACCGCTTATGTGCATCTGGTCTTGCTGCAGTGATTGATGCTGCACGTGCGATTACTTGTGGTGAAGGTGAAGTGATTCTGGCAGGTGGTGTGGAATCCATGTCTCGCGCGCCATTTGTCTTTGCTAAATCTGAAACGCCTTTCAGCCGTGATTTTAAAGTCTTTGATTCAACCATCGGTGCACGTTTTCCAAACCCAGCGATTGAAAAGCAGTTCGGTGATGACACTATGCCTAAAACTGGCGATAACGTTGCGGTTGAATATGGTGTTACACGTGAAGATGCCGATCAATTTGCTGCAGCTTCTCAAGCCAAATATGAAGCCGCCAAACAATCCGATTTTTTTGCTGGTGAGATCGTCGGCGTTGAGGTTGCTCAAGGCCGAAAATTGCCACCAAAATTAGTTAAAACCGATGAACATCCACGTCCAAGTTCAGATTTTTCAGCTTTACAAAAGCTCAAGCCTTTATTTGAAGGTGGTGTAGTGACTGCGGGTAATGCATCAGGCGTGAATGATGGTGCAGCTGCCTTGATCATTGGTTCTGCTGAAGCTGAACAAAAACTGGGAATTAAGCCGATTGCCAAAATACTGTCTTCTGGTGTGGCAGGGATTGAACCACGTATTATGGGTGCTGGTCCGGTAGAGGCGATTAAACTTGCGTTAAAACGTGCCAACCTTAGTTTGGATGATATGGATATCATTGAAATCAACGAAGCCTTCGCCTCTCAAGTGTTGGCTTGTTTAAAAGGTTTGGACGTGGCTTTTGATGATCCACGAGTCAATCCGAATGGAGGTGCAATTGCACTGGGTCATCCATTGGGGGCTTCCGGTGCACGTTTGGCTTTAACTACAGCACGTGAATTACAGCGAAGTGGCAAAAAATATGCTGTCATTAGCCTGTGTATTGGTGTGGGACAAGGTCTCGCTATGGTGATTGAGCGCATATAAAAGGAAGATAGAATGAGTGCATTGGAAGGTATACGCGTACTGGATTTGAGCCGTGTACTGGCTGGTCCTTGGTGCGGCCAAATCCTAGCGGATTTAGGCGCAGAAGTGATTAAGGTCGAACGTCCTAAAACGGGTGATGATACCCGTTTGTGGGGACCGCCATGGATGAAGAATGACCAAGGTGAAGATACGGAGGAAGCAGCGTATTACCAGTCTGCGAACCGCAATAAACTTTCTATCGCGATCGATATTGCCACACCGGAAGGGCAAAAATTAGTTCGTACATTGGCAGTGGGATCAGATGTTTTAATTGAAAACTACAAAGCGGGTTCACTGAAAAAGTACGGTCTCGACTACGAGACTTTAAAGAAGATCAACCCAAAACTGGTGTACTGTTCGATCACTGGTTTTGGCCAAACCGGTCCACGTGCCTCAGAACCGGGTTATGATTTTATCATTCAGGGAATGGGTGGCTTGATGTCCGTTACGGGAGAGAAAGATGATCTTCCGGGCGGTGGGCCGCAAAAAGTGGGCGTGGCCTTTGCCGATTTGACGACTGGGCTTTATGCCACGATTGCAATTCAGGCGGCTCTTCTTAACCGTACTATGACTGGCTTAGGCCAATATATTGATATGGCTTTACTTGATGTACAGGTCGCAACGTTAGCGAATCAGGGTATGAATTATCTTGCTTCCAGTAAAGTTCCAGAACGTTATGGTAATGCACATGCGAACATTGTGCCTTATCAGGTATTCAAAGCCATCGATCAGGACTTTATTATCGCCTGTGGCAATGACAAGCAATTCGTTGCGTTATGTCAGGCCATTGGTTTGCCTGAGCTACCAAACGATCTGCGTTTCTTAAACAATGCGTTGCGAATTCAGCATCGTCAAGAAATGGATGAATTACTTGGAACCCATTTTAAAACCAATACTGCACGGCATTGGGTAGATTTGATTCACGCGGTTAAAGTTCCTGTGGGATTGATCAACAATTTACAGCAAGCATTTGAAGAACCTCAGGTGATTGCGCGTAATATGCTGGTTGAAATGAAGCATCCGTTAAAAGACAAGTTAACGGTGATTGGTTCCCCGATTAAACTGTCACGCACACCGGTGGAATATAAGAAAGCACCGCCGATGCTGGGTGAAAATACTGATGAAATCTTAAGCGGCATTCTGGATGCAGAGAAGATCGCTGAACTTAGGCAGAAGGGGATTATTGGATAAGATTAAAATATTGGGCAAAGCGCAGTCTGTCGAAGCCTCTCCTTTGCCCTAATTAAAATAAATGAACTATAATTTCCGCAGTGCGGAACAAAGTATACTTGATTAGACAGGAATAATATGACGAATAATTTGATTGATTCAGAACAGACAGAAAATCTTTTGATGCCATTACGTCACGAATTATTGAATCCGATTGAAGACATGCAGGATGAAAATGACCGTCAATATGTGACAGCATTGGCTAGAGGTTTAGAGCTTTTACGTTGTTTTACTCCAAAATATCAACATCTGGGCAATCAGGAACTATCCCAGATGACAGGATTGCCAAAAGCGACTATCACACGTTTAACCCATACGCTGTCACGCTTGGGATATATCAAGCAAGTACCGAATTCGAATAAATTCCAATTGTCATCGGGTGTGCTTTCTTTTGGCTATTCGATGCTAGCGAATGTTTCTATTCGATCGATTGCCCATCCGCATATGCAGGAATTGGCGGATTATGCTGGTGCTGCGGTTGCCATGGCCACGCGTGATCGTCTAAATATGATCTATCTAGATGTGGTACAGGGCAAGGGTAATGTCACGATGCGTCGTCCAGTCGGGACTTACTTACCAATCCATTTAAGTGCTATGGGAAGAGCATGTCTCGCAGCTATACCTGCTGATGAGCGTGATTTTCTGTTAAATGCTATACGGGAAAGGAATAAAGAAGACTGGATTAAAATTAATCGAGATTTAGACAAAGCATTTAAAGACTACCAAGATTACGGCTGCTGTTTTTCGATCGGTGAATGGCAAAAAGATGTGAACTCAGTAGCGGTGCCTTTGTTGCATGAACAGCATGGGCTACTGGTATTCAATTGTGGTGGCCCAAGTTTTGTATTAAGCCGTGAGAATCTGGAAGAGGATATTGCACCAAGATTAATTTTGATGGTAAATAACATAAAAGCCGAAATTGGCTAAGCTTTTTAAAGCTCTAAAATGTATTTTCTCTTCGTGAAGAGGGAGATTTAGAGTGCAATTCTAGATTATTGCATTCTAACTACGAAATCATCTGCGCTGGTTTGATCTCAATACTGAATGGTATGTTCAGTCAGAATCAAACTTATACCGATACAGCTACTCAATACTATCTGATAATCAAAGTTTTATTTCGATTATCTTTAGATCTAGTTTTAGGTTTTGTTTAAAGTCTCATTCTACTTCATAGATTAAATTTGAAACCGTTAGATTAAACTATGATTTGCAGACGACAGAAATATGTTGATATTTTTACTATTTATTAATTTATCTTATTTTTGAATGATCAAGGATATACACATGGACGGTTTATCTGAAATATCTTGGAAGAATATAAAATACAATTTTTACCTCAGTGGAGAACTGCCAGAAGTAGTACAGCGAGACTCTCCCATATTGCAGGCTTGGGAAAGTGCCAAAAAAGCAGGCTTAAGCCCTTTTTCTCAACTGACTTCTTTATATGATTTTCAAATTGATCCTCTTTCGGGAGAGGACATGAAACTTGCGGCAATGGCCGACGTGGTTTTGAATGATATTTGGCAGCTTTTTGGACAGCAGGATGTCTGCGTATTTTTGATTAATCATCAGCTTAAAATTATTTCAGAAAGACATAATCCTGATTTAGATCGGCAGTATCACTTTTTACGCACTGGTCGTGTGATTGATCCCTCCATATTTGGTGCCATTGCGCCAACGTGCAGTGTTTTATCGAAACAGCCCATGATTATGACCGGGCACCAACATTATTTGGATGAATTTGCGAGTTATTCTTGTGCCTCGGTGCCGATCTTTAATGGCGCAGGTGTGGTTCTTGGTGCTTTAGATATTACCTCTCCGAAAGGTTTATTGGCCAGTAACTGGCTTCGGCATTTGCTTTATCAGAGTTACATCTTAGAAAATAAAATTATCCATGCCGCGTTGCAAGCTGGGCAACGCGTACTTTATTTCCAACATTCTAAAGACTTACTGGAGAATGCTTATACAGGAATGATCGTGCTTGATATGCATGGAAAAATTATTAAATCCAATCAAATGGCATTAAAGCTGCTCAATTGCGATATAGAGCAGTTGTTAAACCAAACAATGCATGAGTTCTTTTTCACAGAAACTTTTAGCCAACTAGATTCAAGTGATTCATTTTTAATTCAAAGTCATGATCATGCTTTCTTTTATGCCAAATTCAGTCAGTTGAATATCGGTGCGTTAAATTATTCGAAGCAGTTGATATCGAACAATAATTTGAATCAAGCACTGAAAGCTTTAAAAGCCGATATTCCTGTTCTTATTACAGGAGAAACTGGCACAGGCAAAGATCATTTTGCTCAACAGTTACATCAGTTGCTTGACCCTGCTTTACCCTTTATTTCGATTAATTGTGGTGCAATTCCAGATCATTTACTCGAATCTGAATTATTTGGTTATGAGGGTGGAGCATTTACAGGTGCGAAGAAACAAGGGGAAAAAGGGCTGATAGAACTTGCGGATCAAGGGATTCTCTTTCTTGATGAGATTGGTGATTTACCGTTGCATTTACAAGTTAAAATTTTAAGAGTTTTACAGGATCAGCAGTTCTATCGCGTGGGTGGGCGTAAGCCTATTCAATCGGCTTTCAAGTTAGTCTGTGCTACGCATCAGGATCTAAAATCTAAAATTGAGCAGCAGTTATTTCGTCGCGATTTGTATTATCGAATCTGTGGGTTTCAAGTACATTTAGCCCCCTTGCGTTTACGCCAAGATAAACAAGAGGTCTTGCATAAGATTCTGGATCAGTTTGGGGTGCAACAGTGGTCTGAAAAAGTGGAGCAACAATTTAATGCTTATCCTTGGTCTGGCAATATACGTGAACTGATTCATATTGTTCGATTATCGGCTGCATTTAATGACGATGAGGTTCTGAATCAGTTGCATCTCCCTGATGATCAGTTGAGCCCTCTAAATCAGAATCAGTCGATACTGGGTTTAGAAAATAATAATTTGAATGCAATGACTAAGCACATGGTTATGCAGGTACTGCAAGAGGAAAATGGCAATATTGCGCGGACTGCGAAGCGCTTAAATATTTCCAGAACAACGGTTTATAAATACATCAGCAGTTAGCGTGTGTTCTTGATGATTGGGTTCAGTTACTGGCGAAATTTTTTGCAGCTAAGGTTAGTGCATGCGCATTCAAATATTAGATTTTGAGAGTTGTGTATGTTGTGTCTGTATGGTGCAAAGAGTTGCGTTGAATAATTTTCAAATAGTGCTCTGATCAGGACTGTCCAGTAATTGGACAGTCCTTTTTTGTTTTGTCTGGATTATGGACAGCATGTATTTTAATAAAATTATAAGTTATTGATTCCTAAATATTAAAAAGTTGGCATGTAAGCTGCAATCATTGTCTTGCTCATCCTCAATGGAGAAGGATGCTCAATGTTCTGGGTAATTTTGTAGGGCTAGGAATGCCTTCGAAACCTTTAAAAAATGAGATGAGTGATTAAGGACAATTTGAATAAAAGGGAACATGTTATGCATTTTAGGAAGCGAAATGCGTTAATTCTGATGTTAAGTGGTTTTCTGGCTCAGCAGAGTTATGCGATAGATGTGAATGTAGGGGATTACACCGCTTTACCCAAAGGAACAAATGTAGGTGTGTTCTATTACCAACATAGTGAAATGGATGGCTATTATCAAAATGGGCATAAAATTGATGCTGACTCTACCTCCGATATTGGTATCGCACGTTTTATTCATTTCACCGATATTGGGGGGATACGTGCAGATCCTCAAATTATTTTGCCATTTGGATCCGTCCGAAACACCCAAATTGGGGGAGCACATTTAAATGATGCCTCGGGTTTTGCAGATCCGATCATTGCGTCTTCATTTTGGTTGATCAATCAACCTGAGAAGGGGGCATCAGGGCGTTACTTTGCTTTAACTCCATTAATTACATTGCCCTTAGGTAGCTATGATAAGCATGATGCTGTGAATTTGGGTGAAAACCGATTCAAGTATGATTTGCAAATGGCATGGGTACAGCCACTGTATGGGAAATTGGGTTTAGAGCTTTATCAAGATTTCATTTGGTATGGTGACAATGATGAAGCTGGTGATGGTCATCAAACCTTGTCGCAAGACACCAGTTATCAAACACAAATTAATTTACGTTACGACTTGAATGCAAAACAAAGAGTGGCTTTGGGCTATGCCGCGAATTATGGCGGTGAGCAAAGTTTAGATGGTATTCATCTAGATCAAGATATGGAAAGGCAGCAACTCAGATTCGAGTTTCAACAAATGCTGAATGCCAAAACGCAATTGAGCACACAGTTGGTTTCAGATACACAGGTCGAAAGCGGATTAAAAAAAGATTTGGGACTGAATTTGCGACTGCTTTACATTTTTTAATTCAAAGTAAGCGCTATGCCTACACATCCAATGCTTGAATTTTGCAACGATGAAAATGCAAAGATGTGTGAGCCAAATAAATCCACCAACAAGAGGTACTTATGTCGATATTAATAAAAGAAATTTGGGATAAAAAACTATTCAACGGTTCATGGCAGTCAGCTCAGCAGACTTACAACGTGGTGGAAGTGGCTACGGGTCAAGGACTGGGTGAAATTGGTTATGCTTCCGCGCAAGATGTGGTGGAGGCAGCCCAACAAGCCAAGATTGCACAGCAGCAATGGTGGGCAATGAGCTATCAAGAACGCCAAGGCGTATTTGAACGAGCCGTGCAATTGCTTACAGAAAATCAAGCGGAAGTGATTGAGTGGTTGGTTAAAGAAAGTGGTTCCTTGCAGCTCAAAGCGGGCTTTGAAGTGAGCATTGCAATTCAAGTGCTTAAACATTGTATAGCTTTGCCTGCCGCAGATCAGGGCACATTATTGCCTACCCAAAATGGAAAATTAAGTATTGCTAAACGTGTGCCTTTGGGGGTGGTCGGGGTCATTTCACCGTTCAATTTCCCCTTATATTTAGCCTTACGTGCTGTAGCACCCGCCTTGGCATTGGGTAATGCTGTTGTTCTTAAGCCTGACGAACGCACGGCAGTGTGTAGTGGTTATGCGATTGCACGAATTTTTGAATTAGCAGGTTTACCAAAGGGATTGTTACATGTATTGCCAGGTGGTGCGGAAGTGGGTGAAGCACTAACTCTAGATCGCAATATTGCCAGTATTCAATTCACAGGTTCGACGCATGTCGGTCGAATTGTTGGGGCAAATGCGGCAAAAACGTTGAAGAAAGTGTCATTAGAGTTAGGCGGTAAGAACTCACTGATTATTTTAGACGATGCCGATATAGAACTTGCCGCTGAAAACATTGCTTGGGGTGCATTTTTACACTCGGGTCAAATTTGTATGACTTCAGGGAAAATCTTAATTCATCAAAAGATTTATGCACAAGTTAAACAGCGTGTCATTGAAAAGGTGAAGAATTTTGTTGTGGGCAACCCTTGCGACAGCAATGTCACGATTGGACCGCTCATTAATGCTAAGCAAGCACAACGGGTAGAGCAATTGGTTAATGCCGCAGTTTCTGAAGGCGCGAAATTGGAAATTGGCGGACGTGCAGATGGCGTGTTTTTTGAACCGACTGTCCTTGCAGATGTCACGTCTAATAACTCGATTTTCACTGAAGAAATTTTTGGACCTGTTGCTGTACTGATTCCTTTTGACACAGATGCAGAAGCCGTTGAGTTGGCCAATGAGGGCGACTATGGACTTTCAGCGGGAATTATTACCGCCAATATTGGGCGTGGCATGCAGCTTGGCGCACAGTTGAAAGTTGGCTTGTTACATATCAATGATCAAACCGTGAATGATGAAACCGTTAATCCATTTGGAGGCTTTGGTGCATCAGGGAACGGCACACGTATTGGGGGACCTGCCAATGTGGATGAGTTTACCCAATGGCAATGGATGACTGTACAGGCTCAAGCGCCACATTATCCTTTTTAATTTATAAAATCGTTTATTACAGGAAGTAATTACATGAGTGAAATGAAAGATATCGTTGCTGCCGTAACAGCATGTAAGGGCGCAGATTTTGAATTGCAGCCTTTAAAAATTCGCCAACCGCAAGGTGATGAAGTTTTGGTGAAGGTTGTTGCGACAGGTATGTGTCATACCGACTTAATTGTGCGTGATCAATATTATCCAGTGCCTTTGCCTGCGGTACTTGGGCACGAAGGTGCGGGTATTGTCGAGGCAATTGGACCGAATGTCACGGATCTTCAAGTGGGAGATCATGTGGTGCTCAGTTATGGTTACTGTGGCAAATGTACGCAGTGTAATACGGGCAATCCAGCCTATTGTTCAGAATTTTTTGGACGAAACTTTAGTGGTGCAGATTTAGAAGGGAACAGTGCAATTTGTACGCATGATCATGGTGTGGTACATGACCATTTCTTTGCACAGTCTTCTTTTGCAACCTATGCCTTAAGTCGTGAGAATAATGCGGTTAAGGTGACCAAAGATGTACCAATTGAATTACTTGGTCCTTTAGGTTGTGGTATTCAAACAGGGGCTGGTGCATGTATTAATGCCCTTAAAGTCACACCTGCCAGTAGTTTTGTGACATGGGGTGCGGGTGCTGTTGGTTTAAGTGCCTTACTTGCAGCAAAGGTCTGCGGTGCATCTACCATCATTGCTGTTGATATTGTTGAATCACGTTTAGAGTTAGCCGAGCAGTTAGGTGCAACGCATGTCATTAACAGTAAAACTCAAGATCCAGTAGCGGCAATTAAAGAAATAACGGGTGGAGGAATTAATTTCGCTCTGGAATCGACAGGACGACCTGAAATATTGAAACAAGGTATTGATGCGCTGGGTATTTTAGGCAAGATCGCCGTGGTTGGGGCACCGCCTTTAGGAACCATAGCTCAATTTGATGTCAATGATTTATTGCTCGGTGGCAAAACGATTTTGGGAGTGGTTGAAGGCAGCGGAGCACCTAAAAAATTTATTCCTGAACTGGTGAAGCTCTATCAACAAGGCAAATTCCCGTTTGATAAACTTGTGAAATTCTATCCATTTGATGAAATCAATCAAGCTGCGATAGATAGTCATAAGGGCATTACGCTCAAACCTATTATTAAAATCGCTTAAAACATAAAGGCATGATCATTCGTGATCATGTCTTCTTCTGAATAATATAAATGCAGTCAAATGAAGCCAATGACTGCTGTTTTTCGATCAGTGAATAGCAAAAAAATGTGAACTTTTCTTGCGTGATCAGCATGGGCTCCTGATATTCAATTATGGTGGCTCAAGTTATGTATTAAGCCGTGAGGAACGGGAAGAAGATATTTCGCCAAGATTATTTTGATGCTTAATAATATAAAAGCAGAAATTGGTTACAATTCACAATTTATGAGTTGAGCAAACATATCTAGTTATTTTAACCGATCTCATTCAATTATATTTTCATATAAGGCTAAACTAGTTTTTTCTGCTATTGTGTACTTCTATGCATAAATAACATGCTAATTTTGTCTAGAAGAATGGTAATAGCTCATAATTTTTATAAATATATTATATATTTATAAAAATTACATCTGAAAAATAAAATATGGATCGATTAGAATGCAATCGAATGTTGATTGCCGTGATTGAACAGGGCAGCTTTGCAAAAGCAGCAGAGCATCGTTTTACCAGTGTTGCACAAGCCTCCAAGTTAATTGCTCGTTTGGAAAATGAATTGGGTGTGCAATTGTTGCATCGTTCGACACGTTCATTACGAACTACTGAAATTGGTCAGGCGTATTATATTCAAGTGAAACAGCTCATGGCTGAATTTGATGAGCTTGAAGTCAGTGTAAAAAATCAATCACGCACACCAAGTGGTCGAATCAAAATCAGTGTTCCAAATTCATTTGGAGTAAATCAATTAAGTCACGCGCTTGTTGAGTTTGCCCAGCGATATCCTGAAATTGAGCTGGATGTAAGTTTTACAGATCGACTGGTAAACGTTATTGATGAAGGTTTTGATCTAGCAATACGTATTGGACTTTTAAAAGATAGTAACCTAATTGCTCGACATTTATTGGATATACAAATTTTACTTGTAGCGGCCCCCAACTATTTACAACAGGTACAATCACCGGAAAAACCTGAGGATTTATTAAAGCATCAATGTATTATTGATCGTAATTTTAAAGAACCTGAATTGTGGCGTTTTTCTTCAACAGAACAACCCCAGCTAGAAGAAACTGTACAGTTAGAAGGCAGAGTTAACTTTGCAAACACTGAAGCTTGTCATATTGCGGCTTTAGCAGGACTAGGTGTTTGTAGAATCCCTGCATTTATTTGTAGTCAATCGCTTAAATCGAAACAGCTTATTCCACTTATGCCAAATTATTATATTAAAAGTAGTGGTTTATATGCAATGTATCCACCATCACGTCACTTAGCCAATAAGGTAAGAAGCTTAATCGATTTCTTAAAAGACTATTATCAGAACCGTTCAGAATGGGATTTCTAATAAAAATGAGAGAATAATTTCCATAATGGAAATAATATTTTGCCATATATGGTATTAATCAACAAATCAAAAATAATTATATTGTTTCTATAACGACATCAGTGTTGAAGGAAATGATTATGAATACAGCACCAACAGCTCCTTATGCTGCTTTGCTATTACGCATTAGCTTAGCCATTCTATTTTTTGCCCATGCAGGCCTGAAATTCTTTGTGTATACCCCGACTGGTACAGCACAATTTTTTGAATCTGTTGGCGTTCCTGGTTGGATGGCTTATATCACTATCACATGGGAATTCTTAGGTGCTATTGCATTATTAATTGGTTTTAAACCGCGACTTGCTGCACTAGCCCTGATTCCTGTTTTACTTGGTACAATTTTTACAGTACATGGTGTATCAGGCTTTTGGTTTACCAATCCAAATGGCGGTTGGGAATATCCTGCATTCTGGATTATAGGTTTAATTAGCTTGGCTTTAATTGGTGATGGAGCACTTCATCTAAAATCTTCTTTTAAGTCTTAAATTTAATTTAAGTGCAGTATCTTGAGATGCTGTGCTTTTGCATTAAAAGGGTTAAAAAATCATGTTAGTAAATGGACAGTGGGTCGAAAATTGGCAACCCGTACAAGCTGTTGATGATGAAGGTGGGTTTGTTCGTCAGATCTCAAGTTTTAGAAACTGGATCACAGTTGATGGTCAGGCTGGTCCAACAGGCGAAGGTGGTTTTAAAGCCGAAAAAGGACGTTACCATTTATATGTTGCATTGATTTGTCCTTGGGCATCTCGGACGCTAATAGCACTTGCACTTAAAGGACTAACCGATATTATTTCAGTGTCTGTTGTAGAGCCTCAGTTGAGTGATTTTGGTTGGCGTTTTGGGGATTCATTTGATGCAAATCATGATGAGATCAACAATAAACAATATCTTCATGAAATTTACACTATGGCCGACTCAAATTTTACAGGTAGAGCAACTGTACCTGTGCTTTGGGATAAAAAACGGCAAACCATTGTAAATAATGAATCGGCAGATATTATTCGTATGTTGAACTCTGACTTTTCACATTTCGCTCAAACTGATTATGACTTGTATCCAGAAAGCTTGCAGAATGATATAGACAGACTCAATCAACAAATTTATCAAAAGCTCAATAATGGTGTTTATCGTGCTGGATTTGCAACAACGCAAATTGCCTATGAACATGCAGTTGGTGACGTATTCTCAATGCTAGATCAGCTTGAAGAACGCTTGTCAAAATGTCGATATTTATTTGGTGATGTCTTTACCGAATCGGATATCCGTTTGTTTGTGACCCTTATTCGTTTTGATATCGCATATCATTGTTTATTTAAGTGTAATCTAAAAAAATTGAGTGATTACTCATCATTAAGCCGTTATGTGCAAGACATTCTGCATATTCCTGGTGTGGCAAATACAGTCAATTTTGAACATATTAAACAGGGATATTATTCCATCAGATCATTAAATCCTTTAGGTATTGTTCCTTTAGGTCCTGAAATAAAATTTGAATTATCTTGATAAGGTGCAAATTATGCATATTAAACTGGTTATTTTCATACATGGTGTAGGTAGTAATGGAAAGGATTTACTCCCTATTGGGGAATATTTTCAGAGATATCAGCCTGAATTGGAAATTTCATCACCCAATGCACCCTTTCCATTTATGAATAGTAATGAGGCATTTCAGTGGTTTAGTGTTGCAGGTGTAACAGTAGAAAATCGCTTGGAACGTATAGAGCAAGCACGTCCTGCTTTTGATCAGACCATCCAACAAATTTTAGAACAGCATCAATTACAAAATCAGCTAGATCAGGTGGTATTTTGTGGATTCTCACAAGGTACTATCATGGCATTAGATGCTGTTGTAACAGGACGTTGGCCTGTTGCTGGTGTGATTGGTTTTTCTGGTCGTTTAGCGACACCAATTCAAAATGATTTAATCACTAAACCTAAAATTTTATTATTGCATGGCCAAAATGACACTGTAATACCTGTCACTGAATCTCTACAGGCTCAACAGTTTCTAACACAGGCTGGATTTAATAGCACATTGCATACCATTGATGGGTTGGGACATTCTATTAATCTAGAGGAATTAGAACAATGTACTAATTTTTTCAAAAAATAGGTACATATAGAAATTGAACTGTTTTTGCTCAACTAGATTTGTGATGTACAAATCTAGTTTAGTTAAAAATGAAAAAATTATAATTACAGCAGCTATTTCCAAGTAAATACAGCTTATTCATAAGCATCATTCTTTATTAGTTTTTGCCTAACATGAAGGTGTCTATAAATATGGGAACTATTCGATAAATAAAATTTTTGGTTGCTTAGAATAGGTTGAAAATTGATAGTGATTGATCTTGAGAGTGTCATGTTTTTTTAGATTATTTTTATTTATATGTTAGAATTTTTCTTGAGATAAGCATTAGAAATAATGCTTATCTACCTAAATTATGAAATAATTGAATTATCCATCGATTACAACAATCGGTTTAATGGTGATTCCTGATTTAGAATCCTCAAATGCTTGGTTAATATCGCTAAAATCATAAAATTTCACCAATTTATCAAAAGGAAATTTCCCTTCTTTATAATATTGAATGATTTTAGGTATATGTATTTGTGGTGTAGAGTCACCTTGTATGGTCCCTACAATCGTTTTACCTTCCATCAAGATATCATTGGTAAAATTTAAAGTCACATCTCCACCCATACCTACAATTGAGATTTTTCCTGCGACTCTTAATGCATCTATGGCATTTTTAATAACAAGAGGGACGCCAGTCGTTTCAATTGCATAATGAACACCACCATCTGTGATCTTTTTGATTTCTTCCACTACATTGGAATTTTTACTATTAATCGCATGAGTAGCACCAAGCTCTTTGGCTATCTCTAGACGATTTTCATGGATATCTACAACAATAATATGCTTAAGCCCCAAAAGGTTTGCCGCCATTACTGCACTTAGTCCGACAGCACCAGAACCATAAATTGCTATAGATGTTCCTGGTTCAGGATGCAGACTATTCATCACTGTGCCACTGCCAGTTTGAATCCCACAACCCAAAGGTCCTAATAGTTTTAAATCAACATCTTTATCCACTTTCACAACATTATGCTTATTCGCTACCGCATAGGTGGCAAAAGATGACTGACCAAAAAATGTCGAATAATCCTGACCATCTTTATGCAATCGATAGGTGCGATCCTGAAGTTTTCCACCAAAATTGAGCTCAACGGTACGTATACATAAATTGTGATGTCCTGTAAGACATTGCGAGCAAGCATTACAATATGAGTAAGATAAAACCACATGGTCACCGACAGTGACATTCGCAACACTAGAACCTACTTTCTCAACAACACCTGCACCTTCATGCCCTAATACTGCTGGAAATGGGGCACCATTTCCTTTAATCGACTCTGCATCTGTGTGACAAATACCTGATGCGATGATTCTGATGAGTACTTCGTCTTCTTTGGGTTCATCAATTTCAATTTCTTCAATCACCAATGGATAATTTTTTTCTTTTGCAAGTGCAGCTTTAATTTTCATACATTTTTCCTTAAATGTAGCTGTTATCTCGCTGAATGCTCGATAACAGCATGTTGTAGATATAATTAAAATATTAGTTAATCAATCGAATTGAATGCGGCTCTAGATAAGATTTCAATGTTTCGTTAATATCTAATTCACGTCCAATACCACTTTGCTTGATACCACCGAATGGCATACCAAGTTGTAGAGAATCAAAACTATGACTATTAATAAATGTGCTGCCTGCCTCAATCTTCTGCGCAATTTCATAGGCACGTTCAATGTTGTCAGACCAAACTGAAGAACATAAACCTTGCTCATTATCATTGGCATATGCAATCGCTTGTTCCACTGAGTCATAACCAATCAATGGGATAATCGGTCCGAATTGTTCTTGTTGAACAATTTCTAAGGAGTTATCTAGAGTTTTCACAACGTGCGGTAAAACGTAGTATCCCTTATCCCATTGTTCTGGATTCAGTTTTTGCCCTAACTCACGTACTTCACATTGATCCGATGCTTTTGCATTTTCAATAAATTTCTGCACGATTGACCACTGTTTTTTATTGTTGAGTGGCCCAAAATTTGCGTCAGCATTTAAGCCATGCCCAACTTTGTATTTATCTACTTCTTCACATATAAGATCAAAAAAATGATCAAGCTTATCTTTCGGTACATAAACACGTTTCACGGCAAAACAGATTTGTCCGCTACGGGTAAATACACCTTTTAATAATTTTGGAAGAATCGCTTTAAAATCGGAGTCATCTAAAATAATCGCAGCGTCATTTCCACCTAATTCAAGTGTGACATCTTTAATCGATTGTGCTGCACTAGCCATAACGGCTGCACCTGTTGCAGTACCACCCGTAAATGCAACTTTACGTACGAGCGGATGGCTGGTCATAAGATTGCCTACATCTGCATCACCATGCACAACATTAATCACACCTTTAGGGAAGATTGCTGCAATTTTTGCTAACAATTGGGTTAATGCTAATGCCGCAAAAGGAGAGGGCTTTAACACTACGGTATTACCCGCCAATAAGAGTGGTCCAAGTTTCATCATGGTCAACACAATAGGCATATTCCAAGGAACAATCGCTGAGATAACGCCTTTAGGCTTTTTGTGAATACGAATCCAACCGTTTTCTTCTGATATTTCTTTTGGAACCAAGAAGTCGTCTGGAGCTTGAGCATACATACTCATCACACCGGATCCTAAGTAAAAATCAGTTTCTGCTTCCCACAGCATACCGCCATGTTCAGAAACTAGTAGTTCCTTTAAATTATCTTTTTCTTGAAAAATGAGCTCAGATGCTTTTTTTAACAGTTCTTGTCTTTCAGCAATTGGTGTGTCTTTCCATGTTTGAAAAGCTTTATGAGCCGCCTCAATTGCATTATTGACATCATCGAGGCTGGTATTGCTAATCGTTCCGATTTGCTGGGTGGAATTTCCCGGATCATACACAGGTTGAATCTGGTCGGAAGGAAGTAAGAACTCTCCGTTTATAAAACCAGTGATTTGAACTTGTGACATATGTGTTTCTCCTTGAAAGCACTCAGATCCATTCTGTAGTGTATCGATAGATTTAATATCTAGAAATTCAAAAAATATGTATCTGATATTTTGAATTTAGATAATAATAATCACATTAATGGAGATAAAGTAAGCTATTTTGAGAGCTTATATTTCATAGGGTGAAAGTATGAGTGCCTACGATAAAGTAAGTGATTTGGAATTTTTTTTAAAAATTGTAGAAGCAGGTTCATTAACACGTGCTGCAATACTGATGGAAAGTTCTTTACCTTCAATGAGTCGTCGTTTGTCTCAGTTAGAGCTACGCTTAGGGGTGAAACTGATTGACCGCAATGCGAGACGTTTCAAATTGACAGAAAAAGGAGAATTTTTTTTAGAAAACACCCAACAAATTGTTTCATTGATTGATAAGATGGAAAAAAATTTACAAGGTGAACAAGAGTTTTTGACAGGTCGTCTAAGAATCGCTTGCTTGAATCAATTTGGAAAACAATATTTAGCTGGATGGATTGCAGAGTTTAATCAACTCTACCCCCATCTGAAGATTGAATTACTCTTGTCCGATTCTAAAGTAGATTTAATAGAACAAGAACTTGATTTTTCTTTCCAAATTGAAGTTCCGCTAGAACTTGATTATTGTGCAGTACCTTTAATCGAAGGAAAAAAAATATATTGTGCCTCTCCTGAATACTTGGAGAAATTTGGCATACCCCTTAATCCTTATGCTTTAAGAGACCATCGTTGTCTATGTCTCATCAGAAATCGTCATACTTTTAATGATTGGCCATTTATAGATAATGGGAAAAATTTGAACATTAAAGTCCCCCCATACTTATCCAGTGATAGTAGTGAAATAGTGCATAATTGGGTATTAAATGGTCTCGGGATTGCTTATAAATTAAACTGGGATATTGAAAAAGATCTTGCTTCTGGTGTAATTATTGAATGCTTGGAAGCATTTAATCCGTTGCATAAAAATTTATATTTAGTGTATGTGACTAATAATCACCCACAATTAAAACACACTTATTTCATTGAATTTATTAAAAATAAAATAAAAAAGTAACTTAATCATACCATCAACTTTAAATTTCAATCATAAAAATTAGGCAGTATGAGTTGGCTTAATTACATAAATATTTAAAAGTTAAAGGTAAGCGTCCGCTGAACCCCATCGCTATTTTTTAATTTGGGCTGGGTTTCCAGCGGTGCGGGGCTTTGTTGCATAAAGCCTTTGAAGGTAAAGTTTTCCTAAGTTGCTTAAATTTAGGTTGCAACTTGGGTATGAGGTCGGCCTAATTCTGTAAATTTATTTAACACAGCTATACGTGCATGGACTTCATTGACCTGACTGTTAAAACTCCTTGCACTGAGTTTATCGCCCAATAGTTTGATGCAATGCATCTTGGTTTCGACCAAACTACGTCGATGATAACCAGACCACTTTTTCCAAAGTGTTCTTCCTAGACGCTTAACTGTTTTCAATAATTCATTTCTCTCTAAAGATCCCAATTTCTTATCTTTCCACGGCCTTACATTTTTTCTGGGCGGAATCACTGCATGTGCTTGCCGATCTGCAATGACCTGTCGGCATTGTTTCGTGTCATATGCTCAATCCGTATAGACAGAATCAATACATTCATCAGATGGGATTTGATTCAACAGAACATCCAAGACTTGTGAATCACTGACATTATTTGTTGTGAGCTGTAAAGCTCGTATTTGCAAGGTTTTAGCATCTATACCAATATGTAGTTTACGCCATTGCCGACGATATTCAGGCTGATGTTTCTTGCGTTTCCACTCACCTTCACCTAAAAACTTAAGGCCAGTTGAGTCTATCAATAGATGTAATCCTTCATGACTTTTTTGATAGCTGATCGCAATATCAATCTGCTTTTGTCGTCGGCAAAGTGTGGAATAATCCGGTGCTGTCCAACTTAACCCACTGAGTTGAATTAGGCTTTGCACAAAACCTGTGACCATACGCAAAGAAAGTCGAAAGAAAGATTTGATCATCAAACAGCACTGAATTGCTGTATCAGAATAGGTTTGATTTCTTCCATGCTTAGCTTGTGGCTGAGCATACCATTGTGTTTTGGGATCAAACCAAATGGTAATATTCCCACGATTAATGAGAGCTCGGTTGTATGTGGGCCAATTGGTTGTACGATAGATTTTGGATGCAGATTTCTTCATCTGGAAATTATATTGATGAAGAAGCCTTTAAGGATAGCTTTGTGCAACAAAGCCAAAGCATACTATAAGAGTATGCTTTAGGTAAGATTAATAATTATAGGGTTTTGAAAGCGCCTGTCCTTCAACTCCTGCATAAGCAATAATTACTTCGACTGGTTCGTCGGTGGTAAAACCACGATGTATATCATCAACAGATTCGTTAAACGCCTCACCCGCTGTAAATTTCCGACTTTTGCCCGTCTCTTTGTCTTCAATCGTTAGCGACCCGAAAATAATATAGGCAACATTAGGCATCGGGTGGGTGTGCCAGGGCAGTGTTGTATTCGCCTCAAAGTGCATTTTCATGACAGTTAAATGCGGTTTACCTTCCGGATATTTTTCGTAAATTTTACCGTTCCTTGCGCTCCCACTACTTACCAGCACGTCAGATTTTCAAAATCAGATGTTTGGTCGGTTTGTTCTTTAGAATGAGTAGACATAAATCGCTCCATATTTGCGTTAAACTTCATCACATATTACAAAAAGTTGTCAGAATACCTGAAATATATACATTGCATAGCAACCCTGTCAGGCTTTGGCTGGGACTTCATCCTTACGCAATACCAGAACATTAACGCCTATACACATCACTAAACAAAACGCAGAGACCCACATCCCATACGCCATACCGGTTGAAAATGAATGTAGATCACTTTGGGCAATCATGGCACCAAACAGACCCACACCAATAACGCCACCAATTTGTCTTGCAGATGCCATCAGACCAGAAGCCATTCCCGCGTCGTCCTGAGATACTGAAGAGAGCATCGAATTGGTAATGGAAGGTACAGACATTGCACTACCAATACCGATCAACATGAGAGTGCCGTTCAGGAACCACAGAGAGCTGGACTCGGTTAACTGTGACAACAAAATAAAACCGATTATCTGAACACCAAAGCCAGTATTGATGATCCGGATATCGCTGACTTTTTTTGCAACTTTTGTCGAAACCATTGTAGAAATGGTCAACACAGCCGTTAATGGAATAAAAGATAGTCCCGTTTTGATCGAATCGTAATGAAGAATGCTCTGGAAATAGATGCTCAGGTCAAAGACTGTGCCATAAAAGGTGAGATTGATTACCGCACCACAGAGCGCTGTAGTAGCTAAAATTTTATTTTTAGCCAGGCGCGGGGGCAGCATAGGGGACGCAACGCGTCTTTGAACCTGGATGAACAGCACTAAAAATATCGCTGCAACGGTCATCATGACTACAGGCCCCCAGGACCATCCTTCAGAGCTTGACTGAGTTAATCCATAGGTCAATGCCGTAATGCTTACCGCAATCGTTCCCTGGCCTAATCCATCGACTTTTTTATCTACCCGTGGCGATGGCGGAGCTGAACGCAAAATCAGGTAAATCGCGAGTAAGCCCAGTGGTACATTAACGAGGAATACGCTGCGCCAACCGAAATACTGAATTAAAACGCCGCCAAAAACAGGCCCCACAGCTAAGGCTATTCCCCCGCAGGCTCCCCAAGTTGCTACTGCGGTTCTTCGCATGCCCGGGTCGGTAAATGACAGTCTGATCAGTGTCAGTGAAGTAGGCACAAGCAGAGCTGCCCCCATCCCCTGGACTCCTCTCAGAGCAATGAGAACAGACAGGCTATTGGCAAGGCCACACCCGATAGAACCCACTGTAAATAAGGCAAATCCCCAGGTAAAAATGTTTCTCGCCCCGAATTTATCCCCAAAAGTCCCACCAATAATCAGCAACGCCGCAAACACCAGTGCGTAGCTGTTAATTACCCACTGAAGACCTGTGAGGTTGGTATTGAAGGCATTTTTAAGGGAGCCTAAGCCAACATTGACTACGCTCACATCGAGTTGAACCACGAGGAAACCCATACAGGTGGCGAGCTGTATGGCTATCAAAGAAGGAGTATATTTTGACATTATGTCTATCCAGCAATCAAAAAACTGATTTAATGATAGAGCTTGCCATGGCATGTATAAATACTAGAATATGCACACTACCCATGCAAAAGTGCATACATGATGAACTGGGAAAATCTTCGTTTTTTTGTTGCCATAGCGAGATCAGGTACGCTTTCAGGGGCTGCCAAGGCCCTGGATGTTGACCAGGCAACGGTGAGCCGCCGTCTGATGTTACTTGAGGCTGAACTTGGGTTGAAACTTATCGAGCGACTCCCGCGTGAGGCAAGGTTGACGGCACAAGGAAAAATTATTCTTGCAGAGGCCCTTGAGATAGAAGCCTGTACATTCAAAATAAAGCGTCTGTCAGTCGCGAATAATGCAAAAAGAGAGAAGGTGACCATTTCAGCGCCACCTGTTCTTGCCAAACATTTATTTGCCACTAACATGTTGATATTCTCTCAGGAGCTTCCCGGGGTTCTTATATCGATATTGAGTGATGTGCACTTTGTTTCTCTGTCCAGACTTGAGGCAGACCTTGCCGTCAGATTATCCCCTGGAACTCAAGACTCGGATATAATCAAGAAAATCGGGAAGATGGATTTTGCTCTTTATGCTGCAAGTAGTTACTGCCACCGTGAAAAACCCGAATGCTGGGAATTTATAGCCTATCCCGAACGTGTAACCAACTTTGAACATAAACAATGGCTGGATAAAATAATTGGTGATAAGCGCGTTTTATGTGAAATGGCGGATCTCAGTCATCAGTATGAAACTGTTTGTTCAGGGGTGGGGGTTGCAGGGTTGCCATGCTTCCTTGCAGACAGGGATAAGCGTCTGGTGAAGCTCGAGGTAGATGAATCTATGCTCAGTCTTGATATTTGGATAGCAAAGCACCCGGATCGTCGTAGTGATCCTTTAGTGGTGCACGCTTCAAACGTCATATCTATGATACTGAAAAAGGTTGGGTTAGGATTGAAATAAGAAACTGTTCAAACTTTGAAGCTTTTATTTACCTCGGATTGTTAGCTCCCGAATATACGCCACCGTTCCCGACTCAAGCCATACGCCCACACCACCACGCTGGTTTGATCCAAGCTTTAGGTCATTGATGATTAAAGCCGGCTTATCAGAATGATTCAGATAGAGCACTGCGCGTTGTCCTTTTACATCAATCCGCATATGCATCCAGCGAGCTAATTCCAGTTCAGCATAGGTTTCATATTTCTCAGGTGACTCACGTCTGAGACGATCAAATCGATAATCCGGGTATGCTACATACTGAACGCTGTGGTTGCGTCTCAGTTGGTCATCAGCCAGGCTGTTTGTCGGCCTGAGATAAATACTTTCAAACTAGTCTGACTGATCAATAGGAAAAGTCAGACCAATAAATCCTCTCGCGTAAGCCGGGGCCTCAGCAACAAGTTCGCTGGCAAGCCAGAGTTCAATTTCTCCGTCACAAAAATTAAGCGGCAGCCATGCCATAAAGTTCCTGTCCGTCAAGATTTCTTTTTCCGGATCCTGGATAGCTTCCCGCGGCATTGTCCTTCGGATAGCCGACCAACACTGGTAGATGCAGCTTTCCAGACTGACACCGGACAGGATGAAATCCTCCGGTTGTGAAAACGTCTGTATAAATGATGGCATGGTGTAATGGACTGCCACCACTCTCCTAGACAAATATCGTCTATTCTTTTTGCATAGGAGAGAACATTATGAGAGGACAACGATATACCCCAGAATTTAAAGATGAAGCTGTTAAATTGATTACTGAACGTGGATATTCTGTCACTGATGTGGCAGAACGTTTGGGTGTATCACAGCACAGCATTTATAAATGGCTAAAGGCGTTACAATCTTTACGCAACAACCCTGATGAACATGAACTACTTGAGGCAAAGAAAGAAATTCTGCGCCTTAAAAGTCAGCTTAAGCAAACGGAAGAAGAACGGGATATCTTAAAAAAGGCCGCAAGGTACTTTGCAAGCCTGCCTGAGTAAAGTATCAGTTTATCCTTGAATACAGCCATCAATTTAAGATTAAAACGATGTGTCGGGTTCTTAAGATTGCGCGTGCTGGCTATTACGCCTGGTTGCATGAACCTGAATCATGCAGAACGATTGAAGATAAGCGGTTATTACAACTGATCCGGTCTTCTTATGAGGCCAGTTATGGTATCTATGGTTATCGTCGCATCACGCTGGATCTTAAAGAGTTAGGTGAAAGCTGCGGGCCTAATCGTGTGCTGAAGATCATGAAGAACAACTGCATTGCAGCTGTTCGAGGATATAAAAAGCATAAGAGTTATGGCTGTGGTCGTCCTCAAATCGTTCCACCCAACCATTTAAATCGAGAGTTTGTTGTAAACACACCTGATACCTCTTGGGTGACTGATATTACCTACATCCGCACATGGCAAGGCTGGTTATATCTGGCTGTGGTTCTTGATTTATATTCAAGGAAAGTGATCGGTTGGTCAATGAAACCCACGCTTGCTAAGGATATCGTTTTGGATGCACTTCTCATGGCCGTGTGGCGACGCAGGCCAAATGAGTCTGTGATCATACATTCAGATCAAGGCTCACAATACAGCAGCGGAGACTGGCAGAAATTCTGTCAGAAGCATAATTTAGTTCCAAGTATGAGTCGTCGCGGAAACTGCTGGGACAATGCCGTTGCTGAATCCTTTTTTAGCAGCTTGAAGAAGGAAAGAATTAAAAAGAGGATCTATAAAACTCGAGAAATGGCCCGTGCAGATGTGTTTGATTATATCGAGATGTTTTACAATCGAATCAGGCGTCATTCGCATCTCGATGGGATGAGTCCAGAAGCCTTTGAAGCAGCTTCAAAATGAGGCTGTCTCATGTCTAGGATACTGGGAGCAGTCCATATTACCAGTAACATAACTCTGGTTAGGCCTGACTCGCTTGGAATATGAAAGAAGCAATCACAGCCTCAAGGGCAAATACTGTGTGTAGTACAAGGGCATTACTATATTGGTTTGTTCTAGCTCTGAAGAACCTTGTGTTCCAGTTAATTTGAATGTTTTGCTTGGTGCGCACTTTTCAATATAGGACGTTAATGATTTAGCACGTGTGCGTTTACCACTTTTGACTTCGACTGGGACGATATCTCCTTCATCAGTTGCCAGAATAAATTCAATTTCAGCGCGGGCATCATTCCATGAGTAACTAGGGTCCACATTGATGGCGGTGAGTTCTTGCTGAACAAAGTTTTCTGCCACATATCCCTTGTACTCATAGCTTTGTCGTTTGATCTCTTTATAACTACTACCCAGCATATGATTGAGCAGCCCCACATCAAATAGAAACAGTTTGACCATATTCTCTTTTTTATAGGCTGCTAGCGGTGATTTAGGTTGCCCTTCAATGGGATAGTTCGCTAAGGCCAAACGACAACATTTTAACCAATGGATTGCGGTTTCAAAATCGCTATAACGAGACTTACGCTCATGAACATTTTTGAATTTGAAGCGCTTAACGGACTCATCGGAAACCTGCGATAATTGTGATGGAATGCTATTAAATACAGATTCAATTAGTTTCGCATCGACCTTACCCGCGTATTTACCAAAGTCACGTCGATAACCTTCGACTAAATCTGCATGAATTTTAGAGACTTTTTCAACACGTTCTAAAATGCTCGACTCTTTATATTGATACCAAGAAGCAACTGCTTCAGGCAGTCCTCCAGTAAAAAAATAGTCCGTCAGTTTGTCCATTAATTTAGAATGTACTGCCGGAGTGTTTATTTGGCTATCAAAGGCCTTAATTAGAGCCTGTTCCCCAGAAGCATAAATAAATTCTTGGAAGCTTAATGGACGTAAATTGTATTGTTCTACCTTACCAACAGGAAAGGTGTTTAACAAACCAATGTTCGAGCCACTGGCAGCTACAAAATAGGATGGCGCTTTTTCGGCAAAATATTTTAATGAGGTAACTGCACGTTCACATTCGCCAATCTCATCTAAGATCAGCAGATCAGTTTCTGGGTTAAACACTTGGTTTGTCAGCAGCTCAATGTTCATCAATAGTTCTTCAGGTGACAGGGAGCCATCGAATGCTTTTTTGTAAGTTGGATTTTCAAGAAAGTCGATACGAAGGATGTTGGTAAAGGTATTGCCAAACAATTCTTGTAGCAAGAATGTTTTACCTGTTTGCCTGGCACCATCGATCAATAATGGCTTACGCAAGGGTTTATTTTTCCATGCCATTAAAGCCTTAAGTAAGGTACGCTGCATCATCCTGTCCTATTTGTAATCAAGTCAACTGTTTAATATTATATCTTTCTTTAACACTTTTATGCGCATATAAATGAAATATTTAACACTTTAATGCGCATTAAAATGTAAATAATTTTTCTTAAGGCGCAGAAAATCAATCAATCACTTAATGACAAACCACCCCTTGGATAAGTAGGGAGGGGGAGGTGATTTATACGACTAATAACACTAAATCAAAAGAAAATGGAAGAATAATTTTTTAAGTTATTGTTTTTACATAGTGGTTTAGTTTTTATTAAAAATAATAAAAATTTGATTGAGAGTTTTTACCTTAAATTTATTGATCGAAAAATTCATTTAGACGTTATAGATACATGAATTGAAAAGTTTGGATGGATTAGCAAGAGTTCTTTTTATCACGTTTAGATTGATCATGAATGTGGCTTAAAAACAGGGGCTGTTGATAATGATTAGTTTTAAACACTACTTGCACATGCGGAAGAAATATGCGACGGTTCTGCTGACGGTTCTGCTGACGGTTCTGCTGACGGTTCTGCTGACGGTTCTGC
>NZ_SJOF01000020.1 GCF_004331255.1 Acinetobacter sp. ANC 4173 | reverse complement strand
TTAATCAATCAGTAAAAATCCACACAAGTTGTTCTTCATAATCTCTTAATGATCTTCTTGATGACTCGTCATCATCAAGCTAGGTCGGCTATGTTACTCTAATTTCAATCAAAGTCAACAGGTTTTGTTAATTATTTTTAAACCCCTTCAAGACTTCCAGATTCTACCGCTTGGGCTAAATCCTTGTTTCTCAACAAGTTTTAATCAACATCACCGCCGATGGATGTGCATTCTACAGCATTCCCAACACGTTGCAATACCCTTTTTAAATTATTTTGCACATGTGTTGGTTTTTTCCACAAAACAATGCAAAAAACTAGTTTTTCATTCATTTTTTAATCGTTTTCGAACCTAAATCGCATATTTATTTTCATTTAATGTGTTTTTTGCTTTTGCTGTTAGTACTTAATGTAGAAAAAGCACAACATTAACGTTGTGCTTTTTCTATTTTGTCATTTGAAGAATTAAAATATGCTTTCCAACGCTTCTAATTCCATCATTAACGTCAGCATCTCTTCTTCAATTTGCTCTAATTTTGCTTTTAACTGATTTTGTTCATCCATCAATTTCAGCAAATCATCCTTACGGTTTGCTTCATATAGCGTAGGATCACCCAATAAAACTTCAATTTCTGCTAAGCGTGGCTGAACTTTGGCGATCTGAACTTCATTTTTTTCAATATTTTTACGAATTGGACGACTGAGTTCACGTTGACGCGCCGCTTCTTTACGTTGAGCCTCTTTGTCCAGTTTAGAAATAGTGGGTTTCACTTCAACTTGGGATTGAACTGGAGCAGACGGTTGTTGACCATTCTTCATCATGTCGATACGTGCTTGACGTAACCATTCGGCATAAGCCGTCAAGTCGCCATCAAATTCACGACTTTGACCCGCATGAACCAAGATCAACTCATCACAGACAGAAGCAATCAATTGGCGTTCATGCGAAACCAGAACCACCGCACCTTCAAAATCTTGCAGTGCCATTGTGAGTGCATGACGCATATCTAAATCTAAATGGTTGGTGGGTTCGTCCAGAATTAATACGTTTGGACGTTGCCATACAATTAATGCTAAAGCCAAACGTGCTCGTTCACCACCAGAGAAACTTTCACTTGGTGTGTCCATACGTTCGCCACTAAAGCCAAAGCTGCCCAAGAAAGAACGTAAACTTGCTTCACTAATTTTTTTGTCGGCAATACGAGCCAATTGCAACATTGGGCTGGCGTTACCATCCAAAGCATCCATTTGATGCTGAGCAAAATAACCAATATTTAGCAGTTCAGAATCTTTACGCGTCCCTTGTAATAGTTTTAGATCGCCAACCAGTGATTTAATCAAAGTTGATTTACCTGCGCCATTCATTCCCAACAAACCAATGCGACTGGTCGGGGTAATTTGCAAATTAACATTGGTCACAATTAGTTTTTCACCGTAACCAATATCGGCAGTTTCAAGTTCCAGTAAAGGTGAACTCATTTTCGACGGTTCACGGAAACTGAAGGTAAACGGCGTATCGACATGCGCAGCAGAAAGTTCCTGCATACGTTCCAATTGTTTGATTCGACTTTGCGCTTGTTTGGCTTTGGTGGCTTGTGCTTTAAAGCGGTCGATATATTTTTGCAAATGTGCACGTGTTTCTAATTGCTTTTCGTAGGCTTGTTGCTGTTGTGCTAAACGCTCACTACGAGTACGTTCGAAAGTCGAGTAGTTACCTGTATATAAAATTAGTTCTTGATTTTCGATATGTAAAATATGGTCGGTAATCGCATCCAAGAAATCACGGTCATGCGAAATCAGAACCAAAGTTCCTTCGTAGGCTTTCAACCAATCTTCTAACCACAGAATTGCATCTAAGTCTAAATGGTTGGTTGGTTCATCTAGTAATAATAAATCTGAACGACTCATGAGGGTACGCGCAAGGTTCAGACGCATACGCCAACCGCCCGAGAAACTTGAAACATCGAGTTGTGATTGATGTTCAAAGAAACCTAAGCCTGCCATGAGTTGTGATGCTTTAGCCGCGGCTGAATAACCATGAATTTCATCAAAGCGACCGTATAAATGAGCCAGTTCATCATCACTTAAGCTTTCTGGATGGTCCAGTTTGTTCTGAATTTCCCAGTATTCTTCGTCGCCTGATAAAACGAAATCAATGGCTTTCATGTCTAAAGCTTTGATTTCTTGTGCCATATGGGCAACGGTCCACACCGCAGGACGGGTCAAAGATCCTCCGTCAGATTCCATTCCCCCCAAGAGCGCAGAAAATAAGGTGGATTTTCCTGCACCATTGACGCCTGTTAAGCCAATTTTCCATCCTGGGTGTAGCTGCATGGATGCTTTTTGAAATAAAACACGTCCACCGCGACGTATAGAAAGTTGATCTAACTGAATCATTGAAATATCTAAATGAGAAGAATAGTGGGCGTATTCTAAAGGAAGTCGCTTAGAAAAGAAAAAGCACCAACCACAGATACACGGAAATGTTACCGATCGGAAATAGAGCAAAAACTCTATTTCACCCCCAAAAAACATGTTTATATAAATTTGTTCCTGAAAAATCAAAAAATTGAGGTGAAATAATGAAAAAAGCCTTTTTTGTCTTGTCTACAGCAACACTCTTCAATTTGTCCAATTTGGCGCATGCAAATATTCATGTTTGCGTTTTCGATTTGCTTGGCAAGTCTGGGGAATCTTATAAGTTGCTTGAAGAATGGGCATTGGCCAGTAAAAACTGGGGCGCCAATATCGACCTGACGGCTTACAAAGATGAAGCCAAATTAGACCAAGACTTCAAAGCTGGTAAATGTGATGGTTTTTATATGACCTCTATGCGTGCCCGTAATTATAATAAATTTGCGGGTTCAATTGATGCATTAGGTGGAGTACCCAATAACGCGATTGCGCAGAAAGCCATTATTTATGTTTTAGACAAACGAAACCAGAAACGCCTCATCACAAAATCAGGTAAAGAGACTTATGAAGTTGCAGGGATTGGGCAGATTGGCCCAGCCTATTTATTTGTACGGGATAAATCAGTCAATACCGTTGAAAAACTCAATGGTAAAAAAATTGCAGTGATGGAATTCGATCAGGCGCAAAAAATTATGGTGAAACGCGTGAATGCTGTTCCTGTGATGTCTGAAATTTCCAATTTTGTGAAAAAATTTAATCAGAATGAAGTCGATGTCGTGCCCGCACCGGCTTATGCCTTTAAGCCACTCGAAATTTATAAAGGGCTGGGCAATAACGGCGCCATGCTCAATTTTCCCGTATTGAATGTCACGGCAGACCTGATTATTCGACCAGAACAATTTCCAGAGGGTTTTGCTGCCCAATCTCGACAATGGTTTGTCCGCCAACTACCTAAAAATTTTGCGATGGTACAGCGCGTAGAAGCCAGCATTCCGAACAAATATCGCATGGAACTGGCTAAAGATGACAAAGAAAAATATCAAAGATTGTTGCGTGACGCGCGAATGGATCTGACGCAACAAGGCATCTATGACCCCACCATGATGACAGTACTGAAAAAAGCCAGATGTACCGTTGAGCGTACCAATTTTGAATGCTCATTGGGGGGAGAATAATTGGATGATAATTTTTCCCCAAAAAAATCTTGATTTAATTGACTGATTTTAATCGAAACACAGCTTTGGATTGGACAATTTGACAGCAATTTTGCAGAGAGTGTCATTTTTTTATTTTAAAATGGAGTAAATACTCTATTTTAAAAGGCAAAACTTGCTTAAGATTGTCTGCGTGTAAGGACACTTAGAACAATAACCAATCTGAAAAGGATGAACACAATGAAAAAAGTCATGTTCGGTTTAGCTGCTATTACTGCTGTAAGTCTCTCTACGACTGCGCAAGCAGCCAAAGTGGATATCTGTGTGTTTGATTTGCTCGGTAAGTCAGGTGAATCTTATCAAATGGCGCAAGAGTGGGCATTAGCAGCCAAAAGCTGGGGTGCAGAAATCAACCTGATTCCACGACAAGATGAAGCCGTCGCGGATAACGACTTTAAAGCAGGTAAATGTGACGGCGTTTTTATGACTGCAATGCGCGCACGCCAATACAATAAATTTGCAGGTTCCATTGATGCCTTAGGGGGGGCACCAAGCAATACCATTGCCCAAAAAGCCATTAGCTTTGCCCTAGACCAACGGAATGCCAATAAAATGGTCACAACATTGAGCGGCAAAAAATATGAAGTGGCAGGTATTGCCCCTCTCGGTTCTGCCTTTATTTTTGTGCGTGATAAAAACATCAATTCCATAGAAAAAGCGGCTGGGAAAAAATTCGCAGTCTTGGGCTATGACCAAGCACAAAAAATCATGGTGCAACGTGTTGGTGCCCAAGCGGTCATATCGGATGTTTCAAATTTCGTGGCTAAATTTAATAATGGTCAAGTCGACATGGTAGGTGCCCCAGCCTATGCGTATAAACCTCTCGAAATTTATAAAGGTTTAGGCAGCAATGGTGCGATGTTTAACTTTCCTGTGCTACAAGTCACTGCCGACTTTGTGATTCGTCCTGAGCAATTCCCTGCTGGTTTTGGACAAAAATCTCGTGACTGGTTTGTGAAGAATTTACCAAAAAGTTTCTCGATGATTAACCGTCTTGAAGCCGGTATCCCTGCCAAATACCGCATGAATTTAAGTGCTGAAGATAAAATTAAATACCAAAAAATGTTACGTGATGGTCGTATCGATCTTACCAAGCAAGGTATTTATGATACAGGCATGATGAGTGTCTTGAAAAAGGCGCGTTGCTCTGTCGATAAAGCCAATTTTGAGTGTTCCATGGCTGGTGAATAAACCATAAATCAATCACTAAGGCCTAGATTATTCTAGGCTTTTTTATCTAAATTTTTGTCTAAAGTGCCAATGTTCAAGGATAAAAACACGCTAATCTTGAACACAGGTAAACGCTTTGCTTTACCACTTAAAATGATGAAAAACATCATTCCAACAATACAAAAAGAATGGAATAAGGACAATTCACATGATGAAACGATCATCAAGGCAACTTTTGATGGGACTTGGGCTATCTGTAAGCACCAGTTTTGTTCAAGCCAAACAAGTGGTGTGTGTGTTTGATTTCGTTGGTAAAAGTGGCGATGTCTATGCCCTAATGAAAGATTATCAATTGGCAGCTAAAAACTGGGGCGCAGATATTGAATTGCGAGTTGCGCAAAATGAAGCGGTGATTGCCGAAGATTTTAAAGCAGGAAAATGTGATGGAATTAGTGTGACTGGCATGCGCGGACGGCAATTTAATGATTTCACTGGCTCACTAGATGCGATTGGAGCCATTCCCAACCTCAAGTTAGCAGTTAAAGTCATGCAAGGTTTAGCCAATCCGACTTTTAGCAAATATATGCTGAAAGGCAAATATGAAATTGCAGGCGTCATTCCTGTCGGTGATGCCTATCTGCTGGTGAATGATCGTAGTATTAACACTGTCGCCAAAGCAGCAGGCAAAAAGATTGCTGTGTTGGACTATGATCAAGCGCAAAAAATCATGGTGCAACAAGTCGGTGCTCAGGCCGTCAGTTCCGATGTCACCAATTTTGGCAGCAAATTTAACAATGGTCAGGTTGATATTATTGGGGCACCTGCTGCTGCGTTTAAAGCACTGGAATTACATAAAGGTTTGGGCAATAAAGGGGCTATTGTCAATTATCCAATTTTACAAGTCACAGGCAATATCATTATTCGTCCCGACCGTTTTCCTAAAGGCTATGGTCAGCAATCGCGTGAATGGGTCAAATCACAACTTCCACGTGCTTTTGGCATTTTAGGTAAAATGAAAGCCGATATTCCAAGCAAATACTGGATGGACGTCCCTGCCCCCGATCAACCAGGCTATCAAAAAATGATGCGTGATGCGCGAATTAATTTGACCCAACAAGGGGTGTATGACAAACGCATGATGAAACTGCTGTGGCAATTCCGCTGTAAAGAAGATGCCAAAAATTTTGAATGTGGCTTGCAAGATGAAAACTACAAATAATCTTGATAAAATTACTCTGATTTGACTTTTAATCTTCAAATATTGACCATATATTGAGTATGCTATACTAGAGATATGGTCTTTTTCATTTTTAAAAGACCCATGAACCGAACAGAGGAATCTATCATGACTGCTCCAACGCTTGTGTTGACCGACAATGCTGCAAATAAAGTACGCCAATTGCGCGATAGTGAAGGCAACCAAGATTTAATGTTACGTGTCTATGTAACAGGCGGGGGCTGTTCAGGCTTTTCTTATGGCTTTAACTTTGCCGACAATATGAATGAAGATGACGCCGAATTCATCAATGGCGATGTCAAAATGTTGGTCGACTCTCTTAGCTACCAATATTTAATCGGTTCTGTGGTTGATTATATTGAAGGTCTAGAAGGTTCACGCTTTATTGTACAAAATCCAAATGCAACCACGACCTGTGGCTGTGGCTCATCTTTCTCGATTTAAGTTGATCACAGATGTAAAAAAACCTCCAAATTCAGGAGGTTTTTTTATGGATGTCTTCTCGACGTTTAAACTGCAGTTATGCTGCCTAGAATACGATAACCTTCAGCGCCAGTCACCGCAGGTAAATTACCGCTTAAATGCTCAACAAAACGCTTCGCTAACCAAGCAAAAGCTGTGGCTTCAACCCAAGTCGGACTTAAACCTAAGTCTGCGGTACTTTGTACCGTCCATTGGTGCTTGCGTAAACGCCAGCGTAATTGTTCCAAAAGTTGTGAATTATACGCTCCACCACCACAAACATAGACCTCACCCGTGTCCATACCTGAACGATAGATGGCTTTTTTAATGGCGCGTGTAGTCAGTTTTAATAAGGTGGCTTGGATATTTTCAGGGTTATCTTCCAATTCATCATACGCCAGCTCATCATTGCGCCAATCCATGATCTGGTCATCCAACCAATCCAAATTAAAATCTTCACGTCCCGTACTTTTAGGCGGCTCTTTGGCAAAAAAGTCATGTGCCTGTAAGCGCTCTAATAAACTGCGAATTGGCTGACCATAAGCGGCCCAGTTGCCATTTTCGTCATACGGTTGTCCGGTATAACGATGGCACCATGCATCCATCAGAATATTGGCAGGTCCAGTATCAAAACCCGAAACCAGCTCTGGTGCACCCGCAGGTAAAAGACTAACATTGGCAATGCCACCTAAATTTAGAATCACACGGTGAATACTTTCATGCTGAAATAATGCCTGATGAAAAGCAGGCACCAAAGGTGCACCCTGCCCACCTGCCGCCATATCACGACGGCGGAAATCGGAGACTACAGGGATTTGAGTGATTTCAGTAATAATATTGGGATCGCCAATTTGCAAAGTAAAACCATGCTCAGGACGATGACGAATGGTCTGCCCATGCGAACCAATGGCTTTAATTTGGCTGCGGTCGAGTTGATGCTGTTCAATCAGTGTATTGATGCCTTCACCAATCATTTTTGCCAAAGCCACATCTGCCTTGCCCATACGATCAATTTCATTGTCATCTGGCAAAGTCAGTGCCATCAATTCATCACGTAAATCGGGGTCAAACGCTAAGGTGAGCGTGGCATGCAACTGCAATGGGTCGAATGAAGCGGCCACAATATCTACCCCATCCATGCTGGTGCCGGTCATTATCCCAATATAGATTGCTGTCATGATTATTCTAAAGCCTGCAATGTGCTGAAAAAGTGTTAGTATATCGCACAAATTGAATAACTGATGTGTTTGGGTTTTGTGATGTCAAATTTCCTGCCAGCTGAAGAACAGCTTGCCCTCATTCAACGAGGCACTCATGAAATTATCTCTGAAGAGGATCTGTTAAAGAAACTCAAAGAGAATCGTCCTCTAAAAATTAAAGCGGGCTTCGATCCGACTGCACCAGATTTGCACTTGGGGCATACCGTTTTAATTAATAAACTAAAAACTTTCCAAGACTTAGGTCATGATGTCACGTTTTTGATTGGTGACTATACCGCGATGATCGGTGATCCAACAGGTAAAAGTGCCACACGCCCTCCGTTGTCACGTGAACAAGTCTTAGAAAATGCCAAGACTTATCAAGAACAAGTATTTAAAATTCTTGATCCAAATAAAACCAAAGTGCGTTTTAACTCAGAATGGTTTGCGACTAAAACTGCAGCTGATTTAATTCAGTTGGCTTCACAGCAAACGGTTGCCCGCATGTTAGAACGTGATGATTTCACCAAGCGTTATAACAATCAGCAACCGATTGCGATTCATGAGTTCTTGTATCCATTGGTTCAAGGCTATGACTCAATTGCACTTGAGGCAGATGTGGAACTCGGTGGTACGGATCAAACCTTTAACTTATTGATGGGACGTACGCTGCAAGGTCGTTATAATCAAGAAGCACAGGTCTGCATTACGGTGCCAATTCTTGAAGGCTTAGACGGCGTCAATAAAATGTCTAAATCTTTAGGCAATTACATTGGGGTATTTGATACGCCTGGCGCCATGTACCAAAAAGTGCTTTCCATGCCAGATGCTTTGATTGAACGTTATTTTGATCTTCTTAGCTTTAAATCGATTGAAGAAATCAAAGTCCTGCTCAAAGAAGTTGAAGATGGTCGTAATCCACAAGAAGTGAAGAAAATTCTGGCACTTGAATTGGTTGAGCGTTTCCACGGTGCGGAAGCTGCTGCCAATGCGCATAAAGGTGCAGGGAACATCATTACCGAAGGTGAACTACCTGAAGGGACACCTGAAATCACGATTTCACGTGCCGAGTTTGGTGGTGAAATGTTTATTGCCTCGATTGTACGTGCTGCGGGTTTAACCAAGAATGCGGCGGCGGCCAAAGATGCTGTTTCACGTGGAGCCGTTAAAGTCGACTGGAATGTGGTCGATGCTGGCTTCTCTGTGAAAGAAAATATCACGGTGATTGTTCAAGCTGGTAAAAAAGCCATTGCGAAAGTGACTTTTACTGACTAAAACCAATCCCGAATAAATTAAAAGCAGGTCACTCGACCTGCTTTTTTTTATGCTTAAATCAATTCAATCACATACACCGACCAGTTTCTTTTTGCAAAACCGTAGTTCAATAATTTGCCATGCATCGGCTTGAAAGGACCAAGTTTCTTGAACGACCTGTCCAGGCTGCGCAAGATGGAGCAAAATTCGGCATTCAGTTTGCGTCGGGTTAAACTCAAATATTTCGGTTTGAATGTCTAAATAACGTGGTTTCCATACGCCGTTTTGCACTGCATGTTGAATACATGCATAACGACTCAAATTACTTTCCACCTTCCCCTGTGCCTCATATACCACTTTAAATTCTGGATGCTCGTATATGATCAGCTCCTGCACTTGTCCCGTATAAAAAGCATTGAGCCAATGATCACGACACTGTTCCAAACTTAAATCCATATGCTTTTCACTCAGTTATTTTTTAGTCAGCATGCCAGAACAATACGACAGTTTAATAACCATCACTAAAAAACAACAAAGTCTATGCAATAAAAAAGCAGCCCGTAGGCTGCTTTTAAAATGACATGCTGTTAGGCATCAATATCGGCATTTAAAGCATTCTCTTCAATGAATGCGCGACGTGGTTCGACATCATCACCCATCAAACAAGAGAACATACGATCAGCCTCAATCGCATCATCAATCGTCACTTGCAACATATTACGATTGTCAGGGTCCATCGTGGTTTCCCACAACTGCTCGGCGTTCATTTCACCCAAACCTTTATAACGTTGGATCATCATGCCACGGCGCGAGTCTTGTAAAATATGCTGCCACACTTGGTGGAAATTGTTGACCACAATTTTACGCTCGCCTTTTTCCAAATATGCACCCTCTTCAAGCAGGCTAAACCAGCTCTTCGAGTTTTTCAGCAAACGGACATACTCACTCGAAGACAATAAGCCTGCATCAAGTAAATAGCTGTGTGGGAGGTTGTGCACATAAATCGTGATGCGTGGGAAATACACTACTGCCTTTTGACCATCAGCCAACTCTTTATCGAAGGCTTCAAGCGTCAATTCTGGACGTAAGCTCGGCTGTGTTTTTTCCACAGCGGCACGCAATTGCTCACCCCACTGTTGTACATAAGCCAAATCTTGTGAATGATCAAACTTATAAGCGTCCATCGAGATCAAACCATCCAATAAGCTTGCAGGATAACGCTGGGTTAACCGCTGTAAACTCTTCTGTGAGGTTTGATAATCGGCAATTACCTTGGCTAAAGCTTCACCACGAATCGCAGGCGCTTCAGCACTGATATGCAAAGCCAAATCATCAATGGCATTTGAAATCAGGAAAGTTTCCAAAGCTTCATTATCTTTAATATATTGCTCTTGCTTGCCTTTTTTCAACTTATACAACGGTGGTTGGGCAATATAAATATGGCCACGTTCCACCAATTCTGGCATTTGACGGAAGAAGAAGGTTAACAATAAGGTACGAATATGTGAACCATCGACGTCGGCATCGGTCATGATAATAATTTTGTGATAACGTAACTTATCAGGATTATATTCTTCGCGACCAATACCACAGCCCAAAGCCGTGATCAGCGTGCCGACCTCTTGAGAAGAAATCATCTTGTCAAAGCGTGCACGTTCCACATTGAGAATTTTACCTTTCAGCGGTAAAATCGCCTGCATTTTACGGTTACGACCTTGTTTCGCCGAACCACCCGCAGAATCACCCTCGACCAGATACAATTCAGACATTGCAGGATCTTTTTCCTGACAGTCTGCCAATTTACCTGGCAAACCCGCAATATCTAAGGCACTTTTACGACGGGTCATTTCACGGGCTTTACGCGCCGCATCACGTGCACGTGCCGCATCAATAATTTTGCCTGCAATTGATTTTGCCGCAGCAGGGTTCTCAAGCAAGTATTCAGAGAATGCCTTGTTCATTGCTTGTTCTACCGCAGATTTCACTTCACTCGATACCAATTTTTCTTTGGTTTGCGAAGAAAACTTCGGATCTGGCACTTTCACTGAAATAATGGCGGTTAAACCTTCACGCGCATCATCTCCCGTGACTGCCACTTTTTCTTTTTTCAGCAAACTCTCATTTTCCATATAGCTATTTAAGCCACGGGTCAACGCTGCACGGAAGCCTGCTAAATGTGTACCACCATCTTTTTGCGGAATATTGTTGGTAAAGCAACGGACATTTTCTTGATAAGTGTCATTCCATTGCAAGGCCACTTCTACCCCAATGCCATTTTCAGCTTGAGTAGTAAAGTGGAAAATTTCATTCAGATGGTTTTTGCCCTGATTAATATATTTAACAAACTCAGACAAACCACCTTCATAGTCATATACATGTTCTAAGTTAATCCGCTCATCACGCAGAACAATACGTACACCTGCATTCAGGAAAGACAATTCACGTAAGCGACGTGCCAAAACATCGACACTAAAAATCGTTTGACTAAAGGTGTCCGAGCTTGGCCAAAAACGTACAATCGTGCCTGTGGTTTCGGTATTACCAATCACTTTGAGTGGATACTGCGGATCACCATGGCGATATTCTTGTTGATGAATATGCCCCGCACGATGAATGGTTAATTCGAGTTTGCTCGACAAGGCATTTACAACGGAAACACCTACCCCGTGCAAACCACCTGAAACTTTATAACTATTATCGTCAAATTTACCGCCAGCATGCAGAATAGTTAAAATAACTTCTGCGGCAGAAACCCCTTCTTCAGGGTGAATATCGGTTGGAATACCACGACCGTTATCAGAAACACTGACTGACTCATCTTCATGAATCGTCACCAAGATTTCATCACAATGACCTGCTAAAGCTTCATCAATGGCGTTGTCCACCACTTCGAATACCATGTGATGCAAACCTGAACCATCATCAGTATCGCCAATATACATACCTGGGCGCTTACGAACGGCATCCAAACCACGCAACACTTTGATGCTAGAGGAATCATAAGCCTTTTCGTTGCTTTGTTCTGTTTGAGTGACAGATTGGTCTTCTGAACTCATGGTTACTCCCTAGTGAAAAATCGGTCTATCCAAAGATGGGAAATCATTGCACAACACATGCTACTCGACCATTTTCCACGTGGAACAATTGGTGGGAAATAGACAAGTCATGTAAATGTTTTTGCACAGATTCATGCTCTAAAGTGGTAATAAAAACTTGACTACCAAGTTGGCTTAATCGCTCAATTAAACGTTGTTGTGCGGCTAAATCTAATTCTGCTGTCAGATCATCTAATAATACCACAGTTTCCTTATTACAGGCATGTAGCATTGCAATCTGTGAGAGTTTTAGCGCCATAATCAACAGCTTTTTCTGTCCACGTGACAGCACAATATCGGCCTCCCCCATTGGGGTTTTCAGGCGTAAATCGGCCCGATGTGGACCATATTCAGTATATCTTCGATCGACATCTTTTTGGTGCTGACTGCACAGGTCATGCAGTAATCCATGTTCTGTATGAAAGCCAGCGACATATTCTAGTTCAACAGTTAAATTGGGCAGTAGATGCTGCAAATCTTGCTGAAAAAATACATTCCACTGTTCCACAATCGCAACCCGCTGTGAGTGTAAAATCTCACCATATTCACCCAACATTTTGTTCCACGGTTCTAAGTCTTCTAGACTTAAATGACGCCGCGATTTTAATAGGCTATTACGTTGTTTTAAGGCGCGTGAATAAAACTGCCAAGCATGATAGAACTCAGGTTCCACGTGAAACATTAACCAATCGAGCAACTGTCGTCTTGGTTTGGCGCCATGATCAATAATATCGGTACTTTGCGGATCAATATGCTGTAAAGGCAATAGTTTTGCTAACTGCCCTTGCGTAGCAATATGATCCCCATTCACTTTCATGACCTGCTCACCACTGACATGTTTTTGCATCCCAATTTTTTCACTGGAAGACTGGGCAAAAACGACGGCATTCTGGGCATCATGCAAAATGTAGTGTTTAGGAATATGGGTACGAAAGGAACGACCTGTCGCCAACAAATGAATCGCCTCCAAAATCGAGGTTTTTCCCGAACCATTCGCACCATAAAAGACGTTAAACGGCTGCAACTCAGAGAGTGCAACCGTTTTTAAATTACGAACACGTTCGATGTTTAAACGCGTAATCTGCATAATAAATCTAGCAATTACACACGCATTGGCATGACAACATAGGTCTGATCGGCATGTGCAGGGTCATGCACCAACACCGATTGATTGGCTTCACTCATAGTCATCGAAACATCATCACCATCCAAAACACCAAGCACATCAAGTAAATATTGTGCATTAAATGACATTTCTAATGGTGCATCGTTGTACTGGATTGCCAAATCTTCAATCGCTTCATCTTGTTCAGGGTTATTGGCACGCAATTGCAAAGTATCTGCACTGAAATTTAAGAATACGCCACGCAGTTTTTCATTACTTAAAATAGAAACGCGCTGTAAAGACTGCTTAAATACATCATGTGCAATCAACACGTTTTTATCGCCACCACGTGGAATTACACGGCGATAGTCAGGGAATTTTCCATCAATAAGTTTCGTGGTAAAACGCACTTTAATGGTTCCCTGCTCTTTATCACGGCTTGGGGTATTGATGGTCACATTCAGCAATTCACGACCAATCAATAACGACAATTGCTCATCTTCAATACTCAGCAAGCGCTGTAATTCACCGACGGCTTTACGCGGTACAATCGCTTGAATCAATTGTTGTGTATTTGAAGATGCCAATGTTTCACATAATGCCAAACGGTGACCATCTGTAGTTACTGCACGCAATTGATTTTCATCAATTTCTAACAAAGTACCGGTTAAATAAAAACGTACATCCTGAACTGCCATAGCAAAGGCCGTTTTTTCAAATAAACGCTTTAATTCACGCTGCGTCACCGCAATCTGTGTACCTTGTGTATTTTCCGTATTGAGTAATGGATAATCTTCGGCAGGCAAAGTCCCCAATACAAAGCGACTGTTACCCGATTTAAGGATACAGCGCTGGTCTTCGGTAATTTGAATATCAATTAATGCAGAGCTAGGTAAAGATTTACAAATATCCATCAGTTTACGTGCAGGAACTGTCGTTTCACCTGCTTGTAAACAAGCACCTTCCATTAAATTGGTACTTGCAACCAATTCAACTTCTAAATCGGAACCTGTAATCGCCAAAGCATTTTGACTCACTTGTACTTTAACATTCGATAAAATGTTTAAGGTGTGGCGACGTTCCACGGCTCCTACCACATGTGAAAGAACATTAAGTAAACTTTCTTTGGCGATTTTTAAACGCACGATGCATTCCTCGAAAAAACTGAAGATGAAAAATAAATTAATTAATTTTTAGCAGTGTACTATGCGGCAGAATATACCGCATTGCAAGAATAGAATTTGACCAAGATCGATTAACTTTGCAGCAGGCGTTGCAAGTTTTTGTAATCCTCATTAAAGATAGGATCATCCTCTCTTAAGCTTTGTACTTTTTCACACGCATGCATGACCGTACTATGGTCACGACCACCAAATGCCATCCCAATTTCAGGGAAACTATCGCCTGTCAGTTCACGTGCCAAACCCATCGCCAATTGACGAGGACGTGCATAAATACGCGTTCGTTTAGGACCGATTAATTCTTTCAGTGGAATGCGGAAATACTCACTCACCACCCGTTGAATATTTTCCGTACTAATGGTTCGAGCACGAATTGCCAAAACATCTTTAAGCGATTCTCGAACCACATCAAGGTCAATTGAGGTCCCTTTGAAACGAGAAATAGCGACCACTTTATTCAGTGCACCTTCTAACTCACGGACATTGGCAACCACTTGTTGTGCAATAAATAACGCACAATTGCGCGGTAAGTCTACACCACTACTTTGCGCTTTCTTTAATAAAATCTCAATGCGCGTTTCAATATCTGGCGGCTCCACCCCAACTGACAAGCCCCAAGAAAAACGCGACACTAAACGGGCGTCTAATTCTGTCAATTCTTTAGGATAACGGTCCGAAGTTAAGATAATTTGCTTCGATTCATCCAATAAAGCGTTAAACGTATAGAAAAACTCAACCAAGCTGGCTTCTTTACCAGCCAATAAATGGATATCGTCCACCAGAAGTAAGTCTAAAGAACGACAGTTTTTCTTAAATTCTTCTACCTTGCCTTGTTGTAAGGAGCTAACAAAATCCTGAACAAAGCTTTCTGCGGTCATATACATCACACGTGCATTAGGTTTGGCTTGTAATAAAGCATTTCCTACCGCTTGCATTAAGTGGGTTTTACCTAAACCTGTCGGACCATATAAAAACAAAGGGTTATGCTGAGAAGCCCCCAATTGAGTCAATACTTTACGGCAGGTTTCAGCAGCCATTTGGTTGGAACGGCCTTCAACAAATAGCGAAAAAGTAAATAAGGGATTTAGCAATCGCTTTTTATTTTTTAACGGCGAATCCTCTTTCTCTTTTTTTACCTTTACAACGGGTGCAGAAGTTTCTAATGCCGCAGTTGTAGTCGCAGGTTGTTCACTTGGAGATAAAATCGCACCTGGACGCGAATCCACCATAATTTCCACACGACGCACCCGCCCTTCAGACAATTGCTCCGCCAAAATGGTAATCAGTTCTAAATGATGTTCCTGAATATAGCGCGTCCAATATGGATTAGGCGCATATAGTCGCAAAGTGTCTTCTAACTCTTCAGCAACTAAAGGGCGAATCCACATTGTAAAAACATTTCCAGATAGCTCTTGTCGCAAGCGAGTTAAGCAGTCTGTCCAAAGCATGTGAAACCCCTATTCATCCATTTTTAAATTTAAAAACACCACTGTCCGCCAAAGCGGGTCGCCATTCTAACCAAGTTATCCACATCTGTCATGAAGAATTCTGCAAAAGTTGCTCAAAAAAGAAATAAACAATCTAAATTTAAATTCAAAACCATGTGTGGATAAAAACACCCACAGGCTGTGGATAAAAAAATACACCAAGTTATCCACAATTCCTTTAACTCTTAAAAACATAGATATCCACAATGTTAACTCTTGTTTTTATATATGAAAAATAGGTTTTCCACAGAAAAAACGTCCCTTAATAAGAATAAATTTAAATTTTAAAATTTGAATTTATTTATAAGGATCGCTTTTGGTGTGGATAACTTAGATACGCGAATGAATTTAAATTTAAACCATTGCGTATTTATATTGGTGTGGATAAATTTGTGAATAATACTGTTTATAACTTATTTTCCATTATTTAACAACTTATTATGATGTGAATAGTTTTTAAATCAGAGCAAGCCCCAATTTAGACTTTCCAAGTTAAGTTTTATTGATTACAAGTTTATTTGGTTCGAAGAGGTGTTTTTGATTGACAGCTCAAGCAATGAACACTAAAATCGCGGACCTTTATAGAAAGATCATTTTTTGGAGTTTCGATATGAAACGTACATTCCAACCATCTGAATTAAAGCGTAAGCGCGTTCATGGTTTCCGTGCTCGTATGGCTACTAAAGCTGGTCGTCAAGTATTAGCTCGCCGTCGTGCAAAAGGTCGTCACAGCTTAACTGTTTAATTTGTTAGTGCTTAGACGATTTTGGGTGTTATGACACTTTATGACTTCGGCGCAGAGCGGCGTCTTCGTTGTGCTGCCGATTATAAAGTTGTGTTTGATGGTGCGCTTTTTAAAGTGCACCAACCCCATTTCTTATTTCTTGCGACACCTTCCAAACAGCCTAACAGTCGTTTGGGTATTGTTGTTGCTAAGAAAAAAGTGCGCCGTGCGCATGAAAGAAATCGAGTAAAACGACTTGCTCGCGAAAGTTTTCGCCTGCATCAAATGCAACTGGATGCCTTGGATATTGTTGTTATGCCTAAAGTTGGTATAGAAACAGTCACGAATTCAGAATTGCATCAGCAATTACAATTTGCTTGGCAAAAGCTGCAACGCATTGCTAAAAAGCATTCAAAAATAGCTCCCTCCCCACAGAAGTAGAGAAGGCCAATGGTACGTGTGCTGCATTGGTTTATTCGATTCTATCAGATCGCAATTAGTCCTATGTTAGGACCACGTTGTCGGTATCTACCTACATGTTCTCAATATTCATTGGAAGCAATCCATACACATGGAGCTGTACGGGGTGTTTGGTTGGCTGCAAATCGTATTTGTCGATGTCATCCATGGGGCGGCTCGGGTTATGATCCTGTTCCTGCTAAAGCAATTCGTTTTATTTCATTTCAGCAAATCGATTCTCAAATCCATCTCGTTGCTGTACCCTTTCGTGGATGTTTATGGAATCAAAATCACTCTAACTTTTTGGGGTAATAGATATGCAACAATGGGCCAGGATTGCAATTCTAGGAGCCATGTTTGTCGTCGCATATTTGCTTATTTTGGCATGGCAAAAGGACTATGGTCATAATGAAGTACAACAGCAGCCACAAGCTGCTGCAGTAGTTTCACATGAAGTGTCTGCCGACTTGCCAAATGGACAGACAGCTACGGCTGCTCCTGATGTGCCACAAGCAAATAGTACTGCTCAGCAAACTACAGAATCGACTGCGGCAGCAAGTCAACAGCTTATTTCAGTTCAAACTGACCTTTATCATCTTTGGATTAATCCTAAAGGTGGGGATATTGTTCGTGTTGAATTACTCAATCATGATAAAAACAAAGATAGCGATGAACCGTTTGTTATGCTGGAAAGCGATGCCAAACGTACGTATGTTGCACAATCTGGTTTAATTGGTCTAAATGGACCTGACAGTGGTCGTAATGGTCGTCCTGTCTATGAAATTGAGAAATCTGCATATACTTTAGCTGATGCAAAAGCAGCGAAAGATAAAGACGGCAAGTCAGTTCAAGTACTTTCTGTTCCGATGGTCTTTAAAACGGCTGACGGCGTAGAAATTATTAAAACTTTCACGTTCACTCAAGGTGAATATCCAGTTGTGGTCAATCACAAAGTGGTTAACCGCAGTGGTCAAAACTGGCAAGGCCAGATGTTTGGTCAGCTCAAACGTGATAATTCGGAAGATCCAGGTAAATCGGATCAGGGTATTTTCACCTTGGGCACCTTCTTGGGTGGTGCATGGGGTACGCCTGAAGAACATTACAACAAGCTTAAATTTGCCAACTTTAACGACGAAAAGTTAAATGTTGAAGCAAAAGGCGGCTGGGTTGCAATGGTTCAGCATTACTTCGTTAGTGCTTGGATTCCAGGTGAGTTGAAGTTGACTCAGGCGAATGGTCAAGCTTATAGCGCTAAATTAGAGTCGCGTAAATCGAGTGATGACATGAACATCCTCAGTTTTACTTCACCAACCATTAATGTGCCTGCAGGTACAGTGGCAGAAGTCGACGCGACGTTCTATTCAGGTCCTAAAATTCAATCTGAATTGAAAGACTTGGCTGTAGGGTTAAATCAGACCGTTGATTATGGTTGGTTATGGCCAATCGCGAAATTATTGTTCCTTGGCTTACAATTCTTCCATAATTTGGTGGGGAACTGGGGCTGGTCAATTATTTTACTGACTGTATTGGTTAAACTCATTTTGTGGCCGTTGTCGTCTAAGAGCTATCGTTCGATGGCGAAAATGCGTGTAATTGCGCCAGAAATGCAGCGAATGAAAGAAGAATTCGGTGAAGACCGTATGCGCTTCTCTCAGGAAATGATGGCATTGTACAAGCGTGAGCAAGTCAATCCACTTTCAGGTTGTTTACCGTTATTACTACAAATGCCAATCTTCTTGGCTTTGTATTGGGTATTGATGGAAAGTGTGGAATTGCGCCATGCGCCTTGGATGCTCTGGATTCAAGACTTATCCGCAATGGATCCTTGGTTTATCCTGCCATTATTGATGGGCGTGACCATGTTCATTCAGCAAATGTTGAACCCGCAACCTGCCGATCCAATGCAGGCGAAAGTGTTCCGCATTATGCCAATTATGTTCACGGTATTCATGTTGTTCTTCCCAGCAGGTTTAGTGCTGTACTGGATTGTGAACAACACGATTACGATTACACAGCAATGGTTTATTAATAAATCAGTCGCTAAAGCACGTAGCTCGTCAGACGCTGCATAACGCAGCGTCTCAAAGCAACTAGCTGATTAAATCCGCTTAAGATGGTAATCTTAGGCGGATTTTTCTTTGGGTTAGATTAGGACTTAAGTCAGGTGAATTGTATGCAGCATCAAACCACTATCGCAGCGATTGCTACTCCGCCAGGACGTGGTGGTGTGGGGGTGATTCGTCTTTCTGGTCCGCAAGCTTATGCGATTGCAGAACAGTTGACGCAAAAGGCATTGCCGAAAGCACGCATGGCCGGGTTCCGCCAATTTCTTGATCTTGAAAAAGAAGTATTGGATGAAGGTTTGGTGATTTGTTTTCCCAATCCGAACTCATTTACGGGTGAGGATGTGGTTGAATTACAGGGGCATGGTGGACCTGTGATTCAAAATGCCTTGCTTGCCCGGTGCTTAGAATTGGGTGCAACCGCTGCTAGAGCAGGCGAGTTTTCCATGCGTGCTTTTGAAAATGGCAAACTGGATTTGGTGCAAGCGGAAGCGATTGCCGATTTAATTGATGCGACTTCGCAGGCTGCAGCTCGATCAGCTGTACGTTCTTTGCAAGGTGCTTTTTCACATAAAGTGAATACGGTGCTAGAAAAGTTAATTCATTTGCGTTTACACGTGGAAGCGGCAATTGACTTTCCTGAAGAAGAAATTGACTTCTTGGCTGACGGCAAGATTTTAACCTTATTGGAAGACGTACAGCATTCCGTGGCTGCGGTGCAGAAATCTGCCCGTCAAGGACAATTGCTACGTGAAGGTTTGCAGGTGGTGATTGCAGGTAAGCCGAATGCGGGTAAATCTTCTTTGCTCAATGCCTTAGCGGGCATTGAACGGGCGATTGTGACGGATATTGCAGGCACCACCCGTGATGTGTTGCATGAAAAGATTAGCTTGAATGGTTTGCCAATAACATTGACTGATACCGCAGGATTGCGTGAAACAGGCGATGTGGTGGAAAAAGAAGGTATTCGCCGCGCGATTAAAGAAATTGAACAAGCGGATTTATTGTTATTGGTCTATGACTTGAGTCAAGGTGAAGACCCACTGCAATTGGCACGTGAATACTTTGAGCATCATCTTGAACCGAAACGCTTAATGTTGATTGGGAATAAATGTGATTTAACCAATGCAACAGCTCAAATTGGCGATTTTCAAGGTTTCAGGCATATTACCGTGTCAGCCAAGCAGGAAACAGGCGTTCAATCACTCATAGAGGCGATTACAGCGCATGCTGGCTTTCAGCCAGAAGAAGATACCTTTATTGCGCGAACACGCCATTTAGACGCAATGAAGCGCACACAGCACTATCTTGCAGAAGCCCATGAGCAGCTGGTGGTGTTTCATGCAGGTGAATTGGTTGCTGAGTCGTTACGTCTTGCACAAAATGCTTTAAGTGAAATTACAGGTGAATTTAGTGCGGATGATTTATTAGGTAAAATTTTTGGATCGTTCTGTATTGGAAAGTAATTTAAAATTATAGTGTTATTCAATACGTTCTAATAGATTCCAATATTTAAATAAAAAGCATTCCTGAATGCTTTTTATTGTTTAGGGCGTGTGTTCATTTGGCTCTGTACCAAATCGACACGCAAGTAATGTAAATCATCGATGGATCGTTTCGTACAAGCTGATCAAATTGAGCGGTAATAGCATGAAAGTGTTTTAATCTCGCACAGTCATTTTTTCGCAATGATTTGTGCCAGCACAATCCGCCCTTCTTGCAAGTTTTTTCCTTGATTTTGCGCCATGGCTTTAAAATCAGCCCCTAGGAGTATGTGAAATCCAAGGGAGGGTAACCCTTCCTTTTGTATCTTCTCGGCCAGAGACACAAACCATGTACGTGCACTTTCGGTTGTGTCTAACCAGTCAGTGATTGTAAAACCGGCTTGTTGGAGTAGCTGACGTAGCTCATTTGGCTGTACCAGAAAGCTGGTGTTTGGTGTACGTGCCCATGGTACAGGAAAAAGGACGGGGCTCAATGAACCCGCAAGAACATCATAAATTGCCAGTGTGCCACCTGACTTCAGCACGCGGTACATCTCCTTATAAAGCTGAGCTTTATCCAAGATATTCATTGCCACATGCTCTGTCCAGACCACATCGAAGGTCTGATCGGGAAATGGCAGTTGGGTTGCATCGCCTTGGTGATAATCAACTTGGTGTGCAAGACCAATCTTGGTCGAGAGCATTCTCGCAGCACGACAGTATTCTTCCGTCAGGTCAATACCTGTGACATGACAGCCGAATTCTTTTGCAAGACAACGCGAAGTCCCACCAATACCGCTACCGACATCTAGTACATGTTTTGTGGCATCAAGTCCAGCAGCATGGGCAAGTTCGAGAGTCGCTGTACGTCCTCTGATATGAAACTCATCAATCGGTGCCAGATCTTCAAGCGTTAGGTTGTTGATGTTCTTGCCTGCTTTTTCCAGTGCTGTCAGTATGACGTTTCCCAAATCGCTACATGTATAGTGCATTTGGATTGTTTGATTGACACGAGATTGCATAAATATGGTCCTCCTCGTGTTGACGATAAGTGATAGGACATATTGACTCTATAATGGAAGAAGGCACGAAAATAACTGTTTTTATTCAGCATTTAATGATGTTTATTTGATCATGCTCGTCGGGTGAGTATTCAATATGTTGTCATTATTAATTCACTCTTGGTAGCACAATCATAACAAATCACATGATCTGGAAATAGGGGTTATCAGTATCAGATCTTGTGCCTAATTAAAAACAACAGTAAAAGAAGATGTTGAGTTACATTGGGGGAAATTCAGTACCTGAGTGATTGCTTTGATGGTTTTCGGTCAATTGGCGATTGATTTTGAGCACATCATAATGATGTATATTAAGCAGGCATTTTGCGAAATACTTGGGGTTGTGTGAAGGCATGCTTGCTGAAATAGTAAAAAGAATTATTCAAAGCAGCTTTAAATCTGGAGGTTATTTTTCTTCTGTAAGAACAATAAAGTGAAACATAGTAGCGCCATACCAATTCCAAAACCGCTCACTGCCAGATTTAAGCCCCATAAATCTGCACTATAACCTACCGCAATAATCGGCACGATCGTGCCTAGATATCCCGTAAACAAATAGGTCGGGATCACTGCGGCACGATTGTGTGGATCTGTCATTTGATGAATCAGGCCAAATGATCCCATAATGCTTAGACCATGTCCCAAGCCTACGCCAATATCACTGATAAAAAACAATAGACTAGATTGGGTTTGCATACAGATAGCTAAGAGTAGACAACTGCCCATCAGCAGGATCAAACCATAATTTAAGCTACGTGCTGCGGGTAACGATTTGGCAAAAAACTGTACGATTGCTGAAATAAACAGAATGCTGGAAATCGCGATGCCACTGACCAGAGGCCCATGCCAAGGAATCAGGTCTTTGACAAAGGATGCAGATAGCGAAGCAAACAGACTAAATGCACCAAAGGCACAAAAAGCGGTTAAACCTGCAATAAAAAAATGAGTTCGGGTCTGAGTGGCAGGAAGCTCTAAATGCGGTGCAATTGAAAATGCTTGAGCTTGAAAAGTCGGTGATTTTAAGCGAAATAATCCGATTAAACAGAGGACTGCCCCTACAATAATCGGCAGATAGGGCGTGAGCAATGGAAATGCGGAAAATTGAGCAATCACACCGCCAATTAATGGACCTAAAGCAAAACCGATGACGGTAATAATTGAGCTTAACTGTGGGGCATGAGATTTATGACTGTCTGGAATGGTGAGCATTAAGCCTAACATAGCGGAAGTACTAATCAGCCCTGAGGCAATCCCAATAATAAAACGCCCTAAGCCGAGCCAACTAGCGCTACTGGCAAAAGCAGACAGTACTAATCCTAGAATGACAAATACGAGGCCGACTTGCAGCGTGCGCAAAAAACCAAAGCTGTTGCTGGCGCGGCCGAAAAAGAGCAGCGTTGCTAAACAGCCAAACATATAGGCGACAAAAATGTAGGTAATTTGGCTAGGTAGCAAATGCCATAATGCCTGATAAATCGGATACAGTGGACTTGCGAGCGCTGTACCGATGGTACCCATGCATAAGGCAAGGCTGATCATCATAAATGAACGCCAAGGATGTTGAACCGTCATAAAGCATCACAAAAACTGTCGGAAAAGCACAGTAAAAAATAAAGAGTTTCGACAGCTTAAGCCGAAATTGATGCTTAAACAATCACTAACCGTAGCGTTTTAATAACTTTAAAAATTCAGCAAGTTCAGCTTCATCAAATTCACTCTGAGGTTTTAGAACATGATGGCGCAGATGGGCTTCAATCAGTTCATTCATTAGACCATTGACTGCCCCCTTTACCGCAGCCACTTGCTGTAATACTTCAATACAGGAGCTGTCCGGTTGCATGAGGGCTTGGTCGATGGCTTGAATTTGCCCTTGCAAACGCTTTACGCGATTCTTAATTTTTTTATCTTCATATAAATGGCCCACACTTTCCTCCAAAAAATAAATATACTACTAGGGAGTATATTGGTGAGAACATTATGCAACATTCGATCATGCACAGAAGCCATAGTCATCAATTTGATGAAGGGAATCCTTTGGCACAAAAACGAATCTTAATTGCGACTATTTTAACGGCAGTCATGATGCTATTAGAAGTGATTGGCGGCTGGATTTTTAATTCTATGGCATTACTTGCCGATGGCTGGCACATGAGTTCGCATATGTTGGCATTGGGGCTGGCTTATTTTGCCTATTGTGCTGCACGTCATTATGCTCAGGATCACCGTTTTAGTTTTGGTACGTGGAAAATTGAAATTTTAGCGGGATATAGCAGTGCAATTTTGCTGTTGGTGGTGGCTATTTTTATGGCCTTTTACTCGGTGGAACGACTGATTCATCCTGTTGATATTCAATATAATGAAGCAATACCGATTGCGATTTTAGGCTTGGTGGTGAACTTGATTTGTGCATGGCTTTTACATGATGGTCACCATCACCATCACCATCACCATCACCATCACCATCACCATCACCATCACCATCACGAAGAATCGACTCATGTGCATCAGCATGAACATGATCTCAATCAAAAAGCCGCTTTTTTACATGTGGTTGCCGATGCGGTGACGTCGGTCTTTGCAATAGTTGCTTTGTTTGCTGGAAAATATATGGGATGGTCATTTCTCGATGCCTTCTTAGGGATTTTGGGGGCAATCTTAGTGGCACGTTGGGCTGTGGGATTGATGCGGGATACGGCGAAAACATTATTAGATGCGGAAATGAATCATCCTGTGGTGGCAGAAATCCGAGAGGTGATTCAGGATCTGCCTGTGGTTGTTGATGTGACCGATTTACATGTCTGGAAAGTCGCCAAAGGTAAGTTTGCTTGTATTTTGGCACTCAGTAGTCACTCATCTATCAGTGCAGATGAAGTGCGTGAGGCATTGTCGATTCATGAAGAAATTGTGCATGTCTCGGTAGAGATTAATCCTTTATCGGTTTAAGGCATAGTTCCACGTGAAACATTCAGGTATTTGTTTTACCAAATACCTGATAAAAATTATCAATCATCACAATAATTCAGCTTAAACTGATTCACTTTTATCACTTACGTGAACGAGCAGAATTCATGTTGAAAAGAACAATGGTTGCGATGCTAGCGAGTTTCATTTCTTGGTCTAGTTTTGCGAGTGTCGAGACTGTAAAAACCAATTTAGCCAAACAACATCCAGATTTGAAAATTGAGAATATTCAAAGTACTGAAATGTCAGGTATCTATAGTGGCTCTATGGATGGTCAAGTGGTTTATGTTGGAGAAAATGCACAGCATATTTTAGTGGGATCGATGATTCGCTTGAAAGATCAGCACAATTTGACCAAAGATTTGATTTTAAAGCAGAACTCAATTGACTGGAAAAAATTGCCACTACAAGATGCAGTGAAAACCGTGCGGGGTAATGGTAAACGTCAATTGGCAGTTTTTTCTGACCCAAATTGCCCATATTGTAAGCAACTTGAGGCTGAATTAAAAAAACTGGATAACGTGACCATTTATACCTTTATTTATCCAATTAAACCGCAATCAGTTGCGCCGTCTAAAGCGGTATATTGTGAAAAAGATCAGAGTTATGCCTGGGAAAACCTGATTGCTAAAGGGATTGCTCCTGCGGGTAATAAAAGCTGCGCCAATCCAATTGAACGTAATTTGAAATTGGGTCAATCTCTTGGGGTGAATGGAACACCGACGCTGATTTTCTCGAATGGCTTTAAAGCGGCGGGTGGCTTCCCTGCTGAACAAATTGAACTCATTTGGAAAGAGTTAGGTTTGTAATGAGATAGAAATTAATTTTAAAAAGCCTTTTCATGGTTCACGTGAAAAGGCTTTTTTTGTGCGAAAAATTAAGCGCGGGATTTTTTCATAATAAGATTATAGATAAACAAAAGAATAATTGCGCCAATCACAGAGGCAATGAAGCCTGCTGCCACATGATCGGCATAAAGACCGAGCATGCGTCCACCATAAGTTGCCAGTAAAGAACCTGCAATCCCTAATAGTGTTGTGACCAAAAAGCCTGCCTTGTCATCGCCAGGATGTAGGGCACGGGCAATCAGACCTGCAATAAAACCCACAATAATTGCAACAATGAGTGACCACATGAGTATTCTCCTTGTTCTTATTTTGAATCAATGATTTTGCTTATTATTTTGGAGAAAAAGGACTTGAATTAAACAGCAGATCTGCAAAGAACTGTGGTGTTTTTGTGTGGAGCTTTTACAGAACCAAGACATATAAAAGCCTTCTAAAACCCGTACAACACGGGGAATAGAAGGCTAGAGATAGTGTATTTAGACGCTAAGCTTAGAGACCAATTTCACCAATAAAAGGAATATGACGATACTTTTGATCGTAGTCGAGACCATAGCCGACAATAAACTTATCTTCGACTTCAAAGCCCAAGAATTTTACGTCTAAATCAATTTCACGGCGTGATGGTTTGCTCACGAGCGTACACAATTCAATCGAGTTGGGTTCACGTGTTTCCAAAATTTCAAGCACTTTGCTTAAGGTATGCCCAGAGTCAATAATATCTTCAACAACAAGGACATCTTTACCACGAATTTCGCCGTCTAAGTCTTTTAGAATGCGTACATCACGGCTCGAAACGGTTGATTTGCCATAGCTCGAAACCGTCATAAAGTCGAGTTCGTGAGGTTTTTCAATTGTTCGGCATAAATCAGCCATAAAAATAACGGAACCACGTAATAAGCCAATTAAGACAAGTTCTTTATCACTTTGGGCATAGTGGGCATTAATTTTAGCACCAAGCGCTTGTACTTTTGCTTGGATTTCTTCAGCTGAAATCATTACGCTCATTTGAACGGTCATGGGCAGATACCTAAAAATCAAAAATAAAAAAGGCGTTGACTTGCAACACCTCAAAATATGCATTTATTTTAATACATCTTCTATCGAGATGCATCTTTTGTTGCTTATTTCTTGTTCGCAGCATGACTATCGTGTCGAAGTATGATCGTGCCTGCAAGCAGCAGCAGGCACAGTTCTAACTTGGACATTGCGGGTGCAATGGCGTTATTTAGGTTGGACATAGGCCGCTTGACCATACACATAAGTTGCGTGAATATTACGATCATCACCCATGGTCATGAGGGCAAATAAGGCATCTTCAATGCCTTTGGCACGTTGTTGACGCAATGCTTGCAAGGCCGTGGCTTGCAGGTCGAGCACAATAAAATCGGCTTCTTTACCTACATTAAAGTTACCTAATTGCTGTTCAAGGCTTAATGCTTTGGCACCACCTAGGGTGGCATGATAAAGCGATTCAAAAGCAGACAGTTTGTCGCCTTGTAATTGCTGTACCTTATAGGCTTCATTTAATGTCTGGAGTTGGTTGAAGGATGTTCCTGCACCAATATCGGTGCCCAAACCGACTTTTACTTGTTTTTCCCAAGTCTTTTTCAAGGGGAACAAACCACTACCGAGAAACAGGTTTGAGGTTGGACAAAAAGCAATGGCTGAATCCGTGGCATGCATGCAATCCCATTCATGGTCTTCTAAATGCACGCAATGAGCAAAGACCGAACGCGATCCTGTAAGACCATAATGATGATAAACATCGAGATAACCTTGCTGTGCAGGGAATAATTCGTTTACCCAAGCAATTTCATTTTTATTTTCACTTAAATGCGTATGTACGTAGACATCTGGATATTCGGCTTTGAGTTGCCCTGCCAGTTGTAATTGTTCAGGCGTCGAAGTGGGTGCAAAACGTGGCGTGATGGCATAGAGTGCACGCCCCTGCCCGTGCCATTTTTCAATGAGGGCCTTTGAATCTGTATAAGCACGTTCAGGCGTGTCGCATAAAGCTTCGGGTGCATGACGGTCCATCATCACTTTGCCTGCAATGAGACGCATCTGGTGGCGTTGAGCAGCTTCAAATAAAGCATCAACTGATTCTGGATGGACGGTACAGAATACTAAGGCGGTGGTGGTGCCATTTTTTAACAGTTCTTGCACAAAGAATTCGGCAATTTTTGCAGCATATGCAGGGTCTTGAAATTGCATTTCGGTTGGAAACGTATAGGTATTCAGCCATTCCAACAGTTGTTCACCATAGGCACCGACCATTTCCGTTTGCGGGAAATGAATATGGGTGTCAATAAAACCAGGCACAATCAACTTCTCAGGATAATGTTGAATTGCAACGCCTGCTGGCAGATGTGCCGCTGCATCTTGCCAAGGACCAAACCATTGAATTTTTCCTGCTTCACTGATCAGCACGCCATCTTCTATATAACGCACTTGCTCGGCAATATCTGCAGCTTGAGCAACTAAATTTTGAATATCTAAAAAACGACCGCGAACGACAGTGGTCTGCAACAATGAAGACATGGAAAACCTTACAACTTTTACTTTTTTCGGTTGATTGTACCTGAAAATGCTTGGCTACACTGTATAACGTTGACTGAGTCCCCATTCGGCTAAAATATGGCGATATGTTGTAGATGAACGGTCTGCTTCAAAATGGGCTTCCATCATTAAATCCAATGGGAACTGCTCCTCTTCAATGTTGAGTGCCTCAGAAGTAGAAAAGACAGATTCAGCGGACTAAATCTGTCTTTCTAATATCAATTCATCAGGTTTAAGCCGATGGATTTTCTTGCTTTTTATTGTGGAGAATGGAGAGCCAAGCTGTAATCGCTAACACGACCACAATAAAGCCTAATGAAATCCAGATTGGCATATGGAAGACATCGAGCATCAACATTTTAAAACCAATAAACAACAGGATGATCCCGAGACCATACGGTAGGTAATGCATCTTCGACGCAGCGCCAGAGAGCAAGAAGAACATGGCACGCAGACCTAAAATGGCCATCAGGTTTGCCGTTAACACGATAAACGGATCACTGGTGACTGCAAAGATCGCAGGAATTGAATCTACCGCAAAAATTACATCAGACGCTTCAACCAGAATCAGGACTAAAAATAGCGGTGTAAACCACAACACACCATTTTGACGAACAAAGAACTTGTCACCTTGCAGTTGTGGCGTGATACGTAAATGTTTACGCAACCATTTCAATATCGCCATATTCTCGATGTCGGGATCATCATCTTGTCCTTTCAGGAACTTGAAGCCTGTGTAAACCAAGAACGCGCCGAACAGATATAAAATCCAAGAGAACTCTTGAACAAACCATGCACCAATAAAAATAAAGATGGTCCGCAGTACAATGGCACCAAGTACGCCGTAGAGCAAAATTTTACGTTGTAATGCAGGTGGAATCGCAAAGGCCGCAAAAATCATGAGCCAAACAAAGACATTATCAATGGCAAGGGATTTTTCCAGTAAATAACCCGCGATATATTCCATGGTTTTTTGGTTGGCAATTGCAACACCAACGGTTTGCTGTAAATACAGCCAGAGACCGCCTGCAAAGAGCATGGCCACACTAACCCAAGCAATACTCCAGCAGGCAGCCGTTTTAAGGGCAACTTGTTGTCCTTGTTTTTGTTTAAATCCGAGAAAGTCGATCAACAGCATAATAATCACAATGCCGAAGAACACCAAATACAGCCATAAATTGCCGATAGATTCCATAAAAATCCTCCACATCTGGCAATTGGCCACAAAAAAAACCTTGACCTGTTGCCAGATGATATAAACATCTGTGTCAACATGATCAAGGTCTTGCCTACATTACGCTGGGTAATGCTCAGATACCGACTTTTTGCAAAGTGTAATGACGATATTCTGACACGTCATCACAATAAATTGTGGCTGACGTCTGGAGGAGGCTACTCCCCTTGTTCAAATTCTGTATTGGACTGCGTCCAAATGATGGGGCAAGAATCGCATATTTTGTACAAAAGTGCAAATTTAAAGCAAATATAATCAATCTAAATCTGCTGATATTTGGTCTATGTGTTTAATGAATACCGAATAACAAAGACGTAAATTTTAAGGTTTAAATGGAACTGTGTTGTCGTATTGAGCGATCACTTTGGCCAATAACGAACCACAGAGCATTAATACGAAATAAATTAACATGCCGCTACTCCTGTGCGTACCATCTGTTTAGCATAGAAATAAATGGGCGTGAGCTTCATCCCTTAAACTAGGGATTTCCTGCATAAGGTGTAACCAGATTTTAAACTTTGGTCGATGCTCTTTAGCAAGGGGGTGTTTTTTCTACAGGGCTTATGGCATGTTAACCGTAGTTCATCTGGATAGAGGAAAACCGAGTATGCAATTCCAACACTATAATAATGCTGAAAAAGGGGAGTTTTTTCTAAATGATGCTGCGGGGCAACGTATTGCGGAAATCACCTATATCTGGCGTGATACGTCTACCATTGTGGCCGACCATACTTGGGTAGATGATTGTTTACGTGGTCAAGGTGTGGCACGTCAGTTGTTGGATGTCTTGGTCGAATATGCACGTGAACAACAGTTAAAAATTGTACCCGTGTGTACTTATGTTGATGTGATGTTTAAACGTGATCAAAGTTTATTGGATGTAGCGGCTTAATACAGTCATCGTATTTTGTTGTACTTTAAGGATTACAACTTAATGAGAACAACATGGTTGCGTTGCCTGAACAGTGTGTTTAACACAGTTGAATTGACGTAAATGAAGAAGCTTTTATCTCTTGCCCTATGTAGTTTGCTCTCCCCTTTAGTATTTGCTGAAGATTGTGCAAAACTTGAGGAAAAGGCGAGACAAAAAGAAGTCCAGATGATTCCCCGTTGGGGCATGAAAGTGATTGCCCCATCCAGAGTGTATTTTCATTCTGCACCAAGTAATAGTTGTAAAATCAAAGATCTGTTCATTCTTAAAAGTGACTCTATTACCGCGTATAGCACGTATGATGATGGCAAAGAACAATGGGTTTCGATCATGTATCTGAGTAAGCGTTTGGGTGATACGGTTCAAGGCTGGGCGAAACTAAAAGACTTTGAATATGTCGGAACCATGTCTGTTTTTTAATTGGGTAATGGTATAAAAAAGCCCGCCGTAGCGGGCTTTTAAATGCACACATTTAGGCGTTTAAAGCGCTGATCAATTTTTGGTGTAAGCCGCCAAAACCACCGTTGGACATAATCACCACGGCGTCACCCTCTCCTGCTTCGTTCACTACAGTTTGAATAATATCTTCGAGGGAACGCGCCACAATCGCTTTGTTGGATGCAGCATCAATCACGGGTTGTAAGTCCCAATCCAGACCTTCAGGTTGATACCAAATCACTTCATCTGCCAGACGTGCTGAATATGCCAGTCCATCTTTATGGCTACCCATACGCATGGTGTTTGAACGCGGTTCAATGATCGCCCAAAGTTTACGTTCACCTAAACGCTTACGTGCACCTTCAAGTGTGGTGTCAATCGCAGTTGGATGATGGGCAAAGTCATCATAGACTTCAACGCCACGAACGGTACCCAATAACTCCATACGACGCTTTACACCACCGAAGTGAGACAGTGCTTCACAGGCAGTTTCAATGCTTACGCCCACGTGTTCAGCCGCAGCAATGGTGGCTAAGGCATTCGCTACCGAATGTTGCCCTGTCATGTTCCATTTCACTTCGCCTTTGACTACACCGTGTTGTAATACTTTAAAATGGGAGCCATCTGCTGAAAGCTGTTCTGCATAAAGTGCTGCATTAGCTTGAGCCACTAAAGAAGTGCGTACCACAGGTGTCCAACAGCCCATTTCCAATACTTCATCAATGTTGCTTTCGGTAATTGGGGCAATAATGCGACCTTCACTTGGAATGGTACGCACTAAATGATGGAATTGTTTTTGAATGGCAGCCAAATCATCAAAAATGTCAGCATGGTCAAATTCAAGGTTGTTTAAAATGGCTGTTTTGGGATGGTAATGCACAAACTTAGAACGTTTGTCGAAAAATGCCGAATCGTATTCATCTGCTTCAACACAGAAGTATTTTCCGCCGCCTAAGCGAGCACTTTCAGAGAAACCTAAAGGCACGCCACCAATTAAAAAGCCTGGTTCTAAGCCTGCCTGATCCAATACCCACGCCAACATGGTGGTGGTGGTGGTTTTACCATGAGTCCCTGCAACCCCAAGCACATGTTTACCTTGCAAGACATGATCTGCAAGGAATTGTGGCCCTGAAATGTAGGGTAAACCCTCATTGAGCATATATTCAACTGCGTCAATTCCGCGTTTCATGGCATTGCCGACAATGACTAAATCGGGGTGCGGTTCTAAATGGCTACGATCATAGCCTTGCATTAAAGTAATGCCTGCATTTTCCAGTTGGGTGGACATGGGCGGATAAACGTTCAGATCTGAACCTGTTACCTTATGTCCTAAATCTCGCGCTAATAACGCCAATGAACCCATAAAGGTGCCGCAAATACCCAAAATATGCAGATGCATTGATCTTTAACTCCACTGCTTTTTGACACAGCACTTCGTAATTGGTGTTGTTGTCAGAATTGATTCGATTTGACAGCAACGATATCAAGGCTCTTAGCGAAAAGATAGTTTTTCTTGTATCAATTTAGACAGTTCATTTACAACAGATTGAGCCAAGATTAAAGTCGATAAAACTCCCTAAAAAGAGCACTTTGACTTATACTTTTGAGCCTATTTTAGGTCCTAATTGTGAATGTAGAGTAATGATGAATACCATGCTGATTCCGTTTGCATTGTTAGTAATATCCAATTGTTTTATGACATTGGCTTGGTATGGACATCTAAAATTTTTACATGGCGCACCCTTGTGGCAAGCAATTTTATTTGGCTGGTTAATTGCCTTACTAGAATATGCTTTTATGATTCCTGCCACTCGTCTCTTGGCACAGGATGGCTGGTCTGTAGGGCAAATGAAAATTACCCAAGAAGTTATGACCTTGTTGGTTTTTGTGCCATTTATGATTTATCTATTTAAACAGCCCTTTAAATTAGACTATCTCTGGGCTGGATGTTGTTTATTGGGTTGTGTGTATTTCGTATTTAGAAGCCAATAACAGTTTTAATAAGAATGCGGTTGTGGTGACTATTTTTCTGAGATGATGTAAAAAACTTACTGCAATCGGTTCACTATAGAACGGCCAAAATAGTACTTATAGCGGCTGATTTTTTCATCAAGGGAATCATTTCCTTATTTTTATCGAAAAAAAACTAAAAATATCTCGCTCTAGCCCTGCTTAAATTTTGGAGAGATGAAAAAGCAGTCTATAATATGGGGCTTCTGAACCATTTAAAGCTTGGCTCTCGTCGAGATTTATCCTCTTTCACACTAGTCTCTGGAACATTAGCAATGAATGCGGCCGCAGCACAAGACGCTCAACCCCTCGTAGGAATTATCATGGGTTCTCAATCTGATTGGGCGACTCTCGAACACACTGCCAATATGCTTAAGCAACTTGGTGTCCCATTTGAAGCTGAAGTGGTTTCTGCACACCGTACCCCAGATCGTTTATTCGAATATGCTGAAACAGCACGTGAGCGTGGTATTCAGGTGATTATTGCTGGTGCAGGTGGCGCAGCGCATTTACCAGGTATGTGTGCAGCAAAAACTGATTTACCGGTACTGGGTGTACCCGTAAAATCTTCAATCTTGAATGGTGTAGATTCATTGCTTTCAATCGTGCAAATGCCTGCTGGTATCGCAGTGGGTACATTGGCGATTGGTCCTGCGGGTGCAACCAATGCAGCGATTATGGCAGCACAAATTCTTGGTTTGACGCGTCCAGAGATTGCTGAAAATGTAGCAAATTTCCGTGCAGCACAAACGGAAAAAGTGGCAAGCAACAATATTCCTGGTCAAAACTAAAGCCAAGCTTAAAAACGGGACACAGGTTATGAACAAAACCATCGGTATTTTTGGTGGTGGTCAGTTGGGTCGTATGATGGCGCAAGCTGCTTTACCACTCAATATTCAATGTACCTTCTATGAAGCAGATACAGACTGCCCTTCCGCAGCTTTAGGTCAGGTGATTTCAAGTCAGACTGAACAAGGTCTGCAACAGTTTATTCAAAGTGCAGACGTTTTTAGTCTGGAATTTGAAAATACACCACTGGCTGATGTCGATCTTTTGACGCAAAGCAAAGCCATTCACCCACCACGTCAAGCTTTAGCTATTGCACAACATCGTTTGTCTGAAAAGGCATTGTTTGATGAGCTACAGATTCCAGTTGCGCCGTATCAAGCCGTGGATTCTTTAGCAAGTTTACAGCAAGCTGTTACGACGCTAGGTTTGCCACTGGTACTGAAAACAGCCACTGGCGGTTATGACGGTAAAGGTCAGTTTGTGCTGCGTAGCGAAGATCAAATTGAGCAAGCGTGGGCCGAATTAGGTCCAGCAAAAAGCTTGATTGCAGAAAGTTTTGTGACGTTCTCGCGTGAAGTTTCCATTATTGCAGTACGTGGTCAAGATGGTGAAGTAAAAACTTGGCCTTTGGCTGAAAATCATCACCATCACGGGATTTTGTCGCATTCGATTGTTCCTGCGCCCAACAGTGCGGATTTACAACCAGCGGCACAAGATTACATCACGCGTTTGTTGAATCACTTGAATTATGTCGGTGTGTTAACACTGGAATTGTTCGTGACGGAGCAAGGTCTATTTGCCAATGAGATGGCACCGCGTGTGCACAACTCAGGTCATTGGTCAATTGAAGGTGCGGTCTGTTCGCAATTTGAAAATCATATTCGTGCGGTTGCAGGCCTACCTTTGGGTTCAACCGAAGTGGTGCGCCCTACTGTGATGATCAATATCATTGGTCAATATCCAAAATCTGAGCAGGTTTTGGCGTTAAATGGTGCACATCTGCATTTATATAACAAAACAGAACGTGCGGGCCGTAAGATTGGTCACATTACTTTAATGCCAAATGACAGTACTCAATTGACCAGTTTATGCCGTCAATTGGCGAAAATTTTGCCTGTACCTTTAGCATTAAGCGAAGATATGACCATTTAAATCCTAAACTGTTTAGCAAAAAAGCGATCACTCTGTGGATCGCTTTTTTTATGCTGAGAACTCAGGCATGCTACGCGACCTTGCATTGAGGCAGTGCCTTTTATCGTAAATTTTAGCTTTTTGTTGTGTATTGAATGAATGAAAAATAAGCTTTAAATCGTATATTTGGGTTGTAGAAGAATAAGAAAATAGAAAAATATTTTGAATTTAAAACTTGGGTTTTGTAAAAAGTTTGAATTTAAATAAAGAATAAAACATCAACTGTGGATAAATTATTTGAATTTAAAACTGATTTTGGGTTTTAAATTTAAATTCTAAAATTTGTTTTTGAATTTAAATAGTCGATTGAGGACAAATAATATGAATTTAAACGTCAGTTGAAGCTTTAAATTCATTCTTTTAAATTTAAAAGCATGTGCATTGGGACTTTTGAATTCAAAATGCTGTATTCGATCTAATAATTCGCGTCGAGTGGGTTTGAATTGTAGGGTTGTCGGCTTTGAATTTAAAAAATACGGTTGTGGATAACCTGTTTTAAATTCAAATTTTTGGTTTTAAATTTAAAGTGATGCTTTTGAATTTAAATTAACGCGTGATTTGGGTTGTGGGTAACTATTTTTAAATTTAAAAGTGAAATATGAATTTAAAATTAAGAAAATGAATTCAAATTTTACCTTTCTTATCTGTCAATTTTGTACTGGAATGTTAAGGTAGGCGCATAATTTGAATTTAAAACGAAAGTGATGATGAAACGAATTAATTATTTTATTTTTGGATCCATTTTCTGGGTCGCGGCACCATCCCATGCAGAACTGATTATTAATGGTCAGCCTACTTCTGTTTCGACTTATAATAATAACTTAACAAACCAAAGTGCTTACAGTGCCGAGAATAATTTCCAAGGTTGTTTGTCAAATTTACGTAGTCAAGCCCTTAATGCAGGTGTCAGCGCTTCAACTTATGATCGTTATACCCAAAATTTAACGCCTGATTATAGCGTGATTGATAAGTTAAATTATCAACCTGAATTTTCGACTCCAATTTGGGATTATTTGTCGGGTCTGGTCGATAATGAACGGGTTGAAATGGGACGACAAAAATTAGCTCAGCATCGTGAGATCCTGAATCGTGTTGCCCAAACTTATGGTGTGCCTGTCGAAACTGTGGTGGCGGTTTGGGGTGTTGAGAGTAATTTTGGCAATATTTCGGGCAGTTATCCTTTATTACAAGCTTTAGGGACTTTAAGTTGTGAAGGTCGCCGTCAAAGTTATTTCCGTGGTGAGTTTTTTGCCACTATGCGTATTTTACAGCGTGGTGATTTAAAAGAAGAACAATTAAGGGGTTCGTGGGCTGGGGCATTTGGTCATACCCAGTTTATGCCTTCGACTTATGAAGAGTTAGCTGTCGATTTTGACGGTGATGGTCGCCGTGATTTGGTCTCGAGTACCTCAGATGCATTGGCTTCGACCGCCAATTTTTTGACCAAGCGGGGTTGGCAAACAGGTATGCCGTGGGGCTTTGAGGTAACTACGCCCGCAAGCCTGTCTATTTCAGGTGAAGGGCGCCGTAATAAGAAAAGTTTGTCTTACTGGATCAATCAAGGGCTGACGCGAGCAGATGGTGGTGCTTTAATTCAAGGCAATTTATCTACCAGTACCCCAGCAGGATTAATGGCACCCGCAGGTGAAAATGGACCTAAATTCCTAGTTTTTAAGAACTTTGATGCCATTTATGGTTATAACGCAGCTGAAAGTTATGCCTTAGCGATTGCGCATTTATCGGATCGTTTACAAGGCAAAGGTGAGTTTCAACAAAGTTGGCCCACCAATGATGCAGGTACGTCGCGTGCAGAACGTCGTGAAATTCAGCAATATTTACTCAATCGTGGTTATGACATTGGTCAAGTAGATGGTTTGATTGGTGATAAAACCCGACAAGCGATTCGTGATGAGCAAATTCGTATGGGTTTAAATTCGACTGGACGTGCAGGGCAACAGACTTTGCAGGCCTTTCGTAATGAAAATGCCAAATTAATGATGAAGTAAAACGGAAAGATGACGGTGCAGGTGTACCGTCATCGCATTTCAGGTGCTTTATTCGACTTCGATCGGATCTAATTTTACCGCGTCTAGAATATCAAAAATAACAGTGGTCACATCTTGACTTAAATCGCGGTTATTAAAAATTTCATGTGCAGTGATGGTGACATCTGTATCACTTGGTAAAAGTCGTTGTTCTTCTTCAATCAAGTGCTCAATCGGCAGCAAAGTCTGCTTGATTTCTAAATGCAAAATATCCTGATATTCAATATTTTCATCTTCCAGTTCAATTTCTTGCTCATTGAAATACGGCAGGATAATAGAGTGGAGATAAGGCTGAATTTCAATAATATCAAACAATTCCAGATCGCGTGTCTGTTCAATTGTGCTGATATGATCATTCACTTCAATGAGAATATGGTAGTAACTCACATTGTTCTCCGCTCAGTTTGCTGTGTGGATGGTTCTATCACAATAGCATGAAATCCAATCTTTTGCTGCGCAAATCAAGCAAAAAGCCTTATAAGGTTTAAGGGTATTTTTCACAAGGCTATTGGTGTGCAGCCAATAACTGTAAATCTGCAGCTCTGAGCCTAAAATGCTGTAAATCTTGTTCTCCTAAAATAGGATACATCAGGGCTTGTGGGTCATTATGATGCGCCAATCCTAGCGCATGGCCTAATTCATGTGCGATGGTGAGTCTAAGATCATCATTTCCATCAAATTGGTAGATTTCAATTTTATTGCCCATAAACACGCCTTTATGAAATTCGCGTGCAGGGAAGCGTTGTTGGGCTTGTAAAATTTGTTGATTCAGTTGTGCGATACCCACATTGTGTTGATCGACTTGTTGGTTAAATGAATCATTCTGTTGTTGAAAATAAGCCGCTTCTTGTTCGAACTGGGCAGTTCTGTATTGTAGTTGGAGGAGTTGATCACGTAAATTTTGTTGCTGTTGTGCGGACTGTACCTGAGCTTGTTGGCTGTTTAAATAGCGATATTCAGCTTCCAATTGTTGTTTTTGTTGTTCTAAACGATGTTGGGTTAAATCTAGCTGAGTTCTGGCGCGTTCAATATTATCCGAAGAGCGGTTGTTTTGATTCTTGCTCTTATCTAGTTTTTGTTGGGTTTGCTTCAAGGCATTGGCATCTTGCTGACGTTGATCATAGATTAACTCGATACTGAGTTTTGCATTTGGATCATAAACAAACAGCGTTTGTTGTGTACCTTGCTGCCAGATTTCTAGGGCTTCCTGACTCAGTTGTATGACTTGAGCTTGAGTGAGACCAAAACGCGGATCAACATTGCCAATTCTAAAGCGTAATCGTTGGTCAAAAGGATGAAATACTCGATCTGACCAGGCGTTATAACGTAATTGATAGTGTGCATGGCTTTGGTAACTGAGCCAAAGTACAGCCAAGAAGAGTAGCGTTAAACCAAATCGATGCATAAATCATTTTTCTTTTTCGTTTGTGCTTAATGTAGCGAAAAGTAAGGATTGTGGAAATATTTTTCAATAAAAAAACCGCGCTTTCGCGCGGTCTTTTTTAAAGAGACAAATTATTTTTTGTCATCTTTGACTTCAGTGAACTCAGCATCTACAACGCCATCGTCCGCTTTCTGTTGTTGACCAGCAGCATCACCTTGGAATGCATTTGGATCAAAACCTTCAGCGCCACCAGCACCTTGCGCTTGTTCATAAGCACGTTGGGTGATTGGCATTAAGATGTTTTGTAAAGCTTCAGTTTTCGCTTTAATGTCTTCAACATCATTTTCTTTAGTTGAAGCTTCAAGTTCAGAAACCGCAGTAGCGATTGCAGTTTTTTCATCTTCAGTAACTTTATCACCAAGATCTTTTACTGCTTTATTCGAGCTAGAAACAAGAGCATCCGCTTCGTTACGAGCTTTTGCTAACTCTTCAAACTTACGATCTTCTTCAGCATTCGCTTCAGCATCTTTGATCATTGCTTCGATTTCAGCATCAGACAAACCTGAGTTTGCTTTAATCTGGATTGATTGCTCTTTACCCGTGCTCTTATCTTTCGCAGATACTTTCAAGATACCATCCGCGTTGATGTCGAACGATACTTCAATTTGCGGAACACCACGTGGAGCAGGTGGGATATCGCCTAATTGGAAGTTACCCAACAATTTGTTTTGTTGAGCCATTTTACGTTCACCTTGGTAAACTGAAATGTCTACCGCAGGTTGGTTGTCTGCAGCAGTAGAGAACACTTGTGATTTCTTCGCAGGAATCGTGGTGTTTTTCTCAATAATTGCTGTTAACACGCCACCCATAGTCTCAATACCAAGAGTCAATGGAGTTACGTCAAGAAGAAGTACGTCAGTTTTGTCACCAGACAACACTGCACCTTGAATCGCAGCACCAATCGCAACCGCTTCATCCGGGTTCACGTCTTTACGTGGCTCTTTGCCAAAGAACTCTTGAACTTGTTGTTGAACCATTGGCATACGTGATTGACCGCCTACCAAGATTACGTCAGAGATGTCAGAAGTCGAAAGACCAGCATCTTTAAGCGCGATACGGCAAGGCTCAATGGTACGAGCCACTAAATCAGCCACTAAACCTTCAAGTTTTGCACGAGTTACATTGATCACTAAGTGTTTAGGACCAGTCGCATCAGCCGTGATATATGGAAGGTTAATTTCAGTCGCATTTGATGAAGAAAGCTCGATTTTTGCTTTTTCAGCAGCTTCTTTCAAACGTTGTAACGCAAGTGGATCATTTTTCAAGTTCACACTTTGTTCTTTCTTAAATTCTTCAACCAAGAATTCAATTAATGCGTTATCAAAGTCTTCACCGCCAAGGAAAGTATCACCATTGGTTGATAACACTTCGATTTGTTGGTCGCCATCAAGGTCAGCAATTTCAATGATAGATACGTCAAAAGTACCACCACCTAAGTCGTAAACTGCAATTTTGCGGTCGCCTTCTTTTTTGTCCATACCGAACGCAAGTGCCGCAGCAGTTGGTTCGTTGATGATACGTTTCACATCAAGACCAGCGATTTTACCCGCATCTTTGGTTGCTTGACGCTGAGCATCGTTAAAGTAAGCAGGCACCGTAATCACGGCTTCTGTCACTGTTTCACCTAAATAATCTTCAGCTGTTTTCTTCATCTTTTTCAAGATTTCAGCAGAGATTTGTTGTGGTGCAAGTTTTTTGTCGTTGACTTCAACCCAAGCATCGCCATTGTCTGCTTTGATGATTTTGTAAGGTACAAGACCGATGTCTTTTTGTACCGCTTGGTCTTCATAACGACGACCGATTAAACGCTTGATCGCGAATAATGTATTTTTAGGGTTAGTCACGGCCTGACGTTTTGCAGACTGACCAACCAAGATTTCACCATCTTTATACGCAATGATCGATGGAGTTGTACGAGCGCCTTCAGCGTTCTCGATTACTTTAACTTTGTCGCCTTCAAGTACAGCAACGCATGAGTTTGTTGTACCTAAGTCAATACCAATGATTTTAGCCATTAGATCTGTTCCTCAAAAATTTTTGTGCAATGTTTTTGCTTGTTATCCGATATGAGAGCCGTTCAAAATTTTTCAAGTTATTTTTCTGAAAATTTTTCACAAACTCCCGTATTTATAGGGTTTATGCGCCTACCATCACCATAGCAGGGCGAAGTAAACGACCATTTAAGGTGTAACCTTTCTGTAAAACGGTCCCAATTTCGTTCGCTTTGGCATTTGGATCAATCCCAACCGCTTGGTGTAAATCTGCATTGAAACCATTTTTTGTATCTGCCTCGATCACACCAAATTTCTCAAGGGTGGTCAGTAAAGATTTCAAAGTCAGTCTTACACCTTCAAGTACAGGAGTTTCTTCTTCACCTGCGGCTTGAATGGCACGTTCTAAATTGTCCACAACATCGAGAAGTTCTTTGGCGAACTTTTCCAAAACCGTCTCTTTGTGTTTGTCAGATTCACGTTGAATGCGCTCAACACTCTTCTGTGCTTCATAAACGGCATTTGCTGTACGGGCTTTTTCTAATTTCAAGCTTTCTTCAAGTTTGCCGATTTGCGCTTGTAAATCTTCAACTGAAACGTTTGTTTGCTCGGTTTCAGCTTGAGTTTGCGCTGTTTGTGACTCAGCTTGCTCTTGTTGAAGGTCTTGAGCCTGTTCGTTTTGCTCAGTTGTCATTGATTTACTCCGTTTAAAAGGGTTCTTAAACATGTACAGTCCTTTGGCGTCAGTGTTCACTGGTTAATTCTGAACTGTCATGAGTTATGAAATTCATGATTAGTAAAAGAGGTCGGGGCAGGAAAGCAAAATTCAAGTTGCATGCTTGATTAAATTTGCACTATTTCTGTTTTTTCTCAGATAAATTGAAGTGTTGAATCACAAATGCGATGAATTCTTGCGTTTTTTTACTTAAATGTCGCCGCGATGAATACACCACAGACAGTTGCATTTGCGGCAGGGCGTAGTCGGGCAGAATCTGATGTAGCCGATTTTGATTCAGCTCAGTTTGCACCAATGCGGTTGGTAACATGGCAATGCCCTGTGCCTGTTTGCACATTTCTAATAACGCATAGGCATCATTGCTTTGGATCACACTATGTAAGTTATAGTTTTGCGGGTGTTGATTGGGTGCGTTTAGCGTCCAAACCGAATGCATGCTGTGATGGGTCAGGCAGGTATGTTGTAACAACTGTTCAGGATGTTGAATCTCGGGCGCTTGTGCCAAATAATCGGAATGTGCGCATAAAACAGAGTCAATCGGAAAGAGCGGGCGAGCAATTAAACCTTCAGCTATTTTAGGGCTAATCCGAAAGGCTAAATCGATTTGGGCATCAATTAAATCGAGAGTGTCTTCTGTAATCACAATATCGAATTGTACAAATGCAAACTGCTGTCTAAATTGCTTAATGCATTCTGCTAGGCCATTTTGCAGTAAAAAAAGCCCTGTAGTCAGTCGAATGGTACCAATCTGTTGTTGATCATGAGTCATTTCTAAAAGGAGTTGCTGCTGTTGCAAAATATTCTCGCAGTAATGCAGAGCTTGCTCTCCTGTCGATGTCAGGGAAATTTTACGGGTATTGCGATGAAATAATCGGGTCGAAAAATGATTTTCTAGATGTTCAAGGTAGCGAGATACCATGGCGCGAGAAACATTGAGCTGGTCTGCGGCTTTGGTCAAACTGCCTTGTTGGGCAATACAGACAAAGACTTGAATGGCTTTTAGGGTATCCATATTTATGTTTATTGTTGCGTATATTGCAACAGTTTATCTTAAGTTGAGCTGTTTATTTGTCAGAAACTGAAATTTAAAATATTCAAAATCAAATAAGAGATGAATACCATGCAAACCAAGTTTTATGCCCTTGCCTTCACTGCTTTAGCGCTTAGCTCCACTGCCTATGCGCAAGACCTAAAAATTCACACCTATTTAGCTAAGCCTGAACATTTCGGCGTGACATCTACCCTGATTGAAGGCGATAAAGAAGTCATGTTGGTGAATGCTCAATTTTCTAAATCAGAGGCACTGAGAATTGCCGCGGATATTCTCGATCGAGGTAAGACTTTAAGCACGATTTTTGTCAGCTATGGTGATCCTGACTATTATTTTGGTTTGGATGTTTTTCAGTACTATTTCCCGAAGGTTAAAATCATTGCAACGCCTGAAACGGTGCAACATATTCAAGATACCCAAGCATTAAAAGTGCAGTACTGGGGAGAAAAAATGGGAGCCAACGCACCAAGCAAAATTATTGTTCCGCAAGCCTATACGGCTCAAATTTTAAAGCTTGAAAGTGAACAGATTGACATTAAAGGTCAAAAAGAACTGACCTATTTATGGATTCCAAGCGCTAAAGCAGTGGTCGGTGGAATTCCTGTTTCATCGGGTATTCATTTGTGGATGGCAGACACGCCAAGCTCCAAAGATCGTGCTGAAGTGGTTAAGACATTGGAATCAATCAAAGCGCTTCAACCTGAAGTCGTGGTTCCTGCACATATGAACGCTGGTGCGGCCGAAGGTCTTGATGCTGTGAATTTCTCGATAGACTATTTAAAGCAATATGAGAAAGCGGTGAAAGCCAGCAAAAACTCAGCTGAGTTAATCGGAATCATGCACACACAGTATCCTGCTTTAGGTGAGTCAAGCAGCTTAGAGTTGGGCGCTAAAGTGGTCAAAGGCGAGATGCAGTGGCCTTAATGATAATTTGCATAAAAATGATCATGATGAGCAGACTTTCATGATTTGGGCAAATGTTTTGAGGACGGATCACCACAATCACGGTCATCGTGGTTTATAGATATTTTAAAAATCTGTTTTTAAAGCTTATTCAACCTTTGAATAAGCTTTTTTTTGAAAATTGTTGAGAATTGCTACATCGTATAGGTTGAGCACAGTAGAAACGTGATGAGTTAAAGGTTCTGTAGATACTTGGCAACAGCAGTAAGTCTTTTCATTTCGATATTTTTTAAGAAAACCTACTTTCTGAGGTGTATTGAGCTGCAACGATGTACTTTATGCGATTAAAAATAATCACTTAATTCATTTTCTTGCTCGAAGAAAAAAATGATGCTTCAAAACAAGCTTAATAAAAGATTGCAGAATGTAACCAACAAATAAAAAACGCTCACCATACATGTGCGCAACGCATTGAAAAAACATGAATGATGACTTCGCAAAACTAAAGATTGGTTTTTGTATTTTTTATTTGAAGAGGAACAAAGTATGAAAAAAGTCGGACTATTGACGATTTCTATGTTAGCTATTTCAGTGCTTGCAGTGGGTTGTGCATCTAAAGACCCTGTACAAGCGACTGAAACAGCTCAAATCTCGACTGGAGCAGAGGTTGCAGTACAAGGACAAGACGGAATTGCGACACAAGTCGATGGATCTGTAAACTCGAATGTCCCTCAGGCATCAACGGAGCAAATGCAAAACCAACCGCAATCGATTCAACAATAACGCATAATGTTGTTGAGTTGAAAACGGCATATAGAGTGAAGACAGTACTTGAATGAGGTGTACTGTCTGAAGCTATCTCAATTCAAAATTATTTCAGTATTTTCTATGTAAGACTGCGTGTGTATTGATGATTTTGACTTAAACTTGCAGTCATAGTGTTAATGACAATATGCTTAAAGCAGATTAGCTTTGTTGCAAAAGCCATAATTTAAGGTTGAACTTGTTCAGTAAAGTTTGACCGAAAGATAAAACAACAAGGAATAAGTCGTTTATGGGCATCTCAATACAAAAAGTGATGGAGCAAAATCAAGCTACAGTAGCGCGACTACTCGATAAGTTGCCTAATTTTGTACAGGAGAATATCGTCAAGGCCTTAGCCTATCCTTATCACTACCCCGAATTAGACTCCTTTATTAAATGTCTAGTGGCAGTTCAATACAAACAGAACAAAGTAGGCTTTATTTCGGCAGATGCACAACACTCTCGTAAAGCCTTTGAATTACAAAGTCAGCTTATTACAGCAAAATCGACCGCCATTAAACAGGTCGAAGATTTACGCTTACCTTTGCAAAGTGGAACTATTTTTGCGCGTCACTATCATCCTGCGCCCAATAAAAAACTTCCGATGTTGGTGTTCTATCATGGAGGAGGCTTTGTGGTGGGCAGTATCGATAGTTATGATGAAGTGTGTCGTTTATTGGCTGTACATGCGCATGTCCAAGTGCTCAGTATTGATTATCCTTTGGCACCAGAAGCCTCGCCATATCAAATTGTACAGAGCTGCGAAGATGCCTTGGCTTGGGTGTATCAAAATCGAAAGCAACTCAAAATTTTAAAAAATCGTATAGCAGTTGCAGGTGACAGTGCAGGTGGCAATTTAAGTGCGGTGGTTGCGCAACGCAGTATAGGTAAAGCCTATGCCCCGCAAGTCCAGTTCCTAATTTATCCAGCATTAGACTTTAAAAGTCGTCATCCTTCCTTTTTTGCTTATAAAGATGGTCTAGTTTTAACTGGAGATGATATCGATACTGTGACCGCACATTATGCCACTCAGCATCAGGTTGCTTTGGATGATCCAATTATTTCCCCGACTTATGGTAGTTTAAGAAAATTAGCGTCCGCCTTTGTTGTTACGGCAGGGCATGATGTACTGCATGATGAAGCTGAGATCTATGCCCATAAGCTACGACATCATGGTGTCTCCGTGGCATATCATAATTATCCAAGCATGACTCATGGTTTCATTAACATGGCGGGCTTATCGCGGACTGCGAAGAAAAATTATATCGAAATGAGTAAAAAATTCAGAAAATTTTGGGATAAACACAGTTAAAGTAAGATGCAAATAAAGCATTTTAAATATTTGAATATCCATACATAAATTTAAAACAATGATTTAGATCTTATAAATAGAAAGTTTAAAAGTATCTGAATTTAAAGAGTTGTGTTAAATATAACCAAATATAAAACAGCATTATAGGAACCCACAACATGTTAAAACAGAGCCTCGCGTTATTGACTGCGGCTACATTCAGTGTGTGTACCTATGCAGCCAATACTCTGGTGGAAATGAAAACATCAATGGGAAATATTGAAATTGAGCTATTTAATGATAAAGCACCAGTTTCAGCCAAAAACTTTGAAGACTACGCAAAAGCAAATTTCTATAACGGAACTATTTTTCACCGTGTCATTCCTGGTTTTATGATTCAGGGTGGAGGAATGGATGCCAACATGGTCGAAAAGCAAACCAAAGCACCTATTAAGAACGAATCTTCAAATGGTTTAAAGAACACGCGTGGCACTCTGGCAATGGCACGTACCAATAACCCAAACTCAGCCACCAGCCAATTCTTTATTAATGTCGTTGACAATGACTTTTTAAATAAAGGATCTATGAATGCAGGCTATGCGGTTTTTGGTAAGGTGACGAAGGGGATGGATGTGGTCGATAAAATTATCAAAGTACCGACTGCTAGCTATGGTATGCACCAAGATGTACCGACGCAACCAGTGAAAATTCTCAGTGTGAACATTAAGTAAGCAAGCTCCACTAAATCATTAAAAAAAACAGCAGAAATATTTTATTCATATTTCTGCTTTATAATTAATAGTTTACCTTATATTTTGTGTAGTAATGAACCAAAACAGTGCATAAAAATACAACACCCGATAAAGCAGCCAGTTAAAAGAGCTTGCACTCGTAGCAAAACCGTATAGAATGCATCCCATACCGACGAGATAGACGGAAACGAACGAAGCGTGAAGCGCTGAGTTGTTGAGTTTATCGAAGTCCAGCTTCTAGCGCTGACGAGGTGTTAGAAAGATCATTAAGAGATTATGAAGAACAACTTGTGTGGATTTTTACTGATTGATTAATCGAAATTATTTTCATTGATTGATGGTAGAAATTACTCGAAGTTTATTTGAGAAATATTTGTCAGAAAATTGATG
>NZ_SJOF01000002.1 GCF_004331255.1 Acinetobacter sp. ANC 4173 | reverse complement strand
CTTAAAAACTTAAAAACTTAAAAACTTAAAAACTTAAAAACTTAAAAACTTAAAAACTTAAAAACTTAAAAACTTAAAAACTTAAAAACTTAAAAACTTAAAAACTTAAAAACTTAAAAACTTAAAAACTTAAAACCTAAGAACCTAAGAACCTAAGAACCTAAGAACCTAAGAATCTGAGTGAATGGTTAAAGTGACCTAGAGTTTATGGTTTTTCAACTTAAAGAATTACTCAATAAGGAATAATCGAGTTTATATTTTATACAGTTGTATTTAAATATTAGAGCTAAAAACTGCGGAATAAAATGGCTGAAATTAGATGGAAATAGCCAAAACTAGAGGTGCAAGACTTAAGTCTAATGCTTATTTTTCACTCTAATTTCTCATTTTTTAAGAAATAATATTTTTCCTATAATTTTATAAATGATTAAATATTAGTGACTTATAGTTTGTAGGTTTGTTTATAATACGACTTTGATCTATATATTTTTTTAAAAAATACTGAAAATTACTTGAGGATATTGGATTAATTTTACAACTCAATCTAATCTGTATTCATCGTAATGAAGTGTACTAAATCTGAACAAAAATCATTATTCAGATTCTAATGCTTCAATTGATGAAATCCTAATATTATTACAGGAAAATATCATGACTACATACCAAACAGCGATTGATGCAATCCGCGAATTAAAAGCAAAATTCGGAAGCACTTGGGCAGACATCAGTCCTGAAGATGCTGCGCGTATGCAATTACAAAACCGTTTCAAAACTGGTTTAGACATTGCTAAATACACAGCTGCAATTATGCGTCGTGATATGGCTGCTTATGATGCTGATTCAAGCAAATACACTCAATCATTAGGTTGCTGGCACGGTTTTATCGCACAACAAAAAATGATTGCGAACAAAAAATACTTCGGTACAACTGAACGTCGCTACATCTACCTTTCTGGTTGGATGGTTGCTGCGCTTCGTTCAGAATTCGGTCCACTTCCTGACCAATCTATGCACGAAAAAACTTCAGTTCCTGCATTAATCGAAGAAATTTACACTTTCTTACGTCAAGCTGATGCGAAAGAACTAAACGACTTGTTCCGTGCGCTTAAAAAAGCTCAAGAAGCTGGCGATACTGCTAAAGCTGCTGAAATTACTGCTCAAATCGACGGTTTCCAAACTCACGTTGTGCCAATTATTGCGGACATCGATGCTGGTTTCGGTAACGAAGAGGCGACTTACTTACTTGCTAAGAAAATGATCGAAGCTGGTGCTTGTGCGCTTCAAATCGAAAACCAAGTATCTGACGCGAAACAATGTGGTCACCAAGCTGGTAAAGTAACTGTTCCACACGAAGACTTCATTGCTAAAATCCATGCATTACGTTATGCATTCTTAGAAATGGGTCTTGATGACGGTATCATCGTTGCGCGTACTGACTCTGAAGGCGCTGACTTGACTCAAAAAATCCCAGTGGTTAAAGAGCCAGGCGACATCGCTTCTCAATACATCAGCTACTTAGAAACAACTGAAATTGACATTGCTGATGCTCAAGAAGATGAAATCTTGATCAAACGTAATGGTAAATTACACCGTCCTAAGCGTTTAGCTTCTGGTTTATATCAGTTCCGTGCTGACACTCAAATTGACCGTGTTGTACTTGACTGTGTATCTAGCCTTCAAAACGGTGCTGACCTTCTTTGGATCGAAACTGCAACGCCAAACGTTGAAGAAATCGCTCACATGGTTAACCGTGTACGTGAAACAGTTCCAAATGCGAAGCTTGTTTACAACAACAGCCCGTCATTCAACTGGACGTTAAACTTCCGTCAACAAGCTTACGACCGTTGGGTTGCTGAAGGTAAAGACGTTTCTGCTTACGACCGTGCTAAATTAATGAGCGCTGAGTACGATGCTACTGAATTAGCTGCTGATGCAGACGCTAAGATCCGTACATTCCAAGCAGATGCTGCTCGTGAAGCGGGTGTGTTCCATCACTTGATCACACTTCCTACTTACCATACTGCTGCGCTTTCTACTCATGAGCTTGCACAAGGTTACTTCGGTACTGAAGGCATGTTGGCTTATGTTGCTGGCGTACAACGTAAAGAAATCCGTGGTGGTATCGCTTGTGTTAAACACCAAGCAATGGCGGGTTCTGACATCGGTGATGATCACAAAGAAATCTTCTCTGGTGACAACGCTCTTAAAGCACATGATGATGCTAAAAATACAATGAACCAATTCGCTGCTCACTAAGCCTTGAATTGATTCGAAGAAAACCCTGCGAAAGCAGGGTTTTTTAATGGAAAAATTTTGATGAAAAATGAAAGCTTCTTTAGTTGATGGTTTTCTTCAAAATATAATGCTCAAACAAGTTTCCTTCAATTTTTTTTCCTTCCTGATCAAGTGCGTAAAGTTGATTTTTTGCAACAAAGTATTTGCGTTGATCTCCATGCTGATCCAACGTGATTATGCTACCCGTATGACCAAAACTAAACTTCCCAGCAGATTTAAATGGATTATCGTCACCTTTGCCTAAATAGATTTCGGTTATGGTATAGGTAGAGTCGGCATTTAATACCAGTTGAGTTTTAATGCCTTCACAGTCAGCACAAGGCAGCGTGCCTTGATAATCACCAGCCCAGTCTAAAGAATTTTGAGCATTATGTGCAGAATCAATTTCGGCTGAAGAGGCAACTTGAGTTTCAGTTGTTGCTGTGTTTAATTCTACGTTTTGAGTGGGTTTGGAGCAGGCGGCTAAAGCACAACAACATAGCAGTGTAACAATCAGGGTTTTATTCATCATTCTCTTCCTTGAATTATCATGAATTAAATATTTAATTGATTTTATGACCAAAAGGTAAAATAAATTATTTTATAAATCAGTAAAATATCGAAAATGTAAAACAGCGTAGTGTTGTGTAATCTAATGAATTTAAGTTTTATTCATTTCACTCATTCGTTATAAGCGCTATCCAGTTTTGGTTAAAAGATATTGTCTTACAAATCAAATGTAAGGTGTTACCTAGCGAGCATTGCGCCATAGATAAGAATTAATGACATATTTATCTGTATTTTTTATAGTTTGATGTTTAAAAAATTGCATGATGAAAATCATCAAATTAATCGCAAAATTGCAGTAAATGCTTTGTAATAAACAATTTATACATCTATATATTGATAGGGTGTTTTTTAAGCGCACGGTACTTTTTTTATTCAAATAGACTGGTAGAATTCGCTGTCTTTTTTTGTTGATTTTGGTGTTGCTGTGTTTGAAAAGTTGGCTGAACAATCTTTGGCATTGATGGGGTGGAAGACAGATAATCAATGGCCTGAGCATTTAGATCAATGTGTCATGATTGCTGCACCGCACACCAGTAATTGGGATGCACTTTACGCACGTTTGGCTTTGAAAGCCCTTGGTGTTAATGTGCGTCTGACGATCAAAGACAGTTATATGAAATTACCTTTTGGTCCTTTTGTACGAGCAATGGGTGGAATTGGAATTAATCGTCATCCTAAAAATGAAGGTGAGGCTCGACCAAGTATGGTGGAGTTAATGACTGATTTATTTAAAACGCATCCTAAATTAGTGATGCTGGTTACACCAGAAGGCACGCGTTCAAAACAGGAACAATGGAAAACGGGCTTTTATCATGTAGCGGTCAATGCGGGTGTACCGATTGCGTTGGCCTATATGGATTATGAAAAAAAAGAAGCGGGTGTCGGTAAGATTGTTTACCCAACAGGTAATTATGAGCAGGACATGCAAGAAATTATGCAATTCTATGCCAGTATTCAGCCTAAGTTTCCAGAAAAATTCAGTATTGATACCCGTTATTTGAATCAATAAGATGCATAATTAATGTCAATTTAGCTTTCAAGCGAGGCAGTTAGACACTGTCCTCGCTTTTTTATGCCTGAAAATCTTATTGGCTTAATCCCCCAAGTGACTGACAAGCTTCTTTATAATGTTCATATTCTACTGAGATGACATCGGGTAGTGGTTCATGAAACAGAATGTCGCCATCTTTATAGCTTTGAACATACGCTTCAACTTTTTGTCTGGAGTTTCCTAATGCGTGTTCATAATAATTAATGATGGGACTGTGCATCATTTGGCTAGATTCAATATTGTGGCATTGAAAATGTTCGAGTAATTTTTCAGCTTGTTTTATTTCTTTGCTGGTGCCGAAAGCGCAACCTGTGAACAGCAGAGCACAAGTAATGAAGGAAAGGCGTAACATGAGGAATGGTGTGTTATAAAAGTGCTCAGCATTCTACGTGCCAATTAAATGATATAAAATCTTTTTAATGTATAGATTTGATTCTTTGCCCGTAAAGTAAACAGTGGTGCAGTAAAACCAAAAAAGAAAAATTCAAATTATCGTATTTGAATGGTCAGTAGAATTCTAAAGCAGTAAGATAGTGCAGAATCAATTGCTGGTCCAAATCATGAAAATTGTGGCTGATGAAAATCTTGCTTTTACCGACTATTTTTTTGCAGAATTTGGTGCAATCCAACATGTCCCAGGTCGGAATTTAAGTCATTCTGATGTTGTAGATGCTGATGCACTCTTGGTTCGTTCTGTAACTAAGGTTAATTCAACATTACTACAAAATACAGCACTTCGTTATGTGGGTAGCGCTACAATTGGTACCGATCATCTGGATATTCAAGCCTTAAATGCTGCGGGCATTGCTTGGTCGAATGCTGCGGGCTGTAATGCTCAAGCGGTCGCAGAATATGTGATTACTGCACTTTTACATTTAAAACCTGAGCTAATTTCTGCCGAGCAGAACTTTTGCTTGGGGATAGTTGGATTAGGCAATGTCGGTTCTCGCTTAGCAACTATGGCTCAGCTATTGGGTTGGCAGGTGATTGCCTATGATCCTTTTGTGCAAAGAGATCATGTCACGCAAGTGGATTTTACACAGTTATTACAACAAGCCGATGCAATTTCTATTCACGTACCTTTGACCAAATCAGGTCAACATCCAACCTATCATTTATTTAATGCGACAACTTTGGCTCAAATGAAGCCGAATGCCCTATTGATTAATTCGGCACGTGGACCTGTGATAGCCGAAGCTGATTTAATGCAAGATATTCGAAAAACCAATCGTACAGTGGTATTAGATGTCTTTGAGCATGAACCAGAAATTTCATCTGAACTATTACAGCTTTTGGCGTTGGCGACACCACATATTGCAGGTTATAGCTTAGAAGGCAAGGCACGTGGTACACAGATGATTTATGAGGCGTTTTGTCAGGTCTTTGCTCAAGCTGCTACAAAACGTTTTGAAACACAACTTCCGAATTGTGAACAATATTTTGCTCAAAACGATTTTAAAACCGTATTAACTCAATATTTAAACCAGATTTATGACATTCCTCAAGATGATGCCAATTTAAGAGCGTGTGTAAAGCAAGGTAAAGTCGAACAGCAAGCATTTGATACTTTAAGAAAAAACTATCCGCTTCGACGTGAGTGGGCAGCACATGGAGGACCACAGGCGTGAGTCAAGTTCATTATCAGCCCACCTGTGATTTAGCGGCAATGCAAGCACGCGCCAAAATGTATGCACAAATTCGACAGTTTTTTGCTGAGCGTCAAGTTTTAGAAGTTGAAACCCCAATTTTATCGCAAGCTGGGGTAACCGATGTGCATTTGGCTTCGGTGCAGGCACAGCGCCATGTACAAGGTAAACTTGCAACACATTATTTGCAGACTTCGCCAGAATTTGCTATGAAACGTTTATTGGCAACGGGCAGTGGGCCAATTTATCAAATTTGTAAGGTTTTCCGTGACGATGAGCATGGGCGTAAGCACAACAGCGAATTTAGTATGTTGGAGTGGTATCGTCCGCATTTTAGTTTGAAAGATTTAATGTTTGAAGTTACCGATTTATTAAATGTGACTTTGGCGCAGCGTTTTGGCGAAATCCGTCCGACCATTTTAAGTTATAAACATGCGTTTATGGACCGTTTGGAGTTGAATCCTTTACAGGCTAGCTTGAAAGAACTGAAAGATTGTTGTCAACGCGTCGGTTTAAATCTGGATTTAGGCGATGATCGACTTGGATATATTGATTTACTGTTTTCACATTTTGTAGAGCCTAGTTTAGGTTTTGACACGGCTGTATTTTTGACAGACTTCCCACCTGAATTGGCATCTTTGGCAAAAACCAAGCAAGATGACGATGGCGAGCTTGTTGCAGCGCGTTTTGAACTGTATATCGAAGGTTTGGAATTGGCCAATGCTTATGATGAATTGATTGATGCTGAGGTGCTTCGTCAACGTTTTGAGGCTGACAATCAAGAGCGTGAGCAGTTGGGCTTACATGTGATGCCTATTGATGAATATCTATTAGCTGCTTTGCCAAATATGTCAGAATGTGCAGGGATTGCTTTAGGCTTAGATCGTTTGTTGATGGTGGCGACTGAAAAAATGCGTTTGGAACAGGTGATTACTTTCCCAGCGCAGATTTCATAATCATAAATTACTTTGAAAATTCAAAGCCCTTGATTTATTACGATCAAGGGCTTTTTGATTATTCGGGCTTATTTGTCACTGCATGCTGTGATTTATAAGCTTCCAAAGCCTGAATACGACGTTGAATCAACATTTCACCAATTTCAGAGCCTTGAACATTCTCAGGTAAATCTTGTGCTTTAATTGTGCGCACAATTTCCATCGCATCACGGATATAGATGGCTTGTGGATAGTCACGATCTTCTAGTCCAAGACGTCCGCGCGCATCACACTCGCAAGCCTGTATGAAGGCTTCAACTCGTTCTGGGCGGCGTAGTACATCAAGACGTTGGAGAAGACGCCAGAGTGTTCCAGGCTTTAAAGCAAACGCTTGATGACACTTTAAGTGCTCTTTACAGACGGCTAAGGCCAATTGTTTGGTTTGAGTCGGTACTTTTAATCGATCACAGACTTGAGTCACGGGTTGAATCCCACGCTCTTCATGCATGATATGCCGAGGTAATTCATGCTCAGGGGTGAGGGCTTTACCCAAATCATGCACCAAAACGGCAAAGCGTACATCCAGTGAATAATTGGCTTTACAGGCTTGATGGAGAGACATGAGTGTATGAACACCGCAGTCAATTTCGGGATGATATTCAGGACGTTGAGGAATGCCGAAGAGTGCATCAATTTCAGGAAATAAAACTTTTAAAGCCCCACAAGCTTCTAAAACCTCAAAATAGACATCTGCATGAGGTTCCATTAGCGCACGTGAAGTTTCTTTCCAGACGCGTTCAGGCGTAAGTGCATTTAATTCACCTGATTCAGCGAGTTGACGCATTAAATCAAGCGTTTCTGTGGCAATACTAAACCCTAAAGGTTTATAACGTGCAGCAAAGCGGGCTACACGCAATACCCGAAGTGGATCTTCCACAAATGCATCGGAAACATGGCGGAGTATTTTGTGGGCTAAATCTTGTTGACCTTGATAGGGATCGTAGATTTTCCCAGCTTCATCCATCGCTATCGCATTAATGGTTAAGTCGCGGCGAATTAAATCATCTTCAAGGGTCACACTAACATCGGTAAAGAACTCAAAACCATGATAACCCTGTCCTGACTTACGCTCAGTACGGGCTAAAGCATATTCTTCTTTTGATTCTGGGTGTAGAAAAACGGGAAAATCTTTGCCTACAGGCTGATAGCCAAGTGCCAGTAATTGCTCTGGAGTAGCGCCAACAACAACATAATCTTTTTCGTGATAGGGGTGTCCGAGTAAGTGATCTCGTACTGCACCGCCTACTAAATAAACTTGCATGAAAAAACCTCTATTCTTCAAGCAATCATGCTACAGAATAGAGGTTTTCTCAAGTCAATAACTTGAGCTTTTTACTAAAGATTAAAGCGCTTCAGTTTCAGCTTGCTGAATTTCAGCCACAGTTAATGCTGTCATATTGACTAAACGACGTGTTGTAGTCGTTGGAGTAAGAATATGAACAGGTTTCGCTGCACCTAATAAAATAGGACCAATAGTCACATTGTTACCAGAAGTTGATTTCAATAGGTTGAATGAAATGTTGGCAGCATCTAAGTTCGGCATAATTAACAAGTTAGCAGAACCTTTGAAACGTGAGTTCGGGAAGGCAAAGTGACGAATGGTTTCGTCCATTGCTGCATCACCGTGCATTTCACCTTCAACTTCAAGTTCAGGTGCAATTTCGCTCAAGATTTCAAATACTTTACGCATTTTTTGTGCGCTTGGGTCATTTTGGTCTGAACCGAAACTAGAGTGCGAAAGTAGAGCAACGCGTGGAGTAATACCAAAACGACGCACTTCTTCAGCCGCTAAAATGGTCATTTCAGCCAACTGTTCAGCTGTTGGATTGGTATTTACATAAGTGTCCGCAATGAACAAGTTGCGATCTTCAAGCATTAATGCATTTAGGGTAAAGAAGTTGGTACGACCTTCTTTCAAGCCAATCACATTTTTTACGAAATCTAAATGAATGTCATAGCTTGAATATGTACCACACAGCATACCATCCGCCAGACCATGTTTAACCAACATACCCGCGATTAAGGTAGAACGACGACGTGCTTCACGATGTGCGTATTCAGGTGTTACCCCTTTACGTTGCATGATGTCGTAATAGTCTTCAGCAAATTTTTCGTAGTTCGGGTTTTGCTCTTGGTCAACAATTTCAATGTTTACGCCATGTTCTAAGCGTAAACCTAATTTCTTAATGTTGGCTTCGATCACCGCAGTACGACCCACCAAAATTGGTTTCGCCATACCTTCATCTACTGCAATTTGTACAGCACGTAATACGCGGAGGTCTTCACCTTCTGCATAAGCAATACGTTTAGGATCAGTTTTTGCCTGAGCGAAGATTGGTTTCATAATGAATGCAGAGTTATAAACAAACTCAGACAAACGTTGACGATACGCAGAGAAATCTTCGATTGGGCGTGTTGCAACACCAGAATCCATTGCTGCTTGTGCAACTGCTGGTGCAATTTCAAGAATCAGACGTTGATCAAGAGGGCGTGGAATTAAATAGTCACGACCAAAAGATGCAGATTTTTCACCATAGGTTGCAGCATCTGCTTCAATGTGTGCCATACGCGCAATTGCATATACACAAGCAATTTTCATTTCTTCATTAATGGTTGTTGCACCTACATCGAGTGCACCACGGAAGATATATGGGAAGCAAAGCGCGTTGTTCACTTGGTTCGGATAGTCTGAACGACCTGTTGCCATGATTACATCATTACGAACTTCATGTGCATGTTCAGGTAAAATTTCTGGATCTGGGTTAGCAAGGGCAAAAATAATAGGATCTTTTGCCATAACCTTAACCATTTCTTTGGTTAAGATACCGGCCGCTGAAAGACCAAGGAACATATCTGCATTTGCAATCACGTCAGCCAGCTGTGTACCGTCAATGTCTTGTACATAGCGTTTTTTCGAGTCATCTAGACCTTCGCGCTTAGTTGTGAGTAGACCACGTGAGTCAGCAACGATAATGTTTTCTTTCTTTGCACCAATTGCGCAAAGTAAGTCTAAACATGAAAGAGCAGCTGCACCTGCACCAGAAGCGACAATTTTGATTTCTTCAATTTTCTTGCCATTTAACTGAAGTGCATTCAGTAAAGCAGAACCTACAATGATTGAAGTACCGTGTTGGTCATCATGGAACACAGGAATATTCATGCGTTCGCGAAGTTTACGCTCAATGTAGAAACATTCAGGCGCTTTAATGTCTTCGAGGTTAATCCCGCCAAAAGTTGGTTCTAACGCTGCAACAATATCAACGATTTTGTCTGGATCATTTTCAGCGATTTCGATGTCGAAGACATCAACACCAGCAAATTTTTTGAACAGGACGCCTTTACCTTCCATTACTGGTTTTGACGCTAATGGACCGATGTTACCTAGTCCAAGTACTGCGGTACCATTACTGACAACGGCAACAAGGTTACCACGTGCAGTATATAGGGCGGCAGTTGAAGGGTCGCGTTCAATCTCTAAACAAGGCGCAGCCACACCTGGGGAGTAAGCAAGTGCTAAGTCGTGTTGGTTGACCAGCTGCTTGCTAGGTGTAACACTGATTTTACCTGGGGTTGGAAACTCGTGATAATACAAAGCTTGCTGTTTTAATGATTGATCGTCCATCTGAATCTCGTTTGTTACTGAGTGGTCCAGCTTATGCTGGTGGTTTTGCTGAATTTGCTCGAATATACCATTACTTGTCTTTTAAGCACAGTCGAACACGCTTCTTTTTTACACAAACTTAGACCTCAAGCCTATTGACTTAGACTAAGAAGGGATAAGTTTGTGTAATTGTAAGTATTCAGTCGCATTTTTTTCAGAGAGCGGTTTTGAAAAAAGATAACCTTGAGCAATGTCGCATTGTAGTTTTTCGAGATAACAGAGCTGCTGTTCAGTTTCAATCCCTTCTGCGACGACAATCAATCCCATTGCTTTACCCATGGCAACCATGGCACTAATAATGGCATCTTGTTTACCATCTCCAATGTTGGCAATGAAGGCGCGATCTATTTTTAGAATATCGATTGGGAAGTCTGCCAGATAGGCAAGAGAGGAATAACCTGTACCAAAATCGTCTAGGGCAATATTAATATGACGTTGTTTAATTTGATCCAATAATATTTTGACAGTTTTTGAGTTTTCAATTAGCGAAGATTCAGTAATTTCAAGTTCTAAACTTTCACCTGAAATTTGATAGGTTGCAATCGCTTCGTCTAAATCAGAAAGCAGTTGTCCACGTTGTAACTGTTGTGCAACAACATTGACGGATACACAAATATTTGTAAAACCAATCGAATTCCAATGGCTAATTTGTTTAGCCGTCTTACAAATGACGATTCTGCCAATATCTGAAATTAAACTGGTTTTTTCTGCCATTGGAATGAACAGTGCAGGAGGAATAATGCCTTTTGTTGGATGATTCCAGCGTATAAGGGCCTCAAAACCATAAACATGTTGATCTTTAAAGTCGATTTTGGGTTGATAGTAAACCACCAGCTCATCATTGCGAATAGCTTGGCGTAAGTCACGCTCTAAATAAATACCTTGTTCAAGCAATGCTGTGTTATCACTCGAGTAATATTTCATGGTATGACCACCCAAACGTTTGGCCTCAGTTAAGGCTTGCTCGGCACAACTATTTAAATAATCGAGTTGTCGACCATGTTCAGGGTAGAATGAAATCCCCATGGAAACTGTAATAATATGGTCCTGTCCAAAAATATCAAATGGTTCAGCAAAAGCGTCTTGAATACGCTCACAATGCTGTTGAATTGATGGGCGGATATGAGAAATCTCATACACAATTGCAAAGTCATCGCCATTTAAATGTGCCAAGAACAATGCATCTGTATTGGTTAAGCGTAAACGTTGAGCGACTTGCCTTAATAGTTCATCACCACCATTATTGCTTAAATATTCATTGAGGGGGCGGAATCGGTCAATATTGAGTCGAATCACAGCGAGCTGTTGAATTGAGTCTTGATGCGATACTAAATATTGATGTAGTTGATAATTATAATAAAAACGGTTTGGCAAGTCCGTTAAAGTGTCATAATTTTCAAGATAGGATAAACGTTGTTCTTGAAGTTTACGTTCTGTCAGATCGGACACAATGCCAATATAGTTGATGACACGATTATGTTCGTCGTGTATCGCATTAATATGTAGCCAAAAGGTCAGCTCTTTGCCCGTGCTGAATTTTTCAGTGAGTTCACCATCATATTCACCTGTACGTGCTAATTGCTCCAAAATAGCCTGATGGTTTTGTTGCTGTACGGATTTAAGGTTTGAGGTGATTGCGAAAAGATGCTGTCCTAAGCAGAGGTCTTTATTAAAGCCTGTGATCTTTTCATAAAAAGGATTTACATTGACATAATGCAAATGTTTATCGAGGATAAAAATACCTTCAGCCGCTTGTTCTAAGACGCTTGCAGCCAGTTTTAGACGCTCTTGATCGGTGCGTTCCTGATGAATGTCGCGTTGTATGCCCACCATGCGCAAAGGCTTTTTATTGCTTGGATCTCGTTCAATTACACGTCCAATATCGTGCACCCAAGTCCATTCACCATTGGATTGCTGTACACGATAGGTGGCTTCATAGCGATCAGTCTCGGCACGGAGATGCTGTTTTAACGCTGCTTTGAAGCAGGATAAATCATCTGGATGAATGATGTTTTGTAGCTGAATACTGTGTTCTTTTGAATGTTTACGTTTTTTCTGTTGTTGATAGTTACTGACTGATATATGACGTTCTTTAATATTCCAGTCCCAAGGTTTTAAACCTGCAATTTCATGTGCAAGATCAAAGTTTTGTTGCTGGTTTTCTAGATCACGATTCATTTGCTCAATATCAAAAGTACGTTCTTTAATTTTTTGCTCTAATTGCTGGTTATTTTGCTGTAGTTGTAATTCAATTTCTTTGGATTTGTTCATTTCATTTTGCAGTTGTTCACATAATTCTTCAGTCCGAGTCACTTGTTGCTCAGCATTTTTAATGAGTTGACCATTGCGCAAATATAAAGCAGATAAGCGTTTATGGATTCGTACAGTCGAGTTAGCACACAATAAAATGACGATGAGAACAAAGTTCACGGTTAGATGAAATAATTGGTTAATTTGGTCAGTAAGAATAAATTGAGATATAAAGTAAGGAATAATAGACGGAATGAAAATTAGACAAAAATAATCAAGGCGTTGGGTTAGGAAGGTCAGCGCTAATGTTTGAGTCACGATTAACAGTAAGGCAGATAATGTTAAAGCGTGAACAGGTTCAAAACTTGGATTGACCAGAGGTAAATGGTAATAAATAAGACTAATCCCAGTTGCAATGAGTATACCGATACCTATGCAGAGAAACTGCACCCAGTGATGCGCTTGGGAAATAGAGTATTGTTCAAATTTGAATCGAGTTGCGGTCAGTAACCAAAAACTGCCAACGATGAACTCTGTGACCAAGAACCAAGCATTGAAATAGATGGAAAAGTGTGAAAAATTAAACTGATAAACGCAATAAACATATAAAAAAATAATGAGAATACTGGCCAAAAATAATTGGATATGCCTTATGGAGTTATGAATTTGCGCAGCGCGTAACTGCGGTTTAAGATTCGCATCTAAAAAATCGGGCATAATATTCATAACCTTATTTTTGTTTTGTTCTAGATACTGTAGAGGTTATACGTTCCATTCATCTGCTTAGTCGTTTAATAAAATCACAAAATATTGCATCACTTTTAGATTAATCAGGTTATTCATAAATATCAATCTTATCCATCCGTATTTTCATCTTTTTGGAAAAACTATGGTCTAACATTGTAATTTAAGATGGATAATGCAACCACAGGGGCCGTTTCGGTACGTAATACTCGCTCGCCGATACACCAGTTGACAAAACCTGCGTTATTCGCAGCTTGAATTTCTGCTTCACTTAAACCGCCTTCAGGCCCGATCAGCAGTGCAATATTTGATTTGGCATTGTTCAAAGGATTTGTCTCATCCTTATTGGGTGCGAGCACAAGTTTAGTCTCTGCTCGTTCAGATTCAAGCCATTTCTCTAAACTGAGGGGTGCAAGGATTTTTGGCACAAGGTTCATGCCACATTGTTCGCAAGCGGCAATCGCAATACCTTGCCAATGGTCTAACTTTTTTTGGTCACGGTCGTATTTTAAACGCATTTCACAACGTTCAGAGGTCAACAATTGAATTTCGGATACACCCAGTTCAACCGCTTTTTGAATCGCATAATCCATACGGTCACCTTTACTCATGACTTGACCAAGTAAAGTACGAATAGCTGGAGTGCGATTGGTTGGGTTAAAAGCAGTGACCTGAACCGATGCTGACTTTTTGGCAACGTCACTCAAGGTCACTTCGTATTCGCCGCCTTGTCCATTAAACAAAGTCGCTGTTTCACCGATTTGAGCGCGTAAAACTTTTACCCAGTGGTGAAACACAGTTTCAGTCAGTTCGACAGTGTGATCAACATTGAGTTCTGCTTCCATAAAAAAACGAGGCATTCGGTTTTACTCTCAAATAGGGTGAATCTAGTTTAAATACTTATGCTAAACCGAGGTCTAGTACAAGCTGACGGGTAGGATCAGTCGTGTTCATGGTGTAGAAGTGCAAACTTGGTGCACCACCTGCAATCAGGCGTTCACAAAGTTTGACTACAACTTCATGGCCGAAAGCTTTAATGCTGGCACTATCATCACCATAGGTAGCCAGTTGCTTGCGAATCCAACGTGGAATCTCAGCACCTGTACCATCTGCAAAGCGAATCAAGTTGCTGGCATTGGTAATTGGCATAATGCCTGGGGCTACAGGAATGTTCACGCCTTGTTTTTGAATGCGATCGACAAAGTAGAAGTAGGCATCTGGATTAAAGAAGAATTGGGTTAAACCAGCGTTAGCACCTGCATTGGCTTTGTCGCAAAAACGTTGAATGTCTAAGTCAAAGCTTTCTGCTTGTGGATGCATTTCAGGGTACGCAGCAACTTCAATATGGAAATGGTCACCAGAATGTTCACGAATAAAGCGAACCAAATCCGTTGCATAAGGTAATTCGCCTAGACCAACCTGACCTGAAGGTAGGTCACCACGCAGCGCCACAATACGGTCAATGCCTTGTGCTTTATAAATATCGAGTAATTCAGCGATACGGGCTTTGTCATCACCAATACAAGATAGGTGAGGGGCAACAGGTGTACCTTTACCATTAAATTCAGCAATCGCTGCTAAGGTGCGTTCACGGGTTGAACCGCCTGCACCATAAGTAATTGAGAAGAACTCAGGGTTTAGTAGCTGTAATTCTTGGTGTACGACTTTTAGTTTTTCTGCGCCCGCATCCGTTTTGGTCGGAAAAAACTCAAAAGAAATGGGAATATTTTTGCTCATTTCGAATCCTTGTTATAAACATTTAAATAATTCACCCATTTTGAAAAATTAAGAATGTGTATATCAATTGAAGTGTTAAATGTTTTATTCAAAAAATCTCCCCTAACCCCTCTTTGAAAAGAAGGGATGGTCGCAGATTTAATCTGCACTAAATTCACGACACCTCCCTTTTTAAAAGGGAGGTTGGGAGGGATTATTATTTAAAAGCAATGCATTCAAATGTGTAATCATTCATCATTTCAATTCAGTATGAGTGAATTAAAAACTTAGTATTTATAAGTATCCGACTTGAATGGGCCTTCAACCGCTACACCTAAGTAATCTGCTTGTACTTGAGTCAAAGTTGTTAACACACCGCCAAAGCCTGCAACCATTGCCGCAGCAACTTCTTCATCTAATTTCTTAGGAAGTAGTTCTACACGAATCGCCGCTTGTTTTTTGTCTTCAGGAAGATCTGCAAATTTTTCAGCGAATAAGTGCATTTGACCTAAAACTTGGTTAGCAAAAGAACCATCCATAACACGTGATGGGTGACCAGTTGCGTTACCAAGGTTTACTAAACGACCTTCAGAAAGCAGGATTAAGTAATCGCTGTCATTTTCAGAACGATACACTTGGTGTACTTGTGGCTTCACTTCAACCCACTTGTAACCACGTAAGTAGTTGGTGTCGATTTCAGTGTCAAAGTGACCGATATTACATACAACAGCGCCTGCTTTTAATGTATCTAACATTGCAGCGTCACATACGTGGTAGTTACCCGTTGTCGTTACGATCAAGTCAGTGTTTTGAAGAAGGTCAAGGTTGATGTCTTCTTTTTTACCTGTTTGAACGCCGTTTTTGTACGGAGCAACAACTTCGTAACCGTCCATACATGCTTGCATTGCACAGATTGGATCAACTTCAGTTACACGTACAATCATGCCTTCTTGACGAAGAGATTGAGCAGAACCTTTACCTACGTCACCGTAACCGATTACAAGTGCACGACGGCCAGATAAAAGCATATCTGTACCACGTTTAATCGCATCGTTTAGTGAGTGGCGGCAACCGTATTTGTTGTCGTTTTTAGATTTGGTGACAGAGTCGTTGACGTTGATTGCAGGAACTTTAAGAGAACCGTCTTTCCACATTTCAAGTAGACGTTGAACACCTGTGGTGGTTTCTTCAGTAATACCGTGAATTTTTGCTAAAACAGTTGGATATTTTTCATGAACAAGAGCAGTTAAGTCACCGCCATCATCCAAAATCATGTTGGCATCCCAAGGTGTGCCATTTACATTGATTTGTTGCTCTAAGCACCATACATATTCTTCTTCTGTTTCACCTTTCCAAGCAAATACAGGTACGCCAGAAGCAGCAATTGCAGCAGCAGCATGGTCTTGAGTAGAGAAGATGTTACAAGAAGTCCAACGAACTTCTGCGCCCAATTCAACCAATGTTTCAATGAGAACAGCAGTTTGAATGGTCATATGGATACAACCGAGGATTTTTGCGCCCGCAAGTGGTTTTGCAGCTGCATAACGCTTACGTAGACCCATAAGTGCTGGCATTTCTGCTTCAGCAAGTTTAATTTCTTTACGGCCGTAATCAGCAAGTGAAATATCAGCAACTTTGTAATCTGTAAATGAAGCAGTAACCGCGTTCATCTGGATCTCCTAGTTATTAAATAACAATAAAAATAGATTGGATCGTTATGTTCGCGGATGCCGTTGTTAATCAAAACCAGTATTTCACAGAAATTTTGACCGAATTGTCGAGCCTAGCGATTTCACATTACTGTTTTTGAAAATCAGCCTGTGAAAAAGTCGCAGCACCCCTCGACTAGCCGGCTATTGTACTTGGAAAAAGCTAAAATTTAAAGATTATCGATCGAGTTTAATTTGCTAGTGAATAATGATTCGGATAAATTCCAGCCAAAATTAGTTACCTCACATATCTGGTGTATGCCTTTATCATTACTCAATTCAATAATAATATTTTCTTCTAGCAGATACTTAATAGCGGCTTTCCACTTAGCTATAGCTCTAGTATTGTTTGTTCTATAATTGAAATTATTCGCGTCAAAGTCCGCTGTTCCGTCAATATATCTAGAGTAACTAATAATTCCATTACCTTGAATTGCATTCAAAAGTAAAGTTTTAGCTTCCTCAGAAAATAAATGGTTATTGGTAACTTTTATTTCATTTAGTTTGATTACATCTTTTAAATATTTATTATTTTGAATTTGAAGTGATAAATGATCTTTAATCTTTTGTTTAAAGATAGATTGATCATCATAGAATTCTAATAATCCATCTTTAAGCCATATTTGGGTTTGATCTCTTAAAAGTTGTAATTGTTGTAAATCTATATTATCGGGGTAAGGCTTTCTTGAAATATATAACGAAGCTAATTTGTTGTTTTCACAGTGTTTTGAGATTTCCTCTACTGTCCCGCTAACATACTCACCAGTTGGTGAACCTAAGCGAGTCCAGAAAAGACCAATTAAAATATCCGAATCATTAAGAATGCTTTTATTTATAATCTCTTGTGGGCGACTACCCATTTCAGGTGCAACATGAGTTTCCCAACCAATAGGATTCAGCATTACACCAAATTGTTTTGAGTGAATGGCATTCCATTCATAGATTGCATCACGTACAAGTTGTCTTTCTTCTGCAACATCACTTGGTGATGCGATCATTACATTTAAAATTGTTGCTTGATATGCCATATCTAATTTACTGAAATTTGATTATCTATCTTTAATATATCTGAAAATATGGTCATTATTAAAAAATCAAAATAATAATCCTATGTCGTATCAATTTCATTTTGTTTATTATCCGCTTAATTAATTCTTGGAAGTAAGCCAATGGCCTTAAATATTCCAGATTCTTTGCTGAATCTAGAAGCGAATTGTGGCGTATTTGCCGTTTGGATGTTGTTACAGCATCATGGTACACATGTCGATATGAATGAATTGATCAAGTTATGCCGACATGATCGTCAAGATGGCACGTTTACCATTGCACTAGCGGTTGCTTTAAAGAAGATTGGATTTAAGGTCTCTTTTCATACAGACCCCGATCCGAATATTGACCGAACCGAACGACAAAGTTATGCCGAAGCGAAAGCTTTACGTATCCCGATTGAGCCTGCGCTAAGCTATACCCAGATCCAGTCCCAGATTGAGCAGGGTAAAATGGTGATTGTCTACTATGACACATTAGATGAAGTGGGCAACCAGTCCTTGGTATATTCAATCGATGATCAGGAAATTTGCTTCTTTGATAATTTTGAACCCATGCCAGCCTTAGTGTTTGAACAGCAACGTCAAGCAGAAGGTATTTGCCGACAAGCGATGGTGATTGATGATCATGAGGTGAAACTTCAATCGACTACGCTGAACTAAATGATTCGAACTTTGACTTTATCTATTTTGTTAAGATCTAGAATGGATAAAGTCATGCTGTTGAGTAGAGTTGAATATCAAGGGTGAAGCGTAAGATTGATCTGATGATCAATTATTGGCTTACTAATAAAGTATTAAAGAACTAAAACAGAAGAAGGATGAATAAGATGAAATGGGGTTATGGTTTAGGACTCTTGTGTCTGTGCAGTTGGGTCAATGCCAATGACAGTACAGGCTTTGTGGCGACAGGCGGTGTGCAATATCTGAAAAATCCTAAAATCTCCATGCAAAGTGAAGATTTATTTGTGAGTAAAAAGCAGATTCGCGTGGATTATCAATTTAAGAATCTGACAGATCAAGATATTCAAGAAACAGTCTTATTTCCTTTACCTCGTGTCGGAAGTTCACGTGAAAGCGATTTTGCGAATACTGAACATTTGCTGCAAAGTTTTAAAATACAAGCGAATGACAAGAGCATTCAACCACAGCAGCATGTACGGGCTTTTTTACCAACGCTGACCAAGCAAGGTGAAGTGAATTGGGAAACTGACCCTATTGATGTGACCAGTGCTTTAAAGAAATGTGGATTTACTGAACATGATTTGCTGTATCCGTGGAGTATGCAGCAAGACGTTGATTACAGTGGTCGGATGCTTGCCTGTAAAGAACCTCAAGTGCAGCAATTGTTAAAACCTTATCAAGCTGGTGATGAAATCTATTGGGAAGCGCAGGTTATTTATAGTTGGCAGCAAAATTTTAAAGCCAACAGTACTACGCGTATTCAGCATCAATATGCACCATTGGTAGGTGGTTCAGTGTCACTTTATCCAGAAGAAGATGAAAAAACCTACTGTATGGATCAGCACTTTAAAGCGGGACTCGCCAAAGCCAAGGCACAGCACGCGCCCTATCAAGCATTAAGTTATATTTTAACAACAGGGGCAAACTGGGCAAAACCGATAGCCGATTTTAAACTGACTGTAGAGCGAGATGCAGGGGAGTTGGTGTCATTTTGTTGGGACGGAGAAGTCAAAAAAATTAGCTCAACACGTTTTGAAATGAGGAAAAAGAATTTTCTACCAAAACGCGATTTAGACCTTATTTTTGTTCATGTCCACTCGTAAATAGAGGGTATTAAAACAGAAACCCGTTTCAAAAAGAGTTTCTGTTTTTTTATTACTTGAGCTTAACTAGATTGTTGCGCTTTGTCGTTCCATTCATCTGCTTTGGCTTCATCAATTTCAATGCCTAAACCATGTGCATAAATACAAGCCAAGTCGCGCATGGCTTGTACTTCACCCAGCTCTGCGGCTTGTTGTACTAAGGCTACAGATTTGGCAACATCTTTTTCGACCACATCGCCACGACGGTAGAAACCTGCCAGTTCTAAAATAGAAGCCGCATGTTTGACGCTACTGGCTTGCTTGAGCCAATGGTAGGCTTGTTCAAAATAATATTTTGCTTCTTCTGGATCTTCTTCTAGCAGTTCTTTTGCATAAACGGTATAGCCTTCACCCAGCCAGTACATGGCTTCGACATTACCATTTGCAGCCGCTTTCAGCGCCCATTCTTCGGCAAGTTCAATGTGCTGTTCATCTTCACTTTCCATGTATAAAGTGGCAACCTCGAACTGTGCTGCTGCATTACCAGCAATTGCACGATTAATCAGTTCTGCTGAAATAGAAGGAAGTTGAGACATAGAAATTCCAAAGGCAGTCAATTAAAAAAGCCAATCCGAAGATTGGCTCAGTGATTATAGCCTAAAAGCCTTGGCGAAGTGCAGCATTAAAACCACAGCATCGTTGCACTCATGAAACTGAGAATACAAAGAGCAAGTGTAAAGGCTTTGATTTTCTGCTCAAAATAACTCAAAGATACACCAACAAATAAAGCCGCAAAACTGAGGACACCCACCCAGAAACTGAGCATATTGCTGAGTTTTCCTGACAGGATACATATCACTAGACTGAGGGCGAATAGTAGCCATCCTATGATTGTGGCGTAGCGGGTTTGTTTGGCGTTGAGTTCATTGCCAAAAATCTGTTTTTGATGTTTCGACATCGAGCTGGCGAAGGCAATAAAGGCTAAACTACATAATGAGCAAATCAATAAAAAGAACATCATGGTGTTAGCTCCTGTGGTCGAGGAGTTGCTTTGGTTTTTTTGGCAGTTAAACCTTTATGATTTTTGACTTTAAGATAAGCCATACCAAAGAGGAATGCCAAAGCCCATGCCATGAGGTCGAAGCTGGCAATCATCCATTGTCCTTCTGCAATACTGAGCCATAATGGGTGACCACCTGTCAGTGCATTCAAAACAGGCAGCAAAGCAAACATGATGGTCGCGAACCCGAGTAATTCCAACCAAGCCTGACGATGCGTGCGGAAAATGACATAAATGAGGCAACATAACCATGTAATCAAGAAAATATTAATTTCCCAATCTAAACGTGTTTCGAGTTGCACTGGTAATAATCGGTTTGCATAAAAATAACCTGCACAAGCCAAAGGTAAACCAATAATCGCCGTAATATTGGTGACTTCAACTAAGCGATAACCAAAAGATTTATAACCTTGTTTTTGTTGTTGTGGAGCACGTTTGACACACCATAAAATAAGCCCTGTTGCGACCATTAAAGTGCCCAGAATTCCCGAACTGAATAATAACCAACGTAGTGTTAAATCTAGGCCACGTGCTTCATGTAACACAGTCACGACATTATAAATGCCCATTGGAACTGAAGTCCGATAAGGTGAATTCTGCTCTGTCGTGTTGATACCAGTCATTCCATTAAAGGTAAACGTGGGCATGATATTTCGTGCAATGACACTTTCTGCATACAGTGCTTTAATTTCGACATTCGCCGCCGTGGTATTTGGGGCAATAATTTGAATTGAACCAATGGGATTGTTTTGCCACTGCGATGTTGCATAGTTCAGCATTGGAGTGAGATCAGCCAGAGGTGCCGCTTGAGGTTTTACCTCTCTTTTATGACGTCCATGCTCGTCACGTCCTTGTCGTCCAGTCTGTCCAGAAGCATGTTCACGCGAACGTAGTTGAGTTTTCTCTAGATTTTCAGTCGTACTTGAGGACGTCCGAGCATGTTGTTGCATTTCAGTATTTGCTGTGGAATGCTCTGAGCCACGTAATTCTGATGGAGGCTTAGATGGTTGAGTATTGGTCTGTGGACGTAAATCTTTGAGAAATTCTTGACGATCTGCATAAACTTGATTAATTCCCCAAGGCATAAACATGAACATGAGCAGTAATAAACCACTCAAGCTAATCATAATATGAAAGGGAAGTGCGAAGACTGCGGTCGCATTATGCGCATCTAACCAAGAACGTTGACCCTTGCCCGAACGGAAAGTAAAAAAGTCTTTGAAGATTTTTTTGTGAGTAATAATGCCACTCACAATTGCAACCAGCATGAGCATGGTGGCTAATCCTACTAACCAACGAGTCCAAAGTCGTGGTAATCCGTACAGTTCAAAATGGAAACGATAGAGAAAACTGCCACCACGCGTATCACGTGCCTGTAAAACTTCTCCAGTTTGGCTGTCTAAACTGATACGTTCACCACCACGTCGAGCACGCGGATCTTCGCCTTGTTTACGAACCATAATTTCAGTGGTGGTTTGACGAGAATTTGGCAGAGTAATCATCCAACTGCCTGCATGAGGATGGTTCTTTTGCAGATAATTTAACGCAATTTGAGTTTGTTGGATTTGGGTATTATTGGCGACAGATTGGTGTAGTTCTGGCTTCATCCACACGGTAATTTCGTTCTGGAAAAAACTGAGCGTGCCTGTTACAAAAATTGCATATAGCAGCCAGCCTAAAATCAGACTTGCCCATGTGTGTAACCACGACATGGACTGACGAGGGCCTTCAACTTTGTCATCTGGACGCATATCAAGTCCCTAAAAATTGCGAAGTTAGCGAAAGAACGAGGCATGGAATAAAAATGCCAAGGCTGGCTTTGAACGTTTTATGCACCATAAATACCCAAATAAAAGCTGCGCAATGAATGCTAAAAGCCAATAGCGTTGCTGCGATTGCAGCACTAGCTCGATAGTCAATAAATGCTTTCGCAATAACAATTGCGGTCAGGGCTGAAAGTAGATAGCCACCGAAAATGGCTAAAATAAAGCGATAAAACACCACACAACGATATTTGAACAGCGTCGAATCAGTCGGTACTTTGGATTTGATTTTAAGTGAGGGGGTTGCTATCAGCTGGTCTGGCGCACTTGAATTATTCATGAGAGCAGGAATAAGTTTATTAAATATTAATGCAAATGATAACAATTATTATTTAATAAATAAATATACTTTATTGAAAATGTGGATTAAACATCAAAATACTTATTTTTACTGAAGTTTGATTCTAAGGTATGCAATGTTATTTTTAATTTGATGTTAGAAAACCGTATGGTTTGCGAAGTAAGAGTGGTCACTTGTGTTTTAAGAAGTAATCATTCAACAATATGCACATTCATAAATTTGAAAAAAGGGAACTCATGCTGAAATTAATTTACTACGTTCCAGAGAGTCACCTAGAGTCGACTAAACAAGCCATTTTTTCAGCAGGGGCTGGGGGAATTGGTCATTATGAACACTGTGCATGGCAAGTTCTGGGTATGGGACAGTTTAAGCCTGTACAGGGAGCAAATCCATTCATTGGTGAGTTGAATCGTTTAGAACAAGTGCCTGAATGGCGAGTAGAAACGATTGTGCCAGAAACCCATGCCAAAGCAGTGGCTCGCGCGCTTAAAACCAGTCATCCTTATGAAGAACCAGCTTTTGAGTTTATTCAAATACTAGATATTTAATATGAAAGAAAGCTTAGTAGTATCTTTAATGTTGATGTTGTAATTTCGGGTTCGACCTATTTCATCTTGCACTGCAATTGAAATATATTTCAATCTTGTTCTGGTTCGACCTACTTTTCTTTCGGGAAAAGTAGGCAAAACCATTGTCATCAGCAAAACTCGGCAAAAATGATGATTTGATGTCGTCGATCGCAGAAACTATACGAAACATATTGATCTTGCCTCGAACAGTTGCTGATGACGTGAACGTGTATCCAACTTTTGTGATCAATTAAATTGAGTTTAAAATTAAACCTTCTGAATAAATAACTCACGATCAAAACGATATTGTGGGAAAAACACGCCGTCTTTCGCACGTTCGCCTGCTGCAATGACCATGACAGGATATTGCTGGTCATTCAGTTTTAAGATTTTTCGAACCATTGGCTCATCAAAACCTTCCATCATGCAGCTATCAAAACCATAGGCACGCAAAGCCAAAACTAGATTTTCACACGCCAGCGCAGTGGTTTTGCTTGCCCATAATTTGGCATCGGCCGCATTAAAAGCCGTGACGGGCAGTTGCTTATCAAAGGTTCGTACCAACTTAAAAGCGACTTTTTTAACATTGCCTAAAGCGTTGAAATAGCCTGTTTTGTAGTTGTAGGGAATGACTCGATAATATTTTTGTACCGCGGGTGGCGTTTCGGGGAACGGAAATTCACTGATGTTGCGTTTTGCCATATCATCCAAACGGTCCGTACGTGCAATACATACAATCAGTTCAGCCGCGGTTTTTGCTGCCAATTGGTTTAGGCAGGCTTTTACCAATTGCTTTTTCTTGCTCGGGCTTTGTACGACATAAAAAGTCCACGGTTGTAAATTGGATGAGTTGGGTGCGAGCAGCGCTAAATCTAAACAGGCATCCAAAACGTCGCTAGGAATTGTACGATCAGTAAATTTACGTACTGAACGACGGCTTTCAATCACTTTACGGAAATTAGCAACATCAATATCTTGCGGGGCAGGCTCGTAGTAACGAGATTTGCCTGAGTCATCTGTGATGAAGTTTGGTTGATTGGTATCTGTCATGGGATTTATAAATTTTGAAAGTTGTTGTTTTAGAATATATCGGGTGCTGTCTAGCAGGTGTTGTATTTGGGTGAGCTAAAACAAAAGGGGCATAATGCCCCTTTTGAGGCTCAATTAGTTAAATTGAGCAAAATCAGGTTTACGTTTTTGCATAAATGCAGCAACCGCTTCAGCCATTTCTGGTGAAGATACCCGTTTCATGAAAATCTCAGCCTCATGGTCAATACAGTCCACGATGCTATCGAGGTTATGTTTCATGAGTGCTTTGGTTTGACGTAAAGATGCCAATGGCAATGCCGCTAAAATTTGCGCTTGTTTGAGTGCGGCTGCGTAGACATTTTCTTCAATGCTGTTGACTAGACCCGCAGCAACAGCTTTTTCACTGTTAAATTTCTGGGCAGTAAACAACAATTCAGCCGCTTTGTGGTAACCCGCTTGTTGAATCAGTAATTGGCTGGCTGCACCTTCTGGTGAAAGTCCAAGGCTCACAAACGGAATTTGGAACAAGGCCGTTTGGTCGCTATACACAAGGTCAGCATGCAGCAAAATAGTAACCCCAATGCCAATGGCCACGCCGCGAACCGCAGCAATTAAAGGTTTAGAAAAACGTGCCGCCGCTTTTAACACGACAAAAGGAGGTGCATCGCCAGATTTGCCTTGTAGTGGGGATTGAATGAATTGCATAAAGTCTTGCATATCATTTCCCGCAGTGAAATCGGCATCTTCACCCCGTAAAATCACTACGCGTACATCTTTAGATTGATCCGCTTCATCTAGGGCTTGAGCAATCCATAAATACAATTCACCGTACAAGGCATTTTTTGCTTTTGGTCGGTTAATGGCTAACGTCAAAATACCGTTGTCTAAATTTGCATTTAAATGTTCATGTGGTTGTTGAATACAACTGAGCGTCATCGTACTATCCTTGCTTTAAAATTTAGTTAAATTTTATGAGCCATTATGTCGTATCTTAAACAATAACGCTGCTACTGATGAGTTCATAAAAAAGTTCATTCTCTATGAAACATACATTTGATTATCTGGTATTTATTGGTCGTTTTCAGCCCTTTCATTTGGCACATATGCGAACCATTCAAATTGCGTTGGAACTCAGCGACCATGTTATTTTGGCATTGGGTTCGGCACAGATGGAACGGAATATTAAAAACCCATTTACCGCTCAAGAACGCGAACAGATGATTTTGTCGAATTTCTCTGTGGAAGATGCTGCACGTATTCATTTTGTACATGTTGTCGATGTTTATAATGATAAAAAATGGGTCAATTTGGTCAAAACTTTAGTTGCAGATGTAGTACAGCCTGAACATAAAGTGGGGTTGATTGGGCATTTTAAAGATGAATCTTCTTATTATTTAGAACTTTTTCCAGAATGGGAAATGGTTGAAATTGATAGTTTAGAAGGTGCGATGTCTGCAACACCGATGCGCGAAGCTTATTATCGTGGGGAGATTTGGGAAGATACTTTTCCACAAGGCACGATTGCCTTTTTACAAAACTTCAAGCAAAGCGTGCTTTATCAACAATTACAACACAAATACCAGACTCAAGATAAAACCAATCTTGAGTAAACTATTGATTCATCACCTCGTATGAGGGAATGGATATGCTACATCATGTTGAACCTTATGGAACTTCATTTCTATTATGGTTTTCTAGGTGCGGTTATGTACTTGCCATACTCATGTCTATGCAATCTGTTCGGGCAAGTCCATGGCATTTAACCCCCCATTCTGAAGTTGGTTTTCATATAGATACATTTGGCATGACTTTTGTGAAAGGTCAGTTTGAAAAAGTCCAATCCACCCTACAGTTTGACCTGCAACAACCTGAACAAGCCACTGCTGAGGTGATACTTGATATCACCAGTATCGACTTAAATAAACCATCCTTCAAACAAATGGTTTTGGGTCCAGACCTATTTTATGTAGAAAAATATAAAACAGCGACATTTACCAGCACGCAATTTAAGGCGCTTGGAGATCATCGTTATCAGATTCTGGGAAATTTGACTTTAAGGGGGGTGACCCGTCCAATTTTGTTTAATGCCCGATTGGTTCCGAATTTGAATAATCCTGATGTGTTAGATGTCGAGGCGTATACCATAATTCACCGTAGCGATTTTGGTATGAAAAAAGCCCTCGGTGGAATTGGTGAAAAAGTAAATATTCAAGTCATTGGGCAATGGAAAAAGGGTGATTAAACTCGATGTGTTCGGTTCATGAGCAGCGTGACTGATTAAAAAGAAGTATTCATTTGCTGATTCATATAGCTTGGTGCTTTGTCGATCATATCTCGTGTGAGTTGTGCCAATGGCGATGATTGTTGCTTCCAGTGGTGCCAATATAATTCAATATTGATAGGTGAATCGGGTAATAGTTCAAGCCACTCTCCCGTATGTAAGCGCTGTCCAATTTGATAATCTGGTACCATGCCAAATCCTAAACCAAATTCTATCGCTTCTACAAAAGCCGTCGAAGAAGGAATAAAGTGGTGTGGATAGCTCTCAATAGTTAAGCCAAATTTTTCCAGAATAATATCGGTATGCAGATGGTCTTTATCATTATAAATCACCGCTGGCGCCATTCTTAAGCTCTGACGGTTTAAACCTTGTGCAAACCAGCGTCGGGTGAATTCTGGGGTTGCCACCATTCGATAATTCATACAGCCTAAGCGCTTTGCAACACAGCCTTTCATTGGTTGCTGTTCCGTTGTAATACAGGCACTGACTAATCCTGCCTCAAGTAAATGGTGAGTGTGAGTTTGATCATCTACTTTTAAATGCACCACAATTTTTTCACGTAACAAGGTTTCGCGTATTGCTCGCAGTAACCATGTCGCAAGGGAATCATCATTGGTGGCAATATTGAGTTGATAGAATGGTGATTCAGGTGTTTGTCCCGTTAAGTCCTGTAACAGGTTCTGTTCTAATCGTCGAGTGTGCTGCAAATAGTGCAATAAAGATAGGCCTGCCTGAGTGGCGCGGCAAGGGCGCTCACGTACAATCAACAAATGACCTAAGAATTTTTCCAAACTTTGCACGCGCATGGTGACGGCAGATGCCGTAATACATAAACGTTCGGCCGCCAAATCAAAACTACCTGTTTCTGCAACAGCTAAAAATGCATCACATTGTTTACTATTCAGCATAGAGAAGCTCGGTTTAATCATGGATAAGCTATGCCTGTAATCTAAAATAAATTGAGTTAAATTGATATTTTTTTAGTTTTATTTAGTTAAATAAAAAATGATTGATAATGCGATGGAGCAAAAATAGAGTTGAAAAAGTCATGTTGCAAACGTATTTACAGGGCATCGCGATTGGTTTTAGTCTGATCGTGGCGATTGGGGCACAGAATGCTTTTGTTTTAAAGCAGGGTTTAAAACAGCAGTCGGTATTTTGGGTCTGCTTTGTTTGTGCGCTGTCCGATTCAATTTTAATTCTATTGGGAATCACAGGTTTTTCTGTGGTACTTCAGCATTACCCTGAAGTTCTGGGCATGGCGAAATGGGCAGGGGCGTTATTTTTATTTTGGTATGGCTTGCAACATTTGTTAGCAGCTTTCAAATCCAATCAGGGGTTGCATGCAGCACAACAAAATGAAACCAATTTAGGTCAAATCTTGTTGATATGTTTAGCATTAACTTGGCTCAATCCACACGTCTATTTGGACACTGTGGTACTGATTGGCTCCATCTCAACCCAATTTGAGCAGAGCAAACTCTATTTTGCGCTGGGTACTATGACCGCATCATGGTTATTCTTTTTCAGTTTAGGTTATGGGGCACGATTATTAACCCCAATTTTTGAAAACCCTAAAGCATGGAAAGTCTTGGATGGTCTAATTGCCTTGATTATGTGGGGTATCGCACTGTCTTTAATTGTAGGTGTTTAAGGATCAAAGCCGCTGACCTTGAAATGTTCAGAGTGACAGCGGCTTTAGTTTAAGTCTTAGGCTTGTAATGCTTTTAGATCTGCAAGAACTTGTTCTGCATGTCCTGCGGCTTTGACTTTACGATATTCTTTAACGAGTTTGCCTTGATGGAAAATGAAAGTAGAACGTTCAATGCCCATCACTTGTTTACCATACATATTTTTTTCTTTAATCACATCGAAGTGCTTGCACAGGACTTCTTCTTTATCACTGATTAAATTAATCGTTAAAGCCTGTTTTTCAGTAAAGTTTTGATGGGCTTTAACTGAATCACGCGAAACCCCAAAAATACTGGTATTAATTGCATCAAACTGATCTTTTAAACATGAAAAACCAACGGCTTGTGTGGTACAGCCTGGCGTTGAATCTTTTGGGTAGAAATAAACAATTAACCATTCAGTAGGTACTTCAGTTAAGTTGATTTCGCCCGTCGTGGTGGGGAAAGCCTGATTTGGAAGTTGAATTGTATCCGTCATGGTTTATCCTTCAATCTGGTGTTGTTCTAGTTCAAGGGGTAAAAAGGCGTAATTTTCTTGATAGAGAATATCACCTTTCACAATGCTAAGTGCATCTTTAAAAATGGGTCCAGCAATCACTGTGGTATGGAATTCACCGGCTTCACCACAAGGGTCAATCCCTCTTTCCACAAGCTGCTGAATATATTCAAGAGTGAGGATTTGTCCTAAATCTTCAACTTTCATGCCTAGGTTCAGATTGATCGTCACAATAATGCTTTGAAATCCCAGTGCAATAAACTCACACACAATGTCTAAACGGGGACGTTGCCAAAGCGGCATACATAAACTGAGTTGGCTTTTATCACAAACCGATTGATTCCATTCAGCGTGTGCCATTAAATCAATATCACCTGTGACCAAGGTTTCCGCACCGAGGGCTTGGGCTTTTTGCAGCAGTTGGATGAAATGACTTTCGTAATCTTGCCAAGTTGCAGAAGCGGTAAAGATTGGTAATCCAATGGCATTGGCTTGAGCATGAATAATGTCGAGCGACATACCATGTGAACGTGACTTTAAGCCTTGTTCTTCAAGCATCACAATTAGTGCAACAGGTTGACCCATTTGCATGGCTTGGTAAAGGGCAAGAGTGCTATCTTTACCACCACTATAAGACGCGACAAATTTTTGAGCTTGAGCGTTTGTATTCCATTCAATGCACATAGTTTCAAGTTCTATCAATTTTGTGACATAGAAAAAGCCTGCATAAAGCAGGCTTCATTCATAATGAGCGAATTATTTTTTCGCTTGCGCGTTTTTCATCGCTGCTTCAGTTAATGACTTTAATTTTGTCGTTAACTGAGGACCAAAACAGGCTTGTAAGTCTTTATTCTGCTTTTGAACAAAAGCGATTGTGCTTGGGCTTTTCTTTTGGTTAATGGCGCTTTGAATTTCCCATTTTTGAGCATTGGTTAATTTACCATCTGCTTCAACTGCACAAGTACAGTATTTGCTTACTTCAGCACTCGATAATTTATTACCTTTGGCTGTTTCTTCTTTACAAACATTAATTAACGCAGCTTTTACATTGGTGCTTTTATACGCTTCTTGTAGTTTGTTTGATTCAGCAGCATGTGAAGTTGTTGCGAACAATGCTGCAGCAGACATCAATGTAGAAAGAATAATGTTTGATTTTAAATTTTTCATAAACTGTACCCTGTAATTACGGTATGTAACGTGTTGGGTCTGCTACGCCTGCATCTTCAAAGCCTTGTTTGCGTAAGCGGCAGCTGTCGCATTTACCACAAGCACGTCCTTGGTCATCTGCTTGGTAGCAAGACACCGTTTGACTATAGTCTACGCCATGTTCTATACCTAAGCGAATGATATTTGCTTTGGATAAATGTAACAGAGGTGTTTCAAATTTAAGAGGTTTTCCTTCAACACCGACTTTGGTTGCCAAGCGTGCCATGGTTGCAAAAGCATCAATAAATTCAGGACGACAGTCTGGATAACCTGAATAATCAACGGCATTGATGCCAATCACAATGGCTTCTGCACCAAAAACTTCCGCTGCCGCTAAAGCATAAGACAAGAAAATTGTGTTACGTGCTGGAACATAAGTTACAGGAATACCTTCTTGCAACTGTTCAGGTACATCAATGCTGTGATCTGTTAAAGCAGAGCCGCCTAAGTTACCTAAATCAATATTAATGACACGATGTTCTACACCAGCACGTTGAGTTAATGCACGAGCAGCATCAAGTTCAGTGGTCGAACGTTGACCATACATAAAGCTGATTGCAATACATTCATAACGTGCTTGCGCCCAAGCCAAACAAGTTGTTGAGTCTAAGCCGCCAGATAACAAAACTATGGCACGAGGGCGCATATTAAAATCTCCAAATAGATGTATTTAAGAACAGAACTAAATTAACGACCAGTTTCATCATTCCAAAGCAATTTGTGTAATTGCAATTGGAAGCGAACAGGGAGATGGTCTTCTAAAATCCATTGCGCTAAGTCTCGCGCAAGTTGTGGTAAGCGTACAGCGCCTTTTTCTACAGCAAAAGCAGGGGAGAACCAAACGGTACTGACTTTATCCTGTAGTTGATACTGTACGAGCTGTTGTTTTGACCATTCATAGTCTTCACGGTTGCAAATCACGAATTTAATTTGGTCGTGTGGCGTCAAATAATCAAGATTGCTGATTAAATTACGCTGTTCTTCACCGGAAGTTGGGGTTTTAAGGTCTAAAACTTTAGAAACACGCGTGTCAACTTTAGAAACGTCTAAGGCACCACTGGTTTCAAGAGACACTTCGCAGCCTAAATCGGCAAGGCGTGTCATTAAAGGAAGAGCATTGGGCTGTGCAAGCGGTTCACCACCTGTCACGCAGACATAGGGGGTTTTAAAATCGAGCGTGGTTTGAATAATGTGTTCGAGCGATAGGCGCTCTCCACCTTCAAAAGAGTAGGTGGTATCACAATAGGTACAGCGTAGTGGGCAACCTGTTAGGCGAATAAATACCGTAGGGAGTCCTGCTGCATTTGCTTCACCTTGTAATGAATAGAAAATCTCCGTGATGCGTAAGCCCGCAGCCGGATCAGAAACAGGAATAGCCGAAGATCTGAGAGTATTCATAGTACAAAATAACCACAAGATAGAAAAATAAAAATCTCTACGATCATGTCTGACCGTAGAGACCGAAAAGCATTTTGAAAAATTAGTCTTCGCGCAATAAATCGTTCAAGCTCGTTTTAGAACGTGTTTGCGCATCAACTTTTTTCACGATAATTGCAGCATATAAGCTGTAAGTACCGCATTTAGAAGGAAGGCTACCCGCAACAACTACAGAACCCGCAGGTACGCGACCATAGTGGACTTCACCAGTTGCACGGTCATAAATCTTAGTTGATTGACCAATGAATACACCCATTGAAATTACAGAGCCTTCTTCAACAATCACGCCTTCCACGATTTCAGAACGTGCACCGATGAAGCAGTTGTCTTCAATAATGGTTGGGTTTGCTTGCAATGGTTCGAGTACGCCACCGATACCTACGCCACCAGACAAGTGTACGTTTTTACCGATTTGTGCGCATGAACCTACAGTTGCCCATGTATCAACCATTGTGCCTTCATCTACATAAGCACCAATGTTTACGTATGATGGCATCAATACTACATTTTTGGCTTGGAAGCTGCCTTTACGTGCAACTGCTGGAGGTACTACACGTACGCCCGCAGCTTTGAACTGTTCTTCAGTCCAACCAGAGAATTTAGTGTCAACTTTGTCGTAAAAACGAAGATCACATGACTCGATTGGTTTATTGTCGTTTAATTTGAACGATAACAATACCGCTTTCTTAAGCCATTGGTGAACAACCCACTCACCATCGATTTTTTCTGCAACGCGTAATGAGCCATTATCTAAACCAGCAATAGCTTGTTCTACAGCCTCACGGATTTCAGCAGAACAGTCTGCTGCTGTGAAATTGGCACGGTCTTCAAAGGCTTGTTCGATAATTGTCGAAAGCTGAGACATGATCTTCCATCCAAAAAAAAATTTTGAAGATTTTACACTATATTTGCCCCAAAATAGATGAAAAATCGTCTTAGCATCGGAATTTATAATTAAGGTAGTTCAGTAAAAACTTATGTTAAATTGTATAAGTTTTTAAACCAATAAGTGTTTGCAAACTATATTTTATAAAATGTGTATCAAAAGTTAACAAAAACCAAGCAAATCATTCATAAAAAACACGGATGTTCTGGTCTAGGATGAGCTCATCAAAACAACTTCACGATTAAAAGTTTAATCTTCTGAGGAGACCAGCAATGAAAAAATTAAGTTTAATTGCGATTGCAACAACAATGACCGCTTTTGCAGGGACTGCAATGGCAGAAGAACCTGTAATTAATGATGGTCGTGTTTCTAATCAGCTTATTCCTACTTCTGTACGTGCCGAAGCAGGAACTACTGGTTATGGTGGCGCAGTCACTTGGACAGCCAACCCTTATGTCGGCGTGACCTTGGGTTACAATGGTGGTGATGTGTCTTGGTCTGATGACTTGTCTGTAGATGGCGTAAAATACGACATGGACATGAAGAATAACCTTACATATTTAAATGCTGAGGTGCGACCTTGGGGTACAAGCTCGAACATGTGGGCAAATTCACTCTATATGGCAGCGGGTGTCGGTTATGTCGATAGTGAATATACGCTCAAATCTAAAGCAGGTAGCGGTAATATTGAGATTGATGGGACTCCAACCAGTTTTGAGTCTGTGACAGGTAAAGTCAGCTATAACAATGACATTGCACCTTACTTAGGTCTTGGTTTTGCACCTAAAATCAATGATAAGGTTGGTGTGTTTGGTGAGGTAGGTGCTTACTACACAGGTAATCCACAAGCTAAACTGACAGGTGTCGGTGGTACAGCAGCAGACCAAGAGTTACTGGCTGAGCACGAACGTAATGTTGCGAATGACGACAAATATGAGTGGATGCCAGTGGCGAAACTTGGTGTAAGCTATCACTTCTAAGTGACATCTTACTTATAAAAAACGGGCGTTAAGCCCGTTTTTTTATGCTAAAAGACTGTACGCATTAAAAGTGATGTCCGATTCTTCCACCAAACACCCATGCATCATTTTGATTCACTGAATATAAAGTAGCAAGTTTGGTGCTTTCTCCAGCATGCGCTACAGTTTTGGCTTTGTTAAAGCGTAAATACTGTGTTCCTAAGGCAAAGAAGGACTGAGGTTGCCAGTAATAGAATGCGCCCAGACCAAGTCCATAGTAACCGTCGACAGGGCTTAAGGTCGAAGCTATATTACCGCTTCCTGAGTCCCAGCTCACATCAAGGGTAGAGACCCAACGTGGATTCAATTGATGCGCAATGCCAACTTTCCCAGACCATTGATCATCTTGATATTGAATCATTTTGAATGAGGTAATTTCAGGGATATATTGCGCAGCACTGTCAATAATGGCGGCAAACTGAGTCGGTTGAATGACGTAGTCATTCCAATTGACCCAGCGCAGTGAAGCGTACAGCAGATTTTTTGGTGAAAGTCCTGTTTGGAAATCCAGATTGACTGCAGCTGGTGTTTTTATTTTGGTTTTATTTTCGCTCGTCAAGTGAATGGGTTGGTCAAGAATGTATTCACCAACTTGTACTTGATGTTTAATTGCCGAGCGATAGGTCAGGCTACTGCGTAATGCGTATTCAGGAATTTGATAGCTTAGCCCTGCAAGCCAACCTAGCGCATGATCTTTTTTGAATTCGGCACGATAGCCATTTAAAAAGTAGAAACTTTGACCAAAGACTTGTAAGTCACCTTCAAAGCTTTGTACGCCTAAACCTGCATAAATTTGCCAAGTAGGGTTGAGTTGATAACCGAATAAGCTGGTGACGTTCTGACTGTCAAAATGAATTTCTGTAGATTCTATTTCAATGGGGCCAATAACGGTATTTGGGCGGTAGTGGTATTGAATATCGACGCCAAAAGGCTGGTCAAAAATAAGTGCAGTGGAAATTTTAGGGTGAGGCTGAAATTTTAAAGCAGCCTGAACAAAATGACGATCTTCTACAAAGTTTCCTGTAGAAAAATTGGTGACACCGATCTCAGCCAATTCGGCTTGATTTTGGACTTGCCCCGAAATATCTGCATTTAAGCGAGCGAAGGTTAATTCGGCATAATTGCCATTTTTCAAAAAATGGCCAAATGGATTGACCAGACAGCTCCATTCCACCCGCTTGCAATGTGGGGGGAATAAAAATAACTATAGACGTTAATGTTCGGATCACCCACATATTGAAATACTCTGAATTATTATAAAAATAGGTTTTGTTTTGGTGTATGAGCGATTGTTATTGTGTGGAATTCTACAGAGTGAAGCAAGCGATTTATGTGATTCAGATTTTCATTGAATAGTAAGTTTGAGTGTTGCAGCGTCCTATGAAAGACAAGGAGGCAATTCATAAAATTGCCTCCAATATCAATACTTATTCTTCAGGATAGGCAACTTTTTTCAAAGCTTTGATATCCGTTTCGGGTGAGCAAAGTGAAATAAACTCATAGCCATAACCACGCAGTAAATGACCTTTGCGTACTGCAAGCCAAGTGGTGTTGACGCCGAAAATATCAGTTTGAATTTGCTTTAAGCGATAGTCACGTTCAGCATCATAAGCCACATTATTGACAATCCCAACGCCCATACCGAGTTCAACATAGGTTTTAATGACATCGGCATCCAGTGCAGACATGACGATATCAACATCGATATGCGCTTCTTCAAACGCTTTATCAATTTTAGAACGACCTGTGAAACCACCGTGGTAAGTGATTAATGGGTAATGTGCTAAATCTGTCAATTCAATAGTTTCTTTTTGCGCTAATGCATGTTGTTGAGGGGTAATAATACAGTGCTGCCAGTTATAAAATGGCACACTGGCTAAATTATCTTCAGTAGTTAAAGATTCAGTGGCTATGCCGATATCCGCTTCACCTTGTAACAACATTTCCGTAATTTCAACAGGGCTGGCTTGCTGCAGGATTAAATGAACTTTAGGAAATTCTTTTTTAAATAAGTTCACAATTGGCGGCAGGACATAACGCGCTTGGGTGTGCGTGGTTGCAATGGTCAAAGTCCCTTCATCTACTTTATTAAAATCGTCGGCTAAACGTTTAATATTGTCGGCATCAACCAACATACGTTCCACAATGCCGAGTAGGGCTTGTCCCGGCTCAGTTAAGCCCAATAGACGTTTACCCTTGCGAATAAATAGTTGAACCCCTAATTCATCTTCTAAATCTTTAATATGCTTACTTACCCCAGATTGAGAGGTATATAAGGCAGCAGATGCTTCGGTCAAGTTGAAGTTCTGTCGCACTGTTTCTCGAATAATTCTGAGTTGTTGGAAATTCATTTCTCTATACCTTAAAGCGGGTGAGGCGGTCATGCCTCACCTCTATGTCTCTATGCGACTTGATTTTCGAATAAGTGTAATGCAGTTGCACTCAACCAAACAGTTTGATTTGGTCTAAATTGATGTAATTTTGACTCTTCTGGGCTGAGTGTGATTTCAATCAGGTTGCCCTGACGGTCTTGTAATTCAGCCAAGACTTTGCCTGCAATCCAAATTTCACGTAAGAATGTGGCTTGAATCGCATTGTCTTGGGGGTGGGTATGAATGCGTAATTCATTGGGACGTGCAAAGGCAACTACATTGCCATGTGGCACATGTTGAGCAGCATCTAATTGAATACGGTCTTCACCCAGTTGAATAATGCCTTGATGATTGTGACCTTCAAAGCGGTTCGCCTGTCCTAAAAAGTCAAAGACAAACGGTGTGGCAGGTTTTTCATAGACTTCGCGAGGCGAACCAATCTGTTCGACATTGCCTTTGTTCATCACCACAATTTGATCGGCAACTTCTAACGCTTCTTCCTGATCGTGCGTCACAAAAATTGAAGTAATGTGCAATTCGTCATGTAAGGTACGTAACCAACGACGTAGTTCTTTACGTACTTTGGCATCGAGTGCACCAAAAGGTTCATCCAGCAGCAATACGCGTGGTTCAACTGCTAAGGCACGTGCCAAGGCAATACGTTGACGCTGTCCACCTGAAAGTTGTGCAGGATAACGGTCTGATAAGAAACCAAGCTGAACCAAATCCAGTAAACGGGTAACACGTTTTTTAATTTCTGCTTCCGAAGGGCGTGTTGCACGCGGACGAACACGTAAACCAAAGGCAATATTGTCAAAGACAGTCATGTGACGGAATAGAGCATAGTGTTGGAATACAAAGCCAACTTGACGTTCGCGCACATGTACATCGGTGGCATCTTGGCCTTCTAAAATCACCTGTCCACCATCTGCTGATTCTAAACCCGCAATAATACGGAGTAGGGTGGTTTTACCGCAACCTGAAGGACCAAGTAAAGCCACCAATTGACCTTCAGGGAAATCTAAAGATATATTTTTAAGTGCATGGAATGCACCAAAGTTTTTTTCAATGTTTTTGACTTGAATACTCATGGGGACATTCCTATTTAAAGACTTGAACTGCTGTTACTTTTGTTTTGCTTTTCCTGACGATATTCAACCCAAGTTTTCAAAATCAAGGTAACAATCGCCAGTAAAGCCAATAAGGAGGACACTGCAAAAGCCGCACTAAAGGTGTACTCGTTATAAAGAATTTCGACATGTAAGGGTAAGGTGTTGGTTTCTCCGCGAATGTGTCCTGAAACTACGGATACTGCACCGAATTCACCCATAGCACGTGCATTACACAGAATCACACCATAAATCAGGCCCCATTTAATATTTGGTAGGGTGACTTTCCAGAAGGTTTGCCAACCTGAAGCACCAAGAACCATCGCCGCTTCTTCTTCTTCCGTGCCTTGCGCTTCCATAAGCGGGATCAGTTCACGAGCCACAAAAGGAACCGTAATAAATATAGTGGCAAGTACAATGGCAGGAACGGCATATAGAATTTTGATGTCATGGTCGAGTAACCAATTCCCCATCCAGCCTTGGGTACCAAAAATCAGTACCAACATTAAACCTGCAATGACAGGTGAAACAGAAAATGGCAGATCAATTAGGGTGGTCAAAATGGATTTACCACGGAAATTAAACTTGGCCACCGACCATGCTGCAGCTACACCAAACACCACATTTAATGGAACTGCGATTACTGCTGTGAGTAAAGTGAGTTTTACCGCAGACAATGTGTCTGGATCGACCAGTGCCTGAAAGTAAACCCCAACTCCTTGTTTAAAGGCTTCTACAAAAACCAAAATGAGCGGAAGAATTAAGCAACTTAAGAAAAAAATTAAGGCAATGCTCAGTAAAGTGTAACGGACCCAAACGGGTTCACGGGTGGCATCACGGGACTGTAGACGTTCAGCAAAGGCATTGCTGTTGGTAACTAAGCTCATATTGCAGTTCTCCCTGTGCGACGACTTGCCCATGCTTGTAATAAGTTAATTAAAAAGAGCAGTGCAAATGAAATTAACAGCATGACCACAGCAATGGTGGTTGCACCGGCATAATCATATTCTTCTAAACGAGAGATAATCATGAGTGGCGCAATTTCAGTTTTGAATGGTTGATTGCCTGCAATGAAAATGACAGAACCATATTCACCGACACCACGTGCAAATGCCAAAGCAAAACCTGTCAGAAGTGCAGGAAATAAAATGGGTAAAATAATTTTAGTCACAATTTGCAGACGGTTCGCACCTAAGGCAGATGCTGCTTCTTCGAGTTCGGTTTCTAAATCACTTAATACAGGTTGAACAGTACGCACCACAAAAGGGATGCCAATAAAAATAAGCGCAAGCGTGATCCCGATCGGGGTGTATGCCACTTGAATGCCTAAAGGATCAAGATATTGTCCAACCCAACCCGTCGGTGCATAAAGTGAGGTTAGGGCAATACCTGCCACCGCAGTGGGTAAAGCAAAAGGTAAGTCGACTAAGGCATCTACAATGCGTTTACCTGGAAAACGATAACGAACCAAGCACCACGCCAGTAATAAACCAAAAATGACATTAATGATGGCTGCTAATAAGGCAGTACTAAAGCTGAGTTGGAGTGCTTTTAAGATACGTTCAGAACTTAAAATTTCCCATAAACCGGCCCAGCCAATATCTAGAGATCGAATAAAAACTGCTGAAAGTGGAATAAGTACAATTAAAGATAAATAGGCGAGGGTAAAACCTAGCGAAAGTCCAAACCCTGGCAGCACTCGGGATCGCTGCGACATGACAATTCCTCAAAATGTGAGAATACTGATCAAATAAAATCAGTAAAATAATCAGTAAATTAAATTATGCAGACCCTAGTGTGCATAGTTTAGAAAATTCGGATAATCATCAGACAGACACATTCGAGACAGTGAGCGTTCAGGAATCATATAGTCATAGATTTCAGGAAATGGACCAAAACCTGATGCAACATTAATATGTCCCACTTGACCTAAATTAACGGGTTGCAGTTTCCAGTTACGAGCCAACTGCTGCGCATCTTCAAAGTTTAACCATGGATCATTTTCACTAATCAGCAGGGTGGTTGGCACCTGAATCTTCAATTGGTGAAAGAAAGCTTGATAATCAGTTTTACTGTCACGTGCGAAACCTGCTTCACCAAATCGGGCAGGATTGGCAGGTGCAACCAGAATCAACTTTTTCACATGTTTGTTTAGCTCGGGGTGCAATGCTAATGCAGCCACTGCGGTTAAACAGCCAAAGCTATGTGCGACAATTTGTACATCACCTTGAAGTGGACGTAGAGTTTTCGTAAATTGGTCTACCCAGTGATTAAGGACAGGTTGGTTCCAATTGGTCTGATGTACACGGGAGCTAGACATGAGGTTACGTTGCAACCAAGATTGCCAGTGTTGTGCTTCACTACCACCTACACCAGGTACGATTAAGGTATGAATCATGACGTTGCTCCTGTGTAATTGAATAACCGCTTATTTCGCGCTATTGGCTTTCACGATTTGATCGAAAACACCACCGTTGTCAAAATGCTGTTTCTGCACTTTGGTCCAACCACCAAACTCTTTATCAATTGTGACCAGTTTTAATGGCTTAAAGGTTGTTGAATATTTTTTCAGTACATTTGCATTACGTGGGCGGTAATAGTTTTTCGCCGCAATCTCTTGTCCCTGAGGTGAATACAGGAAGTTCAGATAACCTTTCGCAAGATTTAAATTGCCATCTTTTTGTGCATTCTTTTCAACAATTGCAACTGGAGGTTCCGCTAAAATAGATAAAGATGGTGTGATAATGTCGAACTTACCAGGTTGTTCACGAACAGCGAGGTATGCTTCATTTTCCCAAGCCAGTAATACATCCCCGATACCACGTTCAGCAAAAGTTGTGGTTGCACCACGGGCACCAGAGTCGAGCACTTTGGTTTGTTTATAAATTTGACGCACAAAATCTTGTGCTTTGGCATCAGAACCATATTTATGTTTCGCCCATGCCCATGCACCCAAATAGTTCCAACGTGCGCCACCTGAAGTTTTTGGATTTGGCGTAATAATGTCTACACCCGGTTTGACTAAATCACCCCAATCTTTAATCCCTTTTGGATTGCCCTTACGAACTAAAAAGACGATGGTTGAAGTATACGGTGTCGAGTTTTGTGGGAATTTCTTTTGCCAGTCTTTTGGAAGTAGGTTGGTTTTATCCGCAATTGCATCAATATCGGCTGCCAAAGCCAAAGTAACAACGTCAGCATCTAAACCATCAATTACGGCACGTGCCTGTTTTCCAGAACCACCATGGGATTGTTTGAAATTTACGTCCTGACCTGTACGGCTTTTCCAATATTGTCCAAACTGTTTGTTAAAATCTTCATAGAGTTCACGTGTCGGATCATAAGACACATTTAAGAAATCTTTGGCAGAAGCATGCACAGCTGTAATGGAAATTAGTGCAGCAACGACTCCGAGTTTAAGTGTAGTAAAACGCATTTGCAGACCTCAATAATTCTAAATGTTCGATAACATGAGCAAAGAATAGCGCCGTGTTTTTTGCAAAAAAAATAATAAAAAACGAATTTGATATGAATAAAAAAGAAATAAGTTACATAATGTAGTCCCTAAACTACAGCAGGGTCTTTTGGGGAGTAGGTTATGCTTTGTTTTAAGAATGCACAGGAAGTTACGAATATTGCTTTGCTGGATCGTGCTTTTCATTATGGCGATGGCTGCTTTACGACTGCACGAATTGTGAAGAATAAAATTGAGCTGGAACGCTTACATTACGCGCGTTTACAGTTGGCATGTGAGCGTTTATTGCTTAATGCAAACTTAGCTTTGATTGCTGAAACTTTAGTGAAAATGCAGCAAGATTTTGGACACCTAAATGGGACCTTAAAAGTTGTGATTAGTCGTGGAGAAGGGCAACGCGGCTATAGTTTGCCTGATCATCCTGCAGATGTTTGGGTGTTCTTTTATCCGCAAGCTGTCGACACATTTCATTACCAGAAAATTCAGTCGGGTATCTTGCAGCATGTCATGGGATTGAGTATGCCGAACTTGGTTGGCATTAAAAGTTTAAATCGCTTGGAACAAGTGATGCTCAAACAAGAAGCCGATCAACAGGGTTGGCTAGAGGCTTTGGTATTGGATGTACACGGCTCAGTTGTTGAAGGGATAAGCAGTAATTGTTTCTTTCGCATAAATGACACATGGATTACGCCTGAACTTCGTTATAATGGCGTGCATGGCGTCATGCGTGCGGAAATTTTACGTCGTATGCAGCAGCAAGGGATTCAATGCGAACAGCGTTTAGTCAAATCGGAAGAAACTTTGAATATACAAAGCCTATTTTTCTGTAATGCTTTGCAGCCCATGAAAATTGCCACAGGGTTAGATCAGCAAGTATTAATGGTTGAACCCTGTATTGAACTTTTTAACACTTTAGAATTGAATCAGATAGCCTAATCTTATTATGAGCAGTAAACCAAAACCGAAAAAAAAGCCTGCTAAAAAAAGCACGCCAACAGCAACATTCTCCGCAAAAAAATGGGGGATTTTTATTGGGCTATTTCTTGTTGTTGTCTTGGGGATTCTTTGGTCGAGCTTATTTAAAGCTTATCCCGTCGAAGGGAAAAAACAGCTTTTAGCGATTGGTCAGGGCGATAGCTATTCGGGTTTGATTGATCGACTATCGAAAGAAAATAAAATACATTTTCCTATCATTTTAAAGCTTTATCAAAAAATCATGATTCACGAGAGCTTAAAAGCGGGCGTCTATGAAATTGATCAGGGCATGAGTGTACGTCAGGTCTTGGAGTTTATTTCCAATGCTGAAAATGCGCAGATGAATCGTGTTTTAGTGATTGAAGGCACCACTTTTAAACAATTGATTGATCAATTACAACAGAATCCACTAGTAAAAAAAGAGGTTTCAAATCTACCGCAAGCGGAGATGTTACAATCCTTAAATATTCCTTTTTCACACCCTGAAGGTTTATTTGCACCAGATACTTATTTCTTTAATAAAGGTGAATCGGACAAGAAAATTTTGACAGATTTGTATCGCCGTCAAATGAAGAATTTGGATCAGGCTTGGGAAAATCGTGCTCAGAATCTACCCTATAAAGATAAATATGAAGCGCTGATTATGGCGTCGATTATTGAAAAAGAGACCAGTTTGGACAGTGAATTACAGCAAGTTTCAGGGGTATTTGTACGCCGTTTACAAAAAGGTATGCGTTTACAAACCGATCCAACCGTCATTTACGGGATGGGAGATAGTTATAACGGTAATATTACCCGCCAAGATTTAAGAACACCGACTGCGTATAACACCTACACCATGAGTGGCTTGCCTCCAACACCAATTGCTTTACCAAGTAAAAAGGCGATTGAGGCAGCAATGCATCCAGATGACTCCAACACGATTTATTTTGTTGCCACGGGGAATGGCGGACATAAATTTAGTGCAACTTTGGAAGAGCATAATCGTGCCGTCAAAGAATATTTATCCGTATTAAAATCGAAACAGGAGTGAGGTATGTTTATTAGTTTTGAAGGCACAGAAGGTGTCGGGAAAACCACTCTCATTCGTAAAATTCATGAGTATTTTCAACAGCAAGGTACAGAAGTCGTGCTGACGCGTGAGCCAGGCGGAACGCCAATGGCAGAGCAAATTCGTAGTCTACTTCTTGCCGTGAATCATGATGAATCGATGTCAAATGATACTGAGTTATTGTTGATTTATGCTGCACGTGCGCAGCATTTACAACAGGTCATTGTCCCAGCCTTGCAAGCAGGTAAAACTGTTTTATGTGACCGTTTTACCGATGCAAGTTTTGCTTATCAATGTTCAGGACGTGGCTTGGATCAAACCAAATTAAATTTATTAAACGATCATTTTGTTTCACATATGCCGAATATTACCTTCTGGCTTGATGCTCCAATTGAAACAGGCATGGCGCGTGCACGGGAGCGTGGTGCTTTAGATCGTTTTGAGCAAGAAAAAGTCAGCTTTTTTGATAAAGTACGTGCAGGTTATCAAACGCTTTGGGAGCAAAATCCAGAACGAATGAAGCGTTTAGATGCCACGCAGACACCAGAACAAGTTTTTGCCCAAGCATTGTCTTATTTAGTGTAATTGTTGATCGATTTTCCTAGTGTCGATCACTGAATAATCTTTTATAGTGATGATCAAATAGGGAAGTAGGACAATAATACGCAATGAATATGCAAAGTAAACAAGCTGAAATTATTCAGTTTTTGATGCAACATTTTCCGCAAAGTTTAGAAAAATGTGAGATTGAATCTGTTACTGATCGGGGTGCGACGGTCATTTATCATATTGATGATCGGGATTTGCGCCCCGGTGGTACGGTTTCAGGACCCACCATGATGACGGTTGCAGATTATGCCTTGTATATTGCCATCCTTGGGGAAATCGGACTGGTTGGCTTAGCCGTCACCACCAATTTGAATATTAACTTTTTGCGTAAACCTACGGCTTCGCAAGATCTCCGTGGTATCTGTAAATTGATGAAAGTAGGCAAGGCCCTTATTGTGGGAGAAGTCTGGATTTATTCAGTCGATCAAGATGAACCTGTGGCACATGTGACAGGAACATATTCAGTACCACCACAGCGAATGCCATCAAATATTGCGTAATTGTTTTTTAAAATTGAGTGATAGCTTGAGTATCTTCATGGGCAGGTACAGTTCAAAATAACTGTACCTGCCGTATTTTATTCAGCATTCACCAAAGGTGTTTCAACTTGAAAGTTTGGAGGCGTGAGTACAGTTTTGCGTAACTCAGGCGCCAACTCAGGATAGTCTAAGGTGAAATGTAACCCACGAGATTCTTTACGTTCCATTGCACAACGTACAATCATTTCTGAAACCAACACCAAGTTACGCAGTTCAATCAGATTTTTACTGACCTGATAGTCTTCATAATATTCTGTGATTTCACTCTTGAGCATTTCAATACGGTGTAAGGCGCGTTGTAAGCGTTTGGTGGTACGGACAATCCCCACATAGTTCCACATGGTTTGACGCAATTCGTCCCAGTTCTGCAAAATGACGACATCTTCATCGGGATTCATGACCTGCGAATCATCCCATTCTGGCACTTGAGGCGAGCTATAATTTTCAACATAATGTGATTCAATATGTTCAGCGGCACTCATGCCATAGACGAAACATTCAAGTAGGGAATTGCTTGCCATACGGTTAGCGCCATGTAGGCCTGTATAGGAAGTCTCACCAATCGCGTATAAACCGTGTATATCGGTTTGGCTATGTTCGTCGACCACCACGCCACCACAGGTGTAGTGTGCAGCAGGGACTACAGGAATCATTTCTTTGGTAATATCGATACCTAATTCAAGTAATCGAGCATACAACGTCGGGAAATGCTCTTTTACAAATGCTTCAGGCTTATGCGTAATGTCTAACCAGACGTGACGAATCCCCAAACGCTTGATTTCATAGTCAATAGCACGCGCAACAATATCGCGTGGTGCCAGTTCAGCACGTTCATCAAAACGCAACATGAAGCGTTCACCATCAGGCAATCTTAAATAAGCACCTTCACCGCGCATGGCTTCAGTAATTAAGAAAGAACGAGCTTGCGGATGGTATAAACAAGTAGGATGGAATTGGTTAAACTCCATGTTTGCCACGCGGCAACCTGCTCGATACGCCATAGCAATCCCATCACCTGTCGCGATGTCAGGGTTTGAGGTATACAGATAGGCTTTCATTGCACCGCCACATGCCAAAGCGGTAAATGGGGCTAAGAATGTGTGGACTTGTTCAGTTTTTTCATCGAGAGCATATAGGCCCAGAGCACGATTATGCGATTCGTCTAGGCCGAGTTTTTGCGAGGTAATTAAATCAATCGCAATAAAATTTTCAAAAATCGTAATATTGTCTTTTTCTTGCGCACGTTGTACCAACGTGGTCGAAATTGCACGCCCTGTTGCATCGGCGGCGTGAATAATACGACGCTGTGAGTGACCACCTTCACGGGTTAAATGTAACTGCGATTGCTCATCTAAAGTGAACTGCACACCATTATTAAGCAGGAAATCAACAGAAGGTTTACCGCCTTCAACGGTTTGTTTGACTGCGTCGAGTTCACATAAATGTGCGCCTGCAATCATGGTGTCATCAATATGCTGTTGAATGGAATCCGTTTCATCCAGAACAGCGGCAACCCCGCCTTGTGCATAATAAGTGCTGGCATCGGTTAGGGTTGATTTTGCTAAAACTGCAATATTGAAATGATGAGGTAATGACAGTGCTAAACTTAAACCTGCGCCACCACTGCCCACAATAATCACATCAAATTGATGTGTTGAGCTTAAATTAGACATTTCCATCAGCTAATTTTAAAAAAAGTTTGGTAATGACAACGCTTTTTGCGATAAAAGGCAAGTGTAAAATAGTCGAGTGCTCATCAGAAAAAGCAATTAACTTCCTATAACTTAATCTAAAAATAAGTACTTGTTTTGCTAAAACATAATTGAACATATTATTACGCAAGAATAACGAGTTTTATGATAAAAATTTTTTGTCTAATACGTAACAATAATTGAGTGAATGAGTTTTATGAAAAGTGGCTATTTACAAAAAGGAATGTATGCTGCGGTTTTTACAATGGTGGCAGTACAAACTCAAGCCGCACCAGCAGTGGATTTTTCAAATTTAGTTGAGCAAGTTAGTCCTGCGGTTGTGAGCGTGAATGTGGTCAAAAAAATGACCCAAGAAGAAATTATGCAGCAACAAGTACCAGAGATCTTACGTCGTTTCTTTGGTAATCAAGTCATTATTCCGCAGCAGCAAGTTCCACAAGAAAAAACGGCTTATGGCAGTGCATTTTTTATCAGTAAAGATGGTTATTTGTTGACGAATCATCATGTAGTCGAAAATGCTTCAAAAGTCACGATTATGATGAACGATCGTCGTGAACTAGATGCAACGGTCATTGGTAGTGATGAACGTACCGATGTGGCATTGCTCAAAGTAAAAGGTAATCAATTTCCTGCATTAACAACAGGGAATGTAGATCAACTGAAAGTAGGTGAACCTGTATTGGCCATCGGTTCGCCGTTTGGTTTTGATTATTCAGCTTCGGCAGGGATTGTGAGTGCCAAAATGCGAAATATGATGGGTGAGACATCGGTTCCATTTATTCAAACGGATGTTGCCTTAAACCCTGGTAACTCAGGAGGGCCATTATTTAATCAGCGTGGTGAAGTGGTTGGGGTCAACTCGCGTATTTTTAGTGGAACAGGTGGCTATATGGGCTTGTCTTTCTCTATCCCAATTGATGTTGCTATGGATATTGCAGACCAGTTGAAGAAGAATGGTAAAGTAACGCGTTCTTATCTGGGCGTTATGATGCAGGATATCGATCGTAACTTGGCAGAATCTTACAATTTACCGAAACCAGAAGGTACTTTAATTACCGACATAACACCAAATTCACCTGCAGCAAAAGCTGGTCTAAAAACAGGTGATATTGTTTTGAAATACAATGGTGCAGCGATTTCACGGACCTCAGAACTCCTCAATTATTTAAACCGTTCTGTACCAAATCAAACTATTCAACTTGAAATATTGCGTGATGATAAAACCCGTAATATTTCTGCAACCTTAACCACAGCCCCAGATGATACGCCTGCTAAAGTGGATCAGGGCGCAGAAAGTGCTGGGCCAAAAATTGGGGTAGCAATTCGTGATTTATCACCTTCTGAGTTAGCACAACTGAACATTAAAGGTGGCGTACTGATTCAGGATGTCATGCGTGGTGGGGTGGCGTCTCAAGCAAGAATTCTGCCTGGTGATGTGATTACCCAATTGAATAATACGACCATCAATAATTCGAAAGAGTTCATCAAAACAGTTTCAGGTTTAAAGAAAGAGAGCATTGTGCGTGTTTCACTGATTCGTGAAGGACAGCGTGCTATTTTAGGGATGCGTATTTAACAGTTTCATGTGAAATCATGACATGAACTAGTAAAAGCCAGTCTATTCAGTTTAGACTGGCTTTTTTGACTGATGTTCGGACAGTCAAATCAGCTTAAGTGTAAAGAAAATATACATGGTTTTTAAATTTTAACGTAACCATGGACAGGACAAACAAATTAATGAGCGCGATTTTTGATTTAAATTTGACGGTAAAGCCAGAACATATTGATGCGTTGGGACATGTCAATAATGTGGTTTATGTGCAGTGGATGCAGGATGTCGCAACGACACATATTGACCAGTTAGGTCTAGGTATTCAACAGTATTTAGAATTAAAACATGCCATGGTTGCAGTGGAGCATCATGTGCAATACCGCAAAGCAGCTTTATTGAATGACGAAATTGTGTTGCGTACATGGCTAAGTGACATCAATAGTATGTATTTATTTCGTCAGTATGTTTTTTACCGACCTGCGGATCAAGCTGTACTATTCATGGGGCAGACTAAATGGGCATGTGTGGAAATTGCATCAGGTCGACCTAAACGTATTTCACCGACATTTTCGCAAGCTTATCAACCCTTAAATGATCAGATTAATCCATTAGATTTTACGCATAGCTATACAGTTTGAAATTCTACTGGCACGCGTTTGAAAAATGTACAGTCTTAAAAACCTAAACGTTTAAACGAATTTATCACTTTTTCATTTTTGCAATCTGCTATAATCGGCAGCAATTTGTCTAACCGCTTACGCTTAGTATCTCAGCTTTGTACTTGGCACTATTTTTTTCTTAAGGTAACTCATGGCGCAAGCTAAAAAATCCGTTGATATCAATAATATCCGAAATTTTTCGATTATTGCTCACATTGACCATGGTAAGTCGACTTTGGCTGACCGTTTTATTCAAATGTGTGGTGGTTTACAAGATCGTGAAATGCAAGCCCAAGTTTTGGACTCAATGGAGTTAGAACGCGAACGTGGGATTACCATTAAAGCAGCGTCTGTAACCTTGTATTACACCCATCCAAATGGGCAAGAATATCAATTGAACTTCATTGATACGCCTGGACACGTAGACTTTTCTTATGAAGTTTCTCGTTCATTAGCAGCTTGTGAAGGCGCGTTATTGGTTGTAGATGCTGCACAAGGTGTTGAAGCACAATCGGTTGCAAACTGTTATACCGCAATTGAGCAAGGCCTAGAAGTTTTGCCAATTTTGAACAAAATTGATTTACCGCAAGCAGAACCTGAGCGCGTTATTCACGAAATTGAAGAAATTATCGGCATTGAAGCGACAGATGCTCCAACCTGTTCTGCAAAAACTGGTTTGGGTGTCGAGGGTGTACTTGAGCGATTAGTCGATGTCATTCCAGCACCCGTGGGTGATCGTGAAGCGCCTTTACAAGCCTTAATTATTGACTCTTGGTTCGATAACTATTTAGGTGTTGTATCCTTAGTTCGTATTAAACAAGGTCGTATCCGTAAGGGCGACAAAATGTTGGTTAAATCGACAGGACAAACGCATCCAGTCACTTCGGTGGGTGTGTTTAATCCTAAACATACCGATACCGACATGCTTGAGGCAGGTGAAGTAGGTTTTGTGATTGCAGGGATTAAAGATATTTTTGGTGCACCAGTGGGTGACACTATTACCCTTGCTGCTACACCTGATGTTGCTATTTTACCGGGTTTTAAAAAGGTTAAACCGCAGGTTTATGCGGGTCTTTTCCCGATTGATGCGAGTGATTTTGAACCATTTCGTGAAGCGCTACAAAAATTGCAGATCAACGACTCGGCTTTATTCTTTGAACCAGAAAGCTCAGATGCATTAGGTTTTGGTTTCCGTTGTGGCTTCTTAGGAATGCTACACATGGAGATCGTACAAGAGCGTTTAGAGCGTGAGTATGACCTTGATCTCATCAGTTCTGCGCCTACTGTAATTTATGAAGCATTAACCAAGAAGGGCGAAACGATTTATATCGATAGTCCATCAAAAATGCCAGATGGATCTACTGTAGAAGATTTGCGTGAACCGATTGCAGAATGTCATATTCTTGTTCCGCAAGAGTACTTAGGGAATGTCATGACCCTATGTATTGAACGCCGTGGTGTTCAAAAAGATATGAAATTCTTAGGTAATCAAGTTTCTATTACCTTTGAAATCCCGATGGCTGAAGTCGTTATGGATTTCTTTGATAAATTAAAATCATGCTCTCGTGGTTTTGCATCGTTAGACTATAACTTTGTGCGTTTCGAAAGTTCAGCTTTAGTTAAGGTGGATGTATTAATTAATAGTGACAAGGTTGATGCCTTAGCTATGATTTGTCACCGTAATGACGCACGTCATCGTGGTATTGCATTGGTTGAGAAAATGAAAGATTTGATTCCTCGCCAAATGTACGATGTAGCAATTCAAGCGGCTATCGGTGCACAAATTATTGCTCGTTCTACTGTAAAAGCGATGCGTAAAAACGTATTGGCGAAATGTTATGGTGGTGATGTTTCACGTAAGAAAAAACTTCTTTCTAAACAGAAGGAAGGTAAGAAACGTATGAAACAAGTGGGTAGTGTAGAAATCCCGCAAGAAGCGTTCTTGGCTGTGTTGAAAGTAGAAAGATAAGAATTAGAGGTCGTTTAGCTCATGGATTTTGATTTTAATTTAATACTCGTGCCTGCCACACTGATTTTTTTCTTGGTGTGGTTGCTGGACAAGTTTGTATTTAAGCAAAGACAAACTAAGGGTAGGGGTAATGAAAACTTCATTATTACATGGGCTTACGATTTCTGGCCTGTACTGGCAGTGGTTTTGGTTTTACGCTCATTCTTATATGAACCATTTAATATTCCGTCAGATTCTATGGTGCCGACTTTAGAAACTGGTGACTTTATTCTGGTGAATAAGTTTGACTACGGTGTACGCTTGCCAATTGTGAATAAGAAAATTCTCGATGTGGGTGAGCCAGAACGTGGCGATGTTATTGTTTTCCGTTATCCACCACAACCGACTATTAGCTATATCAAGCGTGTTGTAGGTTTACCAGGTGACCATATTATTTATGATCATGGTCAACTCACGATTAATGGGAAAAAAGTTGCGAAAGTTCCAGTTGAGTTCAGTCGTGAGAAAGATGCCTTGGATACACCGACCTCAATTTATCATAAGGAAACTTTGGGGGAACACACCTTTACTATGCGTGAGTTGGAAGGTGTGAATGTTGCTCGTCAAGCGCCATTTATTAATTATATTGAAAATGGTAAATACTCAACTGAAAATGGTTTATATTGGGAAGTCAAAGTTCCTAAAGGGCACTACTTTGCGATGGGGGATAATCGTGATCAAAGTGCTGACAGTCGTTTCTGGGGATTTGTGCCTGAAGAGAACTTAACTGGGCGCGCATTTTATGTTTGGATGCATAAAGAGCCTGGTTTTAAACTGCCGTCATTCAGTCGTAACGGTAAAATTGATTAATTGACCAAGATGGAAAATAAAAAATGCGTCGAAATCAAAAGGGTGCATCATATATTGGTATTTTAATTGCAGTTATTGGCTTTGCTTTTTTGGCAAAAGTTGCAATTGCAGTTTGGGGACCCTATTGGGATGATCGTGTGATTGATAGCCAGATTACAGAGTTACTGCAAAGTAGTCCTGCCGATATCAGTCCATCGAAATTCTCAGGTCAAATGGGGCAGCGTTTAGATATGAATAATGTTCGCGATATTAAATTCGAAGACATTGCTCAAGTGACAAATGTTGATGGTTTGCAAGTGAAAAAGAGTTATGAGGTAAGAAAGCATTTCTTACTGAATATTGATTTAGTGTTAAAGTTTGAGAAAAGTTTTGATCAAAGGTCAGCCCAAACTAAGTGATATTCGCTTGGTCAGTCGTATAGGTTATCAGTTTAAGCAAGCGGAGCTACTTCAGCTTGCTTTGACGCACCGTTCGGTAAGCCATAAATATAATTACGAACGCTTAGAGTTTCTAGGTGATGCGTTGTTAGGAATGATCATCGCCAATTATTTGTACCATGCCTATCCACATGAAAATGAAGGTCGTTTGACGCGTATGCGAGCGACCTTAGTTCGACAGGAGGCGTTAGGCAAAATCGCAAACGACTTAAAACTAAGTACCAACTTAATTTTAAGTACAGGTGAGTTGAAGTCAGGCGGGCATCATCGTGAATCGATTTTGGCAGATACCGTTGAAGCTATTATTGGGGCAATTTATGTGGATTGTACTGACTTAACAGTGTTAGAGCGTATCGTGCTAAAATGGTACGAACCTTACTTAGACTATATCGAACCGACAGATCAACTAAAAGATCCTAAATCAAGATTGCAAGAGTATTTGCAAGCGCGTAAGAAGCCGCTTCCTATTTATGAAGTGGTCGATATACAAGGGGATGCGCCTAACCAACATTTCAAGGTGAATTGTACGGTTGAGGGTTTGCCTCTATTTAAGGGTGAAGGTTCAAGTCGTCGTTTTGCAGAGCAAGCTGCAGCGGCGGATATTTTAAAACTTTTGGAGCAGTAATCTGCCATGTCAAATTCTTCCGATCACAACGATGCTGATCACGAGTCGCCAAGCGACACTAATGACTTAATTAGCCAGTTTTTTAGCGAACAAGGCACCACGATTCCTTCTGATTTCAGAAGTGGCTTTGTTGCAATTGTTGGTCGCCCAAATGTGGGTAAATCGACATTGATGAATCACTTGCTGGGACAAAAACTTTCGATTACTTCACGCAAGCCGCAAACCACGCGTCATAAAATTGTGGGTATTGATTCGCGTGACAAATCTCAGGCGGTGTTTGTCGATACGCCAGGGATGCATAAAAAAGAAGTGCGTGCCATCAATAAAATGATGAACCGCGCTGCGTCTTCTGCATTGCGTGATGTAAATTTGGTCATGTTTGTTCTGGATGCAGACAAGTGGACGCAAAACGATGAGCTCGTTTTGGAAAAGCTTAAAAATGCAGAGATGCCTGTGATTTTGGTGATCAATAAAATTGATACACTTGAAAATAAAAACCATGCCTTACCATTGATTCAAGAACGCGCAAAATTGATGAATTTTGCGGAAATTGTTCCTGTTTCTGCACTTCGCGGTGCGAACTTGGAACATCTACGTGACACCATTGAAAAGTATTTACCTTTCCAACCACCAATGTATTCATTGGATCAATTGACTGATCGTTCTGAGCGTTTCTTAGCATCAGAAATTATCCGTGAAAAGATTATGCGTCAGCTTGGTGAAGAGCTTCCGTACGATTTAACTGTGCAAATTGAGTCATTTAAGACTGAAGAAGCAACAGTGAATGAAAAAACTGGTCGTCCAAAACCAGCATGTACCTATATTGACGCAACGATTTTTGTAGACCGACCAGGTCAAAAAGCCATTGTGATTGGTGAAAAAGGCGCTAAGCTTAAGAAAATCGGTATGGATGCCCGTATTGATATGGAAAAAATGTTTGAACAAAAAATTATGTTAACGCTTTGGGTGAAAGTGAAAGGTGGTTGGTCAGACGATGAGCGAGCACTGAAAAGCTTGGGTTATAGTGATATCTAAGTCTGCATAAAACAAATCTTATAGGGATGGTGTTATGGTCAAAGTATTTGCAGTTATGGCTTGCGTGTTTTTTTTGCAAGGTTGTATCTACAAGATCGTTACTGTCCCTGTAAAGATTGCTTATAAAACCACGAAAGGTGTGGTGAAAGGAACCGCAGCAGTGGTTGGTGCTGTTATTCCAGATGGGGATGATGAGGACAGCGAACAAAATGATAAAGATAAGAAAGATTAGTTAACTCCTCATGCGTAATGAAGTACTGCATGGTTATTTAATTCACCATAGAAAATACCGTGAACGTAGTCATATTGTACATTTATTCACCCAAGAATATGGGCGAGTTGATGGTATTTTAAGACAAACCCCGCCACCACAATATCAACCATTACGTTTACAAGCATCGGGAAAGTCTGAACTCAAAAATTTCAGTAAACTTGAAATTATGCATCATCCCATTTTCTTTTTTGGCGATGCCTTTTTTTCAGGTTTTTATCTAAATGAAATTTTATTGCGCTTATGTCCGCTTGAAGTGGAAATGCCTGAAACTTTTCGGCAATATTCCGCAACCATTCAGCATCTACAAACACTCAGTAAACACGCTAATCCAGCACTATTTTTAAGACAAATCCTACGCCAATTTGAACATGCATTGTTGGAAGAATTAGGTTATCCACTTGATTTTACAATTGATGCAAATCAAGATGCGATTCAAGCACATCAAAATTATGCTTTTCAGTTAAATGATGGCTTTATTCCAACAACTCGGGCCTCACCATCTACGCTATTGGGTGAACAGATTTTGAGTATGCAGGATTATGAAAGTGGTAGGGAATTTAACCTAGAACAGTTACAATTGTTGTCGAAGTTATATAGGCAAATGATTACATCCTTGTTGGGGGATCGACCGTTGAAAAGTCGCCAGCTCTGGATTCAAAACACTCAATCTAAAACATGATTAGGAAAAAATGATGGCTGCTTTGCTTGGTGTTAATATTGACCATGTTGCAACTTTGCGACAAGCACGTGGAACAACCTATCCAGACCCAGTTAATGCTGCTTTAATTTGCGAGCAAGCGGGTGCTGAAGGAATTACACTACATTTGCGTGAAGACCGTCGTCACATTCAAGACGATGATGTACGTCGTATGCGTCCAGCATTAAAAACTCGTATGAATCTAGAGCTTGCCGTTACACCTGAAATGGTTGCCTTTGCTAAAGAGATTCAGCCACAGCATGTGTGTTTTGTACCAGAAAAGCGCCAAGAAGTGACCACGGAAGGCGGGTTGGATGTGATTGGTCATTTTGAGGAGGTAAAAGCGGCGACACAGGAACTTATTGCTATAGGATGTGATGTTTCGCTTTTTATTGATGCTGATTTTGCTCAAATTGACGCTGCTGTAGCTTGTGGTGCACCAACCATTGAAATTCATACAGGGGCTTATGCAGATGCTACAACGCCTGAAGCACAACAACATGAGTTGGAGCGTATTGTACAAGCTTCGCGCTATGCCGCTGAAAAGGGTTTAGTGGTGAATGCTGGTCATGGCTTAAATCTAGAAAATGTTACCCCGATTGCACAAATTCCTGAGATTCATGAATTGAATATTGGTCATTCTTTAATTGCGGATGCTGTATTTGTTGGCTTGGCGCAAGCTGTTCAAGAAATGAAAGCAGTGATTAAAGCTGCACGTTAATTATCTATTTTAAGATTCAAATATGTCGAATATAAATTACGATGAACTAATGAAGCCAGTCATTGGCTTCTTAGGTTGTACTACGCCACAGGCTTGGTTGGATGAAGCATTGGATCATCTTGAAATTCTGATGCAAGATCACGCCAATTGCGAAAAAAAAGCAGCAGGTACTGCAATGAACCTGATGTTTCGTTACAGCTTCTTTACGGATCTACAAGTGAAGCTGGCTCAATTGGTACGTGAAGAAATGCTGCATTATGAGCAAGTGCTTGAGTTTATGAAGAAGCGCGGGCAAGCGTGGTCGAACTTAAGTGCAGGGCGCTATGCAGGTGGATTACGTAAGGAAGTACGCACTTATGAGCCGGAAGCTTTAATTGATATTTTGATTATTGGGGCTTTCGTTGAGGCACGTTCATGTGAGCGTTTCTATGCACTGGCTCCGCTTGTGGATGATGAGTTAGGGCGTTATTACCGTTACTTGCTTAAATCAGAATCACGACATTTTGAAGATTATTTAGCTTTAGCTTTGGATGTGGCGCGAACAGGGAAATTGAAAAATCCTGAAGAAGATATTCAGCAACGTATCGAACATATCCGTGAAGTTGAAGCAAATCTGATTCTATCGCCAGATGAAACTTTCCGTTTCCATAGTGGTATTCCAGCCATAGTTGCAGCCTAACATTAGGTCATGGTGTTTCAATAATATGAAGCACCATGATTTTACTGGATTGTAATTAATCTGATGTCCAGAAAAAAACTCCAATACCAATCAAAAAAATAAGACCAGTTTGCATGAAAAAAGCAGAATTAAATCCGGCATAAAACTGTTGTGCATAGCCCGCAATAATCAAGGCTCCAATTCCATAAAAAGTCTGTATAAAGGTCTAGAGAAAGCATAAAGCACACCAGATAAACTAAGAAAAAGCATTCTATAGCCATGTAGCGCAGATCCCAAATAACACTATGAATGGCAAACAAAATACAGACCAGTAACCTAATCGAAAGATTCCGATAGCTTTGAAATCCTTTGTTGATACGATAGGGGTAAGTCGCGAGTAAGGGAATCAAAAGTAATAAAAATGGAAAATAGGTTAGCTTGTTACGTCCCAAGAAAAAACTCGAAGGTTTGGGGGTAATTGGGTTTTCATTGATGCTTAATCTGAGCTAAGTATTTTGATAACCAGTTGGAATTTGAGCATTGACTAAAAATTGTAATTCTTGCGAAAGCATAATTGGAAGTACATACGCATTGCTATGTCCATAAAAGTACTAGGCTCGATTGGTTTGAATGGCTTGATAGTCTGTGTTGTTTGCTGTGTTGATATTGAAAATTGGGGGCGGTGATAAGAATTGAAGGCTTGGGTTATGCTCCATTGGTGCAGATTGGTAGGACATAGAATTCAGCATCTGCTCATGAGCTCTGTTGACCACCAAAATCTAAATAAAAATGTAGTTGGCTGCTTTGCTTATTAAATATGGATGCGGGGCTGAGCCAAGCGTGGTCCCCTAAACTTTTGTTTAATACAGTTAGTTTTAAATGGGTTTCAATCGTATTTAGGGATCAGCCATTATTGTGTAGCGGGAATAGGTTGATTGCTAACAGCATCATACAACACTGGTGGGGTGCTACTCAGTTGTCCGACCTTACCTTGTGGATGGCAACTGATTAACACAAGGCTGAATAGAATAAGAAAGCTGATAAATACAACAATAACAATTTTGAACCTGAGTATGGTATGCAGATTTTTGGCATTCATGTGTTGTGCTTTTTTATAAAGATATGAGGTGTTTTGTTTTTTATTATTTAGACATAAAAAAGCCCGCTTTAATGCTGCGGGCTTTTTTGTATTTGGCTCTCCAACCTGGGCTCGAACCAGGGACCTGCGGATTAACAGTCCGTCGCTCTACCGACTGAGCTATTGGAGAATCTGAGTGCGATTATAAGCAGATTTTAAAACAGGTCAAGCATTAGTGGTGTAAAAATATGGATTTTATAGTTGTATGTTTTATATTTGAGCAAACAAAAAGAATTTTAAGAAAAAATTAACTTTTGGCTTGTGCTTTAAAAAAAGCATTGCTAGATTAATTAAAGAAAGTTGTTGAGGCAAAAACCTCAACAGTGTGGATTTAAACCAACTTGCCAGCACTAAAATGGCTAAATCGGAGTAAGCGAATGAATACGCTCAGCATCCCTGAATTTTTTTCTCAATTCTCATATTACCAAGAAAATTATCTATCTTTGATTCAGCAGCCAGAATTGTATTATACGGCTGTGGAAGGAGCTTTTGTATCTGTACGACCATTTGCTACAGTACAATTGTATTTGGGTGATTTATTGCAACTGTGGTTTTCAGAAAAATGGCTGGTTGAATCTGCACGTGAAAGTTGGATTGCAACATATTTTTCTGAGCAGATCGAAGCGCAAGAACGTGTTTATATTTATGCTTTAGAAGGCAAACTCTGGTCTAAGCCATTACAAGCTCAAGCTTGGTCGAAATCGCAGCATGCTTCTTGTACTGTTCAGCTAGAACGTGCTCTGAAATATTATTGCTATTACAAAGCCTTATCTGCACCAAACTACAAATTAAAACCTGTGCAAAAGACTTATCATCATGCTTAATTGGATGTTTTGCACAACATCTCCCTGTGTTGTGCAATAGCATTTACGCACGAATAATCATGCAAGTTGCGGTAGCATGTGCATAGAGTTTTCCTTCTTCATCTATGATTTTTCCTTCAGACATACCTAAATTTTTGCTCATATTGATGACTGTGCCAATCGCAATCAGGTCTTTATTCTGAGGGATAGGGCGGCACATTTTAATATTCAAATCAATGGTTCCATAGCCAACACCCGCTTCTAGCATGGAGTGAATAGCACAGCCTGTAACTGAGTCAAGTACAGTAGCTGCAAAGCCGCCATGCACACCACCTAAAGGGTTTAAATGACGATGATCAGCTTTGGCTTTAAAGTGAATAGTGCCTAGCGTGACTTTATAGGGTGCCATCGGAATCGTTTCACTTATACTTGGTACAGGAATTTTCCCTGCACACATGGCTTCAAGTAACTGCAACCCTGTCATTTCTTTAATATTCATTTGAAATCCTTCTTTATTCTATTGAGTTCTAAAAAGGAACTTAATAGTAAACATAATCCCTTAAGGAAAATGAAGTCAAGAAAAGATTGGAAAACTTCTTTAAGCGTCTAATTCATAAATTTTATCGAGGCTGTCTGCACCGGTTAAAATATGCAGAGAAATACGTTCACCAGTTGCCCATGTGGCTTGATCAGAGTTGAAGTCAACATCAATAATATCTAAATCACGGCAAAGGGTTAAAGCACTTTCGATAACGATAAACTGGGGAGAGCGGGCTTTTAAGCATTTAGCAATGTAACGTTTAACATTCTGTTGTCGGTATACATCGATAATCTTATAGCGCATGATGAACTCATAGGCATTTAGCTGTGTGTGAGCGTATCTTAGAAGATCGAGTTAAAGGTTGCTATGCTTAATGTGTTGCGAAATGTTTGATTCATAAAAATAAATAGGGTTTACATTTATTTATACTATATAAACAGTGAAATGATGAGCGTTATTGTTTAATACCAATTGATCAAAATTAAAACAATACGAAGGAAGATTTAAAAATGAAAAAAAGGCATGCGCAGTGCTTATGTGGGACAACACAATTTGAAGTAAATTTAGCAAATTATCAAGTTCATGTGTGTCATTGTTCGCTTTGTCGTCGACAAAGTAGTGGTTTGCTCATGAGTATTGATGTTGAGCCAAGCAGTTTGGTTTTTCAAAAACAGGATCAATTGGGAATTTTTAAATCATCGGAATGGGGTGAGCGTGGTTTCTGCAAGCAATGTGGGACCACTTTATTTTGGCGTATGCACGATCATCGTTATTGTAATATTAACGTGTTTGCACTGGATGAATTGCCAAAAGAGCTAAGCTTAGACAGGGAAATTTATATTGATAATAAACCCGATTTTTATTCACTCAGTCAATCGACTAAAAAAATGACAGAAGCAGAGGTTGTGGCGATGTTTAAGCCCTAAAGAGATAGGTCGATAGTGACAAGATGTAGAAATAAAAAAGAGCTCAAATAGATTTGAGCTCTTTTTTTGAAAAATAACTAGCTAAATTATTTTGCAGCTTTTTCAGCTTCAATCGATGCAATTGCAGCGTCTACGCCTTCGATTGAATCTGCAGCTTTTTTGATACGTGCAAGCGCATCTACAAGTACTTCATCAGCAGTTGCGTAAGAGATACGCATGAAACCACCAAGACCGAATGCATCGCCAGGAACTACGGCTACGCCAGTTTCTTCCAATAACCATTCAGAGAATTCTGTGCAAGATTTTAAACCTTTTGCACGAATTAACGGACGGATGTTGGCATAAGCATAGAATGCGCCATCAGCAGGTAAGCATGAAATGCCATTGATTTCATTTAAGCCGTTTACAACTAAGTCATGACGACGTTTGAAAGCTTCAATCATTGGTTCAAGTACGTCTTGAGGACCATTCAATGCAGCTTCAGCCGCAACTTGCGAAATTGAAGTTGGGTTAGAAGTAGATTGAGATTGGATTTTTTTCATTGCGCCAATGATTTTTGCAGGACCCGCTGCATAGCCAATACGCCAGCCAGTCATTGCATAAGCTTTAGACACGCCATTGAGTACGATTGTACGGTCGTATAAGTCTGGGGCAACAGTAGCGATGTTGTAGAACTCATCATCCCAACGGATTGGTTCGTACATGTCATCAGATGCAACAAATACTTGTGGGTGACGGCGTAATACATCAGCTAAAGCTTCAAGTTCAGCTTTGGTATAAATCATACCTGTTGGGTTAGATGGGCTATTCAGTACCACTAAACGCGTTTTTTCAGTGATTGCCGCTTCTAATTGTTCTGGTGTAATTTTGAAACGCTGTTCTTCACCACATTTCACAATGACAGGTGTACCTTCAGCGATGATTACCATATCTGGATAGCTGACCCAGAAAGGCGCAGGAATAATCACTTCATCACCTTTGTTTAACAAAGCTAAAGCTAAGTTAAAGAAAGATTGTTTACCACCACAAGAAACCAAAATTTGGTTTGCTTGGTAGTCAAGGTTATTGTCGCGTTTAAGTTTTGCAATAATTGCTTTTTTAAGGCCTGGCGTACCATCGACAGCGGTATATTTAGTAAAACCGTTGTTAATTGCTGTAATAGCAGCATCTTTGATGTGTTGCGGGGTGTCAAAATCTGGTTCACCAGCTCCCAAGCCAATGACATTTTTACCAGCAGCTTTAAGTTCAGCAGCTTTGTTGGTCACAGCTAATGTAGGGGACGGTTTGATGGCATTTACACGATCAGATAGACGTACGTCCACGGCGTTATTCCTTCTTATGGAGGGTAAAAAATAAAAAGCATAATATCTTAGCCTAAAAAGAGTGACTTCGTCGTTTTAAATAAGCTCAAATTCATAAAAAAGCGTAAAATAAATCTTTTTTGCTTTTAAAGCAGACAAAAATAATGAAGTAGTAGGAAGTCACTCGCAACTGAGCGTAAAAAACTTTAAAATACTCTCAATTTTATTTGAGTCATGGTCATGAGTAAGCAACAGCCTACGAATAAGCCATTGGTGAAACTCCCATTCCCAATGCCAGCGACTGATGAGCAATCATCAGACCAAGCTGTTCATAATCAGGTGCGCCCAAAACCTGAGCAATATGCAGATCGAACTTGGATGCCACCCCGTGGTACACGACGTTCGATGGGTAAGCGTTAAAAAAGAAGTGCGTATGCACTTCTTTTTTTATGGGGAAAATTAACGTGCGCGGCGTTCATTGTGCTCATAATGCTGTTTTTTATTCAGATACATCATTTGATCAGCGCGTTTCAGCATGTCTTCAATACGTTCATGCTGTTTGACCGTCGCATAGCCAATTGAGAGGCTAATCGGCTGACTGGCATAAAATTGATTATCGACATGCAGCAGCTCTTGCAAACTCTGCAGGCAGTTTTGTAATGCTGCTTCATCTGCTCCTGGTAAAAGCACCACTAATTCATCGCCACCTATTCGGGACGCGGAATATAAGGTGTTTTGAATGAGTTGATTTAATATTCCGCCCATGCGCCGAAGTAGTCCATCACCAACATCATGTCCTAAGCTGTCATTAACTTCTTTTAAGCCATTCATATCCAGAAAAATACAGGAGACGGGGCGTAAGGGGCTACGTTCTAAACGGTTCATTTCTTCGGTGTAAAATGAGCGATTGTAAAGTTTGGTCAAGACATCATGCTTGCCCAAGTATTCCAAATAATTTTCGGCTTTTTTTCGTGCTGTAATATCGGTCAGGGCAACTTGCACCATGCTCCAATCATCTTTGTAGTCTGGAAAAACGGTAAATTGCAATAACACATGTCGGATACTGCCATCAAGGGCATAATTTACAGCTTCACGTTGATGGTGAATGTTGCCATTCCATAATTCAATTAATTGCTCACGAAAGGTTTGTACCATTTCTTTCGCAAAAATTTTATGAGTATTTTTGAACAAAGTATCTTTGTCAGCCGCGCCAAATAAATCAAGTGTTGCTTGATTCACATCAACAATAATAATGTCTTGAATACATTGCAGAATAAAATCATGATGCACATCTAAGAAGGTTTGAAAGTCTTGAATTCCCATGCTTCTAAGTTGATCAAGCCGATATTTGATCCGGCTAAAATCCTCTATCCACAAAGAGGTTGGTGAATATTTAAATCTTGATTCTGCCAGTAATCGATTTTTTTCTTCTAATCGACAGGCGGTTTTGTATGGCGTGATATCTTCAGTCGTGATTAATAGCAGGGATAAATCATGTTCATGCCCTGGAATAACAGTACCTCGCAACTGAATATCTAAGCGTTGTCCTGAAATGGTGTAATTGACCGTACTACTGATAAATTCGGTCTGTCCTTCCCATAAACACAGGAGTTCTTGAATATGGGTTTTAGCCATATCTTGCTTAAATATCAGATCCAGATTTTGTTGTAAGTGCGTTAAGTCGTGGGCTTGAAATAGCGTCAAAGTTTTTGCATTGACTTTCAGAATTTTAATTTTATGCGCGCAGTCTAATACGCGTGACTCATCTTCGAGTAAAAATTGTTGGAGATCTTGGATGCCTTGCGCTCGCCAAAGATCAAATTGTTTTTTGACCTCACTAAAGTCTTCTAGCCACATGGCGATGGGAGATAATTCAAAAATTGAGGAATCGAGTAATTCCATGAATCGCTCATATTTATTATTTAAGTTGAGCTTAGTATAGGGATAATTTTTTCATTTTTAAATCATGTGATTAATAAAAGTATTAAATCTTATTTTGTGATGATTTTGGCATTAAACTTGCCATAAAAAGGGGGTGTCTGAACTTTATTTTCAGCACATCCCCATGTTGATGGTGCTGAATTAGTGAGCTGATCTTCGGGCTTTATTTTCTGGTTTGGGGGCGGCTATTTCGCGTTGATGATTCCAAACATCGAGGAAATCTTGTTCATTGATGTTGTAAAGCTCGAGTAGTGCAAGTATTACACCGCCAATGATCATACGGCTTTCTAAAGGTGAGTCGATACGAAATTCTTTTTCATCTAGGTTGTGTAAAATATCTTCAATTTCGAAAATGCGATCTCGTCCATTGCTATCGGTTGGATACATTGGGGTATTCAAAATAATTTGTGCCAGACTTTTTTCATTGTCTGCCAAAGGGAGTTGTTCAATCACTTGATCAAGGGGTTCGCTTGGGAAAATGACGTGGTCTTGCAAGACTGCTTTTAAGAATGCTTGACGTAATTTAGGTAAGGTTTGTTCTACAAAAGGGCGGAATGAGACAGGAAAAATGACATTATGAGAAATGCCTTTAAACATCGGTGCAATTTCTTCAACTTTGTAACCTGCAACGCCGCAACCTACCGAAGTAATGAAGTATTTGGTTTTAGGATGATGCTGGGTATAAATTTTAAAATCATCAATATAATGTTGAATCTGTGAAAGTGGCATTTGTTGTAAATGCTCATTCATGGTGGGAATGGCATAGCTTTGACCTGCCCAGCCACGTCCTGCACCTTTCATGGCACCAAAATGTAACAAAGCGATTTTGGCAGCACCACCCGCATGCGTACCCGCCATATTACTGCCAAAAACAAAAATGGTATCTTCAGGTAAACTTTTAACAATGGTTTCATCGTGGTAATGGTAGCGCATAGGTATTTTATCTAATCATCATTATTGATTCATGTTGCAACTGAATAGGGCATGGGTCAAGTAGCAGGCTATGCTTTTTTAAATAGATTATTTATAGGGTTCATGTAAACGAGACGTTAAATATTCAGTCTGCTTCATGCGAAAGTCCAAGAATGCTTGTTGCATGTTGCTCAACTGCCCCCATACTATGTTAAGTCATAAGTGTGCTGAAGATGGAAACCATGCAAGAGCGTCAAAAACCTGTGCAAGATAGCCAACAACCTTTTGATTTGGTGACTCAGTTTCAACCTGCTGGGGATCAGCCACAGGCAATTGAAAAACTGGTACATGGTGTTGAACAAGGTTATCGCAATCAATTGTTACTTGGGGTGACAGGATCTGGTAAAACTTACACCATGGCAAATGTGATTGCTCAGACGCAACGTCCGACCATTATCATGGCACATAACAAGACCTTAGCTGCGCAGCTTTATGGTGAATTTAAAGCATTTTTCCCAAATAATGCGGTTGAGTATTTCGTGAGTTATTACGATTACTACCAGCCTGAAGCTTATGTACCATCTTCAGATACTTTTATTGAGAAAGATGCTGCAATTAATGATCATATTGATCAGATGCGTTTGTCCGCAACGCGGGCTTTGCTGGAACGTCGGGATGCCATTATTGTAGCTTCGGTTTCTGCCATCTATGGTTTGGGTGATCCCAATGCCTATATGAGTATGTTGTTGCATATTGTGCAGGGCGACCGAATCAACCGAGATGAGATTATTCGTCGTCTGGTCGAAATGCAATACAGCCGTAACGAATTGGAATTTTTACGTGCGACTTATCGTATCCGTGGCGAAATCATCGATATTTTCCCTGCCGAATCGGATCAACATGCAATTCGTATTGAGTTATTTGATGATGAGGTCGATTCGATCCGTTGGTTTGATCCATTAACGGGGAAAATGATTAGAAAAGTTCCACGCGTCACGATTTATCCGAAAAGCCATTATGTGACGCCCAAAGAGAATCTTGAACGTGCGATTGGTACGATTCGAGAAGAACTGAAAGAGCGCTTGGTATTTTTCCGTGAACACGACAAATTGCTGGAAGCACAGCGAATTGAACAACGTACCCGTTACGATTTGGAAATGATGCAACAGTTGGGTTATACCAATGGTATTGAAAACTATTCACGTCATTTATCTGGACGACCATCAGGGGAAGCACCACCCACCTTGTTTGATTATATCCCCGATGATGCCTTGTTAATTATTGATGAATCACATGTGACTGTGCCGCAAATTGGCGCTATGTATAAGGGTGACCGCTCGCGTAAAGAGAATCTGGTGAATTATGGCTTTCGTTTGCCAAGTGCGCTAGATAACCGCCCAATGAAATTTGAAGAATGGGAGCGCATTGTTCCGAGCACTATCTATGTGAGTGCAACCCCAGCAAAGTATGAGTTAGAAAAATCGGAACAAGTGGTTGAACAAGTGGTACGACCAACAGGATTAGTGGATCCTGAAATCGAAATCCGTCCAGTGCTGACCCAAGTGGATGATGTACTGTCTGAAATTAATATTCGTAAAGAATTGAATGAGCGTGTTTTGGTGACAACTTTAACTAAACGTATGGCAGAAGATTTGACTTCATATTTAAAAGAATATGGTGTGAAAGTCGCGTATCTACATTCAGATATTGATACGGTTGAGCGCGTTAAAATTATTCACGAATTGCGTTCTGGTATTCATGATGTTTTGGTGGGGATTAACTTGCTGCGTGAAGGCTTAGACATGCCCGAAGTGTCTTTGGTCGCAATTTTGGATGCTGATAAAGAGGGTTTCTTGCGCTCAGAACGTGCCTTGATTCAAACCATTGGTCGTGCCGCACGTAATTTAAAAGGTAAGGCTATTTTGTATGCCGATCGTATCACCGATTCTATGCAAAAGGCGATTGATGAAACTGACCGTCGTCGTGCTAAACAAATTGAGTTTAATTTGGAGCATGGTATTACTCCGCGTAGTGCTGTACGTCAGGTTGTCAGGGAAATTGACACTGGTGAAGTATTCAATGATGATCAGATTGATGCCAAGATCGCAGATCAGGCTCAAGCCTTGTCTGCGGATGAACAACATATTTTGTCGAATCCAAAATTGCTCAGTAAACACATGGCAAAACTGGAAAAAGAGATGTTAAAAGCATCGAAAGAATTGCAGTTTGAACAGGCAGCGCGTTTGCGAGATGAAATTTTACGCCTTAAAGCCCAATTGCTACGATGAGTTCACACACATGTTCTGCAAAATTATTACATAACACTACAGTGTGTTGGATCAAAGCCCGTTATTTTTTAAGAAATTAAATTTGGGCTTTGACTAAATCAATCTTTTTAAAGGATGTAGTTATGCGTAAAAATAATCTTCCTAAAGCAAGCTGGCGTATTATAAAAATTGTTATTGGTGGGGCAATCTTGGTGGGGTTAGGTGCTGCGACTATGGCTTATGCACACACCAAGCCTATGCCAGTGGTGGAAAAGATTGAATTAGACCGCTATTTGGGTGTTTGGTATGAAGTTGCACGCAAGCCCATGTATTTTCAAAACAAATGTGCAAGAGATGTTTCAGCAACCTATACCTTAAATGAAAATGGTAATGTAAGTGTCGATAATCAGTGTTATTCAAAAGATGGCATCTTACAGCAGGCGATAGGCGAGGCTTTTGTTAAGAATCCGCCGTTTAATTCTAAGCTACAGGTAAGTTTCCTACCAGAAGCGGCACGTTGGATCCCTGTTGCACGAGGGGATTATTGGATCTTAAAATTGGATGATGACTATCAAACTGTTTTAGTGGGTGAGCCACGCCGAAAATACATGTGGGTACTCTCGCGTACACCAGAAGCGAAGCCTGAAGTCATCAATGAATATTTAGAATATGCCAAAACACTGGGTTATGATTTGAGTGATTTAATCCGAACAGCACACAGTAAAATCAAACCAAAATAATTTTAAGGCTTAAAATAGGTTTTGAAGATAGATCATCCAAGCCCGCATAAAACCGTGGTTTGTGTGAAAGTTATTTTAATGACGACGTATTTTATTTAACTTATCGGTATACTAAGTCCAGCAAATTGTTTGGGTGAAAAAATGTATAAGGGCGTAGCACTGTCGGTATTGGCATCTGTCACTTTTGGCGTGCTTTACGGCTATACTGAATTTTTAAAACCCTTAGATAGCGAGCAGACTTTTGCTTGGCGTATGTTGGCGACCTTACCTTTTTTAACCCTGTTTATGTGGTGGTCAGGCGAACTCAAGCTTATTGCTGAATTATTCAAAAAAGTTTTTCAAAATCCAATCTATCTGCTTTGGTTGTTCATCAGTTCTTTATTGTGTACGTCTCAGTTATGGCTATTCCTTTGGGGACCCATCAATGGGCGTGGTTTAGAGGTATCTTTAGGATATTTTTTATTGCCTTTGGTGATGGTACTGATCGGATGTGTATTACATAAAGAAAAACTTTCCCGTTGGCAATTACTGGCTGTTATTTTGGCAGCATTAGGTGTCATACATGAGATTTGGCGCATAGGTAGTGTTGCGTGGGAAACACTGTATGTTGCTTTGGCATACCCTTTATATTTTTATTTACGCCGACTATTTAAATCAGATCACTTAGGTGGTTTTTGGTGGGATTTATTTTTAATTCTACCCATCGCTTTTTATCTGTTATCTGATGCGGAAGCTTTAAGTGTTGTATTGCACTACCCACATTTAATCTGGGCGATTATTGGTTTGGGTTTTTTAAGTGCGCTTGGCTTGGGAAGTTATATTCTGGCGAGCCGTTTTTTACCTTTTATTTTATTTGGTCTACTCAGTTACTTAGAACCCGTGTTATTGGCTGCTGCATCAATTGCTTTGGGGGAGCAAGTTGCCCCAGAAGAATGGCTGACTTATATTCCAATTTGGTGCGCGGTATTGGTCTTGGTGATTGAAGGGTGTTTGCATTTGTACAAGCAGCAGCGTCAAAAGCGCAATCTTGGACGTAATATTGCAAAAACCAATGCACGCATAAATGATCAATCATAAGAGAAGAGAAGTCGTTGTAAAATCTGATTTAAGTTGATGCGCTTTTACAGGGAAAATATCCATTTGTGCTGTTTCTTCTCTCTTTAGGTTGTAGTTGCTTTTTTAAAATTTGGTGGCTCAAGTAAAATCACATGAAGAATTACAACTATTTTGTAAATTTATAATGAATATGTAGGAAAATAGCAGCGGCTGCACCAGCTTTTGATTCAATCTTGCTGACAATTCCTTTACAATTGTCGCGTTTTGAAATTTATGCCTAGATATACAATTTAATTAGAGGACGTATCTGTGAGCAAAGAGACTATTATCGCCCTACACGCCGAGCACCAAGGTCGCTGGAAAAACCGTGAAGAAATCGGGGAACAAATGATTGCTTTAATCGGTAAACTTTACCGTGAGCAAAATATCGTGACTTCAGTTTATGGTCGTTCTTTAGTTAACCGTTCTGTTATTCAGATTTTGAAAGCACACCGTCTTACCCGTGTGATGGATGTAGAACTTTCTGTAGTAAATACTTTTCCAATTCTTCAAGCATTGGCGAAAATCCAGAATATCGGTACTGCTGAAATTGATCTAGGTAAACTTGCTGTTGAATACAAAGCACAAGGCGGTGACGTAGATGCATTTGTAGCAAATGCAGTTCAATCTTTAGAAGGTCGTGCGACTTCAGTTGAAGGTCGTGACGTTGTACTTTACGGTTTTGGTCGTATCGGTCGTATCCTTGCACGTTTAATGATTGGTCAGTCTGGTCTTGGTCGTGGTTTAAACCTTAAAGCGATTGTGGTTCGTAAGTCATCTGATGGTGATTTAGAGAAACGTGCGTCTTTATTACGTCGTGACTCAATTCATGGTCCATTCTCTGGTACGATTTCTGTTGATGAAGAAAACGAAGCAATTATTGCAAACGGTCAATTCATCAAAGTTATTTATGCGTCTAATCCAACTGAAGTTGATTATACCGATTATGGTATTAGCAATGCGTTAGTTATCGATAACACTGGTAAATGGCGTGATGCAGAAGGTCTTGCGCAACACCTTAAATGCCCAGGCGCTGCACGCGTAATTTTAACTGCACCTGGTAAAGGCGACATGAAGAACGTGGTGTTTGGTGTGAACCAAGCAGACATTCTGGATGAAGATCAAATCATTTCAGCTGCAAGCTGTACAACCAACGCAATCACGCCAACATTGAAAGTATTACATGACAAATACACAGTGTTAAATGGTCACGTTGAAACAGTTCACTCGTTCACAAACGACCAGAACTTAATCGACAACTACCATAAAGCGGATCGTCGTGGTCGTGCTGCTACTTTGAACATGGTAATTACTGAAACTGGTGCGGCGAAAGCAGTTGCGAAAGCACTTCCAGCACTTCAAGGTAAATTAACAGGTAACTCTGTACGTGTTCCAACACCAAACGTTTCACTTGCGATTTTGAACTTAACTTTAGATAAAGAAGTGGATCGTGATGAAGTGAATGAATACATTCGTCAAATCTCAATCAGTTCAAGCCTTCAAGGTCAAATTGGTTATACCAACTCGACAGAAGTTGTATCTTCTGACTTCATTGGTTCGCGTACTGCAGGTGTATTTGACGCGCAAGCAACCATCACTTCAGGCAACCGCTTAACTGCATACGTATGGTATGACAACGAAGTGGGTTATAGCTGCCAAGTATTACGTATTGCTGAACAAATGGGCGGCGTAAGCTATCCAAAAGTTCCTGCTGAAACAAATGCATAATTTGTTCGGTTAAGAAAAAAGAGCTTCAGTAATGAAGCTCTTTTTTTGTCTCTATAGTTCTTAAATGTCCAAAAATAGTTCTTTTAGTTGACCTAAATAGCAACAGATATTCAAATCAGGTCAATGCAACAATTCCGACAAAATTAGTAGTATTAAATTTAATAGGCTATGCTGGCGCTGATCAGGCATATCAACATAAATGTGATGATTGCTCGGTCTGAGCTGGGTAAAGTGATTGTCCCTAGAATGGCTTAAATGAATTGAGTCAATTAAAAAACGAACTTAAAGGATTAAGTCATTGCAAATAAAAAGAGTGCTTGCTGCTTTGGCATTTTTGGGGTTAGCAACTCTCAGCGGTGTCTTACTCGCAATTTGGGTGTTTCAACATTTTAATATTTATATTCCTCTGAATAATCAAGCTGTGAATATTGATTTGCAAGAACCACTACAAGCGAAAGTTAAAATTCATGATGCTTTAGATGTAAATGTCTCAGGGCGAATTCGTGCTGAAATTCCAATTCAAGAACAGTTAGACATTCCTTTAACACAAACGTTGACTCCACGAGTTTATTTTGACAGCCAAGTCCCCATTAAAACCACGATTCCTGTGCAGGAAACCTTAAAGGTACAGCAAAATTTACCCATCGATACGCGTGTAAATGTAGTGATTATGGGGCAAAACATCAGTTTACCGTTAAAAGGCTCGATTCCAATCAATCTAGATGTGCCGATTCATATTAATGTGCCATTAGAACAAAAGGTGCACTTAAAATTTGATGCACCCGTACGAACGGTACTGAAAGAGAATTTACATATTCCGTTAAATGCCACGTTAAGGACAGAAATCCCTGTACAAGGACAATTGAATGTCCCGATCAAGACTGCTTTAAATGCCACAGTGGACGTACAAAATACCTTGCCTGTGAAAATTCAGAAGGGAGAATTAAAAGTTCCTTTGAATACTTTAAAACTCTCATCAGCACAGTTTGCACAACCGCAGTTGGTTCGAGCTGAATAGGGGGTAAGCCGTGTTTTCTTCCTCTCGTTTTTGGTGTTTTAGTTTTATTGGGCTGGTCGTCGCGATAGCGATTTTGTTCTGGTTGTATTTGAACGTGATTGCCTCTATGCAAATTTCGACACATCGTTCGGAAATCATGTTGCCAGATGCTTTAGCAACCAAAATTCATGTAGATAACTATTTAGATATTTACTCCAAGGCAAGTTGAATACGCAAATAGATATTGATCGTCAACTGAACCTACCTTTAAAAGGCAAATATCTTGCAGATTTAAAATTTGAAATAGAAACACCGATTACCGTGAATATTGACTATCAAACCATGATACGTATTGATCAGTTAATGCCTGTAGAAACGACGACCGATTTAATTTATCAAAATCAATTGTTGCCCAAGTTCCCTTTGAAACTGGATATTCCTGTTCAGTTGGATGTGCCATTTGAACTTAAACGTGCTTACAGCATTCCTGTGAAGATTCAATTTGATGGACCTGTTTACTTCGAGTTTGATGAACGCGTTGGTTTACACGTAGTCCACCGTTTTTCACCGCAACTGAACTTGAATGACCCAATGAAAATGGATCGTATTGCCAGTTTTGATGCCACTATGTACAACGCCGTACGAAAAACTTTAGTCAATTTAGAGCTGAATATGCATTTGCCGGTACATCATATTCATCCTTGAACAAAGCCCAATATTCATAACTTGAATCGATATTCTAGATGTGACTTATCCACTCTAGGCTTGGAAAAGAATGAATCACTTCCTTGATGGTTAAAGATTAATCTGATAGCTTACCGAATGAAAGTACAGATAAAAAAGTAAGCAGCTACTGCACTGAGGGGAGTTTATGAGTACGTATGTAACCAGTAAGTTATTGGGTCAAGTTTTGTCGACAGCTTGTCCTTCCCGCGAAATACTTGAGCATCTTTCCAGTAAATGGTCGCTGTTGGTGTTGCATTGTTTAAGTGAAGGTGTGCATCGCTTCAGTGAATTAAAAGTAAAAATTGAGGGGATTAGTGAAAAAATGCTGTCGCAAACCCTTAAAACATTAGAACAAGATGGTTTTATTTTACGTACCGTATACCCGATTGTACCACCGAAAGTGGAGTATCAATTGACGATTATAGGTTCGCAGGTCGCGGCAAAGGTCAACGAACTCATTCATTGGATAGAACGAAATTTGCCTGAAATTTTAGAACAGAAACCTAAAGTAGATATCTAAATTCATGGCTCATTTAGTAATTTATCCTTGAGTGTCGTGTATGACACTCAATACGTTCGGCTTTGAGTACATTGATTAAATTAAAATTGAATGGTTCGGTTATTTAAAGATTATTTTCAATAAATCAATGTAAAACAAATATAAAAATAAGCAGGACTATAAAAATAATGAGGGAAATTCATATTTAGTTGAATAATACTATTCGAGAAATGCTTTAAAATGTGGCAGAATAAGCGGTTTTAAAGATTTTAGAGGATTGGCAGTATGCGCTTTGTTGATGAAGCAGTCATTACCGTAGAGGCTGGCGACGGTGGCAATGGCGTAGCCAGTTTTCGCCGTGAAAAATTCGTACCTTTTGGTGGTCCAGACGGTGGTGATGGTGGTCGTGGTGGCAGTGTTTATATTCAAGCTGATGATAATACCAGTACCCTTGTAGACTTCCGTTATACCCGCCGCTTCCGTGCGGAACGTGCTAAAAATGGCCGTGGTGCAAACTGTGCAGGCCGTGGTGGTGAAGACACTGTATTAATGGTTCCTGTGGGTACAACCATTGTTGATACAGACTCTGGCGACATTATTGGTGACTTGGTTGAAAATGGTCAGCGTGTGCTTGTTGCAGCTGGCGGTGATGGTGGTTTAGGTAATACGCACTTTAAATCATCAACCAACCGTACACCACGTAAATGTACCCATGGTTTTAAAGGTGAATTCCGTGAAATTCGCCTAGAACTTAAAGTATTGGCAGACGTTGGTCTATTGGGTATGCCAAATGCAGGTAAATCAACCTTTATTCGTGCAGTATCAGCAGCAAAACCTAAAGTTGCAGATTATCCATTTACAACTATGGTTCCAAACCTAGGTGTAGTCGATGCGGATAGCCACCGTTCATTTGTCATGGCGGATATTCCAGGGCTAATTGAAGGTGCTTCGGAAGGTGCGGGTCTGGGTATTCGTTTCCTTAAGCATTTGGCACGTACCCGTATCTTATTGCACATTGTAGATGTACAACCCATCGATGGTTCAGATCCTGCATATAATGCTAAAGCGATCTTGGCTGAGTTGAAAAAATTCTCTCCGACACTTTCAAAGCTACCGATCGTACTAGTTTTAAACAAAGTCGATCAGCTCGCAGAAGATACACGTGATGAATGGTGTCAGCATATCCTAGATGAAATGCAGTGGGATGGTCCTGTATTTAAAACTTCAGGTTTGATGTCTGAAGGGACAAAACCAGTTGTGTACTATCTAATGGATCAAATTGAGCAACAACGAGAACGCGAGCTTGAAGATCCTGAGTACGCAGCAGAAGTGAAAGCATTCCGTGATCAGCTAGAAGCTGAAACACGTGAACAAACCATTGCCGCTAAAGAAGCTTATCGTGAAATGCGTCGTCAACAGCGTCTTGCTGGTCTATTGGGTGATGATGATGAAGACGATGATGATGGCGACGATAGCGATATGGAAGTGTTTTACGTTCGTTAATTTCCAAGCGAACAACATGTAACTGAGGACAAGATGATAGAAGTGGTAGATGGGCAACGTCAGCTCAAGGCTTTAAAACGTATCGTTGTTAAAATCGGATCATCTTTACTCACAGCAAATGGGCAAGGCTTAGATTTAGATGCAATTTCGCATTGGGCGAAACAAATTGCAGATCTACATCAAGCTGGACATGAAATTATTCTTGTCTCCTCAGGTGCTGTGGCTGAAGGTATGGTTCGAATGAAGCTAGAGAATCGACCCACCGATCTACCCAGTCTTCAGGCATGTGCTGCCATTGGTCAAATGGGTTTAATCCATACGTGGTCAAGTGTACTCGAACGGCACAGCATTCAAACAGCACAAGTACTTTTAACCCATGATGATCTTGCGGATCGTCGTCGTTATTTAAACTCTTGTGATGCTTTGCAGAATCTAATTGATTGGCGCGTGATTCCAGTCATTAATGAGAATGACACAGTTTCAACTGACGAAATTCGCTTTGGTGATAATGACACGCTTGCTGCAATGGTTGCAGGGCAAGTCCATGCCGATTTGTTGATTATTTTGACAGATCAGCAGGGCATGTTTGATTCCGATCCGCGTTCAAATCCAAATGCGAAACTGTTCCATACCGTACGGGCTTTAGATGAAAGTCTATTTGATATGGCTGGTGGCGGAGGTAGATTTGGTCGTGGCGGTATGCTCACCAAAGTTCGTGCAGCACGACTGGCGGCCAAGTCCGGTTGTCCAACCCTGATTGCGAGCGGTGAAAGTGATCAAGTACTTGCCCGTTTAATGGCAGGTGAGATGTTGGGTACTTTGTTTATTACCGATAATGATCGTATTACAGCACATCAGCAATGGTTGGCTGCACATTTGCAAACGGCAGGACGTTTGATTTTAGATGATGGCGCTGTTAAAGCCATTAAAGACGATCACCGTAGTTTGCTACCTGTCGGTGTGAAAGCCGTTGAAGGTCATTTTGACCGTGGTGATGTTGTGGAGTGTGTTGATCCTTCTGGTTACCGCGTGGCGGTTGGGCGTGTTAATTTTAGTTCACGTTCGGCTGAATTAGTCAAAGGCTTGTCTTCAGATAAGGTTTATCAAGTTCTGGGCGAAGCACGTTCGCTTGAGATGATTCATCGTGATCATATGGCGATTTACTAAATGATTTAAAAAAGATCCCGCTTTAGAGCGGGATTTTTTATTTTGAGAAGGACTTATTTAATAAAACCTTTTTGAATTAGGTGCTTAAACAAGTAGAAATGAAGGGTCAGTACCCATTCCATCAGTTTTTCTTTATAGCGATTCCAGAGTGTTAAACCAAACAAATTCAGCGCAAAAGCCAGTACAAAGGCACCGAGCATATCTAAAGGGAAATGAACCCCTACATAAATGCGTGACCATGCGACCAGCCAAGCCAGCATAATTAAGAAAATGCCAAGTTTACGGTAAGTTGAAAAGAAATAAGAAAAAGCAATACTGCTAAAAATGAGCATATGATCGCTAGGGAAAGAGCCATTGGGTGAGTGATAAATCAAAGTTCGTCCGACATCCATCACAAAAGGGCGTGGATGATAGTAGATGTGTGAAATACACTGACTGATGAAAATGGCAATACTGGTAAAAATAAAAGCTTTAAGAATTTGTTTTTTTATTTGATAGTCACCGCGTAACCAAAACCAAGCAAAAAGTGCAATCATGCAATAGAGTAAGTCATTGGCGATGAAAATGGCAAAATTAATGCTGGCATTACTGGCTTCAGGAGATGCATTAATCCACGAAAAAAGCGATAAATTAAGTTCAGAAAGAGTCATGACAGTGGATGGTGTTTATAAAGTACAAAAGAGAGTCATAATTTTGTCATATTGTTAAAATAAAAAAGACCACAGAATTGTAGTCTTTTTTAAATGTTGCATGATGCCGGAGTCAGGCGTGATTAACTTTAAAAATCAAATGACATTTCTAGGTAGAAGGTGCATGGCTGACCTACATATTTTCCACCTGTTGAGTCGGTTGAAATATTGTTGATCAAACATGGTTTTTAAGTTAAATCTACAATTATTTAAACTGAACCGTACCGTTTGCATTTACAGTAATTTTAGATTCACCTGCTGCAACTTCAGGCATCGGTGCTGCCTCTGCATCGGCAAATTTTGCCATACTGCTACGCATCATGATGGGTTGAGGGTAGTTGTTACTGGTGTTTAAGTTTAAATTGACTAAGTTGTAGCCTGATTTATTCCATGACTGACTCAATAACTGTGCGCGTTGTTGGAAGTTTTTAGAGGCTTCAACCATGAGTTCATTTTCAACTTTTTTACGTTGAGCATCTGAAACGGTAAAGTTGATGGATTGGGTCTGGAAGTTTTGCTGTAACTCATTCACTAACTGACTCGCAGCTTTAAAGTCGGTACTTTCAATTTGAATTTCAGCACGACCACGCCATTCTTTTAATTTACGACTATCATTGTCATAAATTGGATAAGTCGTTTGAGACCCAGTTTCGACTTTTACATTTGGGTACTTACGTGAAGTCGAAATGGCCTGATTCATGAGTTGAGTAATTTGAGTTGCCAGTTCGGCAGGCTGTTTATTACTCTTTTCAATATAAAGTACAGCATGCATTTCATCATTAGAAACTTGACGTGATGCTTCGGCTTGCACGTTAACTAAATTGTAATTCAAAGCTTCTGTTTGCTGCGCAAAAGCAGTGCTGCTGAATAAGCCACCTAAGAGGAGGGAAGAAAGTACAAAATGGCGCATAAGAAGTAACCTTTATTTGAATTTTTCAAACTTATTTGATTAGGTCAATGGTAAAGGCAGTTCATGGTGAACTTTTGCAGGAATTGTGGTGAGTTTGTAATTTTTTGCATTAAAATTAAGCTAGAAATACTTAAATTAAACATTATTAAATCAATGGTTTAATTTTATAAAGAGCAATAAATAAAATAATAAAATAATAAAATTCATAAAAAGTAAAAAAACTCATATTTTCTTTCACTTGTCACAATGTAAGATGATAATGAAAGAGCTGGTTAGGTGTAGAGTTTTTTTAAAAAAATTAGGGTGGATATTTGCTAAAAGTTGTTTATTTTCCTGAAAAATTCGGTATCATGCCGCTCCTAGTTATTTATTTAAATATTGTCTAACTAGATTCTATAAAGCACCGAGTCAAAGGACCGCAAGTCACCAGACTTATTTCTTTCAACCCATATCAGAGATGGTAATTCGATATGAGCGTTTCTTCTGTAAACCCTGCCACTAATTCTACTAACGAATACTATTTGACTCGCCAAAGTCAGATGGAATCCAATGTTCGTAGCTATCCACGTAAATTACCGTTAGCGATAGCAAAAGCATTAGGTTGCTGGGTTACCGATGTTGAAGGTACAGAGTACCTTGATTGTTTAGCTGGGGCAGGAACATTGGCATTAGGCCATAATCATCCTGCGGTCGTTCAAAGTATTCAAGATACACTGACAAGTGGCATTCCATTACATACTTTAGATTTAACTACACCGTTGAAAGATGCTTTCACGGAAGCATTGCTTTCGTATCTTCCAGGCGGTAAAGAAGAGTACTGTTTACAGTTCTGTGGTCCATCTGGTGCAGATGCGACTGAAGCAGCAATTAAACTAGCGAAGACTTATACAGGTCGTAGCTCAGTAATCAGCTTCTCTGGTGGTTATCATGGTATGACCCACGGTTCTTTAGCAATGACAGGTAACTTGTCTGCTAAAAACGCTGTGAATAGTTTAATGCCAGGGGTACAGTTTATGCCATATCCGCATGAATACCGTTGCCCACTGGGTTTAGGTGGTGAAGCGGGTGTTGATGCGTTAACGTATTTCTTCGAAAACTTCATTGAAGATGTAGAAAGCGGTGTCACTAAGCCAGCAGCAGTTATTCTTGAAGCGATTCAAGGTGAAGGCGGTGTTGTGACAGCGCCAACCAAATGGTTGAAGAAAATCCGTGAAGTGACTGAAAAACACAACATCGTGTTAATTCTTGATGAAGTTCAAGCAGGCTTTGCACGTTCAGGTAAAATGTTTGCCTATGAACATGCGGGTATTGAGCCAGATGTTGTTGTCATGTCAAAAGCTGTTGGTGGTGGTTTACCGCTTGCAGTGCTAGGTATTAAACGTAAGTTTGATGCATGGCAACCAGCAGGTCACACGGGGACTTTCCGTGGTAACCAGTTGGCAATGGGTACTGGCTTAGTCGTATTAAAAACGATTACTGAACAGAACTTAGCTCAAAATGCGCAAGAGCGTGGTGATTTCTTACAAGCTGAATTGAAAAAAATGGCGCAAGAATTCCCATGTATTGGTAACGTTCGTGGCCGTGGCTTAATGATCGGTGTCGAAATTGTAGATGAGCGTAAACCAGCTGACCATATGGGTTCTTTACCAGCAGACGGTCAATTGGCAGCAGCAATTCAAGCGGCATCTTTTGATAACAAACTCTTGTTAGAAAAAGGTGGTCGTAACGGTACCGTGATTCGTTTACTTTGCCCATTAATCATTACGCAAGAAGAATGTGTAGAAGTGATTGCTCGCTTTAAGAAAGCAATTGCTGAAGCACTTGTTGCTGTGCGAGGCGCTCAATAATGGTTGATTTTGCAGAACACCGTAAAGCGTTACTCTGCAATGATGCCCAATCCATTGCTGACTATGAGTCAGCAATGGAGCAAGCTACCAAAGCGGTAGCGGCATGGTTGCAAAATGACAAAATGTACACAGGCGGTAGCATTAAAGAATTACGTAATGCAATTGCTTTTAATCCAACTCCAGAAGGTTTGGGTGTACAAAAGTCATTAGATCGTATGGTTGAGCTTTTCTTGAACAAAAGCTTAAAAGTACATCACCCTCATTCTCTCGCACATTTGCATTGCCCAACCATGGTTGCAAGCCAAATTGCAGAAGTTTTGATTAATGCAACCAACCAATCTATGGACTCATGGGATCAAAGCCCAGCGGGTTCTTTGATGGAAGTTCAATTGATTGATTGGCTTCGTCAAAAAGTCGGTTATGGTGCAGGTCAAGCAGGTGTGTTCACTTCTGGTGGTACACAATCTAACTTGATGGGTGTCCTACTTGCGCGTGATGCTTGCATCTCGAAAAACTGGAAAGACGAAAACGGCAAGCCGTGGTCTGTACAGCGCGATGGTATTCCTGCAGAAGCCATGAAAAACGTTAAAGTCATCTGTTCTGAAAATGCACATTTCTCTGTGCAAAAGAACATGGCAATGATGGGTATGGGCTTCCAGTCTGTTGTGACGGTTCCTGTAAACGAAAATGCCCAAATGGATGTTGATGCCCTAGAAAAAACTATGGCGCATTTACAGTCAGAAGGCAAAATCGTGGCATGTGTGGTTGCAACTGCGGGCACAACCGATGCAGGTGCAATTGACCCATTGAAGAAAATTCGTGAAATCACCAACAAGTTTGGCGCGTGGATGCATATCGATGCGGCATGGGGTGGGGCACTGATTTTATCGAACGATTACCGTTCGATGTTAGATGGGATTGAGTTATCTGACTCGATTACGCTTGATTTCCATAAGCATTATTTCCAAACCATTTCTTGTGGTGCATTCTTGCTTAAAGATGAAGCGAACTATCGTTTCATGCATTATGAAGCTGAATACCTAAACTCAGCCTATGATGAAGAGCATGGTGTTCCGAACCTAGTATCGAAATCTTTACAAACAACTCGTCGTTTTGATGCGTTGAAATTGTGGATGACAGTAGAAGCTTTAGGTGAAGAGCTGTATGGTTCAATGATCGATCACGGTGTTAAATTGACACGTGATGTTGCAGATTATATTAAAGCAACCGAGGGTCTTGAGCTTTTAGTTGAACCACAATTTGCTTCTGTATTGTTCCGTGTAGTGCCAGCAAACTATCCTGTAGAGTTGTTGGATACATTGAACCAAAACGTTGCTGATGAACTGTTTGCACGTGGTGAAGCGAATATTGGTGTAACTAAAGTGGGTCAAGTGCAATCATTGAAAATGACGACGCTAAGCCCTGTGGCTACATTAGAAAACGTACAGAACTTGCTGTCTCTTGTGCTTGCAGAAGCGGATCGTATTAAAGATCCGATTCAGGCAGGTACTTATACGCCAGCGATTGACTAATTGTCATGTTGTTCAAAGAAAGCCTGGAAAATTCCAGGCTTTTTTATTTTTTATCTGTAATAGAGAGAAAAATAGTTAAGCCGAATGTACATGATGATGGTTATAACTTTTCGATTTCAGCAAAAAGTGATTCTGTTCCTTGATTTTTTTCAAAACAATGTAAGATTTAATGTGCCCAATAAAAGAATAGGTTAATAAGCGCTCTGTCACAAAATGGGAAAGTTGCTCTAAGTTTTCAGCCACGACCTTCAGAATAAAATCTGCATCACCACTGATCGAAAAAGCATCCTGAATATTGTCTTCCGCTTCGATGAGTTCTTGAAAGGCTTGTTGGGAAGATGCTTCATGTGTTCTTAAGTTAATATGAATCATGGCGGTCACTTCCATACCTAACGCTTGCTGCTGTATGCGAGCGGTATAGCCCAAAATAATGCCTTTTTGCTCTAGTAGCTGTCGTCTTCTCGAACATTGCGATGCAGATAAACCAATTAAATCGCCAATTTCTTGATTGGTGAGCCGTCCATTTTTTTGTAGTGCTTGAATGATTTGCCAATCGAACTTATCCATGCATAAAATCCCTTTGTGATACACAAATCTTGTATTTTTATTAAAATTCGGTTTCATTATGCACGAAATTTACGGGCTAGATGAAATATTATTTTTCTATGGAATAAAAAATTGGTCTCAAAGGATATCGAGCAATGTTCATAGAAATTGGTGAGTTTTTAAATCTTCGTTTAAAACAAATGGGTATACAGCATCTTTTTGGTGTACCTGGTGATTTCAATCTTTCTTATTTAGAACAAGTTGAAGCAGATGCTCAGCTAGAATTTATTGGCAATTGTAATGAGTTAAATGCAGCCTATGCAGCAGATGGTTATGCACGAATTAACGGTTTTGCAGCATTGGCAACCACCTATGGTGTAGGTGATTTAAGCGCAATTAATGGCATTGCAGGAGCCTATGCGGAAAATGTACCGATGGTACATATTTCAGGTATTCCTCCTTTGCATGTAGTTCAAAAAGGCATTCTGGTTCACCATACCTTGGTCGATGGTAACTATGACAATATTATGAATTGCATGAAAGAATTTACTGTGGCGCAAACACGTTTAACACCTGCCAATGCAGCTTTTGAAATTGATCGTGTATTGCGTCAGTGTTTTCTGGAGCGTCGTCCAGTACATATTCAGCTTGCATCGGACATTACCCATGTAAAAATCGAAGTAGATGAGCATCCACTTGATCTCAGTTATCCATCGGTTGAACCCGATTTACTCAGTAGTGTAGTTGATCAGTTGTGTAGCATTTTGGCAAAAGCAAAAAGCCCAGCATTGTTGATTGACAATGAAGCAGCTGTCTTTGGGGTGACCTCTCTATTACATGATTTATCTAACAAGTGCTCGATTCCATTTGCTGGTATGAATACAGCAAAAAATATCATGGATGAAGGCTCACCGCGTTATATCGGAACTTATGTGGGTGGGGCGAGTCAGCCACATGTAAAAAATGTGATTGAACAATCGGACTGTTTAATTGGGATTGGGGTTCGCTTTACTGATGTAGGCTCAGCAGTGTTTACGCATCAAATAGCCACTAAAAATTACATTGAAATTAAACCTTATGGTTTGAATATTTTTGGACAGGATGTGCCGGGTATTGAAATTGGTCAATTGTTGGTTGAATTAAATAAAAAAGTGGCACCACGTAAAGCACCGCAACCTGTTGTGACTCAGCAGGCTGCACAAAGAAAAAATGAAGTTGCTGAGCAGCAAAAACTGAGTCAAGAACTGCTTTGGAATGCTATCTCGGGTTTCTTCAAAGATGATGATGTGATTATCGGAGAAGTTGGAACTTCAAATTCTGCACTATCGGGTTTAAAGCTACCCGCAACTGCGAAATATATTTCTCAGCCACTTTGGGGTTCTATTGGTTATACCTTACCTGCTTTACTCGGAAGTTTGTTGGCTGCGCCTGAGCGTCGACAAATTCTGTTTATTGGAGACGGTTCATTTCAATTAACAGTACAAGAACTTTCCACGATTATTCGTCATGGTTTAAAACCGATTATTTTCTTACTTAATAATGGCGGTTATACCATCGAGCGCTTAATCATGGGGGAAAATGCCGTATATAACGATATTCAAAACTGGAAATATACAGAAATTCCTGCAGTGTTCAATGGAACACAAGCTTATCAGTCTTGTGTGGTAGAAACAGTGGGGCAATTGCAGTCAGTCTTAGACAATATCCATCTTCAAGATAGCCTGACTTTTGTGGAATTAAAGTTACCTGCTATGGATGCACCCTTGAGTCTGAAAAAATTCGCCAATGTAATTGCACGATTTGATTATGGTGATCGTGGTTATGAAATTTTAACCCAGCGTTCCAATACGATGGAATGTAAGAATGCCAGCTCGTTTTAAGCTGAAGACCGCAGCGTCTTGTTAAAAAATGGAATTAAATTAAAGCATATTCAGTCCGAAGGTCAATTATAGATCTTCGGTCTAGTGCTGGATAATGGTGTACAGGATGTGACACTTATAATGGAGAGAATGTATGGATGAACACAATCAGCATGCTTTGAAACAAGGCTTGTCGAATCGACATATTCAATTGATTGCCTTAGGTGGCGCAATTGGTACAGGACTATTTTTAGGACTTTCACAAACCATTAAACTGGCAGGGCCTTCTATTTTGTTGGGCTATGCAATTGCAGGGATCATTGCCTTTTTAATTATGCGTCAGCTAGGGGAAATGGTGGTTGAAGAGCCAGTCAGTGGTTCATTTAGTCATTTTGCCAATAAATATTGGGGCAAGATGGCTGGCTTTATGTCAGGCTGGAATTATTGGGTACTGTATGTACTGGTTAGCATGGCGGAATTAAGTGCAATAGGAACCTTTATTCAGTTCTGGTGGCCTGAGATTCCAACGTGGCTTACTGCGTTATTTTTCTTCATTTTAATGAATGGCATTAACTTGGTGAATGTCCGCTTTTTTGGCGAATCAGAATTTATATTTTCTTTTATTAAGATTATTGCCATTCTAAGTATGATTGGCTTTGGGGCTTATTTACTGTTATCGGGTTCGGCAGGGCCACAAGCAGGTATTGCCAATTTATGGCAGCATGGTGGATTTTTCCCACATGGTATGCATGGTTTTGTCATGGCATTGGCGGTCATTATGTTCGCCTTTGGTGGTTTAGAATTGATCGGAATTGCAGCAGCAGAAACCAAACAGCCAGAAACCACTATTCCTAAAGCCGTCAATCAAATTGTCTATCGTATTTTGATTTTTTATATTGGTGCCATTGGTATTTTACTGTGTCTTTATCCATGGAATATGGTGGCAGAAGGCGGTAGCCCATTTGTATTAATTTTCCAGTCGTTGAACAGTAATGGTGTTGCGAACGTTTTGAACTTTGTGGTGTTAATCGCTGCAATTTCTGTCTATAACAGCTGTATTTACTGCAATACTCGCATGCTGCATGGTTTGGCGGAGCAGGGTAATGCACCTGCAATATTGAAAAAAATTAACAGCCGCGGTATTCCTGTCCCTGCTACAATTGTCTCGGCATCAATCACGGCACTCTGTGTCTTGGTGAATTATTTGATTCCAGGTCAAGCTTTTCAGCTCTTTATGATGTTGGTGGTGGCTGCTCTGGTCATTAACTGGCTCATGATTTCTGTTACGCATTTAAAATTCAGTAAAGTCATGAAGTTACAGGGTCGTCAAACCAAGTTCCAAAGCATTCTTAGCCCATGGAGTAACTATTTAACCATTGGTTTTGTATGTTTCATTTTGTTGATTATGGCGTTTACACCTGACATGAGGTTGGCGGTTATTTTAGGTCCAATTTGGATGGTTGCTTTGGCAATTCTGTACGTAGTTAAATATAGAAGCAAAGCGGCGGTATTGCCTGAAGTGCAATCAAGTCCATAATTCAAATTTAAAAAAAATGTGTGGGTTAGTTAATGAAAATTAGCTAGCCCATTATTTTTATCATGATTTTTTAATGATCGAATTTCATGCTTTAAGTCGAGCCTGTATTGCATATCGTTAGAAATTTTGAGCAGTTTATGCACATCAAAATGCATTTTTTTAAATTTTTAGCTCGTGCATTGAGGTTTTATTGTGCATGAAGCAGCATGCTTGAATGACATTAAGATGAATTGTTACATTTTACTAATCAGAATAAAATCATAAAAATAAGAATATAACTTGTGTTACATATTGAATATCAAAGAATTTTAAATAAATCATTCATCAAGCTGTAATTATCATAAAAGCGTCATATTGCTGTAACTTATTTGTCATATTTTAAAATCAAAATGCATATATCGAAAAAAGTACAAAACTGAATAAAAAAGTGACGTACTTCAAATTGCACACATTAAGAGAGATGAGCATGCGCTTAAACCACATCGCACTTGCATTGGCAGTAACAGGGTCAGTTGTAGCAACAACTGCAAATGCAGCACGTGACACAATTCAAATCGCTGGTTCTTCAACAGTATTGCCTTATGCAAGTATTGTGGCTGAAGAGTTTGGTAATACTTTCCCACAATTCAAAACTCCAGTAGTGGGTTCTGGTGGTACTTCAGGTGGTTTAAAACAGTTCTGTGCGGGTGTAGGTGACAATACGATTGATGTGGCAAATGCATCACGTAAAATTAAAGATACAGAATTAGCTGCTTGTAAAAAAGCAGGCGTAAATAAAATTCAAGAAATTAAAATCGGTTATGACGGTATTGTGTTTGCATCAAACTCACACAAAGCAGCATACAAGTTAAAGCCTTACCATGTATTTGCTGCTTTAGCTGAGAAATTACCATCAAATGGCAAGTTAGTTCCAAACCCATATACACGCTGGAACCAAATTGACAAAACACTGCCAAACGAACCAATCACGCTAGTGATTCCGGCTTCTAACCACGGTACGCGTGAAGTGTTCCAAGAGAAAATGGTTGAAGCAGGTTGTGAATCTTACGATTACTTCAAAAAGTTAGATAAAGATGCTCAGAAGAAAGCATGTTCAGCTTTCCGTAAAGATGGCAAAGTTATTGAAATTGCGGGTGATTACACTGAAACTTTGGCTCGCTTGAAAACTTCTCCAAGTGCAGTGGGTGTCTTCGGTTTAGGCTTCTACGATCAAAACCGTGACAAATTACGCGTAGCAACAGTGAACAATGTTGCGCCATCTGAGAAGACAATTTTGAATGGTTCTTACCCTGTTTCACGTCCATTATTCTTCTACGTGAAAGGTGAACACCTTCAATCAATCAAAGGTTTACAACAATACACAGAGTACTTCTTAAGCAAGAAAGTATCGGGTAAAGGTTCTAAGTTAGAAAAAGCTGGCTTGATCTCTATGTCAGACAAAGAGCGTGCAAAAATCCTTGCTGATTTTAAAGCAGGCAAAGCGGTTAAGTAATTCGGTGAAATAGGCAAATGGTGGGATCTCCCACCATTGGCTTTTTGTACTTAGTGAGTTTTTTCAAAGAATGAAAATTGAAAAAACGGTGGAGAATACATGAATCTGCTACTTATAGGCGTGTTACTGGCGTTGATTGCGATCGCTTACCAAATTGGTCTCGCAAAAAGTCGTAACTTAGCAGGTAAGGGAAATAACTCAGCAATGTTGCATTCACGCCCAGGATATTATGGGGCCTTGGTTGCGTTGTGGTGTGGTATCCCTGCTTTTTTAATTTTGATTGTTTGGAATATCGTTGAGCCAAATATTTTGCGTCACATTGTAATGAACAATGTGCCTGCAAATGTGTTGAGCGGTTTAGATGCTGCGGGTGTTGAAGTATTGCTAGATCGTGTACAGGCAATAGCAACAGGCTTTGGGGTGAGTGACCAAGCAGCGCCTTACGAAATCGCAGCGGCACAGCAATTGGCAAAAGTAGAAAGTATTGGTGCTTTTGCGAAATTGGCTGTGGTGATTTGTGCGGCTTTGGTGGGTTTAGTTTGGGCGAAAAAACATGTACAAGGCCAGTATCGCGCACGTAACCAAGTTGAAAAAATCATCAATATTGGTTTGGCTTTGTGTTCTGGTGTAGCGATTCTGACCACGGTCGGTATTGTCATGTCCATGTTTACTGAAGCGATGCATTTTTTCCGTTTTGTCAGTCCAATGGACTTCTTCTTTGGCACCGAATGGAACCCAGGTTTTAGTACTTCTGGCAATGCAGAAGGTAGTTATGGTTTGCTTCCATTGATTTGGGGCACGCTCATGGTCAGTGGTATTGCACTACTGGTTGCTGTACCTTTAGGCCTCATGATTGCGATTTACTTGGCAGAATATGCCTCTTCAGGTTTTCGTTCTTGGGCAAAACCAGCCATTGAAGTACTCGCAGGTATTCCAACCATTGTTTATGGTGTATTTGCGATGATGGTCATTGGTCCATTTTTTAGAATGCTCGGTGAGCAAGTCGGTATCAACATCAATGCGACCAGTGCACTGACTGCGGGTTTCGTGATGGGCATCATGATTATTCCATTCGTATCTTCACTTTCAGACGACATTATCACTCAGGTCCCTCGTGCATTACGTGATGGTTCTTTGGGCTTAGGTGCAACCAAGTCTGAAACAATCCGAAAAGTGGTTTTACCAGCAGCTTTACCTGGCATTACAGGGGCTTTCTTACTGGCTGTTTCGCGTGCGGTGGGGGAAACCATGATTGTTGTTCTGGCGGCAGGCAATAGTCCATTACTTCATGCAAATCCACTCGAAGCAGTTTCTACGGTAACAGTGACGATTGTAAAGCAATTGACAGGGGATACGGATTTTGCCAGTCCTCAAGCATTGGTTGCCTTTGCATTGGGTCTGACTTTATTTGTCATTACTTTGGGTCTGAACATTATTGCACTCTACATCGTGCGTAAATATCGCGAGCAATACGAATGAGCACATCGAATTCTTCTCCTCTGGATCAATCCTTTGATTCACAATCGGCTGCTGAATTGCGCGAAAAACGTAAAAGAATGATAGAAAGTTCTTTGTCTAAACGTCACCGCAAGGAAAAACTCTTCCGTAGATTTGGCTTGGCGGCAGTAATCTCTGGCTTATTTTTCGTGGTTTTACTGTTTGGTAGTATTTTAGCCAAAGGTTTACCAGCTTTCTGGCAAACCAGTATTTCAGTACCCGTCTATTTTGACCCAACGATTGTGAACGTAGGTGCTAAACCTGTACAACGTGCAGGTGAGTCTCCAGCTCAGTTCCAAGAGCGTTATGTCGCTTGGCAAACCGAAATGGGTATGGTTGATTGGGATGCTTTACTGGTGAATGGTCTGATTAAAAAGGATCCGACACTTGCAGCGCAGCGTGATGAGCTACCGAGTATTTATACCGATTCAGAATCGTATCGTTTGCGTGATATGGTCTTGGCCAATCCAGCTTTGATTGGTAAAACTGAAGACATAAAGCTGTTAACCGACGCCAATGTCGATGTGTGGTTGGCGGGCAATATTGACCGCAGTCTTCCAGATGACCAGCAACAATTAAGTCCAGAAGTGCGTCAGCTTGCAGATTCTATGGAAGCCAAAGGAATTATTGAAAATACCTTTAACACCAATATTTTCACTAATCCAGATTCACGTAGTGCGCCAGCAACTTCAGGTTTAGCGGGTGCATTTATGGGATCGCTATTCATGATGTTGATTGTGATCTTTATCTCGATTCCAATTGGGGTGGCATCAGCAATCTATCTTGAAGAATTTGCACCCAAAAATATCATCACCGATATTATTGAAGTGAACATTAACAACCTTGCAGCCGTTCCTTCGATTGTATTTGGTTTGCTAGGTGCAGCAATCTTTATTGGCTGGATGCAGTTACCACTGTCTGCACCACTGGTCGGTGGTTTGGTGTTAAGTTTAATGACTTTGCCAACGGTAATTATTACCACACGTGCATCTTTAAAAGCAGTTCCACCATCCATTCGTCAAGCTGCATTAGGTTTGGGTGCATCGCGTATTCAAACTGTATTCCATCATGTGCTTCCTTTAGCACTCCCAGGGATCATGACCGGTTCAATTATCGGGGTCGCGCATGCATTAGGTGAAACTGCACCATTATTATTAATTGGGATGAGTGCTTTTGTTGCCAGTATCCCAAGTACACCATTAGATCAAGCCACAGCATTACCTGTACAAGTCTATTTATGGCAGGGTAATGAGTTACGTAACTTCTTTGAAGGACGTACTGCGGCAGCCATTATCGTACTTCTTGCATTAATGATTGGATTAAACAGTCTTGCAATTTGGTTACGTAAGAAATTTGAAGTCCGCTGGTAATTGAGGGCAATATATGAATACCGTTGTAAATAACTCTTTAGAGCAGGACAAGTCAGTGAATCCACAACAGACTCAATTTACATCTCCTGAAACTGATTCAAAGCGTCAAACGTCGTTTATTTCACAGTTTGATACGCAAGCATCTGCAAAAAAAGAAAATGAAACTGCCAAAGTAAAGCTTAGTACGTCTGATGTGCATGTTTATTATGGTGATGCTGAAGCGATTAAAGGCATTGATTTGCAGATTTATCAGAATGAAGTTATCGCTTTTATTGGTCCTTCGGGTTGCGGTAAATCGACCTTTTTGCGTACTTTAAACCGTATGAACGACACGATTGATTCATGTCGCGTGACAGGTAAAGTATTGCTTGATAATCAGGATATCTATGATCCAAATCTAGATGTCGTTTTACTTCGTGCTCAAGTCGGTATGGTGTTCCAAAAGCCAAACCCATTCCCAAAGTCTATTTTTGATAACGTTGCTTACGGGCCAAAACTACATGGGCTAGCACGTGATAAATATGACCTAGAAGAAATTGTTGAAAATAGCTTGCGTAAAGCAGGTCTTTGGGACGAAGTTAAAGATCGTTTGAATCAACCTGGCACAGGTCTATCGGGTGGTCAGCAACAACGTCTATGTATTGCACGTACCATTGCGGTGAGTCCAGAAGTGATTTTGATGGATGAACCATGTTCTGCACTTGACCCAATTGCGACCGCAAAAGTAGAAGAATTGATTTCTGAACTTTCAAAGCAGTACACCATTGCCATTGTGACTCACTCGATGCAGCAAGCAGCACGTGTCTCAGATCGCACAGCATACTTCCATTTAGGTGATTTAATTGAGGTGAACTCGACTGAAAAAGTCTTCACACAACCTGATCATCAATTAACGGAAGCTTATATTACAGGTCGTTTTGGTTAATCAAACGTTCTGCAATCCAACCGCAAATTTTAATTTGCGGTTTTTTTTGCCTTTAAACTTTTTCTTGCTTTAAATTAAGAAAGTAAATGATTTCAAGGCAATTTTTTATGTTGATATTCTTGCAAAAACGATATTGAATTTTTGCCATAAAAGCCCCATCTTAGATTCAACCCAAACAAAATTGAGAATTACTTACATATGTTATTTCAATTACCGAAGTTGCCTGCGGATATTCGAGTTAGTCACTTAAACGCACGCGTAAATGAACAAAGAAAAAAAATTGCGCAAACAACTGCTTCAAAATTAGAGCTTTTACAACTGACACAACAATTGGTGAAAGAGGCACGGGCACGTAAAAAGAACAATCAAAAAGTTTATGTATTAGACTTTAAAGGGGATACAGCCGCATCTGCTGTAGACAACATTCGTGAAGAAATTACCCTGATTTTGGCAACTGCAAAAGCAGGCCGTGACCGTGTTGTTGTAAGACTTGAAAGTCCAGGTGGTATGGTACATGGCTATGGTCTAGCTGCTGCACAGTTGGTACGTCTACGTGATGCAGGCTTTCATTTAACCATCTGTGTGGATAAGGTTGCTGCAAGCGGTGGTTATATGATGGCATGTATTGCCAGTGAAATTATTGCTGCACCTTTTGCAGTGGTTGGTTCTATTGGTGTTGTGGCACAAGTCCCAAACTTTAACCGTTTACTTAAAGAGCATCATGTTGATTTTGAGTTGTACACGGCAGGTCAATTTAAACGTACAGTGACCATGTTTGGTGAAAATACACCTGAAGGTAAAGCAAAATTTGAAGAAGAATTACAACAAACTCATGAGTTATTTAAGCACTTTGTAGAGAAATATCGTCCACAATTGAATGTTGAAAAAGTTGCAACAGGTGAACATTGGTATGGTCGTGATGCGTTAGATTTGAATTTGGTGGATAAACTACAGACTTCAGATGAATACTTGCTTAATTTATTACCACAACATGATGTGTATGTGATTCAAACACGTCGTAAGCCAACATTGGGTGAAAAAATTGGTTTACAGGCAGCACAAATTGCAGACCACTTGGTTCCAAGTGTGATGCATAAAGTGATGGAAAGTTTAAGCAATGCAAATGCGAATTTGGTGCAAATGCGTGATCCTAAATTATAAGATTTTGTTAAACTTATGATTTTTAAGCTCACTTCGGTGGGCTTTTTTGATGGCTGAGAAATGCTATAGTACTTTGAATCAATAAAAATACATCACAATTTAAACGGTTATGAGTACATTTTTGGGATTTCTCGGTTTTCTAATTTTGCTTATTTGTCCGATATATTGTGCTACGTATATGGAAGCAACCGAGAAGAATGGGGACTGGAAAAAGATGACATTTTTTCTCGCGGTTATTCCGAGCATCCTTGTTTTGATTTTGGCTGTGTATTTAAAGCTGATCATCCGATCGAAACATTACAGGCCTGTGGAGTGGTCAAGTTCTATAAAAATATGCAATTAAGCGTGACCATTTTGAACGAATAGCTATTCAATTTGAGTATTCTGAATACCATAGGCATCTGTTATTTGATGAAAAACTGCTAAGAAAATTAAAAGGAGAATACGTCCGTTTCGAATATCTGGATAAGTTTAAAAATACTGATTTGGCTGAGTCTAAACTTCTAAGATGGATTGATTGGTAGCGTAAATGATTTATTTAAGTTTCATGCTCATTGATTTTCATTAGTCAGATAAATTAGTTCTTAGCTTTGGATTGTTGAAGCAAATAAATACCGCCTGTGATCATGGCACCTAAAGTTGCAAGCAGCATGTCCATATGAGCATCCCAGATATCACCTTGCTGCCCATTGTAGTTTTCAGCATCTTCGGGTGAAAGCTGAATAGCAATTAACCATTCAATCCATTCATAGATCAGGCTGGTTGCCATTACAAATTGAATTACCAATAGAAAAAGCATATAGGGTTTAAGGCTAGCTAACCAAACTTGAAATACACGATAGAAAAAAGGGTAAAGCAGAAGACCATAAGTCAAATGCACCCAACGATCATACATGTTGCGAGTCCAGCCCATAGTTTGATTTAAATCAAAATGCAAAATTTGTAGGATCCATTCGTTATAAGGCACATAGGAATATAGATAATGTGCTGCTAAAATATGGATCAAAAGAAAAGCTAAATAAAGCGCAAAATTGACAAAGCTTAAGCCTATTTTTTTCAAGGTAATGTACAACACAAGCAGCATAAAAATGGTTCCTGCTTGATGAAGTAAATACGATTCAAATTCTAATGGGTGAATACTGGCAATTAAAATTGTAACAGCAACAATCGCTAAACAAATCCAGTGTTTAAAAGTAAATTGGTATTCGATCATTAAATTTATTCATATAAATAGTTAAGCATAAAAAAGCGAAGCCTAAGCTTCGCTTTTTAAATTAACAGTAAATTAGATTTTAGCAATTAAATCTTTAATTTGTTTTGCTTGTTCAGCAGCATTACCTGTGTAGCTTGCAGGCGTCATTTCCGCTAAACGTGCGCGATCCGCAGCAGGCACAGCTTCAAGTTCAGTACCATTCACGAAGTCTAGCATCATCTCGCGAGTCATGGCTTGACCACGAGTAAGCGCTTTTAACTTTTCGTATGGCTTTTCGACATTATAACGACGCATCACGGTTTGAATAGGCTCTGCAAGTACTTCTTGGGCATTGTCTAAATCTTCAAGAATACGAGCTGCATTCAATTCAAGTTTACCAATACCTTTTAAGCAAGCTTCAAAAGCAATTAAGCTTTGAGCAAAACCAACACCCATGTTACGCAGAACAGTTGAGTCAGTTAAGTCACGTTGCCAGCGAGAGATTGGTAATTTTTCGCCCAAATGTGCCAATACAGCATTGGCAAGACCCAAGTTACCTTCAGAGTTTTCGAAGTCAATTGGATTCACTTTGTGAGGCATCGTTGAAGAACCGACTTCACCATCTTTAAGTTTTTGTTTGAAGAAGCCTAAAGAGATATAGCCCCATACATCACGGTTAAAATCGACCAAAATGGTGTTGAAACGACGTAATGCATCAAAAAGTTCCGCCATGTAGTCATGTGGTTCAATTTGTGTAGTGTACGGGTTAAAGTCTAAACCCAAAGATTCAACAAAAGCTTGTGAGTGTGCAGGCCAGTTGATGTCTGGGTAGGCAGATAAATGTGCATTGTAGTTACCTACAGCACCGTTAATTTTGCCTAGTAATTCAACATTTTGGAATTGCTTAATTTGGCGTGCTAAACGGTATGCAACGTTCGCCATCTCTTTACCCAAAGTTGTTGGGCTGGCAGTTTGACCGTGCGTACGAGAAAGCATAGGCTGTTCAGCGTGTTTTTCAGCCAATGCTGCAATTGCATCAATAATTTGTTGCATAGATGCAACCAATACATCACGACTACTTTTGAGCATTAATGCATGAGACAAGTTGTTGATGTCTTCAGAAGTACATGCAAAGTGAATAAATTCACCCGCATTTTTAAGTTCATCAATATTGGCAATTTTCTCTTTTAAGAAATATTCAACCGCTTTTACATCATGGTTGGTTGTGCGTTCAATGTCTTTAATACGGTTGGCATCGTCTTCAGAAAATTGAGTAACGATAGCATCTAAAGCTGCATTTGTTTCAGCACTAAACGCTGGAACTTCAACAATTTCAGGGTGGTTCGCAAGCGCTTGCAACCAGCGCACTTCAACAGTCACACGAGCATGGATTAAACCAAACTCAGAGAGGAAAGGACGCAAAGCATCACATTTACTGGCGTAACGTCCATCTAATGGAGAAAGTGCAGTTAAAGCGTTCATGGTGATTCCTTAAACTTTGGAATAAAACGTAAAACGAAAATTTCGTACAGCATGTGGTTAGACCACTTGATACTGTAAACGAGCGAGATCTTGAATGTCTTGGAGCAGTTTTCGTTTGCTGAAAATCATGCCCCAAGAGCTTCCTCCATGCTGACGCCACAAATGTGCCATTTGTAGACCAGTAAAGAGGGCAGCACGAATTCGGTTGGTATGCGCTGTATCCTTAAATGCTTCTGCATTGCCACGTACCATAATACGAGGATTAATTTGTCCTGCGGTATCGACATAGGTTTGGGCTAAGTTGGCAAGAATGCTCGGATGCGTATAGTTATTGTCGAAAAAAGAGAGTTGTTTCAGAATTTTTTGCTGTGATTTTTCAATAATTTCAACAAACTTTGGATTGCTATAGACCTTTTTTTCTAATTGTAATAATGCCATGGCATAAGACATCGGAAGCTTGGCATTAGAGAGTTTGGGTAAACGGGATTTCGGTGCAGGATTAAACGGTTGGGTAATACTGCTTTCTAGGGTTTTCAATCCCAGAGAGATATCAGCAAGTTGATTGAAAAAATCTAAAGTTTGACAGGATTGATTGGAAGTCGGACGAATATTTAGGCTGGCTTTAATGAGCTGTTCTAAATAGAAATTCCCGCTATCTCCGATGCTCTGTCGCCCAGAAATAGCAGTCATATGGGTGAGTTGTGTTGCCTGAAACACAGCCGCAAGCGCCAATGCGCGATTTTGGCGTTGACTTAAAGTTTGAGGCTGTTGAAACGGTAACTCAACCATACCGAACAATCCTTTTATGCAATAAAATCTGGCTTAGGTGCATTGGTGTGATGAATGACGCCACCGCCTAAACAAATATCATCTAGATAAAACACAACACTTTGACCTGGGGTAACAGCACGTTGTGATTCATCAAATTCAACGCGAACACCATTTGGCATCGTGTCATCTTTATATAATACGCAAGCTTGGTCGGGTTGGCGATAACGGGTTTTTGCCGTACAGCGGAAACCTGAAGCAGGAATGTCTTGTTCGCCTGCAACCCAGTCAATCACTTCACTCCAAAGCATTGTACTTTGCATTAATGGGTGATCATGACCTTGACCGACCACAAGGCGGTTATGTTCAATGTCTTTATGTAAGACGAACCAAGCACCTTCGTCAGCACCTTTCATACCACCAATGCCAATACCGCCACGCTGACCGAGCGTATAGTACATTAAGCCGTGATGATCACCAACCTCTTTCCCGTTATCCAATACAATTTTTCCGGGTTGAGCGGGTAAGTATTGTTTCAAGAAGTCATTAAAGCGGCGTTCACCAATAAAACAAATACCGGTTGAATCTTTTTTCTTTGCAGTAGCCAAGCCAAGTTCTTCGGCAATGCGACGAACTTCTGGTTTTTCAATTTCACCCACAGGGAACAAGGTTTTATTAATTTCACGACCATGTACGGCATGTAAGAAATAAGTCTGATCTTTATTTTGATCTAAACCACGCAGTAAAGGCGCGTATTCTTCACCACGTGAATTGGTCATGGTTTCACCACGACGGCAATAGTGACCTGTGGCAATAAAGTCCGCACCTAAATTGACTGCATGGTCGAGGAAGGCACGGAATTTAATTTCTTTATTGCATAAAATGTCTGGGTTTGGGGTACGACCTGCAGCATACTCGGCAAGGAAGTGTTCAAACACTCGATCCCAATATTCCATAGCGAAATTGGCAGTATGTAATTTAATTCCAATTTTATCGCAAACGGCTTGCGCATCGGCAAGGTCTTCCATTGCGGTACAATATTCCGTGCCGTCATCTTCTTCCCAGTTCTTCATGAAAAGTCCTTCAACTTGATATCCTTGTTGAAGAAGAAGTGCTGCAGATACAGAAGAATCTACACCACCAGACATACCGACGATGACACGTTGTTGCATAGGATTAAGCATCCAGATTTGAGATAAGAGGAGAGTTTTGGTGCTCATAAACGAGCGATAAAGGGTATTGTTGCCCAGCGAGCGCATCTTTCACTGCTTTAATCACTAAAGGGCTACGTGCACGAGCAGTTTCTTGAAGTTCGTCTAAGGTCATCCATTTCGGACCAACAATACCTTGATCGAGTTCAGCTTCAGGAAAATACTCTAAAACATGTGCTAAAAAGCAAAATCTAAAATAAGTACGGTCAGGGAACATAGGCGGAGTGTAAGTATAAATGCCTAATAGAGCATCTACTTCAACTGCATGACCTGTTTCTTCCATGGTTTCACGAACAGCTGCTTGAATAATGCTTTCACCACATTCAACATGCCCAGCAGGTTGATTAAACACCGTATGTGTAATGCCTTCGCTGTGTTCTTCGACAAATAGAAACTTTCCGTCTTTTTCAACGACAGTAGCTACAGTGACGTGAGCTGCCCAAGCGGTCATAAAAAAGTACCATGGAATAAAAGGAGTATTCTACAAAATTTAGAAGGCGGTGGCTATGTTGACAGGCAGTTTTCTTCGGGGGGGATCGATCCTCTGTTGTTTTAATCATGCCATTTTATTTCTTAAACCCCCACTAATTCATGAAATGGTCTTAGGGTATTGTGTTATTTTCAAAAGATCTAACGATATATCAAACCAAATTACGCTTTGAATTAATGTTTCTCGTTCAGTTGCACTGTTCTAGAAATAAATCTGTGATATGTTGGTTTAATTCTAATTTTAATCACATCAAAAATGAATAAATTTCTTCACAATATCTCATCGACGATGACCACAACCTTCTTAAAAGGCTGTGTGTAAATTTTAGAACTTATCTTATAATTCTATAATCCAACCCTCAGCCAATAATGGCTAGGGTAATGCTCTGTTCATTATTGGTAAGAATGGAGCTCTAAATGTCTAATTTAATTGCACGTAAAGCACTAATTATAGTTGATATGCAAAACGGTTTATTCAAACAAGCTGTTGCACCATTCAATAATAATCACGTATTGAATAATATTAATCTTCTTATAGAAAAAGCAGACCTATCACAGGTACCTGTGATCTATATGCGTCATGTTGGCTTAGCTCAAACGCCTTTAAGTCCAGAAAGTTCAATGACTCAGCTCATTAGTGAGTTGAAAATGGGCAATCATCACAATATTTTAGAAAAGCAGTACCCAAATTGTTTTAGAGAGACAAATTTACATAAAATTTTGACTGAGCTTAAGATTAAAGAGTTGGTAATTGTTGGAATGAAAACAGAGTATTGTATTGATACAACTGTACGAGCTGCGGCTGATTTAGGTTTTAGTGTAAGCCTTATTTCGGATGCACATACAACTTTTGATTCTGAGCAACTCTCAGCTCAGCAAATTATAATGCACCATAATTCAACGTTAAATGGAGCTTTTGCTAAACTTACTACAAGCGCTGAGTTTAATTTCTAAGCTTACGAAGCGATTCTATACTGCATATGATCACATAACATCATGATTGATACATGAGACATTAAAAAATAGCCCCAAATTCAGGGGCTATTTAAAATAAACTTTACGCTGAATATTAATCTTGTTCTCGGTAATTATTTGCCACTTTCACATAATGTCGTGCAGAGTAAGTTAAAAACTCTTTTTCTTTATCGGTTAATGGACGTGATTTTTGCACGGGGCTACCGACATAGAGATATCCACTTTCCAGACGTTTACGTGGCGGAACTAAACTACCTGCGCCAATCATTACATCATCTTCGATAATCACATCGTCTAAAACAATACTGTTGATTCCGACCAATACACGATTGCCAATGGTGCAGCCATGTAAAGTGACATGATGTCCAATCGTGACATCTTCCCCAATAATCAGGGGAGAACCGTTCGGTTTAGCATCATTTTTATGGCTAACATGCAGCATGCAGTGATCTTGCACATTACTGTATTTGCCAATGCGAATACTGTTTACATCGCCGCGAATCACAGCGAAAGGCCATACGGAAACATGATCAGCCAGTACGACATCTCCAATCACAATAGAGGCATCATCAACATAGCAGCTTGCATCAATCTTCGGTTTGCTATCTAGATAAGGACGGATATTTTTTTTCATGTTCATACAGCATCATTCAGCAATTTACAGCAGAGTATAAAAGAAAAAAGCATCCGTATTTGTATACGAATGCTTTAACTTTAGTTTAAGTCGTTAAATCTTAAAATAAGTTTGCGAAGAATTGTTTGATATGGTCGATTAAACGTGCGAAGAATCCAGCTTCTTCAACCGCTTGTAATGCAACCAATGGTTTCTCTGAAATCACTTTACCATCTAAGCTGGCAACGTACTTACCAACCACTTGACCTTTTTGTAAAGGTGCAGTGAGTTTAGGTTGAACCACAAGTTGCGTTTTAATCGCATCTGCTTTGCCTTTAGGCATGGTCACATTGAAGTTTTCGGCTAAGCCAATTTGAACTTCGTTTTCTTTACCAAAGTAAACTTTTGCTTTAGCTAAAACTTGGTTTGCAGGCTGTACTTTTACGGTTTCAAAGTTTGCAAAGCCCCAAGCCAATAAGCTACGTGTTTGGGTCGCACGCTCTTGTATCGTTGGGGTACCAAATACAACAGAGATCAAGCGCATTGGACCACGTTTTGACGAAGTGGTGACACAGTAACCTGCTTCTTCAGTATGACCCGTTTTTAAACCGTCAACACTTGGGTCTGTATAAAGCAAGGCATTACGGTTGCCTTGTTTAATACCATTAAATGCAAATTCTTTTTCAGAATAGATTGGGTAGTATTTTGAACTGTCATGAATGATATGTTGTGCTAGCGTTGCCATATCTTTTGCAGTTGAATAGTGACCATCCGCAGGCATACCAGTCGAGTTGATGAAGTGGGTATTGGTCATGCCCATACGTTTTGCTTCTTCATTCATCATGTAAGCAAAAGTACCTTCATTTCCAGCAATATGCTCAGCCATTGCTTTAGAAGCATCGTTACCTGATTGGATAATGATACCACGCAACATTTCTAGAGCAGTTGCCGTACCATTAAGTGGTACATACATACATGATTCTGTGCTACTGCCACGACACCATGCAGATTCGTTCATACGAACTTTTTCATTTTCAGTGAGCTCACCCTTCAACAGTTTTTGTTCAATGATGTAACTGGTCATCATTTTTGTCATTGAAGCAGGTGCTAACTTTTCATTTTCATTTTTTGCTGCGAGGATTTGCCCCGTCTCATAGTCCATCAAAACATAAGATTTATTATTGAGTTCTGGCGGCGTAGATAAGACAGTTGCTGCGAAAGAGAAACTTGGTAATAGTAATGTTGCAGCAAGGGCGCTTTTACGGATCATTTCTAGCGGGTTCCAATATCTTGATGTAAGCACAAAGAACTTAGCATTCTAGGACAAAGCATAGCCGACTTCTACCTGTGAAATCGGCTTATTTCAAAAGTATTGTAACCAATTTGTTTCAATTGCTATAGGTGGTCAATTCTTGACAGATTTCTTTGTTTTTATCATCACCAGCAGTTTGAGCATCAGATTTTGCCTCAGCTAAAATTGGCTTAAATTTTTTATTTTTACTTAATTCAGCTAAGGCAGAAACAGCATCTTTTTCTTCAGGAAGATGTTCTTGTGCGAGTTTGGCATAGCCTTGTTCAAAGCCATTTTTATTGTCAACTAGGCTTGGGCAAATTTCTGAAAGTACATAAATGGCAGCAAGTTCTTGTTGAGTAATGGTTTGGTTTGGTGTGACTTCAATATTTTCGTCTTTGCTTTGTTCAGCATGAGTGAAAGAAAAAGTAAACGCGGTGAGTAAAGCTAAAGATGTTGTTTTTAAAGCAGCGAATTTCATAAACAATAAACTCAAAAAGATCAATCTATTTGAGCTAAGGTTAAACAGATTATGTAGAAATGGAAGGGGGGAAATGTATATAAATGGTTGAAATAGTGAAGAAGTTGTGGGCTTGGTAAAACACAATTAAAGCTTACGAACAACTCGACTTGAAGTCATTCGTAAGTAATTTCAGCAATTACGCTTGATATTCAACAACATCCATACATACAGCTTGTTGTTCTTCTTGACTGGTTTCTTGAGCAGCTTTGCGTGTTTCTTGCAAAATAGATTTATATTCTGGGTCAGACTGAAGTTGATCTATCGTCATTGAGCCAGAGTAGTCTTTTAAATACATTTGCGTGAGTAATTTTATATTGGCATCTAATTTTGCATTTTTCCCAATAACCGCAGGGCAGACTTCAGCCATAATTTGGGTAGAAGCGATATCTTCTTTTACAATGCTATTGGCTTCTTCTGGGCTTAAACCATCATTTGCGTTGACTGCTTGAGTAAATAAAATTGCAAGACCGAACCCCAAAACACTACGAAATGATAAAGTTTTAATCATTATAAGGCACTCATTTAGTGATAGATATTGAGCGCTAATATATATAATTTCACATATAATTCAATGAAATGTTCTAGTCAGTCACTTTTTTAAGCGAGTTTTTTGTGAATATTCTAATAGCCAACGATGATGGTGTTTTTGCGCCAGGGATACAAGCTTTAGCACGTGCGCTAAAACCATTAGGTCGTGTAGTCATTGTTGCACCCGAAAGTGAACGAAGTGGTTTTTCCAGTGCTTTAACTTTAGATCGACCATTGCGCCCTATCTCTATTGCACCCGATGTCTGGGCAGTGAATGGAACACCAGCGGATTGTGTGTATCTTTCAATGAATGGACTCTTCGATTTTGAGTTTGATTTGGTGGTCAGTGGTATTAATAGCGGTGCCAATCTCGGTGACGACGTGCTGTATTCAGGAACAGTTGGTGCAGCATTTGAAGGGCGTTTAATGAAACAGCCTGCAATCGCAGTTTCTTTAGCAGGAAGCAATGTACGTGGTTATGAGCATCCAGACGATTACGCGGTTGCAGCACAATGGGTACATGACTTTATTCAGGCAGGCTTGCCAGAATTACCACCGCGTCATATTTTGAACATTAATATTCCTGATGTCGTCGAGTTGCAAGGTCAGAAAATTACTTATCAAGGTCGCCGCTATCAATCCAAACCGATTACCAGCCATGTCGATCCACGCGGTCGTCAAGTGTATTGGATTGGCTTGTCTGGTGAGGCAGTGGCTGAACCAAAACAAGGGATTGCTGGGATTGAGTCTGATTTTTTTGCTGTTGCAAATGGTTTTGTCAGTATTACGCCCATTCAAATGGATGCGACCAATTATGAAATTTTACAGAACTTGCATGAACAGTATCGCTAAAACATCAAAAGTCTTGTAAATGTTGTAACTTTGTGAAAAAGTCCGTGAATGCGGATTTTTTCAAAATATTTTTGCTACTCTTACGCGCATGAAAACCAATAAAGACATAAAGAGAGGAAGATAAATGCCTGCGATGTCGCAAAATCGGATCTTTGCTACGCCAACAGCATTGTTGAAAACCCTAGTAATCTCAACTGCTATTGTGACCACTGTTATTTTAAGTGGATGTGCATCTAAACCTCAGATTAATAATCCGACCCGTTACGCGACGGCTCCAGACTATTATACTGTTCGTTCTGGCGATACTTTAAGTGGAATTGCGGCACGTTATGGACTGAGCTATATCAGCATAGCTGATATGAATGATGTTGCGCCACCCTATCGAATATATGTAGGCCAGTCGCTCAAGCTGAAAGGTTCTGGAAATAATCGTCGTACCACCACGACTCAAGCAGTCACACAAACTGCTCCGATTCAACGTCAGGCAATCACATTACCAACCACTCCAGCAGTCACGACAACGCCTTCGACTAACTCTGTACCTGTGACTCCTGCGCAAGCGAGTTCTTTGCGCTGGGTTAAACCATCGAATGGTGCTGTAATTGAAAACTTCAATTTAACCAATAATGTGAAAGGTATTCGTTATAGTGGCAATGTGGGTGACCCAGTGTACGCTGCTGCAAATGGTCAAGTGGTTTATGCTGCTGATGGGCTGAAAGAATATGGTAATTTAATCTTAGTTAAGCATATTGATGGTTATATTACGGCTTATGCACATAACAGCAAGATGATTGTGAAAAGCGGAGAAAATGTAACGGCTGGTCAAAAAATTGCAGAGATGGGTTCTTCTGGTACAAGCCGTACTATGCTTGAGTTTCAGGTACGCTTAAATGGTAAACCAATCAATCCGACTAATGTTTTACCAATAAATTAAATTAAGATCATTACAACTTTTAAATTTCACCGTATAATCCAATGAGTTGCTTTTATCGAAAGGTAGGAGCATCTCATAAGTTTAGAGGGAAATTTATGTTAGATCAACTTCGAGCAATGGGAGTGTTTGCTTGTGTTGTGGAAAAATGTTCGTTTAGCGGAGCCGCACGAGAGTTAGGAATTACTACAAGTGCTGTAAGCCAACAGATTCGTTCTTTAGAACACGAGATGGAAGTGATCCTTCTACATCGTTCGACACGGAAATTGAGTTTGACTGAAGCTGGACAAGCTTTTTTTCATAGCTGCCAAGAGATGCTAGCTGCTGCAGAGCGTGGGAAGATTCGTATTAACGAATTACGCGATGACCTGGTTGGGGAGTTGCGTATTGCGACAACTCCAGAGTTAGGTGCAAATCACGTTATTCCTGCATTATCACATTGGATGTCGGCCCATCGAGGTTTAGCTGTTCATTTGGAAGCGGACAATCATTATATTGATTTGATTGAAGGTCGAATTGATATTGCGTTACGCATGAGTCCGAAAATTGAAGATCAAAGTTTACATGCGGTTCCACTGGCCCGCGTTGAACAAGTGTTAGTTGCTTCACCGAGTTATTTAAATCAGACGGCACCTATTTCGCGGCCAGAAGATTTAAAGAATCATGATTTGATTCCCGTTAACTTAATGAAAAACTATGAAAGTTTTGCTTTCCAGCATGGCATGTCTGGTGAATCTGTGAGTATTGAAATGAACTCGCGTTTGACCACCAATAATGTGTTGGTTGCCAAGTCTTTATGTCTACAAGGACATGGAATTTCTCGAATTTTATATCTTGATGTTCAAAAAGATTTAGTCAATGGTACCTTGGTAGAGGTATTGCCTGAGTGGAAATTACCTAATTTCTACTTATATGCAATTACATCTAAACGTGAACAACAGCCTATGAAAATTCACCGCTGTTTAGATGCATTGAAACAATATTTTTGCCAATTACCCGGTGGCAGAATTTATCAAGAAGCTTCATAAAAAGCTGAAATAAAAAAGCCGCTAAACGCGGCTTTTTTTGTTAGGCGATGTAATGTGTTTTACATCGCCGTGTCATTAAGCAAGATAAGCTTGAATCATACTCACTAAACGTTGAATCAGTTGATCGGCTTGCTCTTGCGTGATATTTAATGGGGGCAATAAACGTACCACTGAACCGGCAGTGACATTAATAATGAGTTGATATTCATCACGTGCAATATGAACCAATTCTGCACATGGTTTTGGTAACTCGATACCAATCATCAATCCAAAACCACGCACTGCTACTTTTTGATCAGAAAGCTGTTGTGCCAACTGCTGAACAATATAGCTTCCCATATTTGCTGCATTTTCAAGTAAGTTTTCTTTCTCAATGACATCAATCACGGTGTAAACCACACGTGAACCTAGAGCCGTGCCACTATACGTTGAACCATGGTTTCCAGCAGTGAGCACACCTACACCACGACCTTGAGTCATGACAGCACCAATAGGGAAGCCATTGCCTAAGCCTTTTGCAGTGGTGAGCACATCTGGCACAATATTGGTGTGTTGATAGGCAAAATATTTACCTGTACGACCATTCCCTGTTTGAACTTCATCAAGCATCATTAACCAATTGTGTTGATTACAGATACGACGAATATCTTCTAAATAACTAAAGCCTTGCGGTGCAGTATTTACACCACCTTCACCTTGAATGGGTTCAATCAAAATAGCCACGATATCTGGGTGTTGAATTGCAGCTTCTTCAATGGCTTCTACGTCACCAAAAGGTACGTGAATAAAACCTGTAACCAAAGGTCCAAAGCCTTCTTGGACTTTCTTATTTCCTGTAGCAGATAAAGTCGCTAAGGTACGACCATGAAAAGAATGATCTGCGACAATAATTTTAGGTGTTGCAATACCTTGTAAGTATCCGAATTTACGCGCAATTTTGATTGCGCCTTCATTCGATTCTGCACCACTGTTCGAGAAAAATACTTCTTCCATGCCTGCAACTTGTGCAAGTTTTTGTGCAGCAGCAGTTTGCCAAGGGACTTCAAATAAGTTGCTGGTATGAATAAGCGTACCCGCTTGTTCTGCAATAGCTTGAGTTACTTCGGGATGAGAGTGCCCTAAACCGCAAACAGCAATACCCGTTAAGGCATCTAAATACTCAGTTCCGTCTGCGGTGTATAAATACGTTCCTCGACCTCGGACAAAGCTGATCGGCTGACGGCCAAATACAGGCATCAAATGAGATGGTTGATCAGTTTGTATAGGGGCTTGAGTAAAGGTATTCATAACTAACTCGTATTTGAAAAGAAATAATAGACTTCACTAGCATCGGCTTACCGAAAGTAGGGCGATGTTAGTGGATTGATTTTACAATTCTGGGTAGAACTGAAAAACAAACCCTATATAAGCAAAATCTCATCTAGAATTAAAGCCTGAATGTAAATAAAACTGGAAATATTGCTTTAAGCATACTGTTTTGTTGTGTTTTGGGTATAATGCAAGGCAGATTAGTTGAGGATTCATCAATGACTGAACAAACACGCGATACAGAAGCGTTAATTCGTGACCAGATTGCTAAACACGCAGTTCTTCTTTATATGAAAGGCACGCCACAATTTCCACAGTGTGGTTTTTCTGCTCGTGCGGTAGAAGCACTCAGTCAAATTGGTCGTCCATTTGCTTATGTTAATATTCTAGAAAACCCAGATATTCGTGCAACATTACCACGTATTGCGAACTGGCCGACATTTCCACAATTGTGGATTAACGGTGAGTTGATCGGTGGTAGCGATATTATGCTTGATATGTTCCAAAAAGGTGAATTGAAGCCTTTAGTTGAGCAATACAGCCCTGCACCAGAAGCATAAGTAATTGGATGTGGTAAAAAGCCAACAGTTAGTTGGCTTTTTTTATGCTTGAAAATTAAAACTGATATTGGAGCTTAAGCCATTTTTAAATGAGCTGGCAAAGCTGGAAGTTTCTGGTCTCGTCCTACCATATAGGTGTATTGAGCCAGGCTGAACATTTCGAGATCTTCTTCACTATTGCCATAAGCGTAAATGCTGGCATATTCAGCCACGGGGTATTGCTGAGAAATACGCTTCTTCTTTTCAATTCGACTACAGTCGGCAGATTGATAATATCCTGTAAGTCGACCATCTTGAATTTCAGTTTCAGTACAAATAAGATTAATCGACAATAATTGGCATAATGGTTTTAAATATAAATCGACTGATGCTGAAACCAAAACCACATCATGCCCAAGTGCTTGATGCTGTCGCAATTGCTCAATAAATTTAGGGTCTAATTCGTGCATCAGTTGATGTGCATATTCTTTAGCAATTTGTTGAATTTCAGCATAATCTGCGTCCTTAAACATGCCATAAAATAATTTTGGTCGCATGGCATGTGCTGGATAAACATTGAGGTAATAAGCTTGAATCCATGGCAGGAGTTTCAAGCCTTGTTTAACAATGTGTCGCGTGGAGAGTGCATAAAAAATAAAGCCAGTAAAGCTGTCTTTTTTGTACAAAGTGCCATCAAAATCGAATAATGCTAGATTTTTATGCGTTTCGCCCGTTGCATACATGTTTCATAACGTCCATTCACACGGCTGGCAAACCAGTTGGTATTATAATCACGGCTTAATTTGGGTCCAGAAATGACCACTTGAGGCATCATGGCATAAAATGCCTTTTTGCCTGTTTTTTCTTCATATAATTTGGTCACTGCGCGGTATGTCGCGGTTTCTTCAAAATCTTTCTCTTTTTCTTTTTTCAAATCACTGCGAATTTGGCGAGGCGTGACTAAAACATTATTTTGAGCAAATACATTGATTAACTCACGTTCCGACTCGCTGTTTGCTGAACGTACAGAACCATCTTTATTATAAAGTAATAGGTCACCGTCAAGGCTGAGTTCGGCTTCAGTCAAGTCATTTAACATACTTTGGAAAGCGGCATTACGACTTGAATACATCCCTGAGTTGTAATCGGCGAAACGGTAAATTGACTTGTCATAGTCCGTTGGATACATCATTAAACGGTGAATACCGTAATATAGTCCGCCGTATTGGCTGTATAAATCGGTACGTAACTCCGCAATATTGCCACCTTGACGTTTATGTGCTTTGGCATAACCAATGTGGACCTGCATAGAACCTAATGTGGTAATTGGATTCATTTTTTCACCAACATCTTGTCCAACCAGTTTGGCCGCGCCAGTAAGTGCACTAACATGATAATGCTGCGACATATAGTCGAAAATTTCACGGTAAAGTTCGTCTAATTGGCGCTCGGTTTGTACGCGGCGCATTTGACTTAAATAGTTATCTTCAGGGCTTGGTTGTGTTTTTAAAACTTCTTCAAAATAACCAGCGACGGTGCCACCAATAGTTTCACCCAATTTATCAGTAAATTTTTCAGTGAGGCGGTCTTGCACCTCCTTCACTGCTTTTTCACCCAAACCTGGCACTTTAGGATCGGCAACAAAGTTAGATTCTTGATCGACTACGGCCACAATGCTGCAAATATTCTCTTTGGTTTGCGGAATACCCAACTGTTCGGTAATGTCGAAAATATCTTTAGCCCAAGAACTACGGTCTTTCGCACGTGATGGAATGAGACCTTTAATCTGATCACTGTCTAATGTTGGCTCGTCATTCTTCCACCATGAGTGATCACCACAGGCAATAAGACTAAATGAGAGTGCTAATACACTGAATGGCTTTAGTGATTGAATTAGGGATACATGAAAAGCAGTTTTTCTCATAGTCTCTGGGCAGTAGGTAAGGGGTGAGCAAATAGAGCAGGTGCAGTATACTATGTTGCTGATTAAAAGTTATGAATATATATGTATATTGGTCCCTATCAACTGTCAAATAATTTAATTGTTGCTCCCACGACAGTGAGTGCGTAAGTCTGTTTAAGAGTTGATATATTACAAATTTTTATCGTTTTAAGTGTTTAAAGAGACGTAGATTGATTTTCTCTAAAGAGGACTTAATCGTATTGCTTTGATGATGTGGGCTGATTCGGCTATTTAAATAAAACAGTAAATGAATAGGCTTGATCAAAATTTATTATATGGCGTGCGAAGAAGTTAATGTTCAGAATTAATCATGCCAGATAGTCAAGATGACTGAAGTTTGATTAATATCAAATATGTACTATCAAATTTTAAACAGCATTTTGTTATGCACTGATTTTGTATTCTTTTGATGCTTTTATAATTGAAATTTAAAAGACTTGCGACCTGCTGCGATTGATATCATTTATATTTGTATTAAGTGGTTGGATTATATGGATTTAGTAGGTATAAAAAAATTTAACTAATACGCAGCTATGGAAAACTATTCAATTTGAAAAGACTATTTGATAGAATAATGCTGGCTAGTTTTTGTTAGTCGATTTATTTTAAAATTCCGTTGCTTTAACTTGATTGAATTATTTAAGTTAATGCTTAAAGTTGTTGTTTTGTGTTATTTTTTTGTAAATGCTATAATTTGGCATTGATAATATTTCATTCTTAATACTGCTAATTATGATGCAACTCCACATATCCCGCTTGAATATGAGTTCGGTTGATCAAGAATTACCAGCTATAGAAAAAATTCCTGCGATGCAACGCCGACGCTTATCGAATCTTGCAAAACTGGCGTTGAATAGTGCCATGCAGACTTTGGACACCCGTAATGTCGATTATATTGTTTGGGTGTCACAATATGGCGATGAAGCAAAAACACTGAATATTCTAGAAGATGTGTTAAGCGAGCAAACCCCTTCACCGACTCAATTTTCAACGTCGGTACATAATGCAATTTCAGGCCTCTATTCCATTTTATGTCAGGATACGACACCTGCGACCAGTTTGGCAGGTTCGTGGAATGATGGGCTGATTGAAGCCTATGCGTGGCTAAAAACAATGCCTGAAGCCCGTCATGTTTTGCTGTTGTATTATGATGAAGCCTTGTCGGAAATTTATATCGAGCATCAGCCATTTGCTACTTTTGCGATGGTAGCGATTATTTCGTTAGCGCCTGCCAATTTGATATTGACGCCAAAGCATACGGATTCAACGCCAGCTTATCAGCAGGCTTTAGCATTTAACACGTTTTGGAATAATCCTGAGCAAACTGAATCTGAAGCGTGGACGAAATGCTGAAATTAAATCGAATCAAGCAAAAAGCCAACTATGTCTGGCGCGTTGGGGCGACAGGGTTTAGTTTTGCCAGTTTTGGCTTAGGCGGCGTGGCGATTGGTGGTTTGATTGCACCGCTGGTCAAGCTGAGTTCAGCAGACCTTGAACTTCGAAAGCAGCGCACTCAGAAGGTGATTAAGCACAGTTTTAAAGGTTTCACCGAAATGATGGTGAAACTGGGCATCATGACCTATACGGTTGAAGGCTTAGATAAACTACAGCACAGCCAGCAGGAGTTGGTGATTGCCAATCATCCGACACTGATTGACGTAGTGGTTTTAATTGGTTTAATGGAACAAGCAAACTGTGTGGTCAAGCAGGCGCTGTGGTCGAATCCATTTACCAAAGGCCCAGTGCAAAGTGCGGGCTATATTTTAAATGCAGGTTCTGAACAATTTATTCAGGACTGCGTACACAAACTACAGCAGGATCATGCGGCGTCTTTGTTGATCTTTCCTGAAGGGACGCGGACAGCAAAAGGTGAGCAGCTGAATGACTTTCAGCGTGGTGCGGCCAATATTGCCCTGCGTGCAGGGGTGCCGATTCGCCCTGTGTTGATTACCTGCACGCCATCAACCCTGACCAAAAATGAAAAGTGGTATCACATTCCAGAACAGCCTTTCCATATCCATGTGAAAGTGTTGGATGCGATCCGAGTGGAAGACGTATTGGATGATGTAACGGTCAATCCCAAAAATGTGCGTCAATTAAATCAACAATTACAGTGGTTTTTTAACCAAGAGTTATCCGTAAATGAGCAATCTTGCTGACGAATTAAAGCAAATGATTATTGATGTCCTTGCCCTTGAAGACATCCGTATTGAAGATATTGATACAGATGCGCCTTTGTTTGGTGATGGTTTGGGTTTGGACTCGATTGATGCTTTAGAATTGGGTTTGGCATTGAAAAAGCGTTATGGCATTCATCTGAATGCAGAGTCAGCAGATACCAAAGAATATTTTAAATCAATTCAAAGTTTAGTGGCTTTGGTTGAAGCACAGAAAACAGCATAAGAGGTTGCTATGCTTGCACAAGAAACCGTGTTAGAAAAATTACGTGAATGGATGGAAGATCTGTTTGAAATTGAACCTGAAGAGGTGCAGTTAGAATCAAACTTAGCTTCAGATCTTGATGTTGATAGTATTGATGCCATTGATTTAGTTGTTAAAATTAAAGAACTGACAGGTAAACAAGTCAATCCTGAAGACTTTAAAAATGTGCGTACCGTGCAAGATGTGGTGGTCGTGATTCAGAATATGTCTGCTGCATGAACAACATTTTAAAAGGGGTAGTAGGAGTCGGATTGATCCTCTATCCTTTTTTTGTGGCTTATGCTTTGGCACATGGACAGTATGTCTGGGTCAGTGCTGTATTGATTGCACTGGGCGTCCTGCGTCTATTAAGTAAGGGTAATGCTTTGCTGTGGCCCTTGACAGGTTTTGCCATTTTATGTGGCGGGCTGAGTTTGATTTTAAAAGATCATGCGTGGCTGAAACTCTATCCTGTCTTTATGAGTCTTGGGGCGCTGTTTATTTTTGCCAGCACCTTGATTCGACCGCCTTCAATGATTGAACGTTTTGCACGTTTGGTAGAGCCCAATCTACCCAAAGAAGGGGTAGAATGGACCCGTCAAGTGACCAAAGTTTGGTGTGGTTTTTTTTGCATCAATGCAGTCATCGCGTTGATCACTGTTTTTTTCGCACCAATGAAGATTTGGGTGTTGTATAACGGCTTGATCTCTTACGTCTTGATGGGTGGACTGTTACTGGGTGAGTTTGTGTTGCGTAAACGTCAACAGCGACTACATCAGGCACAGAAATAACAGCCTTTCGGTCAGGGCAACTGAAACAGTGGCCTCGAACTATCGCGATTAGAAATACGGTTTTAAAAACAAATTATATGTCTTGTCATTTTCAGCACCATCTGCATTCATCGCGTCCCCTGTGTATTCAGGCGGACTCTAGTTTTGTGTCCTTTCACACTTTTTGGTTGGATGTGGCTGAGCAAGCTGCGCAAATTCAGCAGTTGGAACAGCCTGTATGGGCGCTTTGGCAACAAGACAGTTATGAGTTTTTAGTGTTGTTGTTTGCGGCCTTACAAGCAGGCAAGCAAGTGTTGTTACCCCCACATCGGGTCAGCGACTTAGAAAAAGAACTGGCTGAACAGCAGATTTATTTTTTAAAGCGTTTGCCGTCGACAGCAGCGTCAACCTTCGAGCTTCAATTTGATGCGGCCTTTCTCAATCAGGCACAGCTGTATTTCTATACTTCGGGTTCAACAGGGCAACCGAAAAAGATTCCGCGCAGCTTGCAACAATTATTCAATGAAGTTAGTGGTTTGGAAGCCAGTTTTGATTTGCCTGAGCAAGCGGTTGCGATTGCTACGGTGAGCCATCAACATATTTATGGTTTGTTGTTTAAGTTGTTATGGCCCTTAGCCAGTGGACGCAGTTTTTACCAAAAACAACTGGCTTTCCCTGAAGATGTGGTCGATCTTCAAAAGAAAATTGCCCATGTGCAGCTGCCCAATTATGTAATTTCCAGTCCCGCTTTGCTGAAGCGCTGGACCACAGATGTGGTATTGCAAGACTGCTATAGGGTCTATTCCTCTGGTGGAAAGTTGGATGCAGGCGTGCGTCCTTTACTGAACCGTCCGATTACTGAAGTATTTGGTAGTTCTGAAACAGGCGGGATTGCTCACCGTCAGGCAGATGATGCGCTATGGGCACCCTTCGCCAATGTCGAAATTAAGTGCACTGAGCAGCAAGAGTTAGCCGTCAAAACCAACCATGCCTTTAGTGCGGATTGGATTTTGACCGGAGATAAAGTACAGGTCGTGGATGCAGATAATCCCAAAAGTTCGTTTCAGTTGTTGGGGCGTTTGGATCGCATTGTCAAACTTGAAGAAAAGCGTTTAAGTCTCGATGCGATTGAAGCAAAAATCGCTGAGTTGGCTGAAATACAGCAGTGCCATGTCTTAATTCATGAAAAAGAACAGCGTCAGATGTTGGCGGTGGTGGCAGTGTTGACCGAGGATGCTCGGGCGCTGCTCACTGAAAAGGGCAAAGCCGCCTTTACCGCACAACTGAAAAAACAATTGCAACAGAAACTGGAAAGTATCGCGATTCCGCGGCAGTGGCGTTTCTTAACGCAAATGCCACAAAATGCACAATCGAAATTGAATAAACAGTATTTAAAATCGCTCTTTCAACCGATGAGCTTGCCTGTGGTGTTGATGCAGCAATCTCAGGATACGCAGATCAGTTATGCTTTGGAATTTATTCCTGAGCTGGAGTGCTTTAAAGGGCATTTCCCAAACTTCCCGATTTATCCAGGTGTAGGGCAAATTGGATTTATTCAACATTTTGCCAAACAAAACTGGGCAGATTTACTGTGGTGCAATGGTTTTGAGCAGTTAAAATTTCAAGGACTGATCCAACCCTATCAAACGGTGGAACTGGTGCTCAGCCGTAAAGCGCATAAGATCAGTTTTGAACTGAAAAATCATGACAAAATATTGGCATCAGGACGTTTGCTGTTTGCTGTCCCTGTAGACGTTTAAGCCGAGAGAAAAAATGAAACACTGCTTTGTGATCCCTGTGTATAACCATCCGCATTATTTGGCTGCGTTACTGTCACATTTAAGCTCTTTTGAGCTACCCATTATTATGGTGAATGATGGCAGTGATGCCGCTTGTACAGCAGTGTTACATCAGCTCGCACATAACTACCCAGTGGTTGATTTGGTTGAACATACCCATAATCAGGGTAAGGGGCAGGCGGTGATCACAGGGCTCAAGCATGCCTTTCAATGTGGCTATAGTCATGCCTTGCAACTGGATGCCGATGGACAACATGACTGGCAGGATGTGCAACGCTTTTTAGACACATCTATCCAGCATCCTGAAGCCATGATTATTGGTCAGCCGATTTTTGATGCGACTGTTCCGAAAAAACGTCTCTATGGCCGTTATGCAACGCACATTTGGGTGTGGATTAACAGCCTGTCTTTTGAGATTAAAGACAGCATGTGTGGCTTCCGCGTTTATCCTCTGTCGCAGACAGTGAACATTCTAAACACAGCCAAGTTTCAACCGCGGATGGGCTTTGACTCGGAGATTTTGGTGCGGTTGAAATGGGATAATGTGCCGTTTATCAATCTGGCTACGCATGTGGTTTACCCTGAAGGTGGCATTTCACATTTTGATGTTTGGCGGGACAATCTGGGCATGGCGCGTGCGCATAGTCGCTTGTTAGGTGGCATGCTGCTGAGGTTCCCCAAACTGATTTATCAGAAAGTCAAAGGCTAAGGGTCAGAGACGCATATGCAGAAATGGAGCGCCGTAAAAGAGCGGGGCGGGATGTTGCCGCTGATGCTGATGCTGGGTTTCTACCGTTTGGGTGGGCGCTGGCTGTGCCGGGTCATCTTGTATTTTGTGATTTTATGGTACTGGCTTTTTTCCAATACCGCGCGTCAGGCTTCTCTGTTGTACTTAAAAAAACTGCATCATTTTGCAGGTGCACAGTCACCGTTTCAGGCTGAGCCACAGCTTTGGCACAGCTATACGCATTTGATGCAATTTGGCGAATGTATTTTAGATAAAATTGAAGGTTGGCTCGGGCATATTCCTGAGCAGAACTTAAAGCTGCATGGTCATGCGCACTTTCGTTCGCACTATCAAAAAGGTGCAGTAATTGTGGTGTCGCACTTTGGCAATATTGAATTGCTACGTGCCATCAAAGCTGAGCATTCGCAGAAAATTAATGTGTTGGTGTATCAAAAACATGCCACCAAGTTCAATGCATTTTTAAAAAAACTAAATGAACATGCCGATGTTAATTTGGTTTCGGTGGATGAGTTGGGAATCGAAACAGCATTGATTTTGCAGGATAAATTGGATCAGGGTGAATGGGTGATTGTGGCGGCTGACCGCGTACCCGTGCAGTCGGATCGGGTACAATCGGTTGCTTTTTTAGGTGAGCAAGCGCTGTGGCCGCAAGGCGCATGGATTTTGGCCAGTTTGTTGAAAGCTCCTGTGTTGGCAGTGTTCTGCTATCGAGTCGATGCACATTTTGAAGTGCATATTCACTCCGTGGCGGAGCAATTAAATTGGCCACGTAAAGAGCGTTTACAGGCCATGCAACAGACCACACGACAGTATGTGGAGTTGTTGGAACAGCATTGCATACGCTCGCCCTATCAATGGTTTAATTTTTATAATTTTTGGAATAAAGGATAAGTCTTGTGTTAATTGTTGGGGAAACTCCGCTCAGTATTGAAGATGTTGTGGCTGTAGCGCGTAAGGAAAAACTGGTGGCATTGCCTGCCTCTGCTGAATGGACAGCATTGATTCAACGTGGCGCAGATTTCCTCGATCAACTGTTGCAAGACGAAGGCGTCATTTATGGCGTGACCACGGGCTATGGAGACTCGTGCTTAGTCGAAATTCCAGCCCATCAAGTGCATGAGCTACCACTACATTTGTCGCGTTTTCATGGCTGTGGCATGGGACAAAACTTAGACTTAATTACCGCACGTGCTGTTGTGGTGGTGCGTTTATGTTCTTTGGCGCGTGGCTATTCGGGTGTTTCGCATGCCTTGTTGCAGCGTTTAGTCTGGATGCTGAATGAAGATGTAATTCCTGTGATTCCCTCAGAAGGTTCGGTGGGTGCCAGTGGTGACTTGACACCTTTGTCTTATATCGCTGGGGCCTTGGTCGGTGAGCGCGACGTGTACTATCAAGGTCAGATCGTACCGATTGCACAAGTGTATGTCGAAAAAGGTTTGCAGCCTTTGGTAATGCGTCCTAAAGAAGGGTTGGCCTTGATGAATGGTACAGCAGTCATGACCGCGATTGCTTGCCTGAACTATAAAAAAGCCGAACAGATTTCTTTTGCCAGTACCTTGATTACCGCACTGAATGTTTTGGCTTTAGAAGGGAATCCAAGCCATTTTGATGAAGTCTTGTTTGCGCAAAAACCACATCCGGGACAGCAACATATTGCAGCTCAATTACGTGACTGGTTAAACAGTGAAGTGCAGACCGCGCATCAAAGTTCGCGCCTGCAAGACCGTTATTCACTGCGCTGTGCACCGCATGTGATTGGGGTGTTTGAAGATTCTAAAGTCTGGTTGCGTCAGTTTATTGAAAATGAGCTGAATTCAAGTAACGACAACCCATTGATTGACCCAGTGAACCTGCGTGTACTGCATGGTGGCCATTTCTATGGCGGACATATTGCCCAAGCCATGGACAGCCTGAAAATTATGATCGCGAATATTGCCGATTTAATGGATCGTCAGTTGGCGCAGTTGGTCGACTATAAAATGAACAATGGTTTGCCGCGCAATTTAACCGGTTCCAGTCCTGAGCGTTTACCGCTGAATCATGGCTTTAAAGCGGTGCAAATTGGGGTTTCGGCATGGACGGCAGAAGCCTTGAAACAAACACTCGCAGCGTCGATTTTCTCACGCTCAACCGAATGTCATAATCAAGACAAAGTCAGTATGGGTACCATTGCTGCGCGTGATGCCAGCCGTGTGATTACCCTGACCGAACAAGTGATTGCGGCACTCAGTTGTGCAGCGGTTCAGGCGGTTAAACTTAAAGCTGTAGATACAGAACTCAGCCCTGTTTTAACAGCATTTCAACAGTGGGTGCTTCAGAGCTTCACCTATGTAGCGGAAGATCGTCCTTTACAACAAGAGCTTCAAGCATTGGTCAATCGCTTTGAGCATTTAGAACTGTTAGACAGCATTGCTGTTCAATATTCATAGGAAATGAGCATGTATGCTGATGTAATTATTGAGGTGCCTTTTCATGATGTCGATACCATGCATGTGGTGTGGCACGGTCATTATTTAAAATATTTTGAAATTGCGCGTTGCAAACTGCTGGATCAATTTCACTATAACTATAATCAAATGCGTGACTCAGGCTATGCATGGCCGGTAATTGAAAGCTATGTGCGTTATGTGCAAGGCATTGAGTTTGAGCAAAAAATTCGTGTGCGCGCCGTTCTGAAAGAGTGGGAAAATCGCCTAAAAATTGAATATCTGATTTTTGATGCGGTTTCGGGCAGAAAGTTGACTAAGGGCTTTACTTCGCAAGTGGCGGTACATATTGAAAAACGTGAAATGTGCTTCCAATCCCCACAGGTGTTGTTGGACTGTTTAAATGCATGGCCTGAGTTTAAAGCGGAGTAATGTAAGCATGATTCGATACAAATTCCCTCAGTCGATTTTGGTTGCGTGTACAGCCAGTGCGATGACTTTGCTTGCTCCCACAGTGAATGCACAAAATACTGAATTGAAGCAGGTGTTTACTCAGCTCGGTGCAACGCCTGTGGTGCGTGCCCAATTTGAGCAGCAGAAAAAACTGGCCTCTTTGAATAAAACCTATGTGTCCAAAGGCACGGTGCTGTTCAGCAAAAACCAAGGTGTGCTGTGGCAGATTCAAAGTCCAGTCAAAGCCGATTTGGTGGTGACACCGCGTAAGTTGGTACAAAAGACGCAGCGTACTTCCACTCAAATTGAAGTTGACAAAACTCCGTATGGCTCTGTTGCAACGATGTTTTTACAGTTGATGTCAGGCAATGAAGCGGCCCTCGCTAAAAACTTTAATGTGGTGTCTGCCAATTACAGTCCGACGCAGTGGAATGTCAGCTTGACGCCGAAAAGCAGTCTATTTAAAAAGCTTTTTGTCCAAGTCGATGCGCAAGGTCAGCGTTATGTAGACCGTATTACGATTTTGGAACAAGCCAATAACCGCACCATCATTCGTTTTAGCCAGCAAACGGCTCAACCTCAAACTTTAACGGCTGCGGAAAATGCGCTTTTCCAATTGGCAAAATAAGTTTAGCGCCCTGTGGCTGTTGGTGCTGTGTGTCATTGCTTTGGCACTGGGCGTGGCTTGGCTGAATAAAGGCATCAAGATTGAGACCAATATTTTTGCTTTGCTGCCTGAGGCCCATCAAGATGCTCATCTGGAACAAGCACAGCAATATGTCAGTCAGCAGTTAAATGACAAAGTTTTTGTGGTGTTGGATGCCAAAACGGATCAGCAATTAGAACAGGCAACGCAAGTATTCAAAACCCAAGCCGACCAAAGTCAGCTATTTTTACCTGTTCGTCCACAGCTTGATCCTGATCAATTTGCCCAAGCGCTGTATCAGCACAAAGCAGGGCTATTATCCAAGACAGATCAACAGATTGTGCAAGGGCAGGATACTGCTGCGTTGATGGAGCAGGGCTTATTACAACTGATGAGTCCGGGCATGCCAATCACGGCTGAAATGCTGAAGCAAGATCCTTTATTGCTGTTTCCGCGTTATGCAGTGGGGTTAAGTGCTTTACAAAACAATGCCGATATCAATTTAGAGCAGGGTTTTGCCACGCTTCGTGATGAGCAGGGCATCTCGCGCCTGATGGTGCTTCAGCTCAATAGCAGTCCCTATAACATTGCCTACCAAGAGCAGACTGCTGCATTTATTCAGAATATCAATCGGCAGCTCAACCAGTTGCAGGTTAAACCGCACTGGACAGGCACGTTACTGTTTGCACAGTTTGGCACCAATTCTGCCAAAGAGGAAATCTCGACTATTGGCGTGGGTTCGACCATCGGGATTTTACTGCTGGTCTGGTTTGGCTTCCATTCGATACGCCCGATGCTGACGGAAATGGTTGCGGTCGGTACAGGCAGTTTGGTGGCCTTTGCGGTGACGTATTGGGTTTTTGGTGAAATTCACCTGATGACACTGGTCTTTGGTGCCAGTTTGATTGGGGTCTGTGTCGATTTTTCATTTTACTTTATGGCCATGCAGTCTCAGCACCGACAGATCGATGGATTTACTGTTTTAAAACCATTATTGCCGAGTTTATTTGTGGGGTTGATGACCACGCTATTGGCCTATGTGGTACTGAGTTTTACCCCATTTCCGGGCTTTAAGCAGATTGCGGTCTTTTCCATGGTTGGACTGAGCGCCGCATGGGTGACCAGTATTTTATTGCTGCCACGTTTGCCTGCGCTAAATGCGGAACCTGCAATACGTGCTTTGGGCTTTATTGGCAAAGCACGCAGTTATGTGCAGAGCCGCAACACGCTACGTTATGGCATGATTGCACTGATTCTACTGCTGACCGGTAGCAGCCTCTTCTTCCTGAAAAGCAATGATGACATCCGTAATTTACAAAGTATGGATGCCACCTTAAAGCAGGAAGATCAATATATTCGTACGCGTTTTATGCAACAGCAAAGCAGTGAATACTTTGTGGTACAGGGCCGAACCCCAGCAGAATTAGAGCAGCATGAACAGCAGCTACTGGCAAAACTTGTGCCCTTGCAGCAGGCTGGCAAGTTGGATGCTGTACAAGCTTTAGGGCAGTGGATTCCATCGCTTGAGCAGCAAAAACACAATATTGTGATGTTGCAGGCGATTCCTCAGCCCGCTTTGGTGGAATATGCGCAAGCATTACAGCTCAACGCAGTCGATGTTTTAAACTGGCAAACCCATTTAAAAGACCAACCGTTGCTGACCGAAGCAGTTTTTAAAGATCACCCCCTGCATTTTTTGCAGATGAGTCCGACGCAGCGTTTGGTGATGCTGCAAAATGTGCATGACGTCAAAGCCGTGCAACAGCTTGAAAATGCTGATGTACAACTGTTACGTCCCGTTCATCAACTGTCTGAATTGTTTAAACAGCACCGTGAGCAGGCACAGTGGCTATTACTCAGTGCGTTGCTGATTTTAGCCATTGGCTTAGGGGCACTGTATGGCAAAAAATCCATTCTGCCTTTAGTGTTACCTGTCAGTATGGCCTTAATGACCACGTTTGCGATTCAAGCATGGCTGGGTGTCGAGATTAATTTATTCAGCATTATGGGTACCTTCCTAATCATTGGAATAGGGGTGGACTATGCGATTTTCTACCGTCACGGACATGATCACCCGCAGGTGGTGGGTATGGCTTTGTTCCTGTGTATGATGTCGACTTTCTTTAGTTTTGGCTTGTTGTCTTTCAGTCATACCTACGCCATTCACAGTTTCGGCTTAACGGTATTACTGGGCGTTATTTTTTCATTTATTTATGCCACACTTTTTACATCCTCCGATGCAAAACATGTGGTGGTTCAACAATATCAGCCAAAGAGCTGAGTCAAAGGGTACAGTGCAATGAGCACCATGCAACAGACAGATGTTTTAATTATTGGGGCGGGACCATCAGGTAGCTCGGCCGCGGCTTTGCTGCGTCAAAAAGGCCATCAAGTCACAGTCATCGAAAAGCAATATTTTCCGCGGTTTTCCATCGGCGAGTCTTTATTGCCGCAGTGTATGGTGTTTTTAGAAGAAGCGGGTTTATTGGAGACGGTGCGTGCCCATGCCGACGAATATGCCTTTCAGTTTAAAAATGGTGCGGCTTTTTTAAGAGGCACGCAGCGCAGTTTTTATGACTTTACCCAAAAGTTTAGTGAAGGCCCAGGCACCACATGGCAGGTACGACGAGCCAACTTTGACCAGCTCTTAGCTCAGCAAGCCGAGAAAATGGGCGCAGATATCCGTTTTGGTCATGAAGTTTTGGCCGTCGATGTGGCATCTACACAGCCGATTTTGACGGTGAAAGATGAACAGGGCAATAGCTACCAAATTCAAGGCAAATTCCTCTTGGATGCCAGTGGTTTTGGCCGCATTTTGCCGAAGTTTCTCGATTTAGAAAGCCCGTCGGACTTTCCTGTGCGCCGTGCGGTCTTTACCCATATTGAAGACGGTTTGTTGGATGACCCTGAGTTTGACCGTGAGAAAATCTTAATTACCGTACATGAAAAAGACCATCGTGCGTGGTATTGGCTGATTCCCTTTGCTGATGGACGTTCTTCATTTGGTATTGTGGCGGAGCAAGATTTCTTTGAAAAATACGGTTATGACGGCAGTGCCGACTATGATTTAGAAGCTTTGCAGAAACGTATTTTAGCCGATGATGTTAGCTTGTCGCATGTGCTGCGCCATGCCAAACATGATACTCCTGTACGTACTTTGGTGGGCTACTCTGCCGATGTGAAACATTTGGCATCTGAAAACTATGCACTACTCGGTAATGCCGGTGAGTTTCTAGATCCTGTCTTTTCCTCAGGTGTAACGATTGCATTGAAATCTTCCAGTCTAGCGGTGCCATTGGTCGAGCAAGTGCTGCAAGGTCAGGCAGTAGATTGGATGGAGCAATACGAAAAGCCACTGCGTAAAGGCATTCAAGTATTCCGTGCCTATGTCGAGTCATGGTATTCAGGAGAGTTTCAGGATGTGGTGTTTTCGACTCAGCAGGATGAAAAAATCCGCCGTATGATTGCATCTTTACTGGCAGGTTATGCATGGGATACGAGCAACCCGATTCATCGTAATGCCAAGCAACGCTTGAGCACCTTGGCAGAATATTGCCGAGAAGCACAACAACAGAAAGAGTTGCTGACTGATGAAACTTAAGTTGTGTTTAAAGACCATCAGTTGGGTTTTAGCCAGTGCTTTGCTCTGTAGTGCCTGCCAAAGTTGGATTCCCAAAGCGCAAGGACTCGCGACTCCGCTGTGGGTGGCACAAAATTACCAGCGCCAAGACCAAATCGAAGTGCAGTGGAAAACCCAGAGTTTCAGCTTCTTACTGTACCAGCAGCAACGGGGACAGTCGCTTGACATGCTGGCGCTTAGCCTTACGGGACAGCAGTTATTTAAGTTGAGTTTTGATGGTCAAAACGTACATGTGGAACAGCGGATTGATCAAATGAAACTGTTGCCTTTTGATTATGTGGTGCGTGATATTCTGTATGCAACTTATCCAAATTTTGCTGCGTTACATGCTGCTCAAAATGCTGTCGTACAGAAAGCCGATACCATTTATATACAGCAGCAGCCTGTGTTGAAAATTCAGCAAAATGAAGGGGTAATTGAGCTGGATAATCTGCAAGTGCCGTATCAGATGGTGATCAGTGCCGTGAGCAATACTTTAGAAGATGATCAAGGCGACAATCATGACTAAAAATCTACAGCATGTTTCAGCCGTCGGTATTCAGTTCAGTGCGGCGCTGTCGGCTTTGGGACAAAATGCCGCTGAGCTTCAACATGCCTTAACAAGCACCGAAAATACCTTATCGCAACGAGAGGATCTGATTGCAGGGCGTACGATATGGGTCGGCGCATCGGATCAAGCCTTGCTCCAAACAGTGCCTGAAAGCTTGAGCGGTGCAGATTCACGGAATCTACGCTTTGCCCTGACGGCTTTGGCACACATTGAAACCGAGATTCGTGCCTATACTGCACAGTTTTCTAAACAACGTCTCGCTGTGATTATCGGTACGTCAACCTCAGGCATCGCGGATAATGAGCCGGTCTTAAAAGCCCAGTTTCAACAGCCAGCACCGCAGTCTGTACAGCACCAAAAACAAGAAATGGGCAGTTTAGCGAAAGCCTTACAACAGTATTTGGGCTGGGAAGGGCCTGCCTATACCATTTCTACCGCTTGTTCTTCGGCAGCCAAAGCGATGGCGGCGGGGCAACGTTTGCTGAATGTCGATTTGGCCGATGCTGTCTTAGTCGGTGGAGTCGACACCCTATGCAAGCTGACCTTAAATGGTTTTGATAGTTTAGAAAGCTTATCGAGCGGAGTTTGTCAGCCCTGTGGTGCCAACCGTGACGGCATTAATATTGGTGAAGCTGCAGGACTGTTTTTACTCTCTAAAGCGCCTGCACCTGTGATGCTATTCTCGAGTGGTGAGTCAATGGATGCATGGCATATTTCAGCGCCGCATCCAGAAGGACGGGGGGCTGCGGAGGCGATGCAAAAAGCTTTAGGTATGGCACAGCTTGGAGCAGGCGATATTGGTTATTTGAACTTACATGGGACTTCTACACCGCAAAATGATGCGATGGAGATTAAGGCAGTACAGACCGTTTTTTCAGATGCAACTGTGGCATTAAGCAGTACCAAACATAAAACGGGACATTGCTTAGGGGCAGCGGGCGCAATCGAAGCCTTTATTTGCCAGCAGGTTCTATTGGATCAATCCTGGCTGCCATTACATCATGCAGGCAAATTGGACGATGCGTTGGCTGGGCAAAATTATGTGCTTACTCCGCATTTGGCTGTACCGATGCGCTATGCGATGAGTAATTCGTTTGCGTTTGGGGGGAGCAATATCAGTTTAATTTTCGGGACAGCTTTGTCATGATGGATGCAGTACAGTTTATTCCACATGTGAAACCGATGGTTTTCGTGAGTCATCTGATTGAAGCCAATGATACGTTTGCCATTGCAGAACTTCATATCACGCCTGATTTGATGTTTTGTGAGCCAGAAGGCTTGCCCACATGGAGCAGCATTGAGCTGATGGCGCAGACCATCAGTGTCTATGCAGGCTATAAAGGACAAACTCAGGGATTGCCACCGAAAATTGGTTTTTTATTGGGAACGCGTAAAATGCAGTTGCCTTGTGCCTATTTTAGTTTGGGCACAACCGTGCGGATTCGGGTCGAACAAAGTTATCTGCATGAGGGTTTAGGGCAGTTTCATTGTGAAATTGAATATCAAGAACATCGGTTCAGTGCCATGTTGAGTGTCTTTGAGCCTGAAAATATGAATGAAATCATTGGAAAATTAGTGTGAACAGAAGAGTTTTAGTCACGGGTTCGAGTCGTGGAATAGGTAAAGCGATCGCTTTAGAGTTGGCAAAGGCAGGCTTTGATGTCACGGTCCATGCTCGCTCAAGACAATCTGAGGCCGAAGCAGTGGCGCAGGAGATTCAAGCGCTTGGGCAGGCGAGTCATGTACTGATGTTCGATGTGAATGAGCGTGAAAAGATTGCCGCCATTTTGGAGCAAGATATGGCACAGCATGGCGCTTTTTACGGTGCGGTGTTGAATGCCGGACTGACCAGAGATGGGGCATTTCCTGCATTGACCGATGAAGACTGGGATGAGGTGGTTTCGACCTCTCTGAACGGTTTTTATAATGTGCTGAAACCCCTGATGATGCCAATGATCCGCTTGAAAAAAGGTGGGCGTATTGTGACCTTGTCTTCAGTGTCAGGAATCATGGGTAACCGTGGTCAGGTGAACTATAGTGCTGCCAAAGCGGGCTTGATTGGTGCGACCAAAGCACTGGCGTTAGAGTTGGCGAAACGTAAAATCACGGTGAACTGTGTTGCTCCGGGCTTGATTGAAACCGAAATGGTCACGGAAGAAGTTAAAGAACACGCCTTGAAAATGATCCCGATGCAACGCATGGGACAGGTGGAAGAAGTGGCTAAAGCGGTGAAGTTTTTATGTAGTGATGATGCCAGTTATATCACCCGCCAAGTGATTTCAGTCAATGGAGGCCTAATCTAATGAAACGTGTTGTCGTAACAGGCATGTCTGGGATTACCTCTTTGGGTGAAACCGCAGAACAAATTTTTGAGCAGTTTGCACAAGGCAAAAGCGGTATTCGCTATATGCCTGACTGGGAAATTTATCCTGATTTACGCAGTAAATTGGCTGGCCCGGTGGAGTCATTTACTGTACCGAAGCATTTTAACCGTAAAGTCACCCGTGGCATGGGGCGTGTTGCTTTAATGTCTACGGTATGTGCTGAAAAGGCATTGGAAGATGCAGGTTTACTGCATGCCGATATCTTAAAAAGTGGTGATGCAGGCGTGGCCTTTGGTTCCTCTGCGGGCAGTGTGGATGCCGTACGTGAGTTTGGCGCCATGTTGATTGAGCACAATATGAGCCAACTGAATGCCACGACCTACATTCGTATGATGTCGCATACCAGTGCGGTCAATATGACGGTGTATTTTGGCCTAAAAGGTTTGACGCTGCCGACCTCAAGTGCCTGTACTTCAGGTTCTATGGCGATTGGTCAGGCGTATGAAGCGATCAAATATGGCAAGCAAACTGTGATGATTGCAGGTGGTGCAGAAGAACTCAGTGCCGCGGGTTCAGCCGTGTTCGATGTGTTGTTAGCAACCAGTATGAAAAATAATCAACCTGAGGCCACGCCACGCCCGTTTGATGCAGACCGTGATGGTTTGGTGGTCGGTGAAGGGGCAGGCTGTTTGATTTTAGAAGAATATGAACACGCCCAAGCACGCGGTGCGACCATTTATGCCGAGATTGTCGGTTATGGTAGTAATACTGATGGTCAGCATGTGACTCGACCTGATTCTGAAATGATGGGCCGTTGTATGCAGTTGGCACTGAAAGATGCCCAGTTGACTGCCGCGGATATTGATTATGTCAATGCGCATGGGACATCGACTGATCAGGGGGATATTGCTGAATCACAAGCGACTGCGCGTATTTTTGGGAAAAAACCGATCAGCTCATTAAAAAGTTATTTTGGGCATACGCTCGGGGCGTGTGGCGCCATTGAGGCGTGGCTGAGTATTGAAATGATGCGACGCAATCAGTTGGTGCCTACACTGAACTTAGATCAGATTGACAGTGCTTGTGGTGATCTGGATTATATCGTGTCAGATATGCGTTCAGCAGAAACGCAAATGATAATGAGCAACAATTTTGCTTTTGGGGGGATTAATACCTCCTTGATTTTTAAACGTGTCTAATAAGATAAGGGTAGAACCATGTTATTCAAAAAAATCTGTGTAGTCGCTGTGTTGTCTTTAGGTGCGATTGCATCAGCTCAGGCTGCCGATCAAATGTATGATTTTAAGTTTAAAGAAGCAGTGAATCGTGCTGTTGCAGATGGTGTGCTGGATGGCTCGGTAAAATTCTATTTGGCAGGAACCAAGTCAGGCGGCAAGGTGATTGAAAAGGGCTTAGTGACCAATAAAAAGACCAATGGTTTTGCCAAGTCTGCGGAAACTTCATGTGATCATGTACTCCGTTCAGCATTGATTCAATTCCAAAATACCGCCAAAGCCAATGGTGCAAATGCTGTGACTAATCTGGTGAGTTTCTATAAATCGAATGAAACACGTAGCACCACCACCTACCAATGTGCGAAAGGTACGGCACTAGCAGGCGTGGCATTGAAAGGGGATTTGGTAAAATTCTAGATCAGCTAGAAGTGGGGGAGCAAATCCCTCACTGTTTTAAGAAATAATTTAAAAATTTTCTTGAGCAGTCATGAATCATATTTGATTTGCGTATAGCTCATCTACAGTGAGTATTCTGCTGTGAAATCTATTCGATTGTGGCGTGGCATTGCTGATTGTTTGAAACAAAATAGAATTCATTTTATCCAAATTTAGATGTTATTCACGAAAATCAAATCATAACTTCAACGATCTAGATAAACCTATTTGAAATCTATCTTTAATGGATAGCGGTTTTGCAATGGGTTAAACCCAATCATCACCTTTTTCAAAGACTGCAATAACATGTAGGCTACACTTCAAAATCCGTCCAGCTTTTAGGGGTAATCCCATCATGACCAGTGATTTGATCACTTTTATCATGCACAATTTAAAAGTCTGAAAAATCTTGTCATGTTAATGAATAGATATTTTTCGCTGAAATCTCTACACTAGCCATCAATTTTAAAGCACCTGTTTTTGTTCTCGCGAAACTATTTATCCCTTCCTGGTATTGATCAATAAATCCAGCCAATGTTTTGTGCTTAAGCTCACTCGTTGAGCTAAGTATTCTTTCTGGATTTCATTCAATTTCTGTTTCAGTTCGTGTTATCCACGCATCTGCACGTGATTTCTTACTGAAATTCTTTGAAGTCTTAAATAGTGAGTAGTTTTCATATTGAACTCAGACTTGAGCTTTATCGTGTATTGTAACGTTTGCGAGTTGGCATTTAGTGATTATTCCCATGCAATTTACACCATAATTTTGATAAGGTGTGAATAAGGGTGTAGTAAAAAATCATTAAAACTCGACTAGAAGCGATTAAACGAAGTTAAACGAGGTTTAAGAAATTGAGTCAAAACAACACTATTAAAGAATTGTTTGATAGATCAATAGATAAGAAACTTTGGGTCGCTCCTATGGCGGGTGTGACAGACCGCCCGTTTCGCACGCTGTGTAAATACTTTGGTGCTGGTCATGCGGTCAGTGAAATGATGACAGCAGATAAAACCTTACGTATGAGTAAGAAAAGTTTGTATCGAGCTAACTTTGATGGGGAATTGGCACCAATTTCAGCACAAATTGCAGGTTCCGATCCGAAAGATTTGGCAGAGGCCGCACGTTATCAAGTCGCAAATGGGGCACAAATCGTCGATATTAATATGGGCTGTCCTGCCAAAAAAGTCTGTAATAAGTTGGCTGGTTCAGCTTTATTACAAGATGAAGATTTGGTTGCGCGGATTTTAGATGAAGTTGTTGCTGCGGTAGATGTCCCTGTCACGCTCAAAACACGTTTGGGCTTTTTAAATGGGCATGAAAATATTTTGCGTGTGGCGCAACGAGCTGAGCAAGCAGGTATTACTGCTTTGGCATTGCATGGGCGGACCCGTGAGGACATGTATTTAAATACGGCACGTTACGATTTAATCAAACAAGTCAAACAATTACTGAATATTCCTGTGATTGCCAATGGCGATATTGATAGCCCTGAAAAAGCCAAATATGTATTGGATTATACTGGTGCAGATGCGATTATGATTGGGCGTGCTGCACAAGGTCGACCTTGGATTTTTAGAGAAATCGCACATTATTTAACAACTGGGCAGCACTTGGCTGCACCACAGATTTCTGAAGTCAAAGAAGTTCTGTTGGGGCATTTGGCCGAACTCTATCAATTCTATGGTGAATATTCGGGTTGTCGCATTGCACGTAAGCATATTGCTTGGTATACCAAAGGACTACGAGCAAGTAATGAATTTCGTCAGAACATGTATAAAGTTGAAACGACAGCAGAGCAGGCTCAAGTCGTTGAGAACTATTTCAACTTATTATTGAGAGAAGGGCAAACCATGCACGATGTGCAAGTCGAACAGATTAATTTGCTTGATGTCTAGACATCTTATATCAAAAGCCCAGCGATTGCTGGGCTTTGTATTTATTGTGCCTGACTTAATTCTAAGACCAGTTGATTGATGAGATCAGCAGCTTCCAATTCACGGATTTGAGCCACGTTCGAGCCTGCCCAGAATGCGCCATAGCTATGGTCACCTTGTTGACTTGCTGCGGCATTTAATTGTTTGGCTAAGTGATACGTGTATGGATAAGCGGGTACGGCAGGACGGTTAGGTTGATCAATTGCAGTATGCCAAGTGTTCACTAATCCACGGGCAGGACGACCAGAAATACTGTCTGTAATTTGTGTAACTGGGGTATCCAATAATGCCTTACGATAAGCGGGATTGGCATTTGAACTTTTACACTGTACAAACGCTGTACCGAGCTGAACAGCTTGAGCGCCAAGCTGTAGCATTAGATATGCTTGTTGACCCGTCATAATTCCACCTGCTGCAATCACGGGTATATGGCAGTGTTGATTTAGCAGTTGTACTAAATCGGAGGTTTTAATTGCACCATCAATATTTTGGTTGAAAATACCTCGGTGACCACCTGCTTCAATTCCTTGTGCAATCACGACATCTATTCCTGCTGCTTCAATTGCAAGCGCTTCAGGCAAATTAGTCGCAGAGACCATAGTGATGATGCCCGCAGCTTTTAATGCTGTTATTTGATGAGGATGCGGAATACCGAAATGAAAGCTTACAGCTTTAAGTCGTGTTTCAAGCACAAGATTCAAAAAATCATCATTGTCTAAAAAACTGGGATAAATACATTCTAGCTGCTGAGGAGCAGCGACATTCAAGCGCGAGAATTGTGGGCTTAAATATTCGATCCATTGCGTTGCAATCGCTTGATCTAAAACTTGGCTTTGGTGGCAGAAAAAATTCACTTGAAATGAACGATCTGTTAAGGCTTGAGTTGCAAGAATTTGTTCGCGCGCAGAATTTACAGAGCTTGCGCCTAAGCCTAATGAACCCAATCCACCTTGATTAGAAACTTCTGCTGCCAATGTCGGCGTGGAAACTCCTGCCATTGGGGCTAGAAAAATAGGATGTTTAATTTCTAGTTGTTCTAGTAAAGACATAATCAGGCTCCATGTATTTACTTCACTGTGCCCAAGCTGAATAAATTAAGCAAATAATATTCACTATTTAATCTAAAAATATGGGCTAGAAAATACTGATTTTGAATGTAATTTTATGATTTATGGGGCTATATTACATAGCTTTAAATCAAAAAAAATTATAAGCAATAAAAAAACACCCTATAGCAGGGTGTTTTTTTATTAAAGATTACTGTTGTGCTTTTTCTTTTACATCACCAGCACTTTGCTCAACAGCACCCGCAACATGTGCTGTTGCATCTTTTGCGGCATCTTTCACGTCTTTTGCAGCAGCTTCGGTTTTAGCAGCAGCCTCATCCGTTGCATTATCAATTTTATTTACGGCTTCATTCGTTGCAGCTTGAGTTTTGGCAGCAGCCTCACTAGCCGCATTTTCCATATCATGGCTCGCTTGTTGAGCAGCATTTTCCAAGTGCTCACCTGTCGTAGCACCAGTTTCTGGGGCTTTTTCTTTACTACATCCAACTAAAGTCACAGCAGCAGCTAGACCTAAAGCAATAAGCAATTTATTCATAAGAAGTTTCCTTTTTATTTGTTCTATCCGACGAAGGGATAGACAAAATATAAAGTAAATTTAGTGAAAGTATGATCAAAAAATGTTAAGTATTTGTAATTATTATTAATAGTCAGATGTAGGTCTGAAACATAGAGCGTGTATTATGTAAAAAGTCAGTGATGTGATTTGAACGCGTTAAAATATTAGAAATTTCAGATACGTTTTATTGTATAAAGTGATTACGAAGAATGAATTTCTGCACTGTTTGTCTCATTTTTAAAGGGGAGTGAGTGAGTTCTATTTTGAATATAAATAATGTTTTAAGCAAAAATGAAAATCCAGTATTAATTAAAATAGATTTGAGTTCATTATTTAATAATCATTTAAAACAATTATTTAAATCTTATTTATGAGATTTTGAGCGTTGAATTAGATTAAATACATAAAAATATTAAGTGATTCTATCATCTGGTTTTTTATTAAATGTTAAAAAAATGATGTTTAATGTCAATTAAAAACATTATAATGTGTGATAAGTCACACTTTTTGTTGTTTGGGTTAAATCATGATTTTACAACAATACAAAATAGTTTTTGGCGGGACCATGGGAGCAGGCAAGTCTGCTGCGATTAAAACACTTTCAGACATAGCGGTGATTAGTACAGAAGCTGTGAATACAGATACACAAGCTCATTCTAAACTTCTGACCACAGTTGGAATTGACTATGGTGAGATTAGATTAGATGACGGTACACAAATAGGCTTATATGGGACTCCTGGGCAAGACCGCTTTGATTTTATGTGGTCAATTGTCTGTAAAGGAGCGATAGGAATTGTACTGCTGATTGATCATAGTAGTTCTGAACGGCTGCTCGATTTAGACTTTTACTTAAAAACATTTGAAAATTATGGTTCCAATATTGTGGTGGGTATCACACATATAGATGTGGAACATGAGTTAAAGTTGAAAATTTACAGAGATTGGATGCACGTCCATCAAAAAAATTATCCTATATTTGCTGTGGATGCACGTGAAAAAGATGATGTGCTACTTTTAATTGAGACATTAATTGCAATGCTTGCAAGTCAAAACCTTATAGCTATTTGAGTCGCGAGTAAAAGGTCTAATGTAGGTGAAATACCATCGTCATTTAAGGGTTTTATTTGTGCATAATGATATGATTTTATAAATAGTATTGCTGGATTAGTGTTAATTATGTTTTGTATTTTAGATGGCTTGGCACTGGCCACAGTATCGAAAAATATCATTGAGAATCAAGGTGAAATTGTAGTGGTCAGTCATTCAATTTTAGCAATTGTTTCTGCGGTTATTACCGAAAGCCATTTAGCGTATTATCAGGCTATTCGTTTAGGTACAGAAAATCGGAAAGTTTTTTATTAGCGCTGAACCATTTGAGCGCTCTAATGGTTTTGATGGTTGTTGTCTATCAAGATATTTTAATTGATGAAAGACGTTATTACTTTCCAAAATTAAATGAACAGCAGAGCAGGTTCAGATTCATCAAAGTTAAGCGTCAGTTTATTGTGGGAATCACTGAATAATTGATGGAGTTGTCAGTGTAAGGATATGTTTTAAATCTTGAAATTATGGTTAATTCTGAATGAAGAGCATTTTAAATATTGCAGTATTTGGGCTAAGTTTAAGCACCCTAGATCATATTAAAACGCAGGTTTTACTTGCGTTGCCATCGTCTACTCAGGTGCAATGGGTAAATTTGGCAGAGAAAAAAATTGATCTGTTGCTGGTCAATGATGTGTTCTTTAATGCACCAGGGATTCAGAAAATTTTGAGTAATCCTCAAATTACCTATTTGCGCTTAGTCAAAAAGGTCGAATATGCTGGGCGTATTATTGGTGATCAGCTGTTTTATCCATTTTCAAATTTAGAGCATTTACATGAATGGCTGTCCGAAAAATTGGTTCAAGTCACGGCTATGCCTTTTTCGTTACCCGCAAGAGAGATGAAAGTACCCCCAATTTTTCCAGCGATTACTCCTCAAGTTGACATATCAATCGAGCGGGTATTTACCGAAATATTCACCCCCAGAAATGGTTTTATTCAATTATTTGATGCCAGCGGTTTTTTAGCATTGATTGATACTCGAACAGAAAGAGTATGGGTGGATGCAGGTAAAACTATTCAACTGAACTCAACTTTGAATCAAACGTATGCAACAGCGCAATTTGTGCAAGAAATAACAAAGCATAAAGAAGTCTATGATTTACGCGTATGGTTGTGGAAAGTGGTAAATGCGTCAACAGATTTAAAATTACCTATGGTTGATCTAAATAAGAATTTCAAACTTGAAATTTGGCCTCAATTTGAACGTGATTTGAAACGAAATGAGTTTTTAAAAATGGCAGCATGTTTCTCACAGGGTGCAAAAATAAGAGATGTAAAGCATTTTTTGAATTTAAGTCATGATCAGATATTGAATTTTGTATCCTGTGCTGTTTTACTGCAATTGGGGCGTTTTGTAAATCAAAATGAAGTGAAGTTTCAGGAAGATACAAAACAAGTAGAATCTGGTCAAGGACATAAGCTCCGTAGTTTTATTGGAAAATTGCGCAAAAAACTTGGCTTATAAATAATCTGCGCCTACTCATAATTTAAACGGGGTAATTCCCATATCAAGAGGAAACAATAAATGGCACGTGTTAGTCTAGATGCATTAACAAGTTTAGATGGTTTTGTCGCAGCAGCATTAGTTGATAGCGACAGTGGTTTAGCTTTGGCTACTCAGGGGAATGGTGTAGATCTAGAGCTTGCAGCTGCGGGTAATACTGAAGTGATTCGCTCTAAACGTAAAGTGGCAAAAGCATTGCAACTTAATGACAATATTGAAGATATTCTTATTACATTGGGGAAGCAGTATCACTTAATTCGTCCATTAGATACCAATGAAACATTATTTTTGTACTTGGTACTTGACCGCTCTAAATCAAACTTGGCTATGGCGCGTTACGAATTAAAAGGCTTTGAAAAAGGTCTTGATTTTTCTTAATAAAATCAAAGCGATTCAAATGCCAATGTAATTCACATTGGCATTTTTTGGTTCTTATTTCAATAATAAATTTGGTGTGCAGTTTTAAAGGTACTTAAATGGAGCTGTACTAATTCGGGCAAAGCTTGATATCCGCCAGCCAAGACAAACATCAGTGGAATCTGATGCTTTTTAGCTAGTCGGAAAATCATCTCATCACGTTTTTCTATCAACTCTGTGCTAAACCAAGCAGAACCGCAAGGATCATCTTGATGACAGTCCATGCCAGCCTGATAAACAATCAGATCGGCGTTCCATTCAATTGCTCTTTTAAAGGCTTGGTGAATGGCGAGAATATATTGGCTAAAGTTACCATTATGCTTATGTATGTGACTGGTTTCAGAACGTTCATAGGTTGGGCAGCCAAACGCAAGACCATAAATACTATAATTAAATAAATTTTCGTATCGCTTGGTAAATTCAGCAGTACCATTCCCCCCGTGTTGATCACAATCGAGCACAAAAATACGCTTATTGGGGAATTTTTTGGCGATGAGTGCTAAACCATTAAACGTACAAAATGAGCTACCAAATTCATAAATTGCATGATGGAATCCTTGGGCAATATTGGCAGAAATTTGATGTTTCCACGCCAATTCAGCCGCAAGAATTTGACCTGCATTAATTTGATATACCGCATCGCGAAGTTGCGTATTCCAAGGTTTAAAACCCTGAAATGTCGCCATTTTCTCAGGCATGCCTGTATGAAAGGCATCTACATATTCAGGCGCATGTAATTGTTTTAAAATATCTATCGTTAGTGGATCAGGTACATGGAACTGGGTGATCCCTAAGGGTTTTAATGCCTCAGCCACCGCTGTTAATTTCTCCATACTATTGGTATGAGTTTGTGCGAAGTACTGTGGAGAGTAACAAACCTGTAGCATGGGACTAACCTTGAATTTGCATTAAAGCAATATCCTGTAATTGTTGAAGTTGAGTTGTTCCTGGACTAAATAAGCCATTATCAACTTGTTGTTGATAATGTGTCGTAAATGCCCGCGCACGATTTTCTGGTGAAACAGCTAAGGTAGTAAGGCGTAAAAACCAGAAACCATTGATTGCAGAATAAGGCATAATGTATCCCTTAAATTTCTGATTGGGTGTTTTTTCTTGAATGAGTGTGCGGTCATAGTTCACAGAAAATAATGATCCCGCGGGTAGGCAAACGCCGTTCATTAAAACGGGTTTCAAGCTGATACAGGAGTGATTATCTCCCATATTTAATTTTTCTAATAAAATGGGTTGCTGCTGTTCATCGACAAAAATATTGATTTCACCTTGTCGAAGCATACGACCATGCGCAATTTTAAGGAAAAAATTTTCTGCCATTGGGCATGATCCCACTTTAGGCTTTTCTTCTAAAGCCTTTAATTCCACCATACCTGTTTGCGTAGAATTTCTGGGTAAAATAATATCGGTAATTAGACCACAAAGCAGTTTGCTTTCTTCGAGTTTTGCGTAGGAAGAAATTTCACGAAGTTTTTGTTGGAGTTTAATTTGCTGTTGTACTTCAAACTTAAGCTGTTCAGGCGTGGAGTCGGGAAGTGTATGTGCGGCATGATTTTGATCTAAATTATGCCAATCCGAAATTGCGAACTGGGATTGTTCAAGCAAAGCTTTGAGTGCCTTGGTTTCAAATTGATTAAAAAGTTTTAAATCAGAAAAATCTTGTGGCAATCGAGTGGTATTGATGTATTCAGCCAATACTCGGGTGGCTTGCGTGTAGCCACAACCTCTGCGTTCGGTTTGATGTGAAAAATGCTCGTTGAGCATTTCGGTAAGTTTAGACGATAGTGGATGAATGTGTTGTTTGAATAATTGAATAATTTCGTGATCTGTTTCGCTCATCCTTGCCTCATTTTTATGTATAAAAGTCATTTTGATGTACAGCTTTTTTAAATGAAATGTACGATTTATTCTCAAGTTTTATTAGAGATTTATAAGGTCATACAATAGCAAAAAAATATTTGAATAAAGTCACTTATATTATTTTTATTCATTATATTGGATGATTTTTATACCTTTGTTCAAAAGAGAATATAAATAACCAGCCTCGAAAGACTGGTTATTTTTTAGGGTTCAGATTGAGTTAATGTTGAAGATTTGGCTCACTTGCAGACACTTCTACCGCTTCACTCCCTTCTTTGAGTAATTCATCTGTCAATTGCTCAGGAGCTTTGGCTTTTTTCTTACCTTTTTTTTCTTTTTTCTTTTTTTTCTTTGTCACTTCTTCAATTTCAGCACCATCTTCAATGGCTTGCCAATATTCTAGTTGCTCCATGACTGCTGCATAGATTGAACCTTTGCTATAGCGACCTTTTTTATCGAGTGTACCTACTGGTCGAGCCATTAAAATTTCAAGGGCTTGATCAATGGTTTCAATCGCATGAATATGGAATTGACCTTGTTCAACAGCTTCGCGAACATCCAAACGTAACATTAAGTGTTGCATGTTTTGACGTGGAATAATAACCCCTTGTTTCCCTGTAAGTCCTTGCAGTTTACAGGCATCGAAGAAGCCTTCAATTTTGGCATTGACGCCACCAATAGGTTGTACTTGACCTAATTGGTTCATAGAGCCAGTAATTGCCCATGACTGATCAATTGGTAATTGGCTAATTGCAGAAATGAGAGCTGACAGTTCAGCAACGGTCGCACTATCACCATCGACCTGACCATAGCTTTGCTCAAAGGCGAGGGCAGCAGAGAAATGCAGTATTTGCTCACGCCCAAAATGTGCTTTTAAGAAGCTCGACATTAATAGCACGCCTTTGGCATGTAATGAGCCACCCAGTTCAACACTGCGTTCAATATCAAGAATATCACCACCCCCTTGATATACGGAGGCAGTTAGACGAGAAGGTAAGCCAAATTCAACATCTGCATAGTGAATGACGGATAAAGCATTAATTTGACCAAGACGATGCCCACGTGTCTCAATCAGTTGTGTGCCACGGGACAGATCTTGCCAATACAGTTCACGTAAATAGCCTAAGCGATACTGACGATGTTGTAAGGCCGTATTAATATGTTTGTCAGCTACAATTTTATCGCCCGCTTGCGCAGCATGATGGTGAGCTTCACGAATTAAGTCACCCAACGTCAACGCATGGAGCGAGAGAGAGCTTTGGTCTTCGGCTTGGCGACTCGAGTCTGTAAGCAAAGCAGCCAAGGCTGAACGATCAAAAGGTAACAATTTATCGGCTTGTACATAATCTGCAATCAACTGCATATAAGCTTGTTCATTGGCGTCATTACGTTGCAGTGTGTCAGTAAAATCGGCACGAATTTTAAAAACACTACCCAGTTCAGGTTCGAGTTCCAAAATTTCGTAATAAACTTCGGGTTCTGCCAATAAAATGACTTTGATATTCAGTGGTATTGCTTCAGGCTCAATAGAAATACTGCCTGTAAGCGTTAACATGTGTTCTAGCGAAGAAAGCTTTAATTTTCCAGATTTGAGAGCACGCTTCAAACCTTGCCATGCATAAGGTTGTTCGAGTAATTGTTCTGCTTCAAGCATTAAGAATCCGCCATTGGCTTTATGCAATGCACCTGGGCGAATTAGGGTGAAATCAGTGGTAATCGTGCCATGTTGGGTCAGTTGCTCGACATGTCCCAATAAATTGTAATGTGTAGGGAAGTCCTCAAAAATCACAGGTGCGCCACTGTTGGGCTTATAGGTTACAATAATATTGGCTTGGTAGCGCGCTGGTACTCGGCTAAACAGCCCAGGTGTGAAATCATCTTCTTCTTGCTCAAGTACAATTTCAACATTGTTAATAATGTCTTCGGCATACAGTTTTAAGTATTCGGCTAAACCTTCAACTTTAGAAAACTTATTGAGTAACAGATCAATACGCGGCATAACCACTTGATTGGCTATATCACGATTCAGCTCTTGCACTTTGTCACGTGCATCATCTTCGAGATCACCTAAATGTAATCCTAAACGCTCAAGCTTTTTATCCATATAGCGCATGTTTGAGACAACTTCTGCGCGCTGTTTGCTATTTAATGCATCAAGATCCTTTTGCGACATCTCTTGCAGTTGATCGTCTTTAAATTGCACGGGAATAAAGCAGTGCTCGTCATGGCGTGTGACCAATTTTAAACTGAGTTCTTCACCTTCTTTGGTTAGTTCAACCAAAGCTTGTTGTTGTTCATCGCCTGTTTGTTGGCGAATCAATTCGATACGATTGTGATAGGTTTCAGTGGTAAAGCGACGTTCAAGTTGCTTTAAAATGGTTTGCCATGTTTGGTGTAATAAAGCCTGAAATTTGGGTGCTTGTCCCGCAGGAAGTTGAAGCGCGATGGGCTGGCGTGAAGATTTGAAATTATTGACATAAACCCAGTCATTAGGCGTAGGCATGGTTTTGGCGTGTTGTTGCAACAGGCGTTTAACCATGGTGCGTTTCCCTAAGCCTGCGGTACCTACAGCAAAAATGTTATAGCCAGAATATGGCAAAGCAATCCCAGCTTCTACAGACGCACGCGCACGGTCTTGTCCAAGAAAATTATTGAGCGGTTTAATACGTTTTGTTGAAGTCGGAATGTTGGTTAAATTCGGAATATGCGTGAGTTGTTCTGATTTTAAACGTGTTTGATTGAAGGTGTTTTGAATTTTGGTTTGCTCGAAGGCGGTAATCAGGTGGTTTTTCGGATCTCGTGCTTTATTATTTGAAAGGTTGGTGGATAAAGAAGAATTCATCTGTTCAAGTTTTTGGGTCACTGTGAAATCCAAAACAAAATATTGCGGTAGAAGTTTAAGGTATACAGGTTTAGTGGAAAAATTCAAGCAAAGCCGCTGTTTTTCTCATCAAAATGCAGCAAACATTTCATAAATACTGTTGAAACCCGAGCACTTAAACGGTTGAATAGCACACATGATTTTTTGTAGAAAATAATAACCTAATGACAACTCAAGCAAATGGATGGAAGGCTGCATTTCAGGCATTTCTCGATCGGCGTGCTGCAATTATGCTGTTCCTTGGTTTTTCAGCCGGTATTCCAATCTTATTGATCTTCTCTAGTCTGTCTTTATGGCTTGGTGAAGCAGGTATTGAAAAAAGTGCCGTGACTTTTTTTAGTTGGGCAGCTCTGGGTTATTCCTTTAAGTTTGTTTGGGCTCCCTTGATTGATGAACTTCCTGTTCCATTTTTAACCAAACGTTTGGGACGTCGCCGTGCATGGTTGCTGATTGCGCAATGTCTCATTATTTGTGCCATTTGTATTATGGCATTTTCAGATCCTGCTTTAGGACAAAGCTATTTGTACCAAATGGCAGTTGGCGCGGTATTGTTAGGTTTCTCTGCCGCGACACAAGATATTGTCATCGATGCCTATCGTATTGAGTTAGCAGAAACAGAAATGCAAACGGTTTTGGCATCGACTTATAATGCGGGTTATCGAATCGGAATGATTGTGGCGGGTGCAGGGGCGTTGTTTCTGGCAGCGTCATTAGGTACAGCGAAAGGCAATTATATCTATAGTGCATGGAAAACGACCTATTTAGCCATGGCTGCGGTGATGGTGGTCGGTATTCTAACGACCTTGATTATTCGTGAACCACAGGTCAATCGTGTTTATAAAGAATATCAACGTTCAGATTATTATCGTTTGGTCATGGTGTTCTTTGTTGCTGTGATTAGTTTTGTCTTGTCCTATATTTATTCAGGGACTTTAATTGAAGCTTTAGTTGCATCTTTGGCGATCAAAGACTCATTTTTATTGTTTTGTTTTGAGGCATTACGTTTTCTGGCTTCAGGGGCTATAGCGCTGATTGTCGGTGCAGTGTTAGTCAAAATGGGTGCCGTGAATAAGCAAATGGCATTTGAAACGTGGGTCAATCCGATTGCGGATTTCTTCAAACGTTATGGGGTAAAGCTCGCTTTAGTTCTCTTGTTATTGATTGGTTTTTATCGTATTTCAGATATTATTGCTGGTGTGATTTCCAATGTCTTTTATCAAGATTTGAATTTCACCAAAGAGCAAATTGCTGAAGCCGTGAAAATTTACGGTGTTATTTTTAGCCTTTTGGGTGGTTTTTTAGGCGGTTTATTGGCGCAGCGGATGAACATCATGAAACTGATGTTTGTTGGCGCCATTCTTGCTAGTTCAACCAATCTTATTTTTATTGGCTTGGTAAAATCAGGTCAACCTTTGCAGCAAGTCGAAGTTTCGATTGGTGCACAGCATTATCAAGTTCAGGCAGATGAAGTGGGTTATTGGAAGCTGAATGTTCCAGCTCAAGTGCTGAATCAGTCCAATCAAATTCATGCTTCAGTTGCATTTGCTGATAAGTCTGATGAAAAATCATCTGTAGAGATGCCTTATTTAATGGGTTCAGCAACTAAAGCCATTATCTTATTTCCGTTAACTGCGGATAATGCTTTAAGCCCGAAAGAGGTTCAGCAATCCGTTGTGGTCAAAGGTCAAATTCAGGGTGTTGATGCTGCTCAATTACAGCCAGAGCAACCCGTCAGCTTATGGTTAGATGGTCAGCAATATCCTGCAAAACTCGATGCACAAGGCATTTTTAGTGGAGCAATTGATGGCAAGTTATTAGAACATGCCAAAAATAAACAGGTGATAGCTCAATTAAATACGCTAAATGCTTCAGAAGTAGTCAAGATTAGCCATCCTTATCAACTATCTAAGCAACAATCTGCTTTAGAATTAACGATAGATCCGATAGGCGCTTCAGCAGATTCAAAGCAAGACGTACAAATTACGGGCAAAGTAATTAAGTCATATAGTACTTTATGGCTTTATTTTGCCATTATTGTCGACAATTTAGCTTCAGGACTGGCAGGGGCGGCATTTATTGCCTTTCTTTCTAGTTTGACCAGCGTTTCTTTTACTGCCGTTCAATACGCTATTTTTAGTTCACTGATGACCCTTACACCTAAAATTTTAGGGGGCTATTCGGGTACTATAGTGACTAACATTGGATATCCGAAATTTTTCTTGATGACCACTTTAATTGGAATTCCAATTTTAATTTTGGTGGTTTGGGTCGCGAAGTTACTCCGTGATCATCAAAACAAACAACTTCAACTGAAGGATGAATAATATGCGAATGCTCCATACTATGCTACGTGTAGGCAATTTAGAACAGTCATTAAAGTTCTATACCGAAGTGCTGGGTATGACTTTGCTCCGTAAACGTGATTATGAAGAAGGTCGTTTCACACTGGCATTTGTTGGTTATGGTGATGAAGCCAATACCACAGTGCTTGAATTGACGCATAACTGGGATACGAATCAGTACGATTTAGGGAATGCTTATGGTCACATTGCAATTGGTGTTGAAGATGCCTATAAAGCATGTGAAGAGATTAAAGCACGTGGTGGTAAAGTTGTACGTGAAGCAGGCCCAATGAAAGGTGGCGTAACCGTAATCGCTTTTGTTGAAGATCCTGACGGTTATAAAGTTGAATTGATTCAGCAAGATTCAAACGCACGCAATAACTAAGCATCGTGTTATTGATTAACTAAATATTGAATATAGCAGTTGAAAAGCTAGCAATATTTGAACAGCCCAGTAAGATGAAGGCGGCCTGCGGGTACAATTTGTCTACTGGGTTTTATTTCGTCTTACTTTTTTAAAATATATATAACAGGATGTTAAGCAATGAACATGCTCAAGCTTCTTGCCTTGGATCGATTCACTTTACTCTTAGTTGCCATGGTTGTACTGGCATCGTTTCTTCCTGTTTCTGGTTCGGCCGCCCATTTTTTCAGTGTTATTACTACGATCGCAATCGCAATTTTATTCTTCTTACACGGTGCGAAACTTTCCCGTGAAGCAATTGTTCAAGGGATTATGCACTGGAAATTTCATGTCTTGGTGTTTGCTTTTACCTTTGCGGTATTTCCAATTTTAGGCTTGCTTGCAAAACCTGTACTGCTACCAATGCTGGGGCAAGAACTGTATTGGGGTTTCTTGTTCATGTGTTTTCTACCTTCGACGGTGCAATCTTCAATTGCATTTACTTCAGTTGCTAAAGGTAACGTCGCCAGTGCAGTGTGTAGTGCTTCATTTTCTAATATCATTGGGATGTTTATTACACCCGTATTGGTGAGTGTATTTATTCTGGGCAAATCAGAACATGGATTTGATCCAACAGCATCCATCATTCAAATTACCTTATTGTTGTTACTGCCGTTTGTATTGGGACAACTGTTTCGCCCACTCGTTTACCCACATATGATGAAAGTACCGCGCTTGGTTAAAAGTTTTGATCAAGGTTCTATTTTGATGGTGGTTTATGGTGCTTTTAGTAGCGCAGTTGTTGCAGGGCTGTGGAACGAAGTCAGTTGGCAAACTATGTTGATTTTAGTCTTGGCATGTTCGGTGTTTTTAACTGTAATTATGTTATTGGCGTATTATCTGCCGAAGTTATTCGGTTTTAACCGTAAAGACCAAATCGCGATTTTCTTTTGTAGTTCAAAAAAGACTTTAGCGAGTGGTGTCCCAATGGCTCAAATTCTGTTTATTGGACAACCACTCGGGATGATTGTTCTGCCAATTATGATCTTTCACCAAATACAGTTGATGGTCTGCGGTATTATTGCAAATCGTTGGTCTAAACAAAATCCAGATGAAAGCGGAGAATAGTTCGCTATCTAGATTTATTTGGCGTATAATACTGTCCACTTGTTGTGCTTAGCTCTGACGGTATCCGTCTCGGTGGGCCAAGAGAATGGTCTGTTGTGGTATTGATCTGCTTTAATTTAAAGCTTTCCTTGCAATATGCAAGAGCGGTCAATTGCGATGACAGCATAAGCCTTTCTTACACTTAGGAGTAATCGACCATGCGCGCCGATATTCACCCAAAATATGAAAAATTAGTAGCTACTTGTTCTTGCGGTAACGTAATTGAAACTCGTTCAGCTGTTGGTAAAGAAGCTCTTTACCTAGACGTATGTTCTGCATGCCACCCATTCTACACTGGTAAGCAAAAGAACGTTGACACTGGTGGTCGTATCGACAAATTCAAGCAACGTTTTTCTGGTATGTCTCGTTCTATCAAACGCGACTAATATCCCAGTTGAAAAAAACGAGCCAATGGCTCGTTTTTTTATGCCTGTAGAAATCTTAAAAATTCTACAAAAGTACAAGACCTATTGGTCTTGTACATCAATTAAATGATCCAGTTTTTTCTGGAAATAATCGCCTTGTAGATAACGTGCTTCAACATTCCATGCATTGGCGAACATCGTCATATTATCCAGCTCATGTAATAACATTTGCGTTGCTTTAATTTCATGGAAATGGTTAATACGTTCTTGTAAATCTTCTGTAGATTTATCTGAATCGAGCATCTTCGTTAACTGAGGATGTAAGGTAACATGATTAATATTCATCTGATTTAAAATAGATTCGCTATAAATCGAGTTACCAAATTCTCGTAATGATACTTCTGCACCACTCTGAATTAACTGAGCTGTATATTTCTGTGCGTCATTTAGATTCTTGGCAATATCTTCTTCAGAGAATTGTAAAATGAGTGGGTGGCTTTGTTTGCTGCCAACGATCGTAATTAATTTAGTGATAAATGCAGGGAATGTTCGGTCAGAGAAGAGAACGTCTTTGTTTAAATTGACAATAATTTTGGCATCAGGATATTGAGTAATAAAGTTATGTAACTGTTTACACGCCTCAACTAAAATCCAACGATCCAGTTTAATTGAGAATTCTGGGTCATCTGCAAGTTCACGAATTGATGTAATATCTTGCCAAGCATTATTATAAATGAAGCCGCTGGTAACTTCATAGGTGTATAGGTTGCTATCTTGTTTATCATACAGTTGTTGATATTTAAGATGAATTTCCCCACGCTCTAAACTCTTCTGCAATGCTTTTAATAAGCTAGAGTGTTCTTGTAGATTCAGATGAGAATCAATTAATTCAATATGAGGATGGGCTATTGGGTTAAGTTCAATATTATTTTCTTGTTGCCCAGATGGTAGAGCTGTGTTGTACGCTTGTTCTATTAATTGTTGGAACTGTTGCTCATCCTTTATATTGTGTTGAATCAACGTGTAACCCATTCTTAAATTTAATGGGAAGGTTTGTTGGTTGACGCCTAATAATTGTGGTTTAGATAAAGCACTTAATCCAATAAGTTTAGATTCCAACACACTTTCACTAGAGCCTTGGAATAGACCTGCATATAAGGCATGGTTGACCTTAAACAATGGAACATTGGTTTGTTCTTTTAAGAAGCTATGAATATTCGAAAAATAGGCATTTGAGGTTGCCCAGTCTTGTTGGAATATAGATTCAGGACAAGATGCAAGTGAGAAAAGCACAAGTGCATTGCAATCAGCAGGTTGCTTGGCAATGGTTCTATTAATGAGTTGATATGCATTTGGCTTTGCGGCAGGGGCTTCAACGTGTGCAACCGTAGGCTGAGCTGATGTAGTGTTTTCACTTTGATTTAACTCAATCGTGATTTGTAGGGCATCCTCTTCAACGGCTGCTAAGAATTCAATTTTTAACGGATTTGTTTGGACATGACTATTGAGCGTAGTCAGCTCAAAACGCCCTTGATCTAATTGACCTTGCGAGATTTTCTTAAAGCGGAGTTTAAAATCATTCAGATCTTGCGGTTGCAGTACATCCAGTAAAGGTAAGCCAATAATTTCATCTTCACTTTTTAAACCAAACAGATGGAGGTATTCCTCATTGGCTCCGATATGAATTCCTTCTTGAATAATAGCTACCGCTTTATTGCTTTCGCTTACCCATGCCTGAGCTTGGGTCTGCACATTTTCGAGTTCTTGCATGAGATGTTGTTGCCCTTGATTCAGGCGGCTTAAAGAGAGTGCACGCAATAAAGACAAGTAGAATCGATCAGGATAATCTAGATTGGCAACATCATAGACACCTTTTCGGATATAAGTGACATATTGGCTCGGCTCATAATCATCAGGTTTGAGTAGAATAAGCGGTAATTCAGGTTGCTTAGACAGGCGAATAAGACTTAAGGCTTGTTCATATTTTAAATCGTAGGCACGACCGAAAATAACAATATCCCAGTTTAAATGAAGTTGTTTTTCGAAAGTTTGTAAGTCATCCAATAAAAAAGCGTGTACTTGATGTTCGCTTGCCGTTAATAAATCACAGATTTTGTTAAAACGAATTTGGTTGTCATCGATTATGAGTAAACGAGTTTCCGTACGTTTTAATTTTTTGGACAATAGTGGATTTCTCACTTCAATGCTTCCCATAAATCATGATTCTTAATTTCATTGGTTTGTTTTTGAATAAAATTTTTGATCAAATGTTCTTGTTGATCATTCAGTAATTCAAAATCGAACCGCATAAAACTTTGCGTAATTAAATGCGCTTTTAGCAAATAGACTTTCAGTTCATCTTGTTCCAAGCGTAAATGAATCGTTTGTTTTTCTCTGAATAAGTGTGAACCAGGTAAAATAAGCGTGGTCGATACTTCATTTAACTCGGCTGTTTGAACCAATAAGGCTGGATAGTAATTGCCCGTATTACGATCATTCTTCACATAGACTGCACAAGGGAAAATGTCTTGCGCTAGCATTTCGAGTCCAAGTTCAAGACTTTTCTCGGTCGACTGTTTGATCCAGCGAACAACGCCACCACGCCATTCACTTTGTGCATTTTCCTGCACCAGAATAAATTCACCTGTTTTTAAATTTTTTGGGGTATTTCCAGACCATTTAATACGGTATCCATTGACACTAATATCAAGGACTTCAGCTGGATAAATTTGTTTTGCTTCGCGATCTAAAGTTTTAATATTACTCGTACTTAACGGATTATTGTCATTCATGGAGCTAAAAATATTACTTTCAGATTGCAAACCATAATGTGCCTCTAGGTTCAGTGTCTCATTAAAGTTTTTGCCTTTCGACAAATAGAAATGAGCGATATTTAAACCGAAGCAGATATGCAACTGGGCAGAATATTCATAACGCTCATGGCGGCGTTCAGCAGTACTGGTGAGTAAACTATGAATATGGAAATGTAAAGCAGGGGTGAGGAAAATTTTCTCATTCCGAGAAAGATATTCACCATGCTTACCTTGAGCTTCTGTAAGATGGTCTAATAAATTTTGAGTAGAGATATAAATTGTCGGATTAAAACTACTATTTTGATGCGCATTAAATACAGGCGGATGGTCTAATGAAGTATCCACAATATAGCGTGATAAGGTCGTTTCTTTAGGTAAAACCTGAATTAACTTTGCCCAATCATAACTGCATAAGAATAGCCCTTGAATTTCTGATGGTCGAATCTGATGCGGGTTTAAGATATCTAAAAGAATAATTTGTGCATAGATTTGACTAATCGTTTGTAGTTGGTGCTGCGTACCTTGCAATTGATTAATATTAGTTTGACTAAAATTATGTTGAATTGCACTTTCCATTAACTGGTGGGTGACTAACCATTGACCAGACAGTGGATTAGTATAAAGAATTTGCTGTTGATACAGGAGTTGAGCAAGCTGCTGTAAACCATAATAGCTGGAGAGAATACGTGCAGTTTGTAAATTTTTCTTTTGACTAAAAGCAAAAAGGGAGAATTTTTGCTGATTCAGTTGTTGGTCACAGCGTTTCGCAATATCAATATATGTTTTTGCAAAACAACTGCGCAATAACATAGCCAATTCAATAATATGGTCATTCCGATCTGTTGTTATTAATCCTTGATTAAAAAAATGTTTTTCTAAACTGGTTAATACATTTTCAATGGTTGGATGAATAGCATGAATTAAATCAAAGCGGAGAGTTTCACTACATTGAAGTTCAGAAATTTCAAGTAGGGCATTAAATAGCGCACGAGAGGAATCACCTAATTGTAAAATAGATAAATTGGACACCCAATCCTGAATGTCCGTCACCGTGCTTTGGCAAAAACTCAATTCATCCAACTTTAATTCAGTCGGCGTTTGAAACATTTCTGCAGTGCTCATATTCATAATTGTTATTTAACTCAGAAAGTTGAAACTCCAAAAAGCGGTGTTTTGTTTTTTTCGCCCGCAATTTCCCTGACAAGTTTAGGTACCAAATATCCCGGTAAGCTTGCTAAAACCTCTTTGTAAATTTCATCGATTTCATTTGAAGCCAAATCAAAGTGCTGTGCACCTTTTACCTTATCGAGAACATGCAGATAGTAAGGCATCACGCTAGCTTCAAATAGTCGATAACTTAAATCGACTAAAACTTGTGCAGAATTATTAACCCCATTTAATAACACTGACTGATTTAAAACGGTGATTTGATTCTGAACCAATGTTGCAAGTTTGGCGCAGGTAAAATCATCTAATTCTGCTGCATGATTTGAGTGTACCACCAGAATTATGCGTAGCCTACTGTTTTTTAATAAAGAAACAAGCTCTTCATCGACACGGTTGGGGATTACAATAGGAACCCGTGAATGAATTCTCAAAAATTTAATTTGCGGAACAGATTCTAAGCGTTCCAACCAGAGTTTTAACTTGCGATTCGATAAAGTAAGTGGGTCACCACCACTTAAAATGACTTCATTCACCTCAGGTTGGCTTTCAATATAATTACGAATATTGATCCAATCTTCATTCTTTGGTAAGTTTTCCTGATAAGGAAAATGACGTCGAAAACAATAGCGGCAATGGACAGCACATGCGCCTGTTAACGTGAGCAGAAAACGCGATTTATATTTATGTAATACGCCTGGCTGTTGATTGGCTTGTTCTTCACCCAATGGATCGGTTACAAATTCGGGATGATCATGCAATTCTAAATGATGAGGGAGTACTTGCAGTAAAAGTGGGTCTAGGGCATCACCAATGATCATTTTTCCGACGAACGCACGTGGAACACGCAATTTGAACTGTTCAGAAGCCAAGATTGCCCCTGATAATAATTGGTCTGGTGATAACTGGAGCGTTTCAAGTAACTCTAAAGGGTCTGTTATTAAGTCACTCAGTTGAGATTGCCAGTTTTGCTCTTGATACAAATAGTTTATCATGCCACGTGTTAAAAATAGTGCTAGTCTAGCATTAATAGACTATTCTAGCATTAATAGATTTTAAGTTAGCAAGTTTGGAGTGTGCCAGTCATGGCCAATTATTCTACAAATGATTTCAAGCAAGGCCTTAAGGTTATGCTTGACGGTAACCCATGTTCAATCATGGAAAACGAATACGTAAAACCTGGTAAGGGTCAAGCATTTAACCGTGTTAAATTACGTAACCTTAAAACAGGTAAAGTATTAGAAAAAACATTCAAGTCTGGCGACTCACTTGAGGGTGCAGACATTGTAGAAGTAGAAATGAACTACTTGTACAACGATGGTGAATTGTGGAACTTTATGGATCCTGTAACTTTTGAGCAAATCGCAGCTGATAAAACAGCAATGGGCGATGCTGCAAAATGGTTAAAAGATGATTCTAACGAACTTTGCACAATTATGTTGTTCAATGGCGTACCGTTAAATGTAAATGCACCAAACTTTGTTGTATTAAAAATTGTTGAAACGGATCCAGGCGTTCGTGGCGATACTTCTGGCGGTGGTGGTAAACCAGCGAAATTGGAAACTGGTGCTGTAGTACGTGTTCCATTATTCGTACAGCAAGAAGAAAGCGTTCGTGTAGACACTCGTACGGGTGATTATTTAGAGCGTGCATAATAGTTTAAAAATAGACTATTATCGAAGGGATGATGAAAATCATCCCTTTTTTTATGCCAAAGTCGTAGTGGCAGACAAAGTATAAGGAGTAAAGTCGACAAGGAATTCGGCAGATATAACGTGAACAAAAAAATCAAACTGCTTAATGAATATTAAATGAGGTCATGAATGGATACGATTCAACGAAAATCTACACTCCCTTCCAAATTGATCTGGAGTTTAGTCGCGATTATAGGCGCGGTATCTTTTGGAATATTGGCGGTTAGTCGCGGCGAGCATGTTAATGCAGTTTGGCTGGTTTTAGCTGCCATCTGTGTATACAGTATTGCTTATCGTTTTTATAGTTTATTTATTGCAACCAAAGTTTTTGAACTGAATCCAAGACGGTTAACTCCAGCACATCGTTTAAATGATGGCTTGGACTATGTACCGACCAATAAATACGTTCTTTTTGGTCACCATTTCGCGGCAATTGCGGGTGCAGGTCCTTTAGTCGGGCCGATTCTAGCGGCGCAAATGGGATATTTGCCTGGTACGATTTGGTTGTTAGTGGGTGTTGTTCTTGCAGGGGCTGTTCAAGACTTCTTGGTCTTGTTTATTTCAACCCGTCGCGATGGACGATCACTCGGTGAAATGGCAAAGCAGGAATTAGGCTCCTTTGCCGGTATTGTGGTCATGCTTGGTGCGCTTGGCGTAATGATCATTATTTTGGCTGTATTAGCTTTGGTGGTGGTCAAAGCACTTGCACATAGTCCTTGGGGTGTATTCACTATTGCTGCAACAATACCGATTGCGTTGTTCATGGGTATTTATATGCGTTACTTGCGCCCAGGCAAGATCGCAGAGGTTTCCATCATTGGTTTTGTATTGATGATGGCGGCAATTGTCTATGGCGGTAATGTTGCTGCAGATCCATACTGGGGACCATTTTTTACTTTAACTGGCGTACAGTTAACGTGGTGTTTGATTATTTATGGTTTTGTCGCGTCTGTTTTACCTGTGTGGTTATTGTTAGCACCGCGTGATTATTTATCTACGTTCTTGAAAATTGGGGTTATTGCAGGGCTTGCAGTTGGTATTATGATTGCAATGCCGATGTTAAAAATGCCTTCAGTGACGCATTTTGTTGATGGTACTGGCCCAGTATTCGCGGGTTCAATGTTCCCATTCCTCTTCATTACCATTGCTTGTGGTGCAATCTCAGGTTTCCATGCTTTAGTATCTTCAGGAACCACGCCTAAATTGATCGATAACGAAGTAAATATTCGTGTGATTGGTTATGGTGGCATGTTAATGGAATCATTTGTTGCCATTATGGCCATGATTTGTGCGACTGTGCTAGAACCAGGGGTGTATTTTGCAATTAATGCACCTGCTGCTGTGCTTGGTACGACGGTAGAATCCGCGGCAGAAGCAGTACGAAATTTAGGCTTTGTGGTGACACCTGAAACCTTAAGTTTACTTGCAAAAGAAGTGGGCGAAACCACCATTCTTTCGCGTACGGGCGGTGCACCGACTTTTGCAATTGGTATGGCACATATCATTACGGAAATTTTTAATAACCGTTCGATGATGGCTTTTTGGTATCACTTTGCGATTCTATTTGAAGCACTGTTTATTTTAACTGCGGTGGATGCAGGTACACGTGCATGTCGTTTTATGGTGCAAGATACTGTAGGTATTGTGGTTCCTTCACTTAAAAACACACACAATTTTTTTGGAAACATGGTCGGTACAGCAGTTGCTGTTGCAGGATGGGGTTTCTTCGTTTATCAAGGCGTTGTTGATCCGCTCGGTGGTATTAACAGTTTATGGCCGTTATTTGGTATTGGTAACCAAATGTTGGCAGCTATGGCGTTGATATTGGGTACTGTCATTCTGTTTAAAATGAAGAAAGAGAAATATGTTTGGGTCACCATTATCCCAACGGTTTTCTTAATCATTACCTGTATGACAGCAGGTTGGCAAAAAATCTTCCATGAAAATCCAAAAATTGGTTTCTTGGCGCAAGCAGATAGATTCTCAGCTGCTATTGCTAAGGGTGAGATTTTAAAACCAGCGAAAACATTTGAAGAAATGCAAACGATTGTATTGTCGAATCAAATCAATGCTGCGCTTTGCGCATTCTTTATGATTGTGGCGGTGGTGATGATCTTTGCTGCGATTGGTGTGATTCGCCGTGCATTGGCAAGCCCAGTGCCAACAGTCAATGAAGCGCCAGCTGTGTATGCAGACCCTGAAGAAGTAAGTATTTCTAAGTCACATTAATGTTTTGCGATATGACTTTACAAGTAAATAAGATGAGGTGAGTAAGATGAATCTTAGATTTGCTAAAGGTGGTAAAACGGTGATTTATAAAATCATCAAAATGACCATCATGTCGCAAAAAGACTTAATTTTTTCGCCAAAAAATTGGTCAAGAATTGCAGCACTGTGGCAGGGTTTACAACAAAGCTTTCGGTTGATGGTTGGTGTTCCTGATTATGAAAACTATGTGGAGCACATGAAAAAGCACCATCCGGATTTAACGCCAATGGATGCGAAAACCTTTTATCGTCATTGTATAGATTCACGTTATCCAACGGCTGGTGGCAATTTAAAGAAATGTCCATGTTGATGGACATATAGAAAGTCACTGATTCCTTTGGAAAAAGTCTAAAACGGTGTATGTTAATCATGCGCCGTTTTTTATTGGGGAACATTTGTGATTTGGGTAAAACAGAAAGAACAGCAACACTTAGCAGAAGACACACGAAAAATAGATGCCAAAATTCAAGCCTATGCCAGTAAAGTTCAGACTTTTTTGACTCAAATTAATCGAATTATTTTAGATAAAGAACAACAAACTAAATTGGCACTGAGCTGTTTGTTGGCAGGTGGACATGTACTTTTTGAAGATTTACCTGGTTTAGGGAAAACCACACTTTCAAGTGCTTTGGCGCATATCGCAGGACTGAAATTTCAACGTATTCAGTTTACCAATGATATGTTGGCGAGTGACGTGATTGGCGTCAATATGTTTAATCAAAAAGAGCATGTGTTTGAGTTTAAACAAGGCCCAATTTTTACTCAAATTCTTTTGGCTGATGAAATTAATCGCTGTAGTCCGAAAACGCAAAGTGCTTTACTCGAGGCGATGGAAGAAGGTGCAGTTACTGTCGACGCAACTCGCTATGCTTTACCTCAGCCTTTTTGGGTGATTGCGACGCAAAATCCGCTATTCCAGAGTGGAACTTATACATTGCCTGAATCTCAGTTGGATCGTTTCTTAATGCGACTGTCTCTGGGTTATCCTTCACGTTCAGCAGAGAAGTTGTTATTACAGCAAGATTCACGACAAGTTTTAATTTCAACTTTGGCGCAAGTCTTTCAGCAAGATGAGATATTGCAATTACAACATTTGGTGCAACAAGTTTATGTGGGCGATGTGATCATGGATTATCTTTTGGACTTGGCACAAGAAAGTCGTAAAGAGCGTCACGGTTTGTCAACGCGTGGATTATTAGCATTGAAAAAGGCAGCACAAGCGCATGCTTTAATTGAGCAGCGTAGTTTTGTTACTGCGGATGATGTTCAAGCCATTTTTGTTGCGGTTACGGCGCATCGAATAGGTTTAAGTGAAGTTGAAACTGCACAACTGATGCGACAGATTCCGATCAGTTAATGGCAAGGAAATTTACGTTGATTCAGTCATTGTGGTCGAAATGGACAAAAAAAAGATTTAGTTTTGAGCAACATAAAAGATTGACGCAAAAAGATGTGTTGGTTTTTATGTATCAGCAGGGGTATTTATATCTGGTGTTGATTTTAATTACCTTTATTGCAGGTGTGAATTATGCCAATAACTTAATTCTTGGTTTTTGCTTTCTGATTAGTGCCATTTTATGTATTAGTTTTTACATTACCTTTAAGCAGTTGCACGGTTTGCATATTGAAGTTTCCTATACAGAACTGGGGCAAGTGGGACAACCTTTAAGCTTAGAACTCTACTTTAAACAGCCTCAAGCTCAAGCGCGATATTTGTGGATCAAGGTCGATGCACAGATGCATCAGATTATGTTTGCAGACCTTCGATATTGTCATACCGTTGAATTGAACCCCAACAAACGTGGGGTATTTGAATATCCTACTGTGCAGCTTTTTTCAGTCTATCCATTTGGATTGGTTCGGGCGTGGACTTATATGTATTTAAAAAGACAGTCTTGGATTGCACCACATGCTCAATATTCAGTAACGCAACAGCAGCGTTTGCGGCAAGCGCAGGAATTAGATTTGGATGAATTTCGCGAGTTACGTGATTTCCGACAAGGTGATTCTATACAAACGGTTTCATGGAAGCAGGTGGCGCGTGGGCAAGGGCTTTATGTGAAAGTTTTTGAGCAGCATGATAATTTGCATAGTGTAGAAATTGATTATCTACATATGCCGAGCACAGATCATGAAGAGAAGTTGAGTTTGATGATGGGATTGATCGAACAATGTGAGCAACAGCAATATGCTTATCGTTTACTTTTACCACATGCTGAACTGGCAAACGGCGTTGGGGAGCAACAAATGCTGCAAGCCAAACGGCTGCTGGCACAGGCTTAAATAATGAAAAATACAGTGAACTCATCTGTTAAATTGACCATTTTATTGAGCTTGAGTTTAATTTTGATGGCTCAAGCTGTGTATTTGCCAATCATGCTTTCGGTACTTCTACTGATTACGATTGTAACTTTGTCTATTCATTTTGGACAAACCGAATTACAAGCATTTTCAAAATTAGGGACAGGTTTGGGGGTGCTCACAGCACTTGCCTGCATTTATTTTAGCTATCGTACTTTTATTGGTGTAGAGGCGGGAGTGGCTATATTAACCGCGTTTCTATTTGCAAAAGCCTTAGAAATTAAAAATACACGTGATGTCATTATTATTTTCAATTTTGCTTTATTTGTGGCTGCGAGTTCGTTTTTATTTAGTCAATCCGTTTGGATGGCAAGTATTGTACTTGCCTGTTTAGTTAGTAGTTTTATGGGGCTATATCGGCTTCAAACCGCAGGTTTTCAGCACCAAGATAGAATAAGAGGTGGGTTTCAGCAGGATTTAAAACATGTTGCAAAGTTCATTGGACTTGCAGTTCCTTTTTTTGTGTTGTTATTTTTATTCTTTCCGCGCCTGCCGCCGTTATGGCATATCCCGATTCCTGAAAATAAAGCTGTTACAGGCATGAGTGATCGCATGTCACCTGGGGATATTGCAGAATTATCCCAATCCAGTGCGTTAGCGTTCCGTATTTTGGGTGATATGTCGAAGCTACCACCACGTTCAGAATTGTATTGGCGAGCTATGGTGCTTGATCATTATGATGGTCAAATGTGGACCAGTGGCCCGTTTAATCAGCAAAATTATAGCTCTGAAAATCAGACACGATTGGAGCAGCACAAGCAGTTTACATATCGATATTTAGCAGCGGATCCGCAGAGCAGTTGGGTAATGGGGCTGGATCAATCTATTCCGAATAATCCCCAATATTCCTTAAAAAATGATGGCAGTATCGTGCCAAATCGAGCCGTACAGTTGAATGAACCCATAGATTTACAATGGTTAGGAAAAAGTGGGTTGCAGGATATTTCTAACCATCATCTAACGGTTAGTAAAATGACTACCGAGTATCCAGTGCATTTGGATCTTCGTGCACAAAAATTAGCACAGCAATTATTTGAACAAGCAGGTCGTGATCCAGAACGATATATCTATAACGTTATAGACTGGTATAAGCACCAACATTTTGCATATACCCTACAACCAGGATTACTTGGGCATAACCGCATTGATGATTTTTTATTTCAATCAAAGCAAGGTTTTTGTGAACATTATGCTTCGAGTTTCGCCTTATTGATGCGATATGTGGGGCTACCTGCACGTATTGTCGTTGGTTATCAGGGGGGAGAATTAGCACCCGATAGCAAAAGTTGGGAATTAAGGCAGCTCGATGCTCATGCGTGGACAGAAGTAGGGTTGAAAGGTAAATGGATGAGGATTGATCCGACTGCGATTATTGCACCACAGCGTATAGATACTGGAATGCAAAACTATATGGACGCTGAACAAAATGTTTGGGGAGCCGAAAGATCTAACGTGAGTTATCAGCAGTATGCTTTACTTAAAAAAATGCGAATCTGGAGCGATTATGCAAGCTATCAGTGGCAAAGTAAGGTGGTTGGCTATAATGCTGAATCACAACAAAGTTGGTTAACGAAGTTGGGTATTCGTTCAACTTATACGATGGTCATGGTATTGGTCTTGAGTATTTTATCGCTCTTAGCAGGGTATTTTCTCTTTATTTTTTATCTGAGATGGAAAAGAACCTCTGAAATTGAGCGTTTACTTTGGCATTTTTCTAAAGGATTACAGCATGATTTACGTAAGCAGGAATTTGAAACCATCACTGTTTGGATGCAACGCCTTAGTGAGCGAAAGGAGTTAGTTGATACTCAGATATTTAAAAATACTGCTCAATTGCATCAAAAGATTATGTATGCACCGCAGCACAGTAAACAAGAGATAGTGCAATTTGGTGAAATGCTTAAAACTTGTGCATTTGTGTTGAAAAATAAAAGAAAGATCTTGTCTAAGTGAAAAAAACTGAATATTATGCGTGGCATATAGGCGTATAGCTCAGTTGGTTAGAGCGCTACGTTGACATCGTAGAGGTCTCCAGTTCGAGTCTGGATATGCCTACCAAGACAAAATAAGGGTTTACAAGCAATTTCAACGACTTGTAAGCCCTTTTTTTATGGTTTGAGTTTTGTTGTTTTGCCTAGATATTTTAAAAAATAGTAGAAATAATTAATAAACTTCCCCAGAAATGCACCAAGAATTACACCAATGAAAATGCCAAAGCCCGTTAAAAGAGGCGATGTTTACCGTATTCAGCTTCAAATTGATGGAAAACGTGTATCTTGCACCCGTGACACCAGTCGAGAATGTGAACAGTGGGCTGCGAAAAAAATATTAGAGTCTAAAATTGCTGTCAGAGAAGAAGAGCAAGGCATTAAGCCTAAATTTTCCTTTAGAGAGTTGGTCGATCACTACTACGAGCATGTTGGCCAATATAAAGAATCTAAAAGTTCTCGCATATGGATTAAAGGTCAGGTCAGTATATTTGATGAAAAGTTTGGTTTTCTGTCCGGTACGTCTGTGCATGATATTACTCCAAAGCAACTGACCAACTGGCGCAACCGCCGATCTGGAGAGGTTGGGGCAAATACGTTATTAAAAGAGATCTCTTTTTATAGTGCTATTTTTACTTATGCACAAAAAGAGCTGTTTCTAATCGATGAAAACCCATGGATGTTAATTACCAAGCCGAAGAAGCCAAAAGCGCGATCGCGTCGTATTCATAAGTCTGAAATTGAGTTAATGCTGAAAGCGTTGGATTATGAAGTAGGGGAAACTCCAGTTTTGCCACAGCATTATGTTGCATGGGGCTTTTTGTTTGCTTTGGAAACGGCTGTACGTCGGGGTGAGTTAATTACGCTACAGAAAAAAGATGTGCATGAGCATCATATTCACCTGCCAAAAACCAAGAATGGCGAACCTCGTAATGTACCTTTGACTGAAGAAGCACGGGCTTTGCTGGATTTAATTAAGCACGATGGTAAAAAGGTGATTCCACAGTCTGAAAATGCTTTTCGGTTAATGTGGGAAAGACGAAAGGATGCGGTGGGTTTAAGTGGTCTACATTTTCACGATACCCGACATGAAGCCATTACGCGTATGGTTCGGATTCGTAAATTGCCTGTAGAGGTGTTGGCCAAAATTACTGGGCATAAGAAAATTGATGTGTTGGTGAATACTTATTACAACCCCAATGCGGATGATTTGGTGGAAGCGTTTAACCGGCATAATTAAACCCGCACAAGGCGGGTGATTTAATTGGCTTCACTTATTCCTTTCTGCGTCTATGAGTACGTGAGGTTTTGGACAGCATGGCATCTGCCAGTTCTGGGTCATACAAATGTTTGCCACAGGTTCCCTGGTTAATGGTTGCCAGTTTTGTTCGGACTGTGGTGTTGGATAAGCCATATTTTTCGGCAAGTTCGGAGGCAGATACGAGTTTACGTTTACCTAAATTTAGGGCTGTGACTTTGCCACCAAAGAGTTTTTGACCCAGTAAAATTTCAGGTGCTCGGTCTGCTTCAACCGTAATCACGTACTCAGCCATTTATGCCTCCCTTATGTGCCACTGTTTTGAATTTTGCATGAGTTAAGTTTCTATATTTACTGTTGTTTTGTATTTTCATGAGTTGGGTGTTCCTGAAATGGCAGGATTTTGGAATATCCAACAGCGAACGGTGTGTTCGCGTAGGGTTCGGTCTTCCAGTGCGTTTTTTACTTCGTCCGCAGGGTAGCGGTGGCTTTTGACCACTCGGCTTTTGTCGATAAACTTATAGCGTCTGCTGGAGGTTAAAAGATTCTTCATTTCTTTAATGTCTGGGAGCTGCTGATAGTTCTTGGCTGCAACTTTGTAGACTTCATTTAGGTTGATAGCGATTTGGTGTGCATCATGGTCAAAATGGTTAATCGAGAAGTCGCTAGAACGGCTTGAATTGAGGTATTCGTAAACGTCCCAGAATTGTTCAACCAACGGGTGATCTCCATTGAGCTGTTTGACGCGTTCGTGTGCCATGTCGAACAGCATGTCTTTGGCTGCACAGACATCTTCAAGGTCTAAAACATCGTGCAAAACGTGCTTTGCCAAGGCATCTATCAGTGCTGAAACTTGGGCATGGCATAGCGCAATACGGGTATGGGTAATGCCGTTGTTATGGAACTCTTTTTCTATTTGATCGAGCTTTTCCGCATAGGTTGTAAGAAAAGCTGTTTCATGACGTAGGCAATGGGTCATGTAAGTGCAGGCATCTTCAATGTTCATGCGGTCGAGTTCATCAACAATGCGTTTGGTTTCGAGTGACTGTCCTTTACGGTCGAAGTAGAGGTGTAAGGTACGGGTCAAAATCGCTTCGGATGCCTGAATAGCGGTGTTTTGGCTAATCATGATGGCACCACGAAAGGGTGGCTCATAGGTTTCGTTCCCTGCGGTTTTTAATCCTTTTGAGCGAATGGCACGACCGTTGTAGGCATCTTTCAGTTCATCCCATGAAAACTTGGGTTTACCGATGGTATTGCCATTTTGGTCATTGCGGTCACCCTCAATCAGTACGACAGGCAAGTTCGAGATTTGGGCGAAATTACGGTACACCGCAACATTGGTGGATTTGTTGGCATCGAAGCCTTCATAGTCTTGGCGACCTGAGAGCTTCCACATAAATTCGATAAGGCGTGATTTACCTGCACCAGCTTCCCCGACAATTTCAATAAAAGGGAAAGAGCTGTGCATGGCACGAATTTGTTCAGCAAAGTATGAGCCAGTCCACCACGCCAGAGCGATGAGTCCTTTTGCGCCACGGACACGATAGAAGTCTTTCCACCAAGTTGGTTTAAAGGTGGATTTGGGATTGAGCTGAACATTTGGACTGTTTGCCAACGTCTTTAATTCAATACGACCGACTTTGTAGAAGTCATGGTCGTTAATCTCAATCACTTGTCCTTTGTAGACAGCATGTTTGTTGAAAATGTACGCCTGAAATTCTTTGCTGTAGCCAATAAAGTCGATGGTTTTAACTTCACGTAAACGCTCGGTTTGGTTTTTCATGAAGGTTAAAAGCTGATGGTCGTTACCTGTCCACCATGCACCAACTTGAACTGACAATAGGCGTGGACCAAACTTTCCTTTTGCCGAGATTTGGTCCGCAGTAAAGGTGGCTTTCATTTCTTTTTCTGCGTCCAAAATTTGGAAGTAGTACCAGGACTCATCGGTAATTTCATTGCGCTGAAAATACAGAGGGTTGAGCTGACGATTACAAATTTCGGAAACGGCAGCACATTGCTGTAAAGCCAGTTCACGCTTTTGGTTATCGAGTAATAAATCACGCTCTGGATCTGCTTCTATGCGTTCCAGTTCTTTGGTGTATTTGTCCATGTCGAGGTTGAACCAGTACAAGCGAAAGTTGTGGTTAAACCAGAAGGTTTTTCTGCGGGCATCCTTATAATTGTAAATGAGCAAGCCTGCTTGCTCTGGAGACTCGGCGATAAGCAGTTCGCCATAGTGTTTGTACTGGTCGCGGTATTCGGAATGCAGTTGGTCGCGTTGGTAAAGGTCGTTCCAGTCTAACTGACCAGACGGTAGGGCTGCGGTAGAGTCCCATTTTTCCTGTAAGGCACGAAGGTGAAACTTCTTGATGGCCTTTTTACCTGCTTTGTCGTTGTCGAATGCCCAACGTAGACGCGGACGGTCTTTTTTGAGTTCGATACAACGGTCGGCAATTTGTTTGAGAATGATGCTTGGATAGTTAGAGGTTGAAAGCGTAGCAATGCTGGGCTGTTTGCTAAAACTCAGTGCAATAGCATTAAAAATACCTTCGGTAATCCAGATAGAAGGTGCATTACACAGGGCATCAAGCTTGTCTAAAGTCCATGCATGACCTTCGTATTTTCCAATGAAGTTTGCTTTTTGACGACCAAAACGTTCTGGACGGTCGATAAAGCGTTCCCAATAAATGCCATCTGCCAGTTTAAAGCGGACGGTTGCGGTGACTTCGTTTGGATATTTGAGGTCGTTTCTGAATAGTTCTTGGGTGTATGAACCTTTGAGTAGGTTTGGGTCTAAACCACGAGCATGGAGCAGGTAAGCGTCTGCTGCGGCATGTGGGTTTTCTTTGGTGCGCGGGAAGTCTTTAGACCAGTCTTTGAATAGGTCTTCACAGATTTCTTTGACGTGTTCTTCATAGCCACATTTGTTAAGACGGGCACATTTGACCACACGTGGATTGACTGCGTGCGTGTAGAGTTCTTTCTTACCACAGTTGGGGCAGATTCCCTGACGATACCAGTCTCCAACCCGCTTAAAGCTGAAGAGCTGATTTATTTTTTCGTCGATGAGAACGTGAATGTTTGACATGTAGACCCACTAAAATTTAACGACTTAACTGTATGAGTTTGTGTACTTTTTTGCTTTTTTGTAGCAATGCGATGTGCATAAAAACTGCTTTGATTACAATTGCGTGTCGCTTGGGGTGTCTTGCAGTTCGGGATGGTGCTTGACCATAAAATCACGGATATAGATGGCAATTTTTGTGTCTTTCTCGAATGCAATTTTCTTTAGGGCTTTGAGCTGTTTTTTAGTCCAACGTACTTGGGTTAGTTCTGTGTGCTTTGGTTTTGTTTGAATGTTTGTTGAAGTCATGCGAAAATCACCATTAATCGTACTTAGATACTTAGTGTTTCTAAATTTAGTACTAAATATGGTGTTTTACAAGTGCTTTTTTAGGGAAAAGTATGAAAAATGATGATTTATTGACTCGTGGTGGTCGTTTAAAAGCAGAACGGAAGCGTTTGGGGATACATACTCAGGACGAGCTTGCAGAAATACTTGGGGTAAAAAAGAACTCGGTTGGGCGTTTTGAGAAGCATAACGAGCCATTGAACACGGACTATTTAGACAAGCTAGAAGACCACGGCTTTAACATTCCGTTTATTTTGTGGGGCAAACAACCAGTTAAAAGCGGTGAGCTTTCTGATGAAGAAGTGAAACTGCTAGAGCTGTACAGACAGACGCGTGAAGAAATGCGTGGGGGATTGGTTTCACTTGTTGAGACTTATGCGAATCAGTTTAAATAATTAACTTTAGAAGAATAAAATGAAAATTTTATGGGTTGTTCTGGCGGGACTGTTAGTTTTAATTTGGCTGTTTTTCCCAACCATTTTTAATTGGTGGGCATTGAATATATGGCATGTGCCGAGTAATGAATTAGGAAAAATTGGGGATTTGGGTCCAATAGGTGATATTTACGGCAGCCTTAATACTTTATTTACCTCAGTTACCCTAGTGATAGTCCTTTATTCTGTATTTTTACAGCGTCAAGCAAATAAAGATGCACGTGATGCTGTGACTGATCAATTGCAACAAGCAAAAGATGCCACTGCGGAGCAATTGCAGCAAGCAAAAGATGCTACAAATGAACAATTACAACAGGCACGTGATGCTCTTGATGCTCAGTTAAATCAAGCTAGAATTTTGACTGACCAACAGATAACAAATGCAAAAGAATTGGCTCATAATCAGATGCAACAAACTAGGAGTTCTACTTTAGAACAAATGGAGTTTGCGCAGAAAACGCATGAAGTGCAAGTTCAAGAGGGTCGAAGTACTTTTTTTTCAAATCAATTTTTTGCATTATTAAATTATAAAAATGAAAGATTAAACTCTCTAAAATTAACAGATTTGAGTGGAGTAACACGAACAGGATATGAAATATTTCCGACTTTAAATTCAGAGTATTCTAAGATATGCTTCAACACATACAAGGATAATATAGATAAATTAGACTCCTTAAAAGTTAAAGAAATGTTCGAGCATTCTTGTATAAATTTAAATAACAATAATAGCTATTATGAAATTTTTTCTTATTTCTCAATCTATAATTCTATAATTCAACTGGTTAGAATGGCAACTATTCAACAGCATGAAAAATTATTTTTTTGGACTTTAATTCGTGATTCTATGTCTTCATCTGAACAAATCTCGATTTTTTATTTAGCACCAATTTGGCCAGGCTTACACAATTCGCTACAAGACAGCTATTTGTTCAATTTATTTGGGACTGGAGATATTTTTTATGAAAAATACGGTTGTAAATTTTATATAAGAACTGCCTTTAATTCACAACAATGGGCTGAAGCCTTTGATAGGCACGAGAAACGGAATTTAGTGATACCACCACCCCCAGCCTAAGCTGGGTTTTTTCTTTATTTGTTCCGTACCGCTTTGAAAGACAAAATTTATGGAAATAATGAATGTTGTCTAATTTCATCTTTCCATTTTCTATATGCTGGTGGGTCTTGTACGACAAGACTTTCTCTTAATACTTTATATACTCTCCAGTCAAAAGGTTCGATTACTTTTTCATTTGGGTCTACTTCAAATACTTGATTACCACAAATAAAGTCGCGTGCAGCTTTAGCACCAAGTGCAAACAAAGCAGCTTTCTTTTTAGTGGACATACCGAATTCTAGCCACCCGTATTTGGGGGATTCATTTTTTGGTGGCAAATTTGCGTAAGTACCATCTATATAGCTTTTTGCTTCTTTAATTGGATCATATATTTTTGCAGTGTCTATGAATGTAATAATTTTTCTGTAGTCTTCATTGTTGTATACAAAGCTGTAATCTGAATTATGTCTGGCTGTATCGAACATTGCACCGACAAAGTTCAAAATCCAATCAATTTTTAATGATTTTTCACGGTCCACACCTAATTTCACACCAAAAGTAGGGCATAAGGGAATACAGTCACGTGAATGAAAGACATCTATCGGAAAGTTTGAGGTAATACCCCCATCAACCAGATAAGCTAATTCTGGTGGTGGACCTTCATAACCCGTTAAAACCTTCCAAGAATCTTTAGGGTACTCTTTTAATTGTGGACGTCTAACTGGTTCAAAGAAAAGAGGGATGGACATAGAAGCTCTAACATATTCTTTAGGGTGAGTAGTTAGAGGATTTTCCCAATACAAAGGAGCCATTTGAGGTAATACTATTTTACTTTCAGTAGTGATGTCAGAAGTAACCATTGCAAGTACGTTGTTCTTAAAGTCATTTTCAAAGCGAGATTCATCGAAAGGTCGAAATTTCCGAATATCAATATCTCGAATTTTAAGATTACTGTTTTGTAGGTTATTGAATAATTCTTTAGTTGTTGAAATCCCTTTTTTATTTAATGTCTTTTCTAACCATTCTTCAAATTTATGACCTGGGTTTAAGCCTAAAATCTTGGGACATAATTTTCGTGCTGCAACGGCACCTAAAATTTTTAAAATAATTTTAGACTTCATGAATATAGATTGATCATCTTCATATTTTTGTAAGTCCTTTACTAGACTTCTTGCTATAAACCCTCCATCTATAAATTTCTCTAACTGCATAGAATCGAAAATATCTAGAAGCTCTGTGTTTTTCTCTTCTGAGGGTTTACCTAATGCAGTAAGTAATAAAGCATTAATTGCACCTGCTGAAGTTCCACCCAAGTTTAGAAACCGAATATCTGCCTGCTCTAGGGTATAAGTGAAACCAATTAAAGCTATGCCCCATACACCGCCACCTTGCATAACAAGGTCAACGTATTGGTTGCCCTTATCATCTACAATGTCGGAAATAGGGAATTCTGTAATTTGCTTTTTAATCTGACTAATATACCCATCATTGCTATGAATACGGGTATTTTCCATAATTAAGTCTGATAATTTCATATCATTCGATGAAGTCATGCCCAAGCCCTCAGAATTATTATTTTTAGGGAGATTGTTTTTTGTTCAATTTATAATCTAAACCTGTATTTGGCATTTTTCAATTTATTGGCGTATCTAATGTTTTCTAGAAAATTAAAACCCAGCCTAAGCTGGGGTTTTTGTTTATTTGTTCCGTACCGCTTTAGAGATCTGTAAGACCTGATAGTGCAAGGTGTTAATGATGGCTGTAAACTCTTCATCTTTTAAAGTGTCATCAATTTTCATTTTGGTCATGGCGTAAAGGAAGTGTTCTAAGTTTTCAAGTGGATATTGAATTTCTTCCAGTATTTGTTCGGCAGTCATATCTTTATGGCTGTTAATTTCGATTGTTGAATGCATTGCTCCCCCTGTCTATTGATCATGGGTTTATTTTCTAAAAAATCTGTACCGAAATATAGGGTAGTGCGACCTGTAGTGTCGCACTACAACATGAATATGTAACTAATTCAAATTTACTACATAAGCAAGGCGCTGTGTGGCTTTGCGCTACCTTGGAATACGAAGCATCGGTACAGTGTACGGTCAATGGTGCTACGCACAGCGGCAGAGTGGTCTATACACTGGGGGAATGGCGCAGTACTGGTTTTTAGCTGCTGCATCAGTTGCTTTTTGGGTGGCAAAGTTGGAATGCAGGCAATAAGTTGGCTGAGGTTTAGCGCAATGGTGTTGGGCTTTGCACTATGGTTGAGTTGGTCTATGCCGTAGTCGTAAATGAGCGACCAGATGTTTTGCAGTACTGGCGACGTACCCAAAGGACACAGGCAGGCGATAGGCACAATTTCCTTTTGTAGTTTGTGCTGATGAAACCAAAGGACTTCGGCAGTTTCGATAATGCCTTGAGCATTAGTCAAGAGTTGGCTGACGCTAAGTTGTGGACCGCCCGACACCAGTTGGACGATGGCACCTGTTTTAAGGTCATCTCCACAGATGTGTTGGTTTTGCAGTTGGGTTGCCATGTGGTTAAAGGCTTGGATGTAGGCTTCTTTTATTTGGGCTGCTTTTGCGCCAGTAAAACCCATGACCAAAAAGATAAAGCCGTCTTTGGTCATTTCATAGTATTTGGAATCGCGTGTTACAGCTCCAGCTTGAATAGGTTGCACGTGAGCCCAAAATTGGGCTGACGCAAATTCAGGTGAACATTCTAGGTTTTCTATTGCACGTAAAATGTGTGAATGTCTTTTATTAAAGTATTTGGCTACTTTTAGGCTGTCGGTTTTGATAAGGTCATTCTGTATATAGACGGCATGTTCGATGTCGATGATTTCATTCATGACTATGCTCCCCAAAATAGAATGGAGAAGGTCATAGCAGCCATGCTTATAAATACTGTGGTTTCGACAAAGTTTTTCAGCAGCTTTTTGTGTTTGAGTTTTCTTTGGCGTAGGAGGTACGCGTTTAGATCGTCGATGGGGGTGTGTTCTTTTACTTTATTTTGCGTGCACGAATGCGTAGAAGCGAATGTTTTCATTGGCTTGTCCTGTTAGTCAAGTTTTAAACCTGACACCATCACTTTCCTAGGGTAATGGTGGCAGACTGAACAAGGCTAGGAAAACCGTTCTAACAGTAACGGCCAGCGCGAAGCTGCCTCATCCAGCCTACCAAAAAAGGCGTAGCCGAATTTTACGCAAAAAAATAGCCGCATGGGCGGACTTTTTTACGCCTGTTAGATTATGCAGGTTTCCTAGGCCTGACCACAGATTTTGCTGTGGTAAATTTAGAGTAGCTTAGATACTATAAGTGAGTCAATACTTTATAAAAAATTATGAATTGGGTGGGGTTTTGGATGGCTGGGGGATTTGATTTTCTCAAAGATAAAGAGTTAAGGACGGAAGAGAATGTAATAATTCAAAGAGAAATTAACTCTTTGAAAATATTATTTTATAAAATTTATGAAAGTATAGAAAAGCCAAAAGAAAGTTTAGAATTAATTGAAGAAAAGAAAAAGAATATAGTTTCTAAAATTGATGAGCTTTTAAATAGTATTGCTGAATTAGGTGAATTAGAAAATTCAACAGTAAGAGAGCTTTATGAATTTATTAATATGCAAAAAAGAAATTTAAAAAGCTTCAGAACATTTGATGCTTTAGATTCGTATATTAGTTATTTTGATGAGGATTTAAAGAAAATTATCAGTAGTGTTCAGAAAACATTGCATATTGAACAGTTGAAAGATTTTCATTATAAGTCAAGTAAGTATATAGAAATATTAAATAAAAAGATTGAGCTTCAGAATGAAAGTATTCAAAATTTTAATCAATTAATCGAAAAGGAAAAAAATACAAACACTCATGATATTTATGATTTAGCAGTAAAAAAATATAGCGATAGATCATATGGTTATAGGGTTGTTTTTTTAGTTTTAATAGTTTTAGTCGTTATTCTTGTTTGGTTCTCGGCAGTATTAAAAAAGTCACTAGGACTAGATCAATATGATTACTGGTTTTTTAAAATTACACTAGCAATCACGTCAGTTACTTTAATTACTTTTTATCTAAAGCTATCAACAAAATATCAAAACATTGCGGATCAATGTGAGCAGACGAAGTTAGAGCTTGAAGCATTTCCATCATTTGTTGCAAGTTTTTCAACAGAAGACCCTAAAATTGTTGAGATTCGAAAAGAGCTTGCTCTGAAATATTTTGGTCGTGATTTGCTTAATAATGACAAAGGGGAAACTAGTAATATTATTACTGATCAAATGAAAAATACAACTGAGTTGGTAAAGGCAACGACTGAAGCAGTTAAAAATTTGAATGCGAAGACAGGTGGTTCAAGTGGCAGCCAACCTTAATACAGATTTAAATCTTAACCCCTTAATTGAAAGAATACTCGACAACCCTTATGGGGTAGCGGTTGTCATCGGTATCGTTGTTCTTGCATCGGTCATTATTTTATTCTTTTCTATTTCAAAGTCTGGAATTCTGACGAGTATTCGAGAACATCAAGAATATAAAGTCCGAAGAGTTAAAGAGGAAATTAAAGACCAAGAAGACTTGTTGGAAGATGAAGCATTTAAGAAGTATAAGCATCAAATTAAGTATCATCTTGATGTTCTGAAACTAAATAAACTTCTCAAGTATTCACACCATGATAAGGACTTATTGGAATATATTTTGTCTTGTAAAAATAGTCGTTTAGCTATGAACTATTATGATTCTGGAAACTTTTTCTTAGAAAAAGATGAAAGTACGAAAGCATATAAATTGAAGAGTTTTTGCAAGATATGGTGGATAAAGCTTTTGAATGGTTTTGGTACTTTTCTTTATTTTGGGATTAGCTTTGGTACTTTATATCCAACAGTACTAACCTTTTATATTGCTTTTACAACTGGTGCAAGTTTAAAAGGTATTCCTCTTTCTTTTGTAGCATCTCAATTTCTATTGTTTGTGTTGGGTATCATTTTAGCAATGATGGTTCTTTCACCAATGATAAAACCGTGGAAGGCTATGAGGTTTTTAGAATTAGAGAAGATTGAAGTAGATCGGCAGGAAAGTGATGCTTTAGATGAAGCTGCTTAAAAGGATTGATACATGATTTACGCTTTGACGTTTGGTTTAGGTATTTGGCTAATGGTTCCAGTACTGATGATCTGGTACTTAATAAAACCAAACACTTACTTCATTACTTCTCACGGTGAAACACCTTCACGTTTAGCCATTTTTACCCATCATTTCTTGGCGTTTTTGCTGTTGTTTATGATTTTAGGTTTAGGCATTGAAACTGTCATAAAGTCTATTGAGGGTACGTCTGCACATCTCATGTTTTACCTTGCGATCTTTTTGACTAATGTATTCTGCATTTACTTTGGACGTAACAAGATAAATTTGGGGGATAAGAAAAGGGTGTAATACCTGTAAGAGTGGTCCAATGTTTACGACTAAGGTTGTGTGATAAAGCAAACTTTATTGGGTTTTTGTGATAGAAATTTAGGGGATACTTAGATACTATAATTTGAACAAATTACTTAAGTATAATTTATAGCATTATGAATCAACCAGAAAAGATAGATTTAGATATTGATACCCTTAAAGATTCAGCAATTTATAATATTAAGCAACTTAAAAAAAGGGGATATAGTTTTCCTCAGTTCAATTCTTTGATGCAACAAGCAGGGCTTAGTTCATCAACAGGTTTTGATAGTATTTGTGCAAAAGTTAGAAAATTTGAGAGTGGTGATATTGAAAGAACTATTACCCAGATTTTAAGAGTTTCTGAGGCTGAACTTTATAAACATACGACTCTTGCTTCCAAACGAATTTACATTTTTAATTTAGCAGAAGATAAGTTGCTGGAAATTAAAGAAAACTTTGATAATAATGGTTATATCTGCGAAGACCTTGATGAAGGGTATACGACGATTTTTAACTATGAGGTAACACTTAATACGCCTCGTCAAATGAGTTTAATGGTTGAGCCTTCTGACAGTTTGAGTCTTTACTATATTAAAGATGTGAGGTCTTATTTTGAGAAAGCATCTGTACCAAATTTAATTGAAAACATTGAAAATACAGATGAAACAAGTCAAGTAATTGATGTTGTTAAAATAGTTCGTCATACAGTGTGTGTTTTTGATTTCGTTGCGATTGATTTAAAAAATAGTTGTCTAGTTCTTGGACTTGATTTGGATTCTCAGTTCACTAATGCTGAGATGAATAAGGCATATGGTCAACTGAAAGATTTATTTCAAAGTTTGTTCGGTTCAGAACATTTCACGCCTCAAAATTTGTTGCCTTGCGTTCAGAAAATGGAAGATGAAGAGTTAGGTAATGTAGTTAAACATTATTTTGCAACTGAAGATGGAGCTTTTAACTATACTGCTGGCAGTTCGACATTAAGAAAGGATGCGCGTAAAGATGAGTTCTTTGAGAAGGGGATGAAAGAACTTGATGCGGATTTTTATGGTGTAAGTAAACGATACCCATTTGGTAACGATAACCCAATTATTACAATTAAAATGGGGCTTGGTGAGTACAAGAAATCTGCTTTTTCACCAATTAAACTTGCTATACTTGATCATGTTACCCAGTTTGAAAATTTTCAGGCTTGTGTTGATAAGATTATGGAGCACTTAAAAAGTGACTAATTATGATAGGCTCTGAGTCAAATATTTCAGAAATATATCTGGAAAGAATAAAAAAACATATAGAAGGCAAACAACTAGAACAGGTATTGGAAAGTACTTGTTCTAACATTATTTTTTCAATTTTACATAAAAATTTAGACGACACATCGTACTTCAATTTTTCAGCATTATTCAAAATGTCTAAGCTCAATATGAATCAGAAACAAGAGTTTGCTGATAGTGTATATATTTTGGCACATCCAAATATTGATTTTATTGTTCAAAAGTTTCAATACGAAGCTAGTGATGGTTTTTGGCATGATTTTGATTTAGACATTATCTATATCTCATATAAAAACAACGATTTTTACCACCCTGTAACTCAAAATAAGATTGAAAAAGAAGAGTTTAATGATTTAGTCCTTCCATATTTTGCACCTTCTAATGAGCTATTGTGTCTGATTGAGAGAGTATCATGAGAGGGTTTAATGATTTACCTGAAGCACAGGATTTATCTCTTCATAATGTTGCATCTCGAAGTTCATATGAAAACTTTATAGAGCTGCTATATAACGACTTAGATTGTATTTTTTCTGACATGATCGATGGCACTGAGCATTTGCTTCCTATGGGCGAAACAGGTATCTCATGGCATATCTGGAGTAATCTAAGAGCTAAAAATTATGATGCTCAGTTAGATAGTGATAAAAATGGTAATGCAGATATTTCAGTAACGCAGAAGCCTTTTAAATGGATTGGCGAAGCAAAAATATTTGGTGGTAAAGATAACTATGGCAATCCGTATTTATACGGAGGGTATGAGCAGCTCACGACAAGATATAGTAAAGGTGAGGCTAATGCGACTTGTGGTGGTATGTTGATTTATATAAAACCACGAGGAAGAGAAGAAACTGAACGATCCGTTATGCAAAAGTGGCGTGAATATCTAGAAGCTAAAGCTACAGAAATACAAGATTTAAATTTTGAAGATTGTAGTTTGAATCCAAGATGTTTAGTTACAAGCCAGATGCATCATGTAAGTGGGTATCCTTATAAAGTACGACATATGCCAATATGTTTATTGCACTTACCAAATGATAAAAGTGGGCGTGAAGCAAAAAAATACCAAGAAGCTCGGGAGAGTTATGAAAACTTTGATCCTCATGAGGAGGATCATTTTTAATTAATGAAATATAAGCAAACGGTTATACAACCACTAAGAAATCCTATTAGGAAGGGGTAAAGCCACATACTTTCATCCACCTAAGTGCAGTAATAATTTCTGGAAGTCGCCAAACCAGAATGCAAAGCACTAAAAATATTGCTGTTTCCCAAAATTTAGAATCCATTTGTACGCACCTTATTAGTTAATTGATCTATCACTCTATATTCCTGTTTCAACATGCTTTGCATACGAATGTATTGGTAATCCAGCATCATCCATAAAACCAGCAAAGCCACCACAAACAAAACAATGAACAGTACTGCAAAAGGCATCATCGGTATAAACTCCGTTTCAGTTCTAAATTACTCTGGCAAGCCACACACAAAGTCACAGCACCATACTTCTGACGCTCTGGTGGAATGTTATTGCCGCATTCTTCACACTCTGTAAGAGAAGGCTTTGAATAATCTTTAGGTTGAATTTGAACTTGTTCTAACTGGCGTTGTTGCGCGATATCAATAATGTCAGCCATGACGACTCCGAAGTTGACGTGGATCATGGCTAACGACTGATTTAGCAATAGCACATGGGGCAAGGGGAAGCATGACTTCAGGGTTAGGCATAGCAGAAGGGGAAATAGTGGCAGCCCACTCCATATGCGCCCGACCAGTCCAACCACACTCTAGGTTTTGACACTGACCGTATAGGGTTTTTAAAAGGGCATTTTCAATGTGAGAATGACGGATGATGACTTTAGAACCGCAATGCGGACAGGTGTTCTGATTTCTTGTATTTGCCATGAAGTACCTTTTATAGGTTTATATTTTTAATTGTATAATAAAAGTATTAAATATAGTGCTTTTATATTGATAAATGTATTAAATAACGTTATTTTAAATAGACCCTCTTTATAGCTGCCTGTGAACCACTGGCAGCTTTTTTTATGCCGCGCCTTTGGCTTTTTGAATACGTGCCCATTCACGCTTCATTGCCACCTGTGCGGTTTTTTTAGATTTATAAGTACGTACCAAAATTAAAGGCTGGCTTTGATCACCCACCGTTAAGACCTGTGGTTTAGGTTTTGCCGAGTACCAAGTTTTCACGCCTGTATAGGTCTTATAGTTTTTCGCCTTTCTTTGCCCTGAATTAGTCTTGGCTTTTTTCTCTTGCTCAATTTTAGTGGTGTCATCAAATAAAACAGACACATCATCTGCATTGGGCAATTGCACCTCTAGCTCTATGCGAGTGGTATAGCCAGAAGACTCGTTTAAATCATGGGTGATGGTTTTGCCTAACCAAACAATTTCATCAATTTGTGCCTTTAAACCCACAAAAGAAAACTCTTGTTCCGGGAGTAAATCTGGTCGACCTTTTGCCAAGGTATAAGACAGCGAAAGCTCTGCGCGTTTACAACGTTTTAACTCTGCCAAAGCAGCCAGCTCAGCAGTTTTCTTGTCCCGATGAATAAAGCGGATCTCTTTCGGGTTGTCGGTATGGCTACCCACAATGACATAGAGTTTTTCACCCTTTTGAGGGTTGTGATAATAGGCTTTCACACATTCCACTTTGTCGTGACTTTGACCGTAAGCATAGCTGTGCTGGTCACCATCAGTTCTGACCAATTCAACTGCGGGCAGACTTAATCCTGAACTGGTTTGAGCTTCACCAATAGGCAGTAGAAGTAGGGTGTTATTTTTGACTGTGGCAATGGCATCGTGTTCATCGGCTATGCGGGTCATGATGTTGGCATCGGAATCGTTCTGGTCGATGTGTGAAACCAAGCGGCTGCTTAAACTGGCATGTACCAATACCTTTAGACCATATTCAAACGCCAATGCCTGAAAAATTTCTCCCACAGTTTGTTGATGGAAAGAACGTTCTCGCTTTTGACGAAAGGCTTCGGCAAGGTCGGTACTTTCTGCCGAAATTCTGAGTACATCGGGTGCACCAGAGTGTGAACCACCTGTGACCAGATAAGCACCTTTATAGACTAAACCTGTATCTGACCAACCGAGCCAGACTTTCATTTCAGCACCGACGGAAGGAATTTCTAACGCATGGTCACTGTCATCTAAAGTCAGATCAACACTGTCGGCAACCATGCCTCGGTTGTCTTGCAAGGTCAGCCCAATCAAGCGTGAAGCAAGAGTAGATGAAATATCAATGTCATTCACAGTAATGCGGTAAATGGCATGCGGGTAGTTACTCAAGTTTGAATAGGGCGTTGTATTTGATGGAAGGAGGCTCATAGGAATAAGCCTCCTAAACTTAACAATGCCTGACCTGTAGGACCAATCAATTTCTTGGTGGTATCTTCCGTGATGGTCAGAGAAACACTGAAGCTGATTTTTCGGGTACCGCCATTATGGAAAAAGTTGGAACGAGTTTCCTGAACTTCCTTAATCACCACCAGACCGTAAATTTTGCCTGTGCCTTCAATCAGAATGTATTGCTTGCCTGTGTCTCCCATATTACGCAGCATATCCAACGAGTTTTGATAGCCCGTAATTTCAGGATAGATGACACCCGATAGGTTAATGGTTTCTTCATCTTTCCCTGTGAACTGATATGCAGGGGTATTTCCTACACGGCTATTGCTTGGATGCCGCCAAGCGGTCGTACGTTGTAACTCTTGATAGGAAACGGTAGAAAGTTCAAATACGAATAATCCTAAAGCCATCATCATGTGTATTACTCCCGATCGGTCAACATACGACGAAGTTGAGCATTGCGCTGCCGATCACGCTGCTCTAAGGCTTGGCGAACTTCATTGGCTGCATTGTGCAGAGGCCCTTGTCCACTGGTATTGATGTGGATTTGAATGCTGTCACTGTTGGTAATGCTGATACTTTTTGGGCTTTGAATAGCAGCAACACGCTGAAATTTTGGGGCTTGTTGGCTGCGGTCACTTTGTCCATTTAGGTGCTTTGCAGGTACTGGTTTTTCAGTGAGTCCAACGGTGTCTAGAAAGGGGCGTTTCATACCAGAGCCAACAGTAGGCATGGAGGTATCGAAAATGCCGAGGGTTTGCTTAAACTGGGTTTGTAAAGTAGGGGTACGGTTATTTAGCCCAACCCCAATGCCGTCGACAATATGACCACCCATACCTGCCATGACACGGCTGGGGGAGTGAATATCCATTTTCTTGCGCATGAAGTCGGGCATGTAATTGGTGATTTTAGACCAGATATTTTTAAGCCCTGGAAACATGGATTCTATGCCATTGATTAACCCTTTGATCATCATTGAACCAAAGCCTGTAAATTGCTTAGGTAAATCGATACCGAACCATGAAAGAACGTTGGCAAAGGCAGAATAGAAAGTGCCCAAAGGCGACCAGTTCAGGATGAGTGCAGTAACACCTAAAATACCGCCATTAAAAGCAGTTTTGATAGTGGACCAAATATCTGTAAAGAATCCAGATATAGGCTCCCAATTTCTGTAGATGAGATAGGCTGCACCTGCGATAGCAGCAACTACACCTAAAATGATGAGTCCTACAGGGGAGAAAATTGCACCCAAAGCACCGAAGCCTAAGCCAAGGGCACTGAAGGTCATTTTTAAAATGGCGAGTGGACCTAGTAAGGTGGTTATGCCTAAAGCGAGGGCTGAGATACCTCCTAATAAAATAATGCCAGCGACGGCAACTTTAGTCAGTGTAGCCGCCAAAGCTGGGTTTTCTTTTGCCCAGTTACGCACATCATTGGTAAATGAACGGACTTTAACAATCACGCTATTCAGTGGAGGAAGTAAGACATTGCCAATATCTATACCTAAAGCAGCGACACTATTTTTAAGCAATTGAATGTTATTGGCAGAAGTGGCTGCACGAGCTGCATATTCTTGCTCCATAGAGCCTGCATATTTTCTTTTGTCTGCCACTAAGCCCAAATTCTTTTCTAGGGCGCTCATGTTGGTAAGTAGTGGAGCGATTGCACTTAAAGACTCTTTGCCGAACAGATCGGAAAGCACAGCAGCTTGTTTGTATTTCTCTAAGGTCGCAATTTTCTTGAGTACCATGAGGGTTGTGCCATTGGCATCTTGCTGCATGTCTTTTGCGACTTTGCCGTAATCTAGACCAAGTTCTTTATAGGCTGCGATTTGTCCTTTCGTTGCAGACTCACCCGCGACCAAAGCCAGCATGGTGTTTTTAATCCCTGTTGCGGCAATTTCTTCTTGAATGCCCATGCCTCGCAAAGTTGCCCCAAGTGCAGCAATACTGGAAGCAGCATAGCCACCCACTTCACCTAAAGGTCCAATCCGTTGCACAATTTCCAAAATGCCTTTGGCTGCGGCAGGTGTGTTATTGCCAAGATAGTTAATCTGGTCGGCAAGGGTGGTGACTTGGGCTTGTGACATACGGAAGGCTGTCCGTAGCTCTGCCATGGATTGACCTGACTCTTCTGCGGAAATATCGAAAGCGACGCCCATTTTCACGGCTGTTTCAGCAAAGGTGGTCAATTCCTTATTGGCAATGCCTGACTGTGCACCTGCTGCGACAATAGCCGCAATATCTTTGGCTGCCATGGGCAAGCGTGTCGACATTTCGACAATTTGATTGTTAATGGTTTTGAACTCGGCTGCTGTGCCGTTAAAAACCTTTTTGACATCGGCCAAGGATGATTCATAGTCGATCGCCAGTTTGACAGGTACGGTCATGGTTGCAGTTGCAACACCTGCGACCATTAAGCCTTTTTTGGCGAAATCCGAACCTTTTTGCAGGATGGCTTGGGTTTTGGCAAAACGCTTTTGAGCCTCACTATTTTTGTCTAGTTCATTGCGATGTTTATTTAACTCCATTGTGGTTTGGTGGATTTTGTCTTTAAGGGCACTTTCTTCATCACTTAAACGATCTACACCTTTGGACAGCTTATCGACATTCATCCCAGACTTTTGTAGGGCTTGGATGTGTAACTGTAATTCACTACGTTGAGTGGCTTCGGTGGATTTAAGCCGACGAATGCCTTGTTCAAGATTCTTGATTTTGTTGAGCTGAGTTTCTGTCAGTGTATTGCCACTTTTCTGCAAAGTTTGTAGTTGTTTTAACTCGCTACGGTATTCTTTTGCTTTATTGGCTGTAGCTTCTAATGCCGTTTGGGTTTCTTTATAACGGTTGATATTGCCTTGCTGATCTTGCAAGGCTTTAAGTTCGGTACGGGTTTGTTTGAAGGCACTGCTGAGGTCATGTGAACCCCCAATAATCGCCTTCATAGGTCCTGTGATTCTGTCTTTTGCATCAAAAAGAACTTGTAAATTTAAGGTCGACATTGGTGGGTGTTACCTTTACTCGTGGGTTTGGTTACGCTCTAAAGCCTTTTGGTGCCACATGAACAATTCACTTAAACTCATATCTGCGAGGTCTCGTGGCGACCAATGAAAGATCAGAGCGATGTTAGCGATGACATCTGGAATACTGTCTATAACTGGATATCGGTCGCTGCACGCTGCGACTTCGGCATCAAAAAATAGATGATGTGTCCTGCAATTTGTCCGAGATCGACAGGGTCAATCAGTGGCATGGCTTCACGAGGGATTTGTGGCCAAACACATTTGGGAATGATTTGGCAAAGGGCATTGACATCAGAACGGTAAATGTCTTGTAGGGATAATCCCGCAAGTGCCACTGTGCCTGGTTTACGAATGATGACTTCGGTAATGGTTTGCCCACCGACTTGAAGAGGAGTTTCAAGGGTGTATTTGGCTTCATTTGGGTTTTGAATAGCAGCTAGGTTTTCAGCTTGTTGTTGCGTGGTCATGTTGATAATTTCCTGAATATGAAAAGAGTCCTACTGCATGATGCGATGCAGTAGGTAAGGCATTACAGTCCACAGGCTTTGCGCTGCGCTTCTAAACGGTCGACACCATTGACGAATTCTTTCATCGCCAAAATATCAATCTCGATTTCTTTCTTGCCGTCTACTGTGAGCTTGTAATAGGTCCATTTGGTCTTGATGGTTTGCTCTGTGTCATCACCTGGCTTTTGTGTCCCCATGTTGATTTCTTCATGACGGCCGCGAAGTACCACTTCGACAGGAGTGACTGCACCCGTGTCATCTTGTTGGTAAGCACCTGCGAAGCGCAGCAAGACGCCAGAGGCAGAGGTAATGCCGTATTGACGAATTGAGGTCAGGTTGAGTCCACCAACTTTCCATTCAAAGTCGATAGACTCTTCAGACATACCTTGATCGATCGCGACTGGAGCATTCATGCCACCACCACGCCAGTTCTCAAAGTTACGTCCTAGGGTGGGTAGGGTACATTCAGCGATTTCACCCACTAATGATTCAGCATCATTAAACAGGTTCAGGTTTTTAAGTTTGTTTGGTAGTCCCATGTGTTTTACTCAAATAAGGGGCGGACAAATCACAGCGTTATGCCGTGATCCGTGCGCCAAAATCTGCGAGGTAGTCGTCTGTGATCATTTGGTAAAAACCTAGATCTTCGAGAGGTGGAACAGGACCGTAGTCATAAGACAGACGGAATTTGCCTGCTTTGAGGTTTTCTACTGGGTTCTTGGTTTCGTCATACCAGGCCTCACCACCCATGAGATAGCCGTTTGTCGTTAGGTCACTGAGTTTGGCGCGAATGCCTTCTATCAGGTCACTTGCTAATGAAGGATGCAATGGTTTATCGACAGCCCACATGTGTGCTTCGGCAATTGTGTCGGCAATAATCTGCGCGGTACGGGTATAGTTCTCGAATGGAAATAGACCATCAGTGTCGCAGGTACGTGAGCCCCAGAAGCGGAAGCCATCTTCACGGATCAGTGTGGTGATGCCATTTGAGTTGAGGTAGTCGGCATCGGTTCCTGTTTGTTGTAAGTCCCACCAGACGTCTTTGCTGATACCCACCACGCCATTAACTGCAACATTGGAAATGACTTTGTGCCAACCTGTAAGGTTGTCGATTTTGGCACGTAGACCCAAAGCATAGGCGACAGGGGAAATGGCTTCATTTTGGGAGGTTTCTGTGTTGAAGCGGATGAACTGTGGCCAGATGAGCATAAGCTCGCGGGCAGCAAAGGATTCACGATAAGCCACCACTTCTTCTTTTGTTTCGCAGCCATAGGCGTATGCATAAGCAAATGCGCGTAGCTTTTGTGCAGTGCTCACAAGTGCAGTGGTCACAGCTTGGGTATCAAGTCCTGGTGCACCAATGAGGCGAGGGGTGACACCAAGTTTTGCTTTGGCTGTAAGCAAAGCTTTTAAGCCTGTGTATTGACCTGATGCCGTGGTGGTGCCAATGACAAGCGAGCTTTGTTCTGCTTCGGCTTCTGCACTATCTACACGGACTACCACCACGGTGGTGTTAGTCTGATCGACAATTGCTTGTAGTGAAGATTTTAATGTACCAAGTACGCCAGCTTTACCAATTACACTTTGGATATTGGTGACAAGCACAGGTGTATTTAGTGGAAACAGCGTAGCGTCGGCATCTGAAGCGATTGCAATTAAGCCGATAATACTGGTAGCCACCGTTCGGATGGAACGTGTACCGTTATTGACTTCTGCAACTCGGACACCGTGGTGATATTCATCTAATGCCATAGGGCAACCTTTTGTTGATGTTCTAGTTCAACAAAAGGCTTGCATATAAAACCCCACGTTTTAAGCGTGGGGTTTTGTAAGAGGGTATGCTACAAATTCGAATTTAGAGAGTAGAGGCATAAAACCACATTTCATCGACTTGGTCTCTAGTCCAACCCAACATATTTTGCATTAGCAAGACACTTTCATCGGTGCGTACAAAGTTAGTCGCCATTTGCCAACCTAACATGACCAGTTCACGTTGATAGTCATCTTCAATGGTTTGGATCTGTACTTCAATGTCAGCAGATTTGTAGCCACTCTCTAGAAGTGCCCGAAAGAATTGGTAACGGGTGAGCGGTTTGAATTGCTTTAGACGTTGAGCTTCAATTTCTTCTGTTGTTCGGTGATCAATCCAATCTGTACCATTCCATGTATGAAATTGATTAGGTCGTGGGGGCGATGCTGTTAGATTAGAAAAAATTATACAGCTGCCATTTATCTGATCTAACATAATCTGATGCTGCTCAGCGGAGATAGTAACTAAATCATCAGGTAAATCTGAGTACTTTAGATTGCTATCATAAAATGCTTGATTTTTTTCACTGAATTTGATCATTTTAATTACCCTTAATAGCCAATTGCAAACCAACTTGCAGTATGTGCTTCACCAGCCGTTTGCCCGATTTTAAATCCAGTTGCTGTTCTATCTTGTGTATAAATTGAATCTGCATTTGAACCTGATGATTCTCTAAGAGAGGGGAAAATATGTAATACAACATTAGGGAAGGTTATTGGATAAACTACGGGCTGAATAAGCGTTCCACCACTAGATGCAACAAGAGAAATGGTTCCCCATTGAATAATTAATCCCCCCATCCAATTGGGTAGCTTCAAATATCCATTCTCTGTTGTTGAAAATGTTAATCCAGCCAGTAGAAGTTTTCCTTGCTCAGCCGTCAAAGCTTTATCTGTTCCGCCAGTTGTAAGGTCATTCACCAGTTTAACAATACCTGCAATATCAGTACTGGCTTCGGTGTTTTTATCTAATTTATTGTCTTGGAGTGCTTTAGCTTGTTTGGCTGAGACTGGCTTTGCTGAATCATCTGTTGTTAGGTTATCTACAATTTGAAGATTCTGTTCAGATACAACGGTGACTAATCCTTTGGCATTGACAGTAATAACCGGAATTTTAAGTGCAGAGCCATAAGTATTTGCTGATACACCTGAATTGGCCAATGTTAAAATGCAAGAACTATTTCCAGATCCATCATAAGAATATGAACCTGTTGCTGCACCTGAAAAACTCACAGAACGTGCAATTGCGAGTTTTGTAGCAGCAACGGCAGTTTCTGTTTTATCTAATTTATAGTCTTGAAGTGCTTTACCTTGCTTAGCCGTTAGTGGTTTTGTTGCATCACTGGTGGTCAAGTTATCCACCAATTCATTACGACGAATATAATTAGTATCGATCCATGCTCTAGTCGCGTAAATTAATGAATCATCTAAGTACAATGCAATCACATCGGCATTTTGAATATTAATAACGAGCTTAAGCGCAATTTCACGTGCGCCACCTTCATCGGCTAAAGGTTTGTAGGTTGGTGGATAGTTGGCATTCACCACCATGGTTGAACCTGCGAAAAGCCCAAGTTCTCGAATATAGAAACCGCCTGTAGTTGTAGGAATAATAGCTTCACAGACGATTTGATTGGTGTTATTTGGATTGATCTCGACGACATTGAGAGCGATACGAGCTTTTTCATTTACTAATGCAGTTCGCGTTTCTAAAGGCGTAGGTACTGAGCCATTGCCATCCCCAACCGCAATATGGGAATAGTTGATTTTATTATTGAGGGTTGCACTGGCAATCAGTGCTTTACCGTTATTGGTTAAAATACCTTTGTAGGTTGCTGCCATATTCTACTCGACATAAATGGTGACTGTTTCCGCGCCATGAGTGCCGACAGCAACTCGCGGAATACAGATGGGTTGAACGTTAATTATTAAATTGGTGAGGTGCCGACTGGCAGGTTTTGCATCTTTCACAAGTAGATTCACTTCGGCATAGGTGTCCTCGGTCAGTTCCAGTCCATTGAGATCCAGTTCTAAGATAAAAGTTCCTGGTGTACCAATCGGTGTGGCTTCAAACCATTCTTTGAAAATGCACTGATAGCCAAACTGTGCCAGTACTTCACGAACTGCCTGACGCGTTCCTTTAATTTGATGTTGTCGGAATGATTTTTTAATCCGTTGGCGTTGTAGTGAGGGTTGCCAGTTGGTGTCCCATGAATCGACCGAATATTGCCATGCTAGAAATGACAGGAATTGATCTGGAGCCTCATCAATTGACACCAATGTTTTGATTGCAACAGGTAAAGCGCTATTTTGTGATGTGACTGCTGTGACATTTCGTTCAAATTGAGTGCTATTTGGGGGGAGTAATTGGCTCATTCAATCCCTCCGATCGTTACTGAAATATTGGTACAATAGGAGGCTTGTGCAGAGGTTAATACAACATCTGCCGTAGGGCTAATCAATTCGACCCGATTTACACCATCAATATGTAAAGCTGCATAAATCGCTGACATCCGAATGGATCGGCCTAATCTCTTTTGTTTAGTGGCATAGGCAGTCACATTGGTAATTGCTTGTTGCAACAGTGTTGCTGCTTCTGGGTCTTTACCAATGTAGAGTTTGGCATTAATGGCATAGTTGACGATGAATGCGGACTGAACGGTGACCCTATCTCCAATAGGACGCACATCTTCTGCGGTCACCGCATTTGAGACAATTTGAATCAGCTCTGGAGAAGCTGCTCCAGTTAAAGAATCCGCCTGTAAAATGGTTAAAGTGATATATGCAGGCTGTGGTGAAATGACGGAAACATCGCCTACACGACCATCGGCATCACGGGCAAATTTCTTATATGCTGCTTCAGGTCCTGCGACAGATAGAGTGTCAAAAGCCAATTGAATCCGTTCACGAAAAGCATCGTCTGATTCCATGATAGCTTCAGTCGGTGGTGTGGTTGAGTTATCGGCTGGCGAAACTATTAGACGTTTAACATTGAAGTTAGCTCCGAGTTGGTCTAAATCATTTTTGGTGGCATAAGCCAATAACAGGGCACGAGCAGCTTGATTAATCCGATTCCGTAAAATCATTTCCCGATAGCAGTTTTCTTGAAGCAGCTTAACCAGAGGTTCACTTTCACGTGTCAGTGTTTGGCGAATCGTGGGCTGCTCTTCGCTTGACCAGAGATTAATAAGCGCTTCTTGACGCTCGGCATACAGTGTTTCAAAGTCAATTTCTTCGATGATGTCAGGTTGAATCAGTTGCGAAAAATCAACACTCATAGCGAAGACCCGTAATTTAATGGAATAGAAAGTTTCTTGGTTTGATCTGTACCGACAAGCTGCATTTCTAGGTCAATCTGGAAGCGACTATCTTCGGCTTTGGAAAACTTGGCACTGGTCAGTTTGACTCGGTCTTCCCAAGTCATAATGGCTGTAGCACTGGCTGCCATGACTTGCAGACGGACAGCATCATTAAAGGGTTGGTCAATCAGTTTAAAAATCATGGAGCCATATTCACGACGCATAACCCGACTCCCAATTGGGGTGAATAGAATGTCCTGAATAGATTGTTTGATGTGGGGAATTACATTAAGGCTTTGACCAGTTTCGCGTGACATCATGTTTTGGATACTCCTGTATCAGAGCCACCCGCTTGAACCCCACCATGTTTATGATTTTTCAAGCTAATACTTCCAGCTTTCACATCGGCTTCGGTACTAAAGTTACCTGAAGAATGACTGCTGCCTTGAACGAGTTGGCTACCGCCTACAGTATTGTTGCCAGTCATTGCTGTGCTGCCATTTACCTGCAAATTTCCGTTGATAGTGGTGTCACCATTCACGGTGATACCTCCAGTGGCGGTCAGAATGGCAGTACCACCATTGGGAAGAATTGCCTGTAAGGAATGGTTGCTTGTGTCATAGCTGATCATGGCACCATCTTCATAGACTCTTAATTTGATGTTGGGATTCAATGACGGAGTGGGAAAGGCTTCATTATTTAAACCCACCAAAACAATACCGAGCGTCAGCTCACCTGTAGGGCTAAAGACCACACACTCTTCATTGATACTGGGTAAGTCATGGCTAAGATCAGCACCAGCGCGTAGATTGAATAGACGTAATTCATCAGTCACGATGTCGCCTAGATCGACAGTGACTGTATGAAAAGGTTTAGCAGGGGTAACGCTTTTAATTCGACCTAAACGGATCAAATTTTCTAAGCGACGATGGATTTCAGCACTCATGTGCCTACTTTGCTTTAAGGCAGTGTGTCTTGCATTAATGGCAATTTGTAAGAGGGGATACTACAAATAGAACTTCTTCATTTTAGCGACAAAGTTAAGTCTTTAAGTGCCGCATTACAGAGTCTTCAATCAATTGAATATCAGTTGGTGTGAAACCCAACAGTTCACGTTTGGGGTAGGTAATAGTAGGACCATTTTGACTGACGCGAGAACGTAAACCTTCTTGATGAATACGTGCCACAAAAACGACATTAGTTAAAAACCCAACACTGACTTTGTCGGCATTGGAGAAGTTTCTGAAATAACGTTGAGCACGTAATTTGGTAAACATTTTGCGACGGATCCGTTTGCCGTCTCGTAACCGTCTTGGAGTATAGCCAGAACCATCGGGGTTAAGTTGAGCAGCAATCCGTTGCTGTTGGCTCTGTCTTAAATCTGCACCGACTTTTTTATTCAGTTTAGACATCTCACCATTACTGAGTTTATTCAGTAATGGTGTCAGGTATTTAACCAAATCATCTAAGTTTTCACGCATGGTTTAACTCACTGAGGTTTTTTTGCCAAAGGCATTTCAAGTGCGACAGTATTAGAAGGCTCAATACTGGTCCATGTTGCTAGAATATTGCCTTGCTCATCGGCCATTTCACACTCGGTCACGGGCAATGCTGGTGAATATTGAGGTTCATCAGGATAAGAGAAATTGAAGCTGCCATTGTCTTGTCTTTGAATAATCACACGTTCTGTCAGCTCCAATTCAAACATCACATCGACTTTGTCATTGTCCAGAAATTCAGCTTCAAACTTCACAGCATTCTTGTTCTTCTCTAAATTGGCGAGCAATTCAGACTGATTCACCCGCAGCCATTGAAACAGTAAAAAGGCAATCAGGTCGGCATCACCAGTGAAGTCCTGAATAATGAACTTCACTGGTGAAATGCTTTCCATGCCGTAGCCGTTGGCAAGGGTAGAACGATAGCGACCACTTTCAATATGCATGCTGAGTTGGTCTGGATTATCCTGAAGGAACTTCAGATGGCTCACTAAATACTCTCGAAGGTTATTGGGCTTTTTCATGCAGCATTGCTCTGATAGCTAGGATCTAGGCGGTTCATGACGCGAAGAAACTTGGTGTCATAGCCGAGCTTTTTATAATTGCGACCGTTATACAGACTAAATACAGCATCCCAGTTTTCCTGGCGTAGTGCCTCCAGTAAAGTCCACTTTTTGCCAGCGACTGTACCTGACTTGAATTCGCAGAAACGTAGAAAAGCTTCAAACTGTAGGCTTTCACTTTGATAGTGCTGTTCGATAAATTCTTGAACAGATGAATAGCCAAGGTCTTTCCAGTTTTCACCCATCAATTGGAAACGTCCCCAAGAAGCAGACATCAAGCCACAGTCCTCATCAATTTGTTTGGCTAAAGCCAAACGGGTGTATTCAGCAGCATTGCCATGGTATCCACCAGTCTGACTGTTCACGACATTGGGAGACTGCTTCATCATTTGGTCAGCAAAGTCTTTTCCACGTTTTTGGCTGAGGTAGAAATACATGCGGTGACGTTCAAACAGAATCTTCGGGCGACCATCAGGCAAGTAACCATCGCCAAGTGTTTCAACTTCGGCAATTGCACGAATGACAATTTCAGGGACACCTAGACGTTTTGCACCAGTCGTTAAGTCTGCATCTTTTAGGTGTTTAGAAAGGTCTAGACCTTTGAGGGCATTGAATGTTGCATTTCCAACAATGCCATCCACTTTTATGCCGATTTTTTTCTGGAATTGAATCACTGCATATTCAGTGCTTTCACCAAAATCACCATCCACAGATAGCGACTTGTTATTTTTTCCCTTCATGCCTTGTTTAATCAGGAGTCTCTGTAGCTCAGAAACGGCTGATCCTTTACTTCCAAACTTTAATAATTTCATGATGTACTCCAGATCAGTTTGGCAACATTACCGCGACTACGTAGCACGATTATGGCGAGCAATAAGGCGAAGATGGCATCCCATAGAGTGACGGGATCTTTAAAGAAAAGAATGTGAACAGACTGCCCAAGGAAGGAGGCAATCAACAATGCTGCGAGCCAAGAATAGCCACGGTGAAAAGGTGTTTCTTCACGGCTAAAGCAGATAATCCGAACACCACAAAAGAGATAAGCTAAAACGGCAATGGTTTGAAATAAGAGTTCGATCATGATGCACCTCCACCTCGAAAAGTTTTCCAAATATCAGAAAGTTTGGATGCCTTCACCCAATCTACCGCCTTGACCAAAATGAATAGCGAGAAGGTCGATGCGATCAGGGCAGCAGTGGCATCACTGGTGATAAAGGTCCGACTGGTAATTTCAGGGGCAAGTAAGTAGCCAATACCTGTCGAAAGCAGCATGGTGCGTAAACGTTGCCATGCCGATAAGTCTTTTTCATAAGTTGCAATAAATGCGGCACCCAATACAGCACCAAGTAGGGCATTACCGTTAATAAAGGGCAGAATGGAAACAGCACTTAAACTGAGAGCTGTTGCGGTGGTGGTTGTAGCAGTAGGTTCAGGCATGCTTAATCCCATAAGTTAATTGTTTTTGTTATCTGCTGTTGCGTAGGGATATCAGGCAAAATCACTTCAGTGCCCAGCATGAGTATTGGTCCTTGTTCAGCCAAAGCAGGGTTAGATTCCAATACAGTTTCTGTGACACCCGCAGTCCGACCGTAATAACGCCAACAGATCAGATCAATCGTGTCCCCCTGAACAGACTTCACTTTTTTCATATCAATTCCACAGTACAGCGACTTGTCCCCAACAAGTCCCGAATTGCCCAGCGTAAGTTTCGTCGATGGTCATCAATGGTAGGTGCTAATTGTTCAGCCCGTTTCTGACCATCACTGGTGCTGTCGTAGCTGCGATATTTTTCGTTAATGTCTGCGGCAATCGCTGAATGAACTGCCCGTAAATACAACAGTTCCGTGTTGGGTTTACCATCGATGGTGGACGTTGCAAGTTCATTTAAAGTTGCTGCTTTCAATTTGAGTGAGCGCAGTTGGTCATTAATTTCCAATATGGCTGCAATTGCTGCATCTTTCAGGCGAGCATTAGAAACACTGCCATCTAAACGCACAGATTCACGGATCAGATTTAATTGCAGATTTGGAAAGAAGCCATCATTGCCAATCGACTCATCTGGTGTGGTGGTTGGGGCATTAAAGCTAAAACCAGTCATTGTCATATCCTAGGTGGTCGGTGGATGATGGTTCAGAACAACAACTTAAAAGTTTTGTCATCCCCATCATGCCGACCAGGTGCGGGGGGCACAGGTTAAGAAGACGCAGCAGCTTGCTGCTCTTCTAATTGTTTGGCCAAGAGCTTTTCAGCACGATCTAGGTCTTGCTTACAGCCGACATTGTCTTTCTTGGCAATGGCTTTTTTCATGTACTCAATCGCAGGTACGTAGTTCTCTACAGACAAGAAAATTTTGCCAATCGCGCAGTACAACTTGGCGCGAATTGGATCGTGTAGGTCGTAACTTTCAGTGAGTTGTTCTGCTTGAAGCAAAATGTTCAAATCAAAAACATCACCTGCTTTCAGTTTGCTCAATGCGGCATTGGCAATTTCTTCTGCCACAATACTTGGAGTATCACGGCTAAAGGAATCGGGCATATCCAAACCATGCTCTAAAGCAAACACAGCTATTTTTAAGCCTTGCTGGAACATGCCAGCATCAAAACACCACAGCATGATGGTGGTGACAACTTCGTCATCCACCTTTTGGTTGGCAGCTAAAATGCCTTCGACATAAGGCTGGTATTTTGGAATCAGTTTGGCTTTTGCTTCAGCACGGCTTTCATCTGATTTGATGTGTGAGAGCAGTGATTTATCGTTTTTCAGTTCAGCCAGTTGAAGTTGGTAAACGGAAGCATCATGGCGGGTTGCACCAAAGGCATCCGCCTTGGCAGATTTCTCTGCCAAAACGCGAAGGAAGTGGTTACGTGCGTGATTCATTGGTCACCTACAGAACTTCGATGTTTTCAACCAAAGCCACTTTTTCATAGGCTTCAATCACATAGTCTTCGTTGCTTGACTGATAGTCAGCAACACGGTTTTTCTCTGGCTCTTCACGAATGAAGCGACGTTTACCACCTTCTTGGTAATAAATAGACAGGTTGTCGAGAGAAGTGATCAGGAAGGCATTGTCTGGGAAGAAGGGGACGCGAACAGCAGGTAAGCCACCAATCTGTTTTTGACCCACCAAAACTTGACCCGCAAGTGTGTTTTGGTTGTCTTGATCTTGGTTCAAAATGGCAAAGTTTTTATCGTTCAATAATGAACGACCGCAGATCACCACCAGATCCGTTGCATCTTGATGAACTTCATCAATTAAGCTATCCACCGACTGCTTGACCAAGGCATCCAAGTTTTTATAGTCGCCCGCAGGACCAACGGTGATTTTTCCTGAACCGACTGCAACTTCAGTCATGTTGCGTTCAGGACTACGGGTACGAATTTTATGTAGCCAGCCTTCGTTTACATCTTGCAGCAATGGATTGGTGTTGCGGTTGGTGGTTGCTGCAATGCTTGTACCATTCCAGCCAATCATGATACGGTCAAGACCAATGGCTTTGGCACAAGCACCTGCCCATTTTTCAGGGAAGTCGGCAAACTTTGCCCAGGCATCAATTTTTGAATAGAGCAAGGCAATGTCAAAATCGGTCTTTTGACAAGCATAGGTATTTGCCGATAAGCCAGTCGGATCGGATGGATTACGCTTGGCATCACCCGTGGTATCTGTACGCCCTGCAATGGTGCTATTTACAGAAAGACCAATGGCTTGACCTATCGCTTCAACCACTTCAATGACATTGATGCGCCCTAAAAACTCACTTGAGAGTTGAATCTTTTCTTCCAGCTTTTGTGCAGGTGTCGGGGCAACAGTGAACTGAACCGCAGCACTGTCGACTTCGTTAATGCGGGCAACTTCGCCCATATAGTGATTAAACTTTTTACGTGTATCGTTACGCATGATTAAAGAATTCCGTATTAATAAACAACAGCAGCATTACTGCCCGAATGCCCAGTGCTTTCAGGTCGCTTGTTATGGTTTGGGTCAGGTTGATGATTGAAAGAATCTGAAAGGGCGTTGTGCTTTTGTTCAAGTTCGCTGTATTGGTTTTTCAGCTCATTCAGTTCTTGCTGCATTTTTGAGAAAGCCGTACTTTGCTTGCCAAAAGTTTCTGCAATTTGCTCGAGTACTTTTTTGACTTCGGTAAAGTTCAGTTTGGCTTCTGCGCCTTGCTGTTCAATTTGAGGAGAAAACAGGTCACTGAACTTCTGAACCATTCCTGCAAATAAGCCTTTGCTGTCATCTTCAAATTCAATGTGGGTTTCTTCAGCAATAGAGAAGGCATTCTTTTCTGCATTTTCACCAAACTTGGCAACCATGCTAGAAAAGCTCAATTTTTCAGTGCCGATAGAGGCAGGGGAATCGGTCACAGCTAAGCCCACCAAATAGGCTTCGCCTTTGCCTTGGAAGTTCGGGTCAATTTCAATACTGGTGAAAATCTTCTGACGCTTTTTATTCATTTCCACTAAGTCAGCAGTTGCATCAATTTGTGCAAACAATGCCAGTTTCTTTTCACCGTTAATGTCGACTTCTTCGGCTTTTGCAGCAAGTACATCACCATAAGCACGGAAGGAAGAATCGGGCATTACACCACGTAAGTGTTCAACCCAAATACGAGCGCCATATACAGACTGGTTATAGTTTTTTGCAGCTTGTTCAATCCAAGAGCGTTCAATCACGCGCTTATCAATAGTTTCTCCTTCGACTGCAACACGAAAGAACTTAGATTTATTTGTCATGTGTTTAACCGTTCTGGAATTTACTCATCAAATAATGAGCATCATTAAAAGTCCGACGGCATTAGTAAATAAATTGGATTTGTAAGAGGGGATGCTACAAAAAGGAAGACATGATTTGAGAAAAGAAAACTGAATAATAAGCACAAAAGCAAAAAGCCAAGAACGGCAATTCTTGGCTTTTTATTCCCGAACCCTAACATCACTAAGGCTCAGAAATATGAGTGATAAAACTAGCATTTTTTCATTCCACATACTAGGAGTCGAAATGAAAATTATCAATTTAAGTCCTGATAGCTTAATCGATTTTTTTATTTGGATTGTCGTCTTGTATGCTTGCGTACGGTTAATAAATTTAATTGTCAGATACTTAGAGAAGACACTGAAATTAGATTCAATGAATACTCGTAAATGATGGCATGACAATGAGAACTTTAAAAATTACACCTGACGAATTTAGCAAAATCCTTTTGCATTTTGGCGTTGTTTTATTTGGGGTGATTATTCTGATCCGTTTTCCAGAATATTTGGATGCCATTTCTAGGTTTGTGGTTTGATGTTAATCAGTAGAGAGAATAATTATGGAAACTGAAAAATTAAGTTCCGATAGTGTTGTGAAGTTATGCTGGAATCTCGCTTTTATCGCAATAGCCTTGATGGTGACTAAAACACTTTTAAATATAGTTTCATTTTATGTAGGGCTTCCACAATGATGGAAAAACTAGCTAAAAATAAGGAATTACGTATTTGGACGTACATTCAGCTTACATACATTTTAATTGGCATTTTAATTATCCAACTGGCTGAAATCCTTACAGCTATTGCCAACGTTATCCAAGCTCTACAATAAATCCTTTTGAAATTTTGATATTAAGGCAGATAAAGTAGTGAAGCATTTGTCTAAAAGCGGATCTTTAAAAACTTGGACCTTTATTGTGATTATTGGTATTTGGGGAACAAGCCTTATAACCCACGCTGCACCTATTCTTGAACAAGTCGTTAAAATCCTAGAGATTATGATTAAATCCTCTTTGTAAGAAGGGATGCTACAAAAGCCAAATCAAGCATTGTGCAAAGTGCGTTGCTTTAATTGGCGCATGAATACATTTGACACCGAACGCTTCGAGCTAACTTTCGACAACCGAGTAAAGGCAAAGTTCCTTTACTGGATGGGTTGGCGTATTAGCAGTATTGCTGAATACCTTCAGGAAAATGAAAAGACCGTTCACTCATGGAAAGCCCGTGATGAATGGGACAAAGACGCACCTGAAGGAATTGCAGCTCAGGCACTCGAAGCCCGTCTGTGTACCTTGTATTTGCTAGAGAAAAAAACACCAGGCGATTTTAAAGAAATCGACCTGTTAGAACGTCAAAAAGACAAATACGCACGACGCGAAAAATACCTGACCGATGGCGGTAATGAAGCCGACATTAACCCAAAAATTCAAAACCGTAATGCCAAACCGAAGAAGATGCCGAAGCGTAATCTCATTACTCAGGCAATGATTGAAAAGGTTCAGGCAGATTTTGAAGAAGGGCTATTCGACTACCAACGCACATGGTTCAAAGCTAAAAATCAGCGTTCACGCAATATCTTAAAAAGCCGCCAAATTGGGGCAACCTATTACTTCGGACGTGAAGCCTTTGTCGATGCCATTACAGGCGGGGGCAATCAGATTTTCCTTTCTGCCTCCAAAGCACAGGCACACGTTTTCAAATCCTACATTAAGTCCTTTGCCGCGGAGTCGATTGATCTGGATTTACAAGGCGATCCAATCGTCCTTAACTTTGAAGAAGGTCCACCTTCAGAACTTATATTCTTAGGCACCAACGCCAAAACTGCTCAGGGCTTCCACGGCAATTTTTATTTCGATGAATACTTTTGGGTGCATGGCTTCCAGACCTTACAGAAAGTTGCTTCTGGTATGGCAATGCATAAACGCTGGCGCAAAACCTATTTCTCCACACCATCTTCAAAAAGCCACGAAGCCTATAACTTCTGGACAGGGGAAATCTTTAACAAAGGCAGAGCTAAAGACAAACGCCTAAACATTGATGTCAGCCATGAAGCCTTAAAAGATGGTCGACTGTGTGAAGACAAAATTTGGCGACAGATTGTCACCATTTTAGATGCCGAACGCGGTGGCTGCGACCTGTTCGATATTGATGAATTACGCTTTGAGTATTCGGCAGAAAGTTTTGCCAACTTGCTCATGTGTATGTTCATGGACGATGGGCATTCAGTCTTTCCACTTTCAGTCATGCAACCGTGCATGGTGGACTCATGGGTACTCTGGGACAGAGACTTTAAACCTTTGGCACTGCGTCCATTTGGCTATCAGGAAGTATGGGTCGGTTATGACCCTGCCGAAACAGGTGATACCGCAGGCTTAGTGGTCATCGCACCGCCATCCATCAATTACCCAAAATTCCGCTTACTGGAACGTCATCAATTCAAAGGCATGGATTTTCAGGCTCAGGCGGCTTACATCAAAAAAGTCTGTGAAAACTACCGTGTGACCTACATAGGTTTAGACACTACAGGCATGGGAACAGGCGTAGCCCAATTGGTACGCCAGTTCTTCCCAGCACTGACCACCTTTAGCTATTCGGTCGAAGTTAAAACCATGTTGGTACTCAAAGCTATGGATGTGGTGCATCAAGGGCGTTTTGAGTTTGATGCAGGCTGGACCGATGTCGCGCAAAGCTTTATGGCCATTAAAAAGACCATGACTGGTTCAGGTCGTCAATTCACTTTTGAAGCCACACGTTCGGAGGAAGTCGGGCATGCCGACCTTGCTTGGGCGTGTATGCATGTCTTTGCCAATGAACCACTGGAAGGGCGTAACGTCCACAATACTGCTGCAATGGAAATATTCTAATGTCTGAAACTCAAAACTTGCCTGCTGTGGCGCAAAATAATGCCATTCAAGCCTTTACCTTTGGTGACCCTGAACCTGTTCTAAATACGCATGACTACATGAGTATGTTTCAGGTGTACTGGAATGGTACTTACTATGAGCCACCAGTGAGTTTAGAGGGTTTGGCAAAGTCTTTCCGTTCTACGCCTTATTTGTCGACCGCCATTATTTATAAACGTAATCAGTTGGTTTCTGCATTTAAGCCGAATAAGTTGATGTCTTCCAAAGCCTTTGAACAATTGGTTATGGACTTTTTGGTGTTTGGTATGGGCTATGTGGAAGCCATAAAAAGTCGCTCTAACCAAGTGGTGCAGGTCACTACGCCTTTAGCCAAATACATGCGACGTAAGCAAGACCCGAAAGAGTTTTTAATGATTACGGAAAACTGGAAGTACCACCATTTTGAGCGAGATTCAGTTTTTCAGGTACGTGAGTGCGATATTAATCAGGAAGTGTATGGCACACCTGAATATTTGGCGGCTTTGCAGTCTGCTTGGCTAAATGAGTCTGCGACTTTGTTCCGTCGTAAGTACTACAACAATGGTTCACATGCTGGATTTATTTTGTACCTGACCGATCCACAGCAGAATGAAGATGATGTAAACAATTTACGTCAGGCACTTAAAGACAGTAAAGGACCAGGGAATTTTAGAAATCTGTTTTTGTACTCACCGAGTGGTAAGCCCGATGGTATTAAGTTGATACCCGTTTCGGAAGTGGCAGCAAAGGATGAGTTTGCACATATTAAGTCTATTACGCGGGATGACATTTTGGCAGCTATGCGTACTCCACCTCAGTTACTTGGCATTATTCCTAATAATACGGGTGGTTTTGGGTCAATTACGGAAGCAGAGCAGGTGCATTGGAATTCAGAAATTATTCCGCTTCAGCATCGTATAGCAGATCAGGTGAATGAATGGGCAGGGCAGAAGCTCATTACTTTTAAGTCTTATGCTGAAGTACGTGGCAAGCTTTTGAATGAAAAATGAAGAAGTCATAAGGAGAATAAAAATGGAAATAAAGTTATCGCCATATTTAAGATTTTGTATAGGGACGGCAATTCTTTTGATTGCTGCTAGTCCGTTCATTTGTGCGCTGGCTTATTTTTTAAGAAGTTAGGGCAAAAATAACTATAAAATTGCAAATAAAACAAAAAATGTCATTTCGGCAATTGTCGATACTTAGATACTCCAGTATAATCCATGTGTACCATGGTTGCATTATCTAGAAGATAATGCAACCATGGTACACATGGGGAAAATGTGGTTTTTCAGCTAGTTAAGCAAGTAATAGTATAAATTTTGTAAAAATAATTGAAGAAAAAACGCTACTCAGATACTATGCCTGAAAGTTCTAAAGAACTTTCAGGCATAGTAATCTTACATATAATATTTTCAAAAAAAGGAGGTCTGTTATGAATACTATGGTAGTACCTCGTCGCCCTGCTGTAAAACGTACCAACCGTCGTGAAATGTCACCAGAGCGTTTAGCTGCGTTAGTAAATAGTGCTGAACAAGCTGCTCAACGTGGTACGGAACGTATGGAAAAAGTGAGACAGTCTGCTAATACCCGAGGCTAAGATTGTCTCAATTCCTCTTTGCATATCATCCTAAATTTAATAACGATTCTAACTTCAAAGATATATTTGAAGAATTTTGCTGTTATAAAGAAGACAGCGAACCTTACGAACATCCATCACCTACACGTCATACACAAGAAACTTATGAGTGCTTGTCACCTCTATTTGGGCGTGATCGTTTCGATAAAAAATATCCAGAAGCCAGCAATCAGAATATTCAACATTTGCATGTGAGGCAACCACATTCTAAGTGGAATTTCCTTGATGGGGCTGCGAAGGCCCAATGGGAATGCACCAGTGACAGCTATCTGGTCTATTCTTATTTTGAACATAATGGCATTCACCATTACTTTGTAATTGAATTTTATAAGTCGGGGAGTCATGCCCAATATGAGCAGGACGTTCAGATTTTTATTCATGAAGCAGAGCAGTATCGCTTAAGCAAGATTAATTTATCTGCATAAATTAATCATTATCATCTTTTTTATCGGTAGATTTTTCAAAAAGCTCTTTTGTTTCTAAAATCTGAATTAACTGTATTTTATCTACAATAATTTCATAGAATAAATAATCTCTATTGAAGTAAAGTAACTTAGGGTTCTCGCATAGCTTATATTCTTTGATTAACTTTGTTTCAATATCTGTGAAATTATTGATATTGCTAGGCTTCATTGTCATAGAAGCAAAACTTTTAATTTGAAAATAAATCACACAGACAAAAATAGTGCATACGAGCATAAAGACATGAAATCTTAAGTCTTTATCAAAGTATGCTTTATATTTTAGACTCATATCTGATTTAAGAAAGTAAATATCCAAGCATTTGAAAATAATTCTTGTAAAAGTAATCGATGCAATCAGTAAACCTGTTGCTAAAAAAATATCTGAGAATGAAACTTGGTTGAAAGTTATATATTTGTGAATAGCTAATATTAGAAAAAAAGTACAAAGTAAAATTATTGAAATCAAATTTTTTTCACTGATTTTAACTAGATTTTCGTACTTAAAGAATTCGAAGGCAGTGATTGTTATAATAACTAGGTATGAGAAATAACAGATGAAAAGAATAAATAAAACTGAAGCTCCATCGGGGATCATCTGATTCATAGAGAAGAACCTTAAATAGGATGGGCTAATTTTAGCAAGTTCAATAGATTGCCAAAGAGCGCCTAAAATACCAGGTACTAAGATGAAAAACTGGATATTATTCTTAAACTTCAGGAAGTCCCTTGTAATTGCAGCTTTTAACTTACTAGAAACCCTGACAGATTCTAACTGATTTTTTAAATCATCCATTAGTGTTCAATCCTTTCCATATGAAGCAACTCTACGGCATTCGCTTTTTCAAGTAAGTGACGTAAGAAAAAGGCTACAGAAAACACCCAAATTGTAAATAGAATCATGGTCACTGGCGCACTATAGAAAAAGTTAGTAGAAGATGAATCAAAGTGCTTAAAGTTATTTAGGTATAGCACCCAAATGATAGCTGGTAAGGTTAAAACCCAATACCAAAATGGAATCCAAGAGTTACGTCTTTGCGCTTTCTTAAAATTTTGGTCGAAAGAATAATCTGGACTCAAAGAAAAACTTTGATTCTGTGGAACAAATACGAGCTTCTTTTTTGAACGGTTGTATTTCTTCATTGCACTATTCAAATCACAATAACCACTCAAGTATTCTAAAATTTCTAGATCTGTTTCTTTAGTTTTCAAAGACAGTTGTAAATATAGGAGTTTGACACGGAACTTTAGATTTTTCTTCATCGTTTCACTTAGCTCTGTGTTGTCTAGAAGCTCAGTAATTTGTTCTATTTCCTTTTTAACTTTCCAAGACTTAAAGTTGATAACGAAAAATAAATGTTGGATGATTCCTGACTTCAATATGTAGTTATAACTGAATGCAAGTACAAGTATTGCAATAAGAAATTCACCCAAATATGTTCCCAATAACCCATTAATAATGTGTCTATCTTTTAGGAAGTCCATATTTATTCCTTATCCTTAGTTTTATCTGTACCTTTTTGAACGTTAAAGACTTTTATAAGCTCAATTGATGTTTTAAGTTGCTCATTAACTATGTTACTTAAATCATTAATGGTCGAATGATCTGTTGTATTTCCAAAGTATTTAGATGCTAAATCCTTTCTTAAATTGATAGCATCCTGAGGATCTAAATCTGCCATGTATGCTGGTAAGGCTTTAAGTTCAAGCATTATCTTTTCTACTTGGTCTCGTTTCTTTTGATGATGAATGGCCTGTTTTAAAAAAAAGGAAATTAATGTAATAAAGATAAAGACTCCAGATGCTTTCAAAATCCAGTAATCAATAATATTTTTATTGTTAGCACCAACAATAGCATCTTTAAACTCTAAACTAATATAGGTAAAGAAAAATACTAAAAGGATAGTTGCAAAAAAACTTCCTAGGTAAATTCTATAAGAGATATTGTGTTGATTTTTTTCTAATTGATAAATTTCAGTTGTTGAGGAGTTTGCTAGTATGTTCTTTAATTTTCTAAATTTTTTTAATTCGTTGGATATCTCCCCTAAAGCTGATCGGTAAAATGGTTGAATATTTTCTTTATATAATTTTGCAGAAGAAAAATAATAAGAGAGTAGTTCTTGAATTGGTAGTAGTTTTATATTTATTTGATTCATTTTTTCAATAACATTTTCTTCTGTATAATTTGTGCTTATACCATCAATCGAGTGTTCTAAATATTCTATTAGATAGATTTCATGATCACCAAGTCTTCCGATGTAATCAACTATGTTGTCAATAGTGCTAAATAATTTTGTATGTCTATTATCTCTGTATTCATCGAAAATAACTCTAATTGAATTAAGTTTACCAATTAAATTTAAATATTTTTCACGATACTTTGTACTATTATCAGTTATTTCTTTTACTGTATTGTTTTGTTCTATTGGGAAGGATGCTTGGTCGTATTTATTATATTTCTTATTAATGAAATGTGGTGCTAGCATTGTAGCGAAAATAAATAGTACTGAAAAAATAATTATTAATGTAAGAATATCAAATTGCATAGCGAAAATTTTTATAAAGTCTTGACCCGCGTATAGTATCTAAGCTACTCTAAAAAAACCACCTACATCGTGGTCGAGATTGGCGTCTCGAATATACAAAAGGCAGACAAACCGCTGCTAAAGCGGTATTTTTTTGTCTGAAGGTCAGTCATGACTTTGTTATGGCAGGCTGGATGATGGGACTTTGTCCACCGTTTCCTTTTGTAGCGGTACGCCAACTTCATTCAGTCTGCCACCCTATTGGCGTGGGGTAGCAGAAAACACTGATACAAAAGGGTTTTCTTATGAAGAATAATACTCAGGCACCAGTATGCCTAAATGAAATCTGTTTCCAACGTTTAACCTCTCCAGACTTTGCGCAAAAACTTAGTTTAAAAGTACGTATCATCCGTTGGGTGAAAGGCGGTGCAAAATGAATGCACTCGACCTAAGCCAAGCTGTCTTTATTCAAGACCAACAAATCAAAACCGATAGCCTTAAAGTTGCTAAAGCATTTGGTAAAAGACATACCAATGTTTTACGTGCAATTGAAACTTTAGATTGCGCAAAATCTTTTAGCGCGCTCAATTTTGAGCTGGCTAATTACATCGATGAACAAGGTAAACCTCGTCCGATGTACGAAATGACCAAAGACGGTTGGATGTTCTTGGTTATGGGCTTTACTGGAGAGAAAGCCGCGCAAATCAAAATCGCATTCATCAATGCCTTTAATGCCATGGCAACACTACTCCAAAACCAACAACTCATCGAGCAGCAGGGCATACAAGTCGGCACAAAAGTACGCCTAAACTCAGGTAGTCCAGAACTCACCATAAACCAACTCATCACCAATGCAGAAGGCATACTCGACCAAGTCGAAGTCACATGGTTTAGCAACCGACTGCACAAAACCATACTGTCTATACATGCAGTCGTCCCAGTGGTTGCACGGAATAATGCAGTCCTGCAACACTTTTGGGAAGCCATCCACAAGTACGGTCTGCATCTACTCAACCATAGTCACAAGCCAGACCACATTGCATTGAACCTACCACAAGTCTGCGCAGCCATTCACGGACTACCAGACAGCAAAGCACTCATACAAGAACTTGCAGCCAGTACCTATCCATACCCGCATTACATACAGCATGGGTATGCCGTGCGTAGCGTGATAGATGATAAAACCCATCGCTGCATAGTCTTCAAGCAAACCGCAGTACAGTTGGGAGGTGCAGCATGATTCCACATCTTAAAGTAGGCAACCCACCAGCAGACCTAGAAGACCTACTGGAAACTGTAGGCGACTCCATAGAAAAGCTAGAGCTGTTTATCTCCGCCATGTCCCGCATGCACTATGACGATGGCATACCAAGTGACGAGTTTAATGCCATCATGTGCAGCCTTCACCTCCAAGTCCACGAGATCCAACAGCAAATCGCAGCAAAACCATAAACAAAACCATCCTAAGAATGTGCAGCCACCTGCACATTCAGGATTCACGCGGGCGGTTGACCCCCCACGTCACCTGCGGGCTTTTTGTCTCGGAATCACTTTAAAATTTCAGGACAAAAAGCCACCCTCAACGCCTTATATAGACTGGGCTTGGCATACAAAAAACAGGGGAAAGGGCAGTTCTGCAAAAATCCCGACAAATCTGCAAAACCCTGCACCTAAGAAAAACTGACCATAAGACAGCAAGGGAAAAGTAGGGGAATTCAAGGGTCAAAACGACTTTCCCGAATTCTGTAACCCCTTCAAAAAAACGCTAAATTCAAGATTTTATTAATTTATAAACAATGACTTACACGGTTACTCAAGGTGCGTAACCCAGCGAAACCCCAAGCCTTAAAAATTAAGTAAATTATTGATAATAAATAATATATTTTGAAACCGAGGGTTACAGTAAAACACCGTAACTCGTTACAGAATCGTCACGCAATCGTTACAGTATCTCTAGGGGTAATATTTATATTAATTTCAATATATTAAGTACTAATTTTAAAAATCGTTACTCTAGTTACAGCTTTTGAACCATACCCAAAAGTTGAGAATTATTTTAAGATTCGCCTAAAATTGTATTTTAAATGATCAATCATCATTTATGGGACTTTATTTCATTGTCTATATATCGTGAAAATTCCCCAAATTTTCCCCAGCCTGATATAAGCCATTATTTTTAAATAAGATGCGCTGAATTTGACATCGTAGAGGTCTCCAGTTCGAGTCTGGATATGCCTACCAAATATAGCTGTTAATTCAGCAACTTAAAGCCCACTTCAAAAGTGGGCTTTTTGTTTTCGGGGAACTTTCGGGGAATGGCGTAATTCCCCAATGTGGAAAACTCGCCTATTTAAATTTAAAAACGATGACTAACGGTAGCTAAAGAAATAACTACTTGGACATCTATTCTTAATGATACAGAACCCTATTTCTCATATCTTTTATATACACAGATGAAATCTGGAAAATTTAATTTTTCAGGATAATCTTTTCTCATAAAATTTTCATGAATACTGTGATTAGAAAAATGAGAGATAATTTCAGTTCCTATTTCAGGAGCTATTTCACTCCAATACTCTGAAATTTCACCATCAAAAATCATTGTTAAATAAATTATTTTATTAGATATCTTTACATATACAGCTCTTAATTCATGCGTTGTATAGCCAAGTAAAGCATTTTGTACTGCTAACCTAAGTGTTAATAGATCTTCATTCATAACTTAATCATATTAAAGATGGTTCTTTATTATTAAAGAATTTCGGTCACTTTAACATAATGGTGGTTATACGAAATTTAAAAAATACAGTAAAAATAGTAGCTTGAGACTCAAATTTTAAAATTTCGTATAACGTGCATTATGTTAATTGTAGAAATATTAAAAAATTAGTAGATTGCTAAAGGTTTTTTACTTCATTAAAAGCAATGAAAAATATATTAGAACAAGCTTTTCCTATTCAGCAAATAGAAGCTATTAAAATTTTATTAATTGACATCAATGTAGCAGGGCAAAGAATGGTCTGCTTGAATGGAGATATTTTAGAAATTCCGTATAGAATTTATAATGATCTTCCTAATTTTTCAAAGCTTAATAGTTTATCCACTCAAGAGCTTTCGATAATTTACTGTCTTTATTCTAGACACTCTGATGGTTATATCCGTCAAGAAATGGTTAAAAAACTTATAGAAATCGAATTTCAAGACTTTATGATCCCTTATGTATTTTTGTTAGTTGGCGAATATGTCGTAGAAATCATCAATGATATATATCCATTTATTGAAAAAAATAAAGAATTTTTTATTGAATTTATAAGTAATAATCATGAGCTTACAAATCTAACCTATCAAAGAATGGTAAGTTATTGGAACGAATATTATAGACATAGCCGATATAAGTACTTGAACGATTACCCTGGTAAAAGAATTTTCAACCTATTTGATCCCATTTAACATAATGGCGATTATACAAATTTTTAAATTGGGTTAAATGTACCAAAGCTGATGATCCATGTAATGAAAGCATCAGCTTTATTGGTATGACTAACGATAGCTAATCCGCTCTGGTTTAGGCGCTTCATGTCCTTCTAAATAGTGGTCGGTCATCTTCACAGTTGCATGTCCAACCAGTGCTTGTGCGTACTTCTTCCCATACTTCTGTGTAATGTTATAAATACCCAAAGCGCGTAAGTCATGTAGCGATGGTCGTTGGTTTGGTTCCAAATGATCATACGCTCCAGACAAGTCCCGATACTTCTTAAACTGCTTGGTAATATGATCTTCCGTTACTGCAAAAGGATGTAGTTTCGCATTACGGATTTGCTCGGTTAATGACTAATGATGAAATTTTAATGCATGAAACCCCAAAACCATCTCAATTTCACACAGAATGGAATGGTACTGAATGGATAGACCTTCGTACAGAAGATGAAAAGCTTGCCTATAACCGCTCTCAATATCCAAGCCTCACGCGCTACCAATTCTTGCGTTGTCTGTTAGAAAATGGATTTAAAGCAGGTGATATTGAAGCCCAAATTCAAACAAACGAAGATGAATTTAGCCGTGAACTCGCACTCCTAGGTTTTAAAGAAGCGACTAATTTTGTGCGTACAGATGACAGCATGATTGCTATGCAAACTGTTCTTGGTTTAAGTGATGAAAAGCTTGATGAGCTTTGGGAGTATGCCTTGGCTCTATAGAATTAAAATTTTGTAAGTTTCAAGAGCGTATTTTATTTATGATAAAATAATTTCAACCAGTTATCTTATTTATTTTTCTATGAAAATTTTACGTTCTTTTAGAAAACGAAAACTTAGTATTCAAAATCTTTTTTTTAAATACATACTTTTATCAAATATGAATTACGTGAAATCTAATAATAAAAAGATTCACTTAAACTGGGAAGAAAACCAAAAAAAAATTAATAAAATTTTAAGTGAAATTAAAGTAAGTGGCGAGAGTTTTGCAGACGTAAGTTTGATTTTGAATCGTAATATACCTAAATTAGCTTGGTGTGTGAAAATAGCAGAATCGAGTATTAATATTAATTATGGTTCAGGTGTTGTTTGTCATTCCAAAGGAATTGTAGAGGGTGTTTGGCAGGGAGAGTTTAATAATTTTGATTACGTAAATTCTGAGCATATTTTTGGATCGGGTCTAACTGTAGAGAATAAAAAACTCATAATCACGCCTCCATCTCATATGTACGAGTGTATTTTTTTAATAAAGAATAAAGTAGTGAATGAGGTAATAATTTCAAATTCACTAGCATATTGTTTATCGTTTTTTAAAAATGACATCAAAAATGAAGATGAAATTTTTGAAGATATTAGAAAAAATAATGACAAACAAACTAAATTGGGCGTGTTTGGTTTTGAGCCTTTAATTTATGAGCACGATAGCTTTAACTTGTTTGCACTGTACTATCATAATTTTTCTATATCTCCTACAGGTGTTGAATTAGAATCAAGATTACATGAAAAAAATTATGCAAATTTTGAATCCTACAAGAACTTTTTAGAAGATACATTAAGTTCTTTAATTAAGAATGGGGAGAGTCAGAATAGAGTCAAACAGTTGAAAAATTTTTCAACGCTAAGCAAGGGGTACGATAGTCCAGCAGTGACATGTTTATTAAAAGATGTTGCAGATTTTGACTGCGCAACAATAAATGTTGAAGTAAATGGTCTAAATGACTCTGGGCTCGAAATCGCTGAAAAACTAGGGATTAATTGTATCTCATGTGAGCATCCAGTAGGCTCAAGTATTCAGAATTTGGGTGATATTGAATATTCAACAGATTTAGCAGAACTTTCTAATGATTTTTTTGCTACGCAAGGCTTAGGAGATGATTCAGTATTTTTGTCTTTTGATAAACACTTAGATGATAAAATCATATTTACTGGTGCACTAGGAGATACTATTTGGGGGGCTACTAGTCAACCACCAAATGGTATTCCTGTTAGGGTTTTATATGGGAAAAGTTTGACTGAGTATCGACTCAAGAAAGGATTTGCTCATATCCCTGTTCCGACTATTGGCGCTATTTTCCCAATAAGCATTTATAGATTAAATTTCTTAAGTGATATGAAACCTTATTCAATAAAGGGTAATTATAATAGACCTATCGCTAGACGCATTGTTGAAAGTGCAGGAGTTCCACGAGGAATGTTTGCAACAGAAAAGAATGCAACCAATCCGCATATCACCAATACTGAAAAATTGAAGAAAAGAGCTTTTTATGAAGTTTTCAAGGATTATGATTTCAAGTAATTCGCAATAGTGAATAATGAAAACTGCTGATTAAATCGTAAAAATGAACCAAAATCTTAAACTGAGATTGCGGTGCATGAGCGATATTTTTTTACATGGGATTCAAAACGTCACGGTAGATGATGGTTCGCGCCCCATTACTACAGTGCGAAGTTCGACCATTGGAATCATTGGGTCGGCTCCACATGCTGATCCTCTATTTTTCTCTTAAATAAACCTGTACTGATTGCAGGCTCTCGACTTGAGGCAGCCAAACTGGGCGAGACTGGTACTTTACCTCAAGCCATTGATTCTATTTTTGATCAAATTGGCGCCGTGTTGGTTATAGTCCGCATTGAAGAAGGCGAAACAGAGGCTGCGACGTTAGCCGAAGTAAAACAGCGCACTGAAACGCGCATGGTGAAACTATGGGATTAATACCATGCTTTTCTGTGATTGCGAATGGTGCAGATATCACAACATTGATTGCAGACCTGTATGAGTCGATCTCAATTACAGATGGAACAGGCTATGAGTCAGATACCTGTGAGATTTCGCTTATAGATGATCCGATCAAGCCGATTGAGTTACCTAAAAAAGGTGCTGAATTAAGAATCTCTATGGGCTATGACTATGACATGACGGCTATGGGGTTATTTATTGTTAGTGAAATATCGTTATCTGGTCCACCTGAAAAAATGGTGATTCGTGGCCGTGCGCTGCCACAATTGACCAGTAAAAGCGGAATGACTTCATTGTCCTCGCAAAAAACACGTTCATGGCCAAAAGGTACGACTATCTCTGCTGTCGTGACTAAGATCGCAAGAGAACATGCTCTAGAGCCTATTGTGAGTAATTCAGTGTCGTCCTTGAAGCTTCCTCATTTTGACCAGTCTGATGAGTCGGATATAAACTTTATAATGCGTATCGCCAAAAGATATGATGTGGTGTGTAAGCCTGCAGGTGGAAAGTTACTATTCGTAAAGCGCGGTGAAATTGAATTACCAAGTTTAACTTTAGCGAAACAGCAGGTGAGTGATTGGGAAATGACGTCCAGTACAAGTGATAGTGTCGGGACCGCGATCGCATATTGGCATGATAAAAAGGGCGCCAAAAAGCATGAGGTGAAAGTTGGTGACGGGGAGCCAGTCAAAAGACTCAGGCACATCTATCAGGATGCTAAAAGCGCGCAATCAGCTGCTCAAGCATCTTTAGATCAATCGCGCCGTGGTGAAGAGCGGTTAAGTTTAAATTTACCAGGGAATCCTGAAATTTCGGCCGAGAAGCCGCTCACACTTGTGGGATTTCGCGAGGGGATTGCTGGAGATTGGATTATTGAGCAAGCCACACACAGCATTGATAAATTGGTTGGATTTAAGACAAGTATTGAGGCTGTGAAAAGTTTGAATGGTGAGTAGTCACAGTAAACTTGCTCTCTAGCTACACCTTATACGAAATGCTTGAACTTTTCTTATACGCATTAATATCTTATTTGAAACCATGATAGGGTTCAGCGCACTGTCATGGTTTCCTTTTATTTTTCCCAAAAGAAAAGGGGATAATAAATTATCCCCCTTCAGTTGTTACGAACTCTTAGAAGTTGTAACGAATACCTAATGAATAGTCATGTGAAGTTAGGTCAGCTGTACTCTTTAAGTTAAAATTACCTAGATCAACACTGCTGTTATTGAATTCGATTTCGCCAGCATCTACATATCGGTAAGCTAAATCAAGAGCAACATTTTCAGTTACTTTATATGCTACGCCAGCACCCGCTGACCAAGTGAAACTGTTGCTTGTATCCGTTAGTCCTAAGTCTTCTCCAAAATTATAAACAGGGTTTAAGTCTTGCTCATTCTTAATACGAGTTACACCCGCACCCACGCTTAAGTATGGTGTAAATTTAGATTTATTTTTAAAGTCATAGTAAGCATTGAACATCAACGACTGAGTACGAAGCTCATTGACAAAGAAACCAGGGGTTCCATTAGGTACATCTATGCTATCGCTGATATCACCTGATTGGAATGAAACTTTGTTTAACTCTGGGCTAAATTTAACGTTGTCTTTGTATGTGTATTCCAATTCAGCACGGGCATTTACGTTGCTGATTTTGCTGAAATCAAAACCGATAGCAGCAGAGATATTTGGATAGACGGTTTCGTCAGCATCATCATAATGTAAAGTTTGTGTGATATTAGAATCAGAGAGTTGATCTTCGCTATTGTCAAATTTTGTATCGCTGATGCCCGCTTTAAGTGATGTATAGAAGCCATTGTCAGCATAAGCTAAGCTTGAAAATGAAATAGCTGTGACTAAGAGTAGTTGTTTCATGATGTAACTCCAGTGTAATTATTATGTAAATACTATCGTATTTTTTATGTACTGCTATTGCATTTTGTTACATATTTAGTCTCATTACTTCAAATTTTTGTGATTTTTTTCTAATAATTTTTATTTAGTGAGATGTGAAAAAATTAGAGCGCCGTGAGGTGCTTTATCTTTTCACTATCTTTCGAATTAGGCAAAACCTGTGTATATCCGTTATGTCTTGTCCCATAAAGAATATGACAAAGGTCATTGGAAGGAAGATGAGTATGAACGCGATAATTAAACAGGCCGTTGTCCACTGGCACTACGTTGCACCATTGCTAAGCAAGCCAGATAATGAAGATGCCTTTAAAAAAGAGTGAAGTTCGAGAAGGAATTAATGGATCGTGGATAATTGAGCAAGTGACTTATTTTATGAATAAGTCACTTAGTTTTGGATGATAAAATAAGTTTTGTAGAGTAGTAGCCAAGGTTGTGAGTACCTTAATTATTAAAAAATTATATGTGGTTGTGACATTTAGCAGGTGAGTTTTTATCCTTGGAACCAAACCAACTCTTACCACTTTGTTGTTTGCAATTGTGCATTCCGACACTATGATTAATAACTTTCCCTCCACAGTTTGATTTGTTATAACAAACACCTTTTGGTCCATTTGCATGAGCGATTGGTGTGTTTAAAATAAATACAGATAATAAAATAGAATTAAATAATACTTTCATGATATCGCCTCTAATATAATTACTTGCGGCCATGACGTTTTTGGTAAGCATTGCATTGATCAATTAATCTGTTGCATAAAGTAATCATTTCATCTTTAAGGCTAGTGTCAAACTCAACCAATGAATCAATGGTTCTAGAAGTTGTTTCTAGGTCACTTATAGATTGTATTTCATCTTTAATTGTTTGTTTTGCACCACCTATATTAGATTTAGTGTTCTCAACTTTTTTGTTTAATTCTTCGAAGAATTTTTTAACTCCTTCAAGTTGTTTTTTAAGTTCAGGAATTAATTTACCTTCTAAAACACCTGAAGCGATTGAATAAGATATGATTAAGCCAAAAGGTCCAAGTATTGCTCCAGCAGCTGCACCTCCATATGCTTTTTTTCTAAGATCATCGATTCTGCGATTGAAATATGCACTTTTGGTGTCAAAATCGCTATCTAAGCGTACTCCTAGGCTCGTAAGCTTTCCTGTAAGTTGGTTAAATGATTCGGAACTTTTATTTAAATTTTCTATAGAATCCTCGATATTCTTAATTCCTATAGTGATTACCTGTTTTAGAATTGCACGTTGTGCATCTAGATTGGTGCCAGCATCAAGATTCTTTATATATATAGGAACTAAATTTAAAGTGATTCCGCACCATTTATAAATACATTGTGTGGAGTTGAAATAAGCATCTTGTGAATCTAATAATAATGTCTTTGCTTGACCGACTAAATCGGCTGCTTCATTGGAATAATCTGATTTAAACCGTTCAATTTCTTTGCATGTTTCGATATAGCTATCCCAAGGGATGAGATTATCAATAACTTTATTATAAACATCTAAGGCCTTTTCAACACTTTCTATTGCATCTTTTGCAAACTCACTAATTGCCATAGGGTCTACTGGGTTTACTGAAGTATTCATTTTTAATCTCATTATTAAGTATCGAGAGTTATTAATATAAATCATGTGTTGAAAAAAGGTTTTTTTAAGTGTTACTAAATTAAATTTTTATTGGTATTTTTTGGTTTAAAAGAAATGTTTTGAGCCGTTATTTTTGATTTTAATTTTATTTGTGATGGGTTTGTCATATTTTTTGTTTAAATTTATTTAATTAAGTTTTTAAAATTAAAGTGTTTTTATATAAATAATTTTATTTCCCAGAATTAAATTATAGAAATCATATTGTTTGATTTATTTTTAAGATTTTTTATTAATTTAAATGTATTTATATTATACCTTATAATGATTTTTTAAATGATATTGGACTATATGAATGAATAGTCACCAAAATTCTAGACAGACCTAACCATCTTTTGATGGGCTTTTTCATAATCTAATGGAGAACGCTGATCATTGGAACCATGCCGTCGTTTTGAATTGTAGAACATCTCAATATATTCAAAGATATCAGACCTAGCTTCAGTTCTTGATGCATATATTTTCTTCTTAATTCGTTCCCACTTTAATAGCTGGAAGAAGCTTCCTGCAACAGCATTGTCATGGCAATTCTCTACGACTCATACTACTTTCAAGATTATGATGCTTGAGAAATGTCTGCCATTCATGGCTGGTGTATTGGCTGCCTTGGTCAGAATGGATCAAGACTTTGTTCTTTGGGTTTCTTCGCCACAAAGCCATCAATAATGCATCTAAAACCAGATCTGTCGTGATTCTGGATTTCATAGACCAGCCAACAACAAGACGTGAAAACAGGTCAATCACAACTGAAAGATACAACCATCCTTCATGAATATGGAATAGGTAATATCTGTCACCCACAGCTGGTTGGGATGAGTTGGATTAAATCGTCGGTCTAAAGTGTTTGCTGCCACGACAGCTGGAGTGCCAGCATGAGCTCTATGTTTGCGATAGCCACGCTGTGATTGAAGACCATTCGCCTTCATGAGCCGATATACTCGATTGATACCACAATTTTCACCAACATCTTTCAAATCACAGTGAATCTTGCGATAACCGTAGACTCCGCCAGATTCCAGCCAGAATTGTTTAATCAATCCTGAAAGCTGTTGCTGCTTCTTCACAGTTTTACTGGTGGGTTGCTTTGACCATGCATAATAACCACTGTGATGAACATCCAGAGTTGAACATAAACGACGGACAGGCCGTAGTGCTGATTGTCCTGAATAAAGGCATACCTCATTTGGACTGGCTTGCGAAGTACACCGCGGCCTTTGTTAATATGTCTCTTTCTTCAGTGACCCTTTGCAGATCTTTTTTTAACTTTGCCAATTCTGCACTTGGATCAGTAGATTCTGTTGTTCTGGGCTGTTGAGGATCATAGCGTTTAATCCAGACATACAAACTATGTGTAGTCGTACCTAAACGTGTTGCGACATCAGCAACACTATGAGCTTTCTCTGTGACCTGTTTTACTGCTTCAATTTTGAATTTTTCAGGGTTAAGCACCTCGTTAATTAGCCATTTTATCTAACTAAAAGGTGTCTACAAAATCGGTGGCTATTTAACCTAGGCAGCGTGGTAGTAATGGGTTCGTATCCGTCATGGTCTACAGTAAAAGAGACTAACCGTTCTAGAATTTACTCATCAAATAATGAGCATCATCAAAAGCCCGACGATATGAGTAAATAAATTGGATTTGTAAGAGGGGATACTACAAATCACAAGACATGATTTGAGTCGAAAACTGAGTAAAAGTCACATAAATAAATCATCAAAAAGACCAGTCGCTCTAAATATATAAAGTAAAATTATGCTTTCAAACTAGTATTTCTATAATTAGACCGAATAGTAAAATTTAATAAACAAAATGAAACAATATCTGTTCAGGCTGAGAGGAGTTTTTCTTTACAGGCCAATGTCAAAATGCTAATAATCATAATGATTTATCTAGAATAAATTAATCACTTAAAGGAGACCTAAAGTGATGAATAGAATAGATTTAAAATTAATAAAAAATGGTACAGGAGAGGAGTTAGTTTTAAAATATTGTATCGTTCAGTCAATAATGATTACTAGTAAAGACATCAAAATACCAGTTGAAGAGGGAGATTTTCTTCACCATTCATTGCCCGATGGAATTGTTGAAAAATACGTAATAGATGAAGTGATTTCAAATAAGTATACAAATCCGCATTACGAAATTTATGTTTCAAAACTGAATTAAATTAATTATTTAAACTACTCATAATGCTCAGATGATGGAAATTATCTGAGCATTATTTTTTGAAAGAAGAATTCTAAAAAACCATAACTGAGCTGGTTGAATTTTTCTCATATGAAATGTTCACAAGAAGTCTTTAAAGAAACCTTTTTGTAAGAGGGGATGCGACAAATCTTCAAGAATGATCTGAGCGAGGAAAACGGAGTAATAAGTACAAAAGCAAAAAACGGCAATTCTTGGCTTCATATTTCTCACCTTTAGATGAAGTAAGGATCAAAAACATGAGTCATAACAATACTCAATATTAGTTAAGTTTCTAGGCGTAACAATGGAAGCTATAAACTTAAAAACCAGAAAGTTTTGTGAAAATATTCTGCACTTTCACTTTAATTGTAATAGTCTTGATGGTGACAAACATACTGCTAAATATAGGTTTATTTTATGTGGGGGTGTAAGAATGATGAGAAAACTAGCTAAAAATAAGCAATTACGTATTTTGGCCGTATATACAGTTGCCTAATATTTTACTTGGAGTTTTGATCACTCAACTTGCTTCTGTTTTTTTAAGCTATTGATATTTAAAAATTTGCTAAGTTTCAAAGGAAGTTACAAGCAAATAAATCAAGAACTAATTGATCGTCGTATAATATTAAAAATTATTGGCTAATGATTGGAGAATAAAAATGACAACGAACAAATTACACTGGTACATGGTTAACTTGAATTTTTTACAAGATAGCAATCCAATTCCTAAGAATCATGTTGTGTTCCTTCCAATGGAGGAGAAATATGAAAACATTAATGCAGCCATGGTGAAGCATTTTTCGATGCTGGGAAAAGATTGGCTAGAGAGTAATGGGCATCCACAAATTATGGACATATTCGCAACGTGTATTACTTATTTAGGGTTAATGTCTAATGAAGAGTTTTATGCGGAATAATTTATATCATAGAGATTGTTTTAATTTGACGATCTCTAAATCTCTCTTGTAATGAGCATGTTGAATGTGTTCATTCGCTGAGTTGTATTGTATTTGGACCTCATCTGAGAAGAGTATTTCTTTAATTTCGCAGTTTAAAAAGTCGAAAGTATTCGCTGTTTTTCGGTGTTTATATAGTCTTAAACACAATATCGTGTGCAGCCATCGATATATCTGTACTGTATCGGGATTCATTTGAATTCTATCGCCTGATAGTGAACGTTCATGACGAATGAAAATTACTTTATGACAGAGTTTTTTAATCGGTTTGACTTAGTGAGTGGATAGTACCTTATGGATAGTCACTAAGAACAATGAGACTTGATACAGTCTCATCAACTCTGTTAAACGTCGAGTACCAAGATTTCTAGCCGGGCGCATTTCTAATATTAAGGCTTCTGGTTCCGCATTGACTTGAGTATTTAGAGATTTTAAAGGATATTCACTCTAGGGACTTAATCCATCAAGACCTTGCGCAGAATATTGTTTTCAGGCCCTTGCGTAACATTGGTCTAGAAATATACATCTCCGGTAAACTAGATCTGTATTTGTGGTTTCTTTAAATAATTTAACTCATACAAGTCGCAATTGTATTTCTGTGTTCATAAACACCAATGATATTGAAAGGATGGCTATGAATCAAACATATAAGAATAATACTAACTTTCAAAAAGCCATATTTTCATAGAAATATCTACATATATGCTAACTGAATGCAGCTACTCGGTAATCTTAGCATTCCTAATATTATCAACATTTTTATTTATTAAATGTCTGACTATATTTTTGAACATTATCCCTTGAATAAAACTAAGTTGTTGCTGATGTTGGTTATAAAAATCATCAGGGCTATCAAATATTCCAAAATCTTGATTAATCCCTTTATCCTGAATATATGTATGACTTAAATTCCAGTCTATAGGCGGATTTGCAAAATTCTGTGTAAAGACACCAAATCCACAAAAAGTATTTGAAGAGCTTTTATACATTTTTTGGAGATTTGTTAAGTACGCTTTATCCAGAATTACTCCTTCTAAAATAAACCAATTTTCATTGATATAGACTTCCACCCAACTATGCAGAATATTTTGGGGAGATAGCATGTACCAAATACCGTCTATAGCCCCTTTTTGTAAGCTTTTATTGATGGTGAAGCCATGTAATCGGGTCGGAATTTTGACGGCTCTTAATAAAGCCATCAATAAAGTCGCTTTAGTATTACATTGACCGTAACCATCATTCAAAACAGCGGAGGCTGGAATTGAGTCCTTTAAATTATAGCCAAATTGAATCTCATCTCTAACAAAGTTATAAATCTGCTTCACTTGTTCAATATTATTCAACTTGCACCACTTTTTTTCTTGAATTAAATTTTTGATTGATGGGTGGTTATAATCAAGTAGTGGTGTTTCTTTAAGATATTTTTCCATGATTTATATTTTCAATTTGAAGTTGGTGATTAGATTAAAAACTATAGAGTAAGTCTAAAGTCAAGATTAAGCAGTACAATACTTCTTTGCCAACTAGATATATTCAAACATGAGTCTATTTAAGAAATTAATGTTTTTAACAATATGTACCCGTATATTGCCACTTCTAAAGGATTTAACTTTTTTGGACGGGGGGAGGGGGAGTCAGGTCAGAAACAATATGATAGTCAGCTTATACTATTGTTAGAATAAGTACTAAATAGAGCATTTAGAGTTTGTATTTGCTAAATTGAATTATGTTTCTTCAGTTTTTGAAGATTACATAATTCTGACTCAAATCCGTTCAGTGAATGTTTCGTAAACAATATATGAAGATCCATAATCAGATTTTTATGAGAGAAATATAAACAGAGTTTATTGGAAGAATTAAGCTATTGAATAATAATGCATAAATAAATTGTTGCTAACCTTAAAATCAAGTTAAGCGAGCACAATTTTGCAGTTAGAAGTTGCTGGCGCAATACATCGTGTATGAATGTAGTAAATTACAAAATTATTTTTAAGTAATTGAAAAATATAAATTTAAACTAAGTTTGTTCTATTGGTCTGAAACAAAGTGAACCAGAAAAAAATATAGTGTATATTTTACCAATAATTAAAAAATTATTTGATTATAATGAAAAAGTTCCTTATACCTGTGTTTCTATTGTTAGTCTGTATCTTAGGATTGAGTGTATATTACGAATCTGAGAGCAGGCAGAAGCAAAAAATTGACCGTTTGATAAATGAAGCGCACAGTTCGTTACAGCAAATTGAGGCTGATGCTCAATCAAAAAATATTTTTAGAAAAAAAGATCAATAGCAGTATGAATTCTTTTTTGTAATTAAAGATTTAAATTTACTTGCATCTCATTTTTTAGGCGTAGCCTATGGCATGCGTAAATTCTAGAAACAACGTGAAAATCAATATGTTATAATCCACGCCGAATTTAAAGAAATGTTTATGTTTTTTATTTAAGCTATTGATTTAAAAAGTATAAGTGTTAAGGCTGCATAATATATGCAGCTTTTTTCGTTTACTTATATGAGGAAGCCTTATGTTTGGCAACGACAGTTTCCTTGTTTAGCTTAAAAAAAGGCATTGGATATTTGGCATACCCATTGCTTTAAATTTCGAGAATCAAATGGCAAAAAGTTTAATTTTTAGCCCAATTCGGAATTTTGGTATAATGTTTTTTTACAGGGGCTAGGTCATGACGACTCCTAATCCATCTTCAGAAAACGTACTTGAACGCTTATTTAAACTAAGCGAAAACAAGACGACTTTTCGTACTGAAGTTCTTGCAGGTGTAACCACATTTTTAACCATGTGCTACATCATTATTGTTAATCCAATGATTTTATCCGAAACAGGGATGGATCATGGAGCTGTCTTTGTCGCAACATGTCTCGCTGCAGCGATTGGCTGTTTAGTGATGGGGATTATTGCGAACTATCCAATTGCTTTAGCACCTGGTATGGGACTTAACGCCTACTTTACCTATTCTGTTTGTATGGGGATGGGTGTGCCGTGGCAAACCGCTTTGGCAGCAGTATTTGTTTCTGGTTTAGTTTTTATTGCCATTAGCATGTTTAAAATCCGTGAAGCGATTGTCAATGCAATTCCAATGTCGCTTAAGTTTGCGATTGGCGGTGGTATTGGTTTGTTCCTAGCGCTGATTGCGTTAAAGAACTCAGGCATTATTGTTGATAATCCAGCAACACTGGTTGGTTTAGGTGATCTTAAGCAACCGACAGTACTGTTGACGTTGTTTGGATTCTTAATGATTGTGGTACTCCACCAGTTTAAAGTACGTGGTGCGATTATTATCAGTATTTTAGTGCTGACAGCAATTTCTACCATGATGGGGTTAAGCGAATTCAAAGGTGTTGTAGGAGAAATTCCTTCAATTGCACCAACATTCTTACAGATGGATTTTGAAGGCTTATTTACCGCAAGTTTAGTGGGTGTCATTTTTGTCTTCTTCTTGGTGGACTTATTTGACTCAACAGGTACATTAGTAGGTGTTGCGCATCGTGCTGGCTTACTTCAAGATGGTAAATTACCTCGCTTGAAAAAAGCATTATTTGCTGACTCAACCGCTATTGTTGCAGGTGCTGCATTAGGTACGTCATCAACCACGCCTTATATTGAATCTTCAGCAGGGGTAGCAGCAGGTGGTCGTACAGGTCTTACAGCTGTTGTGGTTGGTATTTTATTTATCTTGTGTTTGTTTTTAGCTCCATTGGCACAATCTGTACCTGGTTTTGCAACAGCTCCTGCATTGTTATTTGTGGGTGTGTTGATGATTCAGGGGATTACCCATATTGAATGGGATGATATTACTGAAGCTGTACCTGCATTCCTAACTATCGTATTTATGCCATTTTCATACTCAATTGCAGATGGTATTGCGATGGGCTTTATTAGCTATGCGTTAATTAAATTATGTACAGGCAAAGCATCAACTGTTCCTTATATGGTTTGGATTGTTGCAGTGCTTTGGGCAATTAAATTTACATTTTTTGGTGGTTAATACCCACACCAATGTTAAGGGTGTAAACTTGTTTACACCCTTTTTTCTTTTTAAGGATAAGGTATGAATCAACTTGAGCTCATCCGTGCTTTACCAAAAGCAGAATTACACGTTCATATTGAAGGGACTTTTGAGCCTGAACTGATGTTTGCAATTGCACAACGTAATCAGATTGAAATTCCTTACAAATCAGTTGAAGAAGTCAAGCAAGCCTATAACTTTCATAACCTGCAATCCTTCCTTGATATTTATTATGCGGGTGCAAACGTACTGGTGCATGAGCAGGATTTCTATGATTTGGCTTGGGCATATTTCGAAAAGTGTCATGAAGATCGTGTCATGCATACAGAAATGTTCTTTGACCCACAAACGCATACCGATCGAGGTGTTGCATTTGAAACCGTAATTAATGGTTTACAGCGTGCCTGTGATGATGCTCAGTCGAAATATGGTATTAGTTCACGTTTAATTATGTGTTTCTTGCGCCATTTAAGTGAAGAAGCTGCATTTGAAACATTGGCACAAGCCATGCCATTTAAAGATCAAATTATTGGTGTTGGGCTGGACTCTAGTGAAGTGGGACATCCACCTGCAAAATTTGAACGTGTCTTTGCCAAAGCACGTGAAGCAGGTTTCTTGGTCGTTGCACATGCGGGTGAAGAAGGTCCAGCAGAATATGTATGGGAAGCTTTAGACTTACTTAAAGTGAATCGTATTGATCATGGTGTACGCTCAGAAGAAGATCCTACTTTAATGCAACGCTTAATTGCTGAAAAAATGCCGTTAACGGTTTGTCCACTCAGTAATTTAAAGTTATGCGTGGTCGATGATATGACGCAGCATAATATCCGTCGTTTATTGCAACAAGGCGTGCATGTCACAGTAAATTCAGATGATCCATCTTATTTTGGTGGTTATATGAATGATAATTTTATTGCGATTACAGAAGCACTGTCTTTATCAAATGATGAATTGAAAAAGTTGGCTCAAAATTCTTTTGAAGCGTCATTTATTAGCGATGCTGAAAAGCAAAAAAGGATTGCTGAAATTCAAAGTTTGTAATTCTGATAAAGATAAAAAACCGCACAATATTGTGCGGTTTTTTATGATTTCGTTTTATTTAGGTTGGCGCGTCATACTGGTGAGCACACCATCTTTATCAATAAAGTGGTGCTTTAATGCAGCAACAATATGGCCTACAACCAATAAACCTGCTGCCCAAGATAGATAGATGTGTAACGGTTTTACAATTTCCAACACATCATAGTTTTCTTCTAGAAGGCGAGGAATCTCAAACATATATAAAACAGGTGCGGGATGACCTGCGCTCCAACTGAATAAACACCCCGTGATTGGCAAGGCAAGTAACATTAGGTAGAGCGCTAAATGCCCAAGATGTGCCAATACCTTCATTGTTGGAGACATACTGTCAGGTAGTGAAGGGGCTGGATGCGTATAACGCCATAAAATACGGATCATGACCAAAAAGATAATGGTCGTAGCAATATTTTTGTGTAAGGTGATGACGTCACCTTTGAAACTTCCATCAGTCTCATAGCTTAAAAAGTTCCCACTATAGAAACCAATGATCCAAGCGACAATAAAAATAATCGCCATGATCCAGTGTAAGACTTGTGCAGTGCGCGTGTAATAGGGGGATGTATTTTTCATAAAGTATGAGTGAATAGGCTGAATAATTTTTATAATCTTACTGAAGTTAAAATTACAAAAAAATGCAAATTCTGCAACGATGCGTATATTTGTTGCAACGCTGATGTTATTTGATGGGTTTTGTTGCTAAATTGCACAACCAATTGATGATTAAGTCAATCAGGGCTTTTTATTTACTGGTGTTACGGCACAATAGCGCTACTTTAAATGAATCATCAAGGTAATATTGTGAAAAAAAGATTAGCTGCATTGGCACCTGTTATTTTAGTACTTACTGCTTGTGCTACCACAGAAACAGCAACAACTACTGCGACAACAACTCAGCAAGTAGGAATGGCAGCAATCAAAATTGCAATCAATTCAAAATGCGTGACAGAATTAAATAACACTCCTGCTTGGAAAAAGGCTACACAGCTGATGACTGCTGAGCAAAAGCAAAATGTTCAAACAGATATTTGTGGTTGTGTGAGCGAAAAGGCACCACAAAATGTGACGACTGTAGATTTGGCTACAGCTGCTATCGACCCTGCGGCACGTACAACGATTGTGAATAACGTTGTGACGAAGACCATTCAAAGTTGTGTAAGTGAAGCAGTAAATAAATAATCTGAAAAGCTAGGAATCTCCTAGCTTTTTTATTGCAATACTTTTTGTGCTTTATCTTATTTTATATTGTTCAAAATAATAAATAACCTATAAATCTATTTGCGTAAAACAAAGGTTAAATAATAATGAAAAAATATAAATTTTTAATGTGTTTAATTGGGGGTATTGATGCTCTGTGTATGTGTATCTTCAGCATTATCTGATTCAGAATCAGATGGTATTTCTGTGATTCGAAGGGCATCAAACTAAAAATGTACGGAGCATATTGAAAATAATCTAATGTGGATTTTAAGCAGTAAACCTTTGTCTAAAGATCAAAAACAAAAGAAAAAACGTGAAGTATGCCAATGTGTGGGAGACAATACGCCGAAAATGTTCTCTAAAGAGTAATTGGCTTGAGCGGCTATAGATCCAAAAGCTAAAGATGCTTATTCGACATTGGCTGCAAAAAAAACTTCTGCAACATGTGCTTCTGAAATGTTAAAATAAATACATTGAATATATGATTAATTCTAAGATGGCTGATTTTTCAGCCATTTTTTATGAGAGTAAGACATGCGAGTAGCGGGTGTGGATGAAGCAGGGCGTGGCCCTTTAGTTGGATCGGTCGTAGCTGCGGCTGTGATTCTTGACCCGAATAATCCAATTGAAGGGCTAAATGATTCTAAGAAACTCACAGAGAAAAAGCGTGAGAAATTATTTGTAGAGATTCAAGAAAAAGCATTGGCATGGGCCATTGCAGAAGCAAGTCACGAAGAAATTGATGACATTAATATTCTACAAGCATCATTGTTGGCAATGCGTCGTGCAGTGGAGGCATTACAAATCAGGCCAGAGCATGTCTTGGTGGACGGAAATAAAATTCCTCAAGGTTTAAGCATGAGTTGTGATGCTGTAGTTGGAGGGGATGCATTGCATGCAGAAATTTCTGCGGCCAGTATCTTAGCTAAAGTCACACGTGATCGAGACATGGTCGCTTTAGATCAGAAATACCCACAGTACGGTTTCGCCAAACATAAAGGTTATCCAACCAAAGCGCATTTTGAAGCTATTGCGATACATGGGGTGATTGCGGAACATCGTCGTAGTTATGCACCAGTAAAAAAAGCCTTGGCACAATTTGATTAGGCTAGAAAAATTTAAAGCGGCTTAGAAAAGCCGCTTTAGGAGATAACGTTTAATTTTAACGATTAAAGTTATTCTGGGAGTAATTATCTTCTTCAAAAGAAGGTTGATAATCTTGATCGATATGTTGAAGGTGTTCGTGCATCGCACGTTCATGTTGAATGCGTTGATAAATTTCTTCGCGATGAACTGATACTTCTTTTGGAGCATTTACGCCAATACGAACTTGATTGCCTTTAACACCAAGCACAGTAACACTGACTTGATCCCCAATCATTAATGTTTCTCCGACACGACGGGTCAGAATCAGCATGTTTATCTCCTTGCAAAATGCTAAACCTGCATTGATTAAAAAGTTAAAAAAACACAACCTTGGTTATAAAGAAAATTTTAACAGAACTTATAAAGACAAATAGGTGGGTATTTATAGAATTCTGTTGAAATTTACTAAAACGCTTCTGGGCTAATATAACAGAGCCACCATAGAAAAAACTATAGTGGCTCTGTATTTTTATGGAATTTTAAAGATAATTGTCTTACAAAAGACAATTATCTTTTAAGCGCGTGCGCTTGACTCACCATGTTCACGGTCTAGACCAAATGCGGTGTGTAAACAACGCACAGCAAGTTCTAAATAGTTTTCTTCAATAAGCACAGAAATTTTAATTTCTGATGTTGAAATCATTAAAATATTAATGCTTTCATCTGCCAAGGCTGTGAACATTTTGCTCGCAACACCTGCATGTGAACGCATACCTACACCAACGATTGAGACTTTAACAATATCATCACGAGTAACAACTTCACAGCCTTCAATGCTGCTCGCTGTTTGCTCTAAAATTGCTTTTGCTTTTGCTAAGTCAGTACGATTTACGGTAAAAGTAAAATCTGTTGTGCCATCTTCTTCTACGTTTTGGATAATCATATCCACTTCGATATTGGCATTGCTGATTGGCAATAAGATTTTAGATGCAATTCCTGGTTCATCAGGAACACCCAAGATAGTGAGTTTTGCTTCGTCACGGTTAAATGCAATACCTGCGATGATTGGTTGTTCCATATCGTCTTCTGCCTCAGTCGTAATTAATGTGCCTACGTTTTGCTTGAAATCTTCATCAAATGCACCATCATCATCATTATCAAAGCTTGATAATACGCGCAGTGGAACTTGATATTTACCTGCGAATTCAACAGAGCGGATTTGTAAAACTTTTGAACCTAAAGATGCCATTTCTAGCATTTCTTCAAAAGAGATACGGTCAACTTTTTTCGCTTTCGGTGCAACGCGTGGGTCAGTGGTATAAACACCATCTACATCGGTGTAGATTTGGCATTCATCTGCTTTCAGCGCAGCTGCCAGTGCTACCCCAGAAGTATCTGAGCCACCACGGCCTAAAGTTGTAGTATTGCCATCGGCATCAAAGCCTTGGAAACCAGCAACCACAATGACACGACCTGCATCTAAGTGTTTAGTCATTACGTCGGTATCAATCGATTCAATACGTGCTTTGGTAAACGCACTGTCCGTTTTAATACCAACTTGACGACCCGTGAGTGACTTAGCTTCAACACCAATTGAATTGAGCGCCATCGCTAACATGGAAATCGTTACCTGTTCACCCGTTGAAACCATTTGGTCAAGTTCGCGTGGGTCAGGGGTGTCCGTAATGGCTTTCGCGAGAGCTAATAAGCGGTTTGTTTCACCACTCATTGCTGATACTACAACCACTACCTTGTGGCCGTGGTCATGCCAGCGCTTCACACGACGAGCAACATTTAAAATGCGCTCGGGGGTACCCATAGAAGTACCGCCATATTTTTGAACGATTAATGCCATAGTTGTTCCATATAAGCCATGACCCTGAAGTGCCAATCAGGGTCAGTTACACAAAAGGTGAAGTTTTATTTTGCTTCAAGCCAAGCAGTTAAATCTGCCATCACTGGTGCAAACTTCTCGTTTAGTGGCGCGCCACCTTGTGCCAAGTCAGGTTTACCACCACCTTTACCACCAAGCTCAGTTGCCAAGTGTTTGATGATGTCACCCGCCTTTATAGAAGCAGTAAATTCTTTTGCTACAGATGCGATCAAGCTAACCTTGTCACCCTCTACACCTGCAAGAACGATTACTGCATTTTCTAATTTTGATTTCACACCGTCATGAAGGTTGCGAAGTGCTTTTGCATCCATACCTTGAGCAGTTGTGATTAAAGTTGTGCGACCTGCAAGTGTTTGAACTTGGCTTAAAAGTTCCGCAGCTTGCAAGTTTGCTAATTTTTGATTGAGTTGTTCAATCTGTTTTTGCAATGCAGATGAAGTTTCAACAATTGCTTCAACTTTTTCTACTGTTTGATCTTTCTGAGCTTTCAATACACCATTGATATGTACAATATCTGCTTCAGCTTTTTGTACAACGTCTAAAGCTTTAGTACCTGTTACTGCTTCAATACGACGTACACCCGCAGCTACACCGCCTTCAGAAGTGATTTTAAATAAGCCGATGTCACCAGTACGTTGTACGTGAATACCACCACACAGCTCGATTGAGAAGTTCTTCTCTTCAATGATTGAACCCATTGAAAGTACACGAACTTCATCGCCATATTTTTCACCGAACAACATCATCGCGCCTTTAGCTTTCGCAGATTCGATGTCAAGAAGTTCAGTGCTAACAGCAGTATTCGCAATCACCTCAGCATTGACCAAACGCTCAATTTCTTGAAGTTGTTCAAATGAAACTGGCTGATCATTGGCAAAGTCAAAACGTAAGATGTCTGAGGCAACCAATGAGCCTTTTTGCTGTACATGTGAGCCTAAGATTTGACGTAATGCAGCATGTAAAAGGTGAGTGGCAGAGTGATTGCGCGCAGTCGCAGCACGGATGTCTGCTTTTACAATAGCGTCAACAGTTTGTGATGCTTTCAGACTACCAACAGTTACGATCCCTTGATGGACAAATGCACCACCAGATTTTTTGGTATCTTGAACTTCAAAAATACCCGTGTCATTTTTGAAGATACCTGTATCACCAATCTGACCACCGCTTTCTGCATAGAATGGAGTTTGGTTCAGTACGATGAGCGCTTCATCGCCTTCAACCACTTCATCAACTTGCTCACCATCTTTATACAAAGCAATAATTTGACCTTGTCCAGCAGTTGCATCGTAACCATCAAACTGAGTTTCACCTTCAACTTTTACAACGCTGTTGTAGTCAATCGCAAATTTACCAGCATCACGCGCACGTTGGCGCTGTGCAGCCATTTCAACTTCAAAGCCAGCTTCATCAATCGTTAAATCACGTTCACGTGCGATATCAGCTGTTAAGTCTGTCGGGAAACCATAAGTGTCGTAGAGTTTAAAGACCACTTCACCGGGAATTACAGAACCTTTCAGTTGGGCCAATTCGCCTTCAAGCAATTTCAAACCTTGCTCTAAAGTTTTAGCAAACTGTTCTTCTTCTTTCAGTAATTGTGCTTCAATACGCGCTTTCTGTGCTTCAAGTTCTGGATATGCAGCACCCATCACTTCAATTAAAGGCTGTAACATTTTGTGGAAGAAAGAACCTGTTGCGCCTAGCTTGTTACCATGACGTACTGCACGACGGATAATACGACGTAGTACATAACCACGACCTTCGTTAGAAGGGTTTACGCCGTCTGCAATCAAGAAGCAGCAAGAACGAGCATGGTCTGCAACCACTTTAAGTGAAGCAGGGTACTGAACAGGCGTACCTTTTTCAGTGGCTTTAGCTTCAAGCGTAGCGGTATCTAAACCAATAATTTCTGCTGCAGCTTTGAGTAAGTGTTGGAATAAGTCGATTTCGTAGTTTGAATTTACGTGTTGTAAAACAGCAGAAATACGTTCCAAGCCCATACCTGTATCAACAGAAGGCGCTGGAAGAGGGTGCAGTACACCATCCGCAGTACGGTTAAACTGCATGAATACGTTGTTCCAGATTTCAATGAAACGGTCACCATCTTCTTCAGGTGTGCCTGGTAAGCCACCCCAAATATGATCGCCATGGTCAAAGAAAATTTCAGAACACGGACCGCAAGGACCTGTATCACCCATTGCCCAGAAGTTATCTGAAGCGTATTGGCCACCTTTGTTATCACCAATACGAATAATGCGCGATGCATCTAAACCAATTTCTTTGTTCCAGATGTCAAATGCTTCGTCATCAGTGTGATAAACCGTGGCGTAGAGTTTGTCTTTTGGTAGTGCTAACCATTTATCGCCAGTCAGGAATTCCCACGCAAATTTAATAGCATCACGTTTGAAGTAGTCACCAAAAGAGAAGTTACCTAGCATTTCAAAGAAGGTATGGTGACGTGCGGTATAACCGACATTGTCTAAGTCATTGTGTTTACCGCCAGCACGGACACACTTTTGCGATGAGGTTGCACGTACATAATCACGTTTTTCAAGACCTAAAAAGCAGTCTTTAAACTGGTTCATACCAGCATTAGTAAATAATAATGTTGGGTCGTTGGCGGGTACTAGAGAACTCGACGCGACACGTGTATGCCCTTGCGATTCAAAATAGCTTAAAAAAGCTTCGCGAATTTCAGCGGATGTCATAAAACGAGTACTCACAACCAAGTCACTCCATAAATCTTGAATTTGGCTAAATGTATTGTTTATAGGTGGTTTTAGCACATTCTATAAAATACAGGCTTAATTTTTTAAAACGCCAAATTATAACGGAAAAAGCCCCACGCACAATCACTTTACTATGAATTAATGACAAAACTATGGAATTGTAAGGCATCCTTTAGTCTGTATTTATTTTACGTAAATAAACTTTTTAAAATTTTCTAAATTTAAGTCAATCCAGTAGAAGGTGCTGTTCAGGTTGAATTTGGCTGAAGTTTTTCTATCAGGACCATCATTTTTTTTAATTTTATACTGGATTTGCAAGAAAATATCTTGGCTAAAGTACAAAATCAATTAACATAAGGCAGCTTAAATTAAGGTTTCATACAAAGGAAAAGTCATGCAAAAGGTGGCGATTAATGGATTTGGTCGAATTGGTCGTAATGTTTTGCGGGCATGGTTCGAAAATCCTAAAGATTTCCATTTTGAGATTGTGGCAATTAATGATATTGCCGATGTTGAAACCTTAATGCATTTGTTTAAGTACGACACAACACATGGTCGTTTCAAGGGCAAAGTTGAACTTGAGCATGAAAATGAGCAAATTTATTTGCATATTCATGCAGGGCTTGCCAGCCTAAAAGTTCGAGTTTTGTGTGAGGCCGAACCGGCTCAGTTACCTTGGCAGCAGTTAAATATTGATGTGGTATTGGAATGTACGGGCTTATTCCGTTCACGCGAAGCAGCCACGCGCCATATTCATGCAGGCGCAAAGCGCGTGATTATTGGCGCTGCGCCTTTTGATACAGTCGATGCGGCGATTGTTTATGGCGTGAACCATCATGAAGTGAAAGCTTCAGATCAAATTATTTCCAGTGTGTCTTGTACCACGCAGGCACTGGTGCCTTTAGTCAAAATTATTGATGATGCTTTTGGGATTCAAACTGCGTTAATGACTGAAATTCATGCGGTAACTGCTGATCAATCGGTTTTGGATCACGCACATCGAGATTTACGTCGTGCCCGCGCATCTGGGCAAAATATTATTCCCACGACATCTTCGGCATTAGGAGCGTTAAAGCAAGTGATGCCGAAAATGGAAAACCGCATTGATGGTTATTCCATTCGTGTACCAACCATTAATGTTGCTGCAATTGATTTGACCTTTGTGTCGCAATCTCCAGTTACCGTACACAGACTGAACGAAGTATTGATTGGTGCAGCAGAAAGTGATTATGCTGAAATTATGCAAGTGACCGATGAAGCGTTGGTGTCTAGTGATTTTAATCATTCACCTTATTCACTTATTGTGGACTTAAGTCAGACTATGGTGGTGGGACATCAGGCGAAAGTGTTTGCTTGGTATGATAATGAGTGGGGCTATGCCAACCGCTTACTGGATTTGTGTGAATCTTTTGTATAAGTAATCAAGCACCTTATTTGGTTCTGCAAATAAGGTGCTTTGGTTATTATTCTTCTGCTTCCGTTTCGTTTAAAAAGCCTTCTTGAATTTCTTTAGGCATATCTTGATGCCACCAAGTGTAGATTTCGGCTTTAATGTTGAGATCATCTTCGGGATCATTAAAAGGTTCATCATCTTCACGAATGAGCTCATCACCTTCAAATTTAAGCCAGAATTCCCAAGGGTCATCATCGCCACAACCCCATGCTTGTACATGTAATGCAGGGACTAAGGCTTTTAAGAAAAACAGGATGGCTTCCATAATGTCATCACCCTCCGAACCGTGGACAAAGTGCAGAATACTAAATCCTGCAAGTCGATAGACTGTTTCTGGTGCAAGGTCATACTCGATTTGATCTACTTGATCGATAAGTTCTTGTGCAAGTTCGGCACCATACTCTGCATTGATTGCGCTAGCCAATTGCACAAAAGTCACAGGATTGTCTTGATGTTGTTGGAATAAATGATCAAGTCGATCCATGATGATGTTATCAGGATGGTGATAGTAAAGATTGCTATGTAATTCCATAGTGATGATCTCAATAAACAGTTTTTTCTAAAGTTGAATAATTGTTAGCGAATTGAATATATCGGTTGAGGTGTCTTTCTGAAATAGAAAACATGTATCAAAATATCATTCGCTTGGCTTTGGTTGCTTCTGTTGATATCAATAATAGGCATGATGAGTGAATGATTGAAAAATATCGGGTTTATCTCTTATTTTTTATAAAAATTAAAGTCATCTTGGCATATTATAAAAGAAAGACATAATGACAATGAGAAACATATGATGATGTTAATTTGGGGATTTATCCTGTTATTAGCAGTTGCAGTTATTTTTCTGGTGTGGTTTCAATTTAAACAGCAAGGTGAGAGCACAGGGGATACAGAGTATCAGCAACATCTGGAGCAGAAAGTGGTACACCTTGAAGAAAACTTAAAGAAAACGCTCGAAATTATGCAAGACCTTGCCAAGAAAATGCATGTGCAACAAGAAGCAATTGATAAAACTGTAAAAAGAACGCATCAGTTGGAGTTGCAAAATGCTGAATTGGTTAGTTTGTTAAGCAAGTCAGTCGGGCAAACAGACCGCCCATTCTGAGCGAATTACGCCAAATTTTAAATTAAAATTTGGCGTAATAATGCTGCGCTTAACATACTGATGATGACTGTTGAAAGTAGGGGGAGTCGAGATGCTGCCAATAAAGTAATTGCGATTGCAATTAAGTCGGCTGGATTATCTTTGACAAAATAAGGCGCAATGACGGAAATCAGGACACAGCCTGGTATAACTTCTAAAATCTTTTTGTGTTTAGCCGACAAGGTTTTATTTTTTAATAAAACATAGCCCAATAAACGGGTTAAATAAGTGGTTAAGGCGACTAGGAGAATCGCAATCATAGTGCTGGCATGAATCATTCGTCTTCTCCTATCAAGAAAAAGGCAGATGCAATACCACTGATTGCACCTAAAGGCACGTGCCAACCTGCGGGCAAATATAAATAAGAAATTGCAGCAACCACTAAACTAACTAACCAGGGTCGTGTGGCAGAAAATCCAGTCCACATTCCACGTAGTAGCACCAAAATGATGGCTGGGAATGCCATATCAAAACCATACGGATGAATATCTCCCAAGACTGGACCAAGTACAGCGCCTAAGGTCGTGACGGATACCCACATCACATATAGCGCTAAACACACCCCTGCATAGTAAGGCATATTAAAAGCATGCCTTAGCCCAACCTGATGAATCCTTTTTTGTGCATTGGATAATCCCAAGGCCCAGCTTTCATCACAAAGGAAAAAGAGAGCAGGATAAACTTGACGGTCAGGCAAATGTTTTAAATAAGGAACGAGGCTTGCCCCCATAAGCAAATGACGACTGTTGATTAAAAAGGTAATGAACATCAGCAGTAGGAATTGTGGGGGATTAGTCCACATTTCTAGAATGGCAAACTCAGAGCCACCCGCAAAATTTAAACCTGTTAAGAGTGATACTTCTACAATAGAAAAACCCTTTTGAGAGGCTTGGGTTCCAAGTACTAATGCCAAAGGAACAAAACCAAGCAGCATCGGTAGTGTTGTTTTAATGCCACGAAAAAATTCAGCTTGCTCCTGACTGTTCAAGCTCAACGAATAAGATGAGCTGCTTTTTAAAGTGGACATGGAAGAAACCTCACAAAGTAGCTAGCCATTTTAAAAATATTGTTGTGATATTTGACACTAAATTAAGCAGTATTTATGAAGAATTGAGCATAAAATTGCTCTAAAATTAAAATAAAGAGTGTTTAATGCCAAGAGCGTGAATATGGATAAAATTGACAGAAGAATCTTACAAACGTTGCAGCAAGATGGAAAGTTGGCGAACAATGAGCTTGCACAGCGAGTGGGGCTTTCAGCTTCACCCTGTTTGCGCAGGGTCAAACAACTTGAAGATGCTGGCATTATTGAAAGGTATGTGGCCTTGGTCAATCCACAAAAAGTCAATTTGGGGTTGACCGTATTTGCTCGAATTTGGCTGAAAGGGCAAGATGCGAAAACGGTCAATCACTTTATTGATTCAGTCCGAGAAATTCCTGAAATCGTGGAATGCCAACTGATGGCGGGTGATTGTGACTTCTTTTTAAGAATTGTGGTGTCTGATTTAGATGCCTATCGAAAATTCCAAATTCAGCATTTAAATAAAATTACCGGGATTCAGAATGTAAAAACTGAAATTCCACTCCAGAGTGTTAAACAGACGACTGAACTGCCGTTGTAGAAGCAATGGTACTGATCAAGGCTTAATTTGTTGATAATAAACGTTAGCTTAGTGCATTATTCAGTCAGGATGAGATTGTGCAGAGTAATGCTATTAAATGTAAAAATCTCAGTGCATGGTGTGAACTATCGTGCTAAACTAGGAGAAATCGGGTGTGCTCCCGATTTTTTTATGCGGATTACTTCCGCGCTGACAAGAATTTAGGTTTACAACATGCCCATTTCAGAGACATGGTTATTACCTGATGGTGTAGCTGATGTATTACCAGAGCAAGCGCAAGTAATTGAAAACTTGCGCCGTGACGCCTTGGATTTCCTTGCTTCTCGAGGTTATCAGTTGGTGTACACGCCGTTTATTGAATACATAGAATCTCTTTCTTCTTTATCCGAATCAAATCACGATTTAGACCTTGCGACTTTTAAAGTAATCGACCAGTTATCAGGACGTTTACTTGGGGTGCGTGCGGATATGACACCACAGGTGGCGCGTATCGATGCACACGTTCATCCCGTAGAAGGTGTGGCTCGTTATTGCTATGCAGGCACTGTTTTGCATACCAAGCCGCAAGGCTTTAATACCACACGTGCACCGTTGCAATTAGGTGCAGAGTTGTTTGGGTCAGACAGCATTGATGCTGATGTTGAAATGGTCGACGTCATGCTGGGTCTGATTAACAAAGCAGGCTTGGTAGATGGTATCCATCTGGATTTAGGGCATGTGGGTTTATTCCGTAGCTTAGTTAAGCGTGCGGGTTTAAACAAAAACACTGAGCATGAACTGTCTGACCTTTATCAACGTAAAGCACTGCCTGAGTTGGCGGAATTTACCCAAGATTTAAACTTCGGTGCAGACTTTTATGCATTAGGTCGCTATGCAAGTGATCTTGATGCATTACAAACGCATCTTAGTGCAGAAATTTTAGCAGACACAGCATTCAAACATGCTTTGGATGAATTAAAAACCACACAGTCAGCAATTCAGGTGCGTTGGCCAAACCTATTGATTGGCGTTGATGTTGTAGAGTTGCGTTCATACCACTACCACACAGGTTTAATGTATGCCGTGTATGCACCAAACCGAGCTGCCTCTTTGGCACAGGGTGGTCGTTATGACGGTATCGGTGAACATTTTGGTCGTGCGCGTCCTGCAACAGGTTTTAGTTGTGACTTATATGCACTCAGTGCAGGGCAGTTTAACGCAATCTCTGTAGTTGTCGCACCTAAAGGCATGAACGCTGATTTACAACAAGCGATTGCGTCTGTGAGAGCACAAGGCTTAAGTGTAATTCAGTTATTGGGTAATGATGATTTAAACTCTATTCCAAATGCAACACATCAACTGGTTGATGTTGCTGGTGAGTGGCAAGTTAAACCAATTTAACCACTGCGAGTAGTGTTCATGTCACTACTTGGAGTTTTAATTTTAACAGCATGATGTAATGAGGCTATTATGGGCAAAAATGTTGTGGTACTTGGTACCCAATGGGGCGACGAAGGTAAAGGTAAAATCGTCGACCTGCTCACAGATCAAGCGGCTGCGGTAGTTCGTTATCAAGGCGGACATAACGCAGGTCATACTCTCGTGGTTGGTGGTAAGAAAACTGTATTACACCTCATTCCATCAGGTATTTTACGTGAAAACGTATTGTGCTTAATTGGTAATGGTGTTGTGCTTTCACCAGAAGCTTTAATCAAAGAGATGACCATTCTTGAAGAGCAAGGCGTACCTGTTAAAGAGCGTTTGCGTATTTCTCCAAACTGTCCATTAATTCTTCCGAACCATATTGCACTTGACCAAGCACGTGAGAAAAAGCGTGGCAATGCAAAAATTGGTACAACGGGTCGTGGTATTGGTCCAGCGTATGAAGACAAAGTTGCGCGTCGTGCAGTACGTGTTGCTGACTTGGTACGTGGCGGTGAGGCATTAAAAGCACAATTGGCTGAAGTATTGGATTACCATAACTTCCAATTAACTCAATACTACGGTGTTGAAGCAGTTAAGTTGGAAGATGTAATTGCACTTTGCGATCAATGGCGTGAAGTTGTTGCTCCGTTAGTGGTTGATGTAACTACAGAATTACACAACTACCGTAAAAACGGTGACAACATTATGTTTGAAGGCGCTCAAGGTTCACTACTTGACGTTGATCATGGTACTTATCCATTTGTGACTTCTTCAAACACGACAGCTGGTGGCGTAAGCTCTGGTTCAGGTTTGGGTCCATTGCATTTAGACTATGTATTGGGTATCACTAAAGCGTACACAACACGTGTAGGTGCTGGTCCATTCCCAACTGAATTGCACTACGATGCTGCGGCAGATACAGGTGATGCAATTGGTCGTCACTTAGGTACTGTGGGCCATGAGTTTGGTGCTTCTACAGGTCGTCAACGCCGTTGTGGTTGGTTCGATGCGGAAATTCTTCGTCGTTCTGTAGATGTAAACTCACTTTCTGGTATTTGCTTAACTAAACTTGATGTATTAGACGGTTTGGAAGAAGTGAAAATCTGTGTGGGTTATGAAAATACAGATTCAGGTTGTGTAGGTTCTTCTGATGCGCTTGCGTATGAAAACCTAAAACCAATCTACGAAACGATGCCAGGTTGGACTGAATCAACAGTTGGTGCGACCACTGTAGAGCAGCTTCCACAAAATGCAATTAACTACATCAAGCGTATTGAGCAGTTAATTGAATGCCCAATTGACATTATTTCAACGGGTCCAGATCGTGCAGAAACTATCGTATTGCGTCATCCATTTGATGCTTAATCGATCATAGTTTATGCTAAAAAGCCTCGCAGATGCGGGGCTTTTTCTTGTGCGTCTAAATTGCAAAATTTTATGGTTTTGAAATCCAGACTAAAGTTGCATTTGCTTGTACACTTTTTCAAAATAGCCTTGATACAATAACTTAACAGTAAGTCTGGATTTAGGCAGGATGCACAAAAATATTTCAAATACCATTTTATATTCTTTAATTTTTGCTATGGGCGGCGCGCCCACCATAGCCATGATGATTATTGAAGGGCAAACCACTGATCCAAATGTGATTTATAATGCTTTAATTGGATTGTCGGTGATTATTGCTTGTGTTTTGGTACCCCTTATTCTGATTCAAAATGCCTATTTATGGTTTAAACGTCATAATGAGAAATTAGCAGAAAAAATCAAACCTGTAGGGCAGGTTTATCTGGTGTTGAATGTGGTGTGTTTAATTTATTGGTTAAGTTACCAGTTTATGTATTAAGTTAATTACATAAATACTATGTTTATGAAGTTGTTATTCATTCAAAGCTCCACACTGATTGCTTATAATGCGCATATATTAAAGTGATCCAAGAATGGTGGAGATTAAAAGAATGAAGAACAAACTGATGTTGAGTTTGTGTGTGGCAGGAGCTGTCACACTTTCTGGTTGCACAACAGTTGCTGACATGGCGGGTGCAGATACAGCATCTTTAAATGTTGCTGCAACCCAGGGCTTTAACAAAACTGTTCAGGAAGCTCGCGGTAACAATACGCTAGATAGCTCTTCTTCGACGTATAAACGAATTTATGCGGTATTCACGCGGTTGAAACCTTATGCTGATCAAATGAACCAAACAGGGACTAAATTTGATTGGCAATTGGCAGTATTAAAATCTGACCAAGTTAATGCCTATGTTGCCCCTGGTGGAAAGGTGGTGTTCTACACAGGTATTGTGAATAAACTTAACCTGACTGATGCTGAAATTGCCGCAGTGATGGGGCATGAGATGATTCATGCCTTGGAAGAGCATGCGAAAAACAAAATTGGTGCTCAAGCATTAACTGATTTGGCACTGAATATTGGTTTGGGTTATGCGGGTGACAATGTTGGTCAATTGGGTGCTGCGGCAGCACAGTTAGGGACACAAGTAGGCGTGGGCTTGCCTTACTCACGTAGCCTAGAAAGTCGTGCTGACCAAGGTGGACTGATGCTCATGGCGAAAGCAGGCTATAACCCACAAGCAGCAATTACACTTTGGGAAAAAATGAATAAGCTTGATGGCGCGGGAGGTTCGGCTTTCTTGTCGACTCACCCTTCAAACAGCCAGCGTATTGAAGCAATGCGTAAAAACTTACCTGTAGCACAAGCAGTATATAACAAACGTTAATCGTTTAATTCATATAAAAAAAGGATGCTTCGGCATCCTTTTTTGATTCTGGGGTCATTGTTTTAAAATGCGATGATCATTTGTGGCCGATCAGTCCGAATTATAAGATTGGAACTTAGCTATACCATAAAGAAGCAGATTAAAGGTTCATTATCCCAAGCAAATTAAGTCATGTTTTTGCTACTTAGGGTGCTGGATTGGGTTGTTGGCGATGAATGGCTTCGATACCTTGAATCACTTCAGGAGATAGATCGAGGTCAAAGGCAGCGATATTTTCTTTGAGTTGATCGAGATTGGTTGCTCCAATGATTGTACTGGTCACGAAAAACTGTTGCTTAATATAAGCAAGCGCTATTTGTGTTAGGCTCAAACCATGTTGTTCTGCAAGAAGTGCATATTGTTCTGTTGCCCATTCACTTTCTGGATTGCTATAACGGCTAAAGCGTGAAAATAAGGTAATACGAGCATTGGCTGGGCGGGCACCATGACGGAATTTCCCAGTCAGATAACCAAAAGCGAGTGGGGAATAAGCGAGCAATCCGACACCTTCATATTTTGCAATTTCAGCCATCCCAATTTCATAACTACGATTCAGTAAATTATATGGGTTTTGCACACTGACGATTTTTTCAAGTCCTAGCTGCTCGGCAAGATGCAAAAATTTCATGGTTCCCCATGGGGTTTCATTGGATAGTCCAATGTGGCGAATACGCCCTTTTTTAACTTCATCCGCTAGTGCGAGTAATGTATCGGCAAGTGCAGTGATGGGCTTTTCGTCTAAGGCTTCAGCATTGCCATAACCTAACTTTCCAAAGAAATTGGTATTGCGCTGTGGCCAGTGGAGTTGATAAAGATCAATATAGTCTGTTTGTAGACGTTTGAGAGAATTATCTAAAGCGGAGGCAATTTCACTCGCGCTAAAACGGGTTTGTCCATCACGAATATGACTTCCTCCTTGTGAGGGACCTGCAATTTTAGAGGCAATCAATAATTGGTCACGAGCACCATGTTGTGCAATCCAATTCCCAATAATGGTTTCCGTGCGACCTTGCGTTTCAGGTTTTGGCGGGACAGGATACATTTCTGCTGTATCCCAGAAGTTTAGTCCATGCTCTAAAGCATAATTCAGCTGTAGAAAGGCTTCTTGCTGTGTGTTTTGTTCACCAAAAGTCATGGTGCCCAAGCAAATTTCTGGAACAAGAATACCGCTATCGCCTAAAGGTTTGAATTGCATAAAGACTATCCTGAATAAGAGCTGAACAATTTCTTCAGGCTATCGTAAACATGAGAGTTTGTTAATGAATAGTTGTATATTGTTTTGTGAAAAAAATGAATTAGTTAGCATAAAAAAAGCAAATCATTTGATTTGCTTTTTTTAGACAATCGGAAGATTTACTCTTCATCATCTTCGTAGTCATCATCAGTATTTGACTGTTCTAAAGATACATCAAAAATAAGAATGGCTTTACCGTCAGTTTGAATCATGCCCTGATCTTCGAGGGTTTTGAGTACACGACCAACCATTTCGCGTGAGCAACCGACAATACGACCAATTTCTTGACGTGTAATACGGATTTGGCGACCATTTGGTAAAATCATGGCTTCAGGTTGTCCTGATAAGTCAATCAGGCAGCGTGCAATACGACCAGAAACATCAATGAATGCAAGGTCAGTTACTTTGCGTGTTGTGTTTTTTAAACGACGCACCAATTGAGCAAATACCGCATAGCTCAAGTCTGGGTATTGTTTACTTAACTCGTGGAAGTTTTCATAGGTAATTTCAGCAATTTCACAAACATCACGTGTACGCACTTCAGCAGTACGCTGTGGATTTGATTCGAAGAGCCCCATTTCCCCAAAGAAGTCTCCTGGATTCAAATATGCGACTACAATTTCACGCTCATCATCTTCACGTAAAATAATAGATACTGACCCTTTTAAAATCAAATAAAGTGATTTTGACTCCATCCCCGCATCAACAATAGTTGTACGCTTAGGATAACGGTTTATATATGCTCGTTTTAATAATGCTTTGACTGATTCAGGTAATTGACCTGGCGATAGGGCATCAGTGCTTAGCTGTGAAAAATTTGAAGTCATGCTTTTGGTTTCCGAAAATGGATAAATAATAGATCGCACAAGACCTAAAATGAACTTGTCACACTGAAGAGGTGAAATTCCTTATCAACTCAAATTATGTTAGTGTACAGGTATACGGTAAATTTATAGCTTTTTTTAGGTAGTTGCAATGCAAACAAGTGTACATTGGCTAGAGAATGTTGCTTTTGAAGCGAAATCAGAAAGTGGTCATAGCGTGGTGATGGATGGATCCCCAGAGTATGGTGGTGAAAACCGTGGACCACGTCCCATGGAGCTTATATTAATGGGACTTGGTGGGTGTGCTTCCTTCGATATTGTGACCATTTTGAAAAAATCTCGTCAAGATGTGACAAATGTTGTATGTCAGCTTAAGGCAGAACGTGCCGATAGCATTCCAGCAGTGTTTACCAAAATCCACCTTCATTTCGTTGTAACAGGTAAAGCAGTGAAGGAAAAACAGGTTGCGAAGGCGGTAGAACTCTCTGCAGAAAAGTACTGTTCAGCGAGTAAAATGCTCTCGGATGGTGGTGTTGAAATTACCCACGATTTTGAAATTATAGAAGCTGTATAAGCGTGAAAAAGCTGATGATTCATCAGCTTTTTTTTGATTTAAAATATGCTAGCTTGCATCCGAATATGCAACAAAACACTTTTAGAATTTGGTTTTAATTGAATAAATTTTTTAGATAGAGAAAAATTACATCAATACTCTTGAAAATAAAAATAATCAGACCAATATTATAACTAACGTCTATGATATTTTTTAATTTAAGATATTGAAAAATATATAAAAATTTATTTGAAATCTAAAAATAAGTTCCCATATATCTTACAAGTTAAAAATTTGTTGTGAGGAATAACAAGAATGCGTTTTGAAAAATTTACAAACCGCCTACAGCAAGCCCTTTCTGATGCTCAATCCTTGGCAATGGGGAAAGATCATACCTCGATTGACGGGATTCATGTGTTGTCGACCTTATTGGAAGAAGCTTCGAATGCCAGTCTTTTGCAACAGGCAGGTGCAAATTTACGTGAATTGCAAAGCAAATTGCAGCAAGCACTGAAAGATGCACCTACGCTAGCAAACCCGACAGGTGAGATCAACCTTAGCCCAGAAGCAGTTAAAGCACTGAATTTGGCAGATAGTTATGCTCAAAAAGCAGGAGATGAGTTTCTTTCTACGGATTGGGTATTGCTTAGTCTTACTGAAATAGGTGCAACCAAGTCTTTATTAAATAGTGTAGGTGTAACCACTGATAGCTTACGTAAAGTGGTTAATAAAATTCGAGGGGATGAAAAGGTCATGAGTAATAATCATGAAGATCAACGTGATTCACTGAATAAATACACCATAGACCTGACTGAGCGTGCCTTAGCAGGCAAACTTGACCCTGTTATTGGGCGTGATGATGAAATTCGACGCACGATTCAGGTGTTGTCTCGTCGTACTAAAAACAACCCTGTATTGATTGGTGAGCCGGGGGTAGGTAAAACAGCAATTGTCGAAGGTTTAGCACAGCGTATAGTCAATGGTGAGGTGCCCGAAAGCTTGAAAGGTAAGCGTGTCTTATCATTAGATTTAGGCTCGTTACTTGCGGGTGCAAAATATCGTGGTGAATTTGAGGAGCGTTTAAAAGCCGTTCTTAAAGATTTAGCCAAACACGAAGGTGACATTATCCTATTTATTGACGAACTGCATACCCTTGTAGGGGCAGGGAAAGGTGATGGGGCAATGGATGCAGGGAATATGTTGAAACCTGCTTTGGCGCGTGGTGAATTACGCTGTGTTGGTGCGACTACATTAGATGAATATCGCCAGTACATTGAAAAAGATGCTGCGCTAGAACGTCGTTTCCAAAAAGTATTGGTAGATGAGCCAAGTGTGGAAGATACCATTGCAATTTTACGTGGTTTAAAAGAGAAATATGCAACGCATCACGGTGTGCAGATTTTGGACTCTGCCATTATTGCTGCTGCAAAAATGTCGCATCGTTATATAACAGACCGTCAATTGCCAGATAAAGCGATTGACCTGATTGATGAGGCGGCATCTCGCATTAAAATGGAGTTGGACTCTAAGCCTGAAGCGTTGGATAAACTTGACCGTCGTCTCATTCAGTTAAAGATGCAGCTTGAAGCTGTGAAGAAAGATGAAGATGCAGGTGCGAAAGGCGAGATCAAACATCTTGAAGAGCAGATTGCAACGGTAGAGAAAGAATATAACGACCTTGAAGAAATCTGGCGTGCTGATAAAGCTTTGGTGGAAGGTAACAAAGATATTCAAATCAAGTTAGATCAAGCGCGTATTGCTTTAGAAAAGGCGCAGCGTGAAGGTGATTTGGCTGAGGCTGGACGTTTGCAGTATGGTGTGATTCCCGAGTTACAGAAGCAATTAGAGCGTATTGAGGTTGCTGAAGAAAACGAAGCACCAAAACTGCTACGTAACAAAGTTACGGACAATGAAATTGCTGAAGTGGTGAGTGCAGCAACAGGTATTCCAGTCGCTAAAATGCTACAGGGCGAACGTGAAAAACTGCTACAAATGGAAGAGTTTTTACATAACCGTGTAGTTGGGCAAAATGAAGCCGTCGTAGCGGTGTCGAATGCAGTACGTCGTTCGCGAGCAGGTTTGTCTGATCCAAATCGTCCAAGTGGTTCTTTCTTGTTCCTTGGGCCAACAGGTGTCGGTAAAACTGAACTTACCAAAGCATTGGCAAACTTCTTATTTGATAATGATGATGCCATGATTCGTATTGATATGAGTGAGTTCATGGAGAAACACTCGGTCAGCCGTTTAGTTGGTGCTCCTCCGGGTTATGTTGGCTATGAAGAAGGTGGTGTATTGACTGAAGCTGTACGCCGTAAACCGTATAGCGTGGTGCTGTTCGATGAAGTTGAGAAAGCGCATCCGGATGTATTCAATATATTGCTACAGGTATTGGATGATGGTCGTCTTACGGATTCACAAGGTCGCGTGGTCGACTTTAAGAATACGGTGATTGTGATGACCTCTAACCTTGGTTCACAAGATGTACGTGAATTGGGTGAGGGAGCAGCGGATGATGAAGTGCGTGCAGTGGTGATGAGTGCGGTATCTCAACACTTCCGTCCAGAGTTCATTAACCGTATTGATGAAGTCGTGATTTTCCATTCATTGAAGAAAACACAGATTCGCGGTATTGCGGATATTCAATTAGATCGTTTGCGTAGTCGTTTAGCTGAACGTGACTTGAGTTTAACTGTGGAAGACACAGCATTCGACCTATTGATCGATGCAGGTTTTGATCCAATATATGGTGCACGCCCATTGAAACGCGCCATTCAGCAACAGATTGAAAATCCATTGGCTCAGAAAATTCTGGCTGGAGAGTTTCAAGCTGGAGATACTATTTTAGTTAAATCAGATCATGGTCATTTGCTGTTTGATAAATTGAAATTAAGTTAATTTTAAGTATAAAAGAACCAGCTTCGGCTGGTTTTTTTATGTCACAAGGTTTGTTTTAATTTGATATTTTGAGTCAGGAACTGACAATTAAGTACATAATAGTGTGATGGTGGTCACCTGTAAGTCCTTTATATGTAAAATAATTATCTTTATATATTGTTTTTGATTATACTGCGGAAACATAAAAAACACATAATATGAGATATATTCATGTCGAAAATAAAGTGGGGTGTTGGTGGCGTCATCGCGGTTGCAACATTGGCTGTAGGTGGGAATTTATATGCAGATAAAAGTTTGCAAACCTATTATCAGCAAGAAGTTAAAAAACCAAGTAATAATTTAACCTTAAATTATAAAAATTTTCAGATGGGTGCATTCCAAGGACAGGCAGATTGGACAGCAGATCTGGTACTGGATCCATGTAAGCCAAAAGATGTGATTAAACTCACAGGGCGAGATCAGATTCAACGCAGTTGGAATGGTTACCAAATTCAGTCAGATATTAAAGTTGTACAAGCTGATAGCGCATTGAAATCTTTATTAGATCAACCTTTAAAGCTCAAAACTCATGTGAATTGGTTAGGGACAATGAACTCAACGCTGACCACACCTGTGATTGTGCGAAACGAAGCTAAAATGCAAACGCGTTTAGATCCTGTCACTTTGGAATATCGGGCGAAGCCTGTGAATGATCAATTACAACTTCAGGATTTAAAATTAGCCATTCCTAATTTGAGTGTGATTGATGCCGAAACCCACTTCCAAATGACAGGTTTGAAAATTGAAACCAATCAGGGTTTGAATGGTAATTATCTGGAAGCAGGGAAAACCACGGTTCAAATGGATTTACTGAAAATGGCAGATCGCGGTTTGAATAATCCAATGAGTGCTGAATTAAAAAACTATCGGATTGAAGCCGAAAGTGACCTGACGGATCGAGTGCTTAATACCAAAATGGCAGTTCAGGTTGAAGAAATGAAAATGCCATTTTCACCTATGATGCAGAATGTCAATTTTAATTTTAACGTATTGGACGTGAACCGTGCCAAACTTCAAGCATTGTTCGATATTCTCGAAAAGAGTGAGAATAGTTGTATAGCACAAGAGAAATTATTACAAGATTTAGAACCTGCTTTACTTGCGGTTATCAACGAAGGTTTTAAGTTTGATTCTAGCGATAATCAAATCAAGATTGGAACTGGTGAAGCCAAAGCTAGCCTAACGGGTCGTTTTATGCCAAGCCATCAAAAGACCTTAAAAAGCATGGTGGCTATGGTGCCAAGTCTAGTTGAATACAAAGCTGATGTGCAATTTGATAAGAACATGGTCGCTTCAATTATGAATAGCCTTCCTGGTAAGGGGTCACAGTCGATGTCGGATCAAGAGATTGAAACGATGCTCAGCAGTATGCAGCAATCGGGGCAATTGAAGCGAGATGGTGATGTGCTGAAAATGTCGATGGAATATAAATATGGTGAGAAGAAATTTTTAACGGAATGATTTTATAAAAGTTTTAAAAGGAGCACTCTATCTAACTTTTTCCTGTATTAAGCGAGATAGAGTTTAATTTACGTTAATTTACAGATATGAATGTGCGGTAAATTTTCTAGAATGAGTACATTCCTGAATGAAATATCGGCGGGTTGATTGACTATGATTTAAGGTTCATTGACTATTTCCAAACAGGCGTTGGAATGAACCTACCGACTCCTACTGCTCCCATAGAAGTAGGGGTTAGTGCAACAAACCCGAGTTTACAAACCTTTATCACTCATATATTCCCAAAAAGCTTTGCTGAAGCGATGGTGAATAATGAGATTCTTCAGATTCTTATCTTCTTTATATTTTTCGGTTCAGCCTTAGCTTACGTTAATCACCCATTCAACAAAAGGGCTGCATTATGAAAAACTTTAGTATGGGTTTCTCATCAAAAAAAAAGACCGCTTTAGCGGTCTTTTTTAATATCGGGATTAATTTTTTGGATGACTAATTTTCCACGCACGGTGGATTTTTTGGTTACGTTTGAAATCTGGCCCAATGGTTTCACTAGTAATTTCTTCGACATCAAAGAATGCCAAAATTTCTTCATCCATTTCAAAACCACGGTAGTTGTTTGAGAAGTATAAAGTCCCTTCAGTGGTTAGACGGTTCATCGCACGTTTAAGTAGTGATAAATGGTCACGTTGCACATCAAAAGTACCATGGAACTTCTTCGAGTTAGAGAAAGTTGGTGGATCGATGAAGATCAGATCATATTGTTCATGACCTTCTTTAAGCCATTCAAAACAGTCGCTAGCAAAGAACTGGTGTTGTTCATCGGCATGATCAACAGTTAAACCGTTTAATACGAAGTTTTCTTTTGACCAGTTTAGGTAAGTGTTTGACAAGTCCACACTGGTGGTACTTGCAGCGCCACCTAAAGCCGCATGTAGGCTGGCAGTTGAGGTATAGCTGTACAGGTTAAGGAAATGCTTGCCACGTGCTTCTTTGGCAATACGTAAACGTATTTGACGGTGATCAAGGAACAGTCCTGTATCAAGATAGTCGGTCATATTGACCAAAATTTTTGCTTGACCTTCTTGCACAATAAAGCGTTTTGAAGCTGTACTTTGTTTGGCGTACTGATTTTTACCTTCTTGACGTGCACGGGTTTTAATAAAAATCGCATCTCGACCTAAACCTGTGACTGCACGAATTGCGGCTAAACCCAAGTTAAAACGTTTTTTAGCTTTTTCAGGATCAATGGTTTTCGGTGGCGCATATTCTTGCACATGCAAACGATCGCCATATAAATCGATCGCAAGGTTAAAATCAGGTAAATCTGCATCATATAAACGTAAGCAGAACACACCGTCTTTTACAGCCCATTTCTTTAAGGTTTGCATATTCTTTTGCAAACGATTGGCAAAATCTTCGGCACCTTCAATCGGTTCAAATTGAAGCGGCTGCCATGTTTCTAAGAATGGTTTGACGACGGTTGCAGGTTTAATTTTGCCTAAGCGAATATAGATTGGTAATTTACCATTCATCAAACGCATAGTCTGTGGGTCACTAAACGCCATTACATCGGCTTGTTCTACTGCTGCTGCAATAACTGCTGCCGTTTGATTTGGGAAGTGTTTTTGGAGCAATGCAGACAAGCCCAAATATAAAGCACGATTCGATGCTTTCTCTCCTAAACGCTCACCATAAGGCGGGTTGGTCACAATAAAGGCGGTTTTGTTGCCGAGCTCAAAATCTGGCCAATCGGAAAGGGTACGTTCTTCAATTTGAATTTGATCGAGCAGATTTTCAAAGCCTGCTGCAATAATATTTTGTTTCGTCGCTTTAACCGCTTCCCAGTCTGCATCAAAAGCATAAAACTTTGGTAATGGTTGTGTCATTGCCTGCTGATGACGTTCCGCTGCTTCAGCCTTAATCGACATCCATAACTCGTTGTTATGACCATTCCAGCCATTAAAACCAAAACGGCGGACTAAACCAGGAGCACGGTCAGTTAACAACATTAAAGATTCAATAATGAAGGTACCTGAACCACACATTGGGTCTAAAATAATGTCTGGACGTAATTGTTGAAGTTTGGCTTTTTGCAAAATTGCAGCAGCCAAGTTTTCTTTAATCGGGGCATCCGTCATATAACGACGATAACCGCGTTTATGTAAAGAATCGCCGGATAAGTCTAAGCAATAGGTATGTTCGGTTTTACCTGCAAGGACATACAGAGTAATTTCAGGTTGCTTGGTATCAATGCTCGGTCGACGTCCAACTGCTTCCATGAATGAATCCACAACGCCATCTTTAACACGTAAAGTTGCGAATTGTGAGTTGACCATAATGTCACGTTCAATGTGTAAACGAATGGCGAAAGTACTTTGTGGTGCAAAAATGAGTGACCAGTCAAAGCTAATCGCACCTTCATAAAGTTCTTCAGCGACATCACGTGCATCATGACTGCGTTCTAGTTCATGTGTATGAATAGGCAGTAGAACACGTGAAGCCAAACGTGACCACATGCAAATACGATAGGCTTGTTCTAATGTGCCTTTAAAAATTAAACGCCCTGGAAAGCGTTCAATTTGTGCAATGCCTAGACCTTGTAATTCTTCTTGGAGTAAGGTTTCAAGCCCATCTGCACATGTGACCCAATAGTTGCTTAAACGTGAAGAGCTATTCATAAATTAGATAGACCAAGATTTTAAAAAATACTTTGCAAAGTTTAACTGATTTTGGCTTTGAAAGCTTTTTAAATTGCTTGTTTGAATAATCAGATCATAAAAAAATACACTTTTAACGATCTGGTTCTCAAAAATTGGTATGTATTTTGCTACTCCAAGAGTATCAACAGCGATGTGGATGAAGCTGGGCTTTATTTGTTAAATCTGTTGTGAATGAATTATTCGTATTAAATTAAATAAAACTGGGGGATTGAAAGAGATGTCTAATCATGGATTTGTTGCTCATCCTGAGGCTTTTTCTGCTGCGACTTTGATTTATACGCGATTACGCCGCGTTTCTGGGCGTGTCATTGATGCTATGTACCTTACGGAGAATAAGGCGTATGCAAAACATGTGGTTGATTTGGCATTCGCTACGGGCGATGCAGAGTTAGTCCGTCAGGCTGAACGCCTAAGCAGTTTCATGGATTTGGATACAGTGATTGAACCAGAGGTGGTGGCTGAAACTGTGGTTGAGCCGACACAGTATCGTGAAGAAGAGGTCACTGAGGACGAAATTTATCGCGCTCAGGTACATCATCACTATATTGGTGCATTACGTTAAATCATGTCGCAAAATAGTTTGCTGATCATGTAATTCAAGCCAATCATCTTATAATGCTAAATTTATGATGATTGGTGTTCTCATTTACAGCGCTAAATTTTGTTTAAATTATCTTATTGAAATAACGCATAGGAAAATAAGAAGTCATTTTAAATATCGTCATATTTTCTGTTGAGTGTCGAAAACTTCAACTGCCAAATTGGGGGGATTTCTGTATAATACGTTAACTTAACGTATAAGGAATCTCTCATGCACTTGGCGGCATTGCATACTCCGAGTCAGATTCAACTCAATAAAGATGGAAATTTAAAACATTTCCTGACCATCGAAGGGCTATCGAAAGCCACACTCACTAAAATATTGGACACTGCGCAGTCCTTTTTTAATGACCAAAATCAGCTGATTACCAACAACCTACTTGAAGGTCGTACGGTGATGAACCTGTTTTTTGAAAATTCCACGCGTACCCGTACTACCTTTGAAGCAGCAGCAAAAAGATTATCGGCCAATGTCCTGAATATTGATATTGCACGTTCAAGTACGTCTAAGGGTGAAACTTTACGCGATACACTTTGGAATTTAGAGGCAATGGCGGCGGACATTTTTGTGGTTCGTCATTCATCTTCGGGTGCTGCACATTTTATTGCTCAGACGGTTTGTCCGCATGTTGCGATCATCAATGCAGGTGACGGACGTCATGCGCATCCTACACAAGCCATGTTAGACATGTTAACCATTCGCCGTGAAACCAAAAAGCCATTTGAAGACATGAGTGTGGCGATTATTGGTGATATTAAACATTCACGTGTGGCACGTTCAGATGTTGCTGCTTTACAAACTTTAGGTTGTAAAGATATTCGTGTGATTGCTCCGAATACATTATTACCTTATGGTTTTGAAGAATATGGGGCAGGCGTTCGTCTATTTAACAAAATGGATGAAGGCGTGAAGGATTGTGATGTGATCATTACCCTGCGTATTCAAAATGAACGGATTGATTCGCCAGCGCTGTCTTCACAGTCTGAATTCTACAAAATGTTTGGTTTGAACAAAGAACGTTTAGCATTGGCGAAGCCTGATTGTATCGTGATGCATCCAGGGCCTATGAACCGTGGTGTGGAAATCGATTCCAGCATTGCAGATGGTCCACAATCAGTGATTTTAAATCAGGTCACGAATGGTATTGCGGTGCGTATGGCTGTCTTAGCGCTTTCAATGCAAGGTCAGTTGCAAGAACAAGGTTTATTAGAAGCAATTGCGGGATAAGAAAAAGCCATGAGTATTGTAAAAATTGAAAATGTCCGTGTCTTAGACCCAATTCAGCAAACTGATTTGGTGCAAACTGTTTATTTAGAGCAGGGTAAATTGGTAGCTGCTTCTGAACACGTTGAAACAACTCTGGATGGTCAAGGCAAATGGTTAATGCCAACCATGGTCGATTTGTGTGCGCGTTTACGTGAGCCAGGTCAGCAGCAGCATGGTACGCTCAAGTCTGAAGGTCGTGCAGCACGTGAGAATGGTATTCTGCATGTGTTTACGCCACCAGATTCAAAACCGATTGTGCAAGACAATGGGGCTTTAATTCATGGTTTGGTTGAAAAAGCCATGTTAGATGGGGGGATTTACCTTCAGGTAATTGGTGCGCAAACCCAAGGTTTAAAAGGTCAACAACCTGCGAACATGGCGGCTTTGAAAAAAGGTGGCTGTACTGCTGTTTCAAATGCGAATGCATCTTTTGCCAATGATGATGTCGTTCTTCGAACTTTGGAATACGCAGCAGGTCTCGGTTTAACCGTTGTGTTCTATGCAGAAGAACCACAACTGGCCAAAGATGGCTGTGTACACGAAGGTTTTATTGCATCACGTCAAGGTTTACCAATGATTCCTGCGTTGGCAGAAACCGTTGCGATTGCTAAATATTTACTCATGATTGAAGCCACGGGCGTGCATGCACATTTTAGTTTGTTGTCATGTGGCGCTTCTGTGGAGTTAATCAAAATTGCCAAAGAAAAGGGCTTACCAGTTACTGCCGATGTGGCAATGCATCAACTACACTTAACAGATCGCTTGATTGATGGTTTTAATGCGTTAGCGCACGTGCGTCCACCACTACGTTCTGAAAAAGATCAAGAGCGTTTACGCCAAGGTGTAAAAGATGGTGTAATTGATGCGATTTGTACTCATCATGAACCATTAAGCAGCTCGGCAAAAATGGCACCATTTGCAGAAACTGAACCTGGTTTTACTGCATTTGATACCTATGTCTCTTTAGGGGTGCAATTGGTGAAAGAAGGTTTATTTACGCCTTTAGAATGGGTGGAGAAAGTGACTTTAGCACCAGCCAAAGTTGCCAATATGCAAGAGCGTTGGGTAAAAGAAGCGGGATGGGTATTGGTTGACCCAGAACTTGAGTGGACCTTAACCAAAGAGAGTATTCTTTCACAAGGTAAAAATACGCCATTAATTAATCAGACTTTAACAGGAAAAGTACTGCAAACTTTTCATGCTTAATTTTTGAGTGTTATAAAAAGCCAGCAATCGCTGGCTTTTTTATGCCTAAAAATTTGAGATGGATCAAGGGTTGTAGAAAATACAATAATTTACACTGTATAAAAATTGAACATATAAACTAACTTAATAAAACAACAAAAGAATAAGAGGGCAGGAAATGCTGACCAATATCATTGAATTACTACAGCAACAAGTCACACCTATAGTTTTACAATCTGAGACAGAGCATTTGCTGGAAAAGAAACATGCCCTAGATAATTTTTATCCGATTTTACTCAGTTTATTAAAAGAAAAACCAGATCATATTACGGAGTTACAGAACCATCTTAATCCCAGATTGAGTGATCTTTTTAAGACACATCAATCGCTCAAAGAAAAATTTATTGAAGCAATTGGTGCGACCGCACCACCATCTGAAATTGAAGAAACCTTGAACAATGCGATTGCACCGACTTTGGGGGTTTTAGAGACACAAGCCGGTTCAAATGATCAGCATGCCATAGAGCATTTTTTACTTAATCACAATACGGACATTGCCGTAGCTTTACCTTTGTGGGCTAAACCACTACTTGCCGCACTAGGTGTAAATACACTAGTTGGTCAAACTCTAAATCAAAGCCTAAGTAATGCTTCTTATATTGGTGCAAAAAAGCAAAGCCGGTGGTGGATACCCGTTTTATTTATTGTTGTATTGGGGGTAATCTGCGCTTTACTTTTTAAAATGTGTAGCCGTGATGAACAATCTAACTCAGTGGTAGAGAATACGAATATTGCCAGTCAACCAGCAAAATTTCAGTTAACCACTGGACAGGATGGGATGTTGGTCACCTGTCAAATTTTTACATCTAACAAGTCTTATATTGATATTTTACAAACGGAAGTGAAACAGATATTTACTCATCCTGTCGGATGTGGGGTCGATGATAATAGTCAATTTCATAAAACTTTGATTGATCAGGAGGCAATTCCCAGTGTGTTGAAAATGATAAAAGGAACACCGAATGTTTCAATGACTTGGATGGGTGATCAATTGTCGATTCAAGCTAAAACTAATGCAGTTGCGACCGAGCTTGCCCAAAAAATCCAACCGTTAGTCAAAAATATGCAAATAGTGACGCAGCAGCCTTTAGATGTAAATCAAGCTGTAGGAAGTAGTGTTAGTAGTGCTGAAAAAGCACTGGCGAGTTTAAATCCAGAACATGTAAGTGCCTTAGATGTAGCAACGGCTTTAAATTTACAAATCATCAATTTTGAACCTCACTCAAGCGAAATTCCTAAAATTAATCAATCTATTCTGGATCAAGCAGCAGCGTTAATTCGGCGTGCACCGCAAGTTCATTTGGTGATAGAAGGGCATACGGATAACGTAGGTACTGCACAAGACAATAAAGAACTTTCAGTGAAACGTGCTCAAGCAGTTATGGATTATTTAATTAAAAAAGGGGTTGATCCAGCTAAATTGCAAGCTGTAGGGATGGGTGCTGAAAAACCCATTGCTGAAAATAGTACGCCAGAGGGGCAGTTTAAAAATCGTAGAATTGAATTTACCGTGCTGAATACTGAAACGGGTAAAGCACGCCAAGTGAATGACCAAGGCGTGAGTACTGGGAGTTATTAAAAGAAGAACCTAATTTGCATAGAGGACACATAGTCCCGTTGATGGTTATGCGCTTAATTTTGAGTACATCGTGCTCACTAGAAAAGTGGGTTTAAAAAAGTTTTTGTAAATCGAATGCTTGAGTTAAGTGCGGATTAAGAATATTGGTTTAATATCGGTATTTATGTGGCATGAATAAAAAATCAAGTTGAGAGCGTTGATGAGAAGGTCTATACATTTAGAGAAACATAATTTAGAAAAAACGGGTTGGTTGCGTGCGGCAGTTTTAGGAGCGAATGATGGCATAATTTCAGTCACCAGTCTGGTAATTGGTATTGTGGCAAGTGGTGCAGGGCAACAAACCATTCTGATTACGTGTTTAGCAGGTTTGATTTCTGGTGCGATATCTATGGCTGCGGGGGAATATATTTCGGTTAAGTCGCAAGCCGATATTGAAGAGGCAGATTTAGCACTTGAACGACGTGAATTAGAGAATAATCCTGAACAAGAATTAAGAGAACTGACACAAATTTATATCCATCGTGGTTTAGATGAAAAATTGGCGCACGAGGTGGCAATTCAGTTAACAGCACATGATTCTTTGGCAGCACATGCCCGCGATGAAATTGGCATTATTGAAATGACTGCAGCAAAACCAGTGCAAGCCGCTTTGTCTTCGGCTTTATCATTTTCAGTTGGGGCAGCCATTCCATTGTTGGCTGTGCTTATGGCACCACAAGATTATTTAGCTAGTGCGATTGTGATCGTTTCTATTTTTGCTTTAGTGAGCTTGGGTGCATTAGCAAGCTATACCGCAGGATCATCCATTTGGAAAGGTGCTTTAAGAGTGTTGTTTTGGGGATGCTTTGCTATGCTGATTACCAGTGCCATCGGTTCAATGTTTAATGTGAATGTCGCGTAACGACTAATGTCTATGCTATGAGTTTACTTTCCGACGAAATGCAATTGAAGCTTGTGTTAATTATTTGCCATTCGATAAAAATGTGATAATTATAATGCTATGCATTTGATCACTTGGATGCATTGATGTTTCAGGACTGAAACATGCATGAAACAAAAAAATTAAACAAGGAGTTTAAAATGTTTCAACTACTCAGAAAGTTACTTTGTTTCCACATTTATGAATATGAACGAATGCAGGAAATAGGTGAACATCTGGAATGCAGAAAATGTGGCGAGAATAAGACCTCTTCGTCTTAGAATTGCTCTAGTTAAATCCGAAATGAGTCAATCATTTCGGATTTTATACATTCTAGGACAGCTATTTTTTAGATAATTTTTTTTGTATTGCTTCTCGAATTTGATTAAAGCCCGATACAATACAAGGCATTAACTTTATTTTTCGACCAAACATGTCTAAAGATTTTCAAAAAGAAAGCTATATTGTCGATGAGCAGTTGGTAGATACCCTCATATGGTTATGCCATCATCAAGATTGTTATGAACGTTTCGAATATGATGCAGTAGCCGAACAGCTAACGGTTTTCCACGCCAACGGTGCCGATGTTATTCGAAAAGGGGATTATCTAACTGCACAATATGGCATTCTGATTACCGCACATAACTTTGCAGGTTAAACTGCTCATTCTTCATTGAGCCAGTAGTATAAAAATCTTAATTGGAATACAAATAAAAATGCCAATTCATAGAATTGGCATTTGATTCAGATTAACAACTTGAGAAGGCTTATTAGCCTGCCATTGCATCTACTGAAAGTTCAGAAACAGTCGGTTTTGCTTTTTCAGCAACTAAACCTAATTTATTAAATAACTGTTTGTCGCGACCTTCACCCGCATTTGGCGTAGTCAGTAATTTTTCACCAGAAAACAGTGAGTTTGCACCTGCCATAAATGCCAATGCTTGGTCCGAATCAGATAAAGATTCACGACCTGCAGAAAGACGAATATAGCTTTTTGGCATAATGATACGTGCAACAGCAATGGTACGAATCCATTCAGTCACATCGAGCTTTTCTACATCTGCCAATGGCGTGCCTTCAATTGGAACCAGCATGTTAATTGGCACTGATTCTGGGTGAATAGGTAATGTTGCAAGTTCAAGTAATAGACCAATACGATCGGCAGTGTCTTCACCCAAACCAACAATACCACCACTACACACTTTCATGCCTGCACCGCGTACATATTCAAGTGTATTTAAACGATCATCGAAAGTACGGGTACTGATGATATTTGAATAATACTCACGTGAAGTATCAAGGTTGTGGTTATAGTAATCGAGTCCAGCATCTTTTAAGCGTTCAGCCTGAGACTGGTTTAACATGCCTAAAGTCATGCAAGTTTCTAAACCTAAAGCTTTTACTTCACGAACCATTTCTAGTACATAAGGCATATCGCGCTCGTGTGGGTTACGCCATGCAGCCCCCATACAGAAGCGTGAAGAACCAGACTCTAAGGCTTCTTTGGCTTCGCTAATGACTTTGTCTACAGCAATACGCTTTTCTGCTTCTAGTTTTGAATCATAACGTGCAGATTGAGAGCAGTATTTGCAATCTTCAGGGCATTTGCCTGTTTTAATTGATAATAAAGTGCTGACTTGAATGGTATTGGCATCGAAATGCTCACGATGAACTTTCTGAGCTTGGAAAACCAAGTCTAAAAAAGGTTGTTCATATAAAGCTTGAATTTCTTCACGCGTCCAATCATTACGTACAGTCATTCTAGGAAGTCCATCATCTGTATTCTTTATTGGCTTTTATAATACAGATTTCGTGCCAAAACCAAAGGCAAAAAAAACCAAAACTTATGGTATCTGACGATTAAAAAAGGTCGATGTAATGAGCGATTAGATGCAAGTTTTAGTCACAAAGTCAGCTATTTTTAGTGAATATTCCATGCAAAGTTTTTATTTGGTTCAATAGATTTTGCGCCAAACAAGTAACTATCCTTTTTATAAAACAATAACTTTGCAAAGAACTGGATATGCAAAGTTTCTTTATTAATAACGGACTAATGACTTTAAATTGTTTGAAATTTAATCAATTGTTCTTGAATAGCCCAATCAATATGGACTTGCACAATATCATCATGCAAGTGACGAGTTTCGTGCAAAGTTTGTAGAATTAAGCTAGAAAATGGTGCATTTCCTAAACCAATCGCAATATTGCGCATAAAGCTTTGGTAGCCTGTGCGCCGTATTGGGCTGCCTTCGGTATTGGTTAAAAAAGTTGCTTCATCCCAGTGCCATAAATCTAATAAAGTGACCTGATCTAGATCATGGCGTGGATTAAAATCTTCGATACTGGCTTTTTGCGCAAAGCTGTTCCAAGGGCAAATGAGCTGACAGTCATCACAGCCAAAAACCCGATTGCCGATTCCACGTCTTAATTCTTCGGGAATAATGCCTTTGTATTCAATGGTTAAATAAGCAATACATTTACGTGCATCGAGCATATAGGGTTCGACAATCGCTTGTGTCGGGCAGATATCAATACAAGCTGTACAGGAGCCACAATGCTTCGTGGTCGGACCATCAAAAGGTAAATCAAGAGAAGTAAACAATTCCCCTAAAACAAAAAATGAACCTGATTTTTTATGAATAAGTAAAGTATGTTTGCCTGTCCAGCCCATACCAGCATTTTCTGCCAAAGACTTTTCAAAAATGGGTGCGGAATCTGCAAAAGGGCGGGACTCAAACTCTCCGACACGCTCACGAATCCGTGTTGCTAGCGTTTTAAGACGCCCGCGCATAATTTTATGATAATCCCGCCCACGTGCATAACGCGCAATAATGGCGGCATTCGGTTCATTGGGAACATAACGTGGTTTTGGGGTTTCTACTAAATAGTTCATCCGAACACAAATAATGCTACGAGTGCCTGGAACCAGTAGCGTTGGGTCGGCACGTTTGTCCAAATTTTCTTCAAGATAAGTCATATCTGCATGATAACCACGCTTTAAATATTCTTTAAAACGTTCTAATTCTGCTTGAGCATCTGGTTTGGCAATGACACAATCAGCAAAACCCAAGTCTAAAGCCTGCGTTTTGATCCATGTTTTTAGCTCTTGAAGATCAAGCTGTTGCAGTGAGATGTTTGAGGAAGAAGAGGTCGAAGCCATAAACCAATAATAGGGGAAATCATGCAACGTTCAGTTTACCATAGCAGCGAAATTCAAGCATGGGAGCAACGTTGGTTTGCTCAGCAAAATTCATCATTAGGTTTAATGCAGCAAGCCGCTTGGACAATTGTGCAACAGTTATTACCACAATTTGAACAAAAGCAGATTAAAAAAATAGCGGTGTGGTGTGGGCAAGGCAATAATGCGGGGGATGGTTATTTTATTGCAGGTTACTTAAAACAGGTGGGTTTTCAAGTCACTGCATTAACCACTGAACGTGGACCATCACCAGATTTACATCGAGCATATTTATTTGCTCAGTCGCAGAATGTGTCTTTTATTACAATTGAAATGGTTGTAACACAGCCTGAGTTGCAACAACACTTATCGAGTTATGAATGTCATATTGATGCTTTATTTGGAATAGGACTGAACCGTGAGTTGGGTCAAGATTGGCAAAGGATTATTCACTTATTCAATGCACAAACGGGATTGAAAATTGCGGTCGATATTCCGAGTGGCTTACAGGCGAATACAGGTCAGGCTTTACCCTGTAGCATTCAAGCTGATCAAACCTTTACTTTGCTGGGTTATAAAGCAGGCTTATTTACAGGACAAGGTAAGGAATTTGTGGGGAAATTACATTTACTCAGTCTTATTCCTCAAGATGATGAATTACACCCCATCGCGCAGTTATCGCCAAAGAAGATTACTTTACCGCAACGGCAAGCCTTTGGACATAAAGGTAGTTATGGTCACGTACTGGTGGTGGGTGGTCATGCTGATATGGGTGGGGCAGTCATCATGGCGGCAGAAGCTGCTTTTCATGCGGGGGCTGGAAAAGTCAGTGTGGTCTGTCATGCCAAGCATCACTCATCAATTTTGGCGCGTGCTCCAAATATGATGCTGCGAGATATTAATGCTTTAAATTCTGAGGCAATTCAACAGTTATTAAGCCATGTCGATGCGGTTTGTTTTGGCATGGGGTTGGGGCGTGATGATTGGGCTGAGCAGATTTTTCAGCAATGGTTCGAACTACTCAATCAAAGTACACATTTAGAAGTCGTGTTGGATGCAGATGGACTTTGGTTTTTAGCTAAAGAAAAGCAAAAGTTGAATGATCATATCTATGCAACACCACATTCGGGTGAGGCTGCAACTTTGTTGGGTTGTACAGCAGCGGATATAGAACAAGACCGTATTGCCGCGATTCATCGATTACGTGCGACTTTTGCTGGGCAATGGGTACTCAAAGGTTCAGGTAGTTTGATTTTGGAGGATAAATTGTATATTTGTACTCAAGGCAATGCGGGCATGGGAACTGGCGGCATGGGTGATGTACTCGCAGGTATGGTGGCGAGTTTAAAAGCGCAATTTCATGATCAAATTGCCCTACATCAAATTGTCAGTTTACATGCACAAGCTGGGGATATATTGGCTGAATCAGGGATACGTGGTTTACAAGCTCATGATATGGGACGAGCAATTTATTCTGTTGTGAATGGAGATTAAGATGCAAAAAGCATTTCGGCTCATCATTTCAGGACAGGTTCAGGGAGTGGGCTATCGTCGATGGTTTTATCAGCAGGCTCAAGCTTTAGCATTAAAAGGCTATGTCAAAAATTTAGCAACAGGTGAAGTAGAGGCTCTGGTGATCACTGATGCAGAAAGTCTATCTCGCGTGATCGAACTGGCTTATTTAGGACCATCCCATGCCGAAGTGCAGCAGGTGAGAAGTTGTGAAGTATCACAAGATCTCGACGTGACTGACTTTCAGATTATTCGTGAATAAACGAAATTGTTGAATTATTAACGACGTCGGCTACTGGAACGACTCCGTCCACGAGCCATGCCCCCTAAAGCATTAAGTACAGCCAGTTTACTCATAGTTCCTGAAGCATGTGCATGACAAATGGCAGCGGCCAGTGCATCGGCAGCATCGGCTTGGGGAGTCACACTTAAGTTCAGGAGTTTGACCACCATCATTTGAACTTGTTCTTTATCCGCAGCGCCATAGCCAACCACCGACTGTTTAATTTGGCGGGCGGTATATTCAGCAACTTGCAAATCCAGATTTACAAGCGCAGCAATCGCTGCACCACGAGCTTGTCCTAATTTTAGTGCGGAATCAGGATTTTGAGCCATAAATACTTGTTCAACCGCTGCTTCAGTCGGACCGTGAAATTTCACAATCCGTTCAACACCTGCAAAAATACGTTTTAGGCGTTCTGGCATGTCTTTGCTTTCGGTACGGATGGTTCCCGCATCGACAAAGCGTAATTTTTGACCGTCTTTTTCTATAATTCCATAGCCTGTAAGGCGTGAACCTGGGTCAATCCCAATAATTAATGACATAATAAAAACTTGGTAAGATCTGAAAAAATGATGCAGAGATTGCAATCGATCTGTGAAGTATATGATTTTATCGACTTGGAAGAACAGTTATTTCGCTTTAATCAAGGTGTTGTTGAGCGATCTGGCTAAATTTTCACAGGCGTATTTGTTGGTGATGATTTTGAGTAATCGTAAAGAGCATGATCACCAAAAGTAAAACCCGAAAATTTTACAATTAACGGGTTCGAAGAAGGATTTAGAATTTCCACTGCAATGCAAGCGATGCATTTAATGGATCGCCGGGTTGAATCCAAAGCTCGCTATAACTTGCAACATAGTAGGTTTCATCCAATAAATTATTGATATTGAATTGATAATGGAGTTGCTCTGATGGCGCATAATAGGCGTGTAAATTGACTAAAGTGTATGCAGGTAGGGTAAATCCATTATCACTGCTATGCCCACTACGATCTCCGACATAAATCGCGGTTGCACCGATGCCCATTTTATTGGCATTTGCCAATGACCATTCGTAATTTCCATTGATTGAGCCACTGTGTTTCGGCACATTACTTAATCTGGAACCTTTGACAAGTATTTGGTCTTTTTCAACTTTTGCATCGGTGTAGCTGTAGTTGGCTCGTGCTGAGAATTGATCATTCAGTTGCATTTCTAAATCAAGTTCAATGCCTTGGCTGGAAACTTCACCTGCCGCGACTTGATAATTAGCATCTGTGGGATCGGTGGTTAAGACATTTTCTTTCTTCATTTTAAATAAGGCGAGACTAAGCAGGCTCTGAGGGTTGATCTGGTATTTGCTCCCCACTTCGTAACTTATGCCTTTTTCTGGATCAAAAACTTGGTCATGACGGTCTACACCGCTGTTCAGTGCGAATGAATGTCCATAATTTGCATACCATGACCAATCATCATTTAGCCGATAATTTACGCCTAATCGTGGACTGGTTTGTTGTACATCTCTTTTACTTGAGCTATCAATCAGTTTATTTTGAAAATCTTGCGTGATATGGTCAAAACGTGCGCCAAGTAGGATGCTCCATTGATCATTTAGAAAAACTTGATCTTGAAGATTCAGGGCAAAATAGCTTTGTTGTTCTTCTGTATTAATGAATAACGGAAGTTCAGGAAGATATTGTCCATACACGGGGTTATAGATGTCGATAGTATTGGGGATGCTGGTGCTATGATTACGTCGCAATTGAAGTTGGCGATAATTCAAGTGGCCAATTTCACCGCTGACCAGAACTTCGTGTCTGGCCCAATCTTGTTGAATTACGCCCAGTAATTCCGTTTGAAAAAGGGCGTCATCACTTTTATTGTCACGATAACGACGTTGTCGTTCTAGGGTCTGACCATCACTTTGAATTTTACGCGGCTCACTAGAAAAACCTCTTAATTGGGCATCTTTAAAGCTCAAGGCATTATTGATTTTCCAAGCGTCATTATATTGATGTGAGAGACGAAGCTGGTAAAAGTTGTCCTTTTGAAGATGCTGACCATCATTGGGCTCGCCTGAAAAGGTTTCAGGTTGCATGACAAATTGTTTTTGATAACTGCTGATTCCACGGTCGAAAGTTCCCTTTTGTTGCGTAAACTCGCTATCAAAATCGAATTGAGTTTGATCAGAAATTTTCCAAGTCAATTGAGGTGAAAAAAACCAACGTTCACTGGATACATGGTCACGGAAACTTTGATTATCTTCATGTGCAATCGCAAATCGATAGGCAATGTCATTATTGAGAGGACCTGTATGCTCAAAGCTCGCACGATATTTTTCTAGGCTATTGGCGCGTAGATTAATTTCACTTTGGGATTCCCATTTAGGCTGTTTGGTGTTGATATTCAAAAGTCCACCTGTTTCACCACGACCATAGAGTGCAGCCGTAGGACCCTTTAAAAAGTCGAGTGATTCGATATTGACCATATCTCGCGGGACACTAAGTCCACGATTGACGCTCAGACCATTTCTAATCATTTGAGCCCCAATATTAGGATCGGTACTAAAACCACGAAAAGAATAGTTGTCCCAAAAGCCACCTCCATAATTAGTTTGATGATATACACCACTGACCTGAGCCAGAGCATCATCTATACGTTGTACATCTTGCTGTTGGATAAGGTCTTTGGAGAATAGGCTGCGACTAAAAGGGATGTCGAGAATATCATGTGAAAACTTGGTTAAGGCAGTCGTTTGCTTTGAACTTTCTGTTAACGTTTCGGCCTGTAATTGTATGGTTTTAAGTACTTCTGGTGTACTTTCAGCCCAACAGAATGGCGCGAAGAGAGACAAGCTGAGGCCAGAATAAAAGAGGTGAAAAGATTGTTTCATAAGTCATAAAAAAGATTAATGTAATGTTATAACATTTTATATTTTTATGCCTAGAATGCTAGAGTAATTTCTATTTGAAATATAAATAACACAAATGAGTAATTCTCATGATTTCTTCAATTCAAGCTGTACGTACTGAGAAGCGTAAAATTCTAAAACGCGTTTAAACAATAAAGTTGTAAGAACAGCACCAAGATTGTCACTAGATTTGAATAGTTTGTACAATTTTTTGACCAAGGGCTTTAAAAATAAAAAACTGCCCTTATAGATATTCTTAACCATAGAAAAATGCTGAACACTTTGACAGCTTTAGAATATGGTCAATTTTTTTATTTTAGAGATTTGATTAATTTTCATGAAATTATTTCTGATTGTACTTGCGGGCTTAATTCTAGAAGTATTCGTCTGGATTGGCGTGGGCGACCTCGTTGGTAGTATGTGGTACGTGTTTTTCTGGTTTGTGGCTGCCTTCTTTATTGGATTAAATATTATCCGTAAATATTCGGCGGGGATTATGCCGCAGATGCAACAAATGCAATCAGGTCAGGTGAGTTCAGACCCTGCATTTACTGGAAATTTACCTAAAATTTTCGCTGGTTTTCTACTGCTGATTCCAGGTTTGATCAGTGATGTATTTGCCGTTTTATTGTTAATTCCTGCTGTTCAAAAAGCGTTGCAAGCTGTATTTATGAAAACCATGATGAAGCGTCAACAAGCCATGATGAATAAAATGATGGGTGGCATGATGGGCGATATGGGTGGAGTAACAGGTGCGCAAGGGCAAAACCCATTTGCAGATTTAATGCGTCAAATGCAAGACATGCAAAATCAACAAGGTGGTCAATACCGTGATTCAAGCATTATTGATGGTGAGGCACATGAAGTAACGCCAGATGCCAAGAAAATTGAAATGAAAGATGTAAATAAATAATCAAGCCGATTATCATTAAATCTAAACCGAAGTCACTCAAAATACTTCGGTTTTTTTATAATCAATATGTGATTAATGCAGTAAAAATTTAAACAAGCGTTATAATTCATCAATTGGAAAATGAATCGCTTTATAAAAATATGTCTCTATTACTGACCATCTGTGCTTTACATTTTGTCGCACAATTAACCCCCGGACCAGATGTTTTGCTGATTGCAAAAAGTTCTGCTTCTACCACACGCTTAAATACCTTAAAAATTATTTTAGGCATATCGGCAGGGATTGTTGTTTGGGTGGTGTTAACCTTATTAGGCTTTACGGTATTGGTTGAACAATTTCCATGGATTCAGCAAATCTTGATGCTGATAGGGGGATTTTTCCTAGCTCGCATGGGATGGGGGATGTTAAAGGAGGGTTTAACTTCTGCACAAAGTCCTCAACTAGAAGGGACTTTAACTCTGCCGGGTCAGCAAAAATATTTTCTATTGGGATTATTGACCAATTTGTCTAATCCAAAGACCTTAATTTATTTCAGTAGCGTCTTTTCCTTAGCACTGGGTTCGTCTGCAAATGCCAATTTAAAATCTCAATTGGCATTCATCATCCCACTTCAAACATTTTTGGTGTTTAGTTTATTTATGTTCATCATGTCTACACCAAAAATTAAAGCCTTGTATCAACGAGCAGGACACGCTATTGATATTCTCTCGGGGGCTTTATTTCTAGTGTTTGCCATTTGGCTTTGGTACGACGCTATTCAGATGTTTTAGATTGAGTGTTGGTTTCTTGAATCTGTGCTGAAGTTGAGTTTACGATTTCAGCATTTTTCGTAGTGTCAGCATAACTATTGGGTTTGAGCGTGGTTTCAGTATTTTCAGAGCCTTTAAATTTTCGGCTACGATTCGCGCGCTCCCGTAACCCGCCTTTTTTAATCAATTGTATCATCGCTGAAATCCACACTAAAAAATGAATCTGGACGGCTATATTACTTGAATTATGGGAGGAGTTGAATTTTATGAAACTCAAACCTCGTTACATATTCATTAAAGTCATCATTTCCATAAAAAAAATCCAAACAGTAGATGAGTGGTGTACGCATTAATTTTGAACGCTACAGTCGGCTTTTGTTGGTGACTTCTCTTGTGCATTTACAAATACTCACATAACATCAAGAAAGATTACATTGCTCTGTAGTTGGGAATGTGAAAATAAATACAACCACTACAGTGAAATAGGAGTATACCTATGCTGTATCAATACCATTGTGCTTGCTGTGATTTAGTGGTCGATTCGGATGTTAAAGAGTGTCCGAATTGCGGCTCACATAACATTCGAAGTCCATTTGGTTTCTGGATTTTTTGTATAGCGACGTGTTTAGCCGTTGTGATTGTGTTTAAAGTTGTGCAAGTTTATCTTCATAATCAGGCTGAAGCACCTGTGCAGCCAACTTTACTTGAAACATTGCATTTAAGTAATGATAAGTCCTGAGAGATTCAGGACTTATTCTTTTAAAGTGGTGCATGGTTGATTTTTGAAAGATCTGTATTCACTTGAAAAATTTTGCTGCGAATATGGGTAATACCGAAATTTTCTAAACGTGCGCAGTGCATGGTTAAATAATTGGTAGCATTTTCTCTACAATCAAATAGATAGATTGCACCTGCTTCTTGAGCATCTTTATTTTCTGCCCAAATTTTCCAAATAAGACCAGTTTCCTAATTAATATTTTCTGCAAGTGGGGCAAATGCTTTTGTCATTTCTGCTGCAAAAGGTCCAGTACTGGAAAAATCGATTTGTAATAAGACGGTCATATTAATAATTCTGAAAGCTTCAATTACTTTAGGATATTTTTGCTGAGCTGAGTTTGGAAAAAGGATAGCAAAAATAAAAAGGAGACCTCATCAGATCTCCTTTAAATTCTATTTATATAACTTTATCAGGTGTCATTAATACTTGATTAATATATAATTTTATTAAACGGTCACGTGAGCCAATCGCTTTTTGGTAATGGGTTGAATTGAGCAACAAGCATGCACCATAGGTGACGGTCCAAACATAAGACTGATAGTCACGAATAGACATTGCACTATTGTTTTCTTTTAAATATTTATCAGTGATTTCTTTAATACTTAAAATACGCGCTTCACGGATTTTATAGAGTTCATCAAATAAGTTATTCAGCTTACGTTCGTTGTTGGTCAGACGTTCCTCAATCACATGCAGTAAAATTGTACGGTTTGAATTTAACATGTTGTAGAGCATGTATTCTGAAACATACGAATTGATGTCTGTGTTGAATTTGTGTGAAATATCGAGTAAACGTTTTTCGTTTAGAATAATAAGTTCTAAATAAAGTTGATTTTTACTGTCGAAATGCTTGTAAATTGTACCTTTGGCGATATCTAACTCAGAAGCAAGTTCTTCAAGAGTAATGTCCTGATTATTATCGAGTAATAATTTTTCGGCCATTGCTAAGATTTTTTCTTTACGTAAAAGAAAATTTTGTTGGCGTTCTGAATTCATGCATATGTTCCGTATAAGATCACTATAAAAGAACTTGTGAGAAGACTATAGCAACTTTTTCTTAAACAGAATTAAACTATTGTAGAAGAAATGCCGATAAAAACAACAATTAACCTAGTTTGATTAAGCTTGAAACAGTCATGCTATAACTTGTAGGGGAGATATCTAAATTGGGATACCTGTCTTTAATTGGGTCAAAATAATGATTTAAAAAGGTTTTGTAAAGTTTAAGCAGAAAGCAAATTGAAAGAAATTATGATTATGAATTTTTTTCTAATTAAATCAGATAATTATTTTGAAAATTTTGGCTTTGTATGAAATTTACAAAAGTACATCATCCATGATGTGATTATTTTTTAGCATTTGTAGAAACAAAAATGTCCCTGTTTTTGATTCTAATAAATTTAATCAATAATACCTGTGATTTATTGGCTGCCTTAGATTCAGGGCATTTAGATGGAACTATTTTAGATGTGTTTGAGCATGAGCCATTAAGCTCAGAAAATCCCTTGTGGCATCATCGAATATTGTTGTAACGCCACATATAGCCTCACATGCCGACTTAAATGTCGTTGTGCAACAAATTGTTGAAAATAATCAATTTGTGATGGTGTATAAAAGTTTGCTCAATGAGGTAGATGTTATACGCGGCTACTAGTAGAGGTCATGCTCGGCTACTAAATGTCTTCCCAAAACGATTGTGATGTCGAAACCTAGAAGTAGACAGTGGAATGTACTTCTAAGTTTTTTTAATTAATTCAAAGAGAGCTAAGCCTTAACCATCTGTTTAATTTTAGCCATGATGGTCGGGTTACAACCTAAAATTGCCATTAAAATAATAGAGATTCCTAAAATGCTAAATACATCTGGAATTTCATGCCAGAAAATAAAGCCCCAAATGCCTGCAAACACAATCGCAATATAATTCATCGGTCCAATTTGCCCAGCAGGGGCAAGGCTGTAGGCATATGACATAAAGAGTTGACTGATGTTCGCTAAAAGTCCTACCGTAATTAAGAGTAGCAATTCTTTGAGGCTAAACACGCGCCAGTGCCAATACATCGGAATAGAGGAGATGAGTGTGCCGAAAATACAGAAGTAAAAAACAATTCGTTCTGGCGGCTCGGTATTGGTCAGTGCACGTACCGTGACAAAGGCCATCGCAGATAAAAAACATGCACCTAAGCCAATAAAAGATAAGCTGTTAAATAGTCCCTGATCGGGTTTTGCAACCAGCAGTACCCCAATTAAACCAACTACGGCAGCAACAATCATACCTTGACTAATTCTTTCTTTTAAAAAGAAATAGGCAATCAGTGGAATGAAGATCGGAGATGAGTAGCTAAACACCATTGCATTAGAAAGTTTAAGATGTGCGATGGCATAGAAAAAACCATACATTGCGGCTAAACCGACCATACTGCGCCAAGTATGCATCCACAATTTATCGGTTTTAATAAAACTTAAGCCCTGCTTAAACAGCATAGGAATAAAAATAAACAATCCGACGGCATTTCTAAAAAAAACCACGGTTGGATTATCTACCGTTTCAGATGCAAAACGAATACACACACCCATAATGGAAAACAGGAAAGCAGAGGTCATTAAACAGAGGAGTGCTTTACCCACGGCATTAGAGGATGCGAACGTGTTTTGCAACATAAAAAAGTTGATCCTATTCTTGAGTTGAATGGGTTAAAAGTTGTATGTAATGACGATACTTTTAACCCAACAAAATTTAGGTTACAGGTGCTGGGTTGAAAACAGCTAGAGAGTTATGAATTCCCCAGTGATCTGACCAAGTTTTCTTTTCACCACTTGCAACTTGAAGGATGAGTTCAAACAATTCCCAGCCCACTTGTTCAATACTACGCTTGCCAATAGCAATATCGCCAGCACTAATATCTATTAAGTCATACCAGCGGTTAGCAATGGTATTGCGACTTGCCATTTTAATCACAGGAACTGCGGCTAAACCATAAGGCGTGCCGCGACCCGTCGTGAAAACTTGTACCGTAATACCCGAAGCCATTTGTTGTGTACCACAAATAAAGTCGCTGGATGGGGTTGCCGCAAAAATCAGTCCTTTTTTGCTTGGTTTTTGACCTGGTGCTAATACTTCAACAATGGCTGAACTGCCAGATTTGGCAATCGAGCCCATGGCTTTTTCCACAATGTTGTTTAAACCACCTTTTTTGTTTCCGGGTGTGGTATTGGCACTACGATCGACTTTACCTGCGGCGAGGTAGTCATCATACCATTGCATTTCACGGATCAGGTCTTTTGCAACTTGCTCATTTTCAGCGCGCGGTGTCAGTAAATGAATACCATCACGCACTTCCGTCACTTCCGAGAACATCACTGTTCCACCACAACGGATAATCAGATCAGAGGCAAAACCAACAGCAGGGTTAGAGGTTACACCTGAGAACGCATCACTGCCACCACATTGCATACCCACAACGAGGTTTGATGCACAAACATCTTCACGTTGGCGCTGATTGAGTTTTTCTAAATGGTGTTCTGCCACCGCAAGAATATGGTCAATCATGCTTTGGAAACCATTATGACGTTCATCTTGTAGTTGAATAATGTCTTGGTCTTCGACAGGAATACGTTTGTTTTCTGCAGGAATATTCAGTAAGCGTTCAGGCTGCATTTTTTCACAGCCTAAGCTGACCACCATGACTTCGCCACCAAAGTTTGGATTCAGCGCTAAGTTATGAATGGTGCGAATTGGCACAATCGCGGCCGGTGCATCAATCGCGACTCCACATCCATATAGGTGATTGAGTCCGACAATACCATCGACATTTGGATATTTATGCAGTAATTCACGTTCTACGATTTTAACCACATGATCGACAATCCCTTCAACGCAGTTTACGCTGGTGGTAATTGCCAATAAGTTTTTAGTACCGACAGAACCATCTTTGTTTTTATAACCTTTAAAAGTATAACCAGTGAGGGGTTCAAGTACTGGGGCAGGGCGAGTCGCAAGCTCTAAAGAGTCTAAAGTGGGTGCTTCAGGCATCAGCGTTACCGCTTCATTGACCCATGAGCCTGCATTTAATTCTTTATTTGCATATCCAATAATTTCACCATAGCGAACAATCGGATCATTTTCTTTTAATGCTGTTAATAAAACTTTATGCCCTTGGGGAACAGCTTCAACCAAAGTGATATCTTGTGCTTCAACATAAGTATTTTGTGCAAGACCACCATCGTTCACCACGATCGCGACGTTGTCTTGCGGATTAATTTTGATGAGTAGTGGTCTTTGTTGCATGATCGTTCCTTGTATATATTGGGTGAGAAGATAGATTTGGGTCACTTCGACCCAAATCTATCTGAAGGGGAGATTTATGGCGTTGTTTTAAGTTCAAAGCGTTGGATTTTGCCAACCATGAAGAGGTAGCATAAAATCGCAATAACCGCATGGATACCCACAAATACTAGGGCACCATTGAATGAACCCGTTGAATTAATGATGTAACCAATCACGATTGGGATGACGATACCCGCAGTATTACCAAAGGTATTGAATAAACCACCCGATAAACCAATCATTTCTTTTGGTGCAACATCGGACATAACTGCCCAGCCTAAAGAGCCAAACCCTTTGCCGAAGAAAGCCAATGACATAAAGAAGATGATGGCTGTATGCGATTCCACATAGTTACAAATCACAATACTGGTCGATAAGAATAGGCCTAAAATAATTGGCAGCTTACGAGCGAATGTTAAAGAGCGATTCATTTTAATTAATCGGTCTGAAACCAAACCACCCAAAATACCCCCAATAAAACCACAGAGTGCAGGTGCAACAGCCGCAAAACCAGCTTGCAAAATGGTCATATGACGTTCTTTTACAAGGTACACTGGGAACCATGTTAGGAAGAAATATGTCAAACAAGTAATACAATATTGGGCAATAAAAATACCTAAGAGCATGCGTGATGCGAGAAGACTTTTAATCTTTTTAAAGCTTATTTTATTTTCTGCATCTACAACTTTGGATTGATTTTCACCCATATTGGTGAGTGCGCCACCCGCTTTAATGAACTTCAATTCATCTGTATTAACGGTTGGATGCTTTTCTGGACTATAGATAACCTTAAGCCAAATGAAAGCCACAACAATTCCTAATCCACCCATAATCCAGAAAACGGATTGCCAATGGATTTGTGCAACGAGCCACCCCATAAATGGAGCAAAAATTACTGTTGCAAAATATTGAGCTGAGTTAAAAATTGCGGCAGCAGTACCGCGTTCTTTAGTGGGGAACCACGCAGCCACAATTTGACTGTTACCTGGGAAAGCAGGGCTTTCTGATAAACCCACAAGAAAACGTAAGATGAATAATGATGCGATGATTAAAGGAATTGAGCCCCAAATATCAACAAAACCCAACATCACTGTAAAGATTGACCAGAGCATAATGCTCCAGAAATAAACTCTTCTTGCACCGAACTTATCTAATAGCCACCCCCCAGGGATTTGACCAATTACATACGCCCAGCCGAAAGCAGAGAAGATATAGCCCATAGTCACAGAATTTAAACCTAATTCCTGAGACATTGGCGTGGCAGCCATCGAGATAGTTGCTCGATCACCGTAGTTTAAAGCTGTAACCAAAAAAATCATCGCTAAAATATAATAACGGGTTTTGGTATGGGTTGCCCTTAATGGCACTACAGCTGTACTTGTTTGCAAATTGTCCATATACAAACTCTTTTAGTAAGCGACCTATTTCAGCTCCGTGAAATAGGTGACGTCATGTCAAATTCATCGATAGAATAGAGTAGTGAAACTTGAAAGGGAATCATCTCACTCTTTCCATTGTCCTAGTTCTAAATGGAATCTTTAGATGTATGACATCATATGATTAAAAATATTATTTTGGCAAGCATTCAGCTAAAAAAATAATTATTTTAATGCTTATCTTGACAAGAGATATGATGTCTTATAAGTTTTATATCACAAATTTTAGTCAATCAGACAAGGAGCATTTCAATGTCGGCTACTACACCTATTGTTAAATCAATCAGAGCAATACCTGTCGCGGGTCATGATAGTATGCTGCTGAATTTGAGTGGTGCTCATGGTCCCTATTTCACCCGTAACATCCTTGTTATTGAAGATAATTCTGGCAATATTGGTGTTGGTGAAATTCCGGGTGGCGAGAAAATTCTGGCAACACTAAATGATGCAAAAGCATTGGTTGAAGGTCAGCCGATTGGTGAATATAAAAATTTATTAAAGAAAATTCATCAAACCTTTGCAGACCGAGATTCAGGCGGTCGCGGGAACCAAACTTTTGATTTAAGAACAACAATTCATGTGGTGACTGCATATGAGTCTGCGTTACTGGATTTACTTGGCAAACACTTAAATGTGAATGTTGCAAGTCTGTTAGGCGAAGGGCAACAACGCAGCGAAGTAGAAGTACTGGGCTATTTATTCTTTATTGGTGATCGTAAGCAGACCTCTTTGGACTATGCAACTTCGCAGCATTTAAAGCATGATTGGTATAACGTGCGCCATGAAAAAGCATTAACACCTGATGCAATTCAGCGTCTTGCTGAAGCATCATATGACCGCTATGGTTTTAAGGACTTTAAATTAAAAGGCGGTGTATTACCTGGTGAACAAGAGGCGGAAGCAGTAACGGCTATTGCACGCCGTTTCCCAGATGCTCGTGTAACACTTGATCCAAATGGCGCTTGGTATCTAGATGAAGCGATTGCTTTAGGTAAGCATTTAAAAGGTGTATTGGCTTATGCTGAAGACCCTTGTGGTGCAGAGCAAGGTTTTTCCAGCCGTGAAATTATGGCCGAATTTAAGCGTGCAACAGGTCTTCCGACTGCAACCAATATGATTGCTACCGATTGGCGAGAAATGTCGCATAGTATTCAATTACAAGCCGTTGATATTCCGCTTGCGGACCCTCATTTTTGGACGCTTGAAGGTTCAGTTCGCGTTTCACAATTGTGTCAAATGTACAATTTAACGTGGGGTTCGCATTCAAATAACCATTTTGATATTTCATTGGCCATGTTCACGCATGTTGCAGCTGCGGCGGTCGGCAAAGTGACAGCAATTGATACACATTGGATCTGGCAAGAGGGAACAGACCAGTTAACCAAGCAACCTCTTGAAATTAAAGAAGGTAAAATTCAAGTACCGACAGCCCCAGGTTTAGGTGTTGAGTTGGATTGGGACAGTATTAACCGTGCACATGAACTTTATAAAGCGAATAGTTTAGGCGCACGTAACGATGCAGAAGGCATGCAATTTTTAATTCCAGATTGGAAGTTTAATAACAAAAAGCCTTGTCTTGTTCGCTAAGTAAGCCATCTTACATTTTTAGAAAGCTGCCTTCTGGCAGCTTTTTTTATTTTCTGGCAAATGATTTGACGGAACGGAGTCGTTGTCGTGTAGGGTCGATATGTTGTTGAGTTTATTTTTGTTTAATAAGTGTTTGATATTTAATGGTAATAAAAAATAAATAAGCTGTTTCTTGAAAAGTGATTGAAAAAAACAAAACATATGATGTAAGATGTCTGACAACGGCAAACAAACATGGAGAACTGCTAATGGATGCTCTTGAATTAAAAAGTATTGTTTCAGATGGTTTACTTTCTTTCCCAGTAACTGACTTTGATAAAAATGGCGATTTTAACAAAGCAACTTATCAAAAGCGCTTAGAGTGGTTAGCACCTTACGGCGCAAGTGCACTCTTTGCTGCAGGCGGTACCGGTGAATTCTTCTCATTAACTGGCAATGAATATTCAGAAGTCATTAAGACAGCAGTAGATACTTGCAAAGGTAGCGTTCCGATTATTGCGGGTGCAGGTGGTCCAACACGTCAAGCAATTGCACAAGCGCAAGAAGCAGAACGTCTTGGTGCACAAGGTATTCTTTTAATGCCACATTATTTAACTGAAGCAAGCCAAGAAGGTTTGATCGAGCACGTTAAACAAGTTTGTAACTCTGTAGATTTCGGTGTCATTTTTTACAACCGTAGTGTATCGCTTTTAAATCTTAAATCATTGCAAGAATTGACAGAAGCTTGTCCAAACCTGATTGGTTTTAAAGATAGTTCTGGTCAAATTGATATGATGACAGGCATTACTCAAACTGTAGGTGACCGTTTATCTTACTTAGGTGGTTTACCAACTGCTGAAGTATTTGCTGCACCATACAAAGCATTGGGTTGCCCAGTGTACTCATCTGCAGTATTTAACTTCATTCCAAAAACTGCAATGGAATTCTATAACGCGATTCGTGCAAATGACACGGCTACAACTGACCGTTTAATTAAAGATTTCTTCCTTCCTTTAATCCAAATTCGTGACCGTAAAGCAGGTTATGGCGTAAGTATGATTAAAGCGGGTGCGAAGATTGTAGGTTATGATGCGGGTCCTGTCCGTCCACCATTAAGCGATTTAACTCCGAAAGACTACGAAGATTTAGCTGCATTAATTGCAACTTTGGGTCCGCAATAAGTTTATAAATTCAGGCATTGGAGTTAATTCATGGCAATTAATAATGGTAAACAATTTATCAATGGTCAGCGTGTAGCAACACATGCACCTGCAATTGAAAGTATTAATGCAACTGACTACCAACTCACAGGTTATGTCTACAGCCAAGCAACGCTTGAAGAAGTCGACGCTGCGGCAAAAGCTGCTGAGGCTGCCTTTGCTGTATATAGCCAAACTTCGCAAGGACAACGTGCTGAATTTTTAGAAGAAATTGCAGTACAAATTGAAGCTTTGGGTGCAAAGCTGCAAGAAGTTGCTGCTTTAGAAACAGGTTTGCCTTTGCCACGTTTGCAAGGTGAAACAGGTCGTGTAACAGGTCAGTTGCGTTTATTTGCTCAATTGTTACGTCGAGGTGATTTTTATGCTGCACGTATAGATCCTGCATTGCCAGAACGGAAACCAATGCCGCGCGTGGACATTCGTCAATGCAAAGTGGCTTTAGGCCCAGTGGCAGTGTTTGGTGCAAGTAACTTCCCATTGGCGTTCTCGACTGCTGGTGGTGACACAGTTGCTGCTTTAGCTGCGGGTTGCCCTGTAGTATTTAAAGCACATTCTGGACACATGGCAACTGCGGAACTGGTGGGTGAAGCCATTGAAAAAGCAGTAGTAAACTGTGGAATGCCAGCAGGCACGTTCAACATGATTTTTGGTTCACGTGTTGGTGCAGATTTGGTGGCACATCCACTGATTCAAGCGGTTGGTTTCACAGGGTCTTTGGAAGGTGGCATGGCGCTGTATCATCTTGCGCAAAACCGTCCGCAACCGATTCCTGTGTTTGCTGAAATGTCGAGTGTGAATCCAGTTGTGGTGATGCCTCAAGCCTTAGCTGCTCGTGGTGCGCAAATTGCACAAGAGACTGTTGCATCATTTAATATGGGTTGTGGTCAATTCTGTACCAAACCAGGGTTAATTTTAGGGGTGAAAAGCCCTGAATTTGACCAATTTGTTGAAGGCTTAATTGCACATACCCAACAAGCTGTGCCACAAGTCATGCTCAATCCCGGAACTCTAAAAAGCTACCAACAAGGTATTGCTGAGTTAAAAACAGAAGCTGGTTTTGAACTGATTGCTCAAGGTCAGGAAGCAACATTGATTTCACAAGCATCGGCGAACTTGTTCCAAGCAGACCAAAGTGTGTTGTTGGCGGGTAATGCCAAATTACAGCACGAAGTGTTTGGTCCAATGTCGATTGTAGTTGGGGTTGACGATGAAGCGACATTGTTACAAGGTCTTGAACAATTGGCAGGTCAATTGACAGCTACCATTATTGGTGAAGATGCTGAACTAGCAGCAGCAAATCAATTATTGGCATTGTTTACCCGTAAGGCTGGTCGTGTACTGTTTAACGGCTTCCCGACTGGGGTAGAGGTATGTGATGCTATGGTGCATGGTGGCCCATTTCCTGCAACTAGCGATGCACGTGGCACATCGGTAGGTACAGGTGCCATTGAACGTTTCATGCGCCCAGTCTGTTATCAAAATACACCACAGGTGTTATTGCCAGCAGCATTGAAAGATGAAAATCCATTGCAAATTAATCGTTTGATTAATGGTGAGCTGACCAAAGCGGCACTTTAATTTAATGGATTAAACCAAAGCCACGCCGTGATTGATCATGGCGTGGCTTTATTGAGGACAGTATTTTATGGAAAGTTTTAATTGCAGCAATGCCAAAGCGGTATTGTCCATGATTATGGATAAGGCGGTGGCTGGTGATCCTGTTGAAATTACCCGTAAAGGGCGAGAATCGGCGGTAATGATTAGTAAAGCATCTTATGACGCTTATAAAAAGGCAGAATTTGAGGCAAAATTTCCCACAACACATCAAGAGTCGCTGTAGCGTACTGCTGAATTGCTTGCATAAAATAGACATTGTATAGAGGCATTTTACATCGGTGAGAGGGAGTGAATGTCGCTATGGCATTTCCTTTTCAGGTAAACAATGCTAGTTTGAATACGCTCTTAAAGCATTTATTATTTTATAATTGTGATTTTTATTGATACTGAACTCTAATACACTTGATATAGGATTATTGGTCAGGAATATAGTAAACTAAGTCTCTAATTTTCCAACATTTGGTGAGTCTCCTTTATTATGTCTAGTGCGATTAAATCTAGATCTGCAAAAAAATTAAGCCAAATCATTGTAGAGCAATTGATCGAAAAAATTCAGTCAGGGGATTTTCAGGTTGGAGAAAAAATTCCGACAGAACTAGAACTTATTGAACAGTTTGAAGTGAGTCGCTCGGTGATTCGTGAGGCGATTACTGAATTACGTTCTTTAGGTTATGTCGAAACACGTCATGGTATTGGTACCTTTGTTAAAGAGCAGAACACAGAGCAAAACTTTCTACTTTCGAATGCCAGTTTAGAAACCATTAATGACATTGTTGCCTTGTTGGAACTACGAATTAGTTTGGAGTCTGAAGCGGTATTTCTGGCTTCAGAGCGTCGTAAAAAAGTGCATATTGATAAAATGAAAGCGGCACTGGATGCTTTTGAACAACATATTTCTTCTGATGTAAATGACGGTACGGTAAAGGCTGATTATGACTTTCATATCGCAATTGCCGAGGCATCGGAAAATCAATATTTTGTCGATTTTCTGAAGTATTTAGGTGAAAAAATTATTCCACGCGCGCGGGTAAAATCAATTGAACAAAGCCCTGTCAATCGTGAAGACTACTTAAAAACAGTACATCATGATCATGTGAACATCTTCAATGCAATTGTGGACCAGGATGGACTATTGGCGCGCCAAATGATGCGTGCGCATTTATCCAAAAGTATTAAAAAATTTAAGCAATAAGATTGGGTTGTCAGTCCATCAAGTTATTGTTGTGATTTAAAAAGCAGAGCCATCCCAGTGATGGCTCTGCTTTTTTCTTAGAGAAGGTTTTGTGGATTGCCTTGGATGTTTTGATTGATATTGCTTTCTAAAATTGCAAACAAACGCTGCTGTGCTTCATTGGTTCCCCATGCAATATGGCCTGTAATTAAGACATTGTCATGGCGACGTTGTAACTGAAGCAATGGATGATTATCGGCAGGGGGTTCCTGATTTAGGACATCGGTACCAAAGCCCGCAATTTTCTTGCTGTCAATGGCTGTAACGAGGTCGGCATCATGCACTAAAGCACCACGTCCAACATTAATCAGGATGCTGTTGTCCTTCATTAAGTTAAATACAGAAGCATCCATCAAGTGTTGGGTTTCCGCATTCAGTGCGCAGTGTAAAGACAAAATATCAGCCTGTTGTACGGCTTGCTCAAACGGTACATAACCATCACGGCATTCGACGGTATTTTTACGTTCACTAAAAATGACCTTCATACCAAAGGCTTCTGCTTTTTGCGCAAGAGATAAACCAATTCTTCCTTTCCCCATAATGGTTAGGGTTTTGTTCTTTAGCTCACCCATCGGTGCTGCAAGAAGAAATGAGTTACCACCGTTAGACCATCGACCTTGTTTCACACCTTCAGTTTGCTGATTAAAGTTTTTAATTAGATTAATCATGAGGGTAAATGCATGTTCTGAAACCGCATCACTGGCTTGACCACGAATATTGCAGACTTGAACGCCATGTTGTTTTAACAGGGGCAGATTGACATGGTCAAATCCAGTAGAGCAGATCGCCAACAGTTTCAGGTTTGGATTATTGGCTAAGACCTGTTCATTCACATTTAAGTCACTAATAATAATGACATCTTGGTCATGGACTTGTGTTTGAAACTGGTCTTGGTCAAGTTGTTGGAATTCGGTGTATTTCACAGGGAAGTCAAATTGAAACTGTTGATCAATCAAGACGTATTTTTCAGTACAGGTTACTTTTATTGCAGACATAATCAAGAGATGAATAAGATATGATGTATGACATCATATCTTTGCTAAGCTTAAATTTCTAGCGAATAGAAATCTATTCCCCCTTAAATTTGATGGATTGTCTGAAAATGCTTATTACGCTACAGATGGTGTGGTGAGTAAAGGCGTTGAATTAAATCTGGATGGTGAAATCAATGATAATTGGGGGCTGAGCTTTGGTGTTGCTAACTTTAGCGCCAAAGATGCCAAAGGCAATGACGACAACCCGACCAATTCACGTACGACAGCAGATATATTTGTGAAGTATAAAAATGAAGCGTGGTATGCAGGTGGAGGTTTGAACTATCTCAGTAAGATTTATACAGGGACAGGTGCTACGCGTATTGACCGAGGCGATTTATATCTTGCCAATGCAATGCTCGGTTATAAGTTTGATTCAAACTTTAGTACTCAAGTGAATGTGAATAATATTTTTGATAAAAAATATTATGAAGGGATTGGTGCAAGTGCAATGGCTTGGGGCGAACCCCGCAATGTAACTTTGAGTATGAATTACAAGTTTTAAAGCCTAATTTTTATCACATTAAAAGACCTGAAAGGGGCTTTTAATGTCTGAGGAATTATAAAAATATAAGGTTATTTCGAAACAGTTCAAATAATAAGTAACGCTAAAATATCAAAAAAATAGATAGTGTGAATTAAAAAATATAAATTGGATTAATCTTAAAAAATAACCAATGATAGAAATCTAAGCAATTTAGTAAGGAATGCTAAAAATGGACAAGAAGATAAAAGTTGCTGTGATTGGTGGTGGAATTGCAGGTTTAGCCCTGATGACCCAATTGGTTAAAAATCCGAATTTAGATGTGCATTTATATGAAGCAGCGGCACAGTTTTCTGAAATTGGAGCGGGAATTTCCTTTGGTGCCAATGCGGTTAAAGCGATTCAACTCTTGGGTCTAGCCAATGAATATGAACAGATTGCAGATAAAGTCAAAGCGCCTTTTACCGACATTTGGTTTCAATGGCGAAACGGTTATACCGATGAATACTTATCCAGTTCGGTTGCGAAAGATGTGGGACAATCTTCGGTGCATCGTGCCGATTTTCTTGAAAGTTTAATTCCCTTGGTGCCACAGCAAAACGTACATTTCAATAAACGGGTTCAAGAGGTTACCGCAACGAATGACCGTGTTGCGATTCAACTGATGGATGGTGAATTAGTTGAATGTGATTATTTGATAGGCTGTGATGGAATTCATTCAGCGGTGCGGAATCATGTGTTGGATTCGCACCAGTTACCACAGGTAAACCCTGAATTTTCAGGGACATGGGCATATCGAGGGATCATCAAGTTTGAAGATTTTCAGCACGCGATACAGGCATTAGGAAACGATTCGGAACTGGCAAATGTTCCACAAATGTTTTTAGGAAAGGATAAACATATTTTGACTTTCCCCATTCGGCAAGGGGCTGAAATTAATATTGTTGCATTCAAGTCAGACCGAACTCAAACCACACTCCCAGCCAATACAGCATGGACTCAAGCAGTGTCTAAACAGGACATGTTGGCTGACTTTGCAGATTGGAGTCGTAGTTGTCAGGCATTGCTGAATTTGATTGACCGTCCAACCATTTGGGCTTTACATCAAATTGCGCCATTAACCACGTATCAAAATAAAACTCAAAATGTCATTTTAATCGGTGATGCTGCACATGCCATGTTACCTCATCAAGGGGCAGGGGCAGGGCAAGGTTTGGAAGATGCATTGATATTGGCAAACTTATTGGCACATCCACAGTTAAGTATCAAAAACTTAACATCAGTCTCTAAAATTTATGAAGAAATTCGCTTGGATCGGGCGGTAAAAGTTCAATATACCTCGCAGGAATCGGGAGAGATTTATGAGCTTTATTCTAAAAATTATCCAAGTTTTGAGGATGTCGGACTACATTTGGCGCACCGTTTTGACTGGTTATGGCAACATTCACTGGAACAAGATATTGAGAATGCAAATGCGACTTTAACATTGGAGATAGAGCAAGGTCTAAAGCTGGCTGGTTAAGCCCCAAAAATATAAATTTGCACAGAATATAAAGACCAGGGAGGTCTACCATGCAAAAAATTAATGCAAATGAAATCATCGATCATGCTCAATTAAAAGCCATTCATTGGCGCGTGATTTTACTCAGTGCGCTGATCATTATCTTTGATGGATATGATTTGGTGATTTATGGGGTAGCTCTCCCCAAGCTGATGGCGGAATGGCAAATTAATAGCATTACTGCAGGTTTTCTAGGCAGTATTGCGCTTTTTGGCATGATGTTCGGTGCTATCATCTTTGGTAGCCTGAGTGATAAATTAGAAGGTTATGGTTTTAGCCGTAAAAAACTGATTGTTTTATGTATTTGTTTATTCAGTAGTTTTACTTTGCTGTGTGGCTATGCAACCAATCCTCAGAACTTTGGTGTTTTCCGCTTTTTGGCTGGCTTAGGTTTGGGTGGTGTGATGCCCAATGTGATCGCTTTAATGACTGAATATACTCCGAAGAAACTACGTGCTACCTTGGTTTCATTGATGTTTAGTGGTTATGCAGTAGGTGGGATGTGTTCGGCATTATTGGGCATGTGGTTGGTGCCACAATTTGGCTGGAAAATCATGTTTATTCTAGGAGGAATTCCGCTTTTATTAGTCCCTGTAATTTGGCTGTTACTGCCTGAGTCGATTGATTACTTGGTACGTCAAAAGAAAACTGAAAAAGCTGCTGCTATCCTGAAGCAGATTGATGACACCGTGACATATACAACACAAACCGAAATTAGTCTGCATCAGAATAACCAAGTTTCTTCTAAAACGCCTGTCAAAGATTTATTTGGCGAGGATCGTGGACCGATTACGTTGCTGTTCTGGGGCAGTGTGTTTATGGCTTTGGTTTTGGTGTATGCCTTAGGTAACTGGTTACCAAAATTGATGGTAGAAGCAGGTTATGATTTATCAACCAGTTTGGTATTTTTACTGGCACTGAATATTGGCGGGATGTTGGGTGCAATCTGTGGTGGCTTTTTAGCAGACCGTTTCAATTTGGCGAAGGTACTCTGTTGCTTATTCTTAAGTGGAGCCATCGCATTATTTTTACTGAGCTATAGTTTACCAATGGTGATCTTGTATCTTTGTATAGCCGTGGCAGGGGCAGCTTCAATCGGGGGACAAATTTTATTATTGGCTTATATGTCGCAATTCTATTCATCCAATATTCGTGCAACGGGTTTAGGCATGGCATTGGGTGTGGGTCGACTGGGTGCAATTTTAGGACCAATATTATGTGGTTGGTTGCTGAGCCTGAGTTTACCGATTAATTATAATTTTATTGCACTGGCAATACCTTGTATTCTTGCTGTGATGAGTGTTTCTACCATTCATTTACGATTGAAAAAAACAAAATTAGAAGCAAAAGTGGTGCAAGCCTAAAGGGACATAGGGAGGCGATTGAGTCTCCCTAATTTTATGGAAGATATAAATTGATTGATCTGAGTCTGATTAAAGTTTTTATTATTATTTATGAAACCAAGAATATTAGTCATGCCGCGGAACGCTTAAACTTAAGTCAACCGTCGGTCACATATAATTTAAATCGGCTTCGAAAATTTTTGAATGATCCTTTATTCGAAAGAGATAAATTTGGGGTGAAACCAACCAAGTTAGCCCAAAGTTTATATCCAAGTTTCAGACAATCTATTTCTGAGATTGAAAAAGCCATTACGGCTTCACAAGAGTTTAATCCTCAAACTTCGCAACGAGTTTTTCGTTTAGGTTTATCCGATTTGGGTGAAATCTGTTTACTCCCTTCACTGATTCAATTTCTTTCAAAACATGCACCGTTTATGAAGATTGAAATTGAAGAAATTCAATCCAATAAAGTTGAAGAGTGGTTGGTTGAGGGGTTTTTAGATGTCGCGGTATTTAATAGTAGCTATACCGTGATGCCAAAAATCGAATCACGAAATTTATTTGAAGAACGCTATATGTGTATAGCGCATAAGCATCATCCACGTGTACAGAATCAAGTGAGTTTGCAGCAATATTTACAAGAAAAACATGCGGCGATTAAATCCTCAACGGGGCATATTGAAATTGATCAAAAGCTGAAAGAGCTGGGATTAAAAAGAAATATCATGCTAGAACTCCCTCATTTTAGCGTTTTACAAGATGTTGTGACCAGCTCAGAACTTTTAGTCACTTTGCCTTCGCGAGCTGCCAAAGTTTATGAGCGAAACAGTGAGGTGAATGTTTTTGAATTACCTTTTACAGTGAAACCGTTTAATGTCAGTGTAAATTGGTATAACCATCACGATGATTTAGAAGCGCGAGCATGGTTTATACAGACCATTCAAAATGTGTTTCAGCGCTTATAGTGCATATTGCTTCATCATAATATCTAAAAATCATAAAGCTTATTCGGGTGCATTTTTGAACTGAATTCGCTCGAATGTTTGAGCGATTTTCCTATCTTCAAGTCTTTAAAAATGGATCTTTGGATACTTGCTTCTCAGTATTTATTTAGTTTACCTTTTCATGAAGATTATTTCGTACAAAACTAGAAATAAGTCTGAGAAAAGCATTGTTCTATACGTGAAAATTGTGAATACTCATCCCGCAAAATTCATGCTGTAAGATTATCTTTTGGGGTTAGGCAACGACTGTGAATACGTATCCATTTTCATTTTCTCATTTACAAAAAGCATTACTGGCGGTTGGTTCATTTTCATATCTAGGACTAAGCTCAGGAATGGCTTATGCAGCAGATGAAAATGAAACCGCACAACTTGCGACAATCACGGTAACCGCTGATAAAGCACAGGCTGCCTATTACCAGCCTCAGGTGAATTTGACGGGGTTTACACAGCAAACTCAGGCTGAAATACCGGCTTCACTGACGACAGTTACAGCACAACTTATTGCAGACCAACATGCTAAAACACTCACGGATGTCGTGAAAAATGATGCAGCCGTCGGGGATGGCTATGCACCAATTGGTTACTATCCGAATTTTATGATGCGTGGCTTTATGCTTAATGCAGGGTCAAGCTATTTACTGAATGGTCATTTACTGCGTGGCCAACAAAATGTAGCCCTTGAAAATAAAGCACAAGTTGAAATTTTAAAGGGCATTAGCGCTATTCAAAGTGGTATGTCAACGCCTGGTGGTGTAATCAACTATGTCACGAAACGTCCTGAAAATGTTCGCTCTTTAACGATTGAAGGGGACAGTCATGGAGGCAATCGTGTCGCAACAGACCTAGGTGGCTTGTTCGGCGAGAAGCAGCAGTTCGGTTATCGAATTAATCTTGCAAAAGAAGAAATCCACCCTTATGTGGATCATGCTGATGGTCAGCGTGTATTCGGTTCTTTGGCTTTGGACTGGAAAGTGTCAGATCGTTCAAAATTGGAATTTGATCTTGAGTCACAACGTCAACGCCAACGTTCAGTTCCAGGTTACCAGTTACTGGGCGGAACGGCTCTTCCAACCAATGTGAATTGGGATCGTTTACTGGGTTATCAAAGCTGGGGCAAACCTGTTACCAATGAAAGTCTAAATGCTGGTTTAAAATATACCTACCAATTTAATGACAATTGGACGGCAAATTTAGCTGCTTCACAAAGTCGTGTCGTGGTGGATGATTACTCGGCATTTCCTTGGGCGTGCTATAGCAGCGTGTGCGAGATTTCTGGTTTAGGTAATAGTTTTGATGCTCAGGGTAATTACGATATTTATGAGTTCCGCAGTCCGAATGACAGTTATCTCACCAACCAGTTTAAAACAGGTCTAAATGGGAAGTTTAACACGGGCACATGGCAACATAATCTAAGTTTAGAATTATCACAGACCTATAAGCGTCATGCACAGTATGATGCAGTCAATGTGCAAGTCGGTTCAGGCAATATTTATACAGATAGTGAAACTTATAACCCTTCAAATGTTCCTTTGGGGAATCACTATAAATCTCTTGATAGTCAGCAAACAGCCTTAAATGTATTGGATCAGATTGAGTTTAATACAGCGTGGTCTGTTCTATTGGGCGGTAAGTTGCTGCATTTAGATGAAAATGCTTATGCCGCAGATGGGAGTAATATTCGAGAGACCAATTTAGATCGTTTCTTGCCACAATTCGCAGTGATGTATCAACCTTGGGAGCATACACATGTGTATGCCTCTTATGCCAAAGGCTTAAGTGATGGTGGACAGGCACCATGGTTTGCCAATAATGCATTTGCAACATTGTCACCTGTATATTCTGCTCAGTATGAATTGGGGATTAAACAGCAATGGCAGGCCTTGTTGTTTAGCGCAGCACTGTTCGATCTCAAGCAAGATAACCAGTATACCAATGCAAATTATGATTATGTCACAGATGGTGAACAGCATAATCTGGGTCTAGAACTGGGTGTACAAGGTCGCTTAAGCCCAAACCTTGATATTTCATCAACTATGGCTTTTATTGATTCACAACTTAAAGGTATTGATGCGGCTGAATATAGTGGGCATCAAACACAAAATGTACCAAAATTACGTTTTGCCAGTCATGTTTCATATGCTGTGCCACAAGTGGATGGCTTGAGATTGTTGGCAGGTATGCAATACAGTAGTGACAAATATGCCAACAAAGCAGGCACGGTCAAAGTTCCAAGTTTTACTGTGTTCGATATTGGTTCAGCTTATAACTTCCGCGCTTATGGGTATGACAATACGCTGCGTTTAAATATTGATAATTTGTTTAACAAGAAATATTGGCGTGATGCAGGGAGTTTCTTTGGGGATGATTACTTATTCTTAGGTGCACCGCGTTCAGCACAATTCTCATGGACAGTGAATTTCTAGTTTAATATTTTCTAGCTGTTTAATTGCTTAGTTGAGGGACATTTGTCAGATGGTGAATGTCCCTTATTTATTTTAAGGTTGAAGCACTTTTTTATAAGCCGATTTACTCTGTTTCAGTTTTATAAATTTTGAACAGCCATAGCGAAACTTTAAAGTGAATCTGGTTTACGGGTATGGATGGGAGTTGTAAAAGAAGGTTCTTTTCAGTTTTTCCCATCAAATCCTGCCGACCTAGAGTTATGGGCGTGGAACTTATAGATAACTTGACTATATCTGTATATACCTTTTGAGGGGTACAGGGTAAACTGCGAAGAATTAAGTTAATCTGTATCGAGTAATTACATGGCAATAAAAAAAGAGCCGAAACAAGACCTAGAGCTAACTATTGATGCAGATAGTCCGATCCCGATTTATATGCGAGTGAAGCAATTAATTACCACTAAAATTAATCAAGGGTTATGGTCAACCAATCAAAAAATTCCGTCTGAAAGTGAATTGGTCAACCAGTTGGGTTGTAGTCGTATGACCATTAATCGTGCACTACGGGAGTTAACGGCAGAAGGCGTATTGGTTCGAGTTCAAGGGGTGGGTTCTTTTGTCGCAGAGCAACAAGGACAAACTTCATTGTTTCAAATCAATAATATTGCTGATGAAATCCAAGCAAGAAAGCATGAGCATCGTGCTGAAGTGATTGTTCTAGAAAGTATTCATGCGAATGCTTTGCAAAGTCTGCAAATGGAGGTACAAGAAGGTCAGCTCCTTTATCATTCCATTATTATTCATTATGAAAATGATATTCCTGTGCAAATTGAAGATAGATTGGTCAATTCGTATTTGGTGCCGAATTATTTAAAACAAGATTTTTCGCAAATAACTCCCAATGCATACTTAATGCAAAATTCGCCCATGACCGAGGGAGAGCATATTGTAAAAGCGGTTTTGGCATCTGCTCAAGAATGTAAATGGCTCAAAATCAATAAGGCAGAACCCTGTTTATTTATTCAGCGTAGAACATGGTCAAATAAAAACCTCATTTCTAGTGCGCGTTTGATTTATCCAGGCAATCGATATCATTTGGAAGGTAAGTTTAATCCGTAACATAATGGATTGACGAAACCACGGGTATAGAAAGTTGCTTATATCTCCGTACGCAGCTTTGTCGAGACCCGATAAAAGTTCAAATTTAAAAAAATTAATCATTCATTTTGAAGATTCATCTACCATCATCCACAACGTTGTAACTCTGGTGTGTTCAATAAAAACGCTGGTTGAACAGCGTGAAGTCATACAAGTTCTAAGCTTAAAATTTAGAAAATCAAATTTTTTCGGAAATGCATAAGTCATCTTATGCATTTTTTTTTGTATTTAAATTAATGGGTTGATGGAAAATTAAAAAAAATATTGTATTAATGAAAAAATCTATAGTATATATATGTATATACAAGTATGAACATGTAGTTTCCCATAAGAAGATTCTTGTGGACATTATTTTTAAAAAGGAAAGGAGTCTGTTTGTGAAAGCAAATAATCCACGTTATCGTGACATTGAAATTCGTGCACCTAGAGGGACAACTTTAAATACAAAAAGCTGGTTAACAGAAGCGCCGTTGCGCATGTTAATGAATAACCTTGACCCTGATGTGGCTGAAAATCCAAAAGAACTTGTTGTGTATGGCGGTATTGGCCGTGCAGCGCGTGACTGGGAATGCTTCGATAAAATTGTAGAAACGCTCAAAAAACTTGAAGAAGATGAAACACTCTTGGTGCAATCTGGTAAGCCCGTTGGCGTGTTTAAAACCCATAAAGATGCACCGCGTGTGTTAATTGCCAATTCAAACTTGGTGCCACACTGGGCAAATTGGGAACATTTTAATGAACTCGATGCCAAAGGTTTGGCTATGTATGGTCAAATGACCGCGGGTTCATGGATCTACATTGGTAGCCAAGGGATTGTGCAAGGGACTTACGAAACTTTCGTTGAAGCAGGTCGCCAACACTACAACGGTGATTTAACTGGTCGTTGGGTGTTAACCGCTGGTTTAGGTGGTATGGGCGGTGCTCAGCCTCTAGCGGCAACACTTGCGGGCGCGTGTTCACTCAATATTGAATGTCAACAAGCCAGTATCGACTTCCGTTTACGTACCCGTTATGTGGATGAACAAGCGACAGATTTGGACGATGCTTTAGCGCGTATAGAGAAATACACCAAAGAAGGTAAAGCGATTTCAATTGCACTTCATGGTAACGCTGCTGAAATTTTACCAGAATTGGTTCGCCGTGGTGTACATCCCGATATGGTAACCGACCAAACAAGTGCACACGATCCACTGAATGGTTATTTACCTATTGGTTGGACTTGGGAAGAATACCGTGAACGTGCGAAAACAGAACCAGAAGCTGTGGTCAAAGCTGCAAAACAGTCGATGGCGAAACACGTACAAGCGATGCTCGATTTCCAAAAAATGGGTGTTCCAACATTTGACTATGGCAACAACATTCGTCAAATGGCGCAAGATGAAGGCGTTGAGAACGCTTTTGATTTCCCTGGTTTCGTACCTGCATATATCCGCCCATTGTTCTGTCGTGGTATTGGCCCATTCCGCTGGGTGGCACTTTCAGGCGATCCAGAAGATATTTATAAAACGGATGCCAAAGTTAAAGAGTTAATTCCAGATGATGAGCACCTACACCGTTGGTTAGATATGGCGCGTGAACGCATTAGCTTCCAAGGTTTGCCAGCGCGTATTTGTTGGGTGGGTTTAGGCTTACGTGCAAAACTTGGTCTAGCATTCAATGAAATGGTTCGCACAGGTGAATTGTCTGCACCGATTGTGATTGGTCGTGACCATTTAGACTCTGGTTCGGTATCCAGTCCTAACCGTGAAACAGAAGCAATGCAAGATGGTTCAGATGCCGTATCAGATTGGCCATTACTGAATGCTTTGTTAAATACAGCAGGCGGGGCAACATGGGTGTCTTTACACCACGGTGGCGGTGTAGGTATGGGCTTCTCTCAACACTCAGGCGTTGTCATTGTGTGTGATGGTACCGATGAAGCTGCGGCACGTATTGCTCGCGTACTGACCAATGACCCAGCGACTGGTGTAATGCGCCATGCCGATGCAGGCTATGACATTGCCATCGATTGTGCCAAAGAGCAGGGCTTAAATCTGCCAATGATTACTCAATAAAAATACATGGAAGAACTGGCGGTGCTTTTTGCAATTGTGAAAAGCACTGTCTCAGCAGAATATAGTGCAAAAAATTAGGAAGCCAACATGGAATTACTGATCCAACCGGGAAAATTAACCTTAGCTGATTTACGTCAAGCTTACCTCAACCCGATTAAAGTTAAATTAGATGACAGTGCTTCAGCTGCAATCAACGCAAGCGTGGCTTGTGTAGAACAGATTGTAAATGAAGGGCGTACAGCTTACGGCATTAACACAGGTTTTGGTTTACTTGCTTCAACCAAGATTGCTCCTGAAGATTTAGAACAACTCCAGCGTTCGTTAGTTCTTTCGCATGCAGCAGGTGTAGGTGAAGCACTTGATGATGCAATGGTTCGTTTAATTATTCTATTGAAAGCAAATAGCTTGGCACGTGGTTTCTCAGGTATTCGCCGTAAAGTCATTGATGCGTTGTTGGCGTTAATTAATGCTGAAGTTTATCCGCATATTCCTCTTAAAGGTTCAGTAGGCGCTTCAGGTGACTTGGCGCCACTTGCACATATGTCATTGATTTTACTCGGTGAAAGTAAGGCGCGTTACAAAGGTGAATGGTTACCCGCAGTTGAAGCTTTAAAAATTGCAGGCTTAGAACCAATTTCTTTAGCAGCGAAAGAAGGTTTGGCACTTTTAAATGGTACACAAGTTTCGACTGCTTATGCTTTACGTGGCTTGTTTGAAGCGGAAGATTTATTTGCGGCTGCGACAGTTTGTGGTGGCTTAAGTGTTGAAGCCATGCTGGGTTCACGTTCACCGTTTGATGCTCGTATTCATGAAGTACGTGGTCAACGTGGTCAAATTGATGTGGCGGCGGCTTATCGTGACCTATTAACAGAATCAAGTGAAATCTCACATTCACACGAAGACTGTAGCAAAGTTCAAGATCCGTATTCTTTACGTTGCCAACCACAGGTGATGGGTGCATGTCTAACCCAAATCCGTCAGGCTGCTGAAGTTTTAGAAATTGAAGCCAATGCGGTATCTGATAACCCGCTTGTTTTTGCAGAACAAGGTGATGTGATTTCTGGTGGTAACTTCCATGCAGAACCTGTAGCAATGGCGGCAGATAATTTAGCATTGGCAATCGCAGAAATTGGTTCACTTTCAGAACGTCGTATTTCAATGATGATGGACCGCCACATGTCACAGCTTCCACCGTTCTTGGTTGCAAATGGTGGTGTGAATTCAGGGTTCATGATTGCCCAAGTGACCGCAGCAGCGCTTGCGAGTGATAACAAAGCACTCGCACATCCAGCCAGTGTTGATAGTTTGCCAACTTCAGCCAATCAGGAAGACCATGTTTCAATGGCTCCGAATGCGGGTAAGCGTCTTTGGTATATGGCTGATAACGTCCGTGGCATTTTAGCGGTTGAATGGTTAGGCGCGTGTCAGGGTTTAGACTTCCGTGAAGGCTTAAAAAGCTCGCCTAAATTGGAGCAAGCTCGTAAAATTTTGCGCGACCAAGTGCCTTACTACAGTGAAGATCGTTTCTTTGCCCCAGATATTGAGCAGGCAAGTGAACTACTGGCAAGCGGTTGTTTAAATGAATTGCTGCTTCCGAATTTATTGCCAAGTTTATAAATATGTGATGGATAAAAAAACGGCCACATGGAGTGGTCGTAACTAACTCAATTTCCTCAAGGATTGGAGATTAATATGTCACAACAGGCTTCACTTCAACGGGGGCTTAATACCCGTCATATTCGATTTTTAGCTTTAGGTTCAGCCATTGGAACAGGATTGTTTTATGGTTCAGCTACTGCCATAAAATTGGCAGGGCCATCAGTTTTATTGGCATATATTGTATGTGGCATTGCCATTTATATTGTCATGCGTGCATTGGGTGAGATGGCGGTTAAAAACCCCGTTTCAGGCTCATTTAGTGAATATGCCACACAATATATTGGTCCATTGGCAGGTTTTACTACGGGATGGACCTATGTATTTGAAATGATCATTGTTGCTTTGGCCGATATTACTGCTTTTGGTATTTATATGGGCTTTTGGTATCCCGATGTACCGCGTTGGATCTGGATTCTTTCACTGATTATGTTCTTAGGTGGTATAAACCTGATCCATGTCAAAGTATTTGGAGAGTTGGAGTTCTGGCTGTCCATTGTCAAGGTGACTGCCATTGTAGCCATGATTTTAGGTGGCTTCGGGTTAATGTTCTATGGTTTTCATGCAGACCATAGCAGTTTTGTACCAGGTATTCAGAACTTATGGATTCATGAAGGTTTCATGCCGAATGGAATCATGGGCTTAGTAGCTTGTTTGTCTGTGGTGGTTTTTGCTTTTGGTGGTATTGAAATTATTGGTTTAACCGCTGGCGAATCACAAGATCCTAAAAAGACCATTCCTCGTGCAATTAATGCAGTACCAGTTCGTATTTTATTATTCTATGTGTTGACTATCTTTGTATTAATGTCAATTTTCCCATGGAACCAAATTGGTAGTCAGGGCAGCCCATTTGTACAAATTTTTGAAAATCTGGGCATCGGATCAGCTGCAACCATTTTGAATATCGTAGTTATTACCGCGGCAGTCTCAGCAATTAACAGTGATGTATTTGGTGCAGGACGGATGCTATTTGGTATGGCTAATCATGGTCAAGCACCGAAAGTATTCCAAAAACTATCACGTAATGGTGTGCCATGGATGACGGTTGTTGTTATGGCAGGCGTACTGTTGGTCGGTGTTGTTCTGAACTATCTCATCCCTGAAAACATCTTCATGATCATTGCCTCAATTGCGACTTTTGCTACAGTTTGGGTCTGGTTGATGATTTTACTTTCTCAGGTTGCTATGCGCCGTAAGTTATCTACTGCTGAAATTAAAGCCCTTGATTTTCCAATCATTGGGTGGCCGTATGCACCCGCATTCGCAATTGTTTTCTTACTCTTTATTTTGGCAATGATAGGTTATTTCCCTGACTCGCGCCCAGCCATATATGTCGGTGCAGGCTGGTTAGCATTGCTTTGGATTGCTTTTAATATTTGGGTAAAGCCGAAACAAAATACAGTAAAAGTTGAATCAGAGCTTCCCGATAATCTTAAATTAGAGCGTTAAATATTGATTGCTCAAATATAAATGGGTATTTGAGCAATCTTAGGAATGAGTCATGAAGAAACTTTGGCACAACTGTCACGTTGCAACAATGCAGGATGGAAAATATTCCATCATCGAAAATGCCGCTATTGTCACTTTAGAGCATAATATTTGCTGGATTGGGCCAGAACAAGACTTAGCACATGATCAGTACGATGAAATCAGTGATTTGAACGAAGCTTGGGTTACACCGAGTTTTATTGATTGCCATACCCATAGTGTTTTTGGGGGTAATCGCAGTATTGAATTTGAAAAAAGACTGCAAGGTGTAAGTTATGCTGAAATTGCGGCTCAGGGTGGTGGAATCGCAAGCACAGTTCGAGCAACTCGTGCGGCAAGCGAGAAAGAACTCTTAAATAGTGCCTTGAAGCGTGTAAAAAGTTTGCTTCAAGATGGGGTTACCACCATTGAAATTAAGTCGGGTTATGGGCTTGATTATGAAAATGAACGAAAAATGCTACGTGTGATTCGTCAAATATCTCAACACTTGCCTATTACAGTAAAAAGCACCTGTTTAGCTGCACATGCACTTCCACCTGAATATGAAGGTCGAAGCGATGCTTATATCGAGCATATTTGTAATGACATGCTGCCCAAATTTTTTCAAGAAGGCTTGGTCGATGCTGTCGATGCCTTTTGTGAATATTTGGCATTTAGCCCTGAACAAGTTGAACGGGTCTTTAAGGCAGCTCAAAATTTAGGAATTCCAGTCAAAATTCATGCGGAACAATTATCTGCTTTAGCGGGTTCGAGTTTAGCAGCCCGATATCAAGCTCTGTCTGCAGATCATTTGGAATATATTACTGAAGATGATGTGAAAGCCATGGCAGCATCGGGCACAGTTGCGGTGCTTTTACCGGGTGCATTTTATTTCTTAAGAGAAACGAAATATCCATTCATTGATGCGCTGAAACAACATCAAGTCCCGATTGCAATCTCGACGGATTTGAATCCGGGTACATCTCCAAGTTTGTCTTTACGTTTAATGTTGAACATGGCCAGTACCATTTTCCGCTTAACACCCGAAGAAGCACTGGCGGGTGCCACAATTCATGCAGCAAAAGCATTAGGTTTACAGCAGTCACATGGCAGTTTAGCAGTCGGTAAAGTTGCGGACTTTATTGCTTGGGAAATTGAGCATCCATCTGAAATTACCTATTGGTTAGGTGGCGATTTAACCAAGCGAATCATTTATCAAGCGCAGGAATTGAAATTCTAAGCAGAGCTTGATCGAACTTTAGAGCAAGATTAAGTGTTGGTTTCTGGCGCGGGTTATTAATTTTATCGAGATGAGTAAATGAGCAATATATTCCAATGGACGGGGCGACATGATGGTGATGCAATTCATCATCAACGTATTTTCCAAATTATGAATCAATCGGAAAGTGCAGAGTATGTATTGATTGGTTTTTGTTCGGATGAAGGCGTAAAGCGCAATAAAGGTAGAATAGGAGCTGCTGAAGCACCAAATGCGATTCGTAAGCAACTCGCCAATTTACCTGTGCATCAGCCGATGAGCATTGCCGATCGGGGTGATGTGATTTGCGAAAATGGGTTGTTAGAACAGGCGCAACAAACACTTGCAGACCAAGTTGCTGAGTCACTCGTGCAAGGTGAAAAACCGATTGTTTTGGGTGGTGGGCATGAGGTTGCTTATGGCAGCTTTAGTGGCTTGTTTCAGTATTTGCAATCACACGAGCCAGAGAAGAATATTGGTATTATTAACTTTGATGCACATTTTGATTTAAGAGAAGCAGAACAGGCATCTTCTGGGACACCATTTTTGCAAGCTGCAAAACTATCTGAACAACATCAAAAACAATTTAATTATTTATGTATAGGGGTAGCAAAGCATTCAAATACTAAAGTTTTATTTGAAACCGCTGAGCAATTAAATTGTGAATATATTTATGATCGTGATGTACAGGTTGCTCGGCTTGACAGTCTTGTGCAAAAAGTTCAGAAGTTTATCGATCAGGTCGATTATCTTTATGTCACCATTGATATTGATGTTTTTGCTTCAAGTATTGCTCCTGGAGTGAGTGCGCCAGCAGTCAAAGGGATTGATTTAGCTGTGTTTGATCCATTAATTCAGATGATTAAAAACACAGGTAAAATTCGAGTATTTGATGTGGCTGAATGTAATCCTCAATTTGATATTGATCATAAAACAGCAAAGTTAGCGGCTTATATTATTTTTAATTATATATTTGATTAAGCAGCCCGATGTTCTAAATACATGATGATTGAATCATGAATATACCGAAGCCTAACACTCCTCATGTGCTTTCTGCCTTACTAAGCTTTGGATTGGGGTTGAGGATTAGGCGAAATGGTGAGTTTTCCTCGATTGAGGCGTGTTGGATGATAAGAAGGTCAATTATTGCTGAACAAGCCTTTAGAGATAGGTTATTTATAAAGCCATTTTACATTGGGAAAATTCTACAAGTACGTTTTCAATGAACTTGATGGTTGAAAAGTGCATTGATCTAAAAGGATGTATATGTTAGTTTTCCGCGTTCATCATTTTAGACGGAATAGGGTTGAGAGCATCTTTCGTGCTCGCTTTAATAGCGATGTGGATACATGTTGCAGTTTTTTTGCAGCCCCTGTTACCTGAGAAACTCCAAATTGCTCAGGTCTGTATCACTATTGCTGAATTAGCAGTTCAGACGAAAGAAACTCAACAGTTTGGCCATCATTCACATTCTAAATCTGTACATGATTTGCAAAACATGCAGCACTCAGATTCTGAGCACAAACATTCTGTTGATCATCACTGTATTTTCTGTACGGTGTATGGGCATTTGGTTGCTCATTTGAATCTTGGTATCCAAGAAGTCTTTACGCGTATGCAAGTTCGTATGCTTGCATTCCAAAAAGCATTTAAGCATGTCTTTTTTGTTTTACAGCGACTATTTCTCACTCCTCAAGGGCGAGCCCCACCTTTATTTGCCTAAATTTCACAACATTTTAGTCAGAGAACTTTTCTAAGCATGGAAAGTTCTTAGGGAATTTTACGCATTAAAGGAATTGAAATGTCTCAATTCAAGTTAAATCCGTTCCTTAAAGGGAATGGCGTTATGGTTTCGCCACATGTCCAAGCACAGATTAGCCCTCGAATTTTTAAAGTTTTATGTAGTGTAATGCTTGGTGTGATGTATGGGTTAAATGCTCAAACCAGTCATGCAGCAGAGGGTGAAGCAAAAACAGAAGCAACTCAATTATCCACCATTACTTTAACCGCTGAAAAGCAGGATGAACGACATACCTCATCTCAGGCGATTACCCAGTTTAATCATGACTTATTAGAAGTGCCATTTACGAAGTCCCATGTTTCTAATGAGGACATTCAAAATCATCATGTTCAGCGGATCAGTGATGCCTTGTCATTGGTCAATGGTGTGGTTTATCAAGACAGTTATGGCGGTGGTTTTTGGGATAATTATTCTTTTCGAGGCTTTAGCACAGACCCCAATATGGGCACCATCTACATGCGTAATGGTTTAAGTTCGGTGAGTGGTATTCATACACCACGAGATATGGTGAATATCCAAGCGATTGATTTCTTAAAAGGTCCGATGGCGATGTATGGGCAAGGCGCAATTGGCGGGATTATGAATATCACTACCAAACAGCCCGAATGGGAATCTACAAACAGCCTGAGTTTAAGTGGTAGTACCCTTGAAGAATATCGTGCTGCATTGGATACCACAGGGGCAATAAATCAGGATGTGGCTTATCGACTGGGTTTGGCTTATGAAAATAATCAGAGCTTCCGAGATCAGGTGGATAATCAACATTATTATATTGCACCGCAACTGGCTTGGAAGCTTTCAGCGCAAACCCAGTTGAATTTGGATACCGAGTTTGCTCAATCGAAAGGGGTATTCGACCGAGGTATTCCAATGGTTAATGGGCAATTGAACCTGAACAAAAAAACATTTTTGGGCGAACCCAGCGACGGTGATATTGAAATTCAAGATCAAATGGTTCAACTGCGTGTGAATCATGCATTTAATGATGATTGGAACAACACCACGGCAATCACCTATAGTCATGGTGAACGAGCGGGTACGTCGACTGAAATTTCTTCCATCACCGCAGATGGACAGAGCGCAAACCGTTTCCGTCGTTCACGTCAATTTGAAACCGAGACCACAAACTTTCAGTCGATTTTGCGGGGTAAATTTAATACGGGGTCCATTCGACATGAGCTGGTCACTAACATAGAAGCAGGTCACTATACGATTGATCAGTTACAACGCCGTAGTACCGCGGGAGCATCGAGTCAGATTAATCTTTATCACCCTGTATATGGTCAGAATATTTTGCCATTAACACGAACCACCAAAAACACCAAAGAAACGCAGCAAATGCTGGGCTTTAATCTACAAGATCAGATTTTCTTGAATGATCAGTGGAACGTTTTGATTGGGGGACGTGCAAATCGTTTAGAACAGCAAATCGATGACCATCGTAGTGGAAAATCTTCTGAACAGGCATTTACACCTTTCAGTCCGCGTGCAGGAATCAATTATCAGCCTACCGAAAAACTGTCTTTCTATACGAATTGGGGCAAAGCTTTTGAACTGAATACAGGCTTGAACAAGGACAATCAGCTTTATCAGCCAGAGAAAACCAAAAGTTGGGAAGTCGGTGCAAAATATCAATTCCAAGCCAAAAGTTGGTTGGGACTGACTTATTTTGATCTCGATAAACAACATCTTTTAACTGAAGGAATTACAGATAGTTACGTCGATAGTGGACGCGTGCAAAGCCACGGGGTTGAATTTGAATTACAACACCAGCTCACAGATCATCTGCGTTTAAATGTAAATTATACGTTTACGGATGCATCTATCGTTGAGAGTGAGGTTGAGGCAAAAGGGGCAAGATTAAAGAATATCCCGAAGCATACGGCAAATTTGAGTGCAAATTACCAATTCAACCTTGCGGGATATGATGCAGGTTTGATTGGTCATGTGAATTATTATGGCAAGCGCAGTGCCAATTATATTGATAATGGTACGAGCTTACCTGATTTTACGGTTGTAAATGTGGGGGCGTATGCACAACTTCGTCCTGATTTACGCGTGCAACTGAATATCGATAACCTGTTTGATCAAGATTATTACGTTGCAAGCTATACCAATAATTGGGTTCAACCTGGTGAACCACGTAAGGCAACCGCAACCTTGAACTGGACTTTCTAAATGAAAAAAACATTACTGTGTTCATTCGTTTTTGCCAGTTTATGTTTGGGCTGTAGCCAGTCAAAACAAGCTGAACATTCAAGCAGTGAAATTGAAAAATCCATAAAAGCTGTAGATCCTCAATTGCAACTGTGGGTGGGGCAATACCGAGGCATTACACCATGCGTGACTTGTCCTACGTTCTGTGATGGCTGTGAAGGATCCACAATTGACATGAAATTAAATCAGGATCAAAGCTTTGAATTGGTACGGACAGCCAATAGCGGCAACAAGCAGTCGGAAACTTTTAACGGGAAGTTTGCGTTTAATGATGATGGAAAGCTCCAGATTCAACTTCATGGTGTGAAAGAACGTAACCTCATCGTATGGGGGCAAAATTATGTGGAAGTTATTGACCCAAATTCGGGGCGACCATTTGATGCATTTGAAGATTTTCAGTTAGAGAAATTGAGTTAGCATATTGTCATCAAAATTGTGATGCCAAGCTTGCACGGGTCGAATTGACCCAAGAATAGACTTTTGATATTTCCCTGAGAATTCAGGGAAATATCACGATGTTTCATCAATACAGGATTCATTTGCTCAAAGAATACTATGTGTATTGTTTGGATATGTTTTTTGTTTTGAAAAATCGAGCAATCGAATATAGTGCACATTTAAAATGCACGGGCTTATTGGAAAAATTGCATAAATCTCAAGATAGCATTTCCACTTTGAGCCAGAAATCTGTAAAATCTACGCGCATTCGTTAAGCCGTTTTTTAATCAGCGCCAAGCCTTTGGCTGATTCTTTTTGCAAACCAATTTCTTCATTGCATTCTGCTTTTAATTCAATATTTTCGACGCTTATCTGTCTGTGTAGGCATATAAGCATCATTAGGTGCCAACATGGAAATTAAAGTCAATTATCTCGATAACCTTCGACTCGAAGCTAAATTTGATGACTTTACTGTAATTGCTGACCAACCTATTCGCTACAAAGGCGATGGTTCAGCCCCAGGACCATTCGACTATTTCTTAGCATCTTCAGCGATGTGTGCCGCTTACTTTGTTAAGGTCTATTGCCTTGCGCGTAACATTCCAACCGATAATATTCGCTTATCACAAAATAATATTGTTGATCCTGAAGACCGATATAAACAGATTTTTAAAATCCAAGTTGAGCTACCAGCCGATATTTCAGAAAAAGACCGCCAAGGGATTTTACGTTCGATTGACCGCTGTACAGTAAAGAAAGTCATTCAAACAGGACCTGAGTTTGTCATTGAAGAAGTTGAAAGTATTGATGCAGATGCACAAGCGCTTTTAATGCCGAATCTGGCGTCTGAACACCTGACTCACATCACCGGCAAGGACTTACCTTTAGAGGAAACCATTGCCAATATGTCTGGGTTATTGGCGAACTTAGGCATGAAAATTGAAATTGCATCTTGGCGTAATATTGTACCTAATGTGTGGTCGTTACATATTCGTGATGCGCATTCTCCAATGTGTTTCTCGAATGGTAAAGGTGCAACCAAAGAAAGTGCTTTAGCTTCAGCCTTGGGCGAGTTTATTGAACGTCTGAACTGTAATTTGTTCTACAACGATCAATTCTGGGGCGAAGAAATTGCCAATGCCGAATTTGTACATTATCCAGATGAAAAATGGTTCCAACCTGGTCCAAATGGTGAATTGCCGCCAGAGATTCTGGATGAGTATTGCAAAGCAATTTATGACCCTGAAAATGAACTTTTGGGTACGCATTTATATGACACCAACTCAGGCAATACCGAGCGTGGTATTTGCTCATTACCTTACGTACGTCAGTCCGATAGTGAAGTGGTGTATTTCCCAACCAATTTGATTGAAAACTTATATTTAAGTAATGGTATGAGTGCGGGTAATACCCTTGCCGAAGCTCAAGTCCAATGCTTATCCGAGATTTTTGAACGTGCGGTGAAGCGTGAAATCATTGAAGGTGAAATTGCACTCCCAGATGTACCTGCGGATGTACTGGCGCAATATCCAAGCATTATTGAAGGGATTAAAAGCTTAGAAGAGCAAGGTTTCCCTATTTTGGTGAAAGATGCATCATTAGGCGGAAAGTACCCAGTGATGTGTGTCACCTTAATGAATCCGCGGACTGGTGGCGTATTTGCATCGTTTGGTGCTCATCCCAATATGCAAGTGGCGATTGAACGTAGCTTAACCGAGTTAATGCAAGGTCGTAGTTTTGAAGGGCTAAATGATTTACCACGTCCAACCTTTAGTTCACAGGCAGTCACTGAACCGAACAACTTTGTAGAACACTTTATCGATTCGAGTGGCTTGGTGTCTTGGCGTTTCTTTAGTGCAAAATCTGAGTATGACTTTGTCAATTGGGATTTTAGTGCTGAAGGGCATGCGAAAAATATCGATGAAGCCAAAATCTTGTTTGATATTCTTAAGGATATGGGCAAAGAAGTTTATATGGCTGTTTATGAGCATTTAGGTGCTACAGCTTGCCGTATTTTAGTGCCTGACTATTCAGAAGTATATTTGGTCGAAGATTTAATCTGGGATAATACCAATAAGGCGTTGTGGTTCCGTGAAGACACGCTGAATTTGCATCGCCTAGATGATGAACAACTCGAAGCCTTGGTTGAACGTCTAGAAGAAAGTGAATTGGATGACTACACCGACATCAAAACCCTGATCGGGATTGAGTTTGATGACAACACAGTGTGGGGGCAGCTCACGATTCTAGAACTTAAACTGATGATTTATTTGGCTTTACAGCAATTTGAAGAAGCCAAAGATCTGGTTGAAACCTTCCTGCAATACAACACCAATACGGTTGAACGTGGCTTGTTCTATCAATGCTTAAATGTCGTGTTAGAAGTTGAACTGGATGATGAAATGGAACTTGAAGATTATGAAGTGAATTTCCGTCGTATGTTTGGTGATGAACACATGGATGCAGCCGTAGGTTCAGTTGATGGTAGTGTTCGATTCTATGGTTTAACGCCAACCAGTATGAAACTTGAAGGATTAGATCGTCATCAACGTTTACTTGATAGTTATCAAAAACTACATGCTGCACGGGCCAAATATTCGAATCTTGCCAAAGCTGAATTGTTGGTCTAATTGATTTAATTGGGTTGCAGTTAATCTAATAATTTTAGTCATACTTCTTGGAAAAGGGGTATGACTTTTTCTTGATATCATAATTAAAAACGGTCTTATTTAAGTAGCAAGATTTGTATATTCATGACTGACTTTTAAATACAGCATATAAAAAATTATTCAAAATTTGGGGCTATTTTTAGTTTTAAAAAACCATGATTTTCTAAATGGTTCGTGTGGGAATTCTTCCTGATGAGTGAACTCTGATGGGTGTAATCTTTTCTTTTTTTCTTCGGTATTGTCTTTTTGGTTAAAAAAAGAACAATTGAAAGTTGAATTGTCTATTAAAAAATTAGAATTTAATATCGTTTATTTTTTACGCAACTTGTGTGCTTTTTAAAATTTAATATAAATAAAATATTGAAATTTATATAAAAATTATTTTTTTAAATATTTAATTTAAAGTTATAAAAAGATGGATTTGCGCAATAAAGCTGTTAATTTTAAATAAAATTTCACCATTATTTTTTAAATAAATGTTCACTATCATTTGTTTCTATTTTATTATTTTACGATACATTTTGATACAACTCTAAGCGCAACGGAACGCTAGACAATTATTTGATGATTATGAATCGAACGTTTCCTAACCATCAAACAATTGGAGAAACAACAATGCAACTGGAAAACAAAAATTGTAAGACACGCATCGTGATTGTCGGTGGTGGAGCAGGCGGGCTCGAACTTGCTACGCGTTTAGGGAATCGTTTAGGCAAAAAAAATAAAGCCGAAATTATCTTGGTCGATGCAACTTTAACCCATATTTGGAAACCACTTTTACATGAAGTGGCTTCAGGAACATTGAATTCACATGATGATGAATTGAATTATTTTGCGCATGCCAATAAAAATCATTTTGAGTTCTTTTTGGGAAAAATGATCAATATCGATCGTACCGAAAAAAAGATTCAACTTGCAGAATTAAGTTCTCATCAAGGTGATCAAATTGCGCCATGTCGTTCTATTGCTTACGATATTTTAGTGGTTTCAGTAGGATCGACTTCAAACGACTTTAATACTGAAGGTGCAAAAGCACATTGTGTATGTCTAGATTCTCGTGCACAGGCAGATTATTTACAGAAAGAGTTTTTAAATCTGTATCTCCAAGCACAAGCCAATACCTTAATTGAAGATACGCAACACAGTTTACTCAATATCGCGATCATTGGTGCGGGTGCAACTGGGGTCGAATTGGCAGCGGAATTACATTTTGCAGCACATCAATTTTGTAAATATGGTTTAGACAGTATTCAACCCGATAATGTGTGTATTACCCTAATTGAGGCGGCAGATCGCGTATTACCTGCACTGAACACGAAAATATCAAGTTTAGCTGAAGCAGAATTACTCAACATGGGTATTCATGTAAAAACCAGAAGCCGAGTGCAAAAGATTGATGACACATACATTTATTTTGATGATGGAACACAATTAGCTGCTGACTTAAAGGTTTGGTCTGCGGGAATTAAAGCGCCAGATTTTCTCAATAACATTGCAGAATTAGAAACCAATCGTATTAATCAACTCATCGTCAAATCGACCTTGCAAACGACACGGGATGATTCTATTTTTGCAATGGGGGATTGCGCGAGTTATATACCAAAAGGCAAGGAGCGTCCTTTAGCACCGCGCGCACAAGTCGCCAATCAACAGGCAATTTTTTTGGAAAAAGCCTTAGCGGCTTATATCGCAGGTCAACCGCTTCCAGAATTTGTATTTAAGGATAAAGGCTCACTCGTATCTTTAAGCGACCGTAATAGTGTTGGGCATGTCATGGGCAATATCAATATTGAAGGTTTTGTTGCTCGTTTAATGTATATGTCACTGTACCGATTTCATCAAATTGCATTGCATGGACTATTTAAAACCAGCATTTTGATGTTAAAGGATGTTTTATCTAAGTCGGCTAGACCGCAATTAAAAATGCATTGATATTTCAAAGAGAAATTTAGTCTATTGATATAAATTTTTATAAAGAGCCAGCTCAAATTTGATTTGTTTGTTACTCCGTTATTGGGCTAATGATCAGGTTAAATTTGAGCTTTTTTTACGCAAATTTACTCCCAATTAAAAAATATTGTTCGTGGTTGAGTTAAATAATTTTCATGCTTTATCGCTTCAAGGTTTACATCATAATCTCCAACTTTGATCGCGACTGAATAAACCTTTATTGAAACCCTCACTCAAGCAGTGTCATAAATCGTAGAGGCAATAGGCTTAGCAAGTCTTGTTAAACACAACCCAGCATTCAAGTATTGCACAACATTTTCCATTGTCATCCTCAATTTTGTATTGATAAACACACCTTATTGATGATATCTGAGACAGGATAGACACTGTTGTAAATGATAGTGTAATTAATAGTAATTATCATTTGCATTTTAAATTGATTAGTATATCTTACGCATCACACTATTTTTACTTAATAGATAGAAGTGATAACGATGAAATCAATTACGGATAAGATCGCTTTACAACATTTAATGAATTCATATCTACAAGAAACAGGAAATGGATATTTGATTCCTGTGGCCGAGCAATCACAACATTTACGTGAGCAGGGTCAGGGCAAGGTTTTGGTGTGTATTCCTTTGGATAGCATTGCTGGATATGTTTATGCACCGCTTGAATATATGAGTAAAGTGGGTCGGCATCGTTTGGCTGATTTACCATGGGTTGAGCAAGATGATGAAATTCTAAAAATTAGTGCGGTAAATTTGGCCGCTAATTTATTGGAAAATCTAACCATAAAAGAAAATGAAAAACAGTTAGATACTTCATCTTTACTGGAATGCTGGATTCAAAGCCGTCGAGCATTACAACAGTTTTTAACTCATCGAAAAGATCAAATGGATGACGTCATTGCGTCGAAGCAAAACTTTGTTCAAAGTGAGCAAGCGCTTGTTCTTGGACATAGTATGCATCCTTCACCAAAGAGCCGTCAGGGTTTCGTGCAAGATGATTGGAAGCGTTATTCTCCAGAAACCCAGACTGCTTTTAAAATGCATTTTTTATATGTGCATCCAGATTATGTCATTCATGATAATGCGCATAATTTATCGATTCCAAGTCAATTAAAACAAGATTTAGCGCCATACTTTAATACGTATCATCATGAAAAAATGGCGCAGCACCCTGATTATGTTTTGCTACCTTTGCATCCGTGGCAGGCAAGATATTTAAAAGACAAAGACTGGTATCAGCAGTTGTTACATGAGGGAGCATTGATTGATTTTGGTGCTTTGGGTTGGGATGTTAAGGCGACGACATCAGTGCGGACTTTATATAGTGAGCAAGCGCCTTGGATGTTTAAGGCTTCAATGACTGTGGCTGTGACCAATTCGATTCGTGTAAATCTCTATAAAGAGTGCCATCGTGGTTTATTGAGCTACCAATTATGGAATGATGACTGTCTGTTAGATTTTAGACAGCGTAATCCACGATTACAGACCATCAGTGACCCTGCTTGGATTGCATTAAAAGTGAATGGTCAAGTTCTGGATGAAACCATCTGTATTCTACGGGAAAATCCGTTCAAGCAAAGTGATGATGTAACCTGTATTGCTGCATTGTGCCAAGATCATCCGTTTGAATCTAAAAATCGTTTTAGTCAAATTTTTGCTGATATTTCAAAGCAGACAGGACTGAGTCAAACAGATGTGGCTTTACAGTGGTTTGAGCGCTTTTTAAAAATTACAATTTTACCCCTTATGGAGTTGTACCATGAATTTGGTATGGCATTTGAAGCCCATCAGCAAAATACACTGATTGAACTTGAAGATGGAATGCCAAAAAATGTTTGGTTTAGAGACAATCAGGGTTTTTATTATATTCAAGAGCTAGCCAACGAAATTTTGGCACGTTTTCCGACCTTGGCGACAGATGGTCAGGCAGTTTGCCCGCAGGCTTTAGTGGATGAGCGTTTCCGATATTACTTTATTGGGAATACCTTGTTTGGCTTGATTAATGCAATTGGCATAACAGGTGTGGTTGAAGAACAGCAACTGATTGAAAAATTACAATCTTATTTGATTCAAGCGTATCAAAAATATCCGGAAAGCCAACTGTTAAAGACAGTGTTACATCAAACGACATTCCCTTATAAGGGAAATTTGATGACGCGTTTGTATGAATTGGACGAGCTACAAGCTGATATTTCTCAACAGTCGATTTATGTCAATTTAAAAAACCCACTGTATGTTGCGCAAACTGTAGTGGAGGCTGAACATGCTTGATTTTATCGGTATTGGTTTAGGACCATTTAATTTAAGTTTGGCTGCATTGCTCAATCAACATGCTTCACTGAAATATCAATTTGTGGATAAGCGGCATGCGTTTGACTGGCATTCAGGCATACAGTTGCCGAATGCGATGATGCAAGTTCCCTTCATGGCGGACTTGGTCAGTTTAGTCGAACCGACCAGCCCCTATAGTTTTCTGAATTATTTAAAAGCCCATCAGCGCTTATATAAGTTTTATTTTCGGGAAAATATGTATATTCCACGGCAAGAATATAATCACTATTGCCAGTGGGTGGTCAAACAATTACGTAATTTACAGTTTGCAAGCCGAGTAACAGATATTGCACCGATTTCAGGTGGTTTTCAGGTGATTACTGAGCATAAAGGTCGTTTGTCGGTTCAACAAACCCAAAAGTTAGTCTTAGGCACAGGCACCATACCTAAGTTACCGCAGCCTCTAGAAAGGGTGGCGGAGCAGACACCGCAGTGTATACATTCATCCAATTATATTGATCAGTGCAAGGATCATTTATCTGGAAATGTAGTTCTGATTGGTTCAGGTCAGTCTGCCGCTGAAATATTCATAGATTTATTTGACAAGCAAATACATCCTGAAACGGGTAAATCACAATTTCATTTATATTGGCTGACGCGTTCGGCTGGGTTTTTCCCAATGGAAAATACGCCGCTCGGTTTGGAAAGTTTTAGTCCAGACTATATGTCTTATTTTTATCACTTGCCTAAAAAACTCAAAGATACTTTACCTGTGACACAGGCAAATTTATATAAAGGCATTAGTGCTAAAACCATTCGTGATATTTATGAGCGCTTATATCAGCGTAGCATTGGAGATGCAGAGATACATGTCACGATTGCAGGACATCATCAGCTTGAAAATGCAGAAATAATCAATGAAAGAAATATTCAACTGAAATTTTTTCAAACCCAGAAACAGCAAGTTTTAAACCTTCAGGCCAGCATGGTGATTGCGGCAACGGGTTATCAATATCCTTCGTTGGACTTTTTAACTAAGTTGAGTCGTGATATTCCCTTAGATGGACAAAATCATTGGGAGATCAATGAACATCATCAACTGAACTATCAAGGTGAGGGCAAGATTTATATTCAGAATACTGATTTGCGACATCATGGCGTGGGTACACCTGACCTCGGATTAGGGGCTTTTCGTTCTGCAAAAATTGCCAATCAGATTTTGGGTGAGTCCTATTTCAATATTGAAGGACGACAAAGTTTTCAGGATTTTCACTACCAAGAATCTGAACGTCCATTTATGAAGAGTGCAATATCCAAAACCAATATTCGTACGGATGTGATGTCATCGCAGATTTCAAGAAAAGCTGCGGATCACTATCCTGAATATTTGATGAAGTAGGGCTGGGAATAGGCATGGCTGAAATGTCAAAGTTAGATTCTCACGCAACTTCTGATGCTTTGGTGTCGCAACGTTGCGTCATGCTCTCAGTGATGCTGGGTACAGGTACAGTAAGTATTAATAACAGTAGTTTTAATCCTGCTATTCCGCAACTGATGCAAGATTTCCAAATTGCTGAAGCAACAGTAAGTTGGGTCATGGTAATTTTCCTTTTGACCATGAGTCTAAGTTTGCTGCTGACAGGTTTTCTCAGTCAGCGCTTGGGTAAGCGTCGTGTGTATTTAGCCGCATTAAGTCTTTTTATGTTGAGCTCGGTTTTTGGGGCTTTCGCTTCACAATTTGAGACCGTGTTAACGGTCCGAGCCTTACAAGGATTTGCCAGTGGCTTGATGATTCCTTTGTCATTGGGAATTATTTTTTCAGTTACACCAAAAGAACAGAGGGGTGCAGCAACGGGGCTATGGGGAGCAATGATTATGCTGACCTTAGCCTGTGGTCCAATGTTAGGTGCATTGATGCTCGCTGTGTCCAGTTGGCATGCCTTATTTTTGTTGAATGTGCCATTGGCAATCATTGCTTTAATTGTGGGGTGGTTTTATCTGCCTCGGCAACCCGCCATGCAAAATTTAAAATTTGATTGGCTTGGTTTTGGATTATTGTCAATTTTCATTATTTGCTTCGTGTTGGCCTTAAGTCTCATTCAACAATTGCAGGATGTCTATCAGCCTACGTTCTGGTGGTTATTGGGACTGAGTGGTTTGGCAGGGTTTGGATTTTTTTGGGCTAGCCGAAAAAAGCCAGATGCCATTATTACTTGGTCTTTATTTCAAAGTCGTGAGTTTAATTACAGTTTGATGTTATCGGTTGTGCATACCATCGGCTTATTTTTGAGCTTATTTTTGATTCCTTTACTCATTCAAAATAGTTTGCAGTTAAGTCCACTTTGGTCAGGGCTGTTACTCATGAGTAGTGCCTTAACCACCAGCTTGTGTAGTAAACGTGCTGGTCGCTATTTAGATCAGCATGGGGCAAAACGGCTGTTAAGTGTGGGTATCGTGCTGACCGCAATATCCTTTGTCGGCTTAGGGTTGGCAGCTAATCACTCTATCGTTTTATTAATGCTATGCATGGTGGTGCATGGTTTGGGGTTTGGCTTGTCTTATATGCCTGCGACCACAGCAGGACTGAATCACTTACCCAATCCAGAACTTGTGACACATGGTGCGGCGGTAAATAACTTATTGCGTAGGCTTTGCGCTGCAATTGCAGTCGTGATTGCCGCACTTTATTTGCAAATACACACGCAAAATTTCTTAGAAAGTCATGAATTAGCCATCGTACAAAGGCACGTCATTCAAGAGCTTTTTTTCTTCTGCGCCTGCATAACGCTCTTGGCACTGCCTTTTGCATGGAAGTTTCCACATCAAAAACAGCAACATATACACATTTAAAATTTAATATGAAGGAATCGGTTATGGGTCATTTACATCCCACATTAACGCACAAAAACAATGCCTCTTATGTCGCAACTTTAGCTTGGCAACAACCCGATCAAACTGCAATGAAGAAAGTAGAACAACGTGTCATCAAACAATTGCTTCAGGCTTTAATTTTTGAAGAAGTGATTGATGCAAAATTGGAAAATGACGTATTTATCATCCAAGCATTAGATCAAAATCAAAAAGAAATTCAGTACCGTGCAGCCGGTAAGCACTATCTGAGCTTTGGTTTAGTTCGTTTGGATGAACAAGAGGTGATTCGTCAAGACCATGCAGGACAACAGTCAGTGGCACAATTAAATCAAGTGATTGAGGAAATTGTCCGTGCGATTCCAAATGCAGCTAAATTGGAAGATTTCATTTATGAATTAAAACGAACATTTATTCATGATGTGCAATCACAACACTGCCAGAACCAATTTCAACTTCCTGCGACACAGCACAATTATGATGTTCTAGAAACGTATTTAATGGAGGGTCATCCTTATCATCCTTGTTACAAGTCGCGTGTTGGCTTTAGCTTACAGGACAACCTGAAATATGGGGTGGAATACGCACAGCCGATCCACTTGGTATGGTTAGCCATTCATCATTCCTTGCTCTCAGAAAATGCCTCGAAGTCTATTCATGCGGAACAGTTTTTACAGCAACAATTGACTGAGCAAGATCAAGCGCTGTTTTCTCAAACTTTGAAAGCTCAGGATTTAAATACCAGCGAATATACCTGGCTACCCGTACATCCTTGGCAGTGGGAAAATACGCTGGTTCATACATTCTTTGAAGAAATTGCGAAACAAAAAATTGTCTATTTAGGTCACGGCAGTGATGCGTACATTGCGCAACAGTCCTTAAGAACGTTGACCAATTTACAGCATCCAGAAAAGCCCTACATTAAACTTGCAATGAGTTTAACCAATACTTCCAGTTCACGAATTTTAGCGGCACATGCTGCAATGAATGGTCCGTTAATTACGGATTGGTTACAGCGTTTAATTGAAAATAGTGAACTGGCAAAGTCTTTAGATTTTGCAATTTTAAGAGAAGTGCATGCCACTGCGGTTGATTTTAGCAAATTACCTGCATCACACGCCAAACAAGCCTATGGCACGATTGGGAGTTTGTGGCGTGAAAGTGTTCACGCTTACTTAAAGCCAGAAGAAGATGCGATTCCGCTTAATGGCGTCAGTCATGTTCAACGTGATGGGCAGTTGCTGATTCAACCATGGCTAGAAAAATATGGTACGGAAGCATGGCTGACACAATTCCTCTCTGTGGTGATTCAACCGATTTTATTTCTATTACATGCAGAAGGTATTGGCTCGGAATCGCATGGTCAAAATATTATTTTAGTGCATAAAAATGGCTGGCCTACGCGCATTATTTTAAAAGATTTTCATGATGGTGTTCGCTTTAGTCCAGAACATTTAACCCATCCTCATGAATACCCTCAATTACATGCCTTACCCGCAGAACATGCAAAAGCCAATCGCATGTCATTTATTTTGACCGATGATTTAAATGCCGTACGAGATTTTAGTTGTGCCTGTTTATTTTTCGTTGCTCTAAGCGATATTGCGATGACATTACAGCAGAAAATCAATTTTCCTGAACAACAATTTTGGCAAATTGCGGCCAACATTATTCATCATTTCCAACAACAAAATCCTGAACATCAAAATAGATATGAAAAATTTGATGTGTTTGCTGCGCAGTTCTGCATTGAATCTTTAACCAAAAGACGTTTATTTGGAGATGGCGAGGTACAACTTCGTCTGGTGAACAATCCACTTTATCAGTTCCGCAAACCAACTGCTCAAGAGGGTTAAAGATGAATACGATGTTGTTTTCACCAACCGTAACGACCCAAATGATTTTGGTGGATTTGGTGAATAGTTTTTTGGTGGAAGGTTATATTCCAGAACATGTCATTTTTACTAAGACACAAGCATTGGCACTGTTAAAAGATCGTTTTGAGCAGAATTTCAATGCTTTGTTCGAGACGTATCTAGATCAAACCTCTTTCGCACTTTTATTTCACGCCGATTTTTCGGAATTTATGGTTCTCCCGTTACAGCAGGCAATTCAACAGGATTGGGTCATTCAACCGCATATGCCTGCTTACCAAGTATGGATTCAAGCAGATCAGAATTATCAATTACGCGCATTAAGCGCATTAGATTTTTTTGATGTGATGCAGCGTTTTGGCTACTTTTCTCATTGTGAAACTGCAAAATTAGAGACATTTAGAGATGATCTGCAACTGAGCATGATGCAAAGTCAGCTCACTGCACATCATCAGATTCGTACCAAAACGTGGGGTTTAGATTGTCCTGCCGAATTGTTTATTCAACTTGAACAATATGCAGGACTCAGGGATCGTCCATATCACCCGCTGGCCAAATTAAAAGATGGTTTTTCGGCAGAGGAGTATCTGCAATTTAGCCCAGAGTTTTCCCAGCCTGTTCCTGTGCGTTGGGTCGCAGTTAAAAAAGCAAAACTGGTCTATGGTCAGGCGGTCACGCAGATTGAAACTCAGCAACCCGCTAAAATTTTTTTAGATCATGAGCAATATGCTGCCTTAGAGCAGGAATTAAATCAAAAAGAAATCGGCGATGAGTTTCTGGTTTTACCGATGCATATTTGGCAGTTTAAGCATATTTTGTCGGAAAAATTTGCTCAAGAATTGCTAGATGGCGTGATGATTCCATTGGAATTTCAATCTACCGAAATGTATGCGAGTTCGTCTTTAAGAAGTTTATTATCAGTCTTAAAACCACAGGACAGTCTAAAGCTGCCTTTGGCCGTGAAGTCTTTGGGGTCACTGCGTTTTTTGCCGATTGTGAAAATGATCAATGGGCAAAAAAACCAAAGGCTGTTGCAAGATGCGAAGAAACTGGATGAGGTTTTAAACACGCGTTTGTTGTTGTGTGATGAAAATCAGTGGTGGGCATATTTACCCCATCAGCCTGAAAATTTAACTCCAGATAATTTGACCTTATTTGATGAGCAGCCCATGCATTTAGCGGTACAACGGCGCCGTATTCCTGCTGAACTCTTACAACAGCCTTACCAAATTATTCCGATGGCCAGTTTAGGACAATGTTTAGCGGGAGAAATATATCCATTTGAGTTTATTTTAAAGGCGCAAAAGCTTCAGTCGACTAAAGAAAATATCGTTGCGACTTTCAAGACGTTGTGTCGAGATTTTTTTGACGTGAATTTAAGACTCTTTCGTCTGGGTTTAATGGGGGAAATTCATGGTCAGAATATTTGTATTGTTCTCAAACAGGGTCAGTTTGCTGGGTTTATGTTGCGTGATCATGACTCATTACGCATTTATTTACCTTGGCTACAACAACAGGGGCTGGAAGATCCGCAGTATTTAAGCCCACATGATTTCAGAATCACGCTTTATCATGATTCGATAGAAGATCTTATTTTGTACCTACAGACCTTAGGGATACAGGTGAATTTAGCCAGCATATTGGAGTCAGTTGCTGAATATTATCAGCTCAATGCATTCGAGTTATGGCAGATTTTGGCTCAAGCGTTGCAGGAGGCTCTAAATACTGTGCCATTTAGTGATGAAGCCCGTTCAGCCTTACAGCATATTTTATTTGAAAAAGAGCACTGGCCATATAAACAGCTTATTCGCCCTTTACTCGAGCAAGATAATCGAACTGGAAGCATGCCTAGCCGTATGGGTCAAACCTGTAATTTCTTCAAGAAGTTGCAGAATTCTGAAAAGAATGATTGAACAGGTCAGTATAACGTGCGTTCCCATATCTCTGTCGTGAATGTTGTCTCAGAGCTTGAATTTGAATCATTGGGTCTTTCTCAAGCCAAGCATATTTTGGCTGAAAGACTCAATATTCAAATCAATTTGTATATGCACGATGCATGTAGTTTTGCCGATCTATTAGATCCTGAGCAGTGTTTAATGGTGCTCACTGAATTTTCAACTCGTATACAGGCCGTTAACTTAACCTGTTCAGGTTCAATGTTTATGAAATATTGGGCAGTTCCACTGTTGTTCCCTTATTTATACGCATTATTAACGGATGAGGTGAGTTTGCCTTGGGAATTGTCTGCGCTTTCAGTGCAAATAACATCGACATGGTATTGGGACCGTCATTTAAATATTAAACCCACTTTTTTAAAAAGGGATACGTGGTGGACACAACAGCAAACTTATAAAGCAACCATGCTGAGGATTTTTGATGATTTAAGTCAAGTATTTGAGGTCATCAGTCAAGTTGCAAAGGTGCAGAAGTTTTTGCTTTGGGAAAACACAGCGCTCAGAATTTTACAGTTCTATGACCTGATGCAGAAACAAAATGCATCCCAACAGACTTTGACAAAAATTTTGCAGCAACGCCAATTTTTATCAGATTTACCGGCTGAATCTTTTGGCTTAAAACAAAATCCATTTCTTTTGTTAGAACAAAAGCGAAAGTTAAACAGTGGAACTTACTTAAGGAAAAAGTGCTGTTTTTATTTTCAACTTCCTGAATCCAAACGTGAATATTGCAGCAGTTGCCCTTTAGCTAAAAAGGATCAAGAAAGAGATCAAAGTCCATGTCAGATCAATTAAATCGTTTATTTACACAGTATGCCAATATTGCTAGCTCAACCATTGGGCATGTTTTAGATACGGGTTATTTACCTGAAATTTATGCAGTTAATTCAGTTCAACATGTTGTAGGGCGGGTGAGAACGGTCACTTTAAACTCCATAAATGCCATGCTGCTACGCAATGCACTGTTAGAAAGCAAAGCAGGTGACGTATTGGTGATTGATGCGCGGAAACTGGGTTACCGTGCTTGTTGGGGGGAACAACGTCATCGTGCAGCGATTTACCATGAATTGGCCGCCATCATTGTTCTTGGTGCGGTCACTGATATTTGTGCTTTACGTGCCATGAAAGTTCCCGTATTTGCTCAAGCGGTGAGTTGTTTAACAACCCGAGCAGAAGGAGAAAGTCTGGTCGACTTTGATCAGGATATTCAATATCTTGATTCAATGATTTCTACAGGCGATTTAATCGTGGCCGATGCAGATGGCGTTTTCATTTTAAAGCCTGAGGTGGCTGCATTCTATTCAGAAAAATTCCAACATATGGAACTTTTGGAACAACAAAAAAGAGATCAGTTTTTTAGCCAGCATCCAACTGAACAGTATTATCACAGCATTTAAATATCGGTCTAAGACAAAAAAGAAAGGACTTCCATGCAAACATTATCCTCAAGTCTTCCTCATTATTTTTCTTATGCAGAAAAAGGGATTTCCTATGCGCTGCGCGCAGTGGTTTTACCTGAAGATTTTCCATTGCTTTATAAATGGATGCATACACCTCACGTCATACCGCAGTGGCAACTGAACAAACCCGAACTAGAGCTGGCTGTCTATTTTGAGAAGATGCTGATTGATGACCATCAACGTTTGTATATTATTCAAATTGAAGGGCAGGATGTGGGCTATTTAGAAATTTATGAGGCTCAACGGGATCGGTTATCCTTATATTATCCTGCATTAGAGCATGATTTGGGCTGGCATATTTTATTGGGCGAAGAAAGTGTGGTGGGAAAAGGGCATTTTAAAGCTGTAATGCGCATGATGAGTTATTTTATTTTTGAGCATTCTCCAGCAGAGAAAATTGTAGGGGAGCCTGATGAGAGTGTGAAATCTTATGAATATGTCGCCCATGAGATTGCTTTTGAAGCCCAGAAAAAGATTCATATGTTAGAAAAAACAGCCATTTTATATCATTGTTTTAGAGACAAATTTTATGAAAGGTGTGGAGCATTAGCTCGTTCATAGAAAAAAATAATAGGAATTTTAGAAATGTCTTCCATTAGGGAGACATTGTTTCGCTTATATTTTAAACAAAACTTAGTCCTACAACTCTATTGATAAATAATAGCTGATTAAAATCCATCACAAATAAAAAATTGAAATAAAAGTTTTTACAATCGTAATAATAATGATTACTATTTGCACCAATATTAATACTTACTATTTGGAAATAAAAATGCGCTTGTCACACTTTAGTCTTTGCTTGCTTACAACAGCAATTTGCACCCAACTTTATGCAAATGATTCCGTTGCGATAGGGGCTGAAACACAAAATGTCGAAGCGAAGCTTCCCACTTTGGTGATGACGGCAACACGAACACCAAAAAGTATTGCAGAAATTGCGGGGACGGTTCAAACCATTTCAGCAGATGAAATTGCACAGCAGGCAGGTACAGGTCGTAAAGTTGCTGATATTTTAGCGCAACTGGTACCTTCGCTTGCGCCAAGCAGCGGAACCAGCAGTAACTATGGTCAGACCATGCGTGGCCGTAATGTATTGGTGATGATTGATGGGGTATCACAAACAGGATCACGTGATGTCGCGCGTCAACTGAACAGTATTAGCCCGAATATGATTGATCATATTGAAGTGGTTTCGGGCGCAACCAGCATTTACGGTTCTGGCGCAACAGGTGGGATTATTAACATTATTACTAAACGCGCGGACAAATCTGAACCTGTCAGTTTTCAGACCAAATTGGGTGTAACCAGCGCCGATAATTTCCGCAGTGATAGTCTGGCTTATCAAGTTGGGCAGACGGCTTCTTTTGCCCATGACAAAGTAGATGGTTTTCTGGGCGTAGACTATACCAGCCGTGGTTCACAGTTCGATGGCAATGGAGATCGTATTTCATTAAGCCCGTGGCAGGGCAGCACGATGGATACCGATACTATTGATGTAAATGGACGACTGAATTTTAAGCTGACGGATAGCCAAAGTTTAAGTTTTGGTGCGCAATATTATAAAGATGAACAAGATACCGAATATGGTCCCGATTATTCTTATCTATTGACAAATACTGAACCTTCTTTAAAAGCGATTAAAGGATGGAGCTTAGACAAACAGCCATTCACAGAACGCTATGCTTTTAATACCCAATATCAAAATCAGGATTTTTTAGGGCAGATTCTGAATGTAGAAGCCTACTATCGAAATGAAAAATCTAGATTTGTCCCTTATGGCTACTCGAAAGATGGCGTAAGTGTTAAACAAAGTCAGTCCAATGTGGACTATGCGGGGATTCGATCGACCTTACAATCCGATTTGAAAGTGGCAGATCGTGAGTTAAAACTAACTTATGGTTTGGACTATGACTGGGAAAAAGATCATCAGTGGGCTGACTTTTATCTGCCTAGCAACACAGGTTTGGTTTATACCCCAACAGGCGAAACACAAGGTTCAGGACCAGATACTCAAATTCAGAATATCGGGACTTTTTTACAAGGAGATTATGCTTTAACTGATCGCCTCAATATTCAGGCAGGTGTACGTTATCAATATGTTCAGGCGGATACCGACAGTTATTTAACAGCACGTAAGCCTTATACCTTAATGGCAGCAGATTCGACTGATTCAGATAAATTCTTGTTCAACTTAGGCACTGTTTACAAACTTACAGATGCACAACAACTTTATGCCAACTTCTCTCAAGGCTATAGCTATCCAGATGTACAACGCGTTTTACGTGATGTCGCGGCATATACCTTAACGACTTCGGGTATTGAGCCAATTACGGTAAATAGCTATGAATTGGGTTGGCGTTTAAACCAAGATTCAGGTCTAAATTTAGGTTTAACAGGCTTTTACAATACCTCGGATAAAGTTGTTCAATTTAACTCAGACCGATCCGTCAATATAGTAGATACCGATCAACGCATTTATGGTGCAGAAGCCACTGTGAGTTATCCATTTATGGACAACTATAAAGTGGGGGGCACTTTGGGTTATACACGTGGCCAGTACAAAGATGCTGCGGATAATTGGCACGAGTTAAATGCCTTTGCTGTTTCGCCTATGAAAGGCACTTTATTTGCGGAATGGAGCAATGCCGATGGCTATGGTGTACGCGCTCAAATGTTAGCCATTAAAGGGACAGACAAAGCTTATAAAGATGACCTTGAGTTAAAAGCTGCGGGAATCACGGATAGTAACAGTGCAGCAGAGATTAAAGGTTATACCACTATGGATGTGTTGGCGCATTTCCCTATGGCAAAAGGTCGTGTCGATTTTGGGGTTTATAATGTATGGGGTAAGCAATATAAAACCGTATTTGCTCAACAAGCTGCGGTGACAAATGCCAATTCACTTCTGGCAATTCCTGCGGAAGGTCGTACTTTTGCCTTGAGTTATACCATTAATTATTAAGTTCCTTATTAATTATGTTGATGAAAGTATCCTTAATTAAGGTTGAGGATACTTTCTACAAAAATTAACTAAATTGATATTTAAATCAATGGTATATGGTTGACGATATTAAATCTCTTTTATAAATCAAAAAATGAGTTTTTGGTTAATCTTTGCACTCCATGTTTTTATTGTTCGTGCATAATCTACGGATAAAATATATCGGTTTATAAAAGTTCTCTGATTCGCACTCCAAACGCTACACTTGCATCTCAAAGTCAACCTTTTCCATGCAGGGCTTTTATCCTTGCAGATAAAGGTTATCAATAGATTCATCAGGTGTATGCGAATAGTTTATTACCTTTAAAAGCCAAAAGACGGTGTAAATTAGATTCCGCGCTAAAATTAGCAAAAGAAGCATAGGCATTGCACATCTATTCAGTTGCTTTAAAACCTTCAAAATTCTTGCAGAGCATTATCGAAACCGAGGTAAAAGATCCAGTTTAAGGCTCAATCTAATCGCTGGAATTTACAATTTAAAACTGAGTGAAAAATGACTTATGAAAGAGGTCTATTCATTTCTTCTCAGATGTTGATCATGAATGAGTAGGGCAAATGGTCGACATGGTACCAATGGATATTTAGCTGATTATTACCGTGCATTTTATTTTAAGAATGCACGGTGGATTAGATTTTTATACAGGTTATGCCACAGTTAAAAGATAGCGAGTGTTTAATGTTAAACGATAACATGCATTTCAGTGAGTAACCCATTCCACAGTCTTTTGCATGGTTTTTTTCAGCTCTGTTGGGGGGATTTTCCATTGTTGATTTAGCCGATTGAATGCTCCCAGATCAAGCTGCTCTGTTCTGATAAAATTGAGCATTTCTGGGGACATATCTAGCTTGTTTGCTAACCATCGCCATTTTAAAAGCCATTTTAGAAAAGAGATAGAAATAAAATGGCGCGGAGGATTAATCTGTAACGATTGACCAATGATTTTGACTAGCGTCTGAAATGATATTTGCTGAGGATTGGCGACTAGAATTTCTTGTTTAAGTGTGAGAGGGTCTTTACTTGCATGTACCAGAGCATTCACTAACATGGTGACCGATACCAAAGGGAGTGAATGCTGTGATGTGCCAGGAAGGGCATTCATTTTTTTCTGTTGAAGCTGCTGAATTAGAGCAGTAATGGGTTGAGATGCTGGAATTTCACCGGTTATTTCATCACCAATCACGGTGGCTGGGTGGATGATTGTCCATGGTATATTTAATCGGTCTGCTTGTTTAATCCAGTTAAAATGCCCTTCAATCTTTGAGGCTTCATAAGCGCCTAATGTGTCATAGATTTTGGACCAGTCAGTTTGTTCGATATGATCTCGGTATATGCCTGCTGCCTGTAAATGCTGATCTAGCGTCAACATATAGCCCGACAAGTGTACCGCACGTTGCAAATGACAATGCTTATTCACACTGTGTAGCAGATTGGTCAGTCCATCGACATTGACAGCTTGAGCCTGCTGCATAGACAGATGCCATTTGAATAATGCACTCGTATTGTATAGGTAATTCACTTCTTTCAACATTTTCCAATCTTCAGGCGATAACCCTAAATCGGGCTGAGTAATATCGCCCTGAATAAAACGCAGCTGTTGATGATTGATGTTTTGCTGTGTCAGCCAACGACGCAATTGAGGTTCTTGTTCATCGATATTGCGGCAGATAGCAAATACTCTTGTATTATCGCGAAGTAATTGTGCGATAAGGAATTTTCCGATAAATCCGGTTGCACCGACCACAAGTGCAGTTTGAGATGGCGTAAGCATAAAATTAAACTCGTTTAATTGTTATTGCTTAAGCTAAACTGTGGAGTATAGTCAATGGTCAAGAATTTTTAAAAATATAAAAGGAAGTTTTATATGTTAATCGGAGAGCTATCACAACAGATGAATCTAAGTCGCGATACGATTCGTTTCTATGAAAAGATGGCATTGATTCAGCCTTTGGTACGCAATAATGGCTACAAGGATTATCCTGAACAGACACTACAACAATTAAAACTAATCCTGACCGCTAAAAACCTTGGTTTTACACTTGCTGAAATAAAACAAATTATTAATATTGTGGGGGAAAATGAGATTCCCGCTGAGCAATTTCAGCTAATTTTGCAAGAAAAATTAGCGATGATTCAGGAGAAGATAATGCAATTGCAACATATGCAAAACATGCTTGAAAATTTGCTGGGTGGTAAACCTTGTCCGTTGAGAAAAGGGTGCGATGTCAATGGGATTGAATAGTGCTTAAAAACGTTTAATTTGAAATGGTCATTTGATTTGGGCGTTGTGCGTTACAACTATTCGTACTTTGTGATGTTATATTTAAAGTTTAAGACATTTTTATAAAAATAAGCTTATACACAATCAATAGAAAAAGGCGCTTATCTTTTGATAAGCGCCTTTTAAATTTTGGAGCGGGAAACGAGACTCGAACTCGCGACCCCAACCTTGGCAAGGTTGTGCTCTACCAACTGAGCTATTCCCGCAATATGGATGTGCATTATAGAGAGTTTAATTTGACTGTCAACTCTCTATAATGCAATTGCTGAATTAATCAGCACGTCGCCAAACCGTACCTTGGCGTGTATCTTCTAAAACCACACCCTGATCCAATAGTGATTGACGAATGCTATCGGCTTTTGCGAAGTCCTTAGCTTTCTTTGCATCTTGACGTTGTTGAATAAGGTCTTCAATGTCCGCTTCAGATAAACCCAGAACTTCTTGTCCAATATCAGATTTTAAAAAGTCTTCAACATCATGCTGTACGATGCCAAGAATATTGGTCAAATGGCGTAAAGTGGAATAGTAAACAGCAGCTTGTTCAGCATTTTCTTCTTTAACCGAACGATTGAGCTCTTTGTTAATTTCAAACAACACAGCAATTGCTTCGGCGGTATTAAAGTCATCACGCATTGCAGCATTAAAACGTTCAACTAGGTTGTCATCTAAGTGTTCAACCACATTGGTGCCATAGACTTGTTGATAGGCTTTAAATGAATGATAGAAGCGGCTTAATGTAGTTTTGGCTTCTTTTAACGCAACATCCGAGAAGTTCACTGGGCTACGATAATGTGAAGACACAATAAAGTAACGAATCACTTCAGGATGGAATTTGTCCATTACATCGCGAATGGTAAAGAAATTGCCTAATGATTTAGACATTTTTTCGCCATCAACATTAATAAAGCCCACATGCATCCAATAATTCACATATTGTTCATCTGTAGATGCTTCACTTTGGGCAATTTCATTTTCATGATGTGGGAACATGAGGTCTGAACCACCACCATGAATGTCAAAATGGTTGCCTAGGCAGCAGGTCGACATCGCAGAACATTCAATATGCCAACCTGGACGGCCATTGCCCCAAGGCGAAGCCCAAGCAGGCTCATTTTCTTTGGCATGTTTCCAAAGTACGAAGTCAAAAGGATGTTTTTTCTCAACTTCCACATCAACACGGTCCGATGCACCTGCTTGCATATCTTCCAGTTTACGACCTGAAAGGCGACCATATTTGGCAAATTTTTCTACTTGGAAATATACATCGCCATTGTTTGCAGGGTAGGCAGTACCTTTGTCGACCAAATTGCCAATCATGCTTTGCATTTGGTCAATATATTCTGTCGCGCGTGGTGCTTCATCAGGGTGTAAGCAGCCTAAATTTTCCGCATCTTCATTCATGGCTTGAATAAAGCGATCGGTGAGTGCAGTAATCGTTTCGCCATTTTCATTGGCGCGTTTAATAATTTTGTCATCAATATCCGTAATGTTACGAACGTATTTGACGTTCCAGCCCTGACTACGTAAAAAACGAATAATATAGTCGAATGCAACCATCACACGTGCGTGTCCGATATGACAGTAGTCGTACACGGTCATGCCGCAGACATACATATCGATATGACCTTCTTTACGTGGTACAAATTCTACTTTTTTACGTTGCTCTGAATTGTAAAGAACAAAAGGCTGCATAGGGCTTACATATTGCGATAACAAAAAGATTTCTCATGATAACGTAAGGTCCATGATTCACAAAGTTTTATACGTTATTTTTATAAGCAAGTGAAAAGTTATACATTTAGAAACGTTGCATTTGCATAGATATGATAAAATTGCGAAAATTATTTTTTACTTGAGACTGGGGTTGATCATTATTTAAATAATGATGAATTGCCCTGAAATCAACTCTTATCGAGTTTAAGGTTGCCAACGTTGAATTTACAAGCCATGCCGAATCCAATCGATTTTCAGAAAGCCGCACTAGAAACTTTGCGCATTGAAGAACAAGCTTTAGGTGTATTAGCAACGCAAATAGATGAGCGTTTCAGTTATGCCTGCGAAATTATCTTGCAGTGCAAAGGGCGCTTAGTGGTAACAGGCATGGGTAAATCAGGGCATATTGGTCGTAAAATGGCGGCTACATTTGCTTCTACAGGCACACCTTCATTCTTCATGCATCCTGGCGAAGCAGGACATGGCGATTTAGGCATGTTAGTTCGTGGTGATGTACTCATTGCAATTTCAAACTCGGGTAAGAGTGATGAAATTATGATGTTGATGCCGTTAATTAAGCACTTGGAAGTCCCTTTAATTACCATCAGTGCTGATGATACAGGCCCAATGCCACAAAATGCCGATGTCGCCCTTACTTTAGGCAATATTCAAGAGGCTTGCCCATTAGGTCTTGCTCCAACCTCAAGTACCACTGCGACATTGGCTTTGGGTGATGCATTGGCAGTGGCTTTATTAGATGCACGTGGTTTTACTGCGGATGATTTTGCACGTTCGCACCCCGCTGGAGCTTTAGGTAAGCGTTTGTTATTACATGTAAAAAACCTAATGCATACTGGTGCAGACCTGCCGAAAGTTGCACCTGAAACCCCAATGAATAAAGTTCTGTATGAAATTTCAAATAAGCGTTTGGGTTTAACCACGGTTGTAGATAGCGAAGATCGTTTATTGGGAATTTTCACCGATGGTGATTTGCGCCGTTTAATCGATAAGCAGCAAGGTTTTGATGTGAACTTGCCAGTTTCAGAAGTGATGATTCAAAACCCTGCAACCATTTCTCAAGAAGCACGTGCGGTAAAGGCTTTAGAAAAATTACGTGACAAAAAAATCAATCAATTTGTAGTTGTTGATGATGCCAATAAAGTCATTGGTGTGATTAGCATGCATGACTTAATTCAAGCAGGGGTAAATTAATCCATGGCATCTTATGTTTTATTAGAACAAGCACGTCATATTCAAGCGCTCGTATTAGATGTCGATGGTATTTTAAGTGATGGTTTTGTGACATTAACCAATACAGGGGATGAAATTAAATCCTTTGATATTCGTGATGGTTTAGGCATGAAGCTGGTGCAAAAATCAGGTATTAAAGTCATTATTATTACAGGTCGTAAAAGTAATATTGTTGAAAAACGCATGTCAGATTTAGGCGTCGACTTGGTTTTTCAAGGGCGTGAAGATAAAGGCGTAGCTTTGCGTGAAGCGTGTGCTCAGCTTAATCTTTCACCAGATGATTGTTTATATATGGGTGATGACTGGCCTGATCTTTCAGCCTTTGCTATCGCAGGGATGAAAGTGACGGTGCCGAATGGTCATGTTGAAGTACGTCGTCGTGCTGATTTAGTCACACAAGCGATGGGTGGTCGTGGTGCAGTACGTGAAGTTTGCGACATGCTGCTGATGGCGAAAGGGACTTACCAAGAGCTACTTGAAAAATTTATTACAATCCCGCATTAATGCTTATATACGTACATAATTGTTTTTAGTGAAGAACCACACTTATGGATACCAAAGTTTTATATATCACGGCGATTGCAATTGCTGCTGTAAGTGGTGGTTATTACTATTACAGTGGTAAAGGGAATAAATTAGAAACTGAATCTGCACGGAGTATGACCTATTCAGCAGAAAAAATTAATCTAACCCAAACCGATGATGCTGGGAATTTATATATTCGTGCTCAAATTGATCGACTTGAACAGGATATGCAAAAGCAAACCACTAAACTCGAGAACTTGAATGCTTCAATGTATAAAGATGGCGCTGTAAATGCGACTTTTTTTGCTAAGCAAGCCAACGGTTATGAAGACAACAAAAAAGTTGTTTTGTCTCAACAGGTTGTTGCTATCAAGTTGTTAGATCGAGGGCAGGGGAAAATGCAGTTTTTAACTGATGAGCTTACGGCATTCCCGCAAACCCGTGTAATAGAAACAAACCGTCAAGTGACTGTGCAATCTCCACAAGCAGAGTTTGTTAGTCAGGGATTGAAAGCCAATTTAAATGATGGTCAATACGAATTTTTTAATATTCGAGGAAAGTATGAACCAAAATCTTAAGTTTCAAGCTTATAAAGCTTTCCTTAAAAAAGCAGTTGTACTCAGTATCGGAATTATTGCAGCATCTTCTGCTTTTGCAATTCCTTCGGATCGTAATCAGCCAATTTCTTTGGTGGCAGACCGTGCGACCTTTAATGAAAAAACAGGGGTAACAACGTACTCTGGTAATGTCATCATTGAACAAGGCACCATGCGTTTACAGGCTAACTCGATTGTTGCCAATCTGAATCAGAAAAAAGAGATCAGTACAATCACAGCAACCGGTGGACCTGCACGTTTTCAGCAGCAATTAGATGCCAATAAAGGCCTAGCAAAAGGTCAAGCGCAGAAAATTGTTTATAACGCTGACACAGGTATTATTACCATGTCAGGCGGTGCAATGCTGGAGCAAAATGGTGCAAGTATCCGTGGTAATACTTTAAAATATAGTATGAACAAAGGCGATATTGAAGCGACGGGAACACCAAACAGCACGGGTTCATCGTCTGGTCGTGTGCAAATTGTTATTCCACCTTCAAGTGCTAAATCCTTCCCAGGAGCGCGTGATTAATGGATCAGGTTGAGACTGCGACACAAAAACTTTGTATTAAACATCTTGCAAAGAACTATAGTAAGCGTTGGGTGGTAAAAGATGTTTCCTTTAGTATGCACAGTGGACAGATTGTCGGTTTACTAGGTCCGAATGGCGCCGGTAAAACAACCAGTTTCTATATGGTGGTTGGACTGGTGCGTATGGACAAAGGCGAGATCCATCTGGATGATTTGGATATGTCCGACCTTGCTATGCATGAACGTGCGCGTAAAGGAATTGGTTATTTACCACAAGAAGCCTCTATTTTTAGAAAATTGACGATTTCTGAAAATATTATGGCAATTTTAGAAACTCGCAAAGATCTGAGTAAACAGCAGCGTCAACAGCGTTTGACTGAGCTATTGGCAGATTTTAAAATTACCCATATTAAAGATTCATTGGGTATGAGCGTTTCGGGTGGTGAGCGCCGTCGTGCTGAAATCGCACGTGCTTTAGCCGCAGATCCTAAATTTATGTTGTTAGATGAACCATTTGCAGGGGTCGATCCAATTTCTGTAAATGACATTAAAGACATTATCCGTACCCTCAAAGATCGTGGCATTGGAGTATTAATTACGGATCATAACGTGCGTGAAACATTGGCGATTTGTGAGCGTGCGTATATTGTCAGTGAGGGTGCAGTCATCGCTGAAGGGACACCACAAGAAATTTTAGAAAATGAAACAGTGCGTCAGGTATATTTGGGCGAAGATTTTACTGTCTAAAATACCAGAGATAGATGTATTTCAAAACTAACCTCCAGAACTATGGGGGTTTTTTATTCCCTTTGGTTTAAGTTGCTGATGGAAACACGTTACAATTATTCTATTCCTGTTAGTTATTTTTGAATATGTCTTTCACTATTGCAGCCCAAGTCAGTTATGAAGAAGAAATAAAGAAAAGTCGTTTTCAAGCCATTGCAGTTCCAGTAGAAAATGAGGCTGCGGTAAAAAGTTTTCTCGAAGAAAACAAAGATATCACCACGACCCATCAATGTTGGGCATGGAAGATTGGACATCAGGTTCGGTTTAATGATGATGGTGAGCCCTCTGGCACGGCTGGGCGCCCTATACTGGCAACCATAGAAGGGAATGAGCTTACTAATGTACTGGTGCTCGTGAACCGTTGGTATGGCGGGGTAAAGTTGGGTACAGGCGGTTTGGTACGTGCTTATGGTGGCAGTGCAGGACAATGTTTACTTTTAGCAGAGAAAATTGAATTAATTGAAAAGAAAATGGCACATTTTAGTTGTCAGTTTTCGGAGTGGTCGATCTTTCAATATGAAATGCAACATCAGGGAATTGACTTTCAAGAGCAATACACAGCAGATGGTGTTGTTGTCGAGTTACAGTTGCAAGTCCATCAAATTCCAGAATTAGCCGATAAGATTCGTGATGTTACACGTGGTCGTGAACAACTCAAGTTAGTGGAAGAGCAACATGACTGAACAAGATCCTTTACTTAAATATCGTGAACAGCATAAACACCGACTCAATTATATGCCTTGGCTTTACTGGACTTTAAAGCCGAAGCATCGCGCATGGGCGGAGCAATGGCAAAATGAATATCAACAATATTTAAGAGAAATGGAAACGGTTGAGATTGGAGAGAACTGCTTTATTTCGCCCTTGGCGCATATTTTTGCGGAGCGTGGACGGACCATCAAAATTGGAGACAATTGCTTTATTGCAGCGGATTGTACTTTGCATGGACCACTTGACATTGGCAATGAAGTCGCAATCAATCACCATTGTATTTTGGATGGTGGGCGAGTTGGGATTAAATTACATGATCAAGTACGCATAGCTGCTTATAGTCATTTATATGCTTTTGATCATGGGATGCAGCTAGACCAACCTATTTACCAGCAACCTGTGCGTTCACAAGGAATTGAAATTGGGCGTGATGTCTGGTTAGGTGCACATGTGGGCGTCAAGGACGGGGTGAAAATAGGAGATCATGCTATTGTTGGTATGCAAAGTGTGGTCACCAAAGATGTGAGTGAAAAAGAAATTGTGGCAGGTAACCCAGCACGCTTTATTCGTTACCGTGAATAGAATAATTGTATATTTTTCATCACTCTCGGTTACACAAAAGATGCCAACTCATGAATAGATGTGCTAAGTTTAGAGACAACAACTAGACCTATAGTCCCCAGAGACTAATTGAGAGGCGAACAATGAAACGGGTAATAGCGTGTATAGATTCTTCTCCCTGCATCAATGCTGTCGCAGAAGCAGCGGCTTGGATTGCAAAGCAAACACAACGCGAACTCGTGTTATTACAAGTGCTAGATTACTACCCCGCCAGTTACCATTTAGGTGAAATTAGCGGGGTAATCGGTTTTGAAAGTAATGCAATGTTACTGAAAGAGCTGGCAGAACTTGAACAAAAACAAAGTCAATTAGCACTAGATTATAGTAATAACCTACTCAATCATATTTCTGAGATGGTGAAAGAAAAATATGGCCTAGATGCAACGCATATTCAGGAGAAAGGTGACTTTCTAGAACAAAGTTTTCATGTGCTCAAAGAAGATGATATTGCAGTCATTGGTCGGGTGGGTGAGCGCTCTGCTGAGCGTAACAAACCGATTGGTGGCAATGTTGAAAACTTTATTCGTGGCGTCAACAGTACGGTACTGACAGTGGGTGAAAAATTTGTTCCACCTACACGGTTTATTTTTGCCTATGAATATTCACCGACCTGTATCAAGATGATGCACCGAATTGCGCAAAGTGATTTACTGCGTCTATTGCAATGTCATTTGCTTTACGTCGGAGATCATCCTGAAATTTTAAATGAACCATCACAGTTCTTAAGAGATGCGGGTTTAGATGTCGTGGTCGAATACCGTTATGGTGATGTTTCCGAAAACATCTTGGAATATCAGCGAGAACATGATATTAAATTAGTGGTCATGGGGGCATTTAGCCACAGTAAAATTCACCAATTCTTTTTAGGAAGTATTACCACCACAATATTTAGAAATTCAACAGTTCCACTCTTGGTTGCAAAATAAAGAATTTAGAATGGATGACGCAGATTTATAGTTATCCGCATTATATGTGGATAACTATATGGACAATGTTTATAAATACTTGTATTTTAAAATAAAAATGCAATAGAGTGTTTTTTGTGCTTTGTTCGCTATTTTACAATCGCAATTGCAAAACCATCATGCCCTTTGCTACCGACCGTCTGTAGTGCTGTACAAGATAATAATCTTGGGTGGTTTTGCAAGCGTGCAAAAGTTTCACGAATACCTTCAATACTTGGCTTGTGATTGTCAGGATTCACGATATCACCAGCACGAATCACATTATCTAACACAATAATGGTTCCTGAGTGAGACAAGTCTAAACTGAGTTCCAAGTATTCTGGATAGCTTTGTTTGTCGGCATCAATAAAAATAAAATCAAAAGGTTCAAAATCAGCGGGCAGGGCTTTAAGTACGTCTGCTGCACGTCCGACTTTCAGTTCAATGGTTTGTGGTAAATTGGCGCAGTCAATGTTTTCTTGACCCAGTGCGGCATGTGTATCACGTCCTTCAATGGTAAGAATATAACCATCTTCAGGCAGTGCGCGGGCTAACCACATGGTGCTGTATGCAGCAAAAGTGCCGAGTTCAAGGACACGTTTACATTGATTCATTTGAATGAGCATTTGTAACAGCATGCCTTGATTCGGAGCGACAGCTAGATGATCCGGAAAACCTTTTTGAGCCGTATTTTCAAGTGTTTGTAACAGAATTGGGTCTTCAGGAATTAAATGTGTATCGATAAAATTATCAATCTCTGACCACATTTCTTGCATAATCTTAGCGCCTAAATATCGAATCAGTGCATTTTAAACATTTCTAGACAGAGTTCAATTCTCTCTGAATATTAATCACTGAAAATAAAAAAACAGAGGTACGTAGACCTCTGTAGTGGGATTGGGGGTTAGTAATTACACATAGATGAGGAACGACTTAAATCTGGACCCCAAGTACGGTAGCCTTGAGTATCAATATGAATTTGTCCAGAAGCATACAAGCCTAAGCCCATATTCAGACTTTGACCGTATTGTTCCCAGAACTGACACAGCTTAAATTTGGTATTTTCAATAAAAGCGTAATCTTCTGGTTGTGGATATTCAGGGCCAATACGAAAGTCGATGGCTGAATTAAACAAGTGGCGTGAAGAGCTTGCACCACCCGCACATTGGTTTAGCGTTAAGTCGCGGTAAACGGACGTGACTTCAAAGTCAGTTAATACTTTCGATGCTACAAGATATTTAAAAACTTTTAATGTCGGCACCTGATTGGCCCATAATTCACGTGTCGGAATCATGTATTGAGAGCGTCCACATTTTTGCCAGTCGCGGGCAGTACGTAATAACTCAAAAGTTGGAATAATATTACCAACGTTATTTTTTTCTAGGAAAACTTCATATTCACGTACGCGTCGTAAGTTATCACTGGCAGCGACCCAACTGTTGTAGGTATACGGAATAATTTTAGGGGGAATTGGGCGTTCAATAATTACACGTTCTTGCGGAATAAAAATACGTTTTCCATGAGGTGTGCCTTGCCCGGATTTATAAGGAGATGAACTACATCCGATCATAACCAAAGGGATTATACTCAAGCTGAGCACACCCTTGAAAAAATGCTTCATGTATGAAAATCAAATGCTTAGAAATATAGCTGCTTATTTTAATCGAAAAGGGTTATATAAATTTGGAAATTTTGCAATCAAATGTGTGTTTTTGGTATAAAAAAAAGATCAGCAACTGCTGATCTTTTTTTAATGGCTTATTTTTCAAGATATTGTAACTTGTCTGCTTTACCATTCCATTCTTCACGGTCAGCAGGTTGGTCACCAATTTGAGTAATGTTTGGCCATTTTTGCGCAAGTTCTGCATTCAGTTCGATAAATACTTCTTGACCCTCTGGCAGTTCATCCTCAGAGAAAATTGCATTTGCAGGGCATTCTGGTTCGCACAGTGCACAGTCAATACATTCGTCTGGGTTAATCACCAAGAAGTTAGGACCTTCGTAGAAACAGTCAACAGGGCAAACTTCTACACAGTCTTGATATTTACATTTAATACAGTTTTCAGTGACAACAAAGGTCATGGCGACAGCTACCTAAAAATATGGTTTTAATTACTCATGCAGTATTTTAGGCAAAAATGAGGATAACTAACAATTGCTTTTATTGATATTTGTTATTTAAATGCGTGACATAAGGCTATATTGATGAAATTTATTAACTTTTAACCCTATTTTTACACCCAATTTATAGAAAAAATACAGCATTAAGAAATCATATAAGACAATGATTTAAAATAGAATTTTGCAGGTGTAACTTACATCACATCTGTAAGCGGAAGTATAATTCCGATATGAACATCATTTCAGGAAATTTTGTGCCTAGATGCATAAACTTCAGGCATTTTCCTGTGGTATGACCCCTAAATTGCGATGCAGACTTGCCAGCTTTCTTTTATATAAATATCGAAAGCGCTCGAACCTCATGGAAAGTAGGAATTTATAGGCTCTTTAAATCTGGCTCAGCATTCGACTTTTTGACAGCAGTTAGAAACTGCTGTGATAAATTTTGACTATCCATTTGGGTTCAATGTTGCTTCTTAATTGTTAAAGTTTGTCCTTCACTTTGTGGTGCTCGGTGAATCATGAACCGACTTAAAATATGATGTTTGTATTGGTCTAAAATTTTTTGTAATTCGGTATCCACTAAGATTTTCATGGCTATACGGATGAGTGAGTAGAATCTCATTCCTCTATAACTTGAGGGCAGTTTGAGTAAAAAAACGAGTAACAGCCAACATATTTCAATTAATTTGTAAAAAAACACACTTATTTCATAAAAATGATACATTCAGCAATAGATATCAAAAAAATGTTGATTATTATAGCTTTTTTAAAATATTGGGGATTTCATTATGCGTAAATTTTTTTTTTATCCTTTTTTATCCTAACTTCAGTTATTACTAACAATACCTATGCATCTGAAGATCAAATTTCTTCTTTAATTTTAAAAGTTAATGCTAAATTAAACAATAATGCCGACATTGACTTAATAGAGAATAAATTGCTCGGCCGCGCTAGCTGGAAAATAAAATGTCAATACAAAGTATTTGAAGACACGAAAGCCTGTGTTATGAGTAAAGGACCTATTTCTATTTTGCATGTTAATCATCAATATATTGTTAATATTGGTGAAAAGCATTTAAAAGATAATCCAGCTTTTATTCATATAGATAACCAAGACATCCTCCAAGAGCGTGAAGGATTATTTAGAAATGGTTCCGAACTGATTAAACAATTTAAAGGTGGGAATTATGCTTTCACACGATTCCAGAATAATAAAAAACAACTGATTGAGAATAAAATTTCACTGGATGGCTTTACTGATGCATTTAACGATATGGAAGCACAATTTTCAAAACTAGGTAATGATAGAAATTATAACTTCTAATAATTATGGCGTTACGGAGTATTTATGAATGATTGTATTTCACTAGATACTCCGTAGAGCTTCAACTTTGTATTGTATCCAAAACCACTGACTAACATGGTTCGCTATAAAAAGATTCGTCAAATTTAAGTACATCTTCGAGGTGTAAATAGAGCCATGATTTCATTTCTGAATGAGTGAATCTTTTATTTGTTGTTTAGAAATGCCTCGATATGTCATGAAAAATAGTAATTCATTCTAATAAAACCTCTTATTTAATTTAAGAATGTCTATAGTGCTCAACCTGTGATCTGATTTAATGGAGTCAATTTCAGTTTCTTAAGGTGTTATGGTGGTGAATGATTTTTGCAAGCTTAGTTATGGCTTGCTCCATTTGTTGAATATCAAAGTCTCCCAATCCGAGAATAAGTCCAGAACGTTTCGTTTGATTTGAATAAGTAGGTGAAACGGCTTTAATGGATATCCCTGCCTCAAGTGCTGATTGGGCAATAGCGCGGTCATCTAAATGATCCGCTAACCATAGCAACATATGCATACCTTGATCGCCCGATTGTAAAAAACCAAGGTGTTTGGGAATGTGGTGTTCTACCATATTGATTAATTGCAGACGATTTTCAGCATAAACTTTCCGTATCCGTCGAATATGTTGCTCTAAATGACCTTCTTGAATAAAGGCTGCCAATACGTGTTGATCGGCTGAAGGTGGATGGCGGTCAATCAATGCTCTTAGCCCACAAAACGGGGCAACCAGTTTTTTTGGCAGAATGGCATAACCTAAACGTAATGATGGAAACAGGACTTTGCTGAACGTACCTAAATATATAACCTGATCCGATGCCAGGCCTTGTAGTGCAGGAAATGGTAGACCGCTGTAGCGAAGTTCGCTGTCGTAATCATCTTCGATTATCCAAGCATTCTGTTGTTTTGCCCATGCGAGTAATGCAGTTCGTCTCGCTAAGCTCATGGGCATACCGATCGGGTATTGATGCGAAGGAGTGACAAATGCAGCACGGGCATTTTCCGCAAGTGTACGACCTGTATTGACCTGAATGCCTTCTTCATCTACAGGTACACGTATGATTTTTAAATGATGTAATGAATGCTCAAGTATGGCTGTCGTTCCGCGATAAGCAGGATCTTCAACCCAAACGGTATCATTGGCATCGAATAAAATTTGACTGCAAATATAAAGTGCTTGTTGGATTCCGCTAGTAATTACAACTTGTTCAGGATCACAATGCACAGAACGCGAGCGCCGAACATAATCGGCAATAGCAAGGCGTAAAGACAATATACCTTGCGGATCATCATAACCTGAGGGTGCTGCAATGCCTCGAGCACGGTATTGATTGCCATACTTTCGCCACATGTCATTCGGTTGAGTACGACCTGTGGGCACAGAAACGGCAAAAGGTCGATGGGGTAAAGGTTTAAATTCTTTAAGTATTTCTGCAAATGCTTGTGCGGCTGATGTAAGCGCGATGTCGGTTTCTTGTTTTTCTCTTTTTAACGTCTCTGTAGTCGAATGATTTAAAGTTTGTGAAATAAAAGTCCCTTTTCGGGCATGAGATTCAAATACACCTTCTGCGATAAGTTGCTCATAAGCTTCAATCACGGTACCTCGTGCAACATTTAATGTTTGTGCTAGCTCACGAGAAGAGGGTAAAGCATCACCAGATTGTAAATCACCCTGTTGAACGGCTGCTCTAAAAATATGAATGAGTTGAGTACTGATTTGCCCATTGGCCTTGTTTAGTTTTGTCATAGAGGGAAGGTCTATGACTTTTGTCATTCTTGCCATAATTCTGGTCTACTAAAATTTAGATAAACTGGTTCTTTTTTATAATCCAATTAAAACTGACAATTTACAACAGGAAATACAGACTGAGATTAGGAACATAATAGGAGCCATCGACCATGTACGTCCCCGCAGAATTTGAAGAAACCGACATAGAAATCATGCATGAACTTATACAACAATATCCTTTAGGAATTTTGCTGACGCATGGGCAATGTGGTTTAGATGCGAATCATCTGCCTTTTGAACTTGATACTGAGGTGACTGAATTGGGTGTACTGCATGCACATGTAGCAAGGAAAAATCCAGTTTGGCAAGATGTTCAAGATGGTGATGAAGTGTTGGTGGTGTTTCGAGCAGGTGATGCCTATATTTCGCCACAATGGTATCCGAGTAAACAAGAGCATCACCAGCAAGTACCGACTTGGAATTATCGAGTGATTCATGCGCATGGCAAGGTCAAAATACGTGATGATGAGCGTTATGTACGTGGAGTGGTGGCACGTTTAACCCGTACCCATGAAGCCAAGCAAGCTGAACCATGGAAAATGTCGGATGCGCCAAAAAGTTATATCGAGCCAATGTTAAAAGCCATTGTGGGGATAGAGATTGAAATTACCAAAATTCAGGGCAAATCCAAATTGGGGCAGAACAAAGAGCATCGAGATATAGTTGGCGTCGCAAATGCATTATCTGATACAGGCAAGCAGGAGATAAGTGAAGCAATGCATAAGATGGCAGCATCTAAGAAATTAGCTTTAGAGGTAGATGAAACATGCCGTGGTTAAAGCCAGTCACCCTAGTGGGTAAAAACATTAAATTGGAACCCTTAAGTTTAGAGCATGAGTTAGCACTGAGAGACGCTGTGTGTGATGGTGAACTCTGGAAGCTTTGGTATACCTTTATTCCTCAGCCTGAACTTATGCATAATGAAATACAAAGACGACTTGAATTGCAGTACAAGGGAAGTATGTTGCCCTTTGTGGTGATTGAACAGTCTAGTGGTCAGATCCTTGGCATGACCAGTTATATGAACGTGGTTGCTGAACATCGTCGTGTGGAAATTGGTTCAACTTGGTATCGACAGTCTGTGCAGCGGAGTGCTGTGAATACAGAGGCGAAGCAATTACTGCTTACGCATGCATTTGACGTATTAAACTGTATTGCTGTTGAGTTTAGAACATCGTCCTTTAATTTGAAAAGTCGTGCTGCAATTGAACGCTTAGGGGCGAAATTAGATGGCGTGTTAAGAAGCCATCAAATAGTACAGGATGATATTTTACGTGATACCTATGTATACAGTATTTTGAAAAATGAATGGCCCGCTGTACAGCAAAATTTAGCATGGAAACTTGATCAATCTCGATGAGTGAAGTGATGCTCAAAATGAAAAGGTCGGTGATATTCAACCGACCTTTTTTTAAAGCTTAACTTTCTAATTGTTCTTTCAGTTGATACAAATGCTGTAAAGCTTCACGTGGGGTTAGGTTGTCGACATCTAACGCTTTTAAAATTTCCAGAGCAGGAGATACTTTTTCCACTTCAACCACACGTTCAATAATATTAGGCTCCGCTTGCACGGCAGGTGCAAATAAATCACGTTGCACCGCCGTATTGACATGCTGTTGCTGTTGGCGTTCTAAAATTTTTAAACGGTTTTGTGCTTCTTTAATCACATTGGCAGGAATACCCGCTAATTTTGCGACTTGTAGACCATGACTCTGACTGGCAGGACCTTGTTGTACTTTATGCAGCAAAATCAAATTGCCATTCAGTTCTTTGGCACTGACATGATAATTGTAAATACCCGATTCTTTACTCAGTTCAGTCAGTTCAAAATAATGGGTGGCAAACAGACATAGACATTTCACGCGTTTACTCAGGTCTAAAACACAAGCCCAAGCCAGTGATAAACCGTCATAGGTACTGGTTCCACGACCCACTTCATCCATGAGCACCAAGGATTGGTTGGTGGCATGATGCAGAATTTGCGAAGTTTCGGTCATCTCCACCATAAAGGTCGATTTGCCTGTTGATAAATCATCGGCAGAACCAATACGGGTAAAAATACGGTCAATTGGACCTAATATGGCTGATTGTGCAGGGACAAAACTACCACAATAAGCCAGTAAACTAATGAGCGCGGTTTGACGCATAAAGGTCGATTTACCGCCCATATTTGGACCCGTAATAATCGCCATGCGATGTGCATAATCCAAATGTGTGTCATTTGGGGTAAATGCAGTTTTATTTAATGCCTCTACCACGGGATGACGACCTGCCATAATCTTGATGCCAGTTTCTGGGCTAAATTCGGGTCGAGACCAGTTTCTTAAACGGGCTTGATGTGCAAAGTTACTGAGTAAATCAATTTGAGCGATGGCGGCACTCATGACTTGTAAATTTGCAATATCTTGACGTAGCTCTTCCAATAGCATTTCGAACAGCATTTTCTCGCGTGCTAATGCACGAGATTCACTGGATAACACTTTATCTTCAAAACTTTTCAATTCTGGTGTGATATAGCGTTCGGCATTTTTGAGGGTTTGACGACGAATATAGTGTTCGGGTGCCTGTTCGGCCTGAGCACGCGTCAGTTCGATGTAATAGCCACTGACACGATTATAGCCAATTTTTAGGGTAGGAATCCCAGATTGTTCACGTTCTTTAATTTCTAGATCGATCAGGAACTGCCCAGCATGGTCACGAATTTTGCGTAATTCATCCAGTTCACTGTCAAAACCTTCCGCTATAACATTGCCATCACGTAACAGTACAGGTGGATTTTCTACGATTGCGGCAAGGAGGCGCTGGTATAAACCATTAAAATCACCTAATTCCTCATTTAATTGTTGAACCAGTTTAGATTGTTGGCTGACAACAATTGGGTTTAAGGCATGGCGTAAAAATGGAAGTTGAGCGCTCGCTTGGCGTAATTGTACTAGGTCACGTGGACGAGCACTGCCAAGAGCCACACGGCTTAGCACGCGTTCAATATCACCAATTTCTTTCAGGACTAAGCGAATAGGAGATTCATGATAGCCATCAATAAAAGCCTGAATGGCGTCAAGACGTGCATCAAGTAGAGCAGTATCCCGCAGCGGTTGCATGAGGGTACGGCTTAATAACCGACTTCCCATAGCGGTCTGGCAGTCATTGATGAGTTGAAATAATGACGTCCCATGTTCGAATAACGGATCCACAATTTCTAAGTTGCGGCGTGTTACAGGGTCGAGCGCTATAAAGTCGCTGCTTTGTTCTAGCTGAATACTGCGGATATGCGGTAATGCGGTTTTTTGCGTGTCTTTGGCATAATGAATCAGCGCGGCAGCAGCAGCTTTTGCCAAAGGTAGATGATCAATCCCAAAACCAGAAAGTGTTGAAACGCCAAGCTGATCACATAAGGTTTTTTGTGCATTATTTAAATTAAAGTCAACATTGGGACGCTTAGTTACAGGACAGTCGAGTTGTTTTTTAACGTGTTCTAAAATATTGGGGTCCACAATATCTTCATCGACCAGAATTTCACTTGGCATAAGACGTGCCAGTTCGATGCTCAATTGTTCTAGCTTGAAATCTTGTTGTTGAACTTTGAAAATGCCTGCACTTAAGTCAAGTAGGGCAATACCAATTTGGTTTTGTTGTAAGCACAGTGCGACTAAATTAGAAGATTGATGACTATTGAGTAAGGCATCATCTGTAAGCGTACCAGGGGTGAGAATACGCACAACACCACGTTCAACAGGGGCTTTACCTGTAACTTCACCAATTTGCTCGCAAATTACGACAGTTTCGCCTTTTTTGACTAGACGTGCGAGATAACCTTCTGCGGCATGAAAGGGCACGCCAGCCATTGGGATTGGATTGCCATTGGTTTTACCACGGTGGGTAAGCGTAATGCCGAGCAGTTTGGCTGCTTTATGTGCATCATCAAAAAAAAGTTCGTAGAAATCGCCCATACGATAAAACATTAAGGCATGAGGATGCTGCATTTTGACTTTTAAGTACTGTTGCATCATAGGGGTATGTGAATCAATATTGGCTATGATGTCTTGCAAGCTCATGTATATGAAATCCTTAAGTTTCAATAGTATAAAATATAGGTTAAATTTTAGAATCTACAAAAATGATGCTTTGTAGATTCTATTATAAGTAGAAAAAAGACCATCTATAAACATGTAAAAGATCTTGGAGGAGTGAGCGAGTGATTTCTCTACCGACTCAAGTGGCTATGGTAGCAAATTCAGGTCAATGAACAAAAGATAAATGAAATGTTGGAAAAGGTTGAAACTAAAAAAGTTGCTTTATCTGCGCGCGCAATTGACAACATGAAAGTGGGTGATAAAGATAAAACCGATGTGGGTGAACATTCAGGTTTGAGGGTAAGCTGTGGTAAGACAGGGGGTTAAAAGTTTTAAATATAAATATCGTACCCTATAGATAATTCGCTTAAAACGATCACTCTTGGTCATTATCCAGCACTATCTTTGGCTGAGGCTAGGGTAGAGCTTCAAAAGTTAAAATTATTGCGTGCGCAGGGTGTATGTCCAATTACGCAACGAAAAAACTCTAAAGTTAAAGAAAAGATACGACAAGTGGTTACATCGGAGGTGTTGTCTGTCAAAAATGTTGTTGATTTATATTTAGAGAATGTAATTGAAGATAAGCATCTTTTTGATGAAAAAAGTAAGAAAAAGAAAATAGTTAAAGGCAGTAGAGCAATCAAAGGACAAATTGAAGCTAGACATACCTTATATGTTGATGTGGTAAGTTCTATTGGTGAAAAAGCTGCGGTAGAAATCACACGTAAAGATGTAGTGAGTCTGATTAAGGGAATTATTGATCGTGGAGCCCAAGTTCAAGCTGGAAAAGTACTATCTGAACTCACAGCTGCTTATGAGTATTGTATTGGTTTGGATTATTTCCCAGATACTTTTGCGAATCCTGGCTTACTTGCAAAGTCTAGTTTGAAGCAAACCAGAATTAAATTAACCGCTAATAAGCGACAGCGTGTGCTGAGTGAATTCGAAACTAAAGCTTTGCCATTACTCAATCCAGAACATATCTCACTCTCGACCATGGAGCTGTCCGAAGATGAGCAAGACGACCAATAGTTTGAATAACAGTAAATTACATAGCTGAATAATAACTTTCAAACAGCCTTATACAATAATGTAATTTAAGAGTTTTAAATATTTCCCCATACTGAAATTAGGAGAAGTATGGACATCATTTTATTAGAAATATTCATATGCTTTGGTTTTGAAAATAATCGGTTGCTTAACCTGCCAGCTAAGGCCCAGATGTAAAGACAAGGAATAGCGATAATAAAAAAAATGAAGGATAAAATGGAGACATTTACCCAAATATCTTGCCCTTGCTTTGTGTAAACACTAATTACAGCAAAAGCCATCATCCATGTTTTAGGATTAACTGCCTGCATAAAAAATCCAGCAAGGAAACCAATCGGATCTTTTCTGTTGTCTTGTTCGGAAGGGATTATAGGGTTGTAGTTATATAATTTCCAAGCCAACGAGGTGAGCCAGATTAAACCAATCAATGTCATTATTTTTTGAATAATTGGGTAAGCCAGAAGAGTTGAACCCAGTCCAATGCCAATGATGAGCACAAGTAAGGCAGCTCCGATGCAAGAACCTAAAATGACAGGAAGTGTTTTAGAAAGTTTATGACGGCTGTTTAAACTTAAAATTATAAAATTGGTTGGGCCGGGAGTAATTGAGGCAACAATAGCAAATAATGAAAATGCAGTGAGGTTTTCCATCTTGTCTACTTGAGTTAATTGGGGGTATACAAGATGAAAGAATTAAGATTTTTAATCTTGAAGATTTGTGCAGATTTTTCTATAGGCTGCGGGTGTTAAACCATAGCAACGTTTGAACCAGCGACTTAAATGACTTTGGTCTGCAAAACATAAATCTGAAGCAACTTGTGCGGGAGTAATGCTTCTGGCGAGTAAATCACGTGCTCGAGTAAGTCTGAGTTGAATCAGATATTGATGAGGGGCCAAATGAAATGTTGCTTTAAAAATGCGATGAATATGGTATCGGTCTAAACCAGTCATCTGAGAGATATCTTGGAGTCCGATATCTTCAAATAGATGATCATGCAAAATATCTCGAATTTGATATGCAATTCGAGGCGTATGAGCAACAGATGATTGGTGAGCTTTTTTTAACCATTTTCCTTGTGAGATATACTGAATAAGTAGGTCTAGACTATTATCTTTCACAATATTCATTTCTTTATAGTGCAAATGTTGAAACGCTTGAGACGTAATAATAGCGAGCTGGTCATCTGATTTTAATGGTGCATCAATCACTAACTCGTAGTGATCAGGACTATTATGAAATAAACCTTGGATGCGTTGTTTTAACCAGTCTGGATGTAGGTATAGCATTTGATAGGTAAACCCATCAGATGCAGGAGCATGTCCATCATGAATTTCTTCAGGTTCAAGCATAAACACTTGCCCAGCATGACTATTGATTTGTTTTTTACGACAGTGAAATTGTTGAATGCCAGATTCGGTTACACCAATTAAATAACTTGAATGCCAGTGTGGGTCATAGGCATGGCCAGTAAAATGGGCACGGATAGTTTCAATACCTGTGTTGGTATCTTTTGAAATATCCACCCAATTACCCATAAGAATCCAACCAGAAATTTTTAAGTTTAGCCCTTAGAACGGTACAAAAGAGCTAAGTACAGTTCTAGAAGATTTGTGCAAAATCTTTAGAAGGTCTAATAATCCTCTTTAAAACTGAATGCGACTTCATCTAGGTATAAAATTTGCCAAGCAGGATACTAAACCAAATATCAAAGCACTGACTCCAATAATTTGAAAGAAGGTTGATAAACTTGCATTAAAATATAAGACAGAGATACTTCCAATAACAGCAGCAATGATCATTCTGATCGTACCTGCTAAAAGAGGACCTAATAATCGTTTTGAACCTTGGCCTGCAAAATAAAGTGCCATACCAATACCTATCGCACCATAAAAAGGTGCAACATGCTGCAAGTAATTTGTTCCAGTCTGAAGAACAGATGGATCATGACTAAAAAAACCAAGCCAAATGGAAGGAAAAATACTAAAGACAAGTCCTATTGAACCAGTAATAAGAAACGTAATGAAAACCCCGATCCATGTTATGCGGCGTGCTCTTTGAAATTGTCCAGCTCCATAATTAATACCAACCATGGTCATAATTGCTGAACCGATACCGAACATAAGTGGAACTTGTATGTAGTCTAATCGGGACGCAATACCGTACCCGGCAATTGCATCCGACCCAAATTGACCAACTAAGGTAGTTATGAGGACAACAGTTAAATTGAGTTGAATTATTCCAATAGCGGATAGTGAACCAATACCAAGAATATCTTTGAAGAACTTAAAATTGATGGGTTTGATCGATAATTTGATAATACTATGCGTTGTTCGCATGTGCTTAATTAGGCATATGATGGCAAAAATATAATAACTTAATACAGCGAGTCCAGCTCCAGCCACGCCAAATGAAGGAATGAATCCCCAGCCAAAAATGAAAATAGGTGATAGAGGTAAAAGTAGTACGCCACCTAGAAGTGTTATGCGAGCTGGGGTTTTTGTATCACCTGCACCGCGTAAAGCTGCTGAGAGTAAGGCTACAGCCCATATGAGAGGTGAACCAATAAAAATAATATTGGAATATGTTAGAGCAGCATTCAAAGCTAAGCCCGTAACCCCCATTAAGTGGTAGATCATGGGTGCAGCGCTGAGCATAACAATACTAAAAATTCCTCCCAAAAGGCCAGCAAGAATGACACCATGCCAGACAAGGGAGTGGACATCTTCTGATTGACCTGCTCCAGAAGCTCGAGCAATTGCTGAGGCTAAACCTCCACCAAACCCGCCATTTGCTAGCATTTGCATGAGCATAAGAATGGGGAACACAACGGCTACACCCGCCATTACATCAGTTCCAAGAGAACTGACAAAATATGTCTCTAGTAATCCAATTAATGTTTGTACGAGTAGAACAGCTATGGTTGGTAACGCTAGTTTCAGCATTACTTGGGTAATTGGGCCGTTTAAGATGGCATGATTTAAATCGCGTGTACTTAATGACTGGCGTACGGATTGTTCTCGCATAACAGATTCTCGTTTTATGAATTACGTGCCTACCACTGCAATAGGGTTGTCTTAAAACTTTTGAGGTTGCCAGCCGCCACCTAGTGATTTGTAAACTGCTACAGCAGCAAGGGCTGAATCGGTTTGTGCTTGAAGTTTTCTATCTGAAAATTGCAAAGCACTTGAATCTGCTTCTAATACTTCTATTCGACTGTTAATGCCTTTCTGGTAGGCAATTAAAGCGATTTTCTGTGCATGCTTTAATGCATTTTCTCCATCTTGGAGAGCCATTAACTGTTCTTGTCGTTTGGACAAAGTTGATAATGAGTTTTCTACATCTTCAGCTGCATGTAAGACGGCTAATTGGTAGGCTGCGAGCTTTTCAGCTTCTTGTCCCTTAGCTAAGCGAATTTCTGCATTAATTCGACCAAAATCAAATAAGCGCCAACGCAAGCCTAATAAGCCAGCAGCCTGATTTGCACCACTTGAAAATAAGTTTCCACTTGCTGTGGTTGCACTACCTATCAAACCGCCTAAAGACACCTTTGGGTAATATTCTGCAATCGCACTGCCAATGCGTGCATTTGAAGCTACCAGTTGTCTTTCAGCCATGATGAGATCTGGTCGTCTACGTAAAAGATCACGAGGTGTTCCAGTTTCTGTAATCTGAGGAATAACCGGAATTGGTTTTACTTCTGCTAGTTCTGCTCGGTGAGTTCCTGGTACGGTTCCAAGCATGACATCGAGAGCATTCATGGCAATGTCTAGATTCATTCCAAGAGCAGGAACAACAGCTTGAACTTGGGCGACATTCGCTTTAGCTTGTTTGACCTGAAATTCGGAAGCTAATCCTTTGCTGTATAAAAGATTAATCGTTGAAAGGAGTTGCTGTTGGGTTTGTAATTGTTGATGGGCAATGTCTAATCGAGATTGCAAGCCGCGAATATTAATGTAGATATTGGCAGTTTGAGCTGCGACCATTAAACGGACGGCTGAGGCTCCTGCGTTTGAAGATTGGTAATTTGCAAGAGCAGTTTCACGATCTCTGCGAAGGCCTCCAAAAATATCTAACTCCCAAGTTGCACTTAAATTTGCGTCATAAGAATTACCATGTCGGTCAAAATCTGGCATTGAATTTAAAACTTGCCCCAACGGTGTTTCAACAGATTGGTAAACTTTTGCTGCTTGTGCACCAACAGTACCTATTGGGCGTAAAGAGGCATTAGCTGCCGATAATCCGGCCTGAGCTTGAGTCACTCGAGTATATGCTTGGGTCAGATCAAGATTTTGTTTTAATGCTAATGTGACATATCGAGTAAGTTGAGGATCGTTAAAACTTTGCCACCATACGGCAATATCTGCTTTGCTATGGTCATTTGATGAGTTTAAGGGTGTGCCAAGGTATTGCTCGGGTAGAGATATATTCGGGCGTTTATAATTAGGACCTACGGTACACGCAGTAAGAGCACTTACGATGATGGGTAGGAGAACGATAGATCTAGATAACATATTTCCCCCGAGACGAGATTTTGAACAATAATTTAATTGTGACTATAATACAAATTGGTCACTAGTTGTCAATATCATTTCGCAAGAGTTAAACTGCCACTTCCAGATAAAGGTTTAAATTGAAAAATATGAGTAAAGAAAAAAGTAGTTATCCTGTTTCGAAGCGAGGACCAGAAGATCATGATGTAAGAGATCAAATCCTGAGTGCCGCTACAGAGCATTTCAGCCGCTATGGTTATGAGAAAACTACAGTTTCTGATCTTGCAAAATCTATAGGTTTCTCTAAAGCTTATATTTATAAATTTTTTGAATCTAAACAGGCAATTGGCGAAATGATATGTGCCAATTGTTTACGTGAAATCGAAGATGAAGTTAATACAGCTATTAATGAAGCTGAATATCCAGCTGAAAAATTAAGAGTGTTATTTAAAGTAATTGTTGAAGCAAGCCTTCGTTTATTTTCTCAAGAACGTAAGCTTTATGAAATTGCTGTTTCTGCTGCTTCTGAGAAATGGGACGCTACAATCGCTTATGAAAATCGAATTCTTAAAGTAGTACAAAACATTATTCAAGAAGGTCGCCAATCAGGTGATTTTGAAAGAAAAACTCCAATTGATGAAGCAGTTAAGGCTATTTATTTAGTCATGAGACCTTATCTACACCCACTACTTTTACAACATAGTATTTCATATAACACGGATGCTCCAGTCTTGCTTTCTAGTCTTGTACTGAGAAGTTTATCGCCATAATAGATTTGTGACTATTGACTAAATTGGTCACTTGATTAAAAATGAGTCTCCTGATTAATTTCTTAAGGGGGGCTCAAATATGCTTTATCGTCGCCTTATTCCGTTTACAGCAATATGTATATTTCCTTTTTTCTTGCTCGGTTGTGCTGAAAATACGCAATCTGACCCCCGTACTTCGGCGCCGTTAGTACGAGTCGCAACTGTACAAAATGAAATTACTTCTGATTCAAGAGCATTCACAGGCACGATAGGGGCGCGGGTAGAAAGTGATCTTGGCTTTCGTGTCTCTGGCAAAGTCATCAAACGATTTGTTGAAGCAGGCCAGGCAGTAAAGCGTGGTCAGTTACTGATGCGTATTGATCCGGTCGATTTAGAACTTGCAGCCAAAGCCCAACAAGAAGCTGTGGGTGCAGCCAGAGCCCGTGCAGAACAAGCAGAGAAAGATGAAGCCCGATATCGTGATTTACGAGGAAGCGGGGCTATATCTGCTTCTGCCTATGACCAAATTAAAGCGGCAGCGGATGCGGCAAGAGCGCAGCTAAATTCAACTCAAGCTCAAGCTAGGGTGGCAATAAACGCGAGTCACTATGCCGATTTAATTGCGGATGGTGATGGTACGATTATGGAAACACTGGTCGAACCAGGTCAGGTTGTCAGTGCGGGTCAAACAGTCATTCGCTTAGCTCATTCTGGTCAAAGAGAAGCAATCATTCAGCTTCCAGAGACATTACGTCCCGCAATAGGGACTATTGGTCAAGCCACACTCTTTGGTAAAGAAAATATAAGTGTCCCAGCTAAACTTAGACAGTTATCTAATACAGCAGATCAACTCACGCGTACTTTTGAGGCTCGTTTCGTCTTAGATGGCGATTTAGCAAACGCTCCTTTAGGTTCAACGGTTACTGTACGTATTGCCAATCAAAATGAGAGTTCACAACATTTTTTACAAGTGCCAGTTGGTTCCTTACTTGATAAGGGTAAGGGCGCTGGAGTCTGGGTAATTAATGGAAAAACTCAGAAAGTAACGTGGCGTCCCGTTGTTGTTAAACAGCTTGATGATGAATATGCGTATGTCACTGGCAATATTCAAAGTGGAGATCGAATTGTTGCTTTAGGTGCGCATTTGCTTCGAGAGGGTGAATTGGTACGTATTGCATCACAAGCAAGTCATCCTTCAGTTGGAAATGAAGGGGACCATTCATGAGTGAGAAAGGTTTTAACTTATCGGCCCTTGCTGTGCGGGAGCGCGGTATCACGCTATTTCTAATTTTTTTGATTTCAATTGCAGGCATCGTTGCTTTTTTTAAATTAGGTCGAGCCGAAGATCCAGCTTTTACAGTGAAGGTGATGACCATTGTGACGGCTTGGCCAGGGGCAACTGCTCAAGAGATGCAAGATCAAGTTGCTGAAAAAATCGAAAAACGGATGCAGGAGCTACGTTGGTACGATCGAACAGAAACCTATACCAGACCCGGCTTGGCTTTTACGACACTGACTTTGCTTGATAGTACGCCACCATCACAGGTTCAGGAGGAATTTTATCAGGCGAGGAAAAAAGTAAATGATGAGATGGGTAACTTACCTGCTGGTGTAATTGGACCACTCGTTAATGATGAATATGCAGATGTAACTTTTGCTTTATATTCATTAAAGGCAAAAAATGAAGCGCAAAGATTATTAGTCCGTGATGCAGAAACAATTCGACAGCAGTTACTTCATGTGCCGGGCGTAAAAAAAGTCAACATTATTGGTGAGCAATCTGAACGTATCTATATTGAATTTTCGCATGAGCGTTTGGCAACATTAGGTGTAAATCCACAAGATGTATTTGCTGCACTGAATAATCAGAATGTGCTTACTCCAGCGGGTTCTATTGAAACCAAAGGCCCTCAAGTTTTTGTCAGATTAGATGGCGCTTTTGACAAGTTACAAAAAATTCGTGACACCCCGATAACGGCTCAAGGTCGCACCTTGAAATTGTCAGATATTGCGACGGTTAAACGTGGAACTGAAGATCCTGCAACATTCATGATTCGTAATGGTGGGGAGCCGACCTTACTGTTGGGCGTGGTGATGCGCGAAGGATGGAATGGATTAGATCTAGGTAAATCATTAGAGAAAGAAGTCAGTTCCATCAACGAAGATTTACCTTTGGGCATCAGTTTAAACAAAGTAACTGATCAAGCGGTCAATATTAGCTCATCGGTAGATGAGTTCATGATTAAGTTCTTTGCAGCATTACTTGTGGTTATGTTTGTAAGCTTTATTAGTATGGGATGGCGCGTTGGTGTTGTGGTTGCTATGGCTGTGCCGCTTACATTAGCCATTGTTTTTGTAGTGATGTTAGCAACGGGTAAAAACTTTGACCGAATTACACTTGGCTCTCTTATTCTTGCTTTAGGTCTTTTAGTTGACGATGCCATTATTGCGATTGAAATGATGGTCGTAAAAATGGAAGAGGGATTTAGTCGTGTTGCAGCCTCCGCCTACGCATGGAGTCATACAGCAGCACCAATGCTTTCTGGAACATTAGTCACCGCTGTTGGGTTTATGCCAAATGGTTTTGCTCGCTCTTCAGCGGGTGAATATACCAGCAATATGTTTTGGATTGTTGGTATTGCGCTTATTGCTTCATGGATTGTGGCTGTAGTTTTCACTCCTTACTTGGGTGTGAAAATGTTGCCTGATTTTAAAAAGATCAAAGGCGGCCATACTGCAATTTATGACACACCACGATATAACCGTTTCCGTCAAATTCTTGAACGTGTGATTGCACGTAAATGGCTTGTTGCAGGCAGTGTTATCGGGTTATTTGTTTTAGCCGTAGGCGGAATGGCATTGGTGAAAAAACAATTTTTCCCAATCTCGGACCGACCTGAAGTGCTTGTTGAAGTACAGATGCCTTATGGTACATCGATTACACAAACAAGTGCCGCGACAGTAAAGGTTGAAGCTTGGTTATCTAAGCAACATGAAGCAAAGATTGTGACATCGTATATTGGTCAAGGCGCACCTCGTTTTTATTTTTCGATGGGGCCTGAGTTACCAGATCCAGCCTTTGCCAAGATTGTGGTACGAACTGACAATCAAGAAGAACGTGAAGCGTTAAAACACCGCTTAAGACAAGCTATTTCAAATGGACTTGCGACGGAGGCACAGCTACGTGTAACACAACTTGTGTTTGGACCCTATTCGCCATATCCAGTAGCTTACCGAGTTTCAGGCCCAGATCCAGAAAAATTACGTGCGATTGCAGCTCAGGTTCAGCAAGTTATGAACGCTAGCCCAATGATGAGAACTGTAAATACGGACTGGGGAACTCGTGTGCCAGCTCTACATTTCACATTGGAACAAGACCGTCTACAAGCAGTTGGTCTTACATCAAGTTCAGTTGCACAGCAATTACAGTTTTTGTTAACGGGTATTCCAATTACATCTGTACGTGAAGATATTCGTACCGTACAAGTGATTGCTCGTTCAGCAGGCGATATAAGACTAGACCCTGCAAAAATTGGTGATTTCACACTGACTGGTGCAAATGGGCAACGTATTCCTTTAGCACAAATTGGCAAAATTGAAGTACGGATGGAAGAACCCGTTATCCGCCGTCGAGATCGGGTGCCAACAATGACCGTTCGTGGAGATATTGCTGAAGGATTACAACCACCAGATGTATCAACTGCAATTAGCAAACAGCTTCAACCAGTCATTAAAGATTTACCAAAGGGTTATCAGATTGTAGAGGCGGGTTCCATTGAAGAGTCTGGTAAAGCCACTAAAGCCATGCTTCCTATTTTTCCGATCATGTTAGCCATGACTCTACTCATTATCATTCTTCAAGTGAGGTCTATTGCTGCAATGATTATGGTGTTTTTAACCAGCCCGTTGGGATTAATAGGTGTGGTACCAACGCTTCTGTTATTTCAGCAGCCCTTTGGTATTAATGCATTAGTTGGGTTGATTGCATTGTCTGGAATCTTGATGCGTAACACGCTCATCTTAATTGGACAGATTCAGCAAAACAAAGAAGCTGGGCTTGATCCGTTGAATGCAGTGGTTGAGGCCACAGTACAACGTGCCAGACCTGTAATTTTGACAGCTTTAGCAGCTATTTTAGCTTTCATTCCTCTGACTCACTCTGTGTTTTGGGGAACGCTTGCTTACACACTCATTGGCGGAACGCTTGCGGGAACCATTTTGACTTTGGTTTTCCTGCCAGCAATGTATTCGATCTGGTTCAAGATCGGGACTAAACCAGCGGTTTAATGATCAAATTTTCAAAATTAAAAGTTATTGGAGTTCATATGTTAAACTCAAAAGTGGTTGTAATTACAGGTGTTTCATCCGGCATTGGGCAAGTTACGGCAGAAAAATTTGCTAAACTCGGCCATAAAGTTTTCGGTACAGTCAGAAATAAAGTCAAAGCTCAAGCTATAGAAGGTGTTGAGCTTATTGAGATGGATGTGTCAGATGAAGATTCTGTCCAGCTCGGGATTCATTCTATTATTGATAAAGCTGGGCATATTGATATTTTGGTTAATAATGCTGGAGCAAGCTTAATTGGTGCAGTAGAGGAGACCACGATAAAAGAAGCAGAATTTTTATTTAACACCAATGTGTTTAGCATACTTCGTACCACACAAGCAGTATTGCCTTATATGCGAATACAGCATTATGGAAGAATTATAAATGTTAGTTCAGTATTGGGTTTCTTACCTTCACCGTATATGGGGTTATATTCGGCTACTAAACATGCGGTTGAAGGGTTGTCTGAGTCTTTAGATCATGAGCTTCGCCAATTTGGAATTCGTGTATCGATTGTTCAACCTTCATTTACTAAAACCAATTTAGATAAGAATGCACCTGTAGCAAGTTCTAAAATTCCTGAATATGACAATGAGCGTGATCTCGCTACTCAAGCCGTATTAAAGCAGATTGATCAAGCACCTCAGCCAGATAGTGTGGCTGATACAATTGTTACCGCGGCACTCAGTGATTGGCAAATGCGCCGTACACCATTTGGGCAAGCATCTTTGTTAAGTAAGTTGCGTTGATTTATGCCGAGTGGCCCAGTTGATAAAAGCATTAGAAAGACTTTTGGTTTGAGTTAAATTTTAATTTATTATTTCAATAAATCAGATCTATCAGAAGAGTAAACTGTGTGGTTTTAACCAATCTGCTTTAGATCAAGTGGCCTTACAGGGTTATGGCAATCAGGGGTTTGAGCTAAACTCTGAGGAGGGATTGGATACAGTCGATGATTTTTATTTAAATTCTAAGTCAGTTAGAGGCTAAAAATCGATGGATTTAAACAATATAATGTTTTTATTGAGGATATTTAGCAACAGTCGGTTCAAGCTTTGAATTAGCAAAAGGAGGTAATTTACCTCCTTTATTTTTTGCCAAAGATCATATCAATTATTTATACAAATGCTAAGAAAACCTCAATACAAGTCATTTATTAATAATGAATAACTACATCGAGACAATATTCACTGTTAGTCGTTATATGCATTAACCTATATAGCTGGAATAGTCGGTATAACCTTCAGCCCCTCCACCGTACAATGTTGCCGGATTTAACTCAGCCAATGGAAGGCCGTGTTTTAAACGTTCAACTAAATCTGGATTACTAATAAATAATTTTCCGAAAGCAAATAGGTCAGCTTCGTCAGATTCAAGGTGAGCATTCGCAAGTTCTAAATCATAACCATTATTGGCTAAATAGGTCTGCTCAAAACGGTTGCGTATAGCAGAGTAATCGAAAGGTGCTATGTTACGTGGTCCGCCTGTAGCACCTTCAACGACATGCAAATAGACGATACCGAGTTGATTGAGTTGTTCAGTAATGTAATTGTACTGAGGTTGAGGGTCACTACAGCTTATACCATTGGCAGGAGATACAGGAGATATACGAACACCTGTTCGATTAGCACCAATTTCACTGACTATAGCTTCAACCACTTCAAGTAATAATCGTGCTCGATTTTCGATAGATCCACCATATATATCAGTACGTTGGTTGGCACCATCTTTTATAAATTGTTCTAGTAAATATCCATTCGCAGCATGAATCTCAACTCCATCAAATCCAGCAGTAATGGCATTTGCTGCCGCTTGGCGGAAATCTGAAATAATGGCGGGAATTTCATATAATTCTAATGCTCGGGGTTCAGATACTTCAGTAAATGTATTATTTACAAAAGTCTTTGTATCTGCCCGAATCGCTGAAGGGGCGACAGGACTTGCCCCATTAGGTTGCAAATCAACATGAGAAATTCGGCCAACATGCCATAATTGAACAAAGATTTTTCCACCCTTTGCATGTATAGCATTTGTTACTTTTCGCCAAGTGTCAATTTGTTCAGACGTATATAACCCCGGTGTATCTTGATATCCTTGAGCCTGTGGAGAAATTTGAGTCGCTTCCGTAATAATAAGACCTGCGCTAGCACGCTGAGCATAATAATCAGCAGCAAACTCACTTGGCACAAGTCCTTTCCCTGCGCGGTTACGTGTGAGTGGAGCCATTACAATACGATTGTTGAGTTCAATGTTGCCTAATTGATAAGAACTAAAAAGAGTTTTACTTGTCATGTTACACCTCTAAATTTAATAATGATGTTGAATCAAAAAATCTACATTTTTAAAATTTGCTATGATGTTTTTTCAGGAGCATCGAAAATAAGGCATGTCGTTGTCGCATGTGCATATAATTTTCCATCAGGGCCTATTATTCGTCCTTCAGCAGTCGCTGTTTGGCGTCCGACATGGACGATTTTCCCCTCTGCTCGTACAAGAGGTGTTGCATCTGTCAGTGCCCGTACTATATTCACTTTGAGTTCGAGAGTGGTATAAGCCTTCCCAGCAGGGAGCGTGGTATGAATAGCGCAAGCAACAGCAGAATCAAGTAAAGTACAAAACCAGCCCCCATGCACACTCCCTAACGGATTGTAATGTTTGCGTTGAGGTCGGCCTTGAAAGACAGCAACTCCATACTCCATATGCACAGGAATATAGTCGAGCGTTTCTCCGATTGGAGGTGAAGGAAGCTCACCAGAAAAAATAGCATCAAAAACCTCTAATCCTGAGCGTTTTGTTAACTCAGATAAATGTACAGCATCAGGTACACCTAAGCGCAGACGAATTTCTTGTTCAGTTTCTTCCCATTGCTTGATAACATCCGTTATGTCCATGTCTAAGATCCTATTTTTAATTACTTAAATCTGAGTTTGTCTGAGAATGTTAACTATTTGTGATCTAAGCAATAATGGTTTGATGCTTTACACCACTGCTTAATATCGGTATTCGGTTTTGATCTGAAGTTGTAATTCGACTAACAGAATCTAACAGTTGGATTTGATCAGGTGACAAAACAACATCGATTGCATGTAGATTACTTTCTGCTTGCTGTAAAGATTTTGGTCCGATAATAGGAATAGGTCCATGTGTACCTGCCCAAGCAATTGCCACCTGATCAGCAGATACACTTAATTCACTAGCAATTGAAAGCACCGCATCTAAAATTGCTGTACGTTGAATCGAGTTTTCTTGCTGAAAAACCTTACCGCCAAAACCCTCTTCACGTCCTTTTTCACCCTTACGATATTTACCTGTGAGCATTCCACCACCTAAAGGTGACCATGTCACCATCCCTAACCCTAGTGCTTGAGAAGCGGGAATTAAATCTGCTTCAGGTTCCCGATTGACCAAACTATGCTGGAATTGCGCTGCTGCAATAGGGACTGTATTTTTAAGTTCTGCGATAGTTGCTGCACGAGATAGTCGCCATGCTGGAAAGTTTGATAGTCCTGCATAGAGAATTTTTCCTGCACGTGCCAAATCTTCTAAACCTCTTAAGAGCTCTTCACTTGGAGTAACATCGTCAGGATGGTGAACCCAGTAAAGATCAATATAATCCGTTTTTAATCTGCGCAAACTTTGCTCAATAGAATAAAGCATTGCTTTGCGACTATTTCCTTTATGTAGTTGGTTTGCATCAGGTGAAGCACCATTAGAAAATTTAGTGGCTAAGATAACCTCATTACGAATGCCTTGTAATAAGTCACCAAGAATTTGCTCAGATTGTCCAAATTGATAAACATCGGCTGTGTCTATGAAATTGCCACCTGCATTCAGATATGCATCCAGTATTAATTTAGCTTCTTCAGGTGAGGAACCATAACCCCAGCCTGTACCGAAGTTGCCAGTACCTAAAGCAATTTGTGAAACATTTAAACCTGTTTGACCAAACAATTGATAATTCATATTTATCTCCGATCTTATTCAGAAACTTTTAAGACGACTTTACCTTTTGCTCGTCCAGTATTTACATATTGGAAAGCATTTTTAATCTCACTAAACTCATAAGTCTTATCGACTACTGGATTTATTTTCCCGGACTCGACTAATTTGGAAATTTCAGATAACTGTTGACCATTCGGCTGCATAAACAAAAATGAATATGTAATGTCCCGTTTTTTTGCTTTATGACGAATCGACCAACTTAAAAGAGGGATAATACCTCTCAATAACCAGTTGGCTTTGATTGCCTCAGCAAAAGCACGATCAGGCGGACCAGAAATACTGATAATACGACCACCACGTTTAAGAATATTCATAGACTTCTCTAAAGTTTTTCCACCTTGTGTATCTAAAACCACGTCATAGTCTTTAAGCACTTGCCCAAAATCTGTCGTTTTGTAGTCAATGATCGTGTCTGCACCTAACTCTTTGACCCAGAGAATATTTTTTCCACTTGTCGTGGTCGCGACGGTTGCGCCTAAATGTTTGGCAAGCTGAATAGCAATTGATCCAACACCGCCTGAACCGGCATGAATCAATACTTTTTGTCCTGCTTGAACTTTCGCAATTTCGACTAAGGCTTGCCATGCAGTTAAGGATACAAGCGGTAGAGACGCAGCCAGTTCCATAGAGATATTTTGAGGTTTTAGTGCAAGTGAAGATTGCTGAGCCACTGTATATTCTGCAAAGGCACCATTCGAATCTGTCTTGGCATACACTTCATCATCAATTTTGAACTGAGTAACATTTGATCCAATTTGAACAACTGTACCAGCGAAATCATTGCCTAAAATAAAAGGAAATTGAACGGGCAGAATTGCCTTGAATTCACCTTCTAAAACTCTTAAGTCGAGTGGGTTAATACTTGCTGCATGAACTTTAATGAGTACATCATTTTCTGTTAGAACTGGTGTGGATTGTTCATCCAGTAGTACATCATTGATATTGCCGTAGCGGTTAATGTAGGCTGCTTTCATATTAAGACCTCTATTTTTTGAATTTTGTTTTAACGTTTTATAAGCATCATTAAACTTTCAAGCTGCGTTGAATTAATTTATCGAAGATCTTCACTGGGGTAAATTTTCGTAAATTCTTCAAATGTTTTGCTGCCTTGCCTGAGGTATAGCGGGGCAATATGTTTTGACTCTCAATGACATTTAAAATGGTATGGGCAACCACACTTGGGTCATCTGACTTGTTTATAGAGCTAATCATTTGTCGATGTAACTTTTTACGCATTTGATCGTAAAAAGAAACTTTATTGTCTGCTTCAAGTAAGTTTAATCCTAAAGAAGTATTGGTATAAGCAGGTTCAATCAAAGACACACGAATGCCTTGTGATCTTAACTCGTGATCTAAAGATTCAGAATAACCTTCAAGTGCATGTTTAGACGCAGAATAAAGAGCGCCAAAAGGCATCGGCACAAGTCCAAGAATTGAACTGATATTTAAAATAAGTCCTGAGTTTTTCTGACGCATGTGCGGAATAACTGCACGAGTCATTCGAACGGCACCGAAAAAGTTAGTATCAAAAATAGCCTGTGCTTGCTGCATTGAGCTTTCTTCAGCACCAGCGGGTGATATTGCAAATCCAGCATTGTTAATTAAGACATCAATTCGGCCTTCATTTGCTATTACTTTTTCAATAGCTTGAGTGGCCGAGTCATCTTGATTTACATCTAACTCAATCAGATGAAATTTATAGTTTGATGAATTTTTTGCTTGTCTGCTTGTGCCATAAACAATAAATCCAGCCTCATGTAAAAGGTCTGCGGTTGCTAACCCAATACCCGAAGATGCACCTGTAATGAGAACTACTTTGCTGGTCATATCATGTTCCTTACTTAAACTTTGTCGCCTGAACCAATCAATTCCGGCTTGATTTTTTCATCATAATCTAAAAATAAAATAGTTACTACTAAAAAGATAGTTACAATATGTTTTTGCCTGTGTATAGTTGGTATTAAATCGATACTTACTCTGTTTTTTATCTTTTCTCCTTTTGAAAGATCACTCATAAAAAACAGATGAATCAGATCAATGAATTAAATTTTAGGATCAGAGAAATGAAGTTTTTATTAAATACAGTGGCTATGAGTTTGACGGCGATATCTATTTTTAGTGTTCCTTTAACTCAGGCAGAGGTTGTGCCATCGGTTTCTTTTAATGAACCATCAATTCAGGCACATAAAGTGTTATCAAGTGCCGTTAGCAATCTGCAAGCAGGGCAACACGCCGAGCAAGATACAAATTGGAAGAATGTACCCACTCAATTTATTCGTGCAGGCGGCGTTAACTTCGCTTACCGAGAATATGGTCAACAAAATGGTGGAACGCCTGTCATTTTCTTAAATCACTTGGCGGCTGTTCTAGATAATTGGGACCCACGAATTATTGATGGAATTGCCGCTAAACATCATGTGGTGGTGTTTGATAATCGTGGGGTCGGTGCTTCTACAGGTAAACCAGCCCAGTCAATTGAGCAAATGGCAGGCGATGCGATTGCTTTCATTCAAGCAAAAGGCTTTAAGCAAGTTGATTTATTTGGCTTCTCGATGGGCGGCATGATTTCACAAGAGATTGCTTTGAAGCAGCCGAATTTAGTTCGAAAAATGATTTTGTCGGGAACTGGCCCTGCGGGAGGTACAGGCATTAGTACCGTAGGGCGAATTTCTAATTGGGATTTAGTCCGTGGAATGGCTACCGGTCAAGATCCTAAGGTTTATCTTTTCTTCACACGTACAGAAAATGGTAAAGCTGCTGCAAAACAGTTTATTCAACGTATTAACGAACGTACCAAAAACCGCGATAAAGAAATCACCATTTCTGCCTATCGTGCTCAGCTTAAAGCACTCAAAAAATGGGGCAGTAAGAAACCTTCCGACCTTTCTGTGATTCAACAACCTGTCTTAGTTGCTAATGGTGATCATGACCGAATGGTCCCAACCGTGAACACCTATGATTTGGCAAAACGTTTGCCGAATAGCTCTGTTGTTATTTACCCCGATGCTGGCCATGGCGGAATTTTTCAGTTTCATGAAGATTTTGTAAAACAATCACTTACATTCTTAGCGAAATAAGAACTTAAATTTAGGACAATGACGATGACAACAATTATACACCAAACAGCCGAGACTCAATTCATTGAAGTAGATGGAGCAAAATTTGCCTATCGTCGATGGGGTAACTCAAACACAGGGCAACCACCGCTATTTTTTCTTCAACACTTTCGAGGCGGTTTAGACAACTGGGACCCAATCATTACCAATGGTTTGGCACAAGGGCGTGAAGTCATTTTATTTAATGGTCGAGGCATTGCTTCATCTACAGGTCAGCCTCGTACCCGTATTGAAGATATGGCAGATGATGCAGCCGCAGTCATTCGTACATTGGGCTTAAAACAAGTTGATGTATTAGGCTTTTCACTCGGCGGCTTTCAGGCACAAGATTTAGTACGCCGTCATTCGGAACTTGTAAGAAAGCTGATGCTTTTAGGTACAGGATCAAGAGGCGGTAAACCACGCGGTGATGACCCAGAAGTAGCTACGTTGGTATTGAAACATGCAACAACTGCTGTGCCATCTGAAGAAGACTTTCTCTTTTTATTTTTTGGCCGATCTGAAGCTGCTATTCAAGCGGGCCGTGAATTTTGGCAACGTCGACATGAGCGTAAAAATCAAGATACACCAAGCTCAGTTGAGGCAATGCAGGCACAGATAGAAGCCAATATGCATTTCTTACCTAAACTTGATGAACAAGATCCATTTGCACATTTACGTGAGATTAAACAACCTACTTTCATTTTAAATGGTGTTGATGATGTGATGATTCCGACTATCAACGCATATCACATGGCACTTAACATTCCAAACGCTCAGTTATTTATCTATCCAGATGCAGGACATGGCGCCCAATTTCAATACCCTGAACGCTTTGTAAAACATGCAATACAGTTTTTAGATGAATAAATGCTTGTGAGTTCTGTCCAGTTAATTTGATGAATCAAGAAGACAAAAAATGATGAAATTTAAATTATTGCTGTGGATGCTCACCAAGCTCATGCAGCGTGCGGTAAAAAAGAATCCGAAATGTGCGGCCTATGTGAATGACAAAAATGTCACCTTTCAGATTCAGACGGCAAGTGGTGAAGGGCGCTATTTTGAAGTCAAGAATGGCAAGATTAACTCTTACTCTGGGCTAACCAAGTCACCTAGTTTTATCTTTACATTTAAGACTGCGAGTAAAGGATTCGCTGTATTGTCTGCTAAAGACAGTGTGAATACTTTTTTAACTGCGCTTAAAACACAAGACCTTGTCATTAGCGGAAATTTTGTAGATGTGATGTGGTTTCAAAGTTTAGTGGACTTTATTCAACCTCATTCAAAACCCACTTTAACTGTGTGAGATAAGGCCATGACTCATTTGCAATTAAAAACCAATCTTTTGAATCAGCCTTTAACTTTGCCGAATGGCATTATCGTTCCAAACCGTTTAGCAAAGGCTTCAACCAGTGAAACCTTAGCCACCTATTCAAATAACCCAAACGAAAAGCATGTTCGGCTATATGAGCGCTGGGCTGCCTCAGGTATTGGAATGATCATAACTGGCAACATCATGATTGACCGACGTGCCTTGGGTGAGGCGGGTAATGTAGTAGTTGAGGATGAACGTGATTTTACAATTTTACAGAAATGGGCAAAATCCGTGACTGAACAAGGTTCTCAATTGTGGGCACAGTTGAATCATCCTGGGAAACAATCACCGAAAGGACTAAATGTACGTAATATTTCTGCATCGGCAGTGCCGTTTAGGCCAGAAATGCAATCTTTATTTGCGACGCCTGATGAAGCCACACATGCAGAGATTATCGATATTATTCAGCGTTTTGGTCGTAGCGCAGCAATTTGTAAAAAAGCAGGATTTAGTGGCGTTGAGATTCATGCTGCACATGGTTATCTGATTAATCAGTTCTTATCGCCTTTGCATAATTTAAGAAATGATGAGTGGGGCGGTACACCTGAAAAACGCCGTCGTTTTTTAATGGAAGTTTATGCAGAGATCCGTAAACAGGTCGGTAAAGAGTTTCCTATTGCGATTAAGCTTAACTCGGCAGACTTTCAAAAAGGCGGCTTTACCGAACAAGACTCGTTAGAAACTATTCAGGCTTTAGCCAATGCGGGCATTGACCTTATAGAAATATCAGGCGGTACTTATGAATCTGGCGTAGCCAAAGCACCACAAAAAGCATCGACCATTGCACGTGAAGCTTTCTTTATTGATTTCGCAGAAAAGGTAAGAAAACTTGTAAAAACTCCACTCATGGTTACAGGTGGTTTTCGGACCGTAGAAGGCATGAATCAAGCTTTGCAGTCTCAAGCGTGTGATGTTATTGGGATTGCGAGAATTATGGCGATTGAACCTGATGTACCCAAACTTTTACTAGCTGGAAAAAATGGTCTTCAGTCAGTGCATCCAATTAAAACAGGCATTAAGAAGGTCGATAGTCTAGGTATTATGGAAGTATTTTGGTACACCCAACAATTAAAACGCATAGGTAAAGGTCAAGAGCCAAAACCTCATGAAAGTGGTTTATGGGCATTTATTAAATTGGTTTTAAGCAGTGGTTGGGGAACGTATGCCACCCAACGAGTACGGGCAAAATAACCGATTTAATTTATATGAGCCCAATAAAAAGCACTCCAATTGAGTGCTTTTTAATTAAAATCTTATTCGGTTTTTTGGCGAATAGGGCGAGTACCAATTTCGGCACCAGTGATTTGATCAATCACAATTGGCTTAATTTCAGTGCCTTGTTCTGCATCAAGAAAAGTCACCATTTTTTCGGGTTGTTCAAAGGGTTTATGTTTTCTACCCCATGCACCAATCACAAATAAAGCTGGTAAAAAATCTTTACCCGCTTCAGTTAATAGGTACTCTTCACGTGGCGGATGTTCAGAATATTGTCTTTTTTCGAGTAAGCCTTCCTCTACTAAAACAGACAAACGTTTAGTTAGCATGGTTGGTGCAATACCCAAACTTTTACGGAACTGATCAAAACGTGTAAAACCCGCATGAGCATCACGTAAAATCAACATACTCCACGCATCACCGAGAACAGAAAGACTTCTAGCGATTGGGCAGACTTCAAGATTGCTATTTTTACTCATATCGAATTAATAAACCCAATAGTAACTACTAAAAAAATACTAACACAATTCCACTAAATAAGCTATTACACTCGTAATGCCGATGGATAGGTTTTAGTTAAAAAAACTGTGTACTTCAATATAGATTTAATTCTGCCAGTAAGGCGTTTCACCGTAGACTTCAGCAAAATAATCAATAATTACCCGAATATTTAAAGGCGGATGACGCACATTCGGATAAATTGCGGCGATGTGCTGAGGCTGCGATTTAATTGAGGCTTGATATTGCGGTAAAAGTTTTATTAATTTGCCAACCTTTAAAGCCTCACCAATTAACCAGTCAGGGAACAAAACAATTCCCATCCCATGGAGTGCAGCCGTCATTAAGCTCTCAGCATTATTTGAAGCAAGTAGCGGCACAATTGGATAATGTATCCATTCCTCATTGGGTTTTCTAACCAACCAACGATTAGGACCTTCAAATCCTTTATAGACTAAGCATTTATGGTCATTAAGTTCTTTGGGGTGATCAAGCGCACCGTATTTAGCAATGTAGCTAGGCGAGGCTGCTAAATGATATTTTTGTGTGCCGAAAATACGTGCATGAAACGATGAATCTGTCAGGGTTCCAATACGAAAAATTAAATCGGTACTATCCCTAAGCGGATCTATAAATTCGTCTGTCTGAATGAGCTCTATTAAAAGCCTTGGATAACGTTCTGATAAACCCGCTAACCAAGGCGCAATATGCCGTTGACCAAAAAATACGGGTGCATTAATTCGGACCAGTCCAGAGGGTTCTATTGTTTTATCTTGCAATGCCTTTTGAGCTTCATCAAATTGCTCTGTAATTCTTTTGGCATATTCAAAAAATAATTTGCCCGATTCGGTCGGAGTGATGGCTCGTGTATTTCGATAGAAAAGTTGTTGCCCCAACGCATTTTCTAACTGTTGAATGGTCCGAGAAATCATCGATGCCGACACATCTTCTTTTCTCGCCACCACAGAGAAGTTTTGAGCATTATATACACTGATAAAAAAACGAAGAGTACGAATATCAATCGAATTAGTTAAATTCATCTGTGAAATTTATGCAAAAGTGATTCATGAATTATGCTGTTTTTCTGATGAATTAGCTACTTTAGTATTCGTTGCCTAGATACAGATGAGGCAATTTTTTATGCAAATTCTATTACTGCTCCTCACCATTTTGGGTGGAATGGGGTTATCCGTAGAAGCAGGGCTTTTAGGCCCATTAGGTACAGAAGTTGGGGAGTTGTGGGCTACTTTTAGTATTTTTGGCGTAGGGGCAGCCCTTACTTTTTTATTAATGTTGTTCTTTAGCCCACGGAACAGCCCTTCATTTTTTACCCTTCCATCTTGGCAGTTGTTGGGAGGCGTTATTGGTCCGATCTACGTTATTATTCTCACCATTACCGCGCCGATTATTGGTATTGCCATGACCATGATTGGGATTTTGGCGGGTCAAGTTTTTAAAAGTCTTATTATTGATCACTATGGACTACTCGGAACTCCGCATAGAAAAGTAGATCGTAAACGTGTGCTTGCGCTTGTTTTTATTGTGGTTGCACTTTCATTAGTTGCAAAAGCATAGGAGGGTAATATGACAATATTCATGATTTTATTGGCTGTCATCGGCGGTGCTCTTTTAAGTGTTCAAGCCGCTATTAATGGACAGCTTGGCAGTAAAGTTGGCGTATTCCGTAGTGCATTTTTAACGTTTTCGGTAGGCGCTTTAATTACGGCATTGCTTATTTTTTATTTTGAACCAAAACAAACATTAACCCTGCTAGATGTACCTAAATGGCAACTGCTTGGAGCAATGTGTGGCGTTCCCTATATTGTGATTATGGTCTTAGCTGTACAAAGAATAGGGGCAGCTGTTGCTACGGTTGCGGTGATTTTTGGGCAACTCTTAATGAGTATGTTGATTGATAATTTTGGTTGGTTTGGCAATGAAATTCTGCCTTTTTCAACATATCGATTAGGCGCACTCATCTGTTTAGCGATTGCACTTTATTTTATCTATTCGAGTAGTAAAACGACTCAAATCGAAACTGAATAGCTAATATGCTTATCAAGCAGGAGAGTTTTATTAAGATAATATTTAAGATGGGCTTTGTTGCACAAAGATTTAAAATTAAAGTTCACCTAAGTTATCTAAATTTAAGATACAACTCGGGTATGAGGTCTGCCTAAATCCATAAATTTATTTAATACGGCCACACGTGCATCAATCTGATTGACTTGGCTGTGAAAGTTTCGCGCACTGAGTTTATTAGCCATATTATCTAACTTAAAGGTGTCTATAAAATTGGTAACTATTCAAACCATGCGTAAAGAAAGTCGAAATAGAGATTTAATCATTAAGCAACATTGGATTGCTATGTCTGAGTAAGTTTGATTTCGACCTTGTCTGCCTTTTGGTTGAGCATACCACTGTGTTTTAGGGTCAAACCAAATGGCAATATTTCCACGATTAATGAGAGCTCGGTTGTATGAAGACCAATTGAGAGTACGATAAATTTTATGGGAAGGCTTATTCATTTGAAAATTATATTGCTGAATAAGCCTTTAGAGATAGGTTTGTGCAACAAAGCCCTTTTAAATTATAAAATACTTCATTCATGACACAACTGCGCCCAGTCAGCCATCAAATCTTTATGTTCTTCAATGTGGTTATACCTACTACAATCAGAATAAGGATAACTTTATATCGTGTTTTCATCATGACTAGGGAATCACCTAAATACATTGCTAAAAAACCAAGTTGAGTGAGTTCGCTCAACTTAGTTAAAATAAGCTTTACTTTAAGTATTGATTAAAGAAGTTGGTCATCTTATCAAACGGAATGATGTCAACACGGTCATACAGATCAACATGATTGGCATTAGGAACAATATAGAGTTCTTTTGGTTGGGCTGCCGCCTCATAAGCTGTTTCACTAAAATAGCGTGAATGTGCTTTTTCACCATGAATAAAAAGAATAGGGCGAGGTGAAATTTCTTTAATGTACGTCAAAATTGGCATATTCATAAATGAAATTGGTGTCGTCATTGACCAAGCATTGCCTGAGTTGACTGCACGAGGATGATAGCCACGAGGCGTCATGTAGTAGTCATGATAGTCAACTAAGAACTGTGCTTCACCGCCACTTAATTTATTGTAAGCTGGTTGATAGGCAGGCTTTCCATTTTTTGCATCGATCCAACGTTGAGCACTGAGCTGTTCCAGCGTTTTGTTACGCTGTTCTGGTGTAACACTATCATTATACCCTTTAGACATTACTCGGGTCATATCGTACATCGTGCTTGTGACAACAGCTTTTACTCGCTTATCTACGGCCGTCGCATTGAGTGCCATACCGCCCCAACCACAGATTCCGATCATTCCAATACGGGTTTGATCAATGTTGGGTTGCAGTCCGATAAAGTCTACAGCAGCACTAAAATCTTCGGTATTAATATCTGGCGAAGCAATATTACGGGGTTCACCACCACTTTCACCTGTATAAGATGGATCAAATGCTAAAGTGACAAAACCTCGTTCTGCCATAGTTTGCGCATAGAGTCCAGATGATTGCTCTTTTACTGCACCAAACGGTCCGCCAACCACGATAGCTGGAAGTTTGCCTTTAGCATTTTTAGGGATATACAAATCGGCAGCTAGGGTAATGCCATATCGGTTTTTAAACGTCACTTTTTGATGCTCGACTTTGTTACTTTGCACAAAGGTCTTGTCCCATTTAGTGATGAGTTTTAAATCCTGATTAGCCAATGTGACTTGGTTCATACCTAATGCTCCAATACTCAGGCTAAGAATAGCAAAAGTTTTTTTAAGAAAACGGTGTGATGTTGCTGGTGTGTAATGAGACATAGAGTTCATTCCTGTTATTTTGAATCGATTGAGATCGTGACCTTAAAGGGCTTATTGCCTGAAAATGCTTTTGGTAAAGTATCGAATTTGCCTAGATAAATGAGGCTGTTGGCAATACCATCAAAGTCTTTGTAAAAGATGGCGAGATTTCCCCAAGGCGCATAGTAGGCAATATCACCCGCTTTGGCTGAGTGCCCATTTGGTGCTCCCTGTGAAGTCAGTTTTTTAGGCAGATAGGCAATTTTTTCTGTTACCGCATAATCGGTCAGTTCTAAAGTAAGAGGAAGCTGCTTGATAAAATCCTGTGTAGTAGGTGAATCTTTTAAACGAACAAACACAGGTTCGACTGAACCCTCAATATCAAAACGAATATTCATACTGGAAACCTTTTTTTTTGCAGCAGGTTGTTCTGCATTGGTCTTTGCTTCTGTACAAGCACTGATCCCAAGTATCAGGACAAGTAGAGCAATGCCACCGACAACCGAAAAGTCAGGTTTAATTTCTTGCATCATGTTGTTCTCCCCGATTAGGTGGGCAGTTAACGTTTTAAACGTCAGCATGAACCACACTCGTCTGCTGAGATGATTTGATAATCAGTATAAAGGTGAAGGTGGCTAAGGATTAGCCCCTAAAAACGGTATGATCATATGAATTTAATTCATGAATTTAGAGCTAAAATAATTTTTATTTTGAGGGAATTGCTTTATTGAATCCTGATTAATGAATCAGTCTCATAACTCTATTCATGAAAAGGTACTTATTCATGATGTGGGGTATCTTTATCATGGTTTTCTCATTTTTATAGAGAAAGTCTATGACACCTGCACAGCAATCTTCCGAGATAGAACAGCAGCCGGCATACTGGAGTGGCGTATTTGCCATGACCTTGTGTGTATTTGCATTGATCGCCTCCGAATTTATGCCTGTCAGTTTACTAACACCGATTGCCAAAGATTTAAGTGTCACGGAAGGTTTGGCTGGATATGGTATTGCTATTTCAGGTGCATTTGCGGTTATTACCAGTCTATCGATTTCACGTCTGGCAGGCAGCATCAACCGTAAAACTTTGCTGCTTTCCTTGACCGCATTAATGGTGGTTTCAGGAACGGTGGTGGCGCTTGCCCAAAATTACTGGGTTTATATGTTTGGTCGGGCTTTAATTGGTGTAGTTGTCGGTGGTTTTTGGTCAATGTCCGCAGCAATCGCAATTCGTCTTGTACCTACAACATCTGTTCCTAAAGCCTTAGCTATTTTTAATAGTGGCAATGCTTTAGCGACTGTGGTTGCACCACCTCTAGGGAGCTATTTAGGCACAATGATTGGTTGGCGTGGAGCATCTTTTTGTTTGGTGCCGATTGCAATTTTAGCCTTTATTTGGCAATGGATTAGTCTACCTTCTTTAAAAAATCAAACATCTGCATCTAACTCATCAGATGGGATATTTAAATTATTAAATCATCGGATTGTGCTGATTGGTATGTTGGCAACGGGTCTACTATTTATGGGACAGTTCTCTCTTTATACTTATATTCGTCCATTTCTTGAAACAGTGGCAAAGGTCAATATATCAACATTATCTTTCACTTTATTCGTGATTGGCATTATGGGCTTTGTGGGAACACTATCTGTTGGCTTCATATTCAAACGTCATTTTTACGGGACTTTAATTGCTATTCCGCTTCTCATGGCAGCAATTGCCATCACACTGATTGGCTTTGGGACATGGTCTGTTTTAGTAATTGTGATGCTGGGTTTTTGGGGCTTAATCGGAACAGCTGCACCTGTAGGATGGTGGAGCTGGATTACTCAGACTTTTCCGAACAATGCTGAAGCAGGTGGGGGCTTATTTGTCGCAATTGTTCAGCTATGTATCGCATTGGGCTCAACGGTTGGCGGTTTGTTGTTTGACCATAGTGGCTATCAGATGACCTTTGCTGTCAGTGCAATTCTTTTAATTATTTCTGCCGCTTTAACAATTTGGGTTTCACGATTAACCACCTAAGGTGTATCTATCATCCGTTTGTTCCATTCATTAAATGCTTTCGGTAATTCATTATAAATAAGGATCTAAAATAGAATTATGAATACACTTTATTTCATTAATAGTAGACACGATACAATGCCCAACGTGTAATAAAGATAATGGCTGATATTGAGCAACAGGAGTTTACGCCTTGATTAGTAGAGAGAACTATAACGACCTACATGCTTTTCTGATGGTGACACGAGAGGGCAGTTTTACCAAGGCAGCAGGTAAACTTGGTGTTTCACAATCAGCGCTCAGCCATAGCATTCGTGGTCTTGAAGAGCGGTTAGGTATTTTATTGTTAAATCGAACTACTCGTAGCGTATCGCCCACCGAAGCGGGTGAGCGTTTAAGACAAACCATTAGTGCTAGTTTTGACCAGATTGATAATGAACTGACATTATTGAATACCTTTCGGGATACACCAGCAGGTAGAGTTAGAATAAATGCCAGCAGCCATGCCATACAACATATCCTGATTCCCAAACTGGTAAAAATTGCTCATCTTTATCCTGATGTTGAAGTAGAGTTTAGTGCCAATAGTGGCATGGTGGATATTGTTGCTGAGCATTTTGATGCAGGTGTTAGGTTTGGCAGTCGGGTGGCTGATGGTATGGTTGCCGTGAGAATTGGAGAGGATGTCAGAATGGCTGTGGTTGCAACGCCTGATTATTTCCAGCGTTATAGTATTCCTCAAACTCCCAATGACTTAGATCAGCATCAATGTATTGGTTTTAGGTTAATGACTCAAGGAGGAATCTATGCATGGGAGTTTGAAAAAGAAAGACAGGAATTTAAAGTTAAGATTAACCCGCAATGGGTGTTTAATGAAAGTTTTGATATTGCCCGAGCTGTTAAGTTGGGTATGGGACTAGCTTACATTCCCAAAGATATGGTGGAAAAGGAAATCGAGCAGGGTGATTTAATTCAGGTCTTGGAAGAATTTAGTATCCAGTTTTCAGGGTATCACCTTTATTACCCCCATCGCAGACAACAGTCTTCTGCTTTGAAGCTGGTGATAGATACGTTAAGAATTTGATTTTTAGTGCTATTAAAAAATTTAGATCATGTGATACGACAGGGTTATGATATTCCAGTTCTGAGGTGAAATCAGAGTAATATCAACTAAACCATGACCCACGTATAAGTTATTCAGAAAGATTTTCAGCATTGAGTATGAATTGACATGTAGCCAATTCATACTAAAAGGTTTGATCTTTTATTGAGCGAAAGCTTGTGTCTGATTCATCGTCCATCCACCACCTAAAGCACGAATTAAGTCCACACTGGCTATCATACGACTGCCATGAAGCTGTGCAGCTAATTGCTCTTGTTGAAGTATATTACGATCAGAATCAATCACATCTAGATAACTGATAACGCCTTCACGATAGCGCAAATGTGAAAGTTTGTTTGCATGCTGAGAAGATGAAAGTGCTTGAGCTTGTGCATTTATTTGTTGCTCTAGAATGCGTTGATCAGACAACCCATTTTCAACTTCACGGAATGCATTCAGCACGGTTTGTCGATAATTGGCAATACTTTCTTCATAAGCCGCTCTTGCTTGTGCAACACCAGCTTTACGCTGTCCACCGTCAAATAAAGGTAAAGACAAAATTGTACCTGCGACAGGACCCAATAAGAATGTTCGGCTAGACCATTGTGTTAAATCCCCAAGTGTTGATGACTCATAACCCAAAGCCCCCGTAAGGCTCAGCCGTGGGAAAAATGCCGCACGAGCAATCCCTATTCGTGCATTATCTGCGGCCATAGCACGTTCGGCAGCAGCAATATCAGGGCGTCTTTCAAGTAGACTTGATGGTAAACCCGCAGGTATTCGAATAGTAGTTTTAGTTAGTACTTGCTTAGGCAGACCGAAATCAGCTGGAGGTTTACCCAGTAGCACCGCAAGAGCATGTTCAGCATTTGCTCGACTACGTTCAATACTGAGTAAATTGGTTTGCGCTGTGGACAATTCAGTTTGTGCACGAAACACATCAAGTTCACTGACTGCTCCATTTTTAAAGCGAGCTTGCATTAAATGATGTGATTCAGTCAGCAGTTTAATCATTCGCTCATAAATGACTTGTTCTGTGTCTAACTGCCTAATTTGAAAATAACTTTGTGCAACATCGGCTTGTAATGCCAAAAGTGCAGATTGATATAAAATTTCTTGTTGCTGTACATCGGCTGTTGCTGCATTCACACTACTGGCTATACGACCAAATAAGTCTAGCTCATACGCCACATTTGTTTGTGCACGCCACAAAGTTTGTGTTGAAGTCTGCGCATTCGTATCTAATCCTTGAGAAGCAGGAGAAAGCCTTTGTCGTGTAGGGCCGAAACCCACGCCAATACTTGGCATACGTTCGGCTTGTGCTGCTGACTTTAAAGCACGAGATGCTTGAATATTGGCAGCAACAGATTTTAGGTTTTGATTGCCTGCAATGGCTTGTTGTTCTAGCTCATTCAACTCAGCATTATTGAAAACATGCCACCATTCGCCTCTAGATTGTATATCGTTGGGTTGGGCAACCTTCCAGTTTTCATCTTCTGGAAGGGATGTTGCTTCTTTAAATTTAAGTGGAGTCGCTACGTTTGCTGGTTCATATTGTGGCGCCAATGAGCAGCCTGCAAGTAGCAGGCTTCCCATAAGCGAGGACAATAACCAGATCTGTTTTTTAGGCATGATCATACCGTCCATTTTAGTGATGTGGATTGATAGGAGCTTCGTGTGGGCTAGCTGAATGCAGTTTATGTCCACGATTCAAGGTTCGAATGAGCACATAGAAAGCAGGTGTAAGGAATAAACCGAAGAAAGTTACACCCAACATGCCAGAGAAGACGGCAACGCCCATTGCATGACGCATTTCTGAGCCAGCACCTGTAGAAAGAACTAACGGTACAACCCCCATAATGAAAGCGAATGAAGTCATTAAAATTGGACGTAAACGTAGACGGCTGGCTTCAACGGCCGCTTTAAAGGCGGTCATCCCTTGCATTTCAAGCTCACGAGCAAACTCAACAATCAAAATCGCATTCTTACAGGCCAGCCCAACCAGTACCATTAAACCAATTTGAGTGAAAATATTGTTGTCACCATTGGTCAGCCATACTCCTGTGAGTGCAGCTAAAATTCCCATCGGTACAATTAAAATTACGGCTAAGGGTAGGGTTAAACTTTCATATTGCGCCGCTAAGACGAGAAAGACCAACAAGACGCTAATCGGAAATACCCACAGTCCAGCATTTCCTGCCAGAATTTTTTGATAGGTTAAATCGGTCCATTCAAATTTGATGCCACGTGGTAAGGTTTGTGCAGCAATACGTTCCGCAGCAGCCTCAGCTTGACTCGATGAATAGCCTGGTGCAGGGCCACCATTAATATCGGCTGCACTATATCCGTTATAACGCACGGCCATTTCGGGACCATAGGTTTGTGTCACATTGACCAATGAAGACAATGGCACCATCTGCCCAGCGCTATTGCGGGTTTTCAGTTGCAAAATATCTTCAGGATTGGCTCGATAGGGTGCATCAGCTTGCGCTCGTACCTGATAAACACGGCCAAAACGGTTAAAGTCATTGACATACTGAGAGCCCAAGTAAATTTGCATCGTGCTAAACACATCTGTAACAGCCACACCTTGTTGCTTGGCTTTTACACGATCCAAATCGACATTGAGTTGAGGTACATTAATTTGATAGCTTGAAAACATTGGACCAAGTTCTGGCGCTGATTGAGCCGCTTTGATAAAGTTTTGTGTCGCATCATTTAAAGCGGAATAACCCAATGCACCACGGTCTTCAAGCTGCATTTTGAAACCACCGACAGTTCCTAAACCCATAACTGGCGGAGGAGGGAAAACCGCAATATAGGCTTCTTGAATGGCTGCATATTTTTGGTTGAGCGCACTTGCAATGGCACTAGATGAAAGCTCATTGCTTTTGCGTTCATCAAACGGTTTCAGGGTTACAAAAACAATGCCCGCACTTGAGCTGTTGGTAAAACCATTAATAGATAAACCAGGGAAGGCAATCGCACTTTCGACACCCGGCTGTTTCAGTGCTGCATCACTCATTTTACGAATAACGTCTTCTGTTCGATTTAAAGAAGCACCATTGGGTAATTGTGCAAAACTAATCAGATACTGTTTGTCCTGAGCTGGAACGAATCCACCAGGCACAATATAAGAAATACCAATAGTTAAACCAAGCAATACTGCATAAACACCCATAGCTGAAGTTTTGTGTGAAATAACACGACTCACGCCTTGACTATAACGATCAGATGCACGTGAGAATATACGGTTAAATGCTTTGAAAAATCGTCCAAATACGCGGTTCATACCACGCGTCAACGCATCAGGTTTGGCATCATGACCTTTGAGTAAAATCGCGGCTAAAGCAGGGGAGAGGGTGAGTGAATTAAACGCAGAAATCACCGTTGAAATCGCGATGGTCATGGCAAATTGTTTATAAAATTGCCCCGTTAAACCTGTCATAAAAGCAAGCGGTACAAACACGGCACATAGCGTCAGGGCAATGGCAATAATCGGACCACTGACTTCACGCATGGCACGATAAGTTGCATCTCTCGGGTTTAATCCTGCTTCAATATTCCGTTCGACATTTTCCACGACGACAATTGCATCATCGACGACAATGCCGATGGCAAGGACCATTCCAAATAGGGATAGCGCATTGATGGAATAGCCAAATGCTAGCATCAATGCAAATGTACCAATAATAGATACAGGTACAGCAAGTAAAGGAATAATAGATGCACGCCATGTTTGCAGGAATAAAATCACCACTACAACGACCAGTGCAATTGCTTCAAGTAAGGTATGGACTACAGCTTCAATACTGGCACGAACAAACTGCGTCGGATCGTAAACAATTTCATACTGAATTGAAGACGGAAAATCTTTTGACAGTTCCTGCATGGTGTCACGCACTTGCTCAGACACTTGCAAAGCATTTGCACCCGGAGCTTGGAAAATAGGAATGGCAACAGCTTGTTTATTGTCCAATAACGAGCGTAAACCATATTCTGAAGCAGCAAGTTCTACACGAGCAACATCTCCTAAGCGAGTGACTGCACCATTTGAATCTGTTTTTAGAATAATATCGGCAAATTCTTGTTCGGTACTTAAACGACCTTGGGCATTAACTGAAAGTTGTATAGGTGCATTACTTGGAGATGCACCAATCGTCCCTGCAGCTACTTGAATATTCTGCTCGCGGATTGCACTGACAATTTCACTAGCTGTTAAATTTCTTGCGGAGATTTTCTGCGGATCTAGCCAAATCCGCATGGAATAATCACCTGAGCCAAATAGACCAACTTCACCGACACCTTGCAAACGTGCTAAACGGTCTTTGACATTGAGCACCGCATAGTTACGTAAGTAGGTCATGTCATAACGACTATCTGGTGATGTTAAATGCACCACCATAGTCAAGTTCGAAGAGCTTTTAAGTGTTGTCACCCCTAAACGCTGTACATCTTCAGGTAAACGCGGTAAGGCTTGTGAGACTCGGTTTTGTACCAGTTGTTGAGCTTTATCTGGATCAACCCCAAGTTTAAAGTTCACAGTGACCGTTAGATTACCGTCACTGTTGGCTTGAGACTGCATATACAACATGTCTTCTACACCATTGATTGATTCTTCAAGTGGTGAAGCGACAGTTTCGGCAATGACTTTCGGGTTAGCGCCTGGGTATTGAGCACGAACGACCACAGAGGGCGGTACGACTTCAGGATATTCAGAAATAGGCAGTTTAAAGACGGACAATACACCTGCCAACACGATGAGCACGGACAGTACGCCTGCAAATATGGGGCGATCAATGAAAAATTTAGAGATATTCATACACGATTAACCTTTTGCCGAATTTGGAGTATTGTCAGTTGGCTGAGGTTGTAGAACGGTTGAAACTTGGCTGTTCGGCATTGGTACACGATGCGGGGTAACAGGATCCCCTGGTCGAATCCGCTGTAAACCATTGACGACCACACGATCGCCGGCTTGTAAACCACTGTTAATGATTTGCAGTCCGTCTTGTACTGCGCCAAGTTTCACTTCTCGGTAACTGGTTTGATTGTTCGCATTCACAACGATGACAAAACGCTTATCTTGATCGACACCAATGGCTGTTTGGCTAATGAGAATTGCTGAACGAGGTTGACCTCCACCAAGACGAATACGTGAATATAAACCGGGAAGGAGTGTGCCATTCGGGTTGTTAAAAGTAGCTCGGACACGAATCGTTCCCGATGTAGCATTTAAATTATTGTCAAATGAACTAATGACGCCTTCATGTGAAAAACCTTCTTCATTAGCAAGTCCCATAGATACAGGAATCTGAGCAGCATTATCTTGATCACTTAGATATTTCAGATAAGTTTGTTCATCGACATCAAAAGATGCATATAAACGAGCGACTGACACAATACTGGTTAAAACCTGTGCACCATTACCCGCAGATACCACGTTTCCAGCCGTTACTTCGGCACGAGAAATACGACCACTGACAGGTGCGGTAATGCGGGTATATTCAAGATTTAAACGTGCTGATTCGACAGCAGCTCTAGCGGCTTGAACATTGGCTCTTGCTGTGCGTGCTTCATTTTCAGCTTGTTCAAGCTCTTGGTGAGCGACAGCATTGCTTTCAATCAAACGTTGATTGCGAGATAAATTACTCGTGGAATAGGTCACTTGGGCTTCGGCCGCAGCAAGTTGTGCTTTGGCGCGATTAAGTTCTGCTTCAAAAGGACGAGGGTCAATCGTAAAGAGAAGTGCCCCTTTGTTGACAAGGCTACCATCTTTAAAATGCACCGCGATTAATTTACCCGATACTTGGGGGCGAATATCAACTTGATCAATGGCTTCTAATCGGCCTGAATATTCCTGCCAATCGGTAATGGTTTGACTCACAACACTGGCAACATCGACAGTTGTAGCGGCTTGTTGACTGGTACTTGGCATATTTTTAGCATCGGCATTTTCATGTAAAAACATAAAACTGCCACCTGCAACCACAATAGAGACAACGACAGCAGACAGAGAGAACTGTTTGCGGGAAATTGACATGAATAGCTCCTGTTTATTTGGACACCTGTTCTCTAGACTTTTGGTTTTAATCTATAGGGAGTGGAATAGGGTTTACGGAATGGACGGAGCATAAATATTTGTCAATTACGAATAAATATATTAAATTTGATAACACTATTCGTATTTTTATAACAATTGAAGCATTGAATTTTCAAAATGCTTTAATAGGAGTTTATGTGTGGATCTATTTCATGCCATGAAAGTATTTAATAAAGTGGTTGAAACCAACAGTTTTAGTTTGGCAGCTGATAGTTTAGGATTACCCCGTGCTTCAGTAACGACAACCATTCAGGCATTAGAAAAGCATTTACAAATTCGCTTATTAAATCGGACTACTCGTAAACTAAATTTGACCCCCGATGGCGCCGTCTACTATGAACGCAGTGTGCAAATTTTAGCGGATGTAGAAGAGGTTGAATCGAACTTTCATGATGCTGAGCGTGGACCACGGGGGCGTTTGCGGATTGATGTCAAAGCCTCAATAGGGCGTATCATTCTCATACCAATGTTGTGCGATTTTCATGCAAAATATCCAGATATCGATTTGGTGGTTGGTATGCATGACCGCCCCGTAGATTTAGTGCAAGATGCAGTAGATTGTGTGATTCGTATTGGTCAACTCAAAGATTCTAGTTTAGTGGCTCGCCGTATTGGTACACTCCAGTTGGTTACGGTTGCGGCGCCAAGTTATTTGGCAGAACATGATGCGCCTAAAACAATTGATGATTTACAAAAACACCAAGCTGTCCATTATTTTAATAGTCGTACTGGGCGCAATATTGATTGGAGTTTTGTGGTAGATGGTGAAGTGCAGAGTTCGAGTGTAATTGGACGGGTATCTGTAAATGATGGGGATTCATATATTGATTTAGCCCTTCAAGGTTTTGGATTAATTCAGTGTCCATATTTTATGGTTGCAAAACACTTAGAGTCCGGTGCACTTAAACAGGTATTAACTGAATACCTACCTGAACCTTTACCTATATCCGTGGTGTATCTACAAAACCGACATTTATCACCGAAGGTGAGAGTATTTGTTGATTGGGTTGCAGAATTATTTGCGAGTTGTCCATTATTAAGTGGTTGCACATTCCAATTAGAGCAAAAATGTGAATTCACATGTGAGCAGAAAAAAGATCAACATTTTACAATTCAAACTTTGGTTGAGCAGCAAAATACTGCTGAAGCCTTGGCTTTAAATGTTTGATTATTAGGCGAGTAAGTAATTTCTCCATAAGACCAAAAAGAATAATGAATATCTTAGGGAGAAAGATGGGAAAATATTGACCTGTTTATATGTATTTATTGCCTAATCTTGCAATATTAAACTTGGGCTAAGTGGTTTTAAACTTATAAAAGAGATAAACCATTTATCAAAACAGAGTTCTAAATTTGGAAAACAAAATTCTAATAGAGTCTAAACGAGTACAATTTAGTCTGATGTTTTAGTGTGGGTTTCGGTATACATTTATATTTTAAAATTTAATATGTATTTGATAAATAATATTATTTACACTATTGCATCATAGGGGGTGTGTGAATCAATATTGGCTATGATGTCTTACAAGCTCATTTATATAAAATTATTAATTTTCAATAATATAGGATGTGATTTGCATGATTGAGTCTACAAAAATGATGATGTGGTGGTTCTATTTAAGTAGAAAAAAGACCGTGTATAAAAATGTACAAGATCTTAGAGGATTGAGTCAGTTTACAATCGACTCAAGGGTGTATGGTCGCAAATTCAGGTCAATGAACAAAAGAGGAATGAAATGTTGGAAAAGGTTGAAAATAAACAATACGTTCTCTGTACCTGCAATCGACAAAATGAAAGTGGGTGATAAAGATAAAACTGATCTAGGTGAATATTCAGGTTTGAGGGTAAGCTGTTGTGGTAAGACAGGGGGGTTAAAAGTTTTAAATATAGATATCGTAGCCCTATAGATAATTCGCTTAAAATGATCACTCTTAGCCACTATCCAGCACTATCTTTGGCTGAGGCTAGGGTATACCCCTTAAAGGCTATGAGGGAATTTATGCGCCGTATCCGAATAGCCTACTGTCATTAGAAGCTAAAAGACACTCTAAATTGGGTCCTAAACTAAAAATCTAAAATCAGGAAAGCAATATAAGAAGAATCGGAGTTGAGTATGTATTCGGTAGTCTGAAAATATTCAAAAATCCTTGCTGAGCGTTATCGCAATAGAGGTAAAAGACTCGATTTGAGATTCAGTTTGATTGCTGGAATTTACAACTCGGAACTGAGTGAAAATGATTTATGAAAGAAGTCTATACGTTATTTTTTAAGATATTTATATTATTGATAACAGATTTAATTTGCATCTAGATGTATAAAAACCATCATATATAATATGTAAAGTAAATTGGCTTTTAATAAACCTAACATTTTTGAGCTGACAAAAATTCACTATACTCAGTATTTGTATCTATGAAAAAAATTACACGTTCAAGTAAAGACTAATGATTTGATTTAAAAAATTTCCTTTAATCTGGCTTGGAGAATGGAATTGTTTGTTACCCGCTATAAGCCTTGGATCATGATCATACTACTGGTTTTGGTCGTCAGTTTTGCTACATATCGCTGGTGGCAAGGACCATTGCTACCTAGTTATGAAGTCGTATCTAGTCCATTGATTCAGACAGTTGTTGCTTCAGGACGGGTAGAGAAAGTATCTCGGACTCAGATTGGTAGTGAAATTACAGGGGTTGTTCTTGAGCGCTTGGTTCAAGAGGGAGATCGGGTCTTTCGAGGGGATGTTCTTTTAGTACTGAAATCTGATGAAATTTCAGCGCAAGTGCGGCAGGCAGAAGCTGAATTAAAGGAACTCACAACCACTACACGTCCGCAAGCAGAAGTCGATTTAGCGAATGCCAAAGTGCAATTAGAGCAAGCTCAAAGAGAGGCGGTACGCAGACGAAATACCGAATTAGGAATGTTATCAGCAGAGGAAAGGGAGAAATCGATAGAAGCAGAAAGGCTCGCCCGTAATAATTTGGAATCAGCTCGATTAAAAGTTGCTTCACTTGCCCCAGATAAAGTTGAAGAGACAAAATTACGTGAACGACTCGCTGCACTACAAGCGCAACTCGCCAAGACCAAAATTCATGCAGAAGTTTCAGGCATTATTTTAACCCGTAATGTTGAGCCAGGGGATCTGGTACAACCGAGTCAGACTCTCTTCACTATTGCACTGGATGGTGCGACTGAAATACGAGTGCCATTTGATGAACGAAATTTACCACTGCTGGCTTTACAACAAAAAGCAGCAGTGATTGCGGATGCTTATCCAGATCAACCTTTTCCTGCCCATATTAATTTTATTGCCCCAAGTATTGATGCTCAACGTGGCACAGTAGACGTCCGATTAACAGTTGACCCAGTCCCAGATTTTTTGCGTCAAGACATGACGGTATCGGTAAATGTTGAAACCAACAAGCGCGAGCGAACCTTGGTCATTCCAAATGATGCTTTAAGCAGTATAAGTGGCAACAAGGCTATGGTTATTTTAGTAAGAGATAGAAAAACTCAACGTCATCCTATCACACTGGGTTTACGTGGTTTGGTCATGTCGGAAGTTGTAGCTGGATTGAAAGAAGGTGATCACGTCCTTACCGATGCAGAATCAGTGCTTAAAGATGGAACTCGTGTCCGAATAGAGCAAACTAAACGTGTTTTGCAGAGTCAAACGGATCAGACAAATAGCAAAAATGAATTACCGGTGAAATTCGATTGAAAAACTTTTTTGGGCGACTTTGGACAGAGTGGACCATCGCAATCAGTTTTTTGCGAGAGGGTCGCACACAGTCGATGATGATTACCATTGGCGTCGCGGTGGGGGTAGCAGTCATTGTGTTCATTAGCGCCTTAATTCAGGGCTTACAATCGAATATTGTAGAAAGGACTTTAGGGACGCAGGCGCATATTCGTTTGCTCTCACCAGATGAGGTGAATCACATTGTGCCGCCAGCAGCAGGAACACTTCAGTTGTTACAAGAAGATAAGCGTGCGCAGCGCTTACGCTCTATTAATAATTGGCAGCAGATTACTGAGACCTTAGATCAGTTGCCAGTGTTGACGGCGGTTTCTCCTGTGGTCTCTGGTCCTGCATTTGTACAGCGCGGAGATGCGATTCAATCGGTTGCATTGGTTGGTATCAATCTTGAACGTTATCAACAGATTATTCCGTTAAAGCAATATATGGTGAGTGGTGAATTACGAGTCAGTGCGGATAATGTATTAATTGGGCGTCAATTGGCCAAAGATTTGGGTGTGCAAGTCGGGAGCAAATTAAGGTTAGACACTGGACAGCAGAAAAATGCAGTGGTGAACATCTCTGGAATATTTGAACTGGGCGTGCGTGAATTGGATGCGCGCTATGTCTATCTGGATTTGAAACAGGCACAATCTTTACTTAATTTGCCGGGTGGCGTGACCGTGATTGATCTGACGATTCAGAATATTTTTCAGGCGGATCAAATTGCCTCGCAAGTCGGACGCCTGACAGGATTAAAAGCAGAAAGCTGGATTGAAACCAATGCTCAATTAATGAATGCGATTACCGCTCAGAGCCTTTCGACCAACATGATTATTGTTTTTGTGGGGATTTCAGTCGCTTTTGGTATTGCCAGTGTGATGTCGGTGAGTGTGGTGCAACGGACTCGGGAAATCGGTATTTTACGTGCGACGGGGGCGACGCAAGCGCAAATTTTAAGAGTTTTCTTGTTTCAGGGGGCAATTTTTGGTCTGCTTGGTTCGATACTTGGTAGTGTAGTCAGTTATGCTTTGATCTGGGGATTTAACCAGTTTGGTCCTGGTTTGTTTTATATTTCGATTTCAATCAAGCTTATCTTGTCGGCATTATTTTTGGCGACTTTGACAGGGGTTTTGGCTGCTGCAATACCATCCCGTCGGGCTGCTGCACTTGATCCTGTGGAGGCAATTCGTCATGTTTGATCCATCTCAGGAAGTACTGCGTTTAGAAGCATTGCGAAAGTCCTACAACGTTGGGCAGCCTAATGAAGTGGAGGTATTACATGGGATTGACCTGTGTATTCAACGGAATGACTTTGCTGCATTAATTGGTCCTTCTGGTTCAGGCAAAAGTACTTTACTGAATATTCTCGGCTTATTAGATCAGCCTAGTCGTGGTGAGTTGTACTTGTTGGGGCAGGCGACAAGCCGTATGGATGACACGGCTCGGACAGCGTTACGTGGCAATAGTATAGGTTTTGTGTTTCAGTTCCATCATCTTATACAGGCTTTTACTGCCTTAAATAATGTGCTCATGCCATTAATGCTGAAGCAAGGAAAACCAGATCAATCTGCGTTGCAATATGCCCATGAATTATTGGCCGCCGTAGGGTTAGGTAAGTTCGCTGACCGTAAACCGAATGAGCTTTCTGGAGGGCAGCAGCAGCGCGTGGCGATTGCACGTGCACTGATTACTCAGCCTGCACTATTGTTGGCCGATGAACCGACAGGTAATCTGGATACTCAAACTGCTGCGGAAATGTTTGAATTATTTCGTAAAGTACATCGCGAACATGACTGTGCAGTCTTATTGGTGACTCATGATCCTAGATTATCGGCAACCTGTGATCGGACCATTAATCTGGTGGATGGGAGAATTCAGAGTGATTCCAAACACGAGATGAAATAAGGACAAATATGGATCACACCTCTGGGAATAGCAGTTCAAAACAGATACCTTCTGCGCTATTGATTGCCTGATACATTCCCTGATGAAGCGTCAAAATGGATGCCACAATCGATAGGCCTAAACCACCCGTTTGATGAGGGCTTTGTCTGCTGGAGCTGCACTGATAAAAACGCTCAAAGAGATGAGGCAAATGTTCAGGGGCAACTTCTAAACCACTGGTGATCACAGATAATGTAATCATCTGCATATTATTAATGTTCTTTCGGTGGCTAAGCACATAAATAGTTCGGTAATTGCCGCCGTGAATGAGTGCATTTGATATCAGATTATATAGCGCTTGTTGTAACAGTTCTGGATCTGCCGATAGCTCAGTCGCTTCAAGCCTTAAAACAAAATTGCAGTGTTGCTCTTCAGCTTGATACTCGAAAATACTGAATATATCTTCTATAAATGATTGAAGCTGAATTTTCTGTTTGTTTAAGCAAACTTTGTGTGCATCTGCGCGGGCGAGAAATAACATGCTGTCAATCATTCGTTTTAAACGTTGATAGTCCTCCAAGTTGGAAATCAAGAGTTCCTGATACTGTGCAGGACTACGTTCACTCATGAGTAAAATTTCGGTTTGCCCAATTAAATTATTCAATGGGGTTCTAAATTCATGCGCAATGTCTTCAGAGAAGCGATTCAGTTGGCTATATCCCATTTCAATACGATCAAGCATGGCGTTGATATCGGATGCTAGTTGTTCAATCTCTTGAGGGGGATGAATCAGATTGAGTCGCTGCTCAAGTTTGTGAATATTAATGGCATGAGTCTGTTCTCGCAGAGTTCTTAATGCGTTCAATCCCAGACGGCTAGCAATCGTACAGAGTATGAAAATGGCTAAGATGCCTGTAAATACATAAATGAAAAGACGTTTTTGAAAAGGCGAGATGATAGCTAAACGTTCAGACCACTGTTTGCCTGCAATTAACACATAGGGCTGCTGATTGATTTGAATGGTTTTCCAAGCAATACGGGTGGGGTAAGTATGAGCCGATAAATCTTGGAATTGAATTTGGGGCTGATGGGTAAATTCAGGCAGCGGAATGCCAAGAGGATTGATGTTGATGAGAATCTGATTGCCCTGAATCAATAAAAACAAATTATCCTGATTTCCCAACATGTTTTGATACAGCTTCGGGCGAGCGATAATCTGTTCAATATTGCTGCTGTCTTGCAGCAAAATTTCCAGTCGCTCAATTCGTTCAACCAAAGCCCTATCTTGCTGAGCAATTAAAATCTGGTTAATACCCAGATAGGTCATAAATGCTACAGCGCACAAGACCATTGCAGCACACCCTGTAACCAATAGCGTTAATCGGAGTTCTAAAGAGCGAATGGGCTTAAACATTATGCTTCAACCGAAATTTTATAGCCCAAGCCACGGACAGTATGAATTAATTTTATCTCATGTCCCTCGTCAATTTTACTGCGTAAGCGTCGTACTGCGACATCAATAAAATTTGTATCGGTATCAAAATTGATATGCCAAACCTCGGAAGCAATTTGCCTGCGCGTAATAATTTCATTTGGGTGCCGTAGCATAAAGTGCAATAAATTAAACTCCTTTTTACTGAGTTCAATTAACTGCTCATGACGCCAAACTTTATGATGGATTAAGTCCATTTTTAAGTTGCCCATCCATAGCTCGTTTTCCTGAACATACTGTTGCCGTCTCAGCAAGCTTTTAATGCGCGCGAGTAATTCAATATATGAAAAAGGTTTGGCCAGATAGTCATCGGCACCTAGTTCCAGACCTTTGACCCTATCAATAATCTGGTCTTTGGCGGTGAGAAAAATCACGGGTATATGGGAAAATTGACGCAATACTTTTAAGACTGCCCAGCCATTAATATCGGGCAGCATCACATCTAATATGACCAAGGTATAAGGTTGCATTTTTAGTTTTTCCAAGCCTTCTAGCCCGGAATGAACACATTCAGCGGCATAGCCAGATTCATTTAAGCCCTTCACCAGATATGAGGCGATCTTCACTTCATCTTCGATAATTAGAATACACATTTTGCTCAGACTCATTTTGAAGATGACAACTTTGTAATGTGATTGTCATGCTTCAAATCATTCAGGTTGTATAAGATTTTGTAAAACTTAATTCGGGGCAATCATGATGAACGATCTCAAAGGGCTTGTTTTAACAGTAATGCTGATGAGTAGCAGTACTTTTGCACAAACCGTTCAATTGAATCAAGTTTATTCACTCGATTCCAAAGCTGCACACGCCCTTGTTGATGCCGCAGTAGCTGCTTGTCAAAAAATACAGCACAACATTGCAGTGGTCGTGGTTGATCGGGGTGGAAATACCTTGATGGCGAGTAGGCATGAAAATGTCGGCCCCCATAATTTGGGCGCGGCCGAAAAGAAAGCCTATACCGCGTTATCGACCAAAACAGCGACCTTGTTATTAAGTCAAAATGCCCATGAAAACAGTGATGCAAAAAATTTAACCACTTTACCTAATTTGCTGTTGTTAGGAGGCGGTTTACCAGTGCGTTATGAAAATCAGGTGGTCGGTGCAATTGGGGTTGCGGGTGCAGGAGGCGCCAAAAATGATCAGTATTGTGCTGAGGCAGCCATTCAGTCTAGTTTTAATCGTTAAGGATTCCATTATGTTTAAGCAATTTTTACCACTCTCAACACTGTTATTGGCATCAATGGCGTTTGCACAAAATAACCCATTAAGTGTGCATGTGTTAAATCTAGAAAACGGTTTACCTTCAGCTGATGTTGAGGTGGTACTGGAAAAGAGTTCGGGTAATCACTGGGTGAAGCTGAATCAGCAAGTTACAGGACCAAATGGTCGTATTACGGCGCTTTTTCCTGAAAATCAGCCGTTGGCACAAGGAATTTATAAGGTTACGTTCAAAACAGGAGACTGGTTCAAAAAGAATAATCAGAGCACTTTTTTCCCAGAGGTCCCAGTTATCTTCAAAGTTGATGGCAGTGTCAGTCACTACCACATTCCCTTGTTATTAAGTCCCTATGGATACTCGACCTATCGAGGTAATTAATAATCTAAAGGGCTGGTAAAACTAGCCCTTTTATCTGCCTATAATTTAATACAAAGAAATGTATTTGTTCATCAATCCCTGAAAAAATATAACAAAAACAAACGGGCTGAATCAGTTTGATATAAAAATATACTCTAGAAGTATTTCACAAAATTAACTTTTTCATTTAAAAAAAGAAAAAGATTCTGTCTTGATATATAGTTTCAATGAAAGGATAGAAGAATGACCAATCGAAGGATTTTGATTGGCATAAAAGTTGCTGTTTTAAGTAACAGGGTCTTAGCTAGGTGAAAAGGATATGACATCACTCAGCCAACAGATGAATGTGAACCACTATTCTCGGCAAGCAGATTTTGCTCAGAATTTAATGTCGAGCATTTGTGGCGAACATCGTTTGGATACAAGTGCACGCGATACCTTAGATTTTCATTACGATGGTATGCGTTTGCCCAATCGAAAAATGGCGATTGGCACGATTCGTTATGGTGCAAATGTCGCCATCAATATTTCCAATTTAAAAGCCTATAGTATTAGCTTGCCTTTACAGGGGAAACAGGCCCTAACTATTCGTGGTGAAAATTATGTTTCAGATGAGAATAGAGGGTTAATTGTCTCGAATAATGATTGTCAGGAATTGGTTATTAACCGTGATTGCCAGAAATTACAGGTCGTGATTCCTGAGCGAAGTATGCATATGGTTTTAGCAGATTTATTGAATCAGTCCATTGATCAGCCCATTATTTTTAATCCAGAAATGCACATCGATTCGACTCAATTAATTCATGTATGGTGGAAAAACATCCAAAATTTCTTGCAGTTTAATGCACAGAATAATGGTTTTTTTGGCTTGCAAATGCTGTCCGATGATTATGAAAATTTTGTGATTAAAGCGTTATTGCTTTCTCAGGAGCATAATTATTCTGCGGCATTAAAAGTACAGGCACAGCAACAAGAGCCTGTTTATATTCGCAAAGTTAGAAATTTCATTATTGAACATGCACATGAAGATATTCGTGCTGATGATTTACAACGTTTGGCAGGTGTTTCAAAGTCAAAACTGTACGATGAGTTTCAGCAATATTATGGTACTAGCCCGATGTCCTTTCTGCGCAAATATCGCTTGCAGCAAATTTATAAAATTTTAAGTCATGCCAATATGAATGCTAAGTTATCGATTTCAAAATTGGCTTATGATTGGGGTTTTACCCACCTCAGTCGTTTTTCCCAAGACTATAAAGAGGAGTTTGGTGAAAAGCCAAGTGAAACTAAAAATAAGTCACGTGAATAAATGATGAGATATAAGAAACCCCTGATTGAGAAATTTCATCAGGGGTTTTTTAATGCAATATATAAATGGGTTAGACCGAATTTTCTAAGTTATAGATTGCTTTAGATTTGGATTTTTCATAGATGACTTTTAAGGTTAAAGCCATAAATGAAATAAAAGTGGGGATGGCCAGTATAAAGAAGATGCCACCTAAACTTAAGTTAAAGGTGAATATAAGTGAACCAAAGAATGCCCCTAAGATTGCACCAATCCGTCCGATGCCATGCATCCAAGACACGCCAACTGCGCGACAAACGGCTGGATAGAACAGGGTTGCCAATGGTAGGAGTGAAGATTGCGCGCCAGCAAGTAATGCGCCAATCAAGAAAATGGTGATGCCGAGCAATAAAATATTTGAGCTGACTACACCCGCAACAAGGAATAAGCCGAATGCGATGAGATAAGCATATTTGATTACGGTGGTTGGATTCACCTTATCCATATACCAACCCATGATGGTTGCGCCAATCACACCACCAAAAGGGAAAATTGCGGCAATTAAGCTAAATTGTTGTGTACTAAAGCCCGCCGTTTTTAAAATGGTTGGCATCCAACTGGTTAAAAGATAAAACACCAAGAGGCTGGTAAAACAGCACAACCACAACATGCTAGAACCCCACAAATATTTACCCAATACAATTTTTACAGGATTTTCATTGGTGGTTTCGGTTTGTGGCAACACCAGTTTCACAGGTTCGCTAAACGGATGTCCTTGAATTTTTTCTAAGATGGCGAGTGCTTTATCTTGGCGGTTGCGTGCAATCAGCGATTGTGTCGATTCAGGTAAAGCAAGCAGTAATGCAATGACCAATAGCAAAGGAATACTACCGCCCAGAATAATGACTTTCGACCAACCAAATCCTTCAAGTAAATAGGCGGACAATACTCCACCACAAGAAATGCCTAACATAAAACCACAACCTGCGAGTCCTGTGAGAAAGGCTTTGCGCTTAACGGGCATATATTCAGACACCATGGTACTGATGTTTGGCATGGCTGCACCTAATCCAACCCCCGTAATAAAACGGTAAATCATCAGTTCTTGGGTAGAGTTGGCAAAGCCACAAAGAATGGTAAACACTGAAAACAGAAGTGTGGTTGTGACAATAATGCCTTTACGACCAAACTTATCGGATAGGGGGCCTGAGATAATCGCACCAATTGACATACCAACCAATGCGGCACTGAGTACGGGTGCTAATTGTGGTTTGCTAATCCCCCAATCATCCAGTAAAGCAGGTGCAATAAAGCCAATAATTCCTGTATCTAGGCCATCGCAGAAAAAGACCAAAAAACCCAGTATAAAAACGAGCCATTGTAGGGGGGAGAGTTTCTCCCGATTAATAATCTGATTTACTTCAATTGTTCTCATAATTCTTCCTTTGAAGGTATGTTTTAGCTCGGTTGGATTGACCCTTTTTGTACAAATTTACTCATGGCATGGATGGATGAATTTTGCGTGAGCAATGTTCTTATGCCATGCGCATGAGTGAAAGGTGTTCGATTTACACCAGAGTCATCGCCTTGTTTTGATCGGCAGAGGGACTCTTTAAACGGTAGAGAAAGTTGTGATATCGCGAGGTATGAACATATCTTGATTGAACTATTTTTATACTTAGAGGACTATCCATTAACTCCTGAACTTCATCCATTTTTTCCATTGGTGCTGGATTGTTTTTTTTAACAGATTATTTTGTGTCACCTGTGCAAGCAAAAGAAGCATCCATATTTAGAAACGCGATTTAGAATTGCGCATGGATTGGATAGTGCTCGCAGCTTTTGGACAGTCATCTTAAAAATTTGGATAGAAGATAAAGCCATAACAAAGTCAGGAGTTGACGATTATGGCTGGTCAAACGATTCAGATAAAAACCGAGACTGGTAAACAATTTAGTGCTTACTTGGTCGCCCCATCTTCAGGTAAAGGTCCGGGCATTGTGTTGTGTCAGGAAATCTTTGGGGTCAATGCTGCAATGCGGGAAAAAGCAAATTTTCTTGCCGAAGAAGGATACACCGTGCTTGTTCCTGATTTATTTTGGCGTAGTGCGGCCAATATTGAATTGGGTTATACCCCAGAAGATTTTCAAAAAGCTTATGCACTTTATCAGCAATACGATGAAAACTTAGGCGTAGAAGATATTCAGGACAGTCTGGCTTATCTGCAAACACGACCTGAATGTGATACCTCGACAGGGCTGGGTGTTGTTGGGTATTGCTTGGGCGGAAAACTGGCATATTTAGCTGCCTGTCGTTTGCCAGAAGTTGCTTGCGCCGTTGGATACTACGGGGTTGGTTTAGAAAATGTACTGGATGAGCTGGCAAACTTGAAAGGACGTTTGGTACTGCATATTGCAGAGTTAGATCAATTTACCCCACCAGATGCACGACAAGCGATTTTGCAAACCACGAGTCAATATAGCAATGTCAAAGCCTATGTCTATGAAGATGTCGATCATGCCTTTGCTCGACCGAAAAGTCAGCATTACCACAAACCATCAGCCCGATTTGCCCATGAGCGAACGGTGACTGCACTGCATGACACGATTGGACCACATTATGACTTGGTGGCGTTATGGGAAGAGCATATTCGGCATGAGTTTGATACTCGAGATGTCCCTGCGACGATGGCAACCATGGTGGCTGAACCTTATGTCAATCATATTCCAACGTTGACAGGGGGTGTGGGGCAAAGTCAGTTAGCGCGTTTCTATCGTTACCATTTTGTCCATCAAAACCCTGAAGACATGAAGATTACTTCTATATCACGCACGGTGGGATCAACACAGGTGGTCGATGAATTTATCATGAGTTTTACTCACGATACTGAAATTGATTGGCTACTCCCCGGGGTGAAACCAACAGGCAAATACGTCGAAATTCCAATGCTGGGTGTTATTCAATTTCGCGGTTCTAAACTGTGTCATGAACATATTTATTGGGATCAGGCATCGGTACTGGTGCAAATTGGTTTACTCAACCCTGAGGGATTGCCTGTGGCCGGTGTTGAGACAGCTAAAAAACTCCTGAATGAAGATCTACCTTCCAATACGCTGATGCCGTCATGGAACAGCAGTGAAGGCAAACCGATTGGTGAGGGAGTGTGATTATGAATATTGATTTAAAAGGCAAGGTTGCCGTGGTCAGTGGCGGTGCAACTCTCATTGGCAAAGCCGTGGTTCAGGCTTTGGTGAATGCCGGTGCACGCGTTGCCATTCTGGATATTGATGCCAACGGAAAGAAAGTTGCAGAAAGTTTTCCTTATGACGTGATGTTCATACAAGTGGATTTGACCAGTGATGTTGCGATTCAGCAGGCAGTCAAGAACATTCATCAGCATTTGGGTGAAGTCAGTTGTTTGGTGAACTTGGCATGTACTTACTTAGATGATGGCTTTCAGTCCTCTCGTCAGGACTGGCTAAAGGCATTGGATGTCAATGTGTTGTCTGTAGTGGAGTTAACACGTGCCTTTTATCCAGACTTAAAAGAGCATCGTGGTTCGATTGTGAATTTTACTTCGATTTCTGCCAAGTATGCGCAAACAGGACGCTGGTTATATCCCGTATCCAAAGCGGCTATTCGCCAATTAACTCAAAGTATGGCCATGGATTTTGCCGCTGATGGCATTCGGGTCAATTCGATTTCCCCAGGTTGGACATGGTCGCGGGTGATTGCCGAAGTCAGCGGCAACAACCGTGAAAAAGCAGATGGCGTTGCCGCGGATTATCACTTATTGGGTCGCTTGGGACATCCAGAAGAAGTGGCCAATGTGGTGCAGTTTTTACTGTCACCTGCCGCGAGTTTTGTAACTGGGGCAGATTATGCCGTTGATGGTGGATATTCAGTGATGGGACCAGAAGGGGCACAACCTGCCATTCCACGCTTAGCCAGCTAAAACAGACATTCATTATTTAGAACATTCAGAAATTTGGAGAAACACATGCGCCGTATTGCAATTGTTGGAGCAGGACAATCAGGCCTGCAACTTGGATTAGGTCTGTTAGATACAGGCTATGACGTGACCTTAATTACCAATCGTACTGCCGATGAAATCCGTCAGGGCAAAGTCATGTCTAGTCAATGTATGTTTCATACTGCTTTACAAACGGAACGAGACTTAGGGCTGAACTTTTGGGAAGAACAATGTCCTGCAGTCGAAGGAATTGGCTTGGCTTTGGTCAATCCTGAACATGGTGGCAAAGCCTTTGAATGGAGTGCTCGTCTGGAACGCTATGCACAATCGGTCGATCAGCGCGTAAAAATGCCTTTTTGGATGCAGGAATTTGAAAAACGTGGTGGGCGATTAATCATTCAGGATGTGGGTATTGAAGAACTAGAGCAATTGGCCAATGAATATGAATTGGTCTTGCTAGCCGCTGGAAAGGGTGAGGTCGTCAAACAGTTTGAACGTGATGCGGAACGAAGCACCTTTGATCGACCGCAACGTGCCTTGGCACTGACCTATGTTAAAGGCATGAAACCGGTCTCGCCATATTCACGCGTCACTTTCAACATTATTCCAGAAGTGGGGGAATATTTCTCTTTCCCAGCACTGACCATTAATGGACCATGCGACATTATGGTTTTTGAAGGCATTCCCAACGGCCCTATGGACTGTTGGCAGGATGTACAAACGCCTGAACAGCATTTACAGCGCAGTCTTGAACTGCTTAAAAAATACGTGCCATGGGAATTTGAGCGTTGCAGCGATGTTGAACTTACCGATGCAGGCGGCTATTTGGCAGGTCGATTCCCACCAACAGTGCGCAAACCTGTATTGACACTGCCTTCAGGTAAAAAAATCTTTGGTATGGCAGATGCGCTAGTCGTAAATGATCCAATTACAGGTCAGGGTTCAAATAATGCTGCCAAATGCAGCAAGATTTATTTCGATGCCATTTTGTCTAATGATGATCAGGTCTTTAGTGAGGTATGGATGCAACAAACCTTTGAGCGTTATTGGACCTATGCCGAAAACGTTGTGGCATGGACCAATAGTCTGCTGTTACCACCGCAACCGCATGTTGTGGAATTACTTGCAGCAGCCAGCCAGAACCAAGCGATTGCATCAGTGATGGCAAATAATTTTGATGACCCACGAGACTTTGCACCGTGGTGGTTTGATGCGGAACAGGCTCAGCATTTTCTTGCCATGAAAACAGCTCAAAAAGTTGCCTAATCAGGCTTTGTAAAAAGGATCTTACTCATGATTGATAGCATTGAAGATATGGCATTACAGCCAGTAAACGTGGAAAACCCAAGAGAAATACGGAATTTACTCGGGCAGTTTGCAACAGGCGTAACGGTCATCACGACACGCAGTAAGCAGGGACGAAAAGTAGGCATGACTGCGAACTCTTTTTCTTCTTTGTCACTCGACCCGCCATTAATTTTATGGAGTTTGTCTAAAACTGCCCCAAGCCTGTCAGATTTTGTTGATGCCGAACATTTTGCGATTCATATGTTGGCACAGGAACATCATTTACTTTCAGGACATTTTGCCAAAGCTTCTACGGACAAATTCGCAGGCATTGCACATCGCGAATGTGATGTAGGTGTCCCTATTCTGGAGGATGTACTGGCAACCCTTGTCTGTCGAAATGTGACCCAATATGAAGGGGGCGATCATCTTATTTTTATTGGTCAGATTGAGCAATATCAACAACGGCAGGGAGAGCCATTGGTTTTCCATGCGGGGAAATACCGAGTCGCGGCTGCTCATCCAGAGCTAAGCAATTAAAGATTTAGTCACGATGTTTCATCGTGACTTTTTTATTTAGGAAAAAACAATGAAGTTTCATGTAATACAAAAAAGTGTTTTGCTCTGTAGTTTGAGTTGTATTTCTGTCATGGCACAAGCCTATGATTTGCCGACTGTAAATTTAGGTATGACCAGTTTTTTAGATGGTGGCTTACCAGCGGGGACAGGTTGGTATGCACAGACCTATTTTCAAAACTATGAAAGTGATGAATTGGTCGATGCACATGGAAACAAACTCCCTTTACCGAAAACAGACCTCAACTATCAAGTGATCGTGGAGCAAATTAGCTACTTATCTAATGTTAAATTAGGCGAGCATGCCAGTTTAGGGATTAACTTTCTGATTCCCTTTGTGAGCAAAATGGAGATGGATGATGGCTTGAATAATCTGGCAATCAAGTCACAAAGTGGTTTTGGTGATGTGATGATTGGTCCTTTTGTACAATTCGATCCAATTATGGGCGCAGCGGGTCCCAAATTTGTACATCGGATTGAGTTTCAAGTGAACCTGCCAACAGGGGATTACAGTTCACAAAAAGATATCAATCCAAGTAATCATGCAGTTTCGTTGAATCCGTATTGGGCTGCAACATACTGGTTTAATCCAAAGTGGACGGCTTCGACACGTATTCATTATCTGTATAATTTTAAAAATGATGATCCAAGTTATGCCTTTTCAGGTGCAGATGAGATTCAAGCAGGGCAGGCATTACATGCAAACTTTGCTACAGATTATGCCGTTACGCCACAATTTCGCTTGGGGCTAAATGGCTACTGGTTAAAGCAAATCACCGATACCGAAGTGGATGGCGAGAAAGTAAAAGGACGTAAAGAAAAAGTTTGGGCAATTGGTCCGGGTGCAATGTACAGTTTTTCACCAAACAACCATGTCGTTGCCAATGCCTATTTCGAACAAGATGCAGAAAACCGTCCTGAAGGGACGCGGATGCAAGTTCGTTATATTCATCATTTCTAATTCAACTTAGCCTTTTATCCATGCAGGATAAAAGGCGATTTCTTTCTTTGAGAGCTGAATTGTAGAGTGTATTTAAATTGGGTTAGCTACAACGACGGGTAGATGACGGCAAAGTTCCAAAGCGTCTTTTATATTCTTGAGAAAATCGACCTAAATGCGTAAATCCCCATTTAAATGCCACGTCTGTAACGGTTAAATGTTCATTTCGTACAAGTTCTAAGTGTGCCTGCTCAAAACGTAATTCTCTCAGATATGCCATTGGGGTCGTGCCCAAATAGTTTTTAAAGCCCGTAAATAGAGTACGTACACTTACACCCGCTTGTTCCGCCAGCGTTTCCACACTTAACGGCTCATGTAAATGTTGTTGGATATAGGCTTCAGTCCGTTTAATAAAATGTGGCGAAATCGTTTTATCTTTATGAGAGTCAATTTTATCTAAGCCATTATTGGGCTGCCCATAAATCAGCGCGTTTAATAGATTCGATTCAAACTGTTTAAAAGCCAATGGATGGTGCAGTGGATGTTTGTCGCATGCTAGAGCATCCATTAAAGTGCGAAGTAATTGCAAAAAGTAGCTGCCATTTTGGCTAGTAAAATCGAGCTTAGGATCAAAAATAAGCGGGGTGTTGTCAGTGTCAGGAATATGTTGGCGACAATGATGCAGAAAATCATCTTTAGAAATTTTTAAAATGAGTTGCGGAGAGTTGGCATGCCAGCGCATCCGTAAAGATTGTTGCGGTGAGATGATGGATGCGACTTGCGAATAGGACATAAATTTTTGATGTCCAAACTCAATTTCAGCATAACCATGGGTTGGAATTTGGATTAAATAAAATTTGTCTAAATGGTCGGGTTCTATAATCACATCCGCACCGTAGACTAGACGGCTAATGGACAGGGCACCTGTTTTAACATGGTGCATGGTTGCACTAAAATTTTTCTGAGGCTTGGAGATTTTTAACAGATGAGGCTTAAAAACTTGCCCTACATTTTTACAGGTTTCATTTATATCTTGATGGTTGAAGAGTAAATTATGGGGAGAAAAAATAGATTCCTGCTGGAAATTCCGTCCATTTAATTCAGAAGAGTTGGCTTGATACATATCATTATTCCTTTGGCTAACTCCTGCTTGTATTTCACCTTTGAAAGCCCTGCTTGGAAGAATTTTGAAGAGGTGTAAATACTGCACTTAGATGATTCAGTTGTGCGCAAAATATATAAAGATCAATGCAAGATACAGACCAGAATTGCCAAAAAATGCTGTTTTCAACAAGTATTCAGTGAAGGAAACAATATCCTTATTTTAAGTGTTTAATAACAGGCATATACTTGAAGATTCCATTCCATGCGCTTGGTTTTCTTATTCAGATCTTAGTCCTTAAGATCTATACAATTTTATAGCAAATCCAAGTGATCTGGTCAATTTTATGATCACTTGGATTATGCTGATCTTATTGCAATATGATGTATTTAAATGAATGTATGCTTATAGACATGCATTCACTTGTAGGAAATTCATAAGGTTCTGATTAAACGCCGTTGGCTGTTCCACATTAGAAATATGTGACGCATTAATTTCTACCAATTGACTCTTGGGAATCTGACTCTGCATAAACTCAGCATCCGCTACCGTTGTCACAGGATCTTGCCGTCCTGCAATAATCAATACAGGTACGGTAATTGTCTTTAATTGTTCCCGAACATCCGCTTTAGCCAAAGCCTCACAACAACTCACATAACCTTCTGGGCTGCCAGCACCTAAGTCGTTTGAAAGCGTTGCAACCGTTGCTGCGTTGCTTTGGATAAAGGGATCTGTAAACCATCGCGAAGCTGCCGTGTCCGCGATAGATTGTAAACCTTGAGATCTGACCAAAGCTGCCCGATCCAGCCACGCCTGCTCCTGACCAATTTTAGCCGCCGTATTACACACCACCACATGGCTAAAACGCTCAGGATAATGAATGGCCAACCATTGACCGGTTAAGCCCCCCATAGAAATCCCACAAAATGCAGCCTGTTGAATGTTTAAATGATCCAGCAAATGAATCACATCCTCACCCAATTGTTGCAGGCTGTAAGGACCTTGCGGGGTAGACGAAGCACCATGACCACGCGTGTCATAACACACCACAAAGAACTGCTCTTTTAAAGCATTAAACTGCTGTTGCCACATGCCATAATTGGTACCCAAAGAATTAGAAAATACCAAAGCAGGATTGGCAGCATCACCAAAGGTTTGATAATGCAGTTGCACATCAGGCGTGGTTAAAATAGGCATACTGTTCTTCCTTAATTCATTAAAAAATGAGTGTTTCCACGCTAGTTATACGTAGAAACATCACGCTAGATCAGAATGAGGGTTAAACCCGCTGAATAATCATTGCAATGCCTTGACCCACCCCAATACACATCGAACATAGCGCATAGGTTCCACCAGTTTGTTCTAATTGATTCAGTGCTGTGGTGACTAAACGTGCGCCCGAAGCACCGAGTGGATGACCAATCGCAATCGCCCCACCATTTGGATTCACTTGTGTCGTATCGTCTGCCAAACCTAAATCACGGGTAACGGCCAGTGCTTGTGCCGCAAAGGCTTCATTCAACTCAATCACATCCATCTGTTCAATGCTGAGATTGGCTTGTTTGAGAAGCTTCTTAATCGCAGGGGCTGGGGCGAAGCCCATAATGCGAGGTTCAACCCCCACAGCCGTAGATGCAATAATCTTGGCACGTGGTTTAAGGTTGTATTGCTGAATCGCTTGTTCTGAAGCAATCAGTACAGCAGCCGCACCGTCATTAATGCCTGACGCGTTTCCCGCTGTGACGGTGCCTTCTGCTGTGACGACTGGCTTCAGTTTAGCCAAACCTTCTAGTGTGGTCGATGCACGAGGATGTTCATCGGTATCGATCACAATCGGATCACCCTTACGCTGAGCAATGCTCACAGGGATGATCTCGTGTTTAAAAAAGCCTTGAGCTTGCGCGGCTGTTGTGCGCTGTTGACTCGTCAAGGCAAACTGGTCTTGATCTGCACGATCAATATGAAATTGTTGTGCCACATTCTCTGCGGTCTGCGGCATGGTCTCTACACCATACATGGCTTTGAGCTTTGAATTGATAAAACGCCATCCCATGGTGGTGTCTTCAATCTTCTGGCTACGGCCATAAGCCGTTTCTGATTTGCCCATCACAAAGGGTGCACGTGACATGCTTTCCACACCACCTGCAATGATCAGGTTGGCTTCACCTGCTTTAATCGCACGTGCTGCCATGGCAATCGCATCCAACGATGAACCACATAAACGGTTGACTGTTGTTGCTGGGACTTCGACAGGTAAACCCGCCAGTAATGCCGACATGCGCCCCACATTGCGGTTGTCTTCACCGGCTTGGTTGGCACAGCCGTAAATCACATCATCGACCTGTTTCCAATCAACACTAGGATTACGTTGCATCAAGGCTTGAATCGGCACCGCACCCAAGTCATCGGCACGGACTGGGGCTAAACCACCCGCATAACGGCCGAATGGGGTACGGATGGCATCGATGATATAAGCGTCTTTCATTTTTAATCTTGTCCTTTGAAACGGGACTCTGCTGATAGATAAACTGTATCTACTCACGACGGAGTCTTACCGTATTCAGTTAAATGCCAGTAGCTCGTTCTTATCACTTTTTAAAAAAGTGACCAAAAACCTTTGTTGAACAGAGGAGGCTTCCTTGCCTCCCTGTTCAACTTAACGACATCCATGTCGCCTGTCACGATAGTGAATTACGGGGAAAATCCAAATCTTAATAAGCAAGAACCGTATTCAAAGCGTTCCATTCAGTATTTCTCGATGGCGGCATGGATGCCGCCCGTTGGACTGTGGTATATGGATATACCATCAGCCCAACAAAGATTTTTGTTACTTTTCATCTCTGAAAAGTAAGGGTATCGCCTACACGGAACGTTTCTGTTTGAACCAGTATTCGAGGCAATGACCTTATTAAAACAATTGAACTTTCAAACTAATCAGTTAATGTGTCGCATCCACCAACGGAGCACCGGTCATGGCCTGCAATTCTGCAAAGCTTAGACCGTCGACTTTCTCAATCACTTTTAAGCCTTCAGCAGTGACATCAATCACACACAGGTCGGTATAAATGCGGTCAACACACTTTTGTCCTGTGGCTGGGTAAGTCAGCTCTGCCACAATCTTCGGTTCACCGTTTTTGGTGACATGATCAGTGGTAATAAACACTTTTTTTGCACCAACGGCTAAATCCATCGCTCCACCTACTGATGGAATCGCATCGGGTGCACCAGTATGCCAATTGGCCAAGTCACCATTGGCTGCGACTTGAAAGGCACCGAGAACCGCAATATCCAAGTGACCACCACGCATCATGGCAAACGAATCCCCATGATGGAAAAAGCTGCCGCCTTGTAACATGGTTACGTATTCTTTACCCGCGTTGATCAGTTCTGGGTCTTCTTGACCTTTTTCAGGCGGTGGACCAAAAGCCAATAAACCATTTTCAGAATGCAGGAAGATCTCTTTGTCATTCGGTAAGTAGCTGGCAATCTTGGTCGGTAAGCCAATGCCTAAATTGACATAAGCCCCATCAGGAATATCTTGTGCCACACGTTCCGCAATTTGGTTACGGTTAAGTTTTTGATAGCTCATGATGTTCTCCCGATTACACAGCCACAGGTTCAGGCTGAACCTGTACCACATGTTGAACAAAGATACCTGGGGTGATGATGTGTTCTGGATCAAGCGCCCCGAGTTCCACCACTTCAGACACCTGGGCAATGGTCACATTGGCTGCCATGGCCATGATTGGGCCAAAGTTACGTGCCGATTTACGGTAGACCAAATTACCCCAACGATCGCCTTGCTGGGCTTTAATCAAAGCGAAGTCAGCTTTGATCGGGTATTCCAGTACATAATCTTTACCGTCGATGTGACGGGTTTCTTTGCCTTCGGCCAATAAGGTACCAAAGCCTGTAGGGGTGAAGACTGCGCCGAGTCCCATGCCTGCGGCTTGAATACGACAGGCCAAATTGCCTTGAGGTACTAATTCCAGTTCGATTTTGCCTGCACGATAGAGTTCATCGAAGACCCAAGAGTCAGACTGACGTGGGAATGAGCAGATGACTTTTTTGACGGCACCGGCTTTCAACAGTTTCGCCAGACCATAGTCGCCATTGCCTGCGTTGTTGCTGACAATGGTCAGGTCTTTACGTCCAAGCTTGATCAGCCCGTCAATGAGTTCAGCGGGTTGGCCTGCTGTACCAAAACCACCGATCATGATGGTTGAGCCGTCTTGTATCTGGGAGAGCGCTTCCGTTAAGGTCGCTGCACTTTTATCTATCATAATATTTCCTAGACCTTATATAGGTCGGACTAACTTTTACTCGATTGAGTGGATGAAATAGTGGTAGGTTCAGTAGGGCGTTTGGTTAAAATGACATGTGCGAATAAACCAATCACAATGCCCCAAAAAACGGAACTTAGGCCTAAAAAATGCATTCCTGAAGCCGTGGCTAAAAAGGTAATGAGTGCGGAATCCCGTTGAGGCTCATCCCTCATAGCGACAGCGATATTGGTTGAAATGGCACCCAATAAGGCCAATCCAGCTAAAGCGGCAACAAGCTCTTTGGGTAGTAGGCTGAATAACAGAACGATACTGCCTGCAAACAAACCACCTAAAATATAGAAAATGCCGTTGGCAACCCCAGCGATATAACGTTTTTCCTTTAACTCATGCGCATCTTTGCCCATGCAAAGTGCAGCGGTAATGGATGCTAAAACGATGGTGATGCCCCCCACACAAGCAACAGCTAAAGAAGCAATACTGGTGGTGGTGATAATCGGCTTGGCAGGCATGTCATAACCGCTCAGTTTCATGATGGCCATGCCCGGTAAAAACTGTCCCGTCAGACTGACTAAAATCAAAGGTAGGGCAAGGTTCAAGGTGGAATGCCAAGTCCACTCGGGACTGATGAACTGAGGAATAGCAAGTTGGAAATCTAAACTCACCGCATTCATTTCACCAAGCCCAAAGCTCAAGGCCACACCTGAAAGCAGCACCCAAAGCATGCTATAGCGTGGGGAAATTCGTTTTGCGACTAAAAAGACAAACAGCATGCTAAACACAATAATCGGCATACTGTTGGTTGCGCTAAACAGCCCCAAACCAAATTGGAATAAGATCCCTGCCATCATGCCTGCTGCAACCGACTGCGGAATCCATTTCAGCAATTTATCGAAGTAACCACTGATCCCAATAAGGAAAATCACCACAGCTGAGGTGATATAAGCAGCTACAGCTTCATTCAGGCTAATATTCGGGAACAGGGTGACCAATAAAGCTGTACCCGGTGCAGACCATGCGGTAATCACAGGGACTTTAAACTTTATGGAAAGGAATATCCCTGCCACGGCTGCCCCAATAGAAATACCCCAAATCCATGAAATCATCATGGTCGGGGAAACTTGAGCTTGTTGCGCAGCCTGAAAGAAGATAATGAGTGGTCCTGAATAGGAAATCAGCACCGCCAAAAATCCTGCGACAGTGGCTGAAATAGACCAATCTTCTTTCAAAGTTTTAAACAGGGTAGCCATTCATTTGCCTCCATGCAGACATGATCCTGTATATAAAGTTTTGTGACGATCAATTAGCCTTGATCGCCACCGCCTACAGGAACCACTGTACCTGTCATATATGACGAATCATCTGAAGCAAGAAATACAATCGCATTGACTTGTTCCTGAATCGTGCCATAGCGGTTCATAAAACTACGATCAATGGTTTGATCGACCACTTGTTGCATCCACGTTTTTTCATTTTCAGACAGTGGATTTGCATTGCGTGGCACTTTGCGTGGCGGTGCTTCGGTTCCACCCGTAGCAACTGCATTCACACGAATGCCATCTTTGGCATGCTCAAAAGCCAGTGATGCAGTAAGGGCATTCACTCCGCCTTTGGATGCTGAGTACGGCACGCGGTTAATCCCGCGAGTCGCAATAGAGGATACATTTACAATCGTACCTTGCTGATTTTTAATCATTTCAGGTAAAACTGCGCGACAACACCACAGCGTTGGAAATAATGAGCGATTCACTTCTTTGATGATTTCTTCTTCAGAAAATTCGTCAAAGGGTTTCATCCAAATCGCACCACCGACATTATTGATGAGTACATCAACACGGCCATAGACTTCAAGTGCTTTTTCAACAACGGCTTGTGCGCCTGCAAAGGTTTCAAGATTGGCTTTGACGGTTATAGCGTCGCCTTGATGTGCTTCAATCTCTGCTAATGTTTCATCGACATAGTCAGATAAATCAGCTAAGACAACTTGCGCACCTTCTTCAGCCACTTGGAGTGCAACCCCACGACCAATGCCTTGAGCGGCACCAGTCACAATCACGACTTTGTTTAAGAATCTTTGATTTGACGCCATTTTTTGAACTCACTTATCATCCAATATAAAGATGAATTTTTAAATTTATACAATTTGGCACGCCGGCATCCCAATAATTGAGCATCAGTGACAGGATTAACCTTCGGTTAGACTTACTTTTCTCTTGGGAAAAGTAAGCAAAACCATTGTCATTCGCAAAACCTATTACCTGATATCTTCTTCACGGAAAAGCATTTTTATCAAGCGGTCTGGCCTCGAACAATTGCGAATGACATTTTCGCGTATCAACTTTTCTATAACTTAAATATTGGGTGGTGTATTAGTTTGCAGAGAATTTTTCAAACAAGAAGTTTGCAGGTTTTACGCCTTCGCTATCTAACCAACCACGAACGGCATCAACCATAGGAACAGGGCCACAGAGGTAGACATCGACATCACCGCCATTGAGCCATTCATTGTCGATGTGACCCGTCACATAACCTTTACGCTCATGTGCAGATTCTGGGCTTGCAACTACAGTACGGTACTCAAACCATGGGAGTTTGGCTTGAAGTGCATCCAGTTGTTCTAAAGCCACTAAGTCAAAATCATTGGTCACACCAAAGACTAAACGGACAGGGTGTTCAGAGCCTTTTTCTTCTAAGACCTGTAGCATGGACATAAATGGGGCAATACCTGTACCACCTGCGAGCATAACGACAGGACGAACCACATTACGCAAATAGAAGCTACCAAATGGACCGGTAAAAGTCATTTTGTCGCCCGCTTTGGCCGTGCTACTTAAAAAGCTGCTCATTTTGCCATTCGGCACATTGCGTACTACAAAGCTTGTTAAACGGTTGCCTGGTTTAGAGCTAAATGAATATGAACGGGTTTCTGTAGTGTCTGGAATGCCAACGTTGACATATTGACCCGCAAGGAAGTGAATATCAGGTTGACCTTCATCGAGCTGAATATCAAAAGTAATGGTCGATTCTGATAAGTTTTCGACAGCAACTAAAGTACCTTGATACTGATGAATTTCGGTTTTACAGACTTCAGATGACGCTTGAATTTGGAACACTGCATCCGAAGTAGGGCGGCATTGACACGCCAAAATATAGCCTTGCTCTGCTTCTTCTGGTGTTAACGCATCTTCAATGTAGGTTTCTTCAGGCATGTCATAACTTCCTGATTCACAGAAAGCTCGGCACGTTCCACAAGCACCATCACGGCAATCTAAAGGAATATTAATTTTTTGACGGTAAGCAGCATCAGATAAAGTTTCACCTTGAGTGACGCTAATAAAACGGGTAACACCATCTTCAAATTGAAGTGCAATATTGTGGTTTGACATGGCTAGAATCCTACTAAAAACTTTGAAACTTGACCTTCAGTCAACATTCCATCTGACTGAAGGGATTACGCTTGAATCAGAGGTGGTAAATATCAATCACTTGATTGATATAGTCATTTTTCAGTACCACGTATTTGCTTAAAATTTGTGGTTGCGCGCCTGAAAAGTCGATTTCGTAACGCGACATGCCGAAATAGCTGTAGTTGGTTTTGTAACGGAAACTTAAGGTGTTCCAGTTAAAACGAACTGTCACTTTGTCACCATCACGTGCCATCACTTCAATGTTGCTGATGTTATGGCTGGTGCGTGTGTCGGGCATGGTTGCAGAAGAGCGTTCAGTTTTAATACGGAACACACGATCTTCTAAACCTTGACGGTCTGGGTAATAAATCAGCGAAATTTCAGACTGAGGGTCTTCAGTTAAACGGTCATCATCATCCCAAGCCGGCATCCAGAAAGAAGCCGATGGGGCATAACAATTTAACCAGTCATCCCATTGCTCATCATCCAGAAAACGTGCTTCTTGATATAGAAATTGCGAGATCTGCTCGAGTGAGCTGCGTTCTAAAGTAGCAGTGGCATTCATGCGATCTCTCCTTGTTCATTCACGAGTGCTTTTTCTGAGGCAATCGCATGTTTCATGCTTTCTAGCCAATATTGATGTTGGGCGAGGTACAGTCCTTCATCTTCGGTTTTAATACCACTAAGTTTTGGTTTTAGACCAATTTCATTGGCAGCATCGTCAGGGCCTTGAATCCAGTGTTTCGAGCCACGGCACATGTCATTCCATTCCAGCTCAATCCCTGCATAACCTGCTTGGCAAGCACGGAATTCTTCAAGGTCATCGGGTGTTGCCATACCTGAAGCGTTAAAGAAATCTTCATATTGACGGATACGGCGTGCGCGCGCTTCTGGTGCTTCTCCTTTAGGAGCGATACAGTAAATGGTGACTTCGGTTTTATTAACAGAAAGAGGGCGAAGTACACGAATTTGTGAACCGAACTGATCCATCAAATACACATTTGGATAGAGGCATAGGTTACGTGAACGCTCAATCATCCATTTCGACATTGGCGCACCGAATTTCTCAGTGTATTCATCGGCTTTAGGGAAGTTTGGACGGTCTTCTGGGTTTGCCCATTGTGTCCAGAGCAACATGTGACCATTGTCAAAACCGTAAGAGCCACCGCCTTGTTTACCCCAAGAGCCAGCGCTCATGGCACGAATATTATCGGCAGCTTGAGTTTCTTTACGGTGTTGAGTCGTTGCGGCATAGTTCCAGTGAACCGCAGAAACGTGATAACCATCGGCGCCATTTTCAGCGGTCAGTTTCCAGTTGCCTTCGTAAGTGTAGGTCGATGCACCACGTAAAACTTCTAGACCTTGCTCAGACTGATCGACAATCATGTCAATAATTTTGGTGGTTTCACCTAAAAATTCTTCCAGTGAAGGAACGTCAGGATTCAAACTACCAAACAAGAAGCCTTTGTAGTTTTCAAAACGTGCTACTTTTTTCAGGTCATGTGAACCTTCTTGATTAAAGCAATCTGAATAACCAGCTTCACTTGGATCTTTTACTTTCAGGAGTTTACCTGAGTTGTTAAACGTCCAACCGTGGAAAGGGCAGGTATAGGTTGCCTTGTTGCCACGTTTATGACGGCAAAGTTGCGCACCACGGTGTGAACAGGCATTGATCATGGCATTCAGTTCACCATTACGGTTACGCGCAATAATGATCGGTTGGCGTCCCATATATGTGGTGTAGAAATCGTTATTATTTGGAATTTGGCTTTCGTGTGCCAAGTAAACCCAGTTGCCTTCAAAAATGTATTTCATTTCAAGGTCAAATAAGGCTTGATCAGTAAATACTGAGCGATGCAGTTTAAATTCACCCGTTTCAAAGTCATCGACAAGCAATTCATCAATACGGTCAAGGTGGCTGGTGTTAATTACAGGAATACGAGGCATGTCCGTTCTCCGAGGTTCCAAATGTGGGGAACTCTCCGAAATGACATTAGATTTAGATGTCATTTCGGTTCCTAAAATGTGGGTTAAGCGCTAGCGCGACGACGATCAACTTCAGTTGATGGAGCGCCTTGTTGCTCTTTAACTAATTCAATATTGAATGAGATGTGCTTGAATGGTTGATTTAAACCGCGACGGGAAATTTCAGCTTCATCTGTAATATCTACCGCAGTTGCAACCAAACCATCACGTGTTGCAAAGGCAAAGTCGTCCCAAAGGTATTGGTCACCTTCAATGTTGAATTGCGTCGTGAGTTTGCGATAACCCGGAGCCGAGACAAAATAATGCACGTGTGAAGGGCGGTTGCCATGACGACCTAATTTATTCAGTACTGCTTGAGTGGTGCCTTCAGGTGGGCAGCCATAGCCTACAGGCATGGTGGTCTGTGCGACATAATGACCATTGGCATCGCTCAAAATGCTGCGACGTAAGTTAAACTCAGATTGAGACTTATCGAAGAAAGAGTAGTTGCCTAAGCTGTTAGCATGCCAAACTTCAACTTTGGCACCTTCAATAATGTTGCCATCGGTATCAGTCACTGTACCTTCAATAAATAAAGTTGGAATTTTGCCTGTTTCAGAACCATCATCCATGCGGGCAAAACCTGTAGATTCAGGTGCACCTGCAACATAGAGTGGACCTTCAATGGTACGTGGTGTGCCACCTGTAATGCCTGCTTTAGCATCTGCTTCATCGGCACGAAGGTCTAAATAATGTTCCAAGCCCAAACCTGCTGCAAGTAAACCAAGTTCATTGGCTTGACCTGCATCGGTGAAATATTCCAGACCTTTCCACAGTTCAGATTGACTGATGTCAAGGTCTTCAATCGCTTGGAACAGATCACCCAATAAACGTACAACAATTTGTTGTACACGTGCATCGACAGGACCAGTCGCAGTGTCGACGTTCATTTCTTTTACGAGGGCATCAATTTGTTGACGGTTCATACTATAACTCCTTAAGTATGTTTTGGTGGCTGGCACATGTTTGATTTCATCAATACACTGGCTGGCCACATTCCTTGTGAATACAGGTAGTTTCTTACAATTCGGAAAGCGTACTTTCCTTAAACTTTTACTTCTTAACGATCATCTTCACGAATAGAAGAGGGATGTCGGTTCAGCGGCATTACTTCAATATTCATATAAGGATAAAGTGGAAGACCTTGTAACAGGTTGTGCAATTCTTCATTGCTCTCGACATCAAAAATACTGATGTTTGAGTATTGACCTGTAATACGCCAAATATGGCGCCATTTACCTTGCTGTTGCAATTCTTGCGAATATGCCTTTTCAACCGCTTTAATTTCATTTGCCTGTTCTACGGGCATATCCTTTGGCAGGTTTACATCCATTCGTACGTGGTAAAGCATGTAGAATTCCTTCAATTACTGGCGACGCATACCGTCAATTTTGTCTTCATCAAGTTCAATACCTAGTCCAGCTGTGGTCGGTAACACCAGCTCGAAGTTTTGATATTGCAACGGTTGTTTTAAAATATCTTCGGTTAGCAACAGTGGACCAAACAGTTCGGTGCCATACGCTAAATTGTGAAAGGTAGAAAAGACTTGTGCAGATGCCATAGTGCCCACAGGACCCTCAAGCATGGTGCCGCCATACAGATCAATGCCTGCCAGTTTCGCAATTTTTCCAACTTCACTGGCTTCGACTAAACCGCCCGATTGTGCAATTTTTACGGCAAAGACAGATGCACCGTTATGTTTTGCTAAGCGATACGCACTGTCAGGACCCATTAATGATTCATCTGCCATAATGGCAATATCGAAACGGTGAGTGAGGCGTTGCATCGCATCAATATTGTCAATCGCGCAGGGTTGTTCAATTAAATCGACACCGCCATCTTGCAAGTGTTGAATCCCTTTAATTGCTTCCAGTTCTGACCAAGCACGGTTTACGTCGACACGAATAGAAACATCGGGACCCAAAGCCTGTTTAATGGCCAAAACGTGTTCCACATCTTCTTCCACGCGACGCGAACCAATTTTTAACTTGAAGGTGTTGTGACGTTTGCAGGCAATCATTTTCTGCGCTTCAGCGATATCTTTTTCGGTATCCCCAGAAGCCAGTACCCACAGTACAGGCACACTATGTCTTAAACGACCACCAAGTACTTCACTGATCGGTAAACCTAAGCGTTGTGCTTGAATATCAAATAGCGCGGTTTGAATGGCATTTTTCGCGAAACGGTTGCCATTGATATTACGTTTAATTGTTTGTATGGTTTGAGCCACATTCAAACCTGATAATGATTTGAGTAATGGAGTAAAATAAGTTTCGATATTGGTTTTGACGCTTTCAGGGCTTTCTTCACCGTAGCCTAAGCCACCAATCGTGGTTGCTTCACCCCAACCGGTAAAGCCATCTTCAGTGCTGATTTTCACCAGAACTAAGGTTTGAGTTTGCATTGTTGCAACCGCCATTTTATGTGGGCGGATTGTCGGTATCTCTACAAGCAACGTTTCAATCGATTTATACATCTTTCGGCTTCGCTATCTTGATTTGTCTAAGTCATGTGATATACCTTAAAAGAATGATTTAAGACTGTCGAAGATCATTTTTGCATTTTTTTATATTTAAAAGGTATGAGGTCTTATGGAACTTAGACACCTACGCTATTTTGTAGCGGTTGTAGAGGAACAAAGTTTTACCAAAGCAGCAGAAAAACTGTTTATTGCTCAACCTCCATTGAGTCGGCAGATTCAAAACCTTGAAGCTGAGTTGGGCGTTCAACTGTTTGAGCGCGGTAGTCGACCTTTGCAGACCACACCAGCAGGCCAATTTTTCTATCAGCATGCGGTTAAACTTTTGTCTAATGCTGAAGAAGTGAAGTCGATGACTAAGCGTGTGGGGATGGTCGAACGCACGGTAACCATGGGATTTGTTGGGTCATTGCTTTATGGTTTGTTGCCACGAATTGTGTATTTATTCCGTCAGCAGCAATCACAGCTTAAAATTGAACTGATTGAAATGAGCACCAAAGATCAGATTCAGGCGCTTAAAGAAGGGCGTATTGATGTTGGATTTGGACGCTTAAGAATTTCTGATCCTGCAATTCGTCGTGTTTTATTACGTGAAGAACCCTTGATGGTTGCCGCACACAGTAGTCACCCTTTAGCATCGCAAAAACAAGGGGTATACCTTGCAGATTTGGTCGAAGAAAGTCTGTTTTTATACCCAAGTCACCCTAAACCCAATTTCTCGACTCAAGTTCGCAGCTTATTTTCAGAGTATGGTTTAGAGCCGCGCAGTTTACGTGAAGTGCGTGAAATTCAGTTGGCGCTAGGTTTGGTGGCTGCGGGTGAAGGGATTTGTATTGTGCCTGAAAGTGCCTGTAGCATTCAGTTTCCTCACCTAAACTATATTCCGTTGTTAGATGATGCCGCAGTTAGCCCAATCTTCCTTGCTATTCGAAGTATGGATGAAAGCGAAGATATCCGCTCGCTATTTGATTGCATTTATCAAGTCTATGATCTTGAAGCCATTAAATACGATCGAGCGGTGCTTTAACTAAACTGCTGCTATTCGTAACGATTCAAAAGGAAGCGGGAAATTTCTCGCTGAAATTTGAAGGGTTCATTAATTAAAATGGCATGACCTGACCGTTCAAAGATGACTTGCTTGGCATTTTTGACACTATTCGCGATAATTTTTTGTCCTTGAGATGGGTAAAGTATCGAATTTTCCCCAATAAAAAAAGTTGTTGGACAGCCCAATTGTGCTAAACATTCTCGATAATCTTCATCATGATAGAGATAGTTATTGATATACCATGCCAGATAGTCGAGGCGGTGTAAGGGTAAGAGATGTTTTTGCAATTTATCGTATTTTAATGCGGTGTTCCATAAGATCGGGCTTAGGCGATGACCATTTTGTAATAATATGAATTTACTCCATATTTTAATAAATTCATGGCGTGAAGCTGGTTTAAGATCTTCTAGCCTATTCACAGGCGGCAAGGCAGAAAAAAACAATGAAATTTCAGCCAAGAGATTTTTAAAATTTGAGTGTTGCTGACTAAGTAGACCATATGGCCAATGAGTATCTACCGTAATTTTGGGTGCTTGATCAATATGTAAATAACGATTGATATATTGTTTAAAATTTCCATATTTCATGCCATGCATGGCAGTTGTTGCCCCCATTGAGAAAGCAATTACGGTAAAATCTGGATACTTTAATTGTTGGATTAATGCCTCCAAATCACGCCAATGGCTAGAAATAGCATCTATTTCAGGTATACGGCAGTATTTTGATCGACCAAACCCACGCCAATCTGGAATAATAAATTTAAATTGTTTACTGTTTTGAATTAAAAAAGGCATCCATTGCCAACTTTGCATGCCTAGACCTGATAATACTAAAACAGGCTCCCCCTGACCAAACTCACGAACATACAATTGTTCTTGGTCGGGCATTTGATAATAAGGCATTGTCATTTCTCTATTTTTTAGGTTTTTTCAAATTTTTTCAGACCTGTAATCATGGCTTCAAGCCATTCAATCCAGCCAACTTCTAAGTTAATGCCTAACTGTAAAATCATTTTATGAATATATAAAGTCCGATTTTCATTTTCTGTAGATGGAAAGTCTTTATTAAAAATCTGTTGATAAATTTTCAACTTTTCTTGATGCAAAATGAGGTGTCTTTCTAATTCGGGCAGTACGGTTGCACCACCGACTTGTGCTTCTGCTCTTAAACGAACCATCAGTTCTTCACGCAGTTGAGCGGGTGGGCCTTGTTTGACCATCCAGTCAGCCAACTCAGTGCGCCCCAATTGTTCCACTTGATAGGTTTTTTTTCTGCTATTGGAACTCTCGTCTTCCATGGTTGAAATCCAGCCTTTTTGCTGCATGGTGCTGAGTTCACGGTAAATTTGTTGATGTGTTGCATTCCAAAAGAAACCCATAGAACGGTCAAAACGCCGTGCCAGTTCAATCCCTGTACTGGGTTTTTCAATTAAGCTGGTCAGAAGAACATGTGCTAAAGACATAAGTTAGCATCAAAAAAATAAGGTACAGATATTATGCAACATGTTGCATAGATTTCAAAATTGGATTATAAATTAGTGCAACAAGTTGCATAAAAGCAAAATTTAGCCAGCACATTGCAAGCCATGGAGGTCTCATGTCCAATTATCCACACTTACTCGCCCCATTAGATTTAGGATTTACTACGCTTAAAAACCGTGTACTTATGGGCTCTATGCACGTTGGTCTTGAAGAAGCGCCAAGTGGTTATGACCGTATGGCGGCATTTTATGCTGAGCGGGCAAAAGGCGGTGTTGGGCTGATTGTGACGGGCGGTATTTCACCCAATGATCATGGTTTGACTTTTAAAGGTGGTTCTAAGCTCGATACCCGTGAAGAAGCAGAACACCATAAAGTAATTACACAGGCAGTTCATGAAGCGGGTGGTAAAATTGCTTTGCAAATTCTACATACTGGTCGTTATTCATACCAAAAAGATATTGTTGCACCATCTGCAATTCAAGCACCGATTAATCCAAGTCGTCCTAAAGAATTGAGTTCTGCTGAAGTTCAGCAAACCATCGATGATTTTGTAAACTGTGCCAAGCTTTCGCAATACGCAGGTTACGATGGTGTAGAAATCATGGGTTCAGAAGGTTATTTAATCAATGAATTTATTGCGGCACGCACCAACCATCGTGAGGATGAATGGGGCGGTAGCTATGAAAACCGTATTCGTTTCCCAATTGAAATTGTCAAACGTACCCGCGAAGCAGTCGGTGAAAACTTCATTATTATTTACCGTTTATCTATGTTGGATTTGGTTGAAGGTGGTTCGAGCTTAGATGAAGTGATTCACTTAGCCAAAGAAATTGAAAAAGCGGGTGCAACCATTATCAATACGGGTATTGGCTGGCATGAAGCGCGTATTCCGACTATTGCGACCAAAGTGCCACGTGCGGCATTTACTTGGGTCACCAAAAAATTAAAAGGTAGTGTAAACATACCTTTGGTTACTTCTAACCGTATCAATACACCTGAAATGGCAGAGCATGTCTTGGCAACAGGTGACGCTGATATCGTCTCTATGGCGCGACCAATGTTGGCCGACCCCGAGTTTGTACTTAAAGCTGAACAAGGTCGTAGTGATGAAATTAATACTTGTATTGGCTGTAACCAAGCCTGTTTAGACCATATTTTCTCGATGAAAATTGCAACTTGCTTAGTGAACCCACGTGCATGTTATGAAACAGAGTTAATTTTCAAAGAAGCAGTTCAAGCGAAAAATATTGCTGTAATTGGTGCTGGTCCTGCGGGTTTAAGTTTTGCAACTTATGCAGCAGAGCGCGGTCATAATGTCACTATTTTTGAAGCTGCGCACCAAATTGGTGGTCAGTTCAATATTGCGAAAACAGTCCCAGGTAAAGAAGAGTTTTATGAAACCTTACGTTACTTCAAGCGTAAAATTGAATTATTACAACCGAAGATTAAGCTGCAATTGAATCATAAAGCGACGTATGAAGAACTCAGCCAAGCCAATTTTGATGACATTGTGGTCGCTACAGGTGTAACGCCACGTGAGCTGAGCTTTGAAGGAATCGATCATCCAAAAGTATTGAGCTACATCGAAGTATTAAGAGAGCGTAAGCCTGTGGGTAAACGCGTCGCGGTGATTGGTGCGGGGGGTATTGGTTTTGATACGGCTGAATACTTGAGCCACGAAGGTGAAAGTGGCAGTTTAAACCCACAGAAATTCTATAATGAATGGGGGATTGATACGCATTACAACGATGTTGGCGGTTTAAAACAACCACAAGTAGAAGCATCTGAGCGTGAAATCTTTTTATTACAGCGTAAACCTACATCTGTGGGTGCTGGTTTGGGTAAAACAACAGGCTGGATTCACCGTACAGGTTTGAAAAACCGTGATGTGCAGATGATTGCGGGCGCAAACTATGAAAAAGTTGATGACCAAGGTCTCCACATCATTGTTAATGATAAATCAATGATTCTAGATGTAGACAATGTGGTGATTTGTGCGGGGCAAGAGCCTTTTACAGCAATGTTTGATCAATTAAAAGCTGATGGTAAAGCAGTACACTTAATTGGTGGCGCAAAAGAAGCAGGTGAATTAGATGCGAAACGTGCAATTCGTCAAGGTGCTGAGCTTGCAGCAGTAATTTAAAACCAAGGGGACCTGCGGGTCCTCTTTTCATCAATTAAAGAGAATACAACAATGCAATTAAAACAAACCCAAGATGCATTACATAAATGGCACCACATGGTTGCAACGCGTGACATGGATTACTTAAATGAATTGTTAGCAGATAATGTGGTTTTCAGATCTCCTGTTGCTTTTCATCCTTATGAAGGTAAAGCCGTGGTGCAGTTTATTCTGAGCAATGTTATTCAGGTATTCGAAAACTTCACCTATCATCGTGAATTTCTGACGGAAAATGCTCAATCTGTTGTTTTGGAGTTTTCAGCAAATATCGGGGACAAAAAGTTGAAAGGGATCGATATGATTCAATTCAATGAACAAGGTCAAATTGTTGATTTTGAAGTGATGATTCGACCAAAAAGTGGTTTGGAGGCATTGGCTACTGAGATGGGGCAGCGTATTAAGCAGTTTCAGCCCGCTTAATTTATATTTCTTTACACAATTACTGAGATTAAACAAATGTGGTTAAAACTTTCGACTTTAGCTTTATTGCCTGTGTTGGTATTTCAGGGGGTAAAAGTTCGCAAGAATACACCACGTCTTTTAGAAGCCAGTGGTGATCGTGAGGGAATAATCGGTCAAGGGCAGTCATTATCCTTATTAATTTTAGGGGATTCGGCTGCAGCAGGAGTTGGAGTAGAATCACAAAGTGAGGCTTTGTCTGGCGCGATTCTTCAAGCATTACAAGATGAATATCAGATTCTCTGGAAACTACATGCAAAGACTGGCGATACGACGGAGCAAGTCATTCGAGCAACACAACATTTAGCACCACAGCAGTACGATGTAGTGGTGACATCAGTCGGTGTGAATGATGTTACCAAATTAACTTCAGTCAAATCTTGGTTGAAGCAACAACAGCATTTATTTGAAGAAGTACAGAATCGGTTTCAGCCGAAATTGATTATTGTCACAGGTGTCCCACCGATGCAGCATTTTCCAGCCTTGCCGAATCCATTGGCATGGTTATTGGGGCAATATGCAACTGCAATGAATCAGCGATTACAGCAATATTTAGCGCAGAACAGTCAGTTTAAGTTTCTACATTTTGACATTCATGCCTTTCAAACAATGAATTTGCCGATGGCAAGCGATGGTTTTCATCCAAGTAAAGAAATTTATGCCATTTGGGGTCAGCAGATCGCCACATTAGTACAGCAATCTTTTACTCATCATCAATAATGGTAAATCAATATGAGAATATCTACTTTAAATAAAATTAAAGTTCTAGGTTCGGAATGGATTGATTCGGTTATCGGTGCTGAACAACCAAAACTGTACTATAGCTCACAAGGGCAAAGTAAAAAGGTGCTAGAAAAGTTACCTCAACTTCAACAGAAATATCGTCCAACCCCGTGGTTATCAAACACACATGCACATTTATTATATTTTGATGTGATTAAGAAGCGAACCATTCAACTTGAGTATGATCGAATGGATCAGTTGACCATGCAAGATGGCGGCGTGACTGCGGTAGCTTGGTATGGTCTGGCATTACCCCCAGAAACTCCGACGATCATTCTTCTGCATACGATTACGGGTAATTTAACCAGTATGAGGGAGTTGGTTCGAGATCTGCATCAATATACGGGTTGGCGTATTGCTTTGTGTTTGCGCCGTGGGCATGCAGGTTTACCTTTACCTGTACCGAAAATGAGCTTATTTGGTTTTACTTCAGATTTACGTGAGCAAGTCACCTATATTCAGCAACAGTTTTCAGCTTCATCTTTATATGCCGTAGGTTCATCCGCGGGTACGGGTTTATTGGTTCGTTATTTGGGCGAGCAAGGTGAAGACACACCGTTTAAAGCCGCTTTCGCATTATGCCCTGGCTATAACACTGAACTGGGCTTTGTGAACATTCATCCGTTTTATAGTAAAGTCATGACCAAAAAACTATTCAAGACTTTTATTCATCCTTATTTGCCGACTTGGAAACCTGTGACTTCATTGTCACAGGTCTTGGCGGTCAAAACACTGGCAGAATTTGAGAAAAGTTATTTTGAATTAGCAGGTTATCGCGACTATGCCAGTTATACCCAAGCCATTAACCCTATTCATGTATTTGAGAATATTAAAGTTCCATTGATGGTTTTAAATTCTGAGGATGACCCCGTTTGTCATATCAAGAACTTTTATCCTTATAAATCAGTTATTGAAAGAATGGAAAATATTATTGTTGTGACGACCAAAAAGGGCAGTCATTGTGGTTTTTATGAGGGGGTTACTCAAACCCGATCATGGGCTGCAAAATTAATCGCAGATTATCTAAAGTTACATGCAGATTAATGTTTTAAAGTCTTGTTATAGACCATAAAAAACCAGTTCATTTGAACTGGTTTTTTAAAATAGATCTTAAATTATTTATTGTCTAATGCAGGGGTTGCAGCGGCAATTGCAGCAGCGACAGCATCATCTTCAGACTGAGCAGTTGTATTTGGTTTCGGCTGTTGTACGACTTGAGCAGGTTTGTCTTCAGCTTTAGGTGCTTCAACTGCTTGAGTTGTAGCTGGTTTTGGTGCTTCTTCACGACGAATTTCAGTCGTAGTATTTGCGGTTTGCTCACGCACAACTTCAACTTGAGTTGGAATAACAACCTCAGCTTCAGGTTTAGATGCTTCTAAAGGTTGGAACTGTACTTGTTCAGTCGGTTCAGATGCAGCTTGGGTTGTTTCAGTTTGCTCATCTTTAGGTTCTTCTTTTTTAACACATGCGGTAAGTAATAGACCCAATGCAAGGGCACCACAAATTAAAAATTTCTTATTCATAATCGCACAAAATAAAGCATAAATAGAGTGCGCATAGTATAGCAGTAAAATTACAGATGAAAAATCCTGAGATTCCCTACTAAATTTTTATCGGAAATGCTGATAGAATAGCCAATTGTTTATTGATCTATGAATTGCTGCTAATTGACTTTGCTTTCTAGGTACATAGTAAAGTAAAATCGCACAACATTGTAGGCCGATTTAGGCTCCATTGTACGAGAAACTTAATGACCCATTTTATTTTCGTTACTGGTGGTGTAGTTTCATCACTAGGTAAAGGTATTTCAGCTGCTTCAGTTGCTGCACTTTTAGAAGCCCGTGGTTTAAAAGTCACCATGGTCAAAATGGATCCATACATTAATGTCGATCCAGGGACGATGAGCCCATTCCAGCATGGTGAAGTTTTTGTCACAGAGGATGGTGCTGAGACTGACTTGGATTTGGGTTATTACGAACGTTTCTTACGTCGTGCGAAAATGACCAAACTCAACAACTTTACTTCTGGTCGTGTTTATCAAGACGTACTCAATAAAGAGCGTCGTGGTGATTACTTAGGTGGTACTGTTCAAGTAATTCCACACATTACAGACAATATTAAAGAACGTGTTCTTCGCGCTGGCGAAGGTTATGACGTTGCCATCGTAGAAATTGGTGGAACAGTCGGTGACATTGAATCTCTCCCATTCATGGAATCTGTACGTCAGTTGATGGTTGAATTAGGTCACAAACGTACCATGCTGATGCATTTAACGTTGTTGCCATATATCAAGTCAGCGGCCGAGTTAAAAACCAAACCGACTCAACACTCTGTGAAAGAGTTGCTATCTATTGGTATTCAACCAGATATCTTAATCTGCCGTACTGAATACGATGTTGATGCGGATACGACACGCAAAATTGCATTATTCACCAACGTGGAAGCGCGTGCGGTTGTGGTATGTAAAGATGCGAAAACAATTTACCAAATTCCTCGTACATTCTATGAGCAAGACGTTGATGATTTAATCTGTGAGCGTTTTGGTTTTAATGATTTACCTGAAGCTGATCTTTCAGATTGGGACAATGTGGTAGAAGCATTGTTAAACCCTGAATACACAGTACGTGTTGCAATGGTAGGTAAGTATGTTGAACTTCCAGATGCGTATAAATCTGTAAACGAAGCGTTATTGCACGCTGGTATTCAAAATCGCGTTAAAGTTCAAATTGATTATGTCAATGCGGAAGATCTTGAAAGCCAAGATGTTGCGACAGCATTAAAAGATGCAGATGCGATTCTTGTGCCGGGTGGTTTTGGTGAGCGCGGTACTGAAGGCAAAATGAAAGCGATTCAGTATGCACGTGAAAACAATGTGCCATTCCTTGGTATTTGTTTGGGTATGCAGTTGGCTGTAATTGAATTTGCTCGTAACGTTGCGGGTATTGCAGATGCGACTTCTACTGAATTCAACCGTTCAACTAAATCACCATTGATTGGTTTGATTACTGAATGGTTAGATGAACGTGGTGAAGTACAACAGCGTAGCCTTGAGTCTGACCTTGGTGGCACCATGCGTTTAGGTGCGCAAAAGTCTGAATTGGTTGAAGGCACCAAAACACGTGAAGTGTATGGCAAAGCTGAAATTGTAGAGCGTCATCGTCATCGTTATGAAATGAACAATCGTTTCATTCCAGCACTTGAAGAGGCAGGGATGAAAATTTCGGGCTATTCACCTGTACAGCACTTAGTAGAAACAGTTGAAATTCCTCAACATCCTTGGTTTATTGCTGTACAATTCCACCCGGAATTTACAAGTTCACCACGTGATGGCCATCCATTATTTGCAGGTTTTATTGGTGCAGCGAAAGCAAAACATCAAAAAGCTTAAGAATAAGGTATGTCTAGGACTAAACTAGGAAAGTTTAAATGTCACAATTAAAACCACAAGAAATTGTACGTTTAGGCGATATACAAATGGCAAACCACTTGCCATTTGTACTATTCGGCGGCATGAACGTATTAGAGTCAAAAGATTTAGCTTTTGAAATTGCAGAAACTTATGTTGATATTTGCAAGCGCTTAGACATTCCCTATGTGTTTAAGGCAAGTTTCGATAAAGCGAATCGTTCGAGCTTAAATTCATTCCGTGGTCCTGGTTTGGAAAAAGGAATTGAATGGTTGGCGGACATTAAAAAGCACTTTAATGTACCAATCATTACTGATGTGCATGAGCCGTATCAAGCTGCACCAGTGGCTGAAGTTGCAGACATCATTCAGTTGCCAGCTTTTTTAAGTCGTCAAACTGACTTGGTTGAAGCAATGGCTAAAACAGATGCCATTATTAACATCAAGAAAGCACAGTTCCTTGCTCCGCACGAAATGCGCCATATTTTGCATAAGTGTTTAGAAGCTGGAAATGACAAGCTCATTATTTGTGAACGTGGTTCGGCATTTGGTTACAACAATTTGGTTGTAGACATGTTGGGCTTCGACATCATGAAAGAAATGAATGTGCCTGTGTTCTTTGATGTGACGCATGCATTGCAAACGCCTGGTGGTCGTACAGATTCAGCGGGCGGTCGCCGTGCACAAATCACAACACTTGCTCGTGCAGGTATGGCAACAGGCTTGGCTGGTTTGTTCTTGGAAGCACATCCAGATCCTGAAAAAGCCAAATGTGATGGTCCATGTGCCTTGCGTATGTCTCAACTTGAGCCGTTCTTAGCGCAGCTGAAAGAATTAGATACCTTGGTAAAAGGTTTCGCAAAATTAGATACTCATTGATGCCTTCTAAAGCATCTCGTTATTAATCAACTGAGGAATTATTCATGAGCCAAATCGTTGACATTCGTGCACGTGAAATTTTGGACTCTCGTGGTAACCCAACCATCGAAGCAGACGTTATCCTAGAATCTGGTGTTGTAGGTCGTGCATGTGCACCATCTGGTGCTTCAACTGGCTCTCGTGAAGCTTTAGAACTTCGTGACGGCGATAAAGCGCGTTATTTAGGTAAAGGCGTTAAAACTGCTGTAAACAACGTAAACACTTTAATCCGTGACGCTTTAGTGGGTAAATCAGTATTTGAGCAAAAAGACATCGATAATACGATGATTGCACTTGATGGCACTGAAAATAAAGAAAAACTAGGTGCTAACGCAACTCTAGCTGTTTCTTTAGCTGCTGCACGTGCTGCTGCTACTGAAAAGAAAATTCCTCTTTTTCAATACATCGCAGACTTACGTGGCCAAACGACTTTAAGCATGCCTGTACCAATGATGAACATCATCAACGGTGGTTCGCATGCAGACAACAATGTAGATATTCAAGAGTTTATGATTGAGCCTGTAGGCTTCACTTCATTCTCTGAAGCATTACGTGCAGGTGCTGAAATCTTCCATTCTCTAAAATCAGTTTTAAACAAAAAAGGTTTAAATACTGCTGTAGGTGATGAAGGTGGTTTTGCTCCGAACTTGCGTTCAAACGAAGAAGCAATCACTGTTATTCTTGAAGCAATTGGTCAAACTGGTTACAAAGCTGGTTCTGATATTATGCTTGCGCTTGACTGTGCATCTTCAGAATTCTACAAAAATGGTCAATATATCCTTGCAGGTGAAGGCAATAAAGCATTCACAAGCAACCAGTTCTCTGACTATTTAGCAGGTCTTGTAAACCAATATCCAATTATCTCAATTGAAGATGGTTTAGATGAGTCGGATTGGGAAGGTTGGTCTTACTTGACCTCTATCCTTGGTGACAAAATCCAGTTGGTGGGTGATGACTTGTTCGTTACAAACCCGAAAATCCTTCAACGTGGTATTAATGAGAAAGTAGGTAATTCTATCTTAATCAAATACAACCAAATCGGTACGTTGACTGAAACTTTAGATGCAATCTATCTTGCGAAAGAAAATGGTTACTCTACTGTGATTTCACACCGTTCTGGTGAAACTGAAGATTCTACAATTGCGGATCTTGCAGTGGGTACAGCAGCGGGCCAAATCAAGACGGGTTCACTTTGTCGTTCTGACCGTGTTGCAAAATATAACCAATTGCTTCGTATTGAAGAGTTGACTAATGCGATCTATCGCGGTAAAGCTGAGTTCAAAGGTTTGAACTAAGCGATTGAATGCTATCTATGTTAAATGTATTTGACTCTTTTGCGAGTAAATTACTATTGGGCCTTGCGATCGTACTGATCGCAGGGTTTCAGTATTTATTTTGGTTCGGTGAGGGTGGTTATCATGATCATCAGCAACTGACCCAAAAAATCCAACAACAGACAGAAATTAATGATGAGCTAAAAGAGCGTAATCGTGTTCTTGCAGCAGAAGTTTATGATTTAAAAAATGGTGTTGAAGCCATAGAAGAACATGCACGTTTAGATTTAGGGTTAATTAAACCACGCGAAACTTTTGTTCAAATGAGTACCATCAGTACTCAATATAAACCTATTTATATTGATCCAAACGCGAAAACAGATTTACGTACCAATGAAGACGACAATGCCATCCCACCAGAGCCAGCCAATGCACAATAAGCTTTGGGTGGTGATTCCTGCTGCGGGTTCTGGACGTCGTTTTTCTCAATCTGAATTAAAACAATATCAATTGCTTGATGATAAAACTGTATTGGAACATACGGTAGAGCGATTAAACGGCTTGGATTTAGCAGGTTATGTGCTTGCGGTTGCGCAAGATGATAATGTGATTCCAAGCTTGGCTTTGGCTGCTCCAGAAAAATCACATTTTTGTGCGGGTGGTAACGAGCGAGTTGACTCTGTATTAAATGCCTTAACTTATCTCACGCAAATTGCTGATAAAGATGACTGGGTATTGGTGCATGATGCAGCGCGTCCTTGTGTCACTTTGCCTGTGTTAAATACATTGGTTCATAAAGCGATTGAAACAGATCAAGCAGCTATTCTTGCCATTCCAGTCCGCGATACTTTAAAGCGGGTCGAAACTGAAGCGGTCATCAGTAAGACCGTGAGCCGTGATCTATTATGGCAAGCTCAAACGCCGCAGATGGCAAAATTGGGTGTATTAAAACAAGCAATTGAGCTGGCTTTGCGAGACCAACAAGTCATTACCGATGAAGCGAGTGCCTTGGAATACGCGGGACATCCTGTTCATGTGGTTCATGGGCGCTCGGATAATATTAAAATTACCTATCCAGATGACTTACAGTTGGCACGTTTGATTACCCAATCGCAAAACTAATTTAAACATTTTATGCGGTAGCTGTGATTGTTTACGAAATAATTATCCTGAACGTTGAATTAAGCATTCACTCTACCGCAGTTTAAATTTATACTCTGCTCACTTTTAGCTGTATTGCCTCATCAGATGATACCTTCTCAACAGTATCGTTTCTTACGCCAATCCTTACGGGATGGTCGAAGTATTAAAGACGATTCCTCCAAATGGCACCGTTTACATCTTGATCCTTGGTTATTAGGATTATTGGTCGTAAATTCTATTATTGGTTTAATGGCGGTTTATAGTGCCACAGCTGAAGATATGGGGATGGTACTGCGTCAGGCCACCAGTTTTGGTGTCGGCTTTATTCTATTGTTTATTTGTGCCCAAATTCCGCCGAAGGTTTATCAGGCAACCAGCCCATATTTCTATCTGATTTCAATTGTATTGTTGGTTTTGGTGCTTGTCATAGGCGATACCCGCTTAGGGGCTAAACGTTGGTTGACTGTACCGGGTATTGGCAGTGTACAACCCAGTGAGTTTATGAAGTTTGCTATGCCACTTATGATGGCATGGTACTTCTCAAGAAAACCTTTTCCACCCAAACTCGTACATATTTTGGGTGCATTGGTCATCATGTTTGTGCCTTTTGTATTGGTGGCTTTACAACCCGATTTATCTATTGGCTTAATTATCCCCGGAATTTTCGTACTCTTTTTGAGTGGGATGTCTTGGAGGCTCATTTTGGGAGCCTTTATGGCATTTGCTGTTGCTGCGCCTGTGTTATGGATGTATGTATTGCAGGCTTATCAAAAGAAGCGTGTATTAACCCTGTTTGATCCAGAATCCGATGCCTTAGGCGCGGGTTGGAATATTATCCAGTCTAAGATTGCGATTGGTTCTGGTGGCTTAATGGGTAAGGGCTATTTGGGGGGAACGCAGTCGCATTTGGGCTATTTACCCGAACACCATACAGACTTTATTTTATCGACCTATTCGGAAGAGTTTGGATTCTTTGGCGTCATTTTTTTGTTTGCACTATATGCGGCAATTATTTTCCGTTGCATGATGATTGGACTGAATTCCTTTCATAACTATGGTCGTTTGCTGGCAAGTGCCATTGGTTTAACGTTCTTTTTCTTTGTATTTCTCAACTCGGGCATGATTAGTGGGATTCTTCCTGTGACGGGAGATCCATTGCCTCTAATGAGTTATGGTGGTACGGCGGTGATTGCACTGCTTGCTGGTATGGGAATTGTGATGTCCATTCATACGCACCGTTAAAATGCGTAAGCCCCACTTGGGGCTTTTTTTATAGATAGATTGAAATTCATTTTATTACATCATTTAGATAAAACAGAATCACATATTGTTTTTTCAAGTATATGAATTTTATTGGAATAAAAAAAAATTAAATACTTCTTATAAATAATTACTAAATTTGTATATTTAGCACTCGCAAATGGTATATATATTGCTCATATTATAAGAAGCAATTATTGCAGGAGAGAAGCACAGTTATGTGCTCGCCGAAGGAGCAACGACCCCGGAAACTTTCAGGCAAAAGGACTGTAATAATTTCAAAATCTGGAGAGAAGTGCATAAAGATAAAAAAGTACTCACCGAAGGGGATGGTTATATATTGTATATAATCGAAGCTCTCAGGTACCAATGACAGATGGGGCATAACACAAGGAATGCATGCATTTCGTAGGAGTGCTTTATGCCACATATTATTGTTATTGGCTCTGGAATTACTGGGGTAACTTCAGCCTATGAATTATCGCAATTGGGCTATGATGTGACAGTCATCGATAGACATCTTTATCCTGCAATGGAAACCTCTTTTGCCAATGGTGGTCAGCTTTCAGCATGCAATGCAGAAGTCTGGAATCAAAAATCCACTGTATTGAAAGGCATTAAATGGATGTCCCGTAAAGATGCACCATTGTTGCTCAATCCATCGTTTGATCTGCATAAATATGCATGGCTAGTCGAATTTTTGGGCAATATTAAACATTATGAAGAAAATACCCGTGATACGGTGAAATTAGCACTCATGGCGCGTAAACGCTTATTTGATATTGCGGAACAGGAACAGATTCAGTTTGATTTAGAAAAAAGAGGTATTCTACATTTTTACCACAACCAAACGGATTATCAAGTCGCAACCCGTGTCAATGAATTGCTTTGCACAGGTGGGCTAGAGCGTTATGCCGTAACATCTGAAGAAATTAAGCAAATTGAGCCGAGTTTAATAGGTGACTATTATGGCGGTTTTTACTGTCCAGGTGATGCTACAGGAGATATTCATAAGTTTACCAATGGTCTTGCTAAGGTAACAGAAAAATATGGGGTGAAATATCGTTTTGGTTTAGACGTCACCAATGTGCAACATCATGAAAAAGGCGTGATAGTCATTTGTAAAGCCAGCACTGAAAATATGCATTCGGTAGAGCATACATCTGAATATTTTGACGCCGATGCTGTGGTGGTCTGTGGTGGTGTAGGTAGCTATCAATTGGCACATTTACTGGGTGATAAAGTGAATGTTTATCCTGTAAAAGGCTATTCAATTACCATTAACTTGGATGATGAGCAGAGTGTACAACATGCACCATGGGTGAGTTTGCTGGATGAAAGTGCCAAGATTGTCACATCACGTTTAGGGGCTAGCCGCTTAAGAATTGCAGGTACCGCAGAGTTTAATGGGTATAACCGTGATATTCGTTTCGATCGGATTCAGCCTTTGGTCGATTGGGCGAATAAAAATTTTGATATTTCCACTCAGAGTGTCGTCCCTTGGGCGGGCTTACGTCCAATGATGCCAGACATGATGCCGATAGTTCGACGTGGACGACGTGATCGCGTATTTTACAACACAGGGCATGGACATTTAGGTTGGACTTTATCTGCTGCGACAGCGGTGATGATCAGTCAAGAAATTGCATCGGCTTATCCAGCCTAATAGGTAATGTTGTATTAAAAGCACAGACGCATATCTGTGCTTTTTTTATTTTTAAACTGTCTTTAATCATAAAGGCGATAAACACCAGTAAATCGCTCACAGCCTTTTTGCTGGGTTTTAACGGTTAAAATGGCTTTGTAATAATCAAATTGATATTTACAGTCATGTTCATTATCGACAATATTTTGCTTTTTCTCTGGTGTGGTGTAAGCCAAGAAAAGAATTGTTTGAGTTTCCTTTTTATTGTTTGGATTACGGTAGGCAATCCCTTCAATTTTAATACTGTCTTTGCCGAGCTGATGAACTTGTAGGTGAATGGGTTGTTGTGCAAGTTTACCCTTTTCAAATTTTAAATAATGTTGCGTCAAACTCTGATTCAATGAGGTATAAAAATTCAAATCATCAGTGCGAAGCTCAAATTGCTGCATAAAACATGATTCTGTTTTGCATTGTTGTATACGGTTAAGCCATACGCTATGGGTATCATCGAGTAATCGTAAGGGTGCATCACTGATTAAAAATGCAGTGAGATATTGGTTTTTGAGTTTCTGTCGTTGCTGTTCGAAACTGCTCGAACACATCGTTTTTATTGCAGCAGTATCAGTTTTACTACAATCTATTTCCTGAGCGTAAGTCAGGCTGGTGTACATACAACCAATACCAATGAAAGATGCTATAGTTTTAAGGAATTTAATGTCTGTATTCAACAACATGATGACTTATACTTTCACAACACTGTGCTGGTGTAACTATAACGAAGTCGAAACACTGAATACAAGATTTCAAACATTTATTTCTGAAGGAGCGTAACTGAATGGTCGCACATATTCGAATTGGTCAAGGAATGGATGTACACGCTTTTGAGGAAGGCGAATTTGTTACTTTGGCTGGCGTTAAAATCCCGCATACACACGGTTTAAAAGCACATTCCGATGGTGATGTGGTACTGCATGCACTCTGTGATGCATTATTGGGTGCACTTGCACTAGGCGATATTGGACAACATTTTCCAGATACAGACCCTGAATTTAAAGGCGCAGACAGTCGAGTGCTGTTAAAACATGTTTATCAGCTCATTTTAGATCGTGGCTATGTTTTGAATAATGCAGATATGACGGTAGCCTGTGAGCGTCCAAAGTTAGCGAAGTATAATTTAGAGATGCGTCAGTCTGTCGCAGATGTGTTAGATGTGGATGTTACTCAAATTAGTATTAAAGCAACAACCACAGAAAAACTTGGGTTTACTGGTCGTCAGGAAGGTATTTTGGCAACTGCTACAGTTTTGATTAGCCATCAAGCAAAATGACCTGCACCCATCAGTGACTGCTGTAGATCTTGAGTAGCTTTACGACCTTGGAGTTGTAGGGCTACAGCATGAATCAGTCCTGTCCACGTTTCATTTGGTTCCCAGACTGCATGTAATAAATCTTGAGCGCTAGCGATATCCATATCCATATAATATTGGCGGTAAAGATAGATTAGGCTACTCACACGAAGGTTGTGGGCGCAATGCACCCAAACCATCTGCTCTTGAATCAGATGATGCAACATGTCTAAAACTAAGAGGCATTGTTCATCAGAAGGTGTGTCCCAAAGAATAGGAATATGAACGTAATTGAGTCCTAGCTCTAAGCAAATACGGTCTTCATTCAGAAGATGGTTTTCTGCATCATTTAAAGCAAGATTAATAACAGTTGTGACGCCATATTCTTTGATGTGTTTTAACTGTTCAATTGTCGGTTGCCCAGAACTAAATAAATGTTCATGGACAAACTGGAAATGGTCAATGTGACTTAAGGCGTTTTCAAGTTGATTCATAACGGTGACTTTTCATTGGCAGTAAAACAAAACGCCATCCTTGGGGATGGCGCTTGGATGCTTAGCGATTTGGTAGTACATCTTTCAAAGCATTGTGCATTTCTAGCAATGCTTTTTCTGTTGTATCCCAGTCAATACAGCCATCTGTAACTGACTTACCGTATTCTAAATCACATAAGTTTTCAGGGATATCTTGACGACCACCTTTTAAGTGACTTTCAACCATAATGCCGACAATCGATTTGTTCCCATCCAAAATTTGTTCAGTAATATTTTTTAGAACAAGCGGTTGCAAGAATGGGTCTTTATTTGAGTTGGCATGACTGGTATCAATCATAATTTTGGTGCTGACCTTGGCTTTCGCTAATGCATTTTCAGCTTCTGCTACAGAACCTGCATCATAGTTCGGTTTGCCATTACCGCCACGTAATACCACATGTGCATATGGGTTGCCGCTGGTGCGAATCACAGAAACTTGACCAAGTTCATTTAAACCTAGGAAGCTATGACCATGTTTAACTGATTGCATCGCATTAGTTGCAACAGTTAAACCACCATCTGTACCATTTTTGAAACCAACAGGAGATGAAAGCCCAGAAGACATTTCACGGTGGGTTTGGCTTTCAGTAGTACGTGCACCAATCGCAGACCAAGAAATTAAATCTTGATAATACTGTGGTGAGTTTGGATCAAGTGCTTCAGTGGCACAAGGTAAACCTTTTTGATTCAATTCCAACAACAATTGACGACCAATACGTAAACCTTTCTCAATATTGAAAGAGTCATTCATGTCTGGATCGTTAATTAAGCCTTTCCAACCTACAGTGGTACGCGGTTTTTCGAAATAAACGCGCATCACGATATAGAGAGTATCTTTAACTTGTTCACTGAGTACTTTTAAACGATCTGCATAATCATGTGCAGCAACTGTATCATGAATAGAACAAGGACCAATTACGACAAAAAGACGCTTATCTTTACCATCTAAAATATTGCGAATGGTGTCGCGACCTTTAAGTACGGTTTGATATGCATTTCCTGTTAATGGCAATTCTTTTTTTAGTTCTGCTGGAGTTACTAAAGGCTGAATGCTTTTCACATTTAAGTCGTCAATGTCTGATTGAGTAATAGGGGTTGGCTGTTGTGTATTCATTGCTGTCACTAGATCGATCATACAAGAGTTTTTTAGTTGATTGAATATAACACGATTTAATTAGCCTTTTGCTATACAAAAGACTAATAAAACCGTGAAAAAAACAGATTATCTCAATAGATAGTTTAAACGCTGTGTGATTTTTCCACAGTATAAACCATTGCAGTGGTTGGTTTTTGAACAGGTTTTGCTTTTACAGGATGAATTATAAAATTCACACCTAACGCAAAAAGCGTAATACCTAAAATTTTACGAATAATTTTTTCTGGCAATCGAGAACTGATCAGTGTGCCGATAATAATCGCAGGAATTGAGCCAACCAATAACCAGCCTAAAAGTGCAAAATCGACATTACCTGAGCTCATGTGACCAAGACCAGCCACAAGGGTAAGTAGGACAGCATGTACCACATCTGAACCAATGATACGAATCATCGGTAAATTGGGGAACATAATAACCAGTGCCATAATACCAAATGCACCTGCACCCACAGAGGATAAGGTCACAAATATACCAAGTATTACACCCATGAGAATGATGTAAGCCCGTTTATCTTTGGCTTGAAAATTTACTTTTTCCAAGTCTTCGGTCATGTCTAATTGCACATCTTTACGGAATTTATTGAAGAAACGTTCAATATGCCCACGGAAGATGATCGATACCCCAGTTAAGGTCAACATAAAACCTAAAACCATGGTCAGCACAGCTTTATAATGTGTGGACTGACTTAAATAATTGTCGAGTACCCAATGCGTTGCAAAAGATGCTGGAAGGCTGCCGACAGCAAGCCAAATCACGATGGGCCAGACAATATTCATTTTCTTGGCATGAACCATCGAGCCACAGAATTTCGAAATCGATGCATACAATAAGTCGGTTCCGATGGCGATGTGTGGCTCAATTTTAAACAGGCTAATGAGGATAGGGGTCATTAAAGAACCACCACCTACACCGGTAATACCTACACAAAACCCAACCAAAACACCTGCAAGAATATATTCAAGAGAACCAAACATGTATAGAAGCCAAATATGATAAACCATGCATATGTTATGACTTTTTGAGATAAGTGTTTGTCTTGATAAGTGATTTGCTTATGCAAAAAAACGCTAAAGCCATCTTTAGTGTTGTATGAAATTATGCTGATAGCAAATTTAGTTCTTCGCAGGCTTCTTTTTTAAATCATTGATATACAATATTAAAATAAAGGCTACTGGGCTGGCAAAGATCCACCAGCTGATAAAACCAATTGATATTCCGTAATGATCAATTAAAACGACAGCAGCACTAAAAAATAGAAGATATGCCACACATCGACTAATGAATGGAAATTGCGTCAAAATATGCAACGAAGATTGCTTGGTTTTTGCAATTTGCTTGCTGCTGAGTAAGTGTAAGATCCAAAGTCCTAAAAGGATAAATATCAAACTAAATATAATCATCAAGATGCATTTCCTTGTTGTGCCGAAGAAAGCTTTTTGATGATTTTTTGCTTAGCCGTTGTTTGGATTGGATGAATATTTTTAAGAATAAAATAGGCCAAAACAGCCAGTAAAATAAAAAATAGATCTACCCGGAAGAAAGTCCAATAGCTAACAAGATTATGGATATACTGATGCTGAACCAAATAAAATAGGTCGAACATGGATAAACATGCCGCCAAAACAATTAAGCACACTAGTTGAGAACGCCACAGCCATTGTTTCGGGGTGAAAAGTGCTGCCGCAAGACTTAAGCCCCAGAGGGTAAAGAAGCTATAGATTTCATAGTTGGGCATATCAGTGGTGATATTGACCAAACGATTGGTATAGAAATACCCCATCATGGCGAGGGGTAAACCCACAAAAGTTGCGACATTTAGTCGGTCAACAAGATAATGACCCAAGTGGAACTGCTGAGTTTTATTTTGCAGTTGTCGTTTTAAACTCCATAACAAAAGCCCCGACGCAATCATGCAACACCCAAGCAGCCCTGAAAAAAAGAAAGCTAGACGTAATAAGGGCTGAGCAAAGGTCGCCATGTGTAAGCCGTAGATCCCAAAACTTAAATTAGCAACAGCACTATTATTGCGTGTTGCGGCTGTAGTAAAAGCATCGTGCCCACGTAAGGTAATTTGCGGTTGATTGCCCGTAATACTATGATCTTGGAGTTGTGTAAACGTGTACAAAGCCTGATTGGTATTTGGATTTTGTACCGAGATTGAGCGCAATGCTTGTTTGCCCCAATGCTGTTCCACCTTTTGCATTAATTCGGACATTGGCAAATTGGCCTGAGGTGTTATTAAGGTGTTTTGCGTCACGACATTGGTGCGAATTTCGGTAAAATACTGGTATGGATTCTCTGGGTACAGTGCTTTCATTCCCCATGGAAGATACAGATAAAAGAAAATTGCCAAACCTGTAAAAGTAATCATCAAGAAAAAGGGTAGTGCAATCACAGAGGATACATTATGAAAATCGAGCCAAGAACGTTGAGATTTAAAAGTACGTAGAGTAAAAAAATCTGTGAAAATCTTTTTATGGGTCATAATGCCCGAGATTAAGGCGATCAACATAATAAAGGCAGCGATAGAAACTGCAAGTCGTCCGATATCAACGGGTAGCCCAAAAAGTTGATAATGGAAGTGATAGAAAAAGTCGCCACCTTCAGTGGCTGAAAGGCTTAGTTCTTTTCCTGTGTTGGCATCTAAAGTTTTACTTTCATAGCTGCCATCTGCTTTTTGCCAATAAATGTTATTGACGGGTGATTCGGCTGTTGCGATACCAATAAACCATGATTTTGCATCGGGTGCATGCGTTTGCAAATAGTCTGTTGCAGAGAGAATGGCGGTTTGCTGTTGAATTTCATATTCTGCCAGTTGTGGCTGCATCCATAAGTTAATTTCATGACGATAATACGACGCCGTGCCCATCAGAAATATGGCGAATATGACCCATCCTAGCAGCAGACCTGTCCAAGAATGTAACCATGCCATTGATTGTCGAATACCTTTCTGCATGAATTTAGCCTATTGCAAAAAATAATAAAAAAAGAACAGCACATGATGCTGTACTCATTAGCGTGAGCTTCTTCAGTGATTGAATGCAGAAACAGGTCATCACAAAAACAACATAAAAAAGAAGACTGATGAACGCCGCTAAAAAGATTGATTCTGCTTTGGGTAAACTCAGATGGAACAGATGGGTTAAGGCTAAACTGAGTAAAGCACTACAAATAAAACCGAGTATGAAGGCTATAACAAAACGATACAGCACTTGAATACGGTAGGTCAGAGAAAGGGATTGTGCTTTACTCATAAAATCAATCGCTGTGGAAATGAAAAAAACCAAGCCTGATGCTTCAGGCTTGGCGGGGTCATTAATACTTAAATTTTAAAGCAACTGTGTAATTTGCAGAAGCCCCATAATAACCTTGACCGCCATAAAGACCCGTGAGGTATTTTTCATTGGTTAGGTTATTACCATTCACTTGCACTAATAGATTTTTATTTACTTCATAGCTTGCCATAAGATTGAATAAGGCATAAGCATCCTGCGTAACAGATGAATAAGAAGTGTCTTGAATATCATCTTGCCATTTTACGCTTGCACCCAGTTTAAGTTTAGGAATTTGCGGAACAGTATAAGAAGCTAAAGCATTGATGGTTTGAGTTGGAATATTGGCACGTGCTTTTTCACCCGATTCCATGTTTTTCAGGCTGAAAGTAGAGAAACCGAAGACTAGATCTAGATTGTCGGTGACTTTACCCGATAAACCAACTTCTACACCTTGGGAACGAACTGTACCAATGTCTGAAGAATACTTGTTATATGCTGCATCCCACAGTGGATTTAAGGCAAAATTATCTTCATCGGTTCTAAATACAGCAAGGTTACCTGTGAGCGCTCCATTTAGCCATGAACTTTTAACCCCGATTTCATAGCTTTCGCCCTCTACAGGAACAGCAGTTTTTTGAGTGGCTAGATCGATTACGGTTTGTGGTCTAAAGATCGAGGTATAGCTCATATAACCAGTATATTCAGGTGTGAAGTTATAGGTTAAACCCGCATAAGGTGAAACTTTATCTTCCTTGTATTCAAGCGTGTCAATTTCAGTGTAGTTTGCTCCTAGAAGCAGTTTTAAATCATCATTTAGATGTAAGCGGGTAGCGGTGTAAACCGATTTCATCACCCGTTCTTCTGGCGTAGCGGTGTAGAACTCGCCCCATGTTGGTTCTACAGGTGACCAACTTGCTTGATCTGTCGTGTAGGTACCTAAACTGCTGCCATAAGAATAAACACTTTGCGCAGTATATTTTGACCAGTTATAGCCAATATTGGCTTCGTGGCGCTGACCAAACAGTGGGAAAGTCCCTTGAATATCAGCATTCGCCGTAGTTTCTTTGAATGTCTGATTATAAATTTCAGGGTAAAGATAAATGCCTGAAGTATTGTCCGTGGCAGAAGGGGAGCCACTTAAATAGAGCATCTTGTCACGAACTTCAGATTCTTTCAGGTTGTAACCGAGTTTTAATTTCCAATCACCAGCAAGTTGTTGTTCGATATTGGCAAAATAGTTGTCAATTTCCCAGTCGTAGTACGTCCACGATGGTGCATAGTTATAGCTACGTGAATAACTTAAAGCTTCACCTTCAGAATTGACTAAGGGTAATGCACCCCATTGAGAACCATTGGCATACTGACGTGTTTTAGAATAGCCTGCTGAAGCCACCGTAGAATCAGTAAGGTCTGCCTCAAGAATCCCTTGAAAGCCATTCTTTTCTTCCGAATAACGGTCTAGGTATGAATTCCCTGTTTTTTCATAGCCAACCAAACGCCCACGCAGGCGACCATCTTGTGTCAGTGCTCCTGAAATATCAGCTTCATAACGCTGTGTATCCCAAGAACCATAGCTAATTCCTGCATTGGCTTGGAATTCTTTGGTTGGACGTTTACGAATGTAGTTAATCGTCGCACCTGGGTCTCCTAATGCATTGGTGAGGGCATCTGCACCTTTTACCACTTCAATACGGTCATAGAAATAGCTGTCGGCATCACTATTGTTGTAGTTGTAGCTATCTACCTGCGGAATACCAATGCCATCAACCAATATATTTGAAATGTCAAAACCACGTGCTGTATAAGTTGTACGATTGGTTTCCAGACCAGTTACTGTTACGCCAGGAGTATTGTTTAAAATATCTCGCGTTGAAGTCAGGTTAAAGTCATCCATTTGCTGACGTGTCACTACATTTACAGTCTGAGGTGTTTCCTGTGCATCAATATTCAGTTTGGTTGCACTGCTACTTTTTTTAACTGTATATGCTTTGCTTTGTTCAGAGCTTTGATTTCCCGATGAATTTGCTTGTAACTGAATTGTGGAGAGTGTTGCGACATTATCTTCAGCATAACTGAGGTTGATGTGAGCAATAGTTAAAGCAAGTAGGGAATATTTAAACAGCATAGGAGATTTCGACATGGATTAACATTAATGCAAATAATTATCATTAATTCTATTGTTACTATTGGTGATGTTCAATTGTGTAACTATTGTAAATATTGATTAAAAAAAATATCTTATGGCTAAATTAGATTTATAAATAGGCAGGTCGTGTTGTTTTGGCATATTGTTGAAATTTTTCAAAAGTTATAGCTATGCTAGAATATTCAGATGTTTAACTTTGAACAGAGCATAAAGTCTTGAACAACAAAAAACTAAAAATTGGTATTGTTGTAGGTGAAGTTTCTGGAGACACCTTGGGTGCTAAATTAATCCGCAGTTTTCGTGAGCAAGGAATTGATGCTGAGTTTGAAGGAATTGGCGGTCCTCAAATGATTGCGGAAGGCTTTCAAAGTGACTACCCGATGGATATTTTATCGGTCATGGGGATTGTTGAAGTCTTAAAAGATATTAAAAAATTATTTGCCGTGCGGGATGGGCTTGTCGAAAAATGGTCAAAAAATCCTGTCGATATCTTTATTGGCATTGATGCACCTGATTTTAATTTGCGCTTATCGAAAAGTTTGAAGCAAAAGCAATTGCCAATTAAAACCGTGCAATATGTCAGTCCTTCGGTTTGGGCATGGCGACAAGGGCGTGCACATGGAATTAAGGCCAACATTGATTTGGTACTGTGCTTATTCCCATTCGAAAAAGCATTCTTTAAAAAGTTCGATGTGCCCGCTGCCTTTGTCGGTCATCCTTTAGCGAGTGAATTACCTTTAAAAAATGATTTGATTGAAGCAAAGCAAGAACTCGGTTTAGCAATCAATCAAAAGCATATTGCATTATTGCCAGGCAGTCGCCGTGGTGAAGTCGAACGCTTAGGTCCATTGGTCCTCAAAGCCGGGGAAATTCTGAGCCAAAAGTATCCAGACTACGAATTTCTGATTCCAGCGATTAATGATGCACGTAAACAACAAATTGAACATTTACTGCAACATTATTCTGATGCTTTCCGCGCTAAAGTGCATTTATTGGAAAATACAGACACAGAATCTAAAATTGGTCGTCAGGTGATGAACGCTGCCAATATCGTGGCTCTGGCTTCAGGCACCGCAACTTTGGAAGCGATGCTGTTACACCGTCCGATGGTGACTTTTTATAAGCTTAATTCTTTAACTTATTTTATTGCTAAATTGCTGATTAAGATTCCTTATTATTCTTTGCCTAACATTATTGCAGGTAAAAAAGTAATTCAGGAATTGATTCAGAATAATGCAACACCAGAAAATTTGGCACATGAAATCGAAAAACTCATGAATATTGAAGTCGCGCAAATTCAAGTTATGCAGCACATTACCATGCATAAACAGCTTCTTTCGGGCAATAGTGAAGACCCTGTAAAAGCGATTTTAAGCTTGATCTAAATGTTTGCATGTGGGCGCTATTTCATAAATTGTTGGCGGTATTGCGTGGGTGTGAGATCAAACTGCTTTTTAAAGGTTTGACTGAATGCTGTTTCGGAAGCATAGCCCACCAAGTGGGCAATTTGCTGAATCGTATATTGTCCTTGTCTTAGGTATTGGGAGGCGATGCGTAGCCGATGTTGCTGCAAATACGCGAGAGGCGTTTCACCCACAATTTGACTAAATAATTGGGCAAATTTGGAACGGGACATACAGCATTGTTCTGCCAGTGTTTCTACCGTCCAAGCGCGTTGCGGTTGTCCATGTATGGCCGCTAAGGCATTGGATAATTCTGGATGAGAGAGTGCCGCTAACCAGTTGTTGCGATCACTCAGTTGTAAAATGTAATCGCGAACGCATTCTATAAAAAAAATACTCACCAAATGATCTAAAATCTTGTCACGACCTGGTTGAATTTGTAGTGTTTCTACCGCTAAAAACTGCAAGCCAATCTGTAGCCATTCAGGAATCGTTTGTCCGTTCATTTGATGTAGATGAATAGAGTGGGGTAAGGCATTGAGCAGTGGTCGCGCCATAATACTGTCCATATGGCAGCGGATTGCCAAGATGATAGTTTGTTTTCCTCCGCCTGAGCCAAACGTAATACTTTTTTCACCTGTTTCATCGAAACGATGGGTAATATTTAAGGTATCAACCAAAGGGCTTGGCGTATTAAAGGCAGTATGACTGCGACCAGAAGGGATTAAAATTAAATCGCCAGCATGGGCTTGAACTTGTGTGCTTGCATCTAATTGGATGATGGCATGACCTGCAACCATAACATAAGCGACCATGGAACTTTGATCTTGATATTGAAAACACCAGTCTCCTTGCGCTTTCAAATAAAGGTATTCCGATTTGTTCAGATGAATATCATCAAAAATTTTACTTAGAGCATCCATGTCTTTTCATTCTTTCTTATCTGCGGAAATATACAACGATGAGCAGTTTGTCATATGTGTTTATAGGTCATTGTTTATCAAGTTGAGCCAAAGACGATTACATAGTTTTTATGGACGGTTACTACTGTAGCTTGAGGACGAATTAAGAAAATATATACATAACAAGAAAAGAAGGAAAGGTTTGCAAATGAATGCACCAGTCAAAGTAACAGAACAGGATTCGATCCTGCTTCAAGCCAAATCTGGATTGGCTTTAGATAAAAAACGTTATTTATGGGCAATTAGTCCCGCTTTACCTGTGATTGGTATGGGAATTTTAGCAGGCTATCAGTTTGCACCACGTCCATTAAAAAAGGCTTTTGCTTTAGGTGGTCCCTTATTGCTCCATGTCATTATTCCAACTGTTGATGCATTCATTGGTAAAGATCAAAACAACCCTTCTGCTGAAGATGTGAAATTATTAGAACAAGATCCTTATTATGCGCGTTTGGTAAAAACTTTTATTCCACTTCAGTATGCAGCCAATGTTTATGCATGTTATTTGGTGGGACGTAAAGAGACATCTTTATTGGATAAAATTTTACTCGGTGTTTCTATGGGAGCAATTAACGGCGTTGCGGTCAATACAGCCCATGAATTAAGCCATAAGTCAGATCGCTTGGATCATATTTTGTCACATTTGGCCTTGGTCCCGACAGGCTATAACCACTTCCGTATTGAGCATCCATATGGGCATCATAAACGTGCGGCAACACCAGAAGACCCTGCATCCTCGCGTATGGGGGAAACTTTTTATGAGTTTTTACCTAGAACCGTGATTGGTTCGTTTAAATCTGCAATTGAAATTGAAAGTAATCGTTTGAAGCGTAAAGGCAAGACGTTTTGGTCTAAGGATAATGAGTTGTTACAAGGCTGGGGGATGAGTGCCACTTTTCATGCCAGCATGATTAAGATGTTCGGCACAGGTATTACGCCATATTTACTCACACAATCTTTATATGGCATTAGCTTGTTTGAAATTATTAACTATATTGAGCACTATGGTTTGTTGCGCCAGAAAGACGAAAATGGCAAATATGAGCGAACCATGCCTGAGCATAGTTGGAATAACAATAACATTGTGACCAATTTGTTCCTATATCAATTGCAACGTCATTCAGATCATCATGCGTATCCAACACGACCCTTCCAAGCTCTGCGACACTTTGATGAAGCACCAGAGCTGCCAAGTGGCTATGCCAGTATGTTGCTCCCCGCGATGATCCCACCATTATGGTTCAAAATGATGGATAAGCGTGTATTTAAACATTATGGCGGTGACTTAAATAAAGCCAATATTCATCCTAAGCGTAGAGCGAAGATTTTTAAGAAATTTGGTGTGATAGACAAATTACTGAACTCATAATGGTTTATACATCATTTAAAATTGAGCAAGTAATGACATCAATTTCAGAGGGATTGATGTCATTTTTGTGCGTATTTTAAAGTGTTTTTTCCATCCAGATTTCACAGGCATGGCTATGACCTGTATGACCTTTGGGTGCGGATAAGTGTTGAAAACCCAACTTTTCATAAAGTTTGACAGCTTGCCATAAAGATTCGGTTGTTTCCAAATAACAGGAACGGCAGCCTCTCGCTGAAGCGAATTCGAAACATTGTTCTAAGATTTGTTTGGCAAAGCCTAAACCTCTAATTTCAGGTAAAAAGTACATCTTTTGAATTTCAAGTGTTTCGTGATCACCACTAAGCGGTGAAAGTCCACCACCACCTAAAATTTGACCTTGTGCATTTTCAATGACCCAATACTGTGCATTGGGCTGAGTATAGACTTGATATAAATTGTCTAAAATAGGGTCTGCAACAGCAAAGCCAGATTCAGGTGCAAGGCCAAATTCTTTAGATACTTCACGAATAATTTGGGCAATTGCGGGATTATCTTGTTCTTGGAGCGTACGAATTTGAAACATTGGGTAAGCAAAGTATTTAAATGATGGATTGTTATAGCAAATAATCCATCATTTGTAAGGGCATTTTTAAGCGTATAGCACTTACTTTAACTCACTTGAACTTTTACCCAGTTCACGCCGTGCAATAATGAGCTGTTGGATTTGCTGTGTACCTTCAAAAATGTCTAAGATTTTAGAATCACGTGCCCATTTCTCTAAAAGCTCTGTTTCGTTATAACCAACAGAAGCGGCAAGTTCCACACACTTTAATGTAATGTCATTGCCAACACGACCTGCTTTGGCTTTTGCGATAGAGGCCTCTTTAGAGTTTGGTTTTTTATTGTCTGCCATCCACGTTGCTTTTAACATGAGTAGACGTGCGGCTTCCCATTCTGCTTCCATTTTATAAATCTGGGCAGCCAAATTAGAGCAGTATAAATAAGGGGTGGCATAGTTTGAATCAAGTTGATCCTGAAAAATTTCTTTGATGCGTTCTAAAGAGGCTTTGGCACATCCAATAGCCATCGCAGCGACCAAAGGACGCGTGTTATCAAAAGTTTCCATCACCCCAGCAAAGCCTTTTGCGACGTCAATTTCGGCATTACCGAGTAAGTTTTCCGCAGGGACACGACATTGCTCAAAACGAATCACGGCAGTATCAGATGCTTTAATTCCGAGTTTGTGTTCCAGTCGTTCAACCGTCATACCTGCTGTGCCTTTTGCGACGACAAAAGATTTGATGGCAGCACGACCAAGTTTTTTATCCAGTGTTGCCCAAACCACAACAGAATCGGCACGTTCACCTGAAGTCACAAAGATTTTTTCACCATTTAAGATGTAGTCGTCGCCATCTTTAGTGGCTGTGGTGCGAATAGCAGCAGAGTCAGAACCACAATTTGGCTCGGTGATTGCCATTGCCGCCCATGTGCCTTTAAAGCGTTCCAATTGTTCATCGTTTGCAACCGCGGCGATGGCTGAATTGCCAAGTCCCTGACGTGGCATGGACAGTAACAGTCCCGTATCGCCATAACACATTTCGATAATGCCCAATGCTGTAGACATATTGACGCCATTTTTATTGCTGTCGTCTTGTGAACCGCGTTTTCCTACCGCAGCTCCAGCGTTTATACCTTCACCACCGTCATTCATACCGTCGAGTAAGGATGCGAGCATATCCAGTTCTTTCGGGTAGGCATGTTCGGCTTTGTCGTATTTGCGGGAAATTGGACGTAATACATTTAATGCAACTTCATGGGCTTGGTCGAGTAAAATTTTAAATTTTTTAGGGTTTTGTAAGTTCATGGCTATTGTCCTGATTTATTGTTTTAAGCGTGTAAACCTGAATGTAAAATGGCCGTAGCACGTAAATCACGGTACCAACGTTCTACGGGATGTTCTTTGGTGAAGCCATGTCCACCCAAAATTTGCACGCCATCTGTACCAATTTTCATGGATTTTTCAGCGCAGAGTAGACGAGCAAGATACGCTTCACGATGATAAGGTTTACCTGCTTCTGCCAAACTTGCAGCATTCAACACCAGCATACGCATGGCATCAATTTCAATGGCCATATCTGCAATCATAAAAGCTACGCTTTGACGATGAGAAATTGGTTCACCAAAAGCTGTTCGTTCGTTGGCATAGCGAATACAGTATTGTTTAACTGCTTCACAAGTGCCTACAGCCATGGCACACCACATAAGATTTCCTAGATCTATAAAAGCGGTGTAATCGAAGTCATCGTCGCTTAAGCGTTCAGCTGGAGTTTGATTAAACTGTAAAGTCATGGTTTCCGTGGCTTTTAAACCCATTGCAGGATTTTTCTGAGCATGAATAGAAGTATCGCGTTTCACCACAAATACATCTGGTCTAGCTTGAAATTCAGCAGTTACAAGAAATACATCGGCAGTTTCACCCAACATCACCAGTGTTTTTTCACCACTTAAATAAAATTGACCATCAATGTTTTGAGCTTTGGTTTTAAGCTGCATTGGATTAAATGCGGGCGTATTTTCTTGGACGGCAAAACTGGCTCTAATTTCACTATCTTCAGCAAATGCAGATAAATAACGTTCTTGTATCTGTTTGGAACCCCATTGTGTTATGGCATTAATTACACTAAAGGTTGAGAGCATTCCTGCGGTTAGGCTGAAATCGCCTTTGGCCAAGTGTTCTGCAATTAAGATATGACTGATGATGTCTTTTTCAGTGGCAACACCACCAAAAGATTCAGGTAATGCATAATAATTTAAGCCTAATTCATCAATGTGTGCCCAGAGTTGCTGAGGGAATTGTTCTTGATGGTCGGCTTGATGGGCAAGCGGGTAGAGGACTTCTGCTGCAAATTGACTCATGGCATCACAGGTCATTTGCTGTTCTGCGGTTAAGCTTAGATCGAACAGAGATTTTTGCTGACTAGGTAGGCGTTGTTTAGCATGAGGTTCAGCACTATTAAAAACCTTTTGTGTTTTGCTTAGGGCTTTAAAACTGGTTTTAGAGCCTTGATATAATGATTTTTCTAATAATTTTCTGAGCTTAAGTTGGTCCAGAACGTCACTTCCGGCAATTTTTGTAATCAGTGATAAACCTAATCCTTGTGCCTTATTGAGCATATTTGTCATTATTTTTCGTTCCATATGAGCATAATTGCTATTTTTATGCTGACATGACGTTATATAAAAAACTATGTCATTGTTGACATACTCAATTGTCAAAGATAAACGGTAATCTAGTAGCAGGGTTTGTCTTAAGATACTGATTTATATTATGAATATTTGTGGTTGAATTGTCGAAATGGGGTGTGTATTGACTAGAATGACAAAGTTGCCATTCTAGTCTGAGTAAATTAAATAAAAGATTTAATCATGTCGCGGACATTGGTTTTGGCATCAATCACGGTCATAAAGGTATATGCCCCGATAAATTTTCGACTAATAAACATAAATTCTTTTGGGGGAACACTGAAATAACGGGAAGCCATTGATTTAGACGCTTGTTGCATCACTCGGCTATGCAACAGGCTTTTCTTCCAGTCGTAACGGTAATGTTCATCCATCACACCAACAGGTAAATCTTTGTTATTGGCAGGGCAGCTAAATGCTTCGGTTGCCAATAAGAAAACCTTCGCCATATCAGGCTTAATACTTTGCGGAATTGAGTCAAAGAAATCATAGCCAGTCATGGCAGTCACCATTGCTTGCGGATCATGCAGATAACCTGCATGAATAAGATTGCGAGCAACATTGAGTAGGTGCTGATCGAATTGACGAATGGCACCGAAGTCAAGCAACACAATTTGGTCAGGTTGCTGTTCACCATCTCCTAAGCGAACCAAGTAGTTGCCAAAATTAGGATCGGTTTGCATTTCACCCCATTCGAAAATCTCACGTACCGCAATTTCTAAAGAAGCTTCACCTAAAAGATTACGACGACCTTGTGGCAAGGAAAGCATCACGGGGCTGTTAATCGGCACACCACGCTCAAACGTCATGCATAGAATCTGGTTAGTACAAAATTCATCAACAATTTCTGGCACGATATAACGCGGATCATCTTTCAGGCGTTCAGCAAAGCGTCTGGTGGTTGCAGCCTCAATATCATAGCTTACTTCACGATGCATCATTTCGCGCACTTCATCAAACCACTGATCAAATTCGCGGGTTTGCGGCACCATGCGGGTCAATTTGAGCATGTTTTTAAACAAGCTCATATCGGAATCAATCGCATCGGCAACCCCTGGATATTGAATTTTCAATACCAGTTCTAATCCGTCTGATTTACGTGTCGCACGATGCACTTGTGCCAATGACGCTGTGCCCAGTGGCTCATGATCAATAGTCAGTTCATGAATTTTATCACCCAGTTGTTGCTCTAAATGCTGCTTAATTGCAGGCCAAGCCAGTGCAACGGTTTGGTTATTCAGGGTATTTAGAGCTTGAGTAATTTCTTCTGGCAAAAAATGTTCGCCATATAGCGCCATCATTTGTCCAATTTTTACAATTGAACCTTTTAGTTTGCCAATTTCAGCCACTAAATAGTTCGCTTGCTCTTTCATGGCTTGTTTACGTTTTTTTTCTTTTTCAGCTTCACTAGAGAACATTGATGTCGCATTGGATGCCGCCCAACGAGTTCCCGCCAGTAAGGATGCTTTTGCAATAGATAAGCGACGATCCATAGAGGAGGTTTTAAGTTGTTTGAGCTTATCATTCTGATCTGACATTCAATGCAATCCTTAATCAGCAATTCACAGAAAAGTTAATTGTAACGGATATTAACGTGTCTTCACGTATTAAAAAAGTTCAACTTGCTGAATGACGCGGTTTTTTTAGAACTGTATCTAAATTTATGCAGAATCAGAGCATTCTGCTTACAGGTGAAATTTTATTTTCAGTGCTTCTTTGTTCGAGAGTTGCACCTTATGGCTTTCAATATAGGTCGTAATCATGTTTTGCACGCTAATGTGAGTGAAACCATGCGCATAGCCTTTAACAATTACGATACTCGGTAAGCTAAAAAATAAATATTTTGCATCGTCTAGAGTGGGGCTATTAAAAACCTGATGTTCTGACAGTTGTTGCATTAAAAATAATTTTTCAGAAAGAATATCGGGCGATTCATTGTTCCAATAGTTTTGGCGCATTGCCATAAGATTGTTGTGTTTATAGCTCATATCAAGAAAAGGAGTAAATAGTGAGCTATATATAAGTCTCGAAAGTCCTTAATTCAAGTTGCTTTTCGCGAGAAAGGTTAAAGTTTTGTATCTGTTTATGAAGGTTCAAGTTTGGATAATTAAATGCATCCAGTAGCCTGATATAGACAGAATTTTAATGAAATTGCAGGTGATTGAAAAATGGAATGAAATAGAGAAGAAACACAGTTAAGCATTATAAAATCAGGCAAAACAAGGTATCATAAGCCGTTTTTTATGATTTTGACCTTGGAGACGCCTTAAGTGGATCGACCGACTATTAGCCCTGAACATTTACAGGAAGCCGCTGAAACCCTTACCACTATTCGTGATTTTATCCGTTTTGGGGTAACAGCATTACGTCAATACGATGCACACTTAGGTCAAGGTACAGAAGACTTTTTCGCTGAAAGTTCAGCATTGGTATTACAAACCTTATCTTTAGATTGGAATGCTGATTCAGAAATTTTGGATGCAAAATTATTAGCAAGTGAAAAAGCAGAATTTCTACAGTTACTTGAACGCCGTATTAACGAAAAAGTACCCACTTCATATCTATTGAACTTGGCGTATTTCTTTAATAAGCCATTTTATGTGGATGAGCGTGTATTAATTCCGCGTTCGCCAATTGCTGAACTCATTGAGAACCGTTTTGCACCCTACTGTTTAGATGAAAATGGTGAAATGCGTGCTGCGGACAATAATCTTCCAGTCAATACTCAACCTAAAACACCGCAACGCATTTTAGATATGTGTACTGGTTCAGGTTGTATTGCAATTGCGTTGGCTTATGCATTCCCAGATTCGGAAGTAGATGCTACAGATATTTCAAAAGAAGCATTAGAAGTTGCTTCAATTAATGCTGAACATCACGATAAACAATATCAAGTTGCATTATTAGAGTCAGATTTATTCGCTAAAATTCCTGCTGAAAATCAGTATGACTTAATTGTATCGAACCCACCGTATGTTGATGCAGAAGACATGGCAGATTTACCTGATGAATTCCGCCATGAACCAGAGTTGGCTTTGGCCGCTGGACAAGATGGTTTGGATTTAGTGCGTAAAATGTTGGCACAAGCTGCGGATTACTTAACTGAAAATGGTTTGATTGTCATCGAAGTGGGGAATTCTGAATGGGCGATGAAACAGAATTTCAATACCATTGATTTCCATTGGTTAAAATTCCAAAAAGGTGGTTCAGGCATCTTTGCTTTAACAGCTGCACAATGCCGCCAATTCCGTGATTTATTCATTCAATCTGTTCAAGCATAAGGAGTTGTGAACATGGCAGGTAATAGTATTGGACAACTCTTCCGTGTAACGACCTGTGGTGAATCTCATGGCGTAGGCTTGATGGCTATTGTGGATGGCGTTCCACCAGGGCTTGAGCTTTCTGCAGAAGATTTACAAAAAGATTTAGATCGTCGTAAACCGGGAACCTCGAAATTTGCCACGCAACGTAAAGAACCTGATGAAGTTGAAATTATTTCAGGCGTTTTTGAAGGTAAAACCACAGGTACGCCGATTGGTTTGTTGATTCGCAATACTGACCAAAAATCCAAAGATTATGGCAATATCGCGCAGACTTTCCGTCCAGGACATGCTGACTACACTTACACGCAAAAGTACGGTTTCCGTGACTATCGTGGTGGTGGTCGCTCAAGTGCGCGTGAAACAGCGATGCGTGTTGCTGCGGGAGCTATTGCGAAGAAATATCTTGCAGAAAAATTCGGAATTTTAATCCGTGGTCATGTCACCCAAATTGGCACTGAAAAAGCAGAAAAGTTAGATTGGAATGAAGTTCCAAATAATCCATTTTTCTGTGGCGATGTCGATGCAGTGTCACGTTTTGAAGCCTTGGTGACTTCTTTACGCGAGCAAGGTACAAGCTGTGGTGCAAAATTAGAAATTTTGGCTGAAAATGTTCCTGTGGGTTGGGGTGAGCCAGTATTTGATCGTTTAGATGCGGATATTGCCCATGCGATGATGTCAATTAACGCCGTAAAAGGGGTTGAAATTGGCGATGGTTTTGCAGTCGCTGAACAGTTTGGGCACGAAACACGAGACGAATTGACCACAGATGGTTTCTTGGCAAATCATGCTGGTGGGATTCTGGGTGGCATTTCGAGTGGTCAAACCATTCGAGTTGCAATTGCATTAAAACCAACAGCAAGTATTACTACACCAGGTAAAACCATTAATATCGATCGTGAAAACACAGATGTCCTTACAAAAGGGCGTCATGATCCATGTGTTGGTGTGCGCGCTACACCAATTGCAGAAGCAATGTTTGCGATTGTGCTGATGGATCACTTCATGCGTCATCGTGCACAGAATGCTGATGTGGTTGCGCCATTTGCACCGATTGAACCCAAATAATTTGCACAAAAACCAGTTCGCTTGAACTGGTTTTTTATAGCTTAATTTAAAATAGCCTAAGCATTAATATCATTATAAATTCATAAAAAACACTCAATCACTAGGTTTGAGTTAATTTTTACAGCTAAATTTTAAATAAGTATTCAAGGGTAGACTTTATGCAGTCATTAAAATTTCGTAAAGCAGAATTAAAAGATGTGGAGCAATTGCTGTATTTAATTAATCGGGCATATCGTGACGATACTGCTCGAAGCTGGACCAATGAAGCCAAGTTTGTTTCAGGGGCTAGAATTGATGAACAACAATTGCAACAGGCTTTAGCTGATCAGAATTTCCATTTATATGTTGCCGAAATCGACAATGATCTATCTTCCTTATCAATAGTTGCTTGTATTGGTTTGACGTTTAATACGCAAGAAGTGGAAATTGGAACTTTTTGTGTAGATCCTGACTTTCAAAATGCGGGTGTGGGCAAAGTGGTTTTATCATTCGCTGAAGCGCAGGCACTGTTGATTCAACCCAACCTTGATGTATATGTGATGTTTGTATTGGATATACGCACCGAATTACTAGCCTATTATCAGCGTCGTGGCTATAGACTGACTGAACTTAAAATATCTTATCCTCTTGACGCGAATGTAGGTCAGCCGTTAAGGCATATTGAGTTACAGCAAATGCTCAAGAATATTCAATAAATAATAATATTAAAAAAGCCCTCATGAAGAGGGCTTTAAAATTAGGCGAGGAACCAAGTGTAATATCCCCATAACATTAGGGGCCAAGCAATGAGAGGGCTAAATAGCCACTTCCAGAGCCAAAAGCGTGGCATAAATCCTACGCCGTAAATGAAGCCGCCTGAAATACCAATCATGATAAACATCATGGCGCGATGGCTATATTCACCATTAGCATCGAGCATTGCACTTGGATGAATTAACAGGACTGCTGCAAGAGGCAATGCCAACAAAAAGGACACTGCCATTACAAACTTATTGGGTTTTTTCGGCTGTTCTGTTGTCATTGCTACTTCAGTCATGTTTTATTCCTCATCTAAATCTTGATGATGTTCGATATATAGGGCACTGAGTACACCAGCAAAGCATGCCATCAAAATACCGAGAATCCATGCAAAATACCACATAATTTATTCTCCTAAGCATTGCCTTAGTAAAGGCTATGTGAATTTTCTTGAATATGTTTCTTGGTAATAACACCCCACATTTTGTAGTAACACCACGTGGTGTAGCACAAAATGAGTGGTACAAAGATACATGCTGCAACTGTCATAACGGTTAACGTGGTTTTACTTGAAACCGCATCCCACATGGTCAAGCTTGCAACTGGTTGAATGCTTGATGGCATTAAGAATGGGAACAAAGCGAAACCTGCAGTTAAAATTGCACCCACGACCGCTAAACTTGAACCTAAGAAGCTAAAGCCCGCTTTGTTTTTGCTTGCTGCAAGCACCACAATCAAACCACCTAAGATCCCTGCAACAGGCGCAATCATGGTGATTGGATAAGTCGAGTAGTTGTTCATCCAGCCATGATTGGCATTGGTTAAGACTTCTTTCGCTAATGGATTAGCAGCACCGTTGGTGTCAAATGGAGTTACTAAGGTATAACCTTCGATTCCACCAAAGTATAACCAAGCACCAGCACCCAAGAAACAGATGAGGTAAACAATGCCCATGAGTTTTGTTGCTTGGGCTGAACGGCTACGTAAATCGCCATCGGTACGGAGCATAAGCCACGCACCACCATGTGCACACAGCATAGACAAGCTGACCAGACCACAGACTAAAGCAAACGGGTTGAGTAGGGCAAAAAAGCTCCCTGTATAGGTTGAGCGGACTGTGTCATCCAAGCTAAATGGCACACCTAAGAACATGTTGCCAAATGCCACACCAAAGACTAGCGCAGGTACAGCACCACCGATTGCTAAACCCCAGTCCCATGACGTACGCCATTTTGTATTTTGCAGTTTAGAGCGGTAGTCAAAGCCTACAGGTCGTAAAAATAGGGCAAATAGTACCAATAGCAGCGCCCAATACATGCCTGAGAAGGCTGTTGCATAAACCATTGGCCATGCTGCAAACAATGCCCCCCCAGCAGTAATAAACCAAACTTGGTTACCGTCCCAGTGCGGTGCAATGGTGTTGATGGCTGCACGGCGTTCTTCGTCTGTTTTACCTACAAATGGCATGATCGCCATAGAGCCCATGTCGAAGCCATCAGTGAGAGCGAAGCCAATAAGAAGGACACCGACCAGAACCCACCAGATAATTTTGAGTAATTCATATTCGATCATGCTTGAGACTCCTCATTGCGGGCTGCTTCAAGTTTTTCAAAATGGTATTTACCAGTATGAAGCGAACTTGGACCAAGGCGTGAGAATTTAATCATTAAATACATTTCAATAATCAAAAGTACAGTATAGAACGCAGCCAAAGCAGCGATAGAACCCCATACATCACCAGTGCTTAAACTCGATGCTGACAAGTGTGTAGGTAAAACTTCACCAATAGTCCACGGCTGACGACCGACTTCGGCAACATACCAGCCTGTTTGTGCAGCAACCCATGGCAGAGGTAGAGCGAAAAGCGCGAACTTCAGTAACCATGGTTTGTTTTCTGCATTGCGTTTTGCTACAGCAAAGGTTGCTAGCGCAAATAGCAACAGCATAAGGAAACCAGACACAACCATGGCACGGAATGCCCAGAATAAGCTTGGTACGTGTGGAATCGTGTCTTTTGCAGCAGATTTGATTTGATCTTCAGATGCATCAACTACATTTGGTGTGTATTTTTTCAAAAGTAGACCGTAGCCTAAATCTTTTTGAGAATGTTCGAAGGCAGCTTTAAGTTCAGGAGATGTGTCGCCTGCACGAAGCTTTTCTAGTTGGGAATATGCAACCATACCATTACGAATACGATCTTCATGTTGAACTAATAAGTCTTTAATGCCTGTGACTTCTTTAGTTGTCGAACGTGTTGCAATGAGACCCATAAGATACGGAACTTTAATTGCATAGTCCGTGGTCATGGTTTCTTTATTTGGAATACCAAACAGTGTAAATGGCGCAGGTGCAGGGTGTGTATCCCATTCAGCTTCAATAGCAGCGAGTTTGGTTTTCTGAACATCACCTAACTCATAACCAGATTCATCCCCGAGTAGAATTACTGAGAGTGTTGATGCCAAGCCGAAGATTGCTGCGATTGCAAAAGAACGACGAGCAAATGGAACATCGCGCTTTTTAAGCAGATAATAACTTGAAATTGCCAATACAAAGATTGAGCCAGTTACATAACCTGCTGAAACAGTATGTACAAACTTAACCTGCGCGACTGGGTTGAAAATTAATGCCCCAAAATCGACCAACTCCATACGCATGGTTTCGTAGTTAAACTTAGAACCCACAGGGTTTTGCATCCAGCCGTTGGCAACAAGAATCCACAGGGCTGACATATTGGAACCTAGAGCAACCAACCACGTCACACCTAAATGCTGGACTTTGGAAAGTCGATCCCAACCAAAGAAGAACAAGCCAATAAAGGTGGATTCTAAGAAGAAAGCCATTAGGCCTTCAATTGCCAATGGTGCGCCAAAAATGTCACCGACATAGTGTGAGTAGTAAGCCCAGTTTGTACCAAACTGGAATTCCATTGTTAAACCTGTTGTTACCCCGAGTGCGAAGTTAATCCCGAAGAGTTTTCCCCAGAATTTGGTCATGTCTTTATAAATTTCTTTACCAGAAATGACATAAGTCGTTTCCATAATGGCAAGAATAAAAGCCATACCAATAGTAAGTGGAACAAAAATAAAGTGATACATCGCGGTCATTGCAAATTGGAACCGCGAAAGATCGACCACGCTTTCAGAAATCATCAACGTGTCTCCTTGATTTGGGATGGACTGCCAGCAATACGCTCAGCAACTTGATTGTCAAAGTTTTTGGGAATAGTCGGTGCATCAAACCAGATATGTTTAATCGTGAGTAAGATAACAACCTTAATTATTAATATGATTGTTATTTCACGGACTAGGCGTTGATTAAAATCTTTTGGAACTAAGCTCATAGGAATAAGCCTGTTTTGAAACATACTTAATATTATTAAACAATTTCATACAAAAAATAAATAGGAAATACACTTAAAATAAAAATATATTATTATTTTGTTTAAAATCAATATTTTATGTTTGATTGTGTATTATTTTTATTCTGGTAATTAATGTTTTATTTCTGACTAAAACGGTTGTGATTTAATGTATTTAAATCCGACTAAAATGCTTGTATTTAAAAAATAATAAAACAAAGTATTTTGGTCTATTTAAAAATAGGTTGATTATTAAACTATACTAAAAGAGTTGGTTTGAAATTTAGTTTTCTTAATTAATGCTCATATTATTTATTATTGATTAATAAATATACACATAATTAAAAGGGGTGAGGAAGGCTTATTTGTAATTTTTTTTATCCTACAGGCCCAAGAAGTCCTTGAGCTGTTGTGATTTATTCGCTGAATTAAACTTCGTACAGAGTTAAGGGGCAATAAAAGCGAATAAGGATTAAAGCTAAATAGTGCGCTAAGTGTTCGACAGCTTACTTATTTGTGTAAGTCGTTAGAGAAAAGTTCATTTGATTTTGAGATTTTTTTGGCAATGTAGTGTGTATGTTTAATACGAATTAAAATAATTTGAGATTGAAATTCCAATTCGCCAAATTCTGGTTCAACTTGTACATAGTGCAGTTGACCATATTCATCTCTAACCCGAGCTTGAGCAGAGAAACCTGGTCGAGCATTACCACTTGAAATGGTTGCCAGCCTACCCAACAAATTAGATTGAAGTTGTATTTGCGTAGGTCTAATCACCTGATCTAAACAGTGAATCATAAACACGGTAAAGAAAATTGCGATAATTAATGCGGGAAGAATGACGTAATATGCGGGTAAAAAATTTTCTTGTTGTGCGAAATAACTAAATTGAAGGAAATAGCCAGAAAAGCTGAAATTCATCAACAGGAAGACCAAAATTAAGATTTTGGAAAATTTTACGTTGAGTAAGGGAGCTTCTGCGAGTTTTTGTGGAATAACACGCTTAAAAAATTGGCTTGGTTGAATATGTAAAAAGTAACCAACGGTTTCTACCAAGCTGAGAAATACAAGTGTTAATAAACTTAAATGAAACGGCATTAAATTTATATCGTGTATTAACTCAGGCATGGCAAATTCCATATATTATTCAGGTAGGTAGATTCCACCATCAGAATGCACAGTTATCTCGACCTTTTCAAGTGACTGACCTAGACAAGGACCAGATATGCATTCGCCCGTTTCTACAGTAAATAATGCACCGTGTGTAGAGCACTCTATATATTCTTGATCGCGGTCTAGGAACTGGTTTTCAAGAAATTCAAGTTCAACTTGTAGGTGTGGGCAAACATTCTGATAGGCAAAAAAAGCACCATCGCGCTGTGTAATAAAAATCGTATCACCATTCGGCGTTTCAAAAGCACGTGCTTCACGCTCTGGAATGTCTTCGGTCATACAAAGTTTATCCATTAGGCACATTCCTTCTTTTGAAAGTTTGTTAGCAACTGCGCATAGTCTTGATTAGCAAGACGTGGACCAAACTGTGAAACCACTTCACTTGAAATCAAGATAGCCAGTTCAGCTGCTGTTTGTAAATTTTCGCCTGTGTTCAATGCATAAAGGAATGAACCAGCGAATGCATCACCAGCACCATTGGCATCAACTGCAGTCACTACACGACCAGGCACACGAATTGTTTCTTGTTCAGATGAAATAATCGCGCCTTCTGCGCTTAATGTAATTACAACGTATTTACTATGTAGTTTCAATTTTGCTAATGCATCTTCAACTGTCGTAGTTTCGGTATACATCATTGCTTCTTGTTGATTACAGAAGAGTAAATCTACGCCATCATCTAGCAATTCATTTAAACCTTCACGAGCATACTGCACCATGGCGGGGTCAGATAATGTCAGGGCAATTTTTACTTGGTGTGCACGAGCAATTTCACGTGCTTGTTTGACGGCTGCACGTGCTGTGGTGCTTGTAGATAAATAACCTTCGATATAGAGCCACTGTGCAGTTTTTAATGGCTCAAAATCAATTTGTTCTGCAGAAAGTTCCGCGGTAATACCTAAGTAGGTTTGCATAGTACGTTCTGAGTCAGGGCTGACCAGAACCATACACGTACCTGTTACACCATCACTGACTGATTTAGCGGTGGTTTGAATGCCTGCTTCATTTAAGCCGTCTAAGTAAATTTTACCTAATTCATCATTACCTACGCGGCAACCATAAAATGCTGTACCACCAAGTGCGCTAAATGCCACCGTTGTATTGGCAGCAGAACCGCCAGAAGCCTGACCTTTATAAACTTCAGACTGTTGCAGTTGAATATATAAATTTGCTTGTTGATCGCCATCAGTGAGTTGCATGGTTCCTTTTTGCAGGTTGTGTTGCGTAAGAAATTCATCAGAAACTTTAAATTCTTGGTCAATCAGCGCATTACCAATTGCAAAAAGATCAACAGAGGTCATGTCGTTCAATCACATCTAAAATAAAACGCTAAGTTTACACCAATGCTCAGGATTGCAGAAGTTTTGTGAATAAAATTCAAGATTATGCGTAATTGATTGTGTTTTATTGTTTAATAAGCAAAAACCAGTGTTAGGTAATAGATAAAACATGGACCTCATCATTCAAGAAGCGACAGAATTACCCACTCAGATTGATACTTTACTCAAACTTGCAAACAAAGAAGGATTCAATATTGTTCAGCGTTTAATTGAAGAATTTGCCAATGGAAAAAATAGATTTCAGGATGAAGGTGAATTTTTTTTAGTTGCTTATGATGGTGAAAAGCTGATTGGGTGTGGTGGATTAAATCAACAACGTGAAGAAGATGGGCAAAAAAGCCGAATTGGCCGAGTAAGACGTTTTTATGTACACCCCAAATATAGACGACATGGTGTTGGAAAAGACCTGTTGGCATACTTGGAAAATAAAGCTAAACCTAATTTTTCGGCGCTCTGTTTACATACTGATACACGATTAGCCGCAGATTTTTATCAAAAACAGAACTACGTTTGGGTCGAAAATAATCCAAGCTATAACTACTTTAAATATTTAATCTAGTTTTTCAGTAATTTACTTTATTTAACACAATGCACAGTGTGTTACTGTGTATTGTTCCAGACCTGAATAAAATACTCGGGTATACACGTGAATTATGGCTCAAACTAAAGCTATAATCATTTCAGTTTTATTTAAAAGATTATTAGGAGCGCACATGACTGTAGATGTGACTGAAACTATTTCTCAAACTGTACATCCCGCGTTTCAGTTGATTCGTCAACATCATGTTGAAGCCTTAGATATTTTAGTGACTGAGTACCAGCATAAAGTGACTGGCGCTGTACATTACCACCTTGCGACTAATCACGATGAAAATGTGTTCTTGGTGGCTTTTCGCACCCAGCCCATGGATTCAAAAGGTGAAGCGCATATTTTAGAGCATACAGCATTGTGTGGTTCTGAAAAATTCCCAGTGCGTGACCCGTTTTTCTTAATGATTCGACGTTCATTAAATACTTTTATGAATGCATTTACTGCTGCGGATTGGACGGCGTATCCATTTGCAACCCAGAATAAAAAAGATTTCCAGAATTTACTTGAAGTGTATTTAGATGCAGCATTTGCAGCCAATTTAAATCCATTAGATTTTGCTCAAGAAGGTATTCGTATTGAGCTTGAAAATGGTGAACCTGTTTATAAAGGTGTGGTTTTCAATGAAATGAAAGGGGCGATGAGTTCGCCTTCAGATCAGTTATATCACCAACTTGCGCATCATTTATTCCCTGAAACGACTTACCATTACAACTCAGGTGGTGACCCTAAAGATATTCCTGATTTAACTTACCCTGAGTTAGTTAGTTTCTATAAGTCACACTATCACCCAAGTAATGCTGTTTTCATGACCTTTGGTAATGAGTCTGCTTACAATCTACAAGAGCAGTTTGAAACTTTAGCCTTGGCGAAGTTTTCAAAAGGTGAAACGCTATTTTCTAAAGAAGAGCGCCGTCTAACCGCACCGCTAGAAGTGACTGAAACCTATGCGGTAGATGCAGAAGATTTAAAAGACAAGACTTATCACATCATTTCGTGGTTATTGCCTAAAGCCAGTGAGATCAAACTACGCTTAGGTATGCGCCTTGTTGAGGGTGTACTGTTAGAAGATTCAGCTTCTCCATTACGTCACTACTTAGAGACCTGTGGTTATGCACAGTCTACTGGCCCGATTATGGGTGTAGATGATTCTAACTATGAAATGACTTTCTACTGTGGCGTACAAGGTTCAAACCCAGAACATGCAGCAGAATTTAAAGCAGGCGTGTTTAAAATTTTGGAAGATGTTGCTTCAAAACCTGTCGATCAAAACATGGTGGATGCGATTTTACATCAAATTGAATTGCACCAACGTGAAATCAATGGCGACGGCATGCCTTATGGTCTAAGCCTGATTTTAAATGGTTTGGGCAGTGTGATTCACCACAGCGACCCAGTGACGGTTTGGGATGTCGATTCAGCCATTGCCGCAGTAAAAGAAGAACTGAAAGATCCGATGTGGCTATCAAACCTGATCAAAACACATTTGATTGATAACCCGCATCGCGTGCAAATGACATTGGTACCTGATGCCAACAAATCTGCGGTGGAAGCGGCGGCAGAAAAAGCAAGTTTAGCAGAAATTGGTGCACAACTGACCGAAGCTGAAAAAGCAGAAATTCAAGCACAAACTGAAGCGTTGAAAGTTCGTCAAGATACCCCAGATGATCTTAATCTTCTGCCAAAAGTAGGCTTGGAAGATGTGCCTGCGGAACTACAAATTGTACAAGGGCAATTGCGCGAGATTATCTCAAATCGTATTGATTATCCGCTGAACCTTTATCATGCAGGTACCAATGGTATTTACTATAATCAGGTGCTGATTGAAATTCCGCAAGATGTAGTGCAATCGCCATACTTTAACTTGCTGTCCATTTTGATGGGTGAAGTTGGTGCAGGTCAGTATAATTATCTTGAGCTACAACAACTGCAAACTGCGGTGAGTGGTGGTTTGGGTATGGGGGCATCTTTACGCTCTAAAGTCGATGACAAACAGAAGATTAGTGCATGGTTAACCTTGACCACTAAATCATTGGTCAGTAATTTTGACAGTATTGCTTTGTTAAAGTTGGCTTTTGAGCAACTCCGTTTTGACGAAAAAGATCGAATCATCGAGTTATTACAGCAACGTAAAACGCGTTGGGCATCACGTCTTTCGGGTTCAGGGCATAGTTATGCTATGCAAATTGCGGGACGTAACCACAGTGCTTTAGCACAACGTGATTATCATAATACAGGCTTAGGTGCATTAAACTGGTTAGGCGATCTGGTCAGTCGAATTGAAAAAGATGCAGCAGCTTATGATGATTTGATCAATGAATTAAAAGCGATTCATTTGAAACTTTTACAAGCACCAAAACAGTTCTTACTGGTCTGTGAAGAACATCAGTCAGACCGCTTGGTTGAAGAAGTGCAAAACGTTTGGGACAAGTTAGATGTTCCTCAGCATACGATTGCACTTAAAGCCATTGAACCGGTCAATAACCATGCAAATGAAGCATGGTTGATTCAGGCCAATGTACAATTCTGTGCATCGGCATACCCAGCTGTAGATGTTGCTCATGCAGATGCGGCACCACTCATGGTATTGGCAGCATATTTACGCAATGGTTTCTTACACAGTGCAATCCGTGAGAAAGGCGGGGCTTACGGTGGTGGCGCAAGTTATGATGGCAACGCTTGTTCTTTCCGTTTCTATAGCTACCGTGATCCACGCTTAGCAGAAACATTTAATGATTTTGAAGCCAGTGTGGCGTGGTTGTTGAATACTGAGCAACAACCGCATCAGTTGGAAGAAGCAATTTTAGGTCTCATTGCTTCAATGGATAAACCAGGCTCACCAGCGGGCGAAGCCATTACTGCTTGTTATTCGCTATTACATGCACGTACGCCTGCATTCCGTAAACAATTACGTGAACGTTTATTGGCTGTGACATTAGATGACTTGAAGCGTGTAGCGAAACAATATTTGCTTAATCAAGAAGCCAATAAAGCTGTTGTGGCTCCGATGGCGAAAAAAGATGAATTGTTAGCATTAGGTTTCGAAATTCATCAAGTGAATTAATACAATAAAAAAAGAGGTGTGTTTATGGCGTTCAAATCATTTGAACGTGGTGTGCTGTCGCTGAGCATTATTATGCTCAGCTCGGCATATGCCTATGCACAAGATTCAGCAGAGCAAATTTCACCTGCTAGTCCAGAAGCTTGTGTAGGTTTGGAGTCAAATGCAGATCGATTGGCTTGTTATGATGCCTTATTTAAGCTACCTGCAACCGAAGTAAAACCAAAGGTTGTGGAACCTGTTTTAGTCAAGCAAGCTGCAGCGAAGCAGGAACCACAAAGCTCGGAAAAACAAGGCAGCAGTTTTAGCAATTTATTTGCACTGGAAGGGCCTAAAATTGACCCAAATCAATCTTTGCTAGATAAACGCTGGGAATTATCACCAGACAGTAAATTAGGGACTTGGAATATTCGTGCTTACAAGCCCGTATATTTGTTGCCTGTGTTTTGGTCAAGCAAGAAAAATGAACTTCCTGATAGCCCAAACCCGCATAATACTGTGGATGAAGACCAAAATTTAAAATCTACAGAAACAAAGTTTCAAATCTCACTCAAGACCAAAGCCGTAGAAAATTTATTTGGTGATAATGGTGATATTTGGGTAGGGTACACGCAGTCTTCACGCTGGCAAGTTTACAACGAAAGTGAGTCACGCCCATTTCGTGAAACCAATTATGAGCCTGAAGCAAGTTTAATGTTTCGTACCAATTATGAAATTTTGGGTTTAAATGCGCGGTTGTTTGGAATTACCTTAAACCACCAGTCTAATGGCCGTTCAGATCCGTTATCGAGGAGTTGGAACAGAGCAATTTTAAATTTAGGCTTTGAGCGCGATAACTTTGCCTTGATGATTCGTCCTTGGTATCGTTTTGATGAAAATGCTAAAGATGATAATAATCCAGATATTAAAGATTATGTGGGGCGGGGTGACATAACAGCATTCTACCGTAAAGCTGATCATGATTTCTCTTTAATGTTACGTCACTCTTTAAAAGGCGGAGATGATTCTCACGGTGCGGTACAATTTGATTGGTCTTTCCCTATTCACGGAAAACTACGTGGTCAATTCCAGTTGTTTGATGGTTATGGTGAAAGTTTAATTGATTATAATCATCGTGCAACCTATGTCGGGTTGGGGGTTTCGTTACTGAATTGGTACTGATATTTTTTGACTGAGTTTAAAAGCCTGAAATTGCAATTTCAGGCTTTTTTTATGGAATCATTTGCAGTCCTTTATGCGTCAGTATTCTGTGTTGTAAATTTCACAGTATTCACGCACTGAAAAAGGGTTTGTATCCACTTTAAATTTGACATTATTTGAGCTTCGCTACATGGTTTGTCTGTAGGGAATAAAATTGAATTCCGATTAAATTCTCAAATATTTTCCCTTTTGAGTAACGATGTGTCCTGAACTCTTCAACCGATCTGAATATCCGTAGGTGGGTGTTTTAAGCGTGTTTTTTTCGGCGTGGCAATCATATAGGCTAACGTAAGTGGACCAAGTCGACCCGCAAACATGAGCAGCATTAAGGTAATTTGACTGGCAGGTTGTAAGTCGGAGGTAATGCCACGTGACAGACCAACGGTACAGGCTGCCGATACAGCTTCAAAGAGTAAATCAAGGAAATGGCGTTTAGGCTCTAATAGTAATAAAGATAAAAACCCCATAAATACTAACATGGCAGTAATAGACACTACAGCCATGGCTTTAAATGACGTATTTTGTGGTATCGAAAAATTAAAAATACGTATTTCATCAGCACGGCGTAAAAAGCTGACTACGCTTAAAATGACGACAATAAAGGTGCCGACTTTAATACCACCCGCCGTACTTAAAGAGCCTCCGCCAATAAACATCAGCACCATGGTCACCAGTGCGGATGCATCAGTCATGTCGCCCACATTCAAACTGTTAAATCCAGAGGAGCGCGGAACAGTCGCATGGAACCATGCATTGACGGCTTGTTCCATCGTGCTCATGGGGGCTAGCGTAAGAGGATTATTGGCTTCTAATAGCCAAAAGACCACAAAGGCAAATAGATTAAGACCCGTGATCGTTAATAAAATTAGCTTGCTATTTGGACTGAGTTTTTTCCAGCTTCTTTGGTGTTTAATGTCCATTAAAACCAAGAAACCAATCCCACCAATGATATACAGCATGCTAATGGTAAATGTAATGAAGTAGTGACTGGAAAAGTCCATTAAGCTGTTCGGAAATAAAGAAAATCCACCATTATTAAAGGCAGAAACACTATAAAAAGCAGCATAAAAAAAGGCTTTTAAAAAGTCATATTCTTGCATCCATGCAATTGTGAGAATACATGTGCCGATGGCTTCAAAAAATAACGAATACAGCAAAACCGCTTTAATAGTCTGAGAAACCTTAGATAAACTGGTATGACCAATGGTTTCCTGCGCCATAATTTGTTGTTTTAGCCCAATTTTATTTGAAAGGCTCATTACGGCTAAAATGGCGAAAGTCATAAAACCTAAACCACCACATTGTAGTAATAGCATAATGACAACTTTGCCAAATACAGTATAAGCCTCACCGACATTGACAGCCGATAAACCGGTAATTGTGACTGCCGATGTTGCTGTGAATAGCGCATGTATCCAAGACAAATCACCATGATGGGCAATCGGTAATTTGAGCAGCAAGGTTCCAATAAGGATAAAACTTAAAAAGCCGAGTGCTAATAAGCTCGGAGGGCTTAAGTTAACCGTATTTTTGGGCTTTTTTCGTATTATTTTCATATTATTTAAAACGATTCGATAATTTTCGTAGTTGTTCCAAATGACCCTCAACCACAATGATATCACCATGTTGTAATACCAAATTGGGGTCTATCTGATATGAAAGATCTTTGCCACGCTTGTGTAATATGACTTTAATTTCTGAGTTGTACTCAGAAATGATTTGAAAACGAGTGCCATGTAAATTGTCTTTAATCTCAATTTTCACCATATAGCGATCATCTCCCAAAGACATATAACGGCTGACCATTGGATAGCTGAGCGACTGTGCAATACGGACGCCCATATCTTCTTCTGGGTGAATAATTTTATCGATACCTAAATGGCTTAGAATCATATGGTGGGATTTTGATTTTGCTTTTACCCAAATTTTTTCAATGCCCATATTCTTGAGATGTAAAACACAGAGAATACTGGCTTCAATATCCTCCCCAATGGCCACCACCACGGCATCACAGTTTTGAATATTTAATTCATTGAGTACATGTTCATCCGTCGCATCCGCAATCACAGCATGGGTCAATACATCAGAAATGTTTTCTACATATTTTTTATTGCTATCGATGCCAAGGACATCATGCTTTAATTCTACCAATTCAGTTGCGACAGTTGCACCAAAACTTCCTAAACCAATCACTGCAAATTGAGCCATGTTAGGTCCTTATTTTGTTAGGTGTATTATTATTTACACATTTAAATTTCATAATGTCTAATCATAGCGTTAATTGATGCTTGAAATGAAGTTTTTCGGCATTGGCTGTACATTTAGTAGTAAAAGCAAAATGAATAAAATAATTAGGGTTTGAATATGAATGAAAAGAAAATTTATAAGCAGTTAAGAAAGTGGTTTCCTGAGTTGAAACAGCATCCATTACCTAAAAAAAAGTATCGTGCAAAAGCAGAACACTTTTTAACTTGGTTAAATACTCAGGAGAGTGAACAAACTTTTGAATATTTGATTGCATTGAACATTCATCAATATTTGGAAAATGGACTGGCAGCACATCCTGTTTTTCAGCACATGACCACTGAAATTGAAATGGTGCAAGCACAAATACAATCACGTGCAGATCCAATCTTAAAACACTATGAGCAATTTGAGCATGTGATTGGACGGTTTTATCGGGTACAGGATCAAATTTTAGAAATTATCTTAGATGAAATTTATAAATTCCTGAAATCTCAGAATTTTGCGTTATTGTTGCTTTGGGGTGCGGAGCACTATTGGCTCGCCGTACCGAATCAGTCGAAAAAAATAGAAGCATTCTGCACGTTATTTAATCATCAATTTGATGGTGCTGGTTTAAAAGTTGAAAAATATCAACCTTCTGAAATATCTTGGTCTATTTAAATGACAAACAGAGCCATAAAGACTCTGTTTGGGTTGACTCAATTGATTATTTTAAAAAGCGTTGGTAACCAAGATTGTTGGTAATTTCCACGTATGGATAAGTAATACTTTCCAATGTTTCAATCAAGCCATCTGGATTTTGTTTGGCATCACTCGCTTCCAAGCCGACCAAAACGCGACCTTCAGCAGCGCCGTGGTTACGATAGTGGAAAAGGGTAATGTTATGCGTAGGGCCTAAACGCTCAAGGAAAGTGAGCAATGCGCCAGGACGCTCTGGAAACTCGACACGGAATAAGCGCTCATTTTCTAAATCTGCATGACCACCGACCAAGTAGCGAATGTGTAGTTTTGCAACTTCATCATCAGAAAGATCATCGACATCATATTGAGTCTTGAGTAACTCGTGAATGTCGTGGCGTTCTTTTTCACCACTTTTTAGGCTAATGCCCACAAAAACTTGTGCAGCTGAAGCATTGCTTGCACGATAGTTAAATTCGGTAATATTGCGGCCTTGCAAGGCGCGGCAGAAGTTAAGGAAAGAGCCTTTTTCTTCTGGAATAGTCACTGCAAAGATCGCTTCTTTGTGTTCACCCAGTTCTGTACGTTCTGCGATATAGCGTAAGCGGTCAAAGTTCATGTTTGCACCGCAAACAATTGATACCATGTTTTTACCGTGAATATTGTGCTCTTCAACGTATTTTTTAATGCCTGCTAAAGCCATGGCACCAGAAGGTTCGACAATGCTACGACATTCGTCATAAGTATCTTTAATGGCTGCACAAATTTCGTCGGTGTTCACCAGAACGACTTCACGTTCGACAATTGGACCAGAGTTATCTGATTTTTGCAGTTGTAACACTTCAAACGGTTTTTCACCAATTTGTGCGACTGCTGTACCATCTGCAAATAGACCAACTTGAGGCAGAATCACGCGTTCATTGGCTTCAAACGCTGCTTTTAAACAAGCCGATTCGTCATATTCAACAGGGATGATTTTGACATGTGGCGCAACATCGCCTAAATAAGCTGCAATACCTGCGATTAAACCGCCACCGCCAACGGCAACGAATACATATTCGACATCACGCCATTGACGTAAAATTTCATTGGCAATGGTGCCTTGACCCGCCATCACCAACTCATCGTCATAAGGGGGAATAAATGTCATGCCTTCATCTTTGGCACGTTGAATGGCATATTTATTGGCAACATCAAATGAGTCACCATGTAGCACAACATCACCACCCAAGCGTTTTACCGCTTGTACCTTAATATCTGGTGTGGTTTTTGGCATAACAATAATGGCGTGAATACCTAACTTTTGACCAGATAAAGCCACGCCTTGAGCATGGTTACCTGCTGAAGCAGTAATAACGCCACGTTCCAACTGAGATTTCGGTAATTGACTAATACGGTTATAGGCACCGCGTAGTTTGAAAGAAAAGACAGGTTGTAAGTCTTCGCGTTTAAAGCGAATGTTGTTGTTTAGCTTTTCACTAATTCGTGGCGCTGCTTCGAGTGGGGTTTCGATTGCAACGTCGTATACCGTTGCTTGTAAAATTTGTCGAACCAAACGAGACAGCATGTTAATTTTCCATCTAACAGTTTAAAATAGGCGTTTATTGTAACAAACCCCTGCACATTTGCGTTTTAAAATTGCGCAAAACGTGAAAAAAAGTTGAGTGATGTCATGAGTCTATATGCAAGCCAAGATGAGAAAAAACAAGCAGCAGCGAAAGCCGCTTTAAAACACTTACCAAAAGGCGGCATTTTAGGAGTGGGTACAGGCAGTACCGTTAATTTTCTAATTGATTTATTGCCAGAACTTCAACTTGAAGCGGCTGTTGCGAGTTCAGAAGCAACGGCAGAACGTCTAAAGAAACTTGGCATTGAAGTCGTGGATATGAACCATGTGGGTGGTTTAGATGCTTATGTCGATGGTGCAGATGAAATTGACCGTCATATGCACATGATTAAAGGCGGTGGTGCTGCTTTAACTCGTGAAAAGATTGTGGCATCAATTGCAAAGAAATTTGTGTGTATTGTTGATGATTCAAAATGGGTTGAACAATTGGGCCGTGAGTTCCCATTACCAGTAGAAGTGATTCCAATGGCGCGTTCGGCTGTAGCACGTAAAATCGTGAGCTTGGGCGGTGATCCAGTTTACCGTGAAGGGGTAGTGACAGATAACGGCAATGTTATTTTAGATGTTTATAACTTAAATATTCTAAATGCGCTTGAATTAGAAAAGACCATCAATAACATTCCGGGTGTGGTGTGTAATGGTATTTTTGCATTAAACAAAGCGGATATTGCTGTCGTTGCAACAGACAACGGCATTGAAGAACGTACAGCAGTTTAATTTTAAATCTCCCCAAACCCTGAACAAACTTTAAAGCACTGCTTTAAAGTTTGTTCAAGAAAACTCATTTAGTAAAATTATTACTAATTAGTTTTCTCCCTTCTTTCAAAAGGAAGGCTGGGGAGGATTATTAAATAAAAGAATAATATTTTAATGACCTTAGCAGACTTACCTGAAATCCAAATCACTCATCATGCTCGTGCAACGCGGTTACGTTTACGTGTTGAGCCAACACAAATTCGTTTAACAGTTCCAAAGTTTTGTAGCCAAAAACAAATACAGGCTTTCTTGAGTGAGTCTGAGCATTGGATGCGAGAAACATGGCAAAAACAACAAAATAAAATGGGGCAGCATCAAGCCTTAGTAACTGAGCTGAAGTTGTTTAATCTAACTCAGCCCATTCAGATTAACTATGTTGTGCAGAAGCAAACTTATCTCTGGAATGCAGAGCAGCAAATGCTTTTAGTGAGTGATCGACAACCAGAACAATATCTCAAAGCATTTGTCATTGCTTATGCAAAGCAGCATTTACCACTTTATTTGGCAAAAGTTACTGGTGAGACGGGTTTACACTATTTGCAGTGCAGTATTCGACAACCTAAAACGCGTTGGGGTAGTTGTAGTGTCAAGCATGACATTATGTTGAACAGTGCTTTGGTTTTGTTCCCTTTGGAAATTGCGCGTTATGTTTGTGTGCATGAATTGGCACACACCGTTTATTTTGATCATAGTGCTCATTTTTGGGCAAAAGTCGCTGAGCATGATCCAAACTTTAAACAGCATCGTCATACCTTAAAAAATACAACATTACCCTTTTGGTGGTTCTCTTCTTAAAATAGCTAAATTTTACGATGTGATTGATGTAATCGATTTAAGTTTGAATGATTAAATAAATCATCTACACTGCGGTTACTTTTAGTACAAACTTTTAGTGTTGGGCGTGAATTTTACAGATACCCATTATTTTATATTAATTGTTCCAGCTTGCCTGATCTTAATGGGAAGCTTGTTTTTAATATGCCATTATTTTTATCAGGCTCCAAAATACTTATTTTGGCTAGGTCTAGGCTATATCGTACCTTCTTTTTCATTGGCAGCACAAAGCTTTATGTCTAATTCAGAGCTAGCTTTGTCCGCGCCTTTGCTGGGAGGCATGTATTTATTTGGGGCTTGGGCAAGTGCCTATGCAATGGCATTAAGAAAAAACGGCCATGCGCATTCATATTGGTGTTTTGGTTTAATTACGATAGCCCTATTGTTGCTGAGTTATTTTTCATATGTAGATAATCAATTATGGATCAGGATGTTGATTCTTAATTCAACTATAGCAATAGTAGAGTCATTGGTTTTATTTTCGATATTTAAAAATTATCAACACATTGGTATATTTAATAAAATTGTGGATTTTTCTTATTTTTTCATTGTAATTTATACCTTTGCACGCAGTTTAATTATTTATCTATTTTTAAGTAATATTGAAGCGGACATGCTCGTTACCTCCGTTTGGTGGTTAATGATGCTTGCTGCAAGTATTTTTTTAAGCATGTGGTTTGCGATTGTTTTGTTAGGGACTTTGGTGCGAGATATTATTCATAAGTTGAATGATGAGCGTTTGAAAGACCCATTAACCAATTTATTAAACCGACGTGGTTTTTATGAAAAGGCCAAGTCAGCACTTTCATATACATCTCAAGACACCTATTTTTTACTGATGTGTGATATTGATCATTTCAAGCGTATCAATGATCAATATGGGCATTTGATTGGCGATAGTATTTTGCAACAGGTTGGGCAGATTATTCGAGAAAATGTTCGAGGTCAGGATTTGGTTGGGCGTTTTGGTGGTGAAGAATTTATTCTGCTTCTACAAGTAGAAGACCAACATCAGGCTTATAGAATTGCCGAACGTATTCGAGTTAATATAGAAGCTAGGCAGTTATCAGCTAGCAAAATATCAGTGACTGCCAGTTTTGGTTTAGCGCAGATCTTTGAGCAAGATTTTATACGGGCAATTGGTGTTGCTGATCAATTACTGTATTCCGCGAAGCGATCTGGACGGAATTGTATAGGTTTGGATCATACCAAAGTGATTTTCCCTGTATTGAATTAAAGCTTTAACAACACTAAAACATATAAAAATCCAAGTAAAACAGTTTAGAAAGCCTCAACTTCCTGTCATACTACGCAGTTACAAAATGGCTGCTTTTGAATAGGGGTAAAACGCGTGATTTCAGTAGGTATTGTTGGTGGAACAGGTTATACAGGTGTTGAATTGTTGCGCCTATTGCTTCGACATCCAAATGTACAAGTCAATGTACTGACATCACGTACTGAAAATGGGCGCCGTGTCGATGATATGTTCCCGAGCTTACGTGGACATACAGACCTGAAATATTCAGACTTAAATATCGAACAATTAAAACAGTGTGATGTGGTGTTTTTTGCGACACCGCATGGCGTAGCCATGAAGCATGCAGAAGAATTGGTTGCAGCAAATACGAAAGTAATTGATTTAGCTGCTGACTTTCGTTTGCAAAATTTGGTGCAATTTGAAAAATGGTACGGTATGCAACATGCTTGCCCTGAACTGCTTAAAGATTCTGTCTATGGTCTATCAGAGCTGAACCGTGACAAAATTAAGCAGGCAAATGTGATTGGCAACCCTGGTTGTTATCCAACAACAGTGCAACTTGGCTTGGCACCATTGTTTAAGCATAGCGACACATTGGTTAAACCTGAGAGCATTATTATTGATGCGAAATCAGGTGTTTCTGGTGCTGGACGCAAAGCCAGCATGGGTATGATTTACACTGAAAATGCTGATAACTTTAAAGCTTATGGCGTCGCAGGACATCGTCACCATCCTGAAATTGTAGAAGCTTTAGAAAATATTTCAGGTCAAACAGGTGTTTTTGATCAGATCTTATTTGTTCCGCACTTGGTACCTATGATTCGTGGCATGCTCAGTACCATTTATGTGGATTTGACGGATGCAGGCACTGAGTTGGATTTACAAGCATGGTATGAGCAATTCTATGCAAATGAAAGTTTTGTAGACGTGATGCCTGAAAACAGTTCACCTGAAACACGCTCTGTACGTGGGGCTAATCAGTTGCGTATTGCTCTTTATAAGCCACAACCTAAGAAATTGGTGGTTTTGGTTGCGCAAGATAACTTGGTTAAAGGTGCTGCTGGTCAAGCTGTTCAAAATATGAACTTAATGTTTAATTTTGCTGAAACAGCAGGACTTGAAGGCATTGGTTTATTACCATAAAACCTATTAAATACCTTCACACACATTTAAATTTAGATTTAAATGTGTGTTTTGAATAATTCAAAACAAGAGATGACGATGCAGAATACTGACTCGAACACTACGTCACAATCGAATGAGCCTGTCAAAAAGCCTTTTCTTGAAACCAATTTACCTTTGGTGATTGGTGCTGCCGTTTTGGTGCTCGGAAGTGGTTTTATTGGCTATTCGGTCGGGCATCGGCAGGGTTTAACAGTGGTTGGTTATGATGCGGATGCCGAACAACTGGTTGAAGTTGTACAAAAGCAAAAACAAACGCTTGAAGGTTTAAACAAAAGCATGAATACCGCGGTACAAGAGCGTGATGTTGCGGTCAGTAATTCAAATGATTTATTCACCGCACTCAATCAGGCGAAGGACAGTGAAAATCAGGCCCGTAGTTTAGGTGCACTTTATCGTGAAGTGTTGCGCCAGCGCGGTGGTCTAAGCTTAACTGTACAGAATCTAAGTATTAAGCCTTTACCTGAAAATGCTTTTGAATATCAGCTAGATTTAGTGCAAGTTAGCCCAAGTAAACGTAATACTTCTGGGGAAGTCGCCTTACATCTTATTCAAGGCACTGAAGTTTTGGTTGTTCCAATGGAAGATAAAAACTTTAACTTTGATGAATACGAGCGTTTGACTGGGCGTTGGACAATGCCTAAAGGCTTTACCCCGCAATTTGTAGAAGTTCGTTTAACTGGAACGAATACACCTGTAATTAAACGCTTTAGTTGGGCGAAAGGGAATGCAGTTGAGTCACCGTCTGCCAATATCTCTGAAATTCCTCAAGCTGAAGCGAATGCTCAATAGTTGTAATTATATCTTATGCGAAATTCGAAACGCCAAATTTGTCTAAACGACATTAAAAGTAGTTTTTACCAGTCTGGTTTAGTGGACTGGCATTTTAATCCGCGTTTAGTGGATGAGCCTCAGCACGATGAGCATGGGGATGTTGCTGTACAAACTGCGCCACCTGAATTAAAGCGTCCATCTTTGTATGCTGTCGTTTTAATGAACGATGATTACACCCCAATGGACTTTGTAATTGAAATTTTACAACAATACTTTGCAATGAATCTTGACCAAGCCACTCAAGTAATGTTAACAGTACATTACGAAGGTAAAGGTGTTGCAGGCGTATATCCAAGAGACATCGCGGAAACCAAAGCGAACCAAGTCAATAATTACGCTCGATCTCAAGGTCATCCACTACTTTGTCAGATTGAGCCAAAAGATTAAGGGGGTTACATGCTCAGTCGTCAATTGGAAGTATCATTACGTTTGGCTGTAAGCATGGCTCGTCAAAAGAGACATGAGTTCTTAACAGTTGAACATTTATTATTGGCATTACTAGACAATGACTCTGCTGTGAATGCATTAAAAGCATGCGGTGCAGATATCATCGTCTTACGGAAAGAATTAGAAGAATACGTAGAACAACATACTCCGAAACTTGCTGAAAACAGCGATCAGGCACCGCATCCAACTGAAAGTTTTGACCGTATTCTGCAACGCGCCATTTTCCACGTGCAATCGAGTGGCGGTGATCGTACTGTAGAAGGGGCTGATATTTTGGTGGCAATGTATTCCGAGCGGGATTCATTTGCGGTTTATTTATTAAAACGTCATCAAATTAATCGTTTAACTTTAACGCAATACTTGTCGCATGGTACGCGTAAAGATGAAGTCCAAGTTGAAGAAGAAGCTGAGGAGTTGGATGGGGAGTCCGCATCTTCGGCCAATGCAGGTCCATTAGAGCTTTACACGACTAACTTGAATCATGAGGCACAAAAAGGCAAAACTGATCCGCTCATTGGTCGTGAAAAAGAAATTGAGCGCGCGGCACAAATTTTATGCCGTCGCCGTAAAAATAATCCATTACTCGTTGGTGATCCGGGTGTGGGCAAGACTTCGATTGCAGAAGGTTTAGCTTGGCTTATTGTTAATGGTAAGGCACCAAAGCCTCTCGCAAATGCTGAAATTTTTAGCTTAGATATTGGTGCATTGGTTGCTGGGACTAAATATCGTGGAGATTTCGAAAAACGTCTAAAACAATTGTTAAATGCGTTGAAGAAAAGACCTGAAGCTGTCTTATTTATTGATGAAATTCATATGATTATTGGTGCAGGCTCAAGTATGGGTAGCACTATGGATGCGTCAAACTTGATTAAACCAGCATTGGCCAATGGTTCATTGCGCTGCATCGGTTCAACCACGTTCCAAGAATATCGCCAAGTCTTTGAAAAAGATCATGCACTTTCACGTCGATTCCAAAAAATTGATGTCAATGAGCCATCTATTTCTGAAACGATTGATATTTTACGTGGCTTAAAATCTAAATTTGAAGATTTCCATCATGTGAAATATGACGATAAAGCACTGGTTTCGGCAGTAGAACTGTCTGCGAAATTTATCAATGATCGTTTCTTACCAGATAAAGCAATTGACGTGATTGATGAAGCAGGTGCACAGCGCCGTTTGAAAGCTGAACAAGATGAAAGCTTGATTACTGTTGAAAATATTGAAGATATTGTTTCGAAGATTGCTCGTATTCCACCGAAAACAGTATCCAAAGATGATAAAACGGTACTCGAAAATCTTGAACGTGATTTAAAACGTGTGGTGTTTGGTCAAGATGAAGCAATTGACGCATTATCTTCTGCCATTAAATTGTCACGTGCTGGTTTAAAATCTCCAGACAAACCTGTTGGAAGTTTTGTGTTTGCAGGTCCTACAGGGGTCGGTAAAACAGAAGTCACTAAACAGTTGGCAAAATTGTTAGGTGTTGAACTGGTTCGTTTCGATATGTCTGAATATATGGAACGCCATGCGGTTTCACGTTTAATTGGTGCACCTCCAGGTTATGTGGGATTTGACCAAGGTGGCTTGTTAACCGATGCAATTCATAAGAATCCACATTGTGTATTGTTACTTGATGAAATTGAGAAAGCGCATCCAGATGTCTTTAATTTGTTATTACAAATCATGGATCATGGCTCGTTAACGGATAATAATGGACGTAAATCTGATTTCCGTAATGTGATTTTGGTACTAACCACCAATATTGGTGCAGAAAGTATTTCACGTGTTAGCATTGGTTTTATGGAACAAGACAATAGTCGTGATAATCAGGAAGCCATGAAACGAGCATTCTCTCCAGAATTCCGTAACCGTCTGGATGGTGTGATTCAATTCAAAGCACTCCCAACCACTGTGATTGAGAATGTGGTCGATAAGTTCTTGACTGAGTTGCAAGCACAACTCGATGATAAGAAAGTCATGCTTGAAGTTGATCAAAGTGCGCGTGAGTGGATGGCTGAACATGGTTATGACCGCCTCATGGGTGCTCGACCAATGCAAAGATTGATTCAAGAGCATTTGAAAAAACCACTTGCTGAAATGATTTTATTTGGTGAGTTGGCAGAACATGGTGGCAACGTAGCCGTTTCTGTGAAAATGGAAAATGGTGAAGCTGTTGGTTTGAAACTTGAAGTGTTTGAAGATCAAACTGCTGAACCTGCTTAGTTTACTTTTTTGTCAATAACCCGTGTTAACACGGGTTATTTTTTGCTTATTTTTTAATAGCACTCTATTTATAGTTTTCTGACGGTGACAAATATCTCTATGGATATGCCATTAATCAAAATTTTGACCACAGTTTTCTTATTTATACTTACAGCAATTGCTGAGATTTTAGGTTGCTATTTTCCATATTTAATTTTAAATCAAGGGCGTTCTTATTGGCTATGGATCCCGACAGCACTTAGTCTGGCTATTTTTGTATGGTTACTGACTTTACATCCCGCAGCTTCTGGTCGAATTTATGCTGCTTATGGTGGGATCTATATTTTTTCGGCACTCATGTGGTTGCGATATGTCGATCAAGTCATGCTTTCAAGATGGGATGTATTGGGTGGAGCAATTGTATTGATTGGGGCTGCAATCATTATTATGCAACCCCAAGGACTAATCAGCTAAACTTAGTTATTCAAAATTACAGTCTGAGTTCTTTAAAGTAAGATTATAATTTTTTTGTTCTGAAGTGAGTTTAATTTGAACTTGATATGGATTTACTCTTTGGAATTGGTGTTCAAAAAATTTCGGACAGCTATGAACTAATGTTTTTTTCATCATTTCATGGACTTGATCATCACCAATATCTTGTGCAAATTGTTTAAAGTCTGGAGCGGTAATAAGCCCTGAGATTTCCATGTGGTTTGCATATAAACGCATTTTTTCAATCACGATGTTCTGATCGAGTTGGTAAGGCATCGTACGAGAATCTTCATCACTAATATAATCAAGAATTTCATTTAGGGCAGTTGTGTTCTTAATGGCGTAGTTTTGATCGATAATTTTTTTCTTTAGTAAATATTGATCTAAATCTGTGGGTTGTGCCAAAGCAATCATGGTGAAAGTCGTGGTGAATACACCCAGAATAATCTTTTTTAATAGCATGTGTTTAAATCACTTATAGACCTTATGGTTTTGATTATATCGTTGCGAGCATAAAAAAAGCACCCAAAGGTGCTTTTTTTATGCGTAATTTCTAGTCTTTTTTTAGATTTTCATTCATCAAAAATTCAACCAAAGCTTTTTGAGCATGTAAGCGATTTTCAGCTTCATCCCAGACTACAGCATTCAAATGGTCTAGCATGGTTTCAGAAATTTCTTCACCACGGTGGGCGGGTAGGCAATGCATGAATAAACAGTCAGGATGAGCGAGGTTCATTAGGCATTCATTGACTTGGTAATCAGCAAAAGCTTTTTCACGGATTTTTTGCTCTTCTTCTTGTCCCATACTTGCCCAGACATCGGTCACGATCAAGTCAGCATTGACTGCTGCATCTTCCGCAGAGTCTACCAATTCAACACAATGAGCAAACTCAGATAAGAATTTCTCCTGTGGTTCATAACCTTTCGGTGCAGCAATTTTTAATTTAAAGCCCCACATATGTGCAGCTTCGATGTACGAATTACACATGTTATTGCCATCACCAACCCAAGCAACGGTTTTACCTTCGATTGAACCACGATGTTCTAGGAAGGTTTGCATGTCTGCAAGTAATTGACATGGATGATGGTCATCTGTCAAAGCATTAATCACAGGGACTTTTGAATAAGAAGCAAAACGTTCAACAATATCGTGTCCAAAAGTTCGGATCATCACGATATCTAACATGCTTGAAATAACACGTGCTGAATCTTCAATAGGTTCGCCACGACCGAGTTGGGTATCTCGTGGAGATAAGAAAATTGCACTGCCACCAAATTGGCTCATTCCAGCTTCAAACGAAACGCGTGTACGGGTGCTCGATTTTTCAAAAATCATGCCCATAACTTTACCAACGAAAGGTTGAAAAATTTCGTTGTCGTGCTGTTTTCGTTTCAATTCGATTGCACGATGCAAAATTTGGTTGAGTTCTAAAGTCGATAAATCGCGTAAGGTAAGAAAGTGACGTAGAGCCATGGTTACTCCACAATAATTGCTGTTTCATGTACAACAATTAGTTGTTGGTTGGTTAAAAGAAAAGACTAACAGTTATATACTAAAAATGTTAGGAAATGCAAAAAAACTAGGTTTTTTGATGACCGTCTAAGAAGCGGTCGACACAATAATGAATATATTTTAAGTTTTCTTGCTCATTTTCTTGTACATAGATATTCATGAGCACTTGCCATTCTAAATTACGTACGATGCCAAAAAAGAGTTGGGCGGAATATTGCGGTTCTTCGCATGTAATAAGTCCAAGCGCATGAGCTTTAGTTAATATACAAGCAATCGCATTTTGAATATGCTTTGGACCTTGTTCATGGATATGTTGAGCAAGCTGAGTGCTACGTTGCGTTTGCTCCATAATGAGACGAAAGAAAGAAGCATTTTCAGGTAAGACAAGATGAATTTGTAAATGCAGTAAAGTTTGAATGAGGTAATGACGTAAGTCATCTTTCTCTATATCGAAGGGCATACAAATATCTTTAAAAAACTGCTCACGACGGTAGTCACAGATTGCGGTAAATAGACCTTCTTTATTACCAAAATACTTGTAGATCGATGCTTTGGAGCCACCCGCATGATTGACGATATCATCTAATGAAACAGCATCATAGCCATGTTGTAAAAACAACTCATTTGCACTTAATAAAAGTGCAAGACAACGCTCATGCCCACGTTTGGTATGTGGTACATCGCGTGCGAGAGGTTCTAAATCTGCTATATCATGCATGTTTTTGAAAAGTATCTTTAAAAATCACTTGAAATTATAGCAAAAGTTTGCGCAATTTTACTTAATCCATAGTATTTATATGTATTTCTGCTGTTATGAGATTAATTAATAACACTATATTTATCTATTGTTGTAATGCATTAATTTTTAGATCGGATCAATCATAACATGGAGTAACGTTTCTCCATGTTATTTAAGGTTTTGTGGCTTAGTGACTTAAGCTTATTGTGCGATAACTTTAACTAAAATGGTTTGGCTTTCTTCAAAGTCATCTTGAATTTGTTTGCGCTGTAATTCCTTACTTTTTACTTTGAAATCCCGATTTTGAAAGTGAATAACTAATGGAATCTGATCAAAATATTGGCTATCTGCGTCTAATTCTTCTTCAAACAGTGGTGTGCCAAGTTGATAATCTTTACTTTTTAAAACCACATATTTGACGGTTGTTTTCATTGTAATCTCTGCCTTTGTTTCTATGCTTTATTTTTAGTTGTATCAGTTTTTAAGCACGGAATAAACCGTTATGCTTAGGGTTTGATTAGGAATTGGACAAATAGCACTTTAAATAGTGTCATGACGTGCAATGGGGAAATTATGCTCAAGCAATGTTGTAATGAATTAGAGCGTCAGCAGCTTAAAATAGCATTCATAGAAAGTGCCAGCTCTGGTTTTTTATGCAGCCAATTTTCTATTTATAAACATAGCGGTGCGGAAATTTTATTGGGAAGTTTGGTCTGTTATGATCCGAGTATTAAGCTACAAGTGTTGCATCTTGATCCAAAGTTAATTGAGCAGTATACAGCTGAGTCGGCAGAGGTTACACGGGCTTTGGCAAATGAGGGGAAAAAAATATTTACTACAGCCGATGTAATTGTGGCTTGTACAGGTTTATTAAAACCTGGCGGTAGTGCAACAATAGAAAAACCAGAAGGGACTTTTTTTATTTCAATTCTTTTTTCTGGAAAATTATATGATTATCGTTATTTGATTGCAGGTACGCCACAACAAAGATTAAATGTACTGACAGAAAAAGTCGCAGCGTCAGTTTTGTTATTAATCACGATGGACAGTAAATTGTCTGCGAAGTAAGAAAGATTTGATGTTTGCCTGATAATGTTTAATTTTTGTCTGTAAATGTCAAAATTTGTCACATCTTTGGGTTGTAAATGTAGCTTAAATGTGTCTAAATAGGAATACCTCGTAATAAATGGGGGTGGGGTATGAAAGCTTTAGAATTATTAATAACGTCATCGTCGGTTGTGATGTTGATGGTTGTAGTTTATGCCTTTGGGCAAATGATGCATTAACGACTTTGAAAATATCATCTTATTTTTAACGTAAGATAAACCCTAGTTTTATAACTAGGGTTTATTATGTTGTGTGGTATAAAAAGAACAGCTTCTTTTTTTAACTCCACCAATAACGCAAAATATGAAAAAAAATCGGTGCTGAGAAGCAAATTGAATCTATGCGGTCTAACATGCCACCATGACCATGAATAAGTTGTCCCCAGTCTTTGACACCTCGGTCTCTTTTAATTGCAGACATGACCAAACCGCCAAAAAAGCCAAAGATACAAACAATCAATCCAATGAGTGCTGCTTGCCAGTAACTGAATGGTGTTAGCCATTTCATAAGAATGCCTAGACCTGTTGCCAAGAAAATACCGCCTAAAAGACCTTCAATGGTTTTAGATGGTGAAAGGATCGGTGCAACTTTATGTTTTCCAAACAGCTTTCCACAGACATATTGCAGTACATCAGAGGCTTGTACCACAATAATCAGCCAGATGGCTAACCAGATTTTTTCGCCTTCAAAGCCAGGTAATTTTAAATTGATGAGTGCTGGAACGTGCGAAATACAAAAGACACAAACCATGAGTCCCCATTGGATTTTGGCACTTCGCTCTAAAAAGTGTTTGGTGTCTTCCTGTTTCAAGCTAGCGATTGGAATTAACAGAAAAACATACAATGGAATAAAAATGGAATATAGACCGTACCAATCGATATAGACCAAATAATATTGATAAGGAATAACAAAATAAAAAGCGATTAATAATGGAAAATAATCACCACGGCGTGTAGGCAGTAGACTGATAAACTCTCTAAGTGCAAAAAGTGAAATAAGGGCAAATAGCAGAATAAAGGTCACTTTTCCCATTAATATTGCGGTAGCAAGGACAATGAGCATGACCCACCAAGCATTGATTCGTGCATTTAAATTATCGATGACTGGTGAAACATGCTGAGCAGTCCGTTGCTTTAATATCCAACCGATGGTTGAAGCAAAGATGAGAATTCCAGTGAAAATCGCAAAGAGTAAATAGGTTTGCTGTAAGTTGGTTACGGTCATTGGAACTCAACCTCTTTCAATGCTAATAATGCTTTCTGTGCTTGCAATAAGAAGTCATTTTTATCTGTATCGGTTGTGAATGTTAATGGAGCACCAAAAATCACAGTCGATAATAAGGGTAATGGGACTAAAGCCCCTTTGGGCATTACACGTTTAAGGTTGGAAATCCAAACAGGAATGACTTCAACTTCTGGAAATTGTTGGCTTAAATGATATAGCCCACTTTTAAAGGGTAAGAGTTCTACATCATCATTTAAGTTACGCGTTCCTTCGGGGAAAAAAATAATAGAATCACCTTGCTGAAGGACATTTTTAATCAGTTCGAGTGGATCTGACTGTCCATTATGATTCCTCTGAATCGTTACACCTGTAAATGTGTCATGAATGAGAAAACGTCGAAAGCCATCTTTCAGCCAATAATCTGACGCTGCTATTGGTCGAGTTCTACGGCGGATAGGTGTTGGTAATGATGACCACAGTAAAATAAAATCGATGTGGCTATTATGATTGGCATAGTAAATTCGCTGCTTGGTGGCAGGTTTACAACCGATCCATCGACTACGTGCACCTGTTAACAGTCGTGCGCTACGACGGGTTAAAAAAGCAATAAAACGTGCCAGTGACTGAGAAAGAAAATGGGTTTTATGGTCGGTTTCAGTTGAGGAAGAATTTGTACTTTGCATAACGTCACCGAATTTTATTTTTGTTGTAATAAAAATATCATGAGCGATATTAAAACGATATATTGGCATAAAACCATAACGACATGAAGCTTAAATAAGCGCATACAGCCCTGAATACGGGCATCCCAACTACGCTGTTGCTTTTTGGTAGGAATGAGTCCTAATTCGAGTAAGCTCTGGTCAAGTCTTTGCGTTTTCTGTGCTATGGATTGTGCATCTTCAAAGTGCTCTGAGTTAGTCCCTATCAAACTGAGCAGCTCGGCATCAAACTTAATCCGAATACTAAGGTAATGTTGAAGTAGACATAAAATAAAAATAACGATGAGAGAAAGATAAACGCCAACGGACTGCCAAGCATAAAAAAAATAGCACAGAACAGATAGGGTAAATGCGACATAGCCTGCATGACGGATACCGTCTGTATTTTGCAGTAGCTTGGCGACAATCAGTAATTTCATGTCTTTACCTGCTGTAAATATTGTTTTTGATAGCTGTTTATCGCTGCAAGTTGCTGAGTGTTGAGTACAATCCAAGGTCGGGCCTGACGAATGATTTGAATGGCATCATCCACTCGATTGGCATGTCCCGTTTGGAGCAGCCATGCAGCAAGTATACTGCTACTACGTGAATAACCTAAGGCGCAAAAAATCAGCACTTTTGTGTCGCCGTATTGTGAAGACATTAGTTGATTTAATGCCTGTACCGCAAGATTTAACTGTTCAGCTTGTAGCGGAATAAGATCAAGACTCAAATACTGTTGATACGCGTGTTGCTGTTTGATAGGAAGCTCGGCACAGCAATCAAATAAACCATCATACTGCTGCATATTTTGAGCTGAGGGAATTCGACCTAGAAAAATTTGGGTGTTATCTATGTTTAAAATAAAAGAATCATGGGGATGTGTTCTGGTCCAGATACGGCTATTGAGTTTTGCCAAAAGAAAATAAGGCGCAAATAAGATCCATGCGGCAATGCTTGTTGTGCCATCGGGTCGTTTCTGAAAAAAATGTGGGCGATTAAAAGCATAGGCACAAGCAACCAAAAATAAACTACTTGCGGGATAAGCCAGCCAAAGCATCCATCCTTTAAAAAGCAGAGCTAAGAATGCCAGAAGGCATGCTGCAATGAGATAATAAGTGGCTAATTTAAAATGCTTTAAAGTTCGTTGTTGTACTTTTTGTGTCTGTAATGGAGATGGCGCATACAGCGGAAATAACCACAAACAGAATGCACCGACCCAAATGCCAGTCGGGATATCAATAAAATGATGCTGCCAAGTAGTAAGTACCGATACACCAATCAGAAAACTCCAAAGATCGACAAACCAGCGATAAGAGGAAGGTACATGTCGACGATAAAAATCCCACAAGATCATTAACAGGACAATATGTAAGGATGGAGCTTGATTAAACGGTTTATCAAAACCCATCAGAATATCAAACCAAACACCAAAGAAGCCTTGTAGTTCGGGGCGCTCAAAGCTGAATTTCAGTGGAAATAATAAAAAACAGCCAATGGAAATGAGTTGTGCGCTGAACAGGCGTAATACATGCTGTTTGAGTTCAAATTTATTCCAGCACAGTAGCAGCGATAGCCCATAAAATAAGTCGATTGACCAATAAGGAACAATCGTCCATGGCCATAATGGAATATGTTTTTCCCAGGAGAATACAATACTAGGAACGTGACTAAGCCCCGCAGCATAATGATTGGCAAAGCCATAACTTAAAAAGAAAAAAGGGGCAAGAAATAACAGGCAGAGTATTCCCCATTTCCATGTACCTGCCTGATGTGTGAGTGCCTGCATAGAATGTTACGACTCGATCTTTTGCGCGACAGAAACCGTAAAAATGCCGAACTCATCAATACATTGATCAATTTTCTTAAATCCAGCTTGTTCGACTAAAGCATCCATCTCCGCCTGTGACCGTAAGCGCATGACCCATGCTTCGCCTTGACGATGTGAAGTGAGTGCGCGGGCAATAAACTCTTGCTGCGGATGCCAAATTTGCCCCGTATAAATCAGATAGCCATCTTTGAGCATGGCTTTGTAGAGTCCAGTCAGGGATTGGCGTAATAAATCATTATCACTAAACAGCTCATAGAGTCCTGAAACAACCGCTAAGGTTGCTTTGGGTTTAATGTTTGCGAGAGACGCCGTATCAAAGGCATCGGCTTGGACAAAATTTGCAATTTGGCTTAAGCCTCTTTCTTGAATGAGTGCTTGCCCAGCTTTGACATTGAGTTCGCTATAATCACGTAGCAGAATAGATTCGGGTTGTTTCGGTAATTGTGCAACTGCATCTAAAATATAGCGCCCATGTCCAGCCGCAATATCTAAGATACGAACTGGCTTACGTTTTTTAGCCAACAATGCGGCATATTTTTCCAGTAGGGATTCAATATTTTGTTTACGGGCTCGTATGCCACGCCAACCAATGGCATTTAAATACTGTTGATCAATGACTTTACCCAGTAAATTTTGGCTTTCTGGTTGATTACGATAGACGAAGTCTAAGGTACTGCCAGAGTCATAACCCGTTTGTTCACCAATTTTAAGCCCCTTTGAAAACTGACTGCCAAATTTGAGTTGACGTTGAGTCAAATCCCAAAACAGTTTCTTAAGGGATGTTTTGGGTAGTGCTTGACTAAATTGTTCAGCAGTTGAGCAACTTGAACCAATTTTATCGGCATTTAAAACGTCTGGCGTATCATAAGGATGCGCAAAACATTGTTGAATAAAGCGACGGACTTTTTTAATGGCAATCTCACGGTTTTGTTCGCCTAAAGTGTCGTGAAAAAAACCATCTAAAACATGAAATTCTTTATTGGGATGTGCCAAACGTTCATAAAAATCCCGTTGTGGTTTTTGCTGTACCACGAAGTCGGCACCTGAACATAGGACTTGAGTGGGTACATAGATATTTTGAGCATCTTTAACCAAACGTTCGGCAGCATCATACAGCCCGAGCAACATCCGTACAGAAATGGCTCTGGCAATTTTCGGGTCATGATCATATTGTTGGGCACGCTCTAAGTCATGCGTCAGCATTTTGGCTTTGACATAACTTTGGATAAAGAAATTGCCGCGTAATTTATTCAGTAATGTTAAACCTTGTTTGGCAAAGGGTACATACAACTTAATATCAAAGGCAGGCGATGCCAAACATAAGGCACGAATTTTAGGGGCATAGTCATGTACCCATGTGGCTGCCAATACAGCCCCGACACTTTGAGCAATAATTGCAATATTTTCAGGTGGGATGGCATAGGTTTTTTCAATATGTTGAATAAAGTATTGAATGTCTTTCACACAAGCAGAAAAACTGGGTGCATCACCACGTTCACCAGGCGATTCACCATGACCGCGTGCATCCCATGCAAAAAAATCAAAATCAGGCAGGTCTAATTCTTCAACCAAATGTGCCATACGACCCGAATGCTCATGCCCACGATGAAACATCACAATGGCTTTTTTATCGGGGTTATGCGACGAAGCCCAATGTTGATAGAACAAGGATGTGCCATCATGGCTGGTGAAATGTTTCTGGCTGTTGTTATAAGGCATTCTTTATTGTCCTAATGATCAATTAATTTGAAGTCTTTTGAATCGCATGACGTATGCGGTTATAGATTGTTATCATGAGCAAAAGTGCAATGACGGCTAATAAGCCATTGCTCATTAATTGTTGTAGTTTAAATGTGAGATGTTCTGAAAAATATTGGCTGAGTGTATAGAAGACGGCTAAAACACTAAACCAGAAAGCTCGGTCACTTTTCCCCATAGGTCCATCATAACGTCGTTCTTGTCCAATCACAGGGGCCATGACTCCTGCATATTCACTCAGGATGGCTAAGAATACAACGCACAATAGTAAGGGTGCAGATATGCCGCTTAAAACGATAAAGCACAAATAAAGCGCCGTATCTGAAATCACATCACACAATTCATTCAGATAAGCACCCAATTGTGATTGTTGTTTGAATTCACGTGCCAACATGCCATCAATTGCATTAAAGGCCATGCGAATGAGCATCCAAATGGGAATAAGTAGGAAATAAAATGTATTTGCCAGTGTTGGTTTGCTAAAAATAAAACCTAACCAACCTGCTAAAAGCAACGAAATGAACATTGCAAATAAAGTAACCTGATTTGCCGTAATGCCATGTTGATATAAGCGGCGAACGAAAGGTCGTAATAAATTCTGAAAAGCTGGCTTAAGCTGATAAATAGAAGGCATTGGCATTTTTTTAAGTATCATATTTTGATTGAATTGTACTCATTTCAGGAAGTTGAATTCAAGTCATGTGACTTTTAGAACAAAATAGCCTAAGTTGAATTCACATTTCCATTATGAAATGCCTATAATTATTCAGTGTATTTCAAGAGTAGAAACAAAGATGACGCCAGCCTGCAAATTACTAAAAAGCAAAAAAATTGATTTCTCTATTCATGAATATGAACACGATGCTAGTGCTAAAAGTTTTGGTTTAGAGGCAGCAGAAAAGCTGAACTTAAAAGTAGAGGAAGTGTTCAAAACACTACTGGTCACGGACGATAAGAACTATTACGTTGCGATTTTACCCGTACATCATTTACTAAACTTAAAAAAAGTAGCCGCTGCGGTTGGGGCAAAAAAATTGCATATGGCTGATCCTAAAGATGCTGAGCGCTTAACCGGTTATTTGGTCGGGGGAATTAGTCCAGTTGGACAAAAGAAAAGACTTAAAACTGTGATTGATGGAAGTGCTGAAAGCTTGTCAAAGATTTACGTCAGTGGTGGAAAACGTGGCTTAGATATTGGTTTAGCGCCACAAGACCTGAGTGAAGTATTAAGTGCAGTATTTGCTGATGTGATCGATGAATAATCACGATATTTTGCCCGATGCATTTAAGCTTATTTTCTGAAGTGTTGCTGACCTGATTATTCATGTATCTGATTTTGCTAAAATTTATATACGGTCGTTTTAGAATTTGAGTCTACATTGTGTTATTTAATCAGCTGATTTGTTTCGAGAAAGTCAGAATGATAATATGCCCGACCTTAATATGTAGCAAACAGGGATGAAATAAGATGGGTAAAAGTCGGATTGTAGCAATGCTATGCATGAGTCTCTTGCCTTTATGGGGATGTTCTGTAGCACCTGTAACAGCGCCTGCACCACCAGTTGCCATGATACCTATTCATGATTCAGATGTGATGACTCGCCAATTCACAACATCATTGGCCGATTTAACGCCTGTTGCGCATAGCACAAGACCTTCCGCCGTGATCTTTTTTAACAAAGGTGTGAATGCCAGAAAATTTAACAAAGCATTGTGTGAGGGCTTTGTGCAATTAGAAACTGCCGAGGATGTTGAGGCGGGTGAAGGCGTGGCTATTGAGCATCAGGTTGTAACTAAAGTGCCTGTAACAACAAGCCTGTCGCAAAATACCCGTGATTGCGATTTAATTTTAAGAGTATATGACTACAATCTTGCGGAAAGTGAATTGGTGAAGCTCAACCCTAAGTTGGTGTATTCAACGGGTCCTTTTATCGCAGTATACAATCCTAACTCTTCTCAGATAGATCAGATTATTGATTTAAGAGGTACCTCTCCAGCAGATTTGGAGAAATTTGGGAAAAACTGGAGTGCTATCTTTACTCAGGCAGCTCAGCAGTATGAGAAAATGAATGCAAATAGATCAAATTTAAATAAAGAAACAGAATTCAATGTTTGGCTATTCGTTCGAGATTTATTTCAAGCCACGGTATGTGTTACAGACCCTAACCTGATATACATTTTTAATGAGCCTGCTGGAAAAATAGCAGATATTGTGTGTAAAGGGACGAAGGTATAAGTTTGTAAAAGCCCATCATCAGATGGGCTTTTTTGTGCAGTTTGCTACCAAGCCTAGATCGCGTAGTATGCACATCCAAAGTTGGATACATCCTGATATCCATTTTATATGCTTTGCTGATGTAAATATTATAAGTTCATAGGCAAAATGCCTTTTTATAGAATAATCTCCAAACTCCTGAAAGCTCTTATTTATGAAATACTTTTTGTTTGCAAAGGCTCAATATATGAGTAATTAAGTTGATTTTTTTAAATGGCTGGACCACAGCAAGAGTCACAAATGGCGATGAAATAGGTGTGAAAATTATCCCTCTGAAGCGAAAACAAAATAACTTATTTGGTGTGAGCTGGGTCGAAGTGGGCAAACAGATTGAATTTGAGTCTGGTGAAAAATGCTCTCTCAATGTTGATGCTAAATCGTTTTATACCGCGCTGCACAAACTTTACAAATTAAATGGTTAAATATTCTATTATTTAGTCAATAAAGCGTGTATAGTTGTGCGCGCTAGAACAATAATTTTATTGTGTTTACTGATTTTATTGTGTTGTTGATTTTCATCCTGCATTTTATTAAAAGTTTATGTTTAATAAATTATTTTCTATTATCTGCTCAATCGTATAGGAAATATATTATGTCTAATTTAACTACTGGTACTGTAAAGTGGTTTAACGAAACTAAAGGTTTTGGCTTTATTGCTGCTGACAATGGTGAAGATGTATTCGCTCATTTCAGTGAAATCCAAACAAATGGTTTCAAAACTTTGCAAGAAGGCCAACGAGTACAATTCACTGTTACTGCAGGGAAAAAAGGTGCTCAAGCTAGTGGTATTACAGCAATCTAAGCTTTAATCCATTGCTTAAAGTATAAAAGCTCGCTTTAGGCGGGCTTTTTTCTTGCATGGTGAAAAGTATCTGGTTTGGTCATTTTAATTAAAAAGAGTTTATTTTTCACACCATAAGTAAGTAATTTAAAATAAAGTTTGCTTTATCTTCCGTTAGCGCGTATAAAGTCAACTCGTTGATGCGGGATGGAGCAGTCTGGTAGCTCGTCGGGCTCATAACCCGAAGGTCGTTGGTTCAAATCCAGCTCCCGCTACCAACGAAAAAAGATTTAAAGTTTATAGCCCAATCTTCTTAGATTGGGTTTTTTTATGCATGATTGATGGGTTTGGGGCGAGTAATCCACACACTGGATGTAGCTTTATAGCTGTCTGTTGCAGTGAATGTGTTGTTCATTGCCATGTTGGCTTATTTGATTGTTATGTCTACTCAGCAGAAGACTGAACTGCTTCTTATCGTTTTTCTATCTTCTAATAAGCTTTCTCTGGTGAGCAATCTTGGCTTGATCCAAATTTATTGCGAGTGGTTCTGCGGATTAACTTAATCAACCACGAATTATTTTCGAGAATAAAATTTTAACGGATTCAAGTGTACGGAAAGAGCCATCAATTTTTGATGCCTTTGTATTCGGATTTTTTATTGAATTGAGTTGTATCAATAGGGGGTTGAACAGAACAACAATAAAAGGAAGTGTGTGGTTCGTTTTGGATGAATGCGTATTTGAATAATAACCATCAATGCGAAGCAGAATTTAAGCATTTGGTTGAGATTCTAAATAAACTTAGTTGTTTGCTCCGCGACATTGATGAAGACGTTAAGCCTAATCCTATCAATGTTATTGATTGATCCTTCATGGTTGAGGATGTTTTTAATTTCGCCTTATAAATGCTTTATAGGCCACAACCTATTTTGAGCTGGACTTTTTATTTACTGGTTATTTGAACTCAATTCAGGTAAAAGTAAGCAATGCATAGAGTAGAACAATAGAGGATAAATACGTGGATGATTTAAGCTTAGAAATTTTAGACCAGACCATAGATAAGTACGAAGCAAAAGGCAAAAAAATTAAGAAAATTCGCGTTGGATATAAACTATACGCAAAATTTATGGCGGATCAAAAGTTCGCAGATGAAGTAATTAATTCAGCATTAGATCCAGATAAGCGTAGCTATCGTGGAATTAGAGTTAAAATTACCCATGACGATTATGAATTAACTTTTCTAATGAAAAATTAATTTTAGATGCTGTAATTTTAATCATTTAACCTACTCAATATTTTGGGTAGGTTTTTTTATTGTTTTTAATCATCCTTAGTAAAAAAGCCAAAATAGATTTTTGTTACATGAACTTACCGATAATTAAACAAATAAAACATGAATTTGAATAATTTAGGTTTTTATGATGGTTTTTTGATCAAAATTATTTCATATCGTGTCATTTTGACTCAGCTATTGTGTTTTTGATTAGGCTAAAAGCTGTACATAACAATAATTTGAGGAGCATAAATGCTGAAATTTCATGATGATGTGATACTGGGTGCAATTTTTGATATGGATGGAACAATGTTTGACACTGAGCGTCTTCGGTTTCAAACATTGAAACAGGCATCTCAGGAACTGATCGGTCAGTCTTTTTCCAATGCGTACTTAATGGCATGTTTAGGTTTAAGTGCCAAAACTGCACATGTATTGGCACAGGAAACCTATGGCGCAGATATTCCTTATGCAGCAATTCGTAAACGTGCCGATGAATTGGAATTAGAGTCTGTACGGAGCTATGGCGTTCCCATTAAAAAGGGGCTTGTTCAGGTTCTAGAGCGTTTAAGAAAGTCGGGTTTGCGTATGGCAGTTGCAACGTCTAGTCGCCGTGCCATTGCAGAAGAATATTTGATTAATGCGAATGTATATAAATTCTTTGATGTGGTGGTGTGTGGTGATGAAGTTGAAAAGGGTAAGCCTCATCCTGAAATTTTTCTGACGGCAGCGGAAAAGCTCAATTTAAACTCTGACCAATGCTTAATGTTTGAAGATTCGGAAAATGGCGTGACATCGGCATTTGAAGCCAAAGGTATTACGGTTTTATTGAAAGATATTAAGCCAGCAAATGCCAATATGCGTGCCAAAGCCAATTACTATTACGAAAACATGTATGACTATCTGAAAGATTTAGATGCTTATATTGCAAAACAAGATTTACCCCAGTTACAAGAATCTTTTCCTCAAACTTTGAATCAGCTAACTGTGGGTATTCATGGCTTTGGGGCCATTGGTGGTGGTTATTTGGCGCAAATCTTGTCGCACTGGGATGGTTACACGCGACCTAAGCGTATCGTAGCTTCGACGCGGAATGCTTTGTTTCGTGAGGCGGTAAATGCTTTTGGTGGTTACTGTATTCGCTATGGACAAATCTCTTATGATGAGTCAATTCAAAATATGACCGTGATTGATGCAGATAATGAAGCACAAATGACGGAGATGTATGTTGAATCTAGTTTGATCGCCGTGTGTTTGCCTGAAAATGCCTTAGTACATGAAGTAAAGATGATTGCGAAAGGATTGTATGAGCGCCATACGCATCAAGCAGGGCAAGTAAAAGAACCGCTGACCCTTTTGATTATCTTGAACAAGGTCAATGCCAAACAACTCTTCCTTGATTATTTACGACAAGCCTTAAATGAATTAACCAGTGTAGCTATTATTACCGAGCAAATTTTACAACAACATTATTTTTGCGATACCGTAGTGAACCGTATGGTGTCTAAACTGAGTCAGAAAAATCTATATCGTCAGCTCAAAATTAAGTACAACATTTTTAAACAGTTTCAGGAAGAAGTCGAAACTGAAAATGCCGATTCGGATGAAAGTCTTCAGCTGGATTCGACCCAAGAGCATCAAGCCGCTGTGTATATTGAAGATTTGCGCCGTAATTTCCAACCGAGTCATATTCTACAGAGTATGGATTTAATCCTGTTTCATGCAGAGTTGGATATGCCAATTTATGTGGAAAACCAAAGCCCTTTACTGAGTAAAATGCGACAAATGGTTCTGGTAGATGATATTTCCGAGATTCAGTTGATCAAGAACCGTTTGTGGAACGGAACCCATGCCATGATGGCGTGGTATGCCCACTTGCTTGGATATGAAACTATTGGGATTGCTATGGGGGATGCACGTATTCAGAAGTTTAGTCAGAATCTCCTGAATCAAGTGAAGTCTGGCTTGTTCCAGCAACTTCCACATCGGGAAGCTGATTTAAACCGCTTAGCGCAGAGTTTTATCGACTCTTGTAAATTTGCTTTTAAAGATCCTTGTTCGCGGGTAGCACGAGATCCTTTACGCAAACTGGAGTCAGGTGAACGGGTTTTATCTTCTATTCAGCAGCAAATCTTGAGTGGACAAGCCTATGATCAATTGATTGCGGGTGCAGTATTGGGTTATGGCTATGCCATTTTGCATGATCAGATAGCTATAGATGATGTGATGAGTACGATGCAAAATGAAGTAGAAAAGATGTTACTTAGCATTCCACAGCAACAAGCGTTACTGATGCAATTAAAGCGTGGTTTAGCTGATCTGCTTCAGCATCCCGATCAGTTTGATCCTAAACGAATTTCAATTCATTCAAGTGATACATCTGCTGTTTGTGCATAATTTGAATCATTTTCAGCACAAGTTGAATATTTATAAACTTTGCCTTGCATGAGTCTGGCAAAGAACGTGTTTTAATATCACTTTGCAGTACATCTGCTGTTTGTGCATAATTTGAATCATTTTCAGCACAAGTTGAATATTTATAAACTTTGCCTTGCATGAGTCTGGCAAAGAACGTGTTTTAATATCACTTTGCAGTTTAAAGTGATATTAAACGTGTTTTTAGATCACATTCATTATGTTGTTCCCACGATTCACCGTGATTATCCAGAATGGCATCATGGTCGGGAGCACTATGCATTGTGGTATATTGAAATTCAAAATCCAGACTTGATTTTGTATCTTAATCAAGTTCAAGATTATTTCTCCGAATATTTATTATTTCCCAATACACGTCAGTTTCATATCACACTGTTTATTTGTGGTTTTTTAGCACAAGATCAAGCCATTTTTGATGATGACTTCACGCAACAGCAATTCCAACAACAATATGCGCAGTTGAGGTTAAGCCGACCAGAAAAATTTAAACTTCAAATAGGTGCTCTGAATAGTTTCAGTAGTGCTTTATATCTAGAGGTTATTGATACTAACTCAGCTTTAGAGCAAATCAGAGCGCAATGTGCCCAGTTTAGTGATGAAATTGCGGCATTAAGCTATTGTCCGCATATTACTGTGGGTTTATATAACGCTGCGTATCCCAGCCAAAGTATTTTAGACAAAATGGCTGCATTTTCTGCTCAGCAGTTTGAAATTGACATTAACCAGATCAAGTTTGGTTATTATCAGGCCCAAGTCTTACAAGGTCCTTTACATACTCTACAGAACATTTCATTAGGTGACGTATGTTGCAACTCATATTAGGGGGTGCCCGTTCAGGTAAAAGTCGTTTGGCTGAACAGATTGCACAAGATTCGGGGCTTAAGGTTCACTACGTGGCAACCGCTCAGGCTTTAGATGCTGAAATGCAGCAACGGATTCAACATCATCAATCACAACGCCCATCACATTGGCAATTGAGTGAAGAGCCGCTGTATTTGGCCGATTGTTTGCAGCGTATAGATGCGCCAGAACAACTGATTTTGGTCGATTGTCTGACCTTATGGATGACCAATCTCTTATTGGTAGATGATCAGAGCTTATTGGCACAGCAGATGCAAAAATTACTCGACGTTTTACCGACTTTATCTTCCACAATTATTCTCGTGAGTAATGAAACAGGTTTAGGCGTTGTGCCTATGGGAGAGTTAAGCCGTAAGTTTGTGGATGAATCGGGGCGACTGCATCAACAACTGGCACAGCTTGCCGATAAGGTGGTGTTTTGTGTAGCGGGATTATCAATGCAATTAAAAGGAGACAAATCATGAGTTGGTGGTTAGAGGCGTGTCAACAACCAAATGATGCAGTGAAACAACGTGCAGAAGCGCGCCAATTACAACTCACCAAGCCTACTGGTTCTTTGTCTGAGTTAGAACGTATCGCAATTTTATTGGCAAGTTTGCAGAATAAAGATCAACCCGATATTCAAGCGCCGTGGATTAGTATTTTTGCTGGCGATCATGGGGTGATGGAAGAGAATATTTCGGCTTATCCTCAAGCAGTGACCCGTCAAATGTTGCTCAATTTCACCACGGGTGGTGCCTGTATTAGTGTCATTGCCAAGGAATATGCGGCGACTTTACAAGTGATTGACTGTGGTACGGTGGGAGATACTTATCAATATCCCCATGTCGAAACCCATTGTATTGCTCCAGGCACAGCCAACTTTGCCAAACAGCCTGCAATGACAGAAGCACAATGTATTGCAGCCATGAATTTGGGTAAGCAAAGTGTCGAACGTGCCGTAACGGAAAAAGCCTCTATTTATATTGCGGGTGAAATGGGCATTGGCAATACCTGTTCAGCTTCTGCTTTGGCATGTATGTTACTCAACGAAGTTGCGGAACAACTTACAGGGGTTGGCACAGGCATTCGTGCAGAGCAATTAGCACATAAAAAACAAGTGATCGATCGTGCGGTGGCATTACACCGTGATTATGTTCAGCAAGATGCTTTCAAAGCCTTATGCGCCGTTGGTGGTTTAGAAATTGCTGCGATGGTCGGTGCATATATCCGTTGTGCGCAATTAGGTCTACCAATGGTCGTTGATGGCTTTATCAGTACGGCTGCTGCACTGGTTGCAGTCCAACTGAACCCTGCGGTACGTGAATGGCTGCTGTTTGGACATCAGTCTGCCGAATATGGGCATCAACGCTTATTGCAAGAGTTAAATGCAGAGCCGATTTTAAAACTGAATTTGCGCTTGGGTGAAGCCAGTGGTGCAGGTGCAGCACTTGGGATTATTAAATTGGCATGTCATTTACATAATCAAATGGCGACATTTGCAGAAGCCGCTGTGATTGGTGAGAAAATTTAGGAAATCTGCTATGCATTTAAAGATTGATCTACTACGACATGGCGAAAGTGAACTGAGTCATACGCTGCGCGGTTCACTGGATGATGCTTTGACAGCTAAGGGTTGGCAACAGATGCTTAGCAGTATAGATCAATCTCAAAGTCTACCTCAGCAATGGGATATCGTGTTTTCCTCACCTCTGCAGCGTTGCCGTATCTTCGCGCAACACTTTGTAAAAGAGCAGGATATACCGCTTATTTTAGATAAGAACCTGCAAGAAATGCATTTTGGCGATTGGGAAGGACAGTCGATACAACAGCTATATGAACAATTTCCTGAAACTTTGGCAGACTTCTGGCAAAAACCAACGCAGACTACACTTCCTAATGCGGAAACTATGCATCAGTTTCATCGCCGAGTCAGCACAGCGATGGCGAACATACAGCAGCAGATGCAGCTCAATGGTTGGCAATCGGCCTTGGTGGTCACGCATGGTGGTGTAATTAAACTGTTAAAATGTATGGTGTCACAGCAACCCTTGGATGATGTGTTAAAAATGTCGGCTGAATTGGGGCAACTCAATTCTTTTCATTGGGATACCGCAGCACAGACGCTTAGTTTGCAGGAGTTAACATGACTCCATTTCTGATAGCTTTACAGTTCTTGACTACGTTACGAATTCAACTTAGAGAAATGCCGACGGCTGAGCAGAATGCAAACTCGATTTTATTTTATCCCTTGGTGGGGCTGATCATTGGGTTGATCTTATATACAGTGGCTTTATTGCTGTCTGGATTGTCTACAGTTCTACTCTCAAGTTTAATTCTGGTGCTTTGGATTTGGTTAACAGGAGGTTTACATCTCGATGGTTTGGCAGATACTGCCGATGCATGGGTCGGAGGCTTTGGAGACAAGGAGCGTACACTTCGTATTATGAAAGACCCGAGTTGTGGTCCTATTGGGGTTCTAAGTTTAATTATTGTCTGCGTATTAAAATGGGCTGCCTTATATGTATTGCTCGAGCAGAAAGCAGCACTGGCTTTATTACTGTTTCCATTACTTGCACGAATTTCGCCTTTGGCTTTATTTGTGAGCACACCCTATGTTCGTTCTAATGGATTAGGTTCGAGTATGGCAGCGCATTTGCCTAAGCGCCGTGTATATGGCGTGATTGTACTCAGCTTGAGTCTGGTCTTGTATTTTTACGGTATAGGCTTACTTACAGGACTGGCATGGGTGCTAACATTCTTTTATTTGCGTGCTAAGTTTCTGCAACGTCTAGGAGGGATTACAGGAGATACCATTGGTGCGAGCATTGAGTTAAGTGAAACAATCTGCTTGTTGATATTTGTGATCGGCCTGAATTATTTACCGATGAGTACCTTGTTTTAAGTTTTTTAACCAACTAATTAGCCTAAGCAACGTAATACCAGATGAATTAAACTCGGTCCGAGAATCACCATAAATATACCTGCCAAAACCATGGTTAAGCATGCAATCACACCTTCTTCATAATGACGCATGAATGCTTTACTGGTACCAAAGCCATGTGCTGCATTGCCTAGCGAAGCGCCTTGTGCAAAGGCGGAGTTCAGTTTTAACAGCAGTAGTACGGTGTCTCCCAAAAGTACGCCTGCAATCCCTGTAATCATAGTAAATAAAATCACCAGTTCGACTGAACCACCAATATGCGCGGTCAGTTCCATCGCAAAGGGGGTCGAGATGGAGCGTGACATTAGGCTGTAGGTGGTTTGGCTATCAAAATGAAACAGTTTTGCTAAATAAAAGGCACTTATTACACCAGCACTCATTCCAATCACAATCCCCAGAGCAATAGAAAACAGATGTTCGCGAATCAGTTGACGATATTCATAGATAGGGATGGCAAAGGCGATAGTTGCGGGTCCAAGCATCCAGACAATCCAATGGTTATCGAGCATATAGGTGTCATAGGAGATATGGAAACGCAACAAGATTAAAATCAGCACAAAAGGAACGAGCATGGCAGGGGACAGCAGCATATAAGGGTAACGATGATAGATTTTTTTCGCCAAGACGTACCCAATGATGGTTGCAATAAAACAAAATAGCGCCGTGAAGTTCATGAGTGTGCTTCCACTTTAGACTGACGATGATTTTGCTTTTGCTGAAGTTTACGTTCTAACTTAAAGCCAAAATGAACACTGTATGCGGTCATCACCATAACGCAGATGGTTCCTAATACAACCGCAAGAATGAGCTGCCAGCCTTGTGTGAGAAAGAGTTGTTTATATTTGACTAAGCCCACGACACAGGGAATAAACATCAACACCAATTCGGCAAGAATGAAATCTGCCCCTGATTTAATCCACACCAATTTCATGATGCCTGAGCTCAAGGCAAGCAGAAGCAGAATGAGTCCGATCACGCCAGCAGAAATAGGAAGATGAAAGAATTGCTGAATAAAGGAGCTGATCCACCATAGTCCAATTAAAAACAGCAATTGAGCGGTGACTTTTAGGAGATCGTGTACTTTTGATGCATCAGGAGAGGACATGACATGAACTGGTCTAATCAACAGGGTTTTATTGTAAAATTGACCTGAAACTTTAATTATGAATAATAAAAAAATAATTATGCAAATATGGAATATTTGGTGTGGATATTAAAAGTCTGCAAGTTTTTGTCACTCTTGTTGAGACGCAGAGTTTCACTTTAGCTGCTGAACAGTTGAATTTAACCCAACCGACCATTAGTAAAGCGATGCGCAGTCTAGAAGAGCAATTAGGCGTTATGCTACTGCATAAAGGGGAGGCAGGACGCAAACGCGGCGTAGCTTTGACTTATGTGGGACAGCAGGTGTATGAACATGCCTTAATTATTCTGAATGAACAGCAACGTATTTTTGATACGGTGACACAAGTAAGAGGCTTAAAGAAAGGTAAGCTGACTATAGGTCTACCACCTTTGGCAGCCATGATGCTAAGTACCGTGATTGCCAAATTCCATAGTCAATATCCACATATTGAGTTGAACTTTCTGGAAGTCGGGGCGACGGGCATTGAAGAGGCTATTTTACGTAAAGAGGTTGATGCTGGGGTGGTGATGGGAGAGTTAAAACCTTTACTGAGTGGATTTGAAATTATCAACTCACCGATTTGTCTACTAGCAAAGAAAAGCTCACATTGGCGTAAAAAACAAGAAATTAAACTGATTGAACTCAAGGAGGAATCCTTTTTACTGTACGCCAATACATTTACTCTAAACAATGTCATTATTCAGGCGGCGCAGTCGGTGGGTTTTGAACCGAAAGTGGCTTGCCGGAGTAGTCAATGGGACTTTATTGCCAAGCTGGTGGAGTCGAATGTGGGTATTGCTTTACTTCCTCAAGCCTATTGTGAGCGACTGAATAGCGATGAATTTCATATTGCATTACTCACTGAGCCGAAGATCAACTGGAACTTAAAGATGGCTTGGAACAGTACTGTTGCGATGACACCAGCAACACGCGCTTGGTTGAATATTATTGAAAATAATCTGGAAAGTATTCATTTTTAGTTGAAGAAAACTATATCAATTCTGTCCCAATCTAGAATCCATATGTTTGTTGACTAAAATGATTCTAGGGAATGTACGTCAAAGATTGTTCATTATCACCTCATATCAGTGTTTATTTAAATAAATGCCGATGAGTTGGAAGCTGCGGTTTTTGGATAAGGTCTTAAATGAATTCGAAAGGTGAGTTTGCATAAAATTCATACAAAATTACTCTTGAATAATTTATAAATAAACATATTATAAAAACATATATTGTTTTAAGTGGAACGCAGAAAATGCATGACTATCTAACCGCTTTTATCGGTGGAACACTACTGGGTGTCTCCGCCGTGGGTTATTTGTGGGTCAATGGTCGTATTGCAGGAATTAGCGGCCTAATTTCACAAGTCCTTAGCCCCAAAACCTTATTGAGCACACCTGCACTTTGGTTCTTATTGGGTTTAATTATTGTGCCATTTGCTTATGGGGCATTTACGCAACCACAGATTCAAATTGAAAGTTCACCATTCATTATGATTTTAGCGGGTTTATTGGTCGGTTTTGGTACGCGACTTGGTTCTGGATGTACCAGTGGTCATGGTATTTGTGGGATTAGTCGTTTATCAAAACGATCACTCATAGCAACAGCAACCTTTATGCTTGTAGGCGCCGTGACAGTGTTTGTAATGCGTCATATTTTGGGAGCGTGAACATGAAAAATATATTTGCCTTTATTTTTGGTGGTCTGTTTGCCATTGGTTTAATGTTTTCAGGAATGTCCAATCCAGAAAAAATACTGAACTTTTTGGATATTTTTGGAACTTGGGATGCAAGTTTGGCATTTGTGATGATGGGTGCAATTGCGGTGGCATTTATTCCTTTTCAGATACTCTCTAAACAACAAGCCCCAAAAACAGTGTTTAAAGAACCGATTGTAATGCCTAAGAATACACAGATTGATTCAAGATTAATTCTAGGGAGTGCAATTTTTGGTATGGGTTGGGGCTTAGCTGGTATTTGTCCCGCACCAAGTCTAACCTTGATTGGTTTGGGTCACTATCAAACGCTATATTTTATTACTGCGATGGTAATAGGTATGATGATATTTAATAAAACGATGGGAGCGAAATCGTGTTGATAAAACCAATCGTTAAGGCTTTTTTTGATAAAGAAACCAATACTTTTAGCTATGTGGTTACAGACCCGAATAGTCGCCAATCTGCCATTATCGATAGTGTGCTGAATTATGATGCTGCATCTGCAACGACAAAGACAACTTTGGCGGATGAGATGATTTCATATATTCAACAAAATAGCCTAAGCGTAATTTGGATTTTGGAAACACACGTCCATGCTGACCACTTAACAGCTTCCCAGTATTTAAAACAGAAGGTGGGGGGAGTGGTCGCAATTAGTGAAAAGATTGCGATTGTGCAGGAAACCTTTAGCACAATTTATAACCTTGCACCCAAATATTTTAATGCGACACGGTCATTTGATTATTTATTTAAAGATGGCGAACATTTCAAAATTGGTGAAATTGACGCTTATAACATTCCAACCCCAGGACATACACCAGCTTGCCTAAGTTACGTGATTGGTGATGCTGTATTTGTCGGAGACACGCTATTTATGCCTGATTATGGTACGGCACGTTGCGATTTCCCTAAAGGCAGTGCAGCCATTTTATTTGATTCAGTACAAAAACTGTTTGCTTTAGATAATAATATGCGCGTGTTCCTGTGCCACGACTATTTACCTGAAGGTCGTGATCACTTTGTTTATGAAACCAGTATTGCTGAACAAAAGATACATAATATTCATATCAATGAGAGCATTAAAAAAGAAGCATTTGTTAATATGCGGAATCAACGCGATGCTACATTAGCAATGCCTAAACTGATTTTACCTGCGATACAAATCAATATGCAGGCAGGAAAATTTCCTGAACCCGAGGAAAATGGGATTAGTTATTTGAAAATTCCATTTAATTTCTTTAAATCTAATGTATAAAAATGAAATAAATGCAAAAAAAATCAGGATAATACATCACAATTATCTCCGATTTTTAGTATTTTTATAAATAGCCTAAGCAAATTTATTGATTCTTAAAAACTAAAAAGCCACTATATATAAAAATACCTGATAGAAGCCCTATGATCCTTAATCATCAAATACAGCAATCAGTAAACCCAAGCGATTTAGAGCCAGTTGTACTTATTCACGGTTTATTTGGAAGTTTGAGCAATCTTGGCATGTTAGCTCGGACTTTGAACGAAAAAAGGGCTGTAATACAAATAGATGTCCGTAATCATGGTTTATCTGAGCATAGTGAACAGATGAACTATGACTTGATGGCACAGGATGTATTAGAAACTTTGGATCATCTACAAATTCAAAAATTTTCCCTCATTGGACATTCTATGGGTGGAAAAATAAGCATGAAAGTTGCAGAGAAAGCCGAAGATCGTGTAATGCGTCTAATTGTGTTAGATATTTCGCCATTTGCTTATCAAGAAAATCATCACGAACAAATTTTTAAAGCATTATTTGCTGTACAGGAAGCTGCACCACCATCTAGATTGCAAGCTACTGAAATTATGAAGAAATTTATCCAAGAAGATATGGTGATTCAATTTTTATTGAAATCATTCACGCAAGGTAAATGGCGTTTTAATTTAAATGCTATTTTTGCGCATTATGCAGAGATATTGTCTTGGCAAGAGATAAAGTCTTATAAAAAGCCAGTATTGTTTTTACGTGGTGGGTTATCTCCATACATTCATAAACCTGAGCATTTTGATGCTATTCAGAAACAGTTTCCTGTTGCTGAAATAAAAGAGGTTTTGAATGCAGGACACTGGCTACACGCTGAAAAGACAGATGAAGTTTTGTTAGAGATCTCTAACTTTTTAAAATCATAAGATCGTGTTCTACGGCGACTTTGTTTGGGCAAGGTCGCGTAACTTTGTGTTTGTATAGGTAGATTATATTGATTTCGTATAATGTGTCCTGATTATGTTACTAAGCCCCAGTGAGAAAATATGCTTTCCTCACGGGGCTTTTTAACATCAATCTGCATTATACGACATCGAGGATTCTGTGATTGAGGGAGGGAGGAGGAACGTTCGACCGACCGATTGAGCAGAATCATAGGGGAGTCCACGTCTCTAGAGTGGACTTAAGGCTCGAAAATGAGCTTTTTCACCTCAATTTATTTGGGTATTGTCAGTTTCCCGCTGTTTGTAACTTCAATATGGTCTAAACCTTCTTCAATTAGAATGTGAACTAATTCAC
>NZ_SJOF01000019.1 GCF_004331255.1 Acinetobacter sp. ANC 4173 | reverse complement strand
CAGTTTTTGTTTCGAACACCGTGCATGAAGAAAACCAACCTGCACATTTGAAACTGACTGATGCATCAATTCCAGTGAACGTGAACTTACCAAAATGGGACGAGCCTGCACAGCGCTACTGCCCAGCTGGTGTTTACGAGATTATGGAAAATGATGATGGTTCGAAGCGTTTCCAGATTAATGCAGCGAACTGTGTTCACTGTAAGACTTGTGACATTAAAGATCCATCACAGAACATTACATGGGTAACGCCAGAAGGTGGCGGTGGTCCGAATTACCCTAATATGTAATTCCTTGCGACACGGCAAAGTGTTGCTTTGCTAACCGTGTCTCATATCCGAACATGTAAATCATATACAGTTGTATGAGGGAGCGTACTTACCTCGTACAACTGTATATTAAGATGACTAAATATAATTACACCAATTGGCGGTGCCCTCATGATTGCTGGATGGCTGGTTCTGGCTTGGAATGCTTACAAATATGCCAAATAAAGTCGCAGATTTTCGGGAATGAAACATGCAAATTTTTTTGAATGGTGAAGCAAAAGACACCACTTGTCGCAATCTTTTACAACTGGTTCAAGAGTTAGAACTAGAAGGTAAACGCTTTGCGGTAGAACAAAATGAAATGATTATTTCTAAGTCTAAACTCGAACAAACCCCAATTTGTGATCAAGATCGCATTGAAATTATTCAGGCCGTTGGTGGCGGCTAATTCGGAGCTCCCATGGAAGACACCCCTCTTATTGTTGGTTCAAGAACCTTTCACTCACGTTTGTTAGTGGGTACTGGTAAATATAAAGATTTGAATGAAACTGATTTAGCCATTCAAGCCAGTGGTGCTGAAATTGTCACAGTCGCCATTCGTCGTGTGAACATTGGGCAACACCCTGATCAACCCAATTTACTTTCTGTAATCCCGCCTGAAAAATACACCATTTTACCGAACACAGCAGGTTGCTTTGATGCAAACAGCGCAATCCGTACCTGCATGTTGGCACGTGAACTATTAGACGGTCACAATCTGGTAAAACTGGAAGTGTTAGGCGATGAAAAGACCCTGTATCCTAACATCACTGAAACCTTAAAAGCAGCACGCACACTGATTGATGATGGTTTCGAGATTATGGTCTACACCTCGGATGACCCAATTGTCGCGCAAGAATTAGAAAGCATGGGTTGCGTTGCGATTATGCCTTTAGGCAGTTTAATTGGTTCTGGTTTAGGTATTTTAAACCCGCACACCATTTCAATCATTAARGAAAATGCCAAAGTTCCAGTTCTGGTTGATGCAGGTGTTGGTACAGCAAGCGATGCTGCAATTGCGATGGAATTAGGTTGCGACGGCGTACTAATGAATACCGCGATTGCTGCTGCTCAAAATCCAATTTTAATGGCATCGGCCATGAAAAAGGCGGTTGAAGCAGGACGTGAAGCATTTCTTGCAGGACGTATGCCACGTAAGCGTATGGCAAATGCCAGCTCGCCTGAAACGGGTATGTTTTTTATATAGACCAATGAATGCGTTGTGACTTTGATAGCAAATTCTGTCAATTTTAGAGCTCGATAGAAGATTTGTTTTTCTTTAGTAATTGAAAAGCAATACTTTTTCGATGCATTAAGTACATCACTGGCATCGGAGAGTTCTTTAATTAAGTTTTTATGAACGAAAGGGCGATTATTGCTTTTTGTCAGACATTTTTCATTTCCTCACAGCAATGCTGCATAAGCGCTGAGTTTTTCGGTATACATGGCGTATACAAAGGCTTAGAAAATGAAAAATAGAATGGTGGTAATTTTAGAAATTTTATTTGCAGTTATTTTAAATCAATAACTTAAAGCACTCCGATGATGCCGCTGCATGTGTCGTTACCCTGAACCCGATGAGTTCAAGGTGGACGCGACGTATACTTGCTGGGTTTCCCACTCGAAGGTGGGCATACACTCTAAATATACAGAACGCAATCCATAAGTTTAAGTATCGGCAGGGGAATAGACCCGCTGGCGAACATCTCAGAGTTAAGCCTAGTATAACGGATAAACCCATACTGGCAAATCATCGTAGGCAAAGAACTGTAAAATTAAGTGCTGTTTGTCGAGAGATTATGCAAATAAACGTGAAACTAAGTAAGGGTTTTGACATCTTCAAGAATGGTGCTGAGTAAACGTTCACAATGTGCATATTCCTGTAAGGATTTATTCATTGCGAGCACTTCTTGCATAAGCTCAAGTGCCACCATGATAATCAGTTTACTGGGTTCAACGCGCGGTGCTTGACGTCGAAATTCATCATATTTGTCATTCAGCAATTGTGCAGCACGTTCCAACTCAGGCTTTTTATCTTCTGTGGTGGCTAAACGAAAGCTATGTCCCAATACACGCAGTTCAACAGGAATTTGTTCACTCATGATTGCATTTCCTCATTTACTTCGGTGGGATGAGCCAATTGTTGAATTTCTTGTGCGTGCTGGTCTTGTTCAGTGCCTAAAATAGATAGGCGCTGAATAATCGTTTCCACTTTGGTACGTGCCAACTCATTTTTTTGTAACAATCTATCACGTTCCTGCTGCAAACTTTGAATTTCCTGCTGCGTATGACGTTGTTCATTCTGCATTTTTTCTTTAATGACACGTAATTCATTACGTTCACTTAAAATATCCTGAAAGCGATTTTTTAAATCGGTACAGCTTTTTTCCAAACGGCTATAGCGGTCTGCTAAAGCAGTTGCATCGGTATTGAGTTGCTTAAATTGGGACTGTACCTCAGTCAATTGCTCTGTAAGGTTCTCAATTTCTTCTTGTTTTTTGGTAATAATCCCGTTTTTATGCACAACTTGGGCGTGATGCTGTTCAGCGGCTGTTGCGCTGGCTTCAGTTAATGCATTATTTTCAGTTTCATAATGCGTGAGTCGAGATTTTAAAACGCCAATATGCGCCTGTAGACGCTGTAATTCTTCTAACATAACGTAGTCGCACAGTGTTGCAAACAAAGGTAATATATAAGAAGTATAGAGATTGGATAAACGAATGCAAGACGATATTTCAGGTTGGTCGGAATGGAACCAACATTTTTCACAAATTGAAGAGATTTCAAGCCCAAGTGAGTTACATGGGTTACTCACAGGTATAGTTTGTGTGACTGAATCACCGACGCGTGAAGAGTGGCAACAAATTTTAGCGACCCTTAATGTTCCAGAATTAAGCGATATGGCTTTAACAGTGCTTACTGATGAAGCTGAAGATGTATCGCATGCACTCTCGGAAGATGAATTAGACTACTTGCCTTTGTTACCAGATGATGAACATGTGTTAGCAGATCGCGTGCAAGCACTGGCAGACTGGTGCGCAGGTGTAGTATTGGGCTTTGGTTTAGCCTCAGGTCATATTCGTGCCGATGAAATGGAATTGATTGAGCATTTACAAGATGTGGCTGCAGTTGAATTTGAAGAATCTGACAATGACGAAGAAGGTGAGGACAGTTATCAAGAACTGTATGAGTTTGTACGCTTGATTCCTGTGAGCTTGGCTTTAGGTCGCACGAAAGTCGCGGTAGATGAAAGTTCATTGTTGCAAAACTTTCATGCCAAAATGCAGCACAATAAAACGAGCACTGACAACAGTGTTGTAGAAATGTTTACACCACATCGACCAAGTTAATTTTGGTCGTTTTTTTGCTTTAAGATCGTAAACACAGCAACCCTATTCTTTATTCAACAAGACCGAAGAACATTTAATGAAAAAACTGACTCAAGTAGATTTTAAGGAACGTCGTGACCGCCTCGCAGAGGAAATGGGACCACACAGTATCGCGATTATTGCCACTAGCCCAGTGGCCATTCGTAATCGAGATGCAGACTATAAATTTCGAGCGGACAGTAGTTTTTTCTATTTGACGGGTTTTGCAGAACCAGAAGCGGTTGCTGTGATTGAAACGTATGAATCTTTAGATGAAGGCTATACCTATAGCTTGTTCTGTCGTGAACGTAATCGTGAGATGGAAATCTGGAATGGTTACCGTGCAGGAATTGATGGTGCCATTGATGATTATGAAGCTGATGAAGCTTATGCCATTGATTTACTTGACGAAGAAATCATTGAGAAATTACTGAATAAACAGAAATTATTCTATCGCATTGGACACAGTTCTGAGTTTGATGTCCGTGTGAGTAAATGGATTCAACAGGCAGATGCACAGCAACGCCGTGGCAATGAATCGCCAGCGCAAGTGATACAACTGGATCGCATCTTAGATGAAATTCGTCTATTTAAAACACCACAAGAGATTGAATTGATGCAAATTGCATCGAATATTAGTGCACAAGCACATACCCGTGCCATGCAAACTGTGCGTGCCGGTATGATGGAATATGCTTTGGAAGCCGAACTAAATTATGTGTTTGGTCAACAGGGTTGTGTTCCTGCATATAACAGTATTGTGGGTGGGGGTGCCAATGCCTGTATTTTGCACTATGTTGAAAATAACCAAGAATTGAAAGATGGTGATTTAGTTCTGATTGATGCAGCGTGTGAATATGAGTTATATGCATCAGATATTACTCGTACTTTTCCAGTCAATGGTAAGTTTAGTCCTGAACAAAAAGCATTATATGAAATTGTATTAAACGCGCAGCTTGCAGCAATTGACGCGGTCAAAATTGGCAACTCCTATAAAGAACCACATAACGTTGCAGTGCGTATTTTGGTTGAGGGTTTGTTAGCACTCGGTCTGATGCAGGGTGATATTGAACAGATTATTGAAACCGAAGCTTACCATCAGTTTTATATGCATGGTACGGGACACTGGTTAGGTATGGATGTGCATGACGTTGGTGCATACAAACAAGCAGGGGAATGGCGTGCCTATGAAGAAGGGATGGTTGTAACGATTGAACCGGGTCTTTATATTGCACCAGATGATGAAACAGTGGATGCAAAATGGCGTGGGATTGGTATTCGTATTGAAGATGATGTCGTTGCAACTGCCAATGGGCCACTGGTTTTAACCAAAGGCGTTGTAAAATCGATTGCAGAGATTGAAGCTTTGATGGCTTAAGCATCAATAATATGAAAGCCAATCTTATGATTGGCTTTTTTTATTTTTTGCAGTGGTTTTCTTCGAGATATATTCTATCGAAAAACTGTTATTTAAGCGTTTTCCGTTTGCCCCACCTGATGATAAGCCCGATTAAAATACACCAAACTTTGCTCATGTTGGCTTTGTTGAATCGCGACAATACGACACATAAAAACTGTATGTGTTCCAACTTCTTGAATGTCATCAATCTCACAATCAAAATTGACCAAAGCATCCTTTAAAACGGGTGCACCGGTTTCTAGTTCTGTCCAAACGCCGTGTTTAAAACGCTCTTCAGACGTCATTTTAGATGCAAAGACATTCGAAATATGCTGATGCTGTGCACCTAAAACATTCACGGTGAGAATTTTATTGTCGACAAAATGTGCATGTGACCGAGACGCTTTATTCATACAGACCAATAATGTCGGTGGGGTGTCCGTCACACTACACACGGCTGATGCAGTGAATCCATGACGATCAGACATGCCAGCCGTGGTTACTACACTGACTGCACTGGTTAACAAAGACATTGCATTTCTAAAGTCTGTTGCTTCAATCATCACACTATTCCTAAATTGAGCCGTACATTTTGTTTAGATTTGGCTATATCACGCGATTTGGTTGCATCGGTAGATGATCTGAACGAGTCCCGAGTAGAACCGACGCATGCTTTTAACTGGAATGCGGGCTACCCATTCTATCAAATGGATAGCCCTTTCACATCACGCGCTTACTGCGTATGAAGCCGAAAGTTCTTTACGAATGATTTCAGCACCTGCGCTTAACGCATTGAGTTTACCGCGTGCCACTTCACGTGCCAAAGGCGCCATACCGCAGTTGGTTGAAGGATAGAGTTTATCTGCATCGACAAATTGCAATGCTTTACGCAGTGTATTGGCCACTTCTTCTGCCGTTTCAACCGTGTTAGTTGCCACATCAATCGCACCAACCATGACTTTTTTACCACGAATTAGTTCAATCAAATCCATCGGCACACGCGAGTTTTGACATTCGAGTGAAATAATATCAAGCTTAGATTTTTGCAGTTTAGGGAATGATTCTTCGTATTGACGCCATTCATTGCCTAAAGTTTGTTTCCAATCAGTATTGGCTTTAATACCGTAACCATAGCAAATGTGTACCGCAGTTTCACATTTCAAACCTTCAAGCGCGCGTTCTAAAGTTGCAATACCCCAGTCATTCACTTCATCAAAGAATACATTAAATGCGGGTTCATCAAACTGGATAATGTCAACGCCTGCTGCTTCTAACTCTAAAGCTTCTTGGTTGAGGATTTTGGCAAATTCCCAAGCCAATTTTTCACGGCTCTTATAATGGCCATCAAATAATGTATCAATCATGGTCATTGGACCAGGTAGTGCCCATTTAATTGGCTGTGTGGTCTGGCTACGTAAAAACTTGGCATCATTAACAAATACAGGTTGCTTACGAGATACTTCACCCACAACAGATGGCACACTGGCATCGTAACGATTACGAATTCGCATTGTTTCACGTTTTTCGAAATCGACACCTTCAAGATGTTCAATAAAAGTGGTCACAAAGTGCTGACGCGTTTGCTCACCATCAGAAACAATATCAATACCTGCTTGCAACTGTTCATGTAAAGATAAGCTTAAAGCATCGCGCTTGGCTTGAAGCAGTTCTTCACCTTCAAGTTTCCATGCGGACCACAGTTTCTCAGGCTCAGCAAGCCAAGAAGGCTTAGGTAAGCTGCCAGCTGTTGATGTGGGTAATAAAATTGCCATTTTAAATCTCTATTTCAATATTCTATTTCAGTTAAATTAAGCAGCGTTACGGTCTGCGTTGTAATTGGCCGCCCATTGCTCAAGGATGTTTTGATAAGGCTTGATAAAGTTCTCTTCCGTCCATTTGCCTTGCTTGACTGCGAGCTGACCACGTTCAACACGGTCATAGACGATTCGTGTTAATGAGTAATCTGGGTACTCTAGACTTGCTTGATAAACTTGTGCCGCCGATGAATTTGCATTGTAAATTTCAGGGCGATAAATTTTTTGGAACGTTTCCATGGTGCTAATCGCACTCATCAATTCAAAATCGGTGTAATCACGCAGTAAATCACCTGCAAAATAGAATGCTAAAGGTGCAGCACTACCTTTTGGCATAAAGAAGCGAACTTGTAAGCCCATTTTATGGAAATACTCATCAGTACGTGAGTATGCATCTTGTTTATACTCAACCCCTAAAATCGGATGCTCATTGGTCGTGCGGTGATAGGTCTTCGCTGTTGAAACACTCAAGCAAATCACAGGCTGTTGATTAAATTCTGCTTTAAAAGTCTCTGAGTTGACGAGGTATTGATAAAGCTTGCCATGTAAATCACCAAAACCTTCTGGTGCGTATGACGTCGAGTTCTCTTTATTGTGTTCTTTCAGCACCACACTAAAATCGTAGTCACGTACATAAGATGAGAAGCTATTGCCAATCATGCCTTCAATACGCTGCTGGGTATGATGATCGGTAATGGTGCTTTTCAGCATTTCAATAATGGGGAAAGTTTGACCATTGCCTTCAATATCTAAATCCGCAGAAATAATGTCAATTTCAAGGGAATAACGATCACCATTCGGGTTATCTGTTTGTGCTAAAGCATTAAAACGATTGTTAATCATTCGAAGCGTATTACGTAGATTCTGCTCACGGCTTTCACCACGTGCTAAGTTAGCAAAGTTAGTCGTTAGGCGTGTGCTATCTGCTGGTTGATAGTTTTCATCAAAACGAATGCGTTTGATTGAACATGCAAACTCTTTACTCATGGTGATTGTCATCCTAATTTTTGAGATTAAATCTAAATTGCTTGAATGGTGTAATTTATACCGCAATCTCAACATGAATAAAAATGATTTAGTCTCAACCTAAAGTGAGTAAAATTCATGTTTGAAGTTTAAGCCACATTAAAATAGGTGTGTTTTCGTATTGGCTTTGCGAAAAAAAATAAAAATTAGGAATAAACTATCGACTTGTTTCAAAGTCGGAATTTTGTGAATTTTTAGTGGTGTTTAAATTTTTAAATAATTGATATTTAGTTGAAATTTGTATTTTCGGATGGTAATCATTATGTTAAATAATAGCTATATTTTTAAGGAAATTAATAAATGTTAATAAATGAAATTCAAATTAACAGACAAAAAAATCTTCCGCTATTTCAACGAGTAGGAGCTTCAACTTTTTATAGTTTACTTGGTAGAGCTAGCAAAAAAATGCGTGGCATAACATTTAATTATGATCATAAAGGTAAAATTATTGAGACAATAATATTCTTCGACAGTACATTATCAGAAGAAGAAGAAATGGAGATAGCTAATACAGAAGTTTTGGCAGATATTCATAATGAAATAACAGATTTTTTACTTACTTTAGAAATAACACCATCATCTGAAGCTATTTTAGATAAGTGTGGAAATTGGGGATGGATCTATCTACGTCGTGAGTATGATTTTTAAAATTAACATAATACACCTCATACGAAATTCTTATAATTAGCTTTTATAATTCAATATCTTATACTTTAGCTTGCAGACCCAATTCTCACTGATTGGGCTTTTTCATGATTATTCACGTTCCACGATTGCAACTCGGTCAAAGTTGCATAAATTTGATAAGTTGATCTAAACAGTTTTTTAAATAAATTTTTACAGAATAGACACAAAGCTCATTCTCAAAATTATGGCAGGACCCTTTGCCTTGATAGTACGTAAAAGCATCCATTTCATTATAAAAATAAAACACTTTGATGTAATATAAAATCCATTAAAACTTATAGGTATTTTGAGGTTTCTTCCTTCGAATACGCCATAAAAAGGATACAAGCATGCAGCAAGAAGTCGTCATTGTCGGTGGTGGAATGGTCGGACTGAGTCTGGCACTCATGTTGGCGAAAGCGAATATTGCAGTCAAACTGCTCGAAGCCATCAAATACCCCAATTATGATGACATCAATCTTGCACCGTATCACTCCAGTTTCGATGCACGAAACAGCGCTTTGTCGCGCCGTAGCGTGCAAATCTATCAAGAACTGGGTTTATGGCAAGACCTACAACAACATGCAACACCAATTTTACAAGTGCATATTACCGAACAGGGCAGCTTTGGTAAGGCTCGTCTACTTGCAGAGCAAGAAAAAGTCGAAAGCTTTGGGCAAGTCATTGAAAATGCGTGGTTAGGGCGTGTGTTACTGACTCAAGTTCGCCAACAGTCATTGATTGAGTTGATTGATGGTGTACAGGTCATGTCACTTACCCAAGATGCAGAGCATGCTTATATTGAAGCACGACGTGGTGAAGAACAGTTACAACTACAAGCCAAGTTAGTGATTGCAGCCGATGGTCGAGATTCGTTCTGTCGTCAAGCCTTGGGCATAGGTGTATCTGAGCACGATTATGATCAAGTGGCGATTGTCACCACTGTACAAACCTCGAAACCGCATCAACATATTGGCTTTGAGCGTTTTAGTCCACTTGGTCCATTGGCTTTGCTACCTTTACCGGGTGAATATCGCCGTTCAGTGGTTTGGCCAGTGAAAAAGGGCACCGAGCAAGAATGGTTGGGTGAAGAAAATGATCAACATTTCTTAGATGCCTTGCAGCAAACCTATGGTGACCGTGCAGGTAAATTCCAAAAAACCGGCAAGCGTTTTAGTTATCCGTTGTCACAAGTGTTAGCCGAAAAGCAGGCAGTGGGTCGTGTGGTGCTGATGGGAAATGCTGCACATACCATTCATCCCGTTGCAGGACAAGGTTTTAACCTGTGTATGCGTGATGCCTATGTATTGCTGCGTTATTTAGAAGCACAACAGAGTGCAGGTGCTGACCTCGGTGAGCCAAGTATTTTACTTGAATATGAACAAGCCCGCTTAAAAGACCAGCAACGTGTAATTAAGTTCTGTGACAGTGTGGTGCGAGGTTTTAGCAATCAAAATCCAATGTTGAAGTTATTACGCAATACAGGACTCATCGCATTTGATTTAATCCCAGGTATTAAACCATTGGTGGCCACTTACGCAATGGGACTAAAAGCATGAGCCAAGTTTTAGATGTTGTCATTGTCGGTGGTGGTTTAGTCGGTGGATTGACTGCCTTGTTACTGGCTCAAGGTGGGGTACAAGCCACGGTTCTAGATGCTGCACCTATTTTGGATGAGAGTAAGGTTTTAGCGGTTGCTAATCCACGTGTATTGGCACTGAGCCAAGCGACCATTCATTTGCTCAAGACGGTAAAAGTTTGGGAGTTATTGGCGCGTCAAATGCCCTATAGTGGTATGCAGGTCTGGAATAAAAATGGCTATGGTGAAATTAACTTTGGACACGCTAGCCAGAAAGCTCCAGCTGCCGAGCAAGCCTTAGGTTCAATGGTCGAGCCAAGTATTTTGAATTTAGCCATTCAAAAACGCATGTTGAGTGAAGTTAACGACTATCGAACACAAGTCAAAGTCACGCGTGTAGAACGTGGCGTTGGTGTTTGGCATATTCATCTAGCGGATGGCATGCAATTAACAACTAAATTGGTGATCGGTGCCGATGGTGCCAACTCTTTTGTGCGCGAACAGGCATTTATTGATCTGGATGTATTGGATTATCGTCAGGCCGGCGTGACTTGTGCTATTCGTACTGCACAGCCGCATCAGCATGTTGCACGTCAAATTTTCTTGGAAACGGGTCCTTTGGCATTTTTACCGATGGCAAGCTTAAAACCCGAGCAAGATGGTCATTGGCAGTCCATTGTTTGGACTTTGCCCGATGATTATGCCGAGGAATATACTGCACTGGATGACTCTGCCTTTTTACAACTGCTGACACGTGAAAGTCAGCATATGTTGGGTGAGGTGTTAGAAGCGACCCCACGGGCGATGTTTCCGTTGAAAGCACGAGCTGCGCAGCAGTATGTGACTTCAGGATTGGCTTTGATTGGAGATGCGGCACATGTGATTCATCCATTGGCAGGGCAAGGGGTGAATATTGGTTGTTTAGATGCTGCGGTACTGTGTGATGCCTTATTGCATGATTTTTCGCGTGGGGTGTGGGCACATGAACAAACATTGCAGCGTTATGAACATTGTCGTAAAGGTCAAAATGACGCCATGATGCATAGCATGTCTGCAATTGGCTGGTTAGAAACTACAGATTTTTTCCCCATTATTTGGGCGCGTAATTTTGGCTTAAAACAAGTTGAACAACAGCCCGTATTGAAAGATGCTTTTATGATGCAGGCTAACGGTTTGCAGACATTAAAAAATACCCGTTATGCAAATTAGGTTTAAATAGATAATTTTTAGGCATTTAGTTAAATCTGATTACGAATTTGATTAAAAAAGATACGATTTTTTTGTATTAAGTACTATGCGAAAGCGATTTAGATTGATAAATTTCATCGTAATTCGAAATTGATTCGAAACGAAGTATTTGGAAGTCATTGCGGGGAGATTAAGATGACGGATATGAATGATTATGATGATGCAGAAGACTCTGCTGTAGATGAGGATGAGGCAAAGGCTGCCGAAAAAGGTGCATCAGATGAAGTAGAAGGTGCTTCTGATGGTGATGTTGCTGAGGCAGAAACATTAACCGTGACTGCAAAGAAGAAGCAACGTGAAGCTTTAGAAGATGAAGTGGCTGCATTCTTGGCGCGTGGTGGACGTATTACTGAAGTTCCGCCAGATGAGTCTGCACACGACTAACTTGGCAGTATAAAAAACCACTCATGAGAGTGGTTTTTTATTTGTTCAGCATTCAAGCTTCAGTTTTACTGTGCAGTCAACTCTAAGGCACGTTGATAAGCCACTTTTTTCTTAATCCCAGTTAAGTCCGCAGCCAGTTGTGATGCTGCTTTGACTGATAAATCCTGTAAAAGACGTGTGAGCAGTTGGTCTAATTTCTCTTGTTCCATGTCTTTTTCCTGGGTTGCACCACCCACCACCAACACGATTTCACCTTTTTGTTGATTATGATCAGACTCAATAAATTGAACCAATTCACCCAAAGTCATTTTGCGAATGGTTTCAAAGGTTTTGGTAATTTCTCGAGCAAAACCCACTGGGCGGTCTGCACCAAATACTTCAGCCATGTTTTTTACAGATTCTAAAATTCGATGAGGTGCTTCGTAAAAAATTAGGGTTTGAGTCTCATCTTTCAACTTTTCAAGTTGCAATAAACGTTGTGAAGCTTTAGAGGATAAAAAACCCTCGAAACTAAAACGATCACTTGGCAAACCCACGCTACTTAAGGCCGCAATTGCAGCACATGCACCCGGAACTGGAATCACACGAATGCCATGTTCTTGGGCTGCACGGACCAGTTTGAACCCAGGATCACTAATTAAAGGTGTACCTGCATCACTAATCAATGCCATATTTTCGCCTTTTAACAGACGTTGCACTAACATATCAATTTTATTGCTTTCATTGTGATCATGACATGCGGTAAGGGGGGTAGAGATATTAAAATGCTTGAGCAATTGTGCAGAGGTACGGGTGTCTTCGGCTGCAATAATACTCACTGATTTTAGGGTTTCAATAGCACGAAACGTCATGTCATCTAAGTGCCCAATAGGGGTTGCTATAACAAATAACTGAGCACTCATGTGAAGTCTCCATGCCAAAAATAGAATTAAGAAAAGAATGACGCGATGTAAGTGGTAGGGAGTTAGGATCCCAGGACGCGTGAGAATACATGCATTCTACCTGAATCCATTGCTCAGACGCGAATTAGATTCTGTGAAGATCTTATATTCAATGCTGTTATGTAAACGAATAGTATTTGAAACTTGGCATATTTTAGAAAAGGCAGATCGTAATGTTCTAATTGCTTGAATTGATGATATACATTTGAGATTAGATCTATGCTTGCACTAGAATAAACATATATAAAAAAGCTAGGTATTCATTGCATTACAACAAGAAATGAGTAGGTTTTATTGAATGGAAGAAAAATTGAATCTTAAAACAACATCGCAAGCTTTGGGAGATTGGGCAGAACAACAAGCTTTAACCCTTTTGCAACAGCAGGGTTTTCAGCTTGTGCAAAGAAATTATCATAGCCGATATGGTGAGCTAGATTTGGTGGTGCAACAAGGCGAAGAATTGCTTTTGGTTGAAGTGAAGGCACGCGCTTTGACCCGTTATGCCCATGCCAATGAAGTGGTGTCACTTTCGAAACAGCGTAAACTTATCAAAACAGCGTTGTGCTTTCTTAACCAATATCCCGAATATCAGCAGTTCTATTGTCGATTTGATGTAATTTGTTTTGATTTCTATCAACAATTTGCAAAAACAGTACAGTATGACTTTTCAAGTTTCACTTATGATCTGCAATGGATAGAAAATGCTTTTACTTTTGATTCAGAGTTCATTAATCTCTGAAGGAACAGGAAGCATAAATGCTATAGAAAATGAATGAAATAAGTGAGGAGTCTTGCTGAGTGTTGAATCGTATTGCAATGACAGTGCTTTGTGTCGCAGGTCTAAGTTTATCAGGCTGTGCGAGTTTTATTTCGGGTGGTACAGGGACTGCACCCGTTGGAACTGAAAGTGGGGTACGCTCATTGGGTCAGGTATTTATTGATTCCTCAATTGAACGTACAGCGAACATTAATTTATATAAATTAGATTCTCGTTTTAAACAATCGCGCGTCAATATCGAAAGTTTTTATGGTAATGTTTTATTGACAGGGCAAGTCCCAGATCAGCATTTAAAACAACTGGCTGAAGACAATGTCCGTGCGATGAGTGACGTAAAAAATGTGCATAATTTTATTACCTTGGGTGATAAAATTGGATATAACACCATCATGCAGGATGCTTCTGCAACAGCAAATACTCGTGGCTTGATTATGAAAGCAACCGTAGTTTCTGACAGTAAAGTCCGTGTACATACAGAGGATGGTGTGTTGTACGTGATGGGGCGTTTGAATAATGCTGAAATCAATGATTTAAACAACGTGTTACAGCAAGTGGGTAATGTAACTAAAATCGTGACATTGGTTGATAATGTCGATCAAGGACAGAAGTCGATAAATTCTAGTTTTGTAAGCCCAGTCGCAAGCAATGCGCAGCCTGAAGTTCAAACGCCTGTAGCTATTGACCCAGATCAGGTAGAACCGACGAATGTTCAATAAATCCGAATATTGGATTAAACAGTTAAATGACACCGTAGGTAATGCGAAAGACTTTGTTCGAGACTTTCGCATCTACGATGTTGGCAGTTATGCATTAAATCAACTCACACCGCGTGAGGGATATACACTGCATGAAAATATTGCGTATGGTTTAAAGGCACGTCATCGTCTCGATTTATTCAAAACGCATAAAGCACAGTTGAATCAACCTTTAATTATCTTTGTGCATGGTGGTGCTTGGACACATGGCGATAAAAGTTCATATCGGTTTGTGGGGGAAGCTTTTGCCCGTGAAGGTTATGATGTGGCAGTCATTAACTATCATCTTGCGCCACAATACATTTTCCCGAGCTATGTAGACGATTTAACCCTTGCACTCAACTTTTTGAGTTTGCATCAGCAAAAGTTGGCTATTCGTACCGACAATGTAGTGCTTATGGGACATTCGGCAGGGGCATTTAATGTCATGTCGGCGGTGTATCATCCGCAGCAGTATGAATTGCAATGTCGTGCGCAAATCCGTGCCATTATCGGGGTAGCAGGTCCGTATCATTTTGATTATAAGGGTGATCCGCTGTGTGCCGAAGCATTTGATCAAAGTGTTCCTTTTCAGCAAGTCATGCCGTATTACTTTGTGGCATCGAATAGCATTAAGCATTATTTGCTGATGGCAGAAAATGACCAGATTGTGGGACACAACAATACTGAAGATTTTGACCGAGTACTAAAAGAAAAAGGCAATCACAGCAAAATGATAGTGATTCCACGCACAGGTCACATTACTGTGATGGGATCAGTATCCAGTTTATTCAACCGTTATTTTGAAACCAAAGAACAGATTTTGATTTCCCTTGAGGAAGCCTTAAAGCCATAGATGGGTGTCATCGGCAACTGGGTGTCCTTGCGTCACATGCATAATCATGGCATGCGCAATACTTCCTTTGAAGGGAATTTGAGGGAGTTGGTCAAATTTGAAAAATTGCGCGTCACTGATTTCTTCTTCTTGTAATTGAATAGCGCCTGCTGCATATTCAGCACGGAAGGCAATCATTAAATTACTTGGGAAGGGCCATGGCTGGCTCGCTAAATATTGAATATTTTTGAGTTTTAAGCCGACTTCTTCTTCAGTTTCACGACGTACTGCATCTTCTAGGGTTTCACCAACTTCAACAAAACCTGCAATCAGACCATACATATTGTTGGTATTTTGGGCATTTTTTGCTAAAAGAATTTCATCTTCCCCGCGTGTAATTACCGTAATAACACAAGGTTGTACCCGTGGATATTGATGATAATGGCAATCAGGGCAGATCATGGCATATTCAGTTGCATGAACCTGTGTTTCATGTCCGCAATGACTACAGAACTTATGGTTGCGACGCCATTCTAAGAGCTGCATGGCACGACTGGCCTGTTCAAACTGCTTGGTGGTCCATTGAGTCAACAGTTGACGAATAGGCACCAATTGTAGTCCACGCGGAATGCTTTCATGGGCTTGTAGATCACGGGCAATGACGGTATTGCCCGTGTGTAAGTGCAGATCACTTGCCAAATGCTCAACTTTAGGCAGTTGCAGATGTTCATCAACTAGTAGTTGTTGTTGATGAAAAATATAGGCAAGTGATAATTCTGACATTAGGCGACTACTTCGGCATTAAGTTTTTGGCTGCTGCTCAATGCTACATCAAACATCGAATGTAATACAGGCTGTTTGTTCTTCAAATTATCAATCATCATTTCGGCACTCGCTAGAGTATCTAAAATGTAGTTGATTTCTTGTTCAGAAATACTGCTTGAAGCTTCAATTTTTTGTTGCACAAATTGCGCAGCATTTTTTAATGCTTGCTGACCTTCATTGGTATTCAGGAAGAGTAAAGCACCGCTGATTTCACTGAGTTGTGTAGATAGATTGCCTAACGCACCCAAGAATTGATTTTGACGATATTGAATTAACGCAGCAGCAGCGTGATCAACCAATGTTTTGGTTTCATTCAGTAACGCATCATGGGCTTCATCTAGACGATCTAGAGAAACATTCAAGTTATTTACGCGATGTTGTAAGCGATTGGAAGTATGGTGACGCTCTAATACCCCAATTGAATTTATGGCAGATATAATGCTTTTCATTAATTGTTGAGCAAAGTTTTCGTCTTTTAATACATCACTTTGATTCAGTACTTCAAACTGACGTGATAAGTCTTGATATGCTTCATTCAAATTTAAGACTTTGAATATATTGGCCAATTCCTTAATTTTTGCCTGTAATTCTTGCGTTTTTTCAGGCGACATGGTTTGGTAGTTATATTCAATTTCATTGCGGATCTGTGCCATTTCATTGGTCACAAGTTCGCTAATGGTGTGCATGGTATTGAAATCTGGACCATAAAGATGACGGCTAAACACTTGGAGTTGCGTGTCTGTTAAGGCATCTTCACCAATATTTAGTTGCTCACGGATGCTTTGAGTCGAGTCATCTTCTTGGCTAATACATAAACTGAGAATATTCGATAAATCTTTCAGACTCGCATTGAAATTTTCTGGTGCTTTGAAAAAAGCTGCCATATTGCGTTCAATCTCAATCAGACTACGTAAACGTGCATCTGTGAATAGCAGATTGTCAATTTGATTAAATGCTACATGAACCAGTCCCCAGTATTGTTGACTTGGTAATTGGTTGGCTAAACCCGCTAAATAAGTGCCCACAATGCGAATTGCTTGTAAATCAAGTTCGGTTTTTTGTTGCTGGAGCAATTTGTTCAAGGCGAGTTTATATAAGCGGTGTACATATTCTGACTTTTCTAGGGTTGGAATATGAGGTAACTGGAAGTTAGGCTCTATACAGTTCAGCAGTGATTCAAGATGTTGACCTTCATGCGTCAGCGGTTTGCCCAAAGCCAGTTCTAAGCGATTTAAAGTATCGAGTAGGAATTGAGGAATATTGACTTCACGCAGGCAGATAAACTCAATATAGCGTTTTAGCATGGTCGTGCCTTCACTGAGCGCGACCACGTCCTGTGTGTTGATATTTTCAGGATTTGCCATGATTTTACGCATGAGTTCCGCAGCGTATTGAGCAATTTGTCCTAAGTTTGGCATATCAATTAAGACTAGAACTTGAGCACATTGTTCAAATTGATTCAGCGCATCATCAATACCAAATGGTAGCGTATGATCCTCTGCTAAGGTACTGACGGCAGACTCAACTAACTTGATCGAGTTATCAACCTCATTTTTTATTATCAGTAAGGCCGTAGGATCAAAATGAATAGAGGTTTGGTAAGACATTTATCTGCACCTTTCCTAATGTATTATCTGTTTATGTTTGGTTGAGTTAGAGCGTTATTTCTTGTATTTAACTATAACTGATGTCCCCAAAGTTTAAATACAAAAAATAACAGAATCTGTAGAAATTATTTTGAAAAAAAGCAAGATTTGCCCTGTTTTTCCTCAATTTGTTTGACCCAAGTCTCATGTGCGGCCAATTCTGCTTCGGAAGGTAAAATGACGGCTAAGCCTGTTTCATCAACTTGGCGTCGTCCACTTGCGCCTTGTTGCTGTTCACTTTGTGATAGCGCATCGATATCAAATGACACTTGTCCGCCCGTCATCGCCAAATAGACGTCTGCTAAAATTTCAGCATCGAGCAATGCACCATGGAAAGTACGATCGCGTTGCGCGATTTCATAGCGTCGTACCAAAGCATCCAAGGAGTTCTTCTGTCCAGGATGTTTGCTTTTTGCCATCGCTAAAGTATCTGTGACTTCGCAGACATCAGAGAGTGCACCATGACCTGTACGTTTAAACTCCATATTTAAGAAGTTCATATCGAAGGTCGCGTTATGCGCAATAATCTCGGCGCCTTTTAAGTAGTCAAATAAGACATCTGCAATTTCTGCATATTTTGGTTTATCTGTTAAAAACTCATCGGTAATGCCGTGGACATTGACCGAGTCACCGACTTCTTTTTCAGGATTGATATAAATATGGATGGAGCTGCCTGTGAGTTTGCGATTGATCATTTCAATCGCGCCGACTTCAATAATGCGATCACTGTCCTGAAAATAGAAACCTGTGGTTTCGGTATCCAGAATTAACTGACGAGGACCAATGGCCTCAACGGTTGCAGGAGTAATCACAATATGTGGATGTGTCTTTGTAGTTTGTTTTTGTGAATCTTGAAGCGTTTCTACAGGAATGTTGGATTCAGCAACTTCGTCTTCAATATATTCAGGTTCTACAGGTTCAGCTTCTTCTCCAGCAAAATCTAGTCCGAAAGGGTCGTCAAAAAGCCAGTCGGATTCAGCTTTTTTTTTATCTTCAGTGTTGTTTTCTATTGCTGCTGTTAAATTTTTTGTGGTTTGATCAGCGCCTAAATTCGCCAGTTGATCTGCCATTTCATTACCTGGGTGACCTGCATGACCTTTAATCCAGTTCCATTCGATGTCTCGACCTTGGCAAACGCTATCGAGTTTTTGCCATAAATCTGGATTTTTGACATCTTTCCAGTTTTTCTTTTTCCAGCCATGAATCCATTCAGTTATGCCTTGTTTGACATAGTTGGAGTCAGTCCAGATAATTAACTTGGCTGATTTTGGACAAGCGAGCACGCCTTCAATTGCCGCGGTCAATTCCATGCGGTTGTTGGTGGTATGTGTTTCTCCACCAAAAACTTTGCGTTCTTCGGTTGCTGTAACGATATAAGCTCCCCAACCTCCGAGTGCGCCATCCTTACCATTTCCACGACAAGCGCCATCGACATAGAGCGTAATTGTTTCAGACATAAAGGGTCATCCAGCCAGCAAAGAAAGTTAACAGAAGCGAATCCAATCTTATATTGTATAACGCATTTGTGCTTTGGGAGTGTATTACATGGTTAAATTTTAATTTCTTGTAACATTTATCATGGAATCGCGCTAAATTATTGCCTTGAGTCTCTGCCGTGCTTCACTACAATGGCAGTGCTAAAAATAAATTTTATACGAGTTGTTTGGATTTTTTTATGTATAAACCAACCACGTTCTTGTGGCAGCCCTCGGTTCCGACATTATTTAAGATTACTGTATTGGGCTCTGCACTTGCAGCATTAGGATTAACCACAGGTTGTGCATCGAGCCAGAGTGCAACCAAGGCTGCTGCATCAAAACAGGTTGGCTCGAATTATTTAGATGCAAATAGTTTAGATTCTTTGGAAGATCTTTTATCTGCCACCGATATGCGTGCTGTAGAAGGCGATCGTCTGCTTATTTTAAAACATGGTGATGTTTGGAAGCGCATGACCGTCGGTTTTAAAATGGATCTCAATCACTGGGATTCGCGTATTGAAGCACAGCGCAGTTGGTTCGTCTCTCGACAACCCTATATTGAGCGTTTAAGTGCGCGTGCATCACGTTATCTTTATCACACAGTAAAAGAAGCCGAGCGTCGTGGTTTGCCGACTGAACTTGCGCTATTACCAATTATTGAAAGTTCTTATGACCCAGCAGCAACCAGTAGTGCGGCGGCGGCAGGACTTTGGCAGTTTATTCCAAGTACCGGTCGTATTTATGGATTAAAACAGTCGGGTATGTATGATGGTCGTCGCGATGTGGTCGAATCTACCCGTGCAGCTTATGAATTCTTAGGGAGTCTGTATAACCAGTTTGGTTCTTGGGAGTTGGCTTTGGCAGCGTATAACGCAGGTCCGGGTCGAATTCAACAGGCGATTAACCGTAACCGTGAGGCTGGATTGCCAACCGATTACTGGTCTTTACGTTTACCACAAGAAACTATGAACTATGTGCCACGTTTCTTGGCAGTGGCACAGATTATTAAGAATCCGAATGCTTATGGGGTGACATTACCCCCGATTGCCAACCGACCGCACTTTAGAGAAATTAGTGTGGGGCCTGCGAACTTAAATGATATTGCTGCGGTTACAGGTTTAAGTCGTGCTGAATTGTATGCACTCAATCCGGGTCATCGTGGTGATCAGATTGATAGTAGCAGCCCAATGCGTATTTTGATCCCTGCGGATATTAGTCCATCGATTGATGCCAAGTTATCTAAATTACAATCGAACTCAGGCGGTTTATGGGCAAGTACTGCACCTATTACGAATAATAGTTCGACTGCAACGGTGATCACACCAAGTAAAGCGACTCCACCTGCTTTGGTTGCAAGTAATAACCTTAAAACCACAGACACTAAGACCACCACTTCAGTGACAACGAACACAGGGCGTCCTTTATCCACGACACCACGTGGTGCAGATGCATTGGCTGCTTTTGCTTCGAGTACAATTGTACCGAGCGCGCCACGTATTCCTGTTGCCGTCATACCTGCTAAAGATGTGAAGCCTGTAAGTGTGGAACCACCAATTTCTGCGGTGGAACGTGAGCAGATTATGGCAGCGGTTCAAGCTGAGGATGCCCGCAAAACTGTCGATCAGGTCTTACAACCTGTGGCAACTAAGGCTGAACAAGAACAAGTGGTTGCAGAGATCAAACAGATTGCACCGCAAGGCACAGAAATTGTTGATCCTTATGATGGTAAGATTAAACTGACCGCAATTCAGACCAGTCAATCTGTCGCAGAGCAACAAGGTAAAGAGTTAACCAAAGGTTTTGCTTATCCAAAATCGGTAACCGACAATACCAAGTTGGACTCAGAAGAAGCCCAACTGAATAAAGATAAGAACTATGTGAAAACCGCATCTGAAGTGGTGGTGGTGCCGCCTAAAGGTAAACGTACCACTTATACGGTTCTGCCAGGTGATACCTTGGCAACGATCGCAATGAAAAATGGCGTGAACTGGCGCGATATTGCCAAATGGAATCAGATTGATCCGAATGCAATGTTATTTGTGGGCACCAGTATTTATTTATATGATGCTAAACCCGTTGCGCAAGATCGCCCTTCTAATAGTGCCAATAGCAAACCCGACAGTTATGTGGTGCAAGCCAATGACAATTTGACCGGTGTGGCGAATCAATTTGGTTTATCAGTGAAGCAGTTGGCGGACTATAATGATTTGACCGTGACCAGTGGTCTGTTTGTGGGTCAGAAATTGTCCTTAAAAGACAGTGGTTTAACCACAGTGAAGAAGTTGACTGAAAAAACCACGGCAAAGAGCAGTATTAAAACTAAATCTTACGTGGTGAAACGCGGTGAGTATTTAAAATTGATTGCTGAGCGTTATGCTTTGTCTAATCAAGAGTTGGCAGAACTGACCCCTGGCTTAAATGCAGGTAGCAATTTAATGCTTGGGCAAAAAATCAATGTTCCGATCAATACCGTAAATCAGGATGCATCGACCTCGGAAAAAAATATCACGGTAAAAGTAGACAGTCCAAATGTTGAGACCAACATTAAAACTGAAACCTATAAAGTTCAGCGTGGCGATACGCTATATAGCATTGCGTCACAGTCGAAAATGTCGCTCAGTGATTTGGCGGAACTGAATAAGATTTCAACCAACAGTGGTGTTTATGTTGGGCAAACCATTAAAGTGCCAGCAGGTTCTACTGTGCCAGAAAATTATGTGGTGCAGTCAGGAGATAGTTTGTCCGCTATTGCCAGTAAATACAATTTAAACCAAGCCAATTTAGCGACCTTAAATGGCATGAGTCGTCATGCCAATGTTCGTGTTGGGCAGCGATTAAAACTCACAGGTGAAGTTCCTGAGATTGAACAGCAAGTTGAAAGTACAATAGCTACAAAAGACACGCATGTAGTGAAATCAGGTGAGACCTTAAGCAGTATTGCCAAAAAATATCACTTACAGTTGAGTTATTTGGCAGCATTAAATGACCTATCAACTAACGCTTCGGTTCGTATTGGGCAGCGTTTAAAAGTTGAAGGTGATTTGCCGAGCAAGACCACGACCAAAGCTGATGCAACTGTGAAAAAGAGCAGTGCAAGCAGTAAAGATGCTGAAAAATATACAGTAAAATCGGGTGAGTCGTTGAATGCAATTGCGAGTCGTACGGGTATTTCAGTTGCTGAATTGGCAAGTTTAAATGACATAAGTTCGCGTACTGGCTTACAGGTTGGTCAAACCATTCTGATTCCGAAAACGGTGAAAGAATATAAGGTGAAATCAGGTGATAATCTGATTCGCTTGGCTGCACGTTATGGTGTTGAGGCGAGTGCTTTGGCTGAAATGAATGATTTGAAGCCATCAGCACAGTTAAAAATTGGTGATGTGATTAAAGTTCCGAATCTTTAATTCGTTCATCTAATATGTCGATAGTTCGTTTAACGAGCCAAAAAGTTGCCATGCTATTGCTGTGTTTAAGCAGTGGTATGGTGACACAGCAGGTGTGGTCGGCTTTGCAGACGACACCGTATATTGCTGTACATGGTCAGCCCAAATATACCAAGCTTAAGGCAATGCCTTATGCCAACCCACAGGCACTCAAAGGGGGATATATCAGCACTGCGGCAAATGGTACTTTTGATAATCTCAACAGCATGAATGGCAAAGGCAGTGCAACAGAGGGCGTAAATTATCTATTTGATACCTTAATGGATAATTCCTTAGATGAATCTGGGGTGATGTATCCGTTATTGGCAGATCAAGTCACATTTGATCCTGTAAATCCGCAATTTATTATTTTTCATTTGAATCCTCAGGCGCGTTTTAGCAATGGAACGCCTGTGACTGCTGAGGATGTTAAATTCAGTTTTGATGCCTATCAAAGCAAAGCCAATTTAGGCTTGCAGATGTATTTGTCCAATTTGGCGAAAACAGAAGTCCTATCCAAATCACAAGTTAAATTTATTTTTAAGTCGAGTAAGAACAAGGAAATGCCACTGATTGTGGCCAGTTTACCCATTTATTCCAAATTGGATTGGAAAAATAAAGATTTTACTCGAATTACGCTACAGCCGATTTTAGGCTCAGGTCCTTATTTAATTGAGCGTATTGATGCAGGGCGCAGTATTACCTATAAGCGCAATCCGAATTATTGGGCAAAAGATTTAATGGTCAATCGTGGGCGTTATAATTTTGATCGGCTGAAATATGTCTATTATCGTAATAATGAGATTGCCTTTGAAGGTTTTAAGTCGGGGCAATATACCTTACACGAAGAAAAGAAAACCAAAACATGGGTTACAGGCTATCAATTCCCTGCTGTAAAAGCTGGGTTGGTCAAGCGATATAGCCAGCGTTTGGCACGACCCGTGGTCAATCAAAGCTTGGTCTTGAATACACGGAAAGCTCCATTTAACGACATTTATTTTCGTCAGGCACTCAGTTATGCCTATGATTTTGAATGGCTGAATAAAGCTTTATTCTATGGACAGTATCAGCGTTTGCAAAGCCATTTTCAGAACAGCGAATTGGCAGCCATGGGGCAGCCGAGCGCTGTAGAATTAAAATTATTACAACCTTATTTACCCAAGTTACATCCTGTGCAACGACAAGGTGTACTGTCTAATTGGCAGTATCCTAAATCGGATGCGGGCGGATTCAATCGCCCGAATTTACTCCAAGCGCGTACTATTTTGCTGAAGGCGGGTTACCAATATCGACAAGGGCAGTTGTACAGTAAAAATGGGCGCGCGATCCAGTTTGAAGTGTTGTTTTACCAAGATGGTTCGCAACGCACGATTATGCCGTGGATTCGAAACCTAGAAAAATTAGGAATTACCGTTAAACTACGTCAGGTCGATGTCTCGCAATATATGGAGCGGATGCGCCGTTACGAGTTTGATGTGACTCCCTTGGAAATGCCACAATCCCTTTCACCGGGTAGCGAACAGGCGCAAATGTGGAGTAGCAGTGCAGCGCGCGAGTTGGGTAACTATAATTATGCAGGCATACAAAATGCTGCCATCGATGCTGCTGTGCAACAGGTCATTCAAGCGCCAAATCGGCAACAATTAATTCTGCGCACCCGAGTGTTGGATCGATTACTACGTGCAGGTTATTATCAAATTTTGACCTATGGTAAAAATGACAATTGGTACGCCTATTGGAATATGTATCATCAACCTAAAGTGAAGCCAAAATTATCTTTAGGCTTAGACTATTGGTGGAGTGACCCCGCACAAGCCAAAAAAGTCAGTCAATTTCTCGGTAAATAACGACGAGAGGGCATCTTCATTTTGAGTGATGCAGCCAGATTTGGGGGATAAATAATGCTGAAGATAAGGATAAGCAATTGGGTACGTATATTCTAAAAAGGTTATTCCTGATCATTCCAACCTTATTTTTTATTCTGTGCATTAATTTTGCCGTGATTCAGATTGCTCCTGGTGGCCCCGTAGAGCGTGCCATTCAGCAAGCAGAGTCTTTTCAGCGCTTACAAGCGGCTAAAGTGGGTATTGCTGCTGAAAGTAGTAATTATCAAGGGGCGAAGGGACTCAGTGAAGAGATGATTCATCAGATTGAAGCCCAGTATGGTTTTGATCAGCCGGCGTATATGCGTTTTGCTGTGATGCTTAAAAACTACCTAAGCTTCGATTTTGGCGTGAGCTTTTTTAAAGATAAACCTGTGACGCAATTAATTTGGGAAAAAATGCCGGTCTCTGTTTCACTCGGGCTATGGAGCAGTTTGCTGATTTATTTAATTGCAATTCCCTTGGGGATTAAAAAAGCCAAGCAACATGGTTTATGGTTTGATAAAACCACCTCGCTTATTTTAGCCGTAGGTTATGCTGTCCCAGCTTTTGTTTTTGCTATTTTGTTGATTGTATTCTTTGCTGGCGGCAGCTATTTTCAGTGGTTTCCACTACAGGGTTTAGTCTCGGATAATTTTCAACAATTGAGTTTGCTGGGCAAAATTCAAGACTATTTCTGGCACTTAAGCCTGCCATTATTGGCGATGGTTTTGGGCGGTTTTGCCAGTTTAAGTTATTTGACCAAATATTCTTTTTTGGAAGAATTAAACAAACCTTATGTTTGGGCAGCTCGTGCCAAAGGACTGAGTGAATCTCGCGTTCAGTATGGGCATATATTTCGAAATGCTGTATTGGTGATTATGGCGGGTTTACCCGAAGCATTGGTCAGTATTTTCTTTGTCGGCAATTTATTTATCGAGATTGTATTTAATCTGGATGGCTTAGGGTTGTTAGGATTTGAAGCCATTATTCAGCGCGATTATCCCGTCATCTTTGGGACGTTATTTATCTTTACCTTATTGGGCTTAATTCTGCGTTTAATTTGCGATGTGCTCTATCAATGGGTTGATCCACGGATTGATTTTGAATCACGAGGGAAACACTAATGTCTCCCATGATTCAAACACGTCTACAACGTTTTCGACAAAATCGTTTGGGGTTTCTTTGCTTTATTTTATTTAGTCTGATTTTTGCGGTGTCATTAACAGCGGACTTGATTGCCAATGAAAAACCCTTGTTAGTCAAATATCAGCAGTCTTTTTATTTTCCAGTATTTAAGGCATACCCCGAAACCACATTTGGCGGGGTATTTGAAACAGAAGCCGATTATAAAGATCCCGTAGTGCAACAATTGATAGCTGATCAGGGCTGGGTCGTGTGGCCCGTGATTCGGTACGCTGCACAAACGCCAAATTTAGATTTAGCTGTCCCTGTTCCGTCTGAACCTACAGCGCAAAATTGGTTGGGCACGGATGATCAAGGCAGAGATGTCCTCGCCAGAATTTTGTACGCCTTACGTGTTTCACTATTGTTTGGTTTTGCTGTAACACTATTTTCGGCAGTGATGGGTATCTTTATTGGTGCAATACAAGGTTACTATGGCGGTTGGATCGACTTAATCGGTCAGCGGCTATTAGAGGTGTGGGGCGGCTTACCCATGCTGTTTATGGTCATGATTTTAGTCAGTATCTTTACGCCAAGTGTGTATTGGCTATTTCTCATCATGTTGTTCTTTGGTTGGACTACACTGGTAAATTTGGTTCGGACGGAGTTTTTACGTGCGCGCAATTTCGATTATGTTCGAGCTGCCCGTGCTCTAGGGGTTTCTGATACACGTATTATTGTTCGGCATATTTTACCGAATGTCATCAGTTCCAGTTTGTCACAGCTCCCTTTTATGTTAACGGCCAATATTACCGCTTTAGCTGCTTTAGACTTCTTGGGGCTTGGATTGCCTGCTGATACGGCCTCCTTGGGGGAAATTTTGCTACAAGGTAAAAATAACTTAAATGCGCCGTGGTTGGCTTTATCCGGTTTTTTTACTCTCGCTATAGTCTTGTCACTCTTGATTTATATTGGGGAGGCGGCGCGAGATGCATTCGATCCACGACAATAATCATGCAGCAAGCGTGATTCTAGATGTTCAGAAGCTACACATCCGACATGAGCACACGACATTACTGGACAATTTATCCTTTCAACTGCATCGGGGTAAAACATTGGCTTTGGTGGGGGAAAGTGGTTCGGGTAAAACGATCAGTTGTTTAGCGCTGTTAGGTTTATTGCCCCCAAGTTTGCTCAGATCAGGCAGGGTAAATTATGCTGATATTGATTTACTCAGACTTTCTGCACCGCAATTGCAGTCTATTCGGGGTCATAAAATTGCCTTGATTTTCCAAGACCCGATGGCGGCATTGAATCCCTTGCATCAGGTTGAAAAAATTGTTGGGGAAGCCTTAACTCTACAAGGCTTGTCTCACCAATTTGTCCGTCAGCAGGTGATACAGTTATTAAATGATGTTGGATTAACTCAAACTGAAGCGCTGTTAAAGCGTTATCCGCATCAGCTTTCGGGCGGTCAGCGACAGCGTGTGATGATTGCAGCTGCTTTAGCATTAGACCCTGAAATTTTAATTGCAGATGAACCCACCACGGCTTTGGATGTGACCCTGCAAGTACAGATTCTAGATTTAATTAAGACGCTGCAACAGCAGCGTAAGATGTCACTGATTTTGATTAGCCATGATTTGAATTTGGTTCGTCAATATGCAGATGATGTGATTGTGATGAATCAAGGGCGTGTTGAGCAACAAGGTGCTACCGAGCAGGTATTTCAGCATCCTGCAACGGACTATACCCATGAATTGATGAATCACGATTTTGGGGAAGCACTTGCACCCTCTGTGACTCCAACAGTCCTGCAATTAGAACAGTTATTGGTGCAGTATCCAATTAAACAAGGTTGGCTCAATCGCGTGACAGGGCAGCAGGTTGCGGTTGAAATTCCTCATCTGACCTTAATGCAAGGGGAATGTATTGGTATTGTGGGGGAAAGTGGATCGGGTAAAAGTTCTCTGGCCTTGGCTATTGTGCGTTTGATTCAGAGTCAAGGACAGATTCTGTTTCAGCAGCAGAATTTAAATACCCTGAATCAAAAACAATTACGTCCACTACGCGCCAATTTTCAGATTGTTTTTCAAGATCCTTTTAGCAGCTTAAACCCACGTTTAACTGTACAACAGATTATTGCTGAAGGATTGACGCTTGGTCATCAACATGAAAATCATATTGAAGCGAAAGTGAGTCGAGCTTTATTGGATGTTGAGTTAGATGATAGTTTCAAACATCGTTATCCTCATGAACTATCAGGTGGTCAGCGTCAGCGGATTGCTTTGGCGCGAGCGTTGGTGTTAAAACCACAGTTGATTATCTTAGATGAGCCGACATCTTCTTTAGATCGTACGACACAACGAGCAATTGTGCAGCTCTTGCGCCGTTTACAGCAGCAGTATCAACTGAGTTATTTATTGATTAGCCATGACTTACATGTAGTACGTGCGATTAGTCAAAAAGTTTTGGTATTACGTGCGTCGCAAGTGATTGAAATGCAGACCACGGAAGCACTGTTTGCTCATCCCTTACACCTATATACCCAGCAATTGATCCAAGCCAGTCAATATCATTCAATTGACAAAGTTGACAAAATAAATTGTCAGAAATGACTTGACCTCATTGGTAAACTGATTAGAGTAAAACATCTAAATAAAAGAATGAGGAAATTCACATGAGTCACATTGCAGCACCTTTGCAAATCCGAAATACCACTTTTAAAAACCGTATTATTAAAGGGGCAATGAGTGAGGCTTTAGCCAATCATGCAGGGCAACCGAATCGATTACATTTAGGTTTATATGAGGCGTGGGCAAAAGGGGGCTTGGGCTGTGCCATTACGGGGAATGTGATGGTGGATTTTCGTGCCAAGAATGAGCCAGGTGTTGTTGTTGTTGAATCTGAACGTGACATAGCTGAACTGAGTCAGTGGGCAGCTTTGGGTAAGCAATATGGGATGGTACAGTTAGTTCAGTTATCCCATCCAGGACGACAATGCCCAAAAGGTTTAAATAAAGAAACCGTAGCACCTTCGGCAGTAGCGTTTAGTCCGATGCTTGCCACCACCTTTGGTACACCACGTGAACTTCGTGAAGATGAAATTTTAGACATTATTCAACGCTTTGCCCGTGCAGCGCAGATTTGTGAAAAAGCGGGATTTGAAGGCGTGCAACTGCATGGTGCACATGGTTATTTGATTAGTCAGTTTCTCTCGCCATTGACCAATAAACGTCAAGATCAATGGGGCGGTAGCATTGAAAATCGTATGCGCTTTTTGTTAGAAATTTACCAAGCTGTTCGGGCAGTAACATCAGATCACTTTATTATTTCAGTCAAATTGAATTCTGCTGATTTCCAACGTGGCGGCATCACTGAAGAAGATGTGATTGCTGTGTTTAAAGCGATTGACGCAGCAGGCATTGACTTGATTGAAATTTCGGGCGGCACCTATGAAGCCCCTGCTATGGCAGGTGCGAAGGAAGATAAACGAAAAGCCAGTACCATCGCTCGCGAAGCCTATTTCCTCGACTTTGCTGAAAAAATTAGACAACAAGTCAGTTGCCACTTAATGGTGACAGGTGGCTTCCGTACAGCACAAGGTATGAATGCTGCGCTCGACAGTGGTGCCTGTGATTTTATCGGGATTGCCCGTCCATTTGCCGTAGAAACCGATTTGACTGAACGCTTATTGGTTGGGCAAGATGTTCGTTATGCAGTGGATAAGATTAAAACGGGTATTCCGATGGTGGATAAAATGGCCATTATGGAAATTATTTGGTATGCCGCGCAATTTAAGACTATTGCGCAAGGTAAACAGCCAAATCCGAAACTTTCTCCACTTAAAGTATTTTTCCATTATGTGAAGGGGAATTTAAAAGCCGTGATTCAAGGTCAGATCAACTCCCGCAAAAGCGCATAATATTAGTTGGCTTCAGCCCAATACTGTTTGAAGATTGAGGCAGACCATTGACCTTTTGACAAAGCGCGTTGAAAGGCGGGCCTGTCTTGAATCTGTTGTAAATAGGTATTGATCGCAGGGTAGTGTGTATAACGGTCATGTAGACGGGTGTAGGCATGTAATGGAAACCAAAGCAAGATATCTGCAATAGTCAATTGAGAGCCTGCCACCCACAGTTGTGTGGTGAGATGCTGATTGATCATTTGCATTTGTTGTTGCAGTAAGGGATTTAAATAGCCGTGATTAAATCCATATTGAATGGCTCGTGGAATAAAACGAATAAGCCAAGGGGTTCGGATTGCCAATTGGGAAAAGATCTGTTTTAACGCCAAATTTGGCATAAAAGAGGCATCAGTGAAGTTTTTCCAATAGCAGTAATCCACTAAGGCAGAACCGTCTAAATTTGTTGTACCTAAAATTTGCTGGCGAGCACTGAACCATTCGGCAATGGCGCTGGTTTCAGATAAGAAAAAAGTGTGCTCAAGTTCTGTTATTTTGACTGTTGGAAATTTTGCCAAAGGATGTGCTTGTTGTAATTGACGCGTATTGGCATCGTCAAGTGTGTCGCAAACCAAAATGTCATAATCGAGACCGAGTTCTTCGAAAAGCCAGACAATACGTTGCGAACGTGAATTGGGCTTATGGTAAAGTTGAATCTGCATTTTGTTATTTCAGTTGCCTTTTATTCAATATGATTTTTATGTTGCTCTAACAAAGCATAACTTAAAATAGAGGCATAAAAAAACCTGAGTCGTTTTGCTCAGGTTTTTTTAAGAGATAAACATCTCTGAATTTGGCGTCCCTACGGGGATTCGAACCCCGGTTACCGCCGTGAAAGGGCGATGTCCTAGGCCTCTAGACGATAGGGACTTAATGAGGCAGGTACTTCTGAAAACTAAACCATAAATTAAATGGCGTCCCTACGGGGATTCGAACCCCGGTTACCGCCGTGAAAGGGCGATGTCCTAGGCCTCTAGACGATAGGGACGTTTCAGAGGTGGGCGTATAATAGGGTGAATATAGGGGGGTGTCAAATATTTTTTTGAAGATAATCATTAAAAAAGAATTGAGTGAATAAAAAGAATACAAATTTATGAAATATACTTTAAAGTGGTTGTTTTTTAAGCTTTAAAGCATCCACAATACTTTGGATAACAGCTGGATGCTCTAAATAACCGGTAATTTGATGAGGCTTATCCACCAGTGTAGTGATTGCTTGATTAATAATCGGGGGTTCAAAATTGAAAGGTGCTTCAGATAAGGGGAAGGCCGTTAGGAAATCATCAGGGGAATAAAAATTAAACCAATCGCCATGTAGTTGAGGTGGTCGAGAAATCGGTAAGGTAAGTTTTTCTTGAATCACTTTAAAGGCAAGGGGTGAACCCAATGTAATAAAACGATGTACTCTAAAATGGGCAAATTGATGCAATAAGTTATAGGCAATGACGGTGCCTAATGAATGCGCCACAATAATATGATCTTTGGTGAGTGCTGTAATGACAGATAAACGCTGAGTAAGTGACTCCGATTGCTCTGGATTGAAACAAGGCAAAGGGGTAATACATGGACTATGCTCTTCAACAATCGACGTGTTATGCCAGAGGTGAAAGGGAAGGTGTAACTGCAACAGCGATTTAGGGAGCAGTGTATTTAAATCTAAACTGTTATTGAGCTGGTGTTTGGTCAGTAAGTCGCCATAAAAGGGGAGCTTGATATCCAGTGATTCAAGTTCAATATTTTGCTCTGCATGATTCAAGCCAGTTTTAAATACATTTAACCAGTGTTGTTTTAAGGTTTTCTCATCATAATTTTGTTGATTCATGCCGTGAATAAAAATGATTTTCATACAAGGTCAGGCTTTTATAGAGAACATTGTTTATATTTAGCTTAAAAAAAAGAGTGGTCTTTGACCACTCTTTTTATGTGTTAGTTTTGCTTTCGATAAAACACGTAATAGCTGAGATAACACAAGGCAATAAAGATTAAACAGCCAATAAAGCCCGCAATCATTTCAGGATCTGCGGCCATACTAATCCCTGTAATAAAACAGAATGTAAAACCTAAAATTGGCACAATTGGAAATAGTGGTGCTGCAAAGCCTAACTCTTTCGCTGTACGACCTTGCTTATACCATTGGCGACGGAAATTGAACTGGCTTAAGCAAATGCTCATCCACACCACGACCATTGTAAATGCAGCTACACCCAGTAGGTTTTTGAAAATGGTTTCAGGCGCAAATTGTTCAGACAGCAATCCCGGAATTGCACCAAACATAGTGACAATAATGGCAACAAAAGGAATGCCTTTGTGATTTAACTTAGAGAACACTTCAGGCAGTTGCTTTTTGTAAGATAAAGACCACATCATACGTGAAGCAGCATATAAGCCTGAATTTGCCGCTGAAAGAAGTGCGGTAATAATCACAAAGCGGATGATGTCTTCTGCATGTGGAATACCAATATAGTTAAACACGGTCACAAAGGGGCTGCTGCTCACGCCATTACCACCCAAGCCCGCCATTTGATGTGGCAGTAGGGCGCTGATCACGACAATTGTGCCTACAAAGAAGATGAGCAAACGCCAAATAGCAGCATTAATTGCTTTAGGTACATTTTTCGCGGGATCTTGAGTTTCACCTGCAGCCACACCAATTAATTCTGTACCCGAAAAGGCAAAGTTCACAATCAGCATAGTGGCAAAAATAGGGAAGAAGCCCTGTGGAAACCATCCTTCTGCGGTCAAATTACTAAACAGAGGTGCAGAGCTATAACCATGAAAAGACAGTACGCCAAAAATGGCCAATAGACCTAAAATAATGAAACTAATAACAGTCACGACTTTGACCAGAGACAGCCAAAACTCTGATTCAGCAAACAGTCGGGTTGAACTCATGTTTAAGCTAAAAATAATGGCGGCAAAGATGAGCGTCCAAATCCAGACAGATATATGGGGAAACCATTCTTGCATCAGCAAAGCGGCAGCGGTGAATTCAGTGCCGAGCGTTGCCGTCCATGTTAGCCAATATAACCATGTAATCGTGTAGCCTGTCCCTGGACCAATATACTTTTGTGCATAAGCGCCGAAAGAACCCGATACAGGCATATGTACCGCAAGTTCTCCCAGACAAAGCATCACCATATAGGCAATAATTCCACCTAAAATATAAGCGATGATGGCACCTACAGGCCCCGTTTGTGCAATGACTTCACCCGACCCTAAAAATAGACCCGTCCCGATTGCACCACCAAGTGAAATCATGACCAGATGTCGAGTACTCATAGCGCGTTTTAAAGGCGCAGAATTGCCCTGATGCATAGCATCATTCGGAGATTGAGATGACTGCATAAGAGAGAGAAAATAGAATAATGAAGCGCGCTATTGTAGTGCAAAACTACAAATCTGCAATCGAATAATAATGAATTATGCGTTTTGAATGATTGTATAAACGATAGATGGCGTCCCTACGGGGATTCGAACCCCGGTTACCGCCGTGAAAGGGCGATGTCCTAGGCCTCTAGACGATAGGGACGTTGCGAGGTGATGCGTATATTATGTATTTTTTTCTTTACTGTCAAATAAGTTATTACAATATTTCTAAAAAATGGGTTTGTTTGTGTAAAAAATGTCTTACTTGCAGGATATAACGCAATTTTTTACGTTTCTACAGACTCGATATCTCGATCTCTTTTGTTGTTAAGGGCAAGCTTCATTCATTCAATAGCTTAGCGATGAAGGGTTTGATCAAGCTATGAGGGTAGGTTGAATTAGATTTCATGTGGTTAATACTAAGAAAACTGAAATTTCAACAAGCTTAAATTATTGATAAACGAAAGCACTAAGCACATTTAATGTTCGGGCGTTTGGTATGGGTTGTGCGCTTTATCTGACTTTGCCACATTAGATGTGGACGGAGCAGGTTCTTGCTGTTTATTGGCAATATAAAGATAAACAGCAGAAGGAGAAAGAATCAGTAAAACCAGTAATATTTTCTTTAACATAGGTCAATCGGGAAAAATAAAGACAAGAGTATAAACAATTCTTAAAAATAGAATGAGATGAGAATTTTAAAATAAAAGTTTTGCGAGTGCAAAGAGATGGCGTCCCTACGGGGATTCGAACCCCGGTTACCGCCGTGAAAGGGCGATGTCCTAGGCCTCTAGACGATAGGGACGTTTAGAAGATGGCGGTATCTTATTGATCCGCCACCAAAGTGTCAAGTAGGTGAGGAGACAGTTTGTTCAAAATATAGCAAAACAGTTCAGCGGTCTTTTTTGTATCGTACAAAGCTGAGTGAGCTTCTTTACCATCGAACTCAATTCCAGCTTGTATGCATGACTTGGCAAGTACTGTTTGACCAAAAGTAATCGCACTTAAAGTCACCGTGTCAAATACAGAGAAGCTGTGAAATGGATTTTGATTTTTAGTGCCCGTGCGCGCAATCGCTGCCTGAACAAAACCTAAATCAAAGTGCGCATTGTGACCGACCAAAATCGCGTGGGTGCAATTTTGTTGACGACGTACTTCATTCACTGCTTTGAAAATACGTTTCAGTGCCGATTTTTCATCTTCGGCCATCGCAACACGCATGGGATTAAATGGATCAATGCCAATAAAATCCAGCGAACGGCGATCCAGATTTGCGCCTTCAAATGGATTAATGTGTGCATGATGGGCTTCACCTGGAACGAATTTGCCTTCTGCATCATAAATAATTGGAATCGTGGCTATTTCTAGCAGCGCGTCAGTTTGTGAATTAAAACCCGCGGTCTCGACATCGACCACCACAGGTAAAAATCCACGGAAACGCTGACCAATTACTGGTAGAGTTTCATTTGTCACACTTTTCTCCATTGGATGGTTTTACCAGCATAAAGCGGGATAATCTTGTCACCATCTAAATAATCAAAACTTTCAGGAATGACTTGCTCTTCTTTAACCAGTGTAATGGTTTCAGTATTACGCGGAAGACCATAAAAGTCTGCACCAAAAAGGCTGGCAAAGCCTTCTAGGCGTTCGAGTTTATTGACTTGGTCAAACGCTTGAGCATACAGTTCAATTGCTGTTGGTGCGCTATAGCAACCCGCACAACCACAGGCATTCTCTTTGGCATTTTTTGAATGAGGTGCACTGTCTGTACCTAAGAAGAACTTAGGATTACCACTGGTTGCCACTTCCAGCAAAGTTTGTTGGTGTGTTTGGCGCTTTAAAATTGGCAAGCAGTAGAAGTGAGGTTTAATCCCACCCACTAACATGTCGTTACGGTTGAACAATAAATGTTGAGGCGTAATCGTGGCAGCAACATTACGGTCTTGTTCTAACACAAAATGCGCAGCTTCACTGGTGGTAATGTGCTCAAGTACCAATTTCAATTTCGGGAACTGTTTTAATAGAGGTGCTAAAACTTCATCTAGAAAACGTTTTTCACGGTCAAAAATATCGACGTGGTTATGGGTAACTTCACCATGTAACAGTAACGGCACTTGATGTTCTTCAAGTTGTTCAATCACTGCATATACTTTACGAATATCGCTTACGCCATTGTCCGAGTTGGTGGTTGCACCCGCTGGATAAAGTTTGATGGCATTTACAAATTCAGAATCTTTGATTTTTTTGACTTCGCTTGCAGGAGTGCTATCAGTAAAATACAACACCATACGCGGGTCAAATGCATTGCCTTCAGGCACATGCGCCATAATTCGCTCACGATAAGCAAGCGCCTCTTCCACAGTTTTCACAGGTGGAACAAGATTTGGCATACAAATCGCACGCTTAAATTGGGCTGCTAAATCTGGAACTGTGCGTTTCAGGGCGAGGCCGTCACGTAAGTGGGCATGCCAATCGTCTGGCTGCAAAAGAGTAATCGTATTCAAGGCGATTTCGGACTAAAAAATAAATCAGATGATAATCTATATCACTCAGTAATGCTAAGCTGAATTACAGATAAATGGCTTAATTCTGGTAAATAAAAAAGGCTTTTTTATTGTTTTTGTGTGATTGAGAAATATCAAAAGCAATCCGTTCTTTGATTAGGGCTATTCCATCTGCGAAGAATCAATACGAACAGGATGTGACTCATAAAGAGAAAAAACCGCCAACTTAGGGCGGTTTTTTCTTTAGATATGCAGCAATTGAAAACTTAGTTTTTGTCTTTCAATTGTGGAACTGCAGAGCCAGTACCTACAGCCAACAAACCAGAGTTGGTATAAATGCCGAGTTTTGCACGTGTATCTGTAATATCGAGGTTACGCATAGTAAGCTGACCAATACGATCCATCGGCGTAAACATTGAATCACCTTTCTCCATAGTTAAACGCTCAGCTTCATACGTGAGGTTAGGAGATTCAGTATTCATGATGGTGTAGTCATTACCACGACGTAATTCTAAAGTGACTGTACCCGTAATGGCTTTAGCAACCCAACGTTGTGCAGTTTCACGCAGCATAAGCGCTTGAGAATCGAACCAACGACCTTGATACAACAAACGACCTAAACGTAAACCGTTAATGCGGTATTGTTCAATGGTGTCTTCGTTGTGAATACCCGTAACTAAACGCTCATAAGCAATATGAAGAAGGGCCATACCCGGTGCTTCATAAATACCACGAGATTTCGCTTCGATAATACGGTTTTCGATTTGGTCAGACATGCCTAGACCATGACGACCACCGATACGGTTCGCTTCAAGAATAAAGTCGACTGGATTTTCAAAACGTTGACCGTTGATTGCAACAGGAAAACCTTCTTCAAAAGTAATTGAAACTTGTTCAGCTTCAACTTTTACATCGTCTTTCCAGAACGCAACGCCCATGATTGGATCAACGATTTTGATGCCTGCATTGAGGTATTCAAGGTCTTTTGCTTCGTGAGTTGCACCCAACATGTTTGAGTCAGTTGAGTAAGCTTTCTCTTTCGACATTTTGTAGTCAAAACCATTGTCGATGAGGAACTGTGACATTTCTGCACGGCCGCCTAACTCATCAATAAATGTTTGGTCTAACCACGGTTTGTAAATTTTAAGTGCAGGATTGGTCAACAAGCCATAACGATAGAAACGTTCAATATCGTTGCCTTTATACGTTGAGCCATCACCCCAGATGTTCACGTCATCTTCTTTCATTGCGGTAACAAGCATTGTACCTGTTACTGCACGACCCAATGGCGTCGTGTTGAAATATGGCATACCGCCAGTGCTGATATGGAATGCACCACACTGAATTGCCGCAATACCTTCAAGTGCAAGCTGTAAACGGCAGTCTACTAGACGTGCTTTTACTGCACCATAAGCTTCCGCTTTTTTCGGAATGGCATCGTAGTCATCTTCATCAGGTTGACCTAAGTTTGCCGTATATGCATAAGGCTCTGCGCCTTTTTGTTTCATCCACAATAAAGCAGCTGAAGTATCTAGACCACCAGAGAAGGCAATACCAACTTTTTTGCCAACTGGGACATTCTGCAAGATAGTTGCATTATCAGTCATTGTTAATCCTAACGATATAAATATAGGCACCGAGAATGGGTGGCCTGAAAGAATACATATTTTTGCGATTGTAGCACTTTTCCAGACGCTTGTTTTCGCAAAACAAAGTCAAAATAAAAAAAACAGTAAATTTTCTAATGGATATACGTAAATTGACGCCCCAAAAAGCAGTATTTTTCCACGGGTTAAAGCTTTGTAATTCACATAAAACTCCGAGAACTGCCTTGAAGGCTGGATAAATCCTCAACAAACACATTAATTCGACTAAAGTTGAATAATTATGCAGTCTGGAATTGCTCAATCTAAAAAAACAAATAAAAACAGTAGTGTTACGACGATTACTCATTTTTTATAAACAGAGTGTTTTAATAAAACGGATTTAATATATTGGTATGACCAATATATTTATTATGCTTTTTTATTGACCTGTTTGAGGTTTGAAACTACTATAATAGCGCAAACAGCTATTATTTTTTTACACTTTTGGTTTATTGGTCTGACCAATTTGATCGTTTTACATCAGGATGATCTGACCAACTCAAGGCTCTAGTAAGCATTTCAAGGAGATGACAATGCTTCAACATTGGCAACAAGTTTACGATCCTATTGGCAATATCTGGCTTTCCAGTTTAATTGCACTTATTCCAATTATCTTTTTCTTTTTAGCGCTGGCTGTCTTTCGTATGAAGGGTAGTGTGGCAGGTACGATCACGGTTGTACTTGCACTGCTTGTTTCTTTATTTGCTTATAAAATGCCTTTGCTGATGGCTTTGGCATCCATGGTTTATGGTTTCTTCTACGGTTTATGGCCTATTGCGTGGATCATTATTGGCGCTGTTTTCCTGTATAAAATTTCGGTGAAAACAGGCCAGTTCGACATTATTCGTTCTTCCATTTTGTCGATTACTGAAGATCAGCGCTTACAAATGCTATTCGTTGGTTTTGCTTTTGGTACTTTCTTAGAAGGTGCAGCAGGTTTTGGTGCACCTGTGGCAATTACCGCAGCATTATTGGTGGGTTTAGGTTTTAAACCTTTATATGCAGCAGGTCTTTGCTTAATTGTGAACACCGCGCCTGTGGCTTTTGGTGCAATGGGGATTCCAATTATTGTGGCAGGTCAGGTGTCTGGTGTAGACACCCATGAAATCAGTCAGATGGTCGGCCGACAGTTACCATTTATGGTGCCGATTGTATTGATCTGGATCATGGCGATTATGGATGGTTGGCGCGGTGTGAAAGAAACATGGCCAGCAGTTATTGTGGGTGGTGGTTCATTTGCGATTGCACAATATTTAACTTCAAACTTTGTTGGTCCTGAATTACCGGATATTACGGCATCGATTGCTTCTTTGGTTTCATTAACGATTTTATTGAAATACTGGCAGCCGAAACATATTTTCCGTTTTGCCAATGAAGAAGGTAATGTTGATGAGAATTTAGCAGAACAAAAGCAAAAGAAATATTCAATTGCTCAAATTGCTAAAGCATGGTCACCCTTTGCGATTTTAACTGTGATGGTCACGATTTGGAGCGTAAAACCGTTTAAGGATTTATTTACCAAAGATGGTGCATTACATGACCTCGTGATTGCAATCAAAGTGCCGTATTTGCATCAAATGATTCAAAAGATGCCACCTGTTGTTCCTGAAATTAAAGATTACGATGCAATTTATAAATTTGATTGGTTCTCGGCAACGGGTACTGCAATTTTAATTGCTGCAATCATCACCATTATTTTCTTAAAAATGAAGCCAAAAGAAGCAGTAATTACTTTTGGTGAAACCGTTAATGAATTAAAAATCCCAATTTATTCTATTGGTATGGTGTTGTCTTTTGCTTTTATTGCCAATTATTCAGGCATGTCTGCAACATTGGCATTGGCGCTTGCACATACAGGTCATGCATTTACCTTCTTCTCACCATTCTTAGGATGGCTTGGTGTATTCCTCACAGGTTCAGATACCTCTGCCAATGCTTTATTTGCTGCTTTACAGGCAACAACTGCACAACAAATTGGTGTGCCAGAAGTGCTTTTGGTGGCGGCCAATACCAGTGGTGGTGTAACCGGTAAAATGATTTCGCCTCAATCGATTGCGATTGCCTGTGCGGCGGTAGGCTTGGTCGGTAAAGAGTCTGATTTATTCCGTTTTACCGTAAAACACAGTATAACGTTCACAATCATGATGGGTATTATTATTACCTTACAAGCCTATGTGTTCCCATGGATGATTCCATAACACAAATTGTGTACCAACGTTAAGGAAAGCAGATGAAAGTCTCCGATAAAGCTGTACAAAGCCTGCGTGTATTGATTGAACAAAGCAATATGCAAGTTGGAGACCGTTTGCCTGCTGAAAGAAAGTTGTGTGAGCAACTTGGTGTATCCCGTTCCTCTTTGCGCGAGGCAATACAGCAATTGACCAGTCAGGGCATGCTGGTCAGCAAAGTCGGTGCGGGAACTTATTTACAACAATCACCTAGCTCTTGGTCGCAACATCAAATTGTTCAGCCGCTGAGTGAGCTAATTGATGAAGATCCTGCTTATCGTTTTGATGTGCAGGAAGCGCGAATTATTCTGGAAGGGGGGACAGCATGGCATGCCGCTTTACGCGCCACCCCAGAGGATATTCAGCACATCCGTAATTGTTATGACCAAATTACCCATTTCCAGTCTTTGGGCGATGATGAGCAAGCTGCACGTGCCGATGCCAATTTTCATTTGGCGATTGCAGAAGCCTCTCACAATTTGGTGCTGATTCAAGTCATGCGTGGCGTGTTCGATTTGTTGCAATTTAACGTGGCTTTAGGACGACGCAAAGTCTATTCCGAAGCGCACCGTTTTGATCAATTGCATGAACAACATTTACAAGTGATTGATGCGATTGAGCGCCGAGACCCTGAAGCCGCACGCAAGGCTGTATGTGGGCACATTGAGTTTGTAGTTCAGCAAGTACGTTCGATTGATGAGGAAGAAGCTCGTCGACAACGTTCGAGCCGTTTAAACAGGATATAACCATGATTATTTCATCTGCAAATGATTATCGCGAAGCTGCGAGACGTCGTTTACCGCCATTTCTTTTCCACTATATTGATGGTGGAGCCTATGCAGAATATACCCTGAAGCGCAATGTAGAAGATCTTTCTAAAATTGCATTAAGACAACGCGTTCTGAACGATATGTCAGAGCTGAGTCTTGAAACCAAACTGTTTGATGAAACTTTGTCGATGCCTGTGGCATTGTCGCCAGTGGGTTTAACTGGTATGTATGCGCGTCGCGGTGAAGTTCAGGCGGCAGTGGCAGCGGATAAAAAAGGCATTCCTTTTACATTATCGACCGTTTCAGTGTGTCCAATTGAAGAAGTGGCACCTGCTATTCAGCGCCCAATGTGGTTTCAATTGTATGTGCTGCGTGACCGCGGATTTATGCGCAATGCCTTGGAACGTGCTAAAGCAGCAGGCTGTTCGACATTGGTATTTACTGTGGATATGCCTGTTCCGGGTGCGCGTTACCGTGATGCCCACTCGGGAATGAGTGGACCTAATGCCGCAATGCGTCGTTATATGCAGTCGTGTTTCCACCCACATTGGGCGTGGAATGTCGGCATGATGGGACGTCCACACGATTTGGGTAATATTTCTAAATATTTGGGTAAACCGACTGGTTTGGAAGATTATATTGGTTGGTTAGGTTCTAACTTCGATCCGTCTATTTCATGGAAAGACTTAGAGTGGATTCGTGAGTTTTGGGATGGCCCAATGGTCATTAAAGGTATTCTTGATCCCGAAGATGCCAAAGATGCAGTGCGTTTTGGTGCAGATGGTATTGTGGTTTCAAACCACGGTGGTCGTCAACTTGATGGTGTTTTATCTTCTGCACGTGCGCTTCCTCCAATTGCCGATGCGGTCAAAGGCGATATTAAAATCCTAGCAGATTCAGGTATTCGTAATGGTTTAGATGTGGTGCGTATGCTAGCGATGGGTGCGGACACCTGTATGCTGGGTCGTGCTTTTGTCTACGCATTAGGTGCAGCGGGCGGTGCTGGTGTTTCAAATCTTTTAGAATTGATTGATAAAGAAATGCGGGTTGCCATGACGTTGACTGGTGCCAAAACCATTACAGATATTACATCTGACTGTTTGGTCAAGTTAGAGAGAGAGTTGGCTGAGTGAAGAGCTTTAACGAGTGTGGTGGTTCAGTCATAAGTTTATGAGTTGAAAATATTTAAATTTTTTAATTCATCTCCCAATTCATTTTACTTTAATCCCTCCCAGCCTCCCTTTTAGAAAAGGAGGGGCTACATCTTTCAAGATTAAAGGAATGAAAAAGTTCCCCCTTTTTTAAGGGGGATTTGGGGGGGGATTCTTTCGATATCGGATTAAAATTTAATTTTTTATTTTTAATTCAAAAACTTAAATAAAAAATTAAATCAATAAACATTATTCCTGATTAACATTTGGAATAGGAAAATTTCATATGCAAACTCAATCAGATGCACAGTACGCCATTCAAAAGCTCATCGCTATTGTCGGTAAACAATATGTATTAACCGAAGATAAAGACACTCGTTTATACCGCCAAGGTCGTCGCTATGGTGCAGGAAAAGTGTTGGCTGTTGTCGCACCGGGTTCATTACTTGAACAATGGCAAGTTTTGCAAGCGGCTATTGATGCGGATTGTATTGTAATTATGCAAGCGGCTAATACCGGTTTGACAGGTGGCTCGACTCCTTTTGGTGATGATTATGACCGCCCTGTGATATTGATGAGCACACGTCGGTTGGCGGGCATTCAAATTATTCGTGATGGGCAGCAAGTGATTTGTCTGCCTGGAGCAACGTTAGATCGTTTAGAAAAAGAACTGGCACCCTTTAATCGTGAACCACATTCGGTGATTGGTTCTTCTTGTATTGGTGCATCTGTATTGGGCGGTGTGTGTAATAACTCAGGCGGTGCTTTGGTACGCCGTGGTCCTGCTTATACCGAATTGGCACTTTATGCCCGAGTCAATGAAGCGGGTCAATTGGAACTCGTCAATCATTTGGGGGTAGATTTAGGTACTACGCCTGAAGAAATCTTATCTCGTCTGCAAAATCAGCAATATCAAATGCTTGATGTGCAGCATAATCCAAGCTGTTGTGCATCTGACCAGCGTTATGCCCATGATGTCAAGCAAGTAGATGAAGCGACCCCTGCACGATTTAATGCCGACCCATCCCGCTTGTTTGAAGCATCCGGTTCGGCAGGAAAAATTTGTGTGTTTGCGGTTCGACTAGATACTTTTGAGAAGATTCCAAGTCAGGTGTTTTATGTGGGCACCAATGCACAGGATGATTTGACAGAAATTCGTCGTTTTTTACTGAAAGATTTGCCGCGATTACCGATTGCAGGGGAATACATTCACCGCGTCGCATATGACATTGGTGCAGAATACGGTAAAGATACTTTTGTCTTTATTGAAAAATTTGGTACGGCTAAAGTACCTGCTGCCTTTGCCATGAAGGACAAAGTTGATGGCTATTTGGAAAAAGTAGGCTTGAAAGGATTGTCCGATAAAGTTCTGCAATTGATCACCAAGTTTATGCCGAATCATTTACCAAAACGCATGAATGAATTTCGTGATCTTTATGAACATCATCTGATTTTACGCATTGAAAATCAGGATGTGGAGCAAGTGAAACAGTTTCTGAGCGGTTATTTTTCCCAGCGTTCTACAGGCAGTTTTTTTCATTGTAGTGAAGAAGAAGGGCGAAAAGCCTTTTTACATCGTTTTGCAGTCGCGGGTGCTGCGATTCGTTATCGTGATACCCATCGGAGTGAAGTGGAAGATATTGTAGCGCTGGATATTGCTTTACGTCGTAATGACCGTGAATGGGTGGAAACCTTGCCGAAAGAAATGGACGAGATGATCGTGCATAAACTGTATTACGGACATTTTTTATGTCATGTGTTCCATCAGGACTATATTGTCAAAAAAGGTGTCGATCCTTTGGCAATGGAACATCAAATGTGGCATTTACTGGATGATCGTGGTGCTGAATATCCCGCAGAGCATAATGTTGGACATTTGTATGTGGCGAAACCTGCGTTAAAACAGCATTATCAAAAGCTTGACCCAACCAATAGTTTTAATGTAGGGATTGGGCAGACCTCGAAATTAAAATACTGGAAGTAAATCCAACAGCTGATTCATAAGTTGTGATAAAAGTGTAGTCAACTCGCAATAGAATTTGGCTACACTTTTTTATTGGCTGATTATTTTGTGAATCAGTCTGTTAAAGCCATAAACAAAATAAAAAATCACGTTAAAGTATTATGCAACAAGTTGCAAAGCCAATAAATTATAAGGATTCACCATGACCACACCCTATATAAATACTTTAAAACCCCTTCATTTGGGTTTTACCACCATTAAAAACCGTGTGGTGATGGGCTCTATGCATACAGGTTTAGAAGACCGCTTTTATAATTATCCTAAACTGGCTGCCTATTTTGGCGAGCGCGCGAAAGGAGGGGTTGGACTGATTATTACAGGCGGAATTTCACCGAACCGTCAAGGTTGGCTGCTTCCCGCAGGTGGTACCATGAATACCATGGGAGATATTGCACCGCATCGTTTGGTGACCCATGCGGTGCATAAGCATGGGGCAAAAATTCTCATGCAGATTTTACATTCGGGTCGTTATGGCTATCAACCTTTCGTGGTATCTGCTAGCCCCATTAAGTCTCCTATTTCACCGTTCAAACCCCGCCAGATGAGTGAAAAACTCATTTTGGCCACTATTCAAGATTATGCGCAAACATCATATCTTGCAAAATTGGCGGGTTATGACGGTGTCGAAATTATGGGTTCAGAAGGTTATTTACTGAATCAGTTTTTAAGCCGTCATGTCAATCAACGTCAAGATCGTTGGGGTGGTTCGATTGACAATCGTATGCGTTTTGCGGTTGAAATTGTCAAAGCAATCCGTCAGAAAGTGGGGGAGACATTTATTATCTGTTTCCGCTTATCTATGTTGGATTTGGTGCATGATGGCAACACCATGCAAGAAGTAATTACCGTTGCACAAGCTTTAGAAAAAGCAGGTATTACCTTATTAAATACAGGCATTGGTTGGCATGAAGCCCGTATTCCGACTATTGTGACTTCGGTGCCACGTGCAGCATTCGCTGACTATACCGCAGAAGTGAAAAAGCATGTGACAGTGCCTGTGATTGCCTCAAACCGAATTAATATGCCAGATACAGCAGAAGAAATATTGGCACAAGGCAAAGCCGATATGGTGCAAATGGCACGTCCATTCTTGGCAGATCCTTATTGGGTCAATAAAACTGCGACCAATCGGGTAGATGAAATCAATACCTGTATTGCCTGCAATCAGGCGTGTTTGGATCATACCTTTAAAAATCAACGTGCAACTTGCTTGGTCAACCCGCGTGCGGCATTTGAGACTGAATTGGTTTATGTCAAAACTGCTAAGCCTAAACGTGTCGCGGTTATAGGTGGTGGAGTTGCAGGCATGTCGGCAGCCACAGTTGCGGCAGAACGTGGGCATCAAGTGACATTGTTTGAAGCCAGTCATGAAGTGGGTGGGCAATTTAATTTAGCTAAAGTGATTCCTGGCAAAGAAGAATTCCACGAAACGATTCGCTATTTTAAAGTGCAGCTGGAAAAAACAGGGGTTGAGCTACGCTTAAATACCCAAGTCAGTCGCGAACAATTAGAGCGAGAAGGTTTTGATGAAGTTATTATTGCTACGGGTGTCGTGCCACGGGCATTAAAGATTCAAGGCAGTGATGCGCCGAATGTACTTTCTTATGCGGAAGTACTGCGAGGAGCAACAGTCGGTCATCGTGTTGCAGTGATTGGCGCTGGGGGAATTGGCTTTGATGTGTCTGAGTTTTTATTAAAACCGCCACATCAAGTTCAGCCGCAACCTTTAGCTGAGTGGAAGCGGGAATGGGGGGTGGCTGCTGAAGCACACTATATGACAGAAGGTGGTTTACGACATGCAGAAGTTGAAGTGCCTGTACGTGAGATTTATTTATTACAACGTAAAACCACGCCATTAGGCATTGGGTTGGGTAAGACTTCGGGTTGGGTACATCGTGCGCAATTAAAAAAACATGCGGTACGGATGTTACGTGGTGTGCAGTATAAAGCCGTGACTAATGAAGGCTTGTGGGTTGAAACCAATGGTCAGGATCAGTTGCTTCGAGTCGATACCATCGTGGTGTGTGCAGGGCAAGAATCTGTAAAAGATTTAATGCCAAGTGAAGGGCAGGCCACTTTAGCCAATTACCATATTATTGGTGGTGCAAAACTTGCAGCAGAGCTTGATGCAAAGCGTGCAATTCGTGATGGCGCTGAAATTGCAACCAAAATTTAAGGAATTGATGAAACAATACACACTTGAATGTTTTAACTGTATTTTTTACTTGTCTAAAATGAAAAAGCTTAGTATTCTTGCGCACATGGAAGCGTGGCAGAGCGGTTTAATGCACCGGTCTTGAAAACCGACGAGGGTGTGAGTCCTCCGTGAGTTCGAATCTCACCGCTTCCGCCAATTATCTAAATAAGCCCTTGTTTTTACAAGGGCTTATTTTTTATCTATGGTTTTACTCCTCAATCTACCCTTCATCAAATTTTGGATGTAAAAAGTAGTAACAGGATGATTTTGGATGGGATGAGAAATAGGTTTAAAAAAACCATAATAATTCTAAACTCTTTTTAATATTTTTATCTCATAACGGCTTTGTTGCACAAAGATTTCATAACTAGAGTTTCTCTAAGCGACTCAAATTTAAGAGACAACTTGGGTATGAGATCGACCTAATTCAGTAAATTTATTGAGTAGGGCTACACGCGTATGAATTTCATTCACCTGACTAGGAAAGTTCCTTGCAGTTAATTTATCGCCTAATAATTTAATGCAATGTACTTTGGTTTCCACCAAACTTCGACGATGATACCCAGACCACTTTTTCCAAATGGCTCGTCCCAGACGTTTGACTGTTTTTAATAATTCATTCCTTTCTATAGATCTCGCTTGCTTGTCTTTCCAAGGTTTCGCATTTTTTCTTGGTGGAATCACTGCATGTGCTTGTCGATCTGAAATCACTTGTCGGTAGTATTTCGTGTCATATGCTCCATCTGTATAGACAGAATCAATATAAGCCTTTTTGCTAAGTTCAGCTAAATTAAAATATAGAATAGGTCTGTTTTCAATTGGATGTGGAATTATAAAATCTAGATCAAGTAATTAAAAATCTGAATTCCAACAATAGGTTTAAGCAGTACTAAAAACCATTGGATACAGTCTATCGAGGCATTTTTTTTAAATTCTTTTGCTATAGGAAAGTCAAAAAATACGTCATCACTTGTATAGAGCAATGGTTCATAAGAAGCAAATTTAAGTTTCTTTTCTTTTTTAGGGAATTGGTCGCTTCAATAAACTCTATCGTTACATTTGGCCAAAACAATAAATTGGATACTATTGAACATACAGACTGGAGTTGTAAATTTGGTGTGCTAACTCAACTGATGGCTCTAGTTCTCCTCCTTTTCAAGTCAACTTCTTATCCTTGATTTTGGTTATTTAGGGAGATAGTTCCTATTTCACTAATTTTAATAAAAGTTTCACTTTTTTATATCACATAATTCTTTAAAAACAGCGTGCAAATCAAACATACTTGTGTAAAATGTGAACCAGTAAACGTTATTGATGTATTTTGCTTACTAATATCAAAAATTAGGTAGAATTTCTATGGTTAAGCCTTCTATGGTTATGAATTCAATTGAATTGTCAATGCGTGTGCTGGACCTAAATTCACAGCTTTTACACTCCCGTTTTCCAGAAAATAATAATCAATTAATCATTTTAAAAAGAGATAGTTCGTTATATGTCGGGAATAGATAAAAAAGCAAAACGGTCCAATTGATTTCTACTAGGACGGAAATCAAAAAATATAGATTTTACATCAAAATTATTTATCACGGTTTTTTGGGTACTAAAAGCTACTTTGATAGACCTGATCAGAATGTTATGCACGGAATTTTTATAATTTAAGGGGTAAATAACTAATGCTTGTACATGTGAAAGTTATTTCGATTGTTGGAGCGGTTGATAAAGTAACAATGTCTGGTAAACATTCAGCATTGAGAAAAAATATAAATTTATCAGAGCATGATAAATTGGTTATTCCTGAAGATGGTAAGGTTGTTTTACATTTATCAAATGGAAAAGTGATTCAAATTAATGGTAGTGATCTGAGCCAACAAAATGGGGTGTTGGATGTAGGTCAATTACTTGCAAAAGAGAATCAGGTTCATAACCTAGCTGATGAAATTCAGAAAATTGAAACATTTGTAGCGAAATACAAAACTCTTGAAGATGACTTTGAAGAGCAAGGTGATTTAATTCGCCTGGAAAATGGTCGAGTATTCCAAAAAAATGGTAAGGACTATATTGAAATTGAAACAGGATGGTTTCAAGAGGACCCAACCACAAATTATGGCGGGCATCGTTTCGTACAGTTGACTCGTATTGGTGAGCAAGGTGTATCGGATGGTTATACACCACTGACATTGAATCGTATTGTCGAACCACTTGCACCATTAAGTCCTCAATATCCTGAAACTAACCGAATTAGTCAAACTGAAAAGTTGTATGAATGGTCATCATTAAGTTCTCTTAATAATCCACCAAATGTGTCAAATGTGCCAAATGTAGAAATTACCTTACAAGAAGATCAAACTATTACAGGCCGTATTGCTGCAACTGATATTGATCAAAATAAATTAAGTTATACGAAAGGTACAGATCCTGAACATGGGATCGTCGTTATTAATAAAGATGGAACTTACACCTATACACCACATCCAGATTATCATGGACAAGATTCATTTACTGTTATTGTAGAAGATGGGCTTGGTGGTAAAACTGAAACGACCATCACGGTCACGGTGAGTGCCGAACAAGATGCGTTTAATGATACCGCCACTGTCAGCAGTGGCCAGTCGGTCAATATCAATGTACTTGCGAATGACTCATTTGAAGGCAGTAGCGTTGCAGTCAGCAGTGTGACACAGGGGACCAACGGCAGCGTCAGCATCAACCCAGACGGCACCGTGAAATACACAGCGAATGCCGGCTTCAGTGGTAGCGATAGCTTCACCTATACCGCGATCGGCAGTACCGGCGTCGCTGAAACCGCCACCGTAACAGTGACCGTAGCAAGCAACCCGACCACGATCAGCGGTGCAATCACCGGTACAGGCACTGAAGATGCGGGCACAATCAGCGGCCAGATTACAGCGGCAGACCTGGATGGACTGGATGCCACTACACCCTACAGTGTGACCAGCACAGCAGCGCACGGTCTAGCGAGTGTGGATGGAAATGGCAACTGGACGTACGTTCCAGCGAAGGACTATAACGGTTCTGACAGCTTTGTGATCACCGTGAAAGATGCCTTGGGCAATAGTAGCACCCAAACCATCACGGTCACGGTAAGTGCCGAACAAGATGCATTTAATGATACCGCCACGGTCAGCAGCGGCCAATCGGTCAATATCAATGTACTTGCGAATGACTCATTTGAAGGCAGTAGCGTTGCAGTCAGCAGTGTGACACAGGGGACCAATGGCAGCGTCAGCATCAACCCAGACGGCACCGTGAAATACACCGCGAATGCCGGCTTCAGTGGTAGCGATAGCTTCACCTATACCGCGATCGGCAGTACCGGCGTCGCTGAAACCGCCACCGTAACAGTGACCGTGGSAAGCAACCCGACCACGATCAGCGGTGCAATCACCGGTACAGGCACTGAAGATGCGGGCACAATCAGCGGCCAGATTACAGCGGCAGACCTGGATGGACTGGATGCCACTACGCCCTACAGTGTGACCAGCACAGCAGCGCACGGTCTAGCGAGTGTGGATGGAAATGGCAACTGGACGTACGTTCCAGTGAAGGACTATAACGGTTCGGACAGCTTTGTGATTACCGTGAAAGATGCCTTGGGCAATAGCAGTACCCAAACCATCACGGTCACGGTGAGTGCCGAACAAGATGCATTTAATGATACCGCCACGGTCAGCAGCGGCCAATCGGTCAATATCAATGTACTTGCGAATGACTCATTTGAAGGCAGTAGCGTCGCAGTCAGCAGTGTGACACAAGGGGCCAACGGCAGCGTCAGCATCAACCCAGACGGCACCGTGAAATACACCGCGAATGCAGGTTTCAGTGGTAGCGATAGCTTCACCTATACCGCGATCGGCAGTACCGGCGTCGCTGAAACCGCCACCGTAACAGTGACCGTGGGAAGCAACCCGACCACGATCAGCGGTGCAATCACCGGTACAGGCACTGAAGATGCGGGCACAATCAGCGGCCAGATTACAGCGGCAGACCTGGATGGACTGGATGCCACTAC
>NZ_SJOF01000018.1 GCF_004331255.1 Acinetobacter sp. ANC 4173 | reverse complement strand
TTTAGACTTAGAAATAATCATTTCATTTTGTTCTACCGCAAAGCGTTTACCTTCTAGTTCTAACTCTTGAACCAGTTGTAAAAGATTGCGACAAGTGGTGTCTTTTGCTTCACCATTCAAAAAAATTTGCATGTTTCATTCCCGAAAATCTGCGACTTTATTTGGCATATTTGTAAGCATTCCAAGCCAGAACCAGCCATCCAGCAATCATGAGGGCACCGCCAATAGGTGTAATGGCACCTAAGATGCGAGGTAAACCTAAAGCCATGACATACAATGAGCCACAAAAGAAGAAAATTCCAATTTGAATAAGGGAAAAACTCATTTTAATAGGCAGTAGGGGAACGACTTTTGCCAAAATGGCGAGCGCCAATAAGCCCAAGGCATGATAGAAAAAATAATCTGTTGCTGTGTGCCACCAAGCCAGTTGAACTTCTGTTGCACGCGCTTTTAAACCATGTGCACCAAAAGCGCCTAGCATGACAGCAATTGCTAAATTAAGTGCAGAGATTGCGATCCACATAAGCCATGATGACCAGAACAAGTTTGCGCATAACCTTAGCATATTCTGCCCAAGGTAAAAAAGCGAAATGTGACATTGTTCAAAGCGCTAATATAAAAAAGGCACAACTTCAAGTTGTGCCTTTAAAAACAAAAAACTTAATTAGATGACATAGCAACTTTAATTTTTTCCATCGCATTTTTTTCTAACTGACGAATACGTTCGGCAGAGACGTTATATTCAGCAGCCAACTCATGTAAGGTCGACTTATCATCATCTAACCAACGACGTTGTAAAATATTCCGTGAGCGATCATCCAGTTGCTCCATTGCTTCATGTAAGGCAGAGGTGCTTTGTTCCTCATAGTCTTCATTTTCAACTAAGCGAGCAGGGTCGTAACGATTATCTTCTAAATATAATGCAGGAGCGACATGGGTTGAGCCTTCGTCATCGTCATCACCTTGTGCTTCGAATGCGGCATCATAAGCGGTTAAACGGCCTTCCATTTCAATGACTTGCTCTGGCGTCACATTCAAGTCATTGGCAATCGATTGCGCTTCTTCTAGCGTCAGTTTTTTGCTTGATTTTTTCAGACTGCGTAAATTAAAGAACAATTTACGTTGTGCTTTGGTTGTTGCAATTTTTACGATTCGCCAGTTACGAATAACGTATTCATGAATTTCAGCTTTAATCCAGTGTACTGCAAATGAAACCAAGCGTACGCCCATATTTGGGTCAAAACGTTTTACGGCTTTCATTAAGCCTAGGTTACCTTCTTGAATTAAATCGCCTTGGGGTAATCCATAGCCTGCATAACTGCGTGCAATATGTACTACAAAACGTAAATGCGACATCACCAGCATTTTTGCAGCATCAAGGTCTTGGTCGTAGTAATAACGCTCAGCTAACTCTTTTTCTTGTTCAGCTGTTAAAATTGGAATCTGATTGACAGTACTAATATATGCCCCAAGGTTTACACCTGGTGCAGATAATGACAGGGGCATCAATTGATTGCTGCTGTCACTCATAGGTACTCCTTAATAAAACTGGACATTGATGTTCCACTACCTTTCATCTTAATGCCAATACGCTCACACATTAAGGAAATTTGGGTAGTGTTATGTAATTTTTTATGCCAAATTGAAACCATGTAGTTTAATTGAAAATAATTAAGATTCAATTAAGTAATGATATTCATGCTCTGAAATTTTTTGCACTACACAAGTCATTTGATGCATTTGGCAATACCGTGTTACATCAATTTGGCTATGTGGATCGGAAGACTTAAGTAAGACCCGACAATGCGGCGAATTTTTTAAAGAACGCTTCAACATGAGTAATGGCATAGGGCAAGGCTTACCCATTGTATCAATAATGAGGTCATATTCGTTTTGATTCGACATATGGAGTGAGAAATTTCAGGATACACAGCCAAATATTAGCAAATTTAATGCCAAACCCCAACTTAAATCACAGTAAAACTATATTTATGTTTATATTGGCGATAAATAAGTATCGAAAAAAAAATACTAAATTTGATGTGGAATAAGTGAAAAAAATTCTATTAATTGTCATAAACCCATGTTAAGCTCGATGCCGTATTGGGGATTTAACACAACTATAAATTGTTTTAAACCCATACTCTACAAATGGATGTAACCGGGATTTTGTTAATAGTTATACAGAATGATTACAAGCTTAGAAATAATAAATGTTTTTAAACCTTGTTTGCTCTGCTGTTTGCAACACCGGGTGGTCCTTCTTTTAAATACAATGAGGATTAACTTATGACAGCTCGTGAACAAGGCGTAGTTAAATGGTTCAACGACACTAAAGGTTTTGGTTTTATTCAACGCAATGGCGGTGACGATGTATTCGTTCACTTCCGTGCTATTCAAGGCGAAGGCCACCGTTCACTTCGTGACGGCCAACGTGTTGAATTCAGCGTTGTAAAAGGTCAAAAAGGCTTCCAAGCTGAAGAAGTTCAACCTTTAGACTAATACGCTAAAGATTCTTCGAAACGCCTCAATGTATATTGGGGCGTTTTTTGTTTATAATGACTCTGTTTTTCAATATTCATTAATTTGAGCACGTATTTATGTCATCTGGTTTTGAAACCCTAAATTTACACCCGCAACTTAAACAAGCGATTGACGCTTTAGGGTTTAAGGAAATGACGCCAATTCAGCAAAAGGTGCTCAAATTTACTTTGGCTGGGCATGATGCGATTGGTCGTGCACAAACCGGTACGGGGAAAACAGCTGCATTTTTGGTTAGTGTGATTAATGACTTACTCAATAATCCGATTAAAGAACAACGTTTTCGTGGTGAACCACGTGCTTTAATTTTGGCACCGACTCGTGAATTGGCATTGCAAATTGAAAGTGATGCGAAATATTTAACGAAGTTTACTGACCTGCACTTGGTGACTTTATTGGGTGGGGTGGATTTTGATAAGCAAAAAGCACAACTCGATAAAAAACCGGTCGATATTATTGTGGCTACGCCAGGGCGACTGATTGATTTTGTAGAGCAAAAAGAAGTTTGGTTAGATCAAATTGAATTTTTAGTGATTGATGAAGCAGACCGTTTATTGGATATGGGCTTTATTCCTTCGGTCAAACGGATTGTGCGTTATTCGCCGCGTAAAGAGCAGCGCCAAACCCTCATGTTCTCCGCAACTTTTAGCTATGATGTCCTTAACTTGGCACAACAATGGTTATTTGAGCCAGTGACGGTAGAAATCGAACCTGAAAAGAAAACCAATTCAGATGTAGAGCAACGTGTATATATGGTTGCGAAGTCTGATAAATATAAATTGCTCCAAGATATTTTACATGACGAGCCGATTGAAAAAGTCATGATTTTCGCCAATCGTCGAGATCAAGTTCGTAAGTTATATGACAGCTTAAAGCGTGATGGCTATAAAGTGGTGATGTTGTCGGGCGAAATTGCACAAGATAAACGCCTTAAAATGTTAGACCAGTTTAAGAATGGTCAGCATAATATTATGATTGCAACGGACGTTGCTGGGCGTGGTATTCATGTGGATGGTGTATCCCATGTGGTTAATTTCACTTTACCTGAACAGTCAGATGATTATGTGCATCGTATTGGACGTACAGGTCGTGCAGGTACGCGTGGAGTAAGTATTAGCTTCCTTTCTGAGGATGATGCGTTTCATTTACCTGAAATTGAAAAAGCAATTGGTCAGAAGTTGCCTTTAACCCGTTTGGAAGGGTATTGTTAATACAGGTTTAAAACTGAAAAGGGTTAGCATTGAAGCTAACCCTTTTTTATTGTTAGGTAATATCTTGGGCTTGGTTGTACTAGTTGGCTTTGCAATAAAAGGTAACGACTGTTTGATAGTCTGTATCTTTGGCAATGCTGGTATTGGTGCCTGCAATGCTGCCAAGCACATCAGCGGCTGATTGAATCATTTGTCCAGTTTTATCATCAACTACACCTTTTAAAGCACCATTGTATTCGGTCTTTTCACTGACGACGATGGGCGTTGAGTTTTTACAGGTCTTGTTTGCTGCTTCAATGGCATTATTTTTAGCGATGATATTGGTTTTGCCTAGTCCTGTAACTTCAAATTGGTTATTTTCCTTTTGAATTACAGTGGAAGACGTGGGTGTCGATGCACATGCCGTTAGTAAAATAGTGAATAATGCTGTAGTGCTTAAAGTTAAAATTTTATTCATGTTTTCCCCAATCATCATAAGAAATATGCGAAACCATAATTTCATGATTGTGCTGTGAGCGCTGTATTAAAAATGCAGTTTTATTTTATTGCTGTGTGAAACATGATTTGCAAAGACAATTTATTCAGTTGGCTAGAGTAATATGAAAATATTGTGATACTCTTGCTGAAGTATTTATGTATAGATCTTTAAATCAATGACGGATTTAGCAGCTGACCTTATTCATCAAAATATTCATCAACGTCAGTCAATTGGGCAACTTGTTGAACCCGCTCCAAATAAAATGCAGCTCGAATTAGCATTTCAGGCCGCCTTAACTGCGCCCGATCACCATCGCCTAAAACCAACAAAATTTGTGGTGATAGAATCTGAGCAACGTGAAGCATTTGGTTTATTGTTGTCTCAAGCTCTTTCAGATTTGGGGGAGCAAGACCAAGTTCAACTTGATCGAGTTAAGAATCATCCATTTCGTGCACCGTTGCTGGTTCTTGCGCTGACTAAGTTTCAAGCGCATATTAAAGTTCCTGATTTTGAGCAGACTTTAAGTACTGGTGCGGCAATTCAAAATTTATTATTGTCTTTGCAAGCACAAGGTTTTTCGACCATGTGGCGAAGTGGTGCTGTGGTTGAGTCAAAATTATTAAAACAGGCTTTGGGCTTAACCGAGCATGATTTGATTTCAGGGATTATTTATGTGGGTACAGCGGCTAAAGCAATTCCTGCTCGAGCTGAAATCAATACTGCTGACTATGTAAGTACTTGGAATAAATAAGTTAGATCCATTTTGGGATATAAAAATAAATGTCTGAATTAAACTTTAGTGATTTGCTAGAACCTGTAATTATTGATCGCAAAACGGCTTTACGTGTAACGGTGTTGGGCGGGGGGAGTTTTGGAACGGCAATGGCCAACACGGCTGTTCGGAATGGTTGCGATACCATGATCTGGATTCGTGATGAAGCGATTGCTGAAGAGATTAACCGTACTCATGTGAATAAACGTTATTTACCCGATTTTCAGTTAGAGCAAAATTTGGTTGCAGTTTCGAATTTAGAAAAAGCAGTGCGTGATCGCGATATTATTTTGGTTGCCATTCCAAGTCACTCATTTCGCGATGTACTTAAGCAGATTCGCCCATTTATTAGTTCGCAAGCTGTGGTGTCTTTAACTAAAGGGGTTGAGGCAAAAACCTTTTGCTTTATGAGCGATATTATTCAGCAAGAATTACCAGAAATCCCTTTTGGTGTTCTTTCGGGTCCGAACTTGGCAAAAGAGATTGTTGCAGGGCAGCCTGCGGGTACGGTCATAGCAAGCGACTCTGAGTTGGTGCGTTATGCTGTACAGCAAGCTTTGCATAGTGCTTTATTTCGTGTGTTTGCGAGTGATGATGTGAATGGTGTCGAGCTGGGTGGTGCGCTGAAAAATATTTACGCCGTCGCGATGGGGATGGCTGCTGCTTATAATGTGGGTGAAAATACCAAGAGTATGCTATTAACTCGTGCATTGGCAGAGATGAGCCGTTTTGCAGTGAAGTTAGGTGCGAACCCATTAACTTTCTTGGGATTGTCTGGTGTTGGTGACTTGTTCGCGACTTGTAATAGTCCTCTCAGTCGTAACTTTCAAATCGGTTACGCTTTAGGAAAAGGAAAAAGCTTAGAGCAAGCAACCAAAGAATTGGGACAAACCGCAGAAGGGATCAATACTGTCGTTCAAGTTCGTGCACGGGCACAAGAGTTAGATGTGTATATGCCAATTACCTGTGCACTCTATGATGTTATTTTTGAAGGTGCTCCACCTTTATCTATTGCAGTGTCATTAATGAAGAATGGTCATCGTAGTGATGTCGAATTCGTACTGCCTCATCATGAAGTTTAATGAATTGAAAGCATTAGAATTGTCATAAATCTTGTTTATACTTGAGAATTGGGCGCCTGCTGAATTTTAATTTGATTACGCTGCTGAGTGCCCTGAAATAATAAGGAAATTTTATGTTACTTACATTGGTTCGTCATGGCGAAGCCTCACCTGCAATTGACGGTAATGATATGAAAAGACCTCTTACTGCACGAGGTCATCTACAGGCGCAGGAAACAGCAGATTATTTAAAAAATATTGTGCAACCCGATATTTTTATTGTGAGTCCATTATTAAGGGCACAAGAAACTTTGGCACATATTCAAACACATTTTAAAGGTGTGCCTGTTTTACTTTGTAATGCAATTAAACCAGACGATGATGCACGCGTAGCAGTAGAGTGGTTGTCGCATTTGCCGTATGAGTCAATTGTGGTGGTCTGTCATATGAATGTTGTGGCACATATAGAGGAATTACTGACGGCTGAGCCTTTTCATCCTTTTTCGTTGGCAGAAGCACGCTGTTATGATCAAAGTGTTATTGCAGCAGGTTTATCAACAGTTCAAAAGCGCTTTATTCCCCAAGCTTAAATTATTCGAAACGGCAGATAAAAATAAATGTTGTATATATGGATGCCTGAAGCCAATGAGACATGGCAGTGGTCGCAAGGGGAATTCTGGCAAAGTGCTTTGAGTTTGGAGCAGTTGATTCAAGACTTGCAGCCTTTTGCTGCTCAAGAAGCGACTGTTTTTTTTCCAAGCCGTCATGTGCAAATGTTGCAACAGCAGTTGAGTAAGGCAAATTATAAACAACTGGGACAAGAAGGAATCAAGTATCTGTTAGAGGAATATATTGTATTCCTTGTCGATAGTATGAAAATCTTGCATCATTTCCAAAATCCAGATCAACTTACATTGTTGGGTATTTCGCAGCATTTGGTAGAAACATGGCAGCATTCGCTTTCCTTGTTGCCTACAAAAATTACTGCACTGCTTCCTGACTTTTATGCAGTACCGCAACCCCAACAGGCAGATGAAACAGTTTTGTTGGATTTGCATGGGCGTTTATTGGTGCGAGAAAGTGAATGGATGGGGTGCTCTATTGATGATTTACCACTCTATTTAGACTATCAAGAGGGGTCTCGAAATTATACCATCGCTAATTTGAATGTGGAGCAACTGAATAGCTTGCAGGCGCGTGTAACGCAAGATCAGATTCATGAATTTCAATATCACTTTGCGAAACTGAACAAGCCGAAACAACATCCTTTTAATGTTTTACCCAAGCTAAAATCAGAAACAAAAGTCTCTGGTTATTGGAAAGCTTGTGCGGCTGTGTTGTTTGCCATTTTAATTGTTCAGTTTGGCTATGATGCGAGTCGTTGGTATAAAAATAAGAAGGTGGCTGATGAGACAGCACTGCAAGCAGTATCGCAATTTAAATATTGGTTTGGGCAAAACTATCCTGTAACTGAGCAGACCTTGAAAAGTCAATTTGAGTTTCAGATGCGGACCAATCAAATGGGGCAAAATGCAGGACTACAATTATTGAGTCGCGTTGGTCCAGTGCTGATGCAAAATAAAATTATTGCGGATCGTGTCTCGTATGATGCATCAATTCTTAATTTGGATTTAAAGGCCAATTCATCGGTAGTATTGCAAAACTTGACACAGCAATTGAATCAACAGGGCTTTAAAGTGGAGCTTGGTAATATTCAGCCAAATGGTTCTGGGGTCATTGGTTCGGTGAAAATACAATAATGAATGCAATAGAAAAATTTCAAAATAGATTGGATAGTTGGGTTGAGCAATTCACACAATATCTAGAGCGTTTGTCTGTTCGCGAGCGCGTCATGGTGATTTTTACTGTGGTCTTTGTATTGGTTACAGCGGTGGGATCCGCTTTATGGTATATGCATAAAGCGGCAGAACATCAACAGCAAAGAGTGAGTGAGTTGAAGGATTTAGTGGTGTGGATGCAAAGTAATGTGGTCACCATGAAGCCAGCAGGGGATGTGCAACTCAGCGCAGCTGAAAAAGTACAGCGTGTTGCACAGCAACAAGGATTGGGTGTTGCTTCACAGCAGGTCGGTGAGCAAATTCAAGTTGTGGTCAGTCATGCAAATTATTCTATTTTGGCAAATTTTCTCACCCAATTGGCCCAGATGGGCTTAAGCATTGAAAAAATGGAGCTTCAGTCCAATGCTGGACAGATTAAATTAACAGCGACACTACAATAATAGGTCAAAATAAACAGTTGCCAAGCATGGCGTTTTTGGTGGGCTACGCCTATAATATACCGACTTAAAAAGTAGTAGACTTTTCTAGATATGTTGTATTCTCTAGCCCGCCCTTTGTTGTTTTCTTTAGCACCAGAGCGTGCACATGAGCTAACATTATCCTTGCTGAAATCAGCCCATGCAATGGGGATGATGCGCCAACATGTTGCGGCAAAGCCTGTGACTTGTATGGGTATTGAATTTCCTAACCCCGTTGGTTTAGCTGCTGGCTTAGATAAAAATGGTGCCTATATTGATGCCTTAGCTGCCCTTGGCTTTGGTTTTATTGAAATTGGAACCATTACACCGCGTCCGCAAGCTGGTAATCCTCAACCACGTCTTTTCCGTTTGCCACAAGCACAAGCCATTATTAACCGTATGGGTTTTAATAATGATGGTGTAGATAAATTAATTGAAAATGTTAAAGCGGCTAAATTTAAAGGTGTTTTAGGGATTAATATTGGTAAAAATGCCGATACACCTGTAGAAAATGCGGTAGATGATTATCTCATTTGCTTAGAAAAAGTTTATAACTACGCTTCTTATATTACGGTTAATATTTCTTCTCCGAATACTAAAAATCTACGTAGTTTACAAAGTGGTGATGCGCTGACTGAGTTATTGGCGACATTAAAGAAGCGTCAGCTTGAGTTGGCAGATGAGCATCAGCATTATGTACCTTTAGTACTAAAAGTTGCGCCAGATTTAACGCCTGAAGATATTAGCTTTATTTCGCAACAATTAATTACGAATAAAATTGATGGTCTAATTGTCACGAATACGACTTTATCTCGTGAAGGCGTAGAAAATTTACCACAAGGTGATGAGGCAGGTGGATTGTCTGGTGCGCCTGTATTTGAGAAGAGTACGGCATGTTTATCTGCATTTGCCCAAGCCCTAAATGGTCAAGTGCCATTGATTGGTGTGGGTGGGATTTTGGCAGGCGAACAAGCACTGGTAAAACAAAATGCAGGCGCAACACTTGTACAAGTGTATAGTGGCCTTATATATACTGGACCTAAACTGGTTAAAGATTGTGTTGATGCTATGCTCGCAAAATGAATACCATTGATATCTTCATACTGATCATTTTGCTCATTGGAGGGCTAAACGGTTTGCGACAAGGATTTGTTAAAGCCTTTGCGAACTTGGTGGGTTGGGTTTTTGCGCTGATTGTCGGTGCAAAATATGCCGCTATCATCGCTCCTTCAATGGGTGCTCTCAGTCAAGATCCAGTGGTTCAAAAAATTGCAGCGTTTGCCTTTATTGTGTTGGTCATTATTGTCCTGACTTGGCTCGCAACAGCATTGTTAAATAGTGTTTTAAGTACCTTAAAGTTGGGTCCGCTTAATCGTCTTGCGGGTGGTGCCTTTGGAACACTAAAAGGGCTGATGGTGGTTTTAATCACAATGCAGGGTTTAAGTCCATGGGTGGAAAGCTCTCCGCATTGGAAGCAATCTAAAATGGTTCAATCTTTATTGCCTTATGCGCCATGGGCTGCTCAGTTATCTAAAGATGCAGCACACGAAGCGCTTGAACATATTCAGTCGGAAGATGCTCAGAAATCTTCTCGCTCCTTGTCTGAACCAACGCCAAAAGATCATTCGCGTTCAGGCAATTCAACGAATAATCCTTTTTATTAATCCTAGCTTGTCTGCGAGGTTGCTATGTGTGGAGTTGTTGGTATAGCTGGTAAATCACCCGTTAACCAAATGTTGTTTGATGCATTAACGATGTTACAACATCGTGGACAAGATGCAGCTGGGATCGTAACTTGCCATGAAGGACGCCTATTTCTTCGTAAAGACAATGGCATGGTGCGAGATGTTTTTCATACTCGTCATATGCGTGCTTTGCTTGGGAATTATGGTATTGGTCATGTGCGTTATCCGACTGCAGGTTCTGCAAGTAGTGCGGAAGCGCAACCATTTTATGTAAACTCTCCTTATGGTATTACTTTGGCGCACAATGGTAATTTGACCAATGCCGAAGAAATTCATGACGATTTGTTTAAAACAGATCTACGTCATATGAATACCGATTCAGACTCAGAAGTTTTATTGAACGTTTTTGCGCATGAATTGCAAAAACGTAGCAAGTTAGTTCCAACTCCAGACGATATTTTTCATGTAGTTTCACGTGTTCATGAGCGTTGTGAAGGTGCTTATGGTGTAGTTGCCATGATTACAGGTCAGGGTTTGGTTGGCTTCCGAGATCCGAATGGTATCCGACCATTGATTTACGGTTCACGTATAACCGAGACTGGTGAGCATGAATATATTATTGCTTCTGAATCTGTAGCAATTACAGCACTTGGCTTTAAAGTTGAGCGTGATATTGCACCTGGTGAAGCAATTTTTATTAATGTGAATGGTGAAATGTTCACGCAGCAATGTGCTGAAAATCCACAGTACCGTCCATGTATTTTTGAATATGTGTATTTCGCACGTCCAGATGCAATCATTGATGGGATTTCAGTGTATAAAGCTCGCTTAAAAATGGGCGAGAAGTTGGCACACAAGATTCTAAGCGAATGGGGTGAGGAGCACGACATTGATGTGGTGATTCCAATTCCTGATACGTCACGTACTTCGGCATTAGAGTTGGCAAATACTTTAGGTGTGAAATTCCGTGAAGGTTTTATGAAAAACCGTTATATCGGTCGTACCTTCATTATGCCAGGTCAGCAGCAACGTAAAAAATCAGTACGTCAAAAATTGAACCCTGTAGAACTCGAGTTCAAAGATAAAAACGTATTGTTGGTGGATGATTCGATTGTACGTGGTACAACGTGTAACGAAATCATTCAAATGGCGCGTGATGCTGGTGCAAAGAAAGTATTCTTTGCTTCGGCGGCACCAATGGTGAAATATCCAAACGTCTACGGTATTGATATGCCGGCCAAACAAGAGCTGATTGCATCAGAGCGTAGTGTTGAAGAAATTCGTGAAATCATTGAAGCAGATCGTTTAATTTTCCAAGATTTGGAAGATTTAAAAGCTGCGGTTCGCACCAGCAAAGTTCCATATTTACAAGACTTCGATTGCTCTGTATTTGATGGTGTTTATGTGGCTGGTGGTATTGATGCTGCTTACTTGGATGAGTTGGAGCAGAAGCGTAGCGACACGGCTAAAAAAACTAAAGATGGTTATATTGATGTCAACATTGATGCCGCTTCTGTTGATTTAACAGGTGTGACCGAGCAATAATTTTCAATTGTTTTGCGTGAAAAAGGTGGGTATTTCCCGCCTTTTTCATTTATGATGTGGCTGAATTACAATGTAATAAAGGAATTTTACATTGAAAGAAATGGGTGGCTTCTTGATCAAAAATAAAAATATGATGTGGACTGCCAGTATTTGTGCATTGGCTGTTCTTTTGACCATGTTTATTCTCAATACTGTTTTGGGGCTTTTGGTTTACTATTTTGATCAATCACAATCTATTTTTTGGCATCAACTCAGCCCCTACGTGATTGCTTTACTGTTACTGATTATTGGTTCATCTATTCTGTATGAGTTTTATGTGTTTCGCTCGGGTGGGCATTCACTAGCAAAACAATTGCGCGCAAGAAGAATAAGCCTGATTGAAAGTACTCCTGAAGAATTTATTGCGCTGAAGATTACGGAACAGCTTTCCGATCGATTTCTTATTGATACTCCTGCTGTATATGTACTGCCCGATGAAGTTGGAGTGAATGCACTCACAGCGGGTTTTTTACCACGTGATATTGCTATTATTTTAACTTGGGGAGCTTTGCAGAATTTAGATGAATCTGAGCTGTTTGGCTTACTGAGTCATGAATTTAATCAGATTTTATCAGGTGAAACTGCGGACAATACGCGTCTTAAAATTTTATACAGTGGGCTAACAACTTTCAGTCAATGGGGGAGTAAGGTTGCGAAATTAGGATTTAGTCGACGCGAATATAATCAGCCGCAAAAATTCGAAACTATTTTAGTGGCACTTGGCGGTGTCATTTGGTTAGTGGGGAGTTTGGGGGTCTTAATAACTCGATTTATTAAGTACTTAACTTTAGGCAGTCGGACCTTTAGAAATGATTTAAAAACCAAGCGGCTGATTCAAAATAATGCCAATATACAGACGCTATTGCGTATTTATGTGCATCATGCAGGTTCACAAATTCACAGCGAATACTCAGAATCCATTTCACATATGTGTTTTGCTAATTCACTTAGTCCGCAAAGTTGGATGAATATTCATCCAAGTATTGAGCAGCGGATTTATGAAATGAATCCTGGATTAGTACAAGATTTACAGCTGGAAAATCTAAAAAGACTGAAAAATCAGCCGCTATTTGGTTTGTTTCGCCCATTAGAAGAAATTAATGCTGAATATCATATGCCTTGGAGTTCACCTCAGCCATTGCCCCTTTTGCGTTTATCTCCAATTAGTTTTGCCATTAAAGATGCGATAAAACCATTGAATCCTGAGGTGCGTAGTTCTATGCAGCGCCCTGAATTGATTGAACGCGCATTACAGACAGCCACAGGCTCGCGCGAGGTAATGGTTGCGATTCTGATGATTCGTCAATACCGTGAGTTTATTCCAGCTGAAGCGGAAGTGAGTCGTGCGATTATAGATGCATTACTCCATTTGGATGGTCGCGTCCATTTATCTATTTTTCATGAAGCATGTGCCAATATTGGTGGAATGCCAGCGACAATTGCTCGCCAATTTGTCACTAAACTGGCTCGAATTATTCAAGAGGATGGTGAGATTGGGCTATTGGATGCGCTGTTACTTGAGCGGGTAAAATACGAATTAAACTTATTGCCTACGCATACCCCAACTGCTTTAGATGAGGTGAAGCCTCAAATTGTTCGTTTAGTTGATGCGTTATTGCATGTGCAACAAATCAATAGCGATAATCAGTTAGATGTACGTGAGAAAATATTAAAACGAATTTTAACGGCAGAAGAGTTGGAAATTTATGAAGAAATTTCTGATGAGCCGATTGATCTTGCAGAAATTGTGCATGATATATCAGGTTTGTTATTGCGTGATCGCTTAATTATATTGGGGATTGCGGAGTTATGTCTTTGGAATGACCGTATTATTACGCAAGATGAATTGGATGTTTTGGAGTTATTATATTGGCGGTTTGGTTTTGAAACTTCAGAAATTATTGAGCAAATGCAAAAGAAAAATAGTTTAATGATTATGTGATTGGGGTATAAGTGCAGATCTGATAGATATTGGTGAGCGCTTTAATAAAGCACAGCAAAATGATGTGAATGTCGTTAGAATAGCGCTAAAGATTGAGATGTTGAACATAGAAATGATGGGGCACCAGCGAGATATATTGGCAACGATGGGAATTGATATATGGGTTCCTAATCATGTCGCTCGTGTACAGCAAACCCAGTTATCTTCTTTATGGCGTGATCAGGCTCTCGCTGAGGTGATGGCAGAATTGCCTCAAAGTCAGATTGAGATCTCTGCTTTGAGCCAGCCAGATATTACAGAAATAGATACAATATTAACTCAATTTGTTGAAATTGAACAAGAAAGCCATCAACAACATACCCAAGTACCGTTGGCTGAGCCTTTAAAAGTAGATCCACAGCCTGCGATTCACATAGATGCATTCGAGCTACAAGCAATCAGTATGACATCATGTTTAATTGTCATAGATGCATCTGTCTTAAGTGAGCAACAAGCCGAGTTGTGGATAAATATACAACGTGCGATACCCGCCGAATATCATGAGTTGAAATGGCCATTTCCATTGGCTGAAATGCAAGATGGTCGTGGTGCATCAAGTTATGTGCGGGGTTTTATTGATGCGATTGGGGTGGATAAAGATCTGATAGCATTAGGGGGGATTTCTCAATTACAACAAGTAGATCTCCATCAATTGGCGAGTTTGCAAGAAATGCTTGATCAGCCAATTTTGAAAAAACGTTTGTGGCAGTTTATGCAAAAATCACTCAATACACGGATGACTGATGAATAAAAAAGTTGTTGTTTTTAGCCAAATTGATCCAGAAATTCTAACTCGCTTGGAGGCACAATACGATGTTGTGGTTATAGACCCTAAACAAGGTGATGTGAATCAGCAGATTCAACAGCATGTTCTGGATGCAGATGGCATGATTGGTGCGGGTCGATTACTTAATGAAAGTAATTTGGCTACTGCACAGCAGCTCAAGATTATTTCTAGTGTTAGTGTAGGTTACGATAACTACGATGTGGCCTATTTAAATCAAAAAAATATTTGGTTAAGTCATACACCACATGTATTAACAGAAACCACAGCGGATTTGGCATTTACTTTACTGATGAGCGCAGCGCGTAAAGTACCGTATTTAGATCATTGGACTAAAACGGGTGAATGGAAGCGTACAGTATCTCAGGCGCAGTTCGGTCAAGATATTTATGGGAAAACTTTAGGAATTATTGGTTTAGGTAATATTGGGGCAGCAATCGCACGTCGTGGTTTATATGGCTTTAATATGAATATTTTGTACCATAATCGCCGCGAAAAATTAGAAATGGCACAGCCACTCAATGCGCAATACCGTTCTTTAGAGCAACTGTTGCAACAGTCAGACTTTGTTGTGGTTGCGGTTGATTTAAATAATGAATCTAAAGCATTGCTCTCACATCCACATTTTGACCTGATGCAGTCACATGCGGTATTGGTAAATATTGCACGCGGTTCAGTTGTTCATGAGCAAGCTTTAATTCAAGCATTGAAAGATCGTAAAATTTTTGCTGCTGGTTTGGATGTTTACGAGAAAGAGCCACTGCAAACGTCTGAACTATTTCAGTTAGACAATGTGGTGACTTTGCCACACGTAGGATCTGCTACAGCGGAGACACGGAAAAAAATGGCTGAACTTGCCTATCGTAATCTAGTTGATGCTTTGGAAGGACATCAGCCTCGTTATTTGGTCAATCCTGACTTTTAAAATATTGATAACACATCATTGCAAATCCTAAGTTGTTTCAATGTTATAGTTTGCTCAGAATGAATAAGATCCTGAGACGTAACATTGAAACGGTTTTTTGCTATTGGTAGTTTGTGTGTAATCACCCATATAGCTTGGGCAGATGTTACATACTTCTCATCATCCCCTCAGTTTAATGTTCCTGAAATTGGCAGTGGGATAGGTTTGATTGATCGCCAAAATGAAAAAATGATTGGTGAGAAAGTCTATCGTGAAGTACAACATCAATTACCTATTGCACATAATACGTGGTTAGAAGATCAACTTTTATCTGTATTTTCAAATATTTTAAGTCAGACTCAGTTGGGTCAGCCAACTGGTTTGGTTTTGGTTAATGATGCTCAAATCAATGCTTTTGCAGTGCCTGGGGGCTTATTTGCCTTAAATACAGGCATGATTACTTCTGCACGCAATATGGATGAAATTGCAGGGGTGATGGCGCATGAAATTGCGCATGTTACACAACGACATTACAGTCGTTCTCAAGAGGCATTCAAAGGACAGAGCTTATTGGCTTTAGCGGGCATCATTGTTGGGGCTTTGGTGGCTTCACAGGCAGACGGCAATGCTGGGGCTGCGGTGATGATGGGGTCTCAAGCTGCGTTAATGGATCAACAACTGACGTATAGTCGAAATCAAGAACGGGAAGCTGATCGGATTGGAATGCAGTATATGTATGCTGCGGGTTATAACCCACAAAGCATGGCTGATTATTTTGAGGTGATGCACCGAGCAACCAATCGAGTCAGTTTCTTGCCAGATTTTTGGTTGACCCATCCCTTAACTACAGAGCGTATGAGTGAAGCACGTTTACGTGCGAATCAGTTACCTCAAGTTAAAAGTGGTATGCGTGATGAAAATTTTGAAATCTTAAAATGGCATACCTTGGTTGTTACTAATCAAGCGACAGAATTGCAATTGCAGACCCTTGCGAAACAGGGAAGCTTTGCTGGGGAATTAGCCTTAGCGGCTTTTTATAATCAGCAGGGTGATTATGTGTTGGCACAAGCACAGTTGGATCAGCTTAAAAAACAAAAGAAGTTACATAATTTACTCACTTTGATTCAAACAGATGTTTATCTTGGTCAAAATAAATTAGAAGATGCTTATCAGACCATTGAATCACCGGCAAGAATTATGCCTGAGAATCGAGCTTTGGCTTATAAGTTGGCGGAGGTGTTGATTCGTCAAAAGCAACCCGCACAAGCGAATAATTTGGTACAAAAATTTGTGAATCAAAATCCACGTGATATTACGGGGTGGAACTTGCTGCAACAGTCGGCGAATATTGATATGGCTTCACCGCTTAGAGCTGTCAATGTATTACGTTATCGTGCTGAAGTTGAGTATTGGAGTGGTTTGGAAGAAGGTGCTATAAAGTCATTATTGCATGCACAGCGTTTGGCGAAGGATAATGTTGCAATGTCTGCGCAATTAAAACAGCGTATTGATCAAATGCAACAGGAACGCCAACTTAAAATTTAGTGTATCAATACGGCATTTAAAAATTATAAGAATAATAGGAGGATAAAATGATAGAGGGGCAATGTTTATGTGGAACGGTTAGTTACCGTTATCATGGGGAAATTGAGAAATCAATTTTGTGTTACTGTCAGCATTGCCAAAAAGCACAAGGCAGTTTTGCTGGTTGGAATAGCCCATTACAAAAATCATTATTTGAAATTGTACGTGGTGTGAAAGTACTAAAAGAGTATTTCCATAGCCCAAACAAAGCCCGTGTTTTTTGTCAGGAATGTGGAAGCCCTATTTTTTCCTATCGTGTAGATTTACCAGATATTATTCGGCTAAGACTGGGTACGGTCACTGTAGGACAAATACCTGCACCAACTGAAGAGGCATATAAGCAATATAAGCCTGAATTTATTCAAATTAAATAAACGATGCTAGTTTTGCTATAGTAGGCGCTGTATGATGGCGGTCAATCATGTTTTGATTTTTAATGGTTCACATGAAGAATAAAGTTCAATGTTTAGCAGCACTTTGGTTTGCTGTATCTTGTGGTTCTGCTTTTGCGAGTGTGGAGGATTATGTGGTTACGGTTGATAAAATTAATCGTAATTACAAGGCTGATATTCGACAATTCTTTTCGCAACTTAATCCGCAACAAACGAGTTTCACTGCCGAACAGCAAACACGATATTGTGGAATTATGGGGCGTTATGTAGAGCAGCTATATATAGCGGCTGATAAGAATAGAAGTTCGCTTGATGCGCAATATCGAAATTTGACTAAACAAGATGTAATTCAACAAGTCATGTCGTCTAAAGAAATGATGATTTTGAGGAAATACAATGTGCAGTGTAATTTGACTTAAATGCTGTTATCTAAGAACTGTCTTATTGTTAAGGCAGTTCAACGATAAAGAAAGAATATTGTGAAAGATTAAGCCAGTTTTGCTTTAATTTTTGCTGAAACTTGAGAAGGATCGGCGCGCCCGGCTATGAGCGGACGCAGAGAATTCATCACCTTACCCATATCTTTCATGCTAGTAGCTTCTTGCGCTGCAATCGTTTGCGCAATCATGGAATCAAGTTCTTCCTCAGTCATAGCTTCTGGTAGAAATTGAGATAAAACCTCAAGTTCGGCTTGTTCCTTACTAGCTAAATCTTCTCGACCAGCGCCTTCAAAGGCTTTGATCGATTCTTTACGTTGTTTAATTTGTTTTTCAATGACCGCAAGAACTTGAGTATCGTCAAGTTCTTTGCGCTCATCGACTTCGATTTGCTTAATTGCTGCCTGTAGACCACGAATTACCGTTAACTTATCCATTTCTTTAGCACGCATAGTGGCTTTCAAAACTTCAGTTATTTGGTTTTTTAAAGTTGTCATTATTTAATCCAGGCAGTCAATCACAAATTAATCTTAGTAAAGGCGAGTAGTACGTACTGATTCACGCGCCAATTTCTTTTGGTAGCGTTTAACAGCAGCAGCTTTTTTGCGCTTACGTTCTTGAGTTGGTTTCTCGTAGAATTCGCGCTTACGAACGTCAGCTAAAACACCCGCTTTTTCGCATGAACGTTTGAAACGACGGATAGCTACGTCTACTGGTTCGCCTTCTTTCAATTTAACTTGTGGCATGAAGAATCCTCATTAAGTTATGGATAAGATCTGGGCGACATTGCCCTGATCACAAGTGAAGGTCAGTATTTTACTCATTTACATCTCATACCACAAGTCTATAATGGCTCACGCAATAGATTTGATACAGGTTATAGGCAGTTTAATGATCGTTTTAGGCTTAGAAACATCTTGTGATGAAACAGGTTTAGCACTGTATGACAGTGAAAACGGCTTACGCGGTCAAGTTTTGTATAGTCAGATTAAGCTGCATGCAGAATATGGTGGCGTCGTACCTGAACTGGCATCTCGTGATCATGTTCGAAAACTTATTCCTTTGTTGGATCAGCTACTTTCAGATAGTGGCGTTAAAAAATCCGAAATTGATGCGGTTGCGTATACACGTGGACCGGGATTAATGGGTGCACTTATGACAGGTGCGCTATTTGGACGCACTTTGGCTTTTGCATTGAATAAGCCTGCGATTGGTGTGCATCACATGGAAGGGCATATGTTGGCACCTTTGCTATCTGCAACACCACCAGAGTTTCCATTTGTCGCTTTACTTGTGTCTGGTGGGCATTCGCAGTTAATGGCAGCCTATGGCATTGGGCAATATGAATTACTCGGTGAATCCATTGATGATGCTGCGGGTGAGGCATTTGATAAAGTCGCGAAAATGATGGGTTTACCATATCCAGGTGGTCCAAATATTTCTAAACTGGCAGAACAGGGCGATCCGAACGCATTTGCTTTTCCACGACCTATGTTACATCAAGGCTTAGAATTTTCATTCAGTGGTTTAAAAACAGCCGTATCAGTGCAAATGAAAAAATTAGGTGATGAAAACCGTGATGCGGATATTGCAGCGAGTTTCCAAGAAGCCATTGTGGACACTTTGGTTAAAAAATCTGTTAAAGCATTAAAACAAACAGGTTTAAAACGTTTAGTGATTGCGGGTGGTGTTAGTGCGAATAAGCGTTTACGTGAGCGTTTGGAAGCAGATTTAGTCAAAGTTCGCGCTCAGGTTTATTATGCAGAGCCTGCACTTTGTACGGACAACGGTGCCATGATCGCATTTGCAGGCTATCAGCGTTTAAAAGCAGGGCAACAAGATGGTTTGGCAGTGACGACGACTCCTCGCTGGCCAATGACAGAATTAAGTAATCCTGCGGAAATTTAATCAATCTCAACTAAATTGTACTACCATAAAAAAGCCCGACATCTTGTCGGGCTTTTTCGTATTGGGTATTCGGTATAACTCCTGTCATACCTCACGTTTTTGTGCTGAACTTATCATTATTGTTTTATGTTTTGGAACATCCAGTTCTCTACAGTCATATCTCATAAATATTTTCTCGATCGAAGTAGCTTTGATATGACTGAAATTTTTTAAGCCAAGGATTACAACGTTGTAAAATACTTACCCCTAGGGTTATCCACAGAAATTGCGGATAAAATTTGGGGTTCTAAGCCTTGATTTAACTAGAGTTATTGAATTTTAGTGTGTTTTTTAATCTAGCTTGTGTGTTGAAAATGAGAATACTGTTGAGAAGAAGTAGATGATCTAAAATATGAATAATTTTTCATGTGATGTATTGGTGGTGAGTTAAGTATGTTGTGAGTGAGTTCATATTTAGATAACTATCAATTTTATAAGAGTTATCTTAATTTAGCTTATAATCAACTAGATTAAATTAACGATGTTTAAATGTTAAAAAAATGAGTATTAAAAATATTTTATTTAAAGTAACTATTTTACCTATATTGCTTACTATTAGTCCTACTTTTACCAAATTTGTAATCTTTAAGTACACATCAATATTCGCTAATCGAGGATATGCAAATGCCCAGTATAATTTGGGAACACTTTATCAGGTTGGCCAAGGTGTACCTCAAAATTATGAGGAAGCAGTTAAATGGTATAGAAAGGCGGCTATTCAAGGTAATGATTTGGCTCAGTATAATCTTGGAGTGTTGTATCAGAAGGGGCAAGGTGTGGCGCAGAATCATGAAAAAGCTTTTGAGTGGTTTAGCAAGGCGGCGATTAAAGGGATTGATACAGCACAGTATAACCTTGGATTAATGTATCAGAAGGGTCAAGGTGTAGAGCAGAACTATGAAAAAGCCTTTAAATGGTTTGGCAAAGCTGCTGCACAAGGAGATACTGAAGCGCAAAATAACTTAGGTTGGATGTATCAGCATGGTGAAGGCACGTTACAAAACTATGAAAAAGCCTTTGAGTGGTTGAGTAAGGCTGCAGCAAAGGGGAGTTCTTTAGCACAAACTAACCTCGGCTGGATGTATCAGCAAGGTCAAGGAGTAATTCGAAATTATACTCTGGCATTGAAATGGTATCGCAAGGCAGCTAAACAGGGAGTTACAAAGGCGCAATATAATATTGGAAGGATGTATCTGAATGGTGAAGGTGTGACCCAGAGTGATACGAAAGCCTTTGAATGGATTCATAAGGCTGCTCTTCAGGGAGATATGGATGCACAAAATCACCTTGGAGTAATGTTTGTTACGGGTCAAGGTATTTCTCAAAGCAATATGAATGCATTTGAATGGTTTAGTACTGCAGCGGCTCAGGGATGTGCTAGTGCGCAAACTAACCTTGGCTCAATGTACTACCAAGGTCTTGGCATAATTCAAAGTTATGAGAAAGCGTTTGAATGGGTTAGTAAGGCAGCTGAACAGGAGGATATGAGCGCTCAATATAGCCTAGGGACTATGTATGACAACGGCTATGGAGTTGTCAAAAATACTGTATTGGCAAAAGAATGGTATTCAAAAGCCGCGAATAATGGTCATGCCCAAGCCCAATTGGTACTTGATGAAATGCAATAATTATAGATTTCGCTAATGCACAAATGTTTTTTCATTTATAAGACAATAAACTAAATCGAATGGAAAGGCTCAATTTGAGACGATTGAGCTTTTGCATAAATTTAATATAGCGATAAAAAATTAGAGCTGCTGTAACTGCTGTGAACCCACCCAATGTTTTGAGAATTGATAAGCGGCACGCCCAGAACGTTGTCCACGTGCCTGACACCATCTCAGTGCTTCTGCGCGTACTTCATCTGCCATTGGCATGTTTGATTTTGCTAAATAGTGCTCAACGATTTCTAAGTAAAGTGTCTGATCCATAGGATAAAACGACAACCATAAGCCAAAGCGATCAGACAGTGAAATCTTTTCTTCAATCGCTTCTTGAGGATGCAGTTCTGTATATTGAGGGACATCAACACGCGTGGCTGGTGTATTTTCATGCATAAACTCAGGCAGTAAATGACGACGGTTACTGGTTGCATAAATAATAAAATTACTTGCACCAGATTGTAACGAACCATCTAATACACTTTTTAAACTGCGATAGTTTTCATCTTCAGCATTAAATGCCAAATCGTCACAATAGACGATGAACTTTTCAGGTCGGTTTTGAATAATTTTTTGAATTTCGGGTAACTCTGACAAATCATCACGTTCAATTTCAATTAAACGTAAGCCTTGATCTTGATATTGGCTCAATAAAGCACGAACAATAGATGACTTACCCGTACCACGCGAGCCTGTCAGTAATACATCGTTTGCAGGTAATCCATTTAAAAATTGTAGCGTATTTTGAATGACTTTAGCTTTTTGACGCTCAATCCCTTTTAGGTCGTCTAAATCAATTTTTTTGGGATGGAAAATGGGAATCAGTTGTTGGTTTTGCCATTTAAATGCTGGAGCAGAAAAGTCAGGTTCTTGTTTCAATGAGGGAAGCGTTTGATGTAATTGAGCAAGAACTTGTGATAGGGATTGTAAAATCGTGTCAGGTAATTCAATAGTTGCCATAGTCATTCAGCTGATAAATACGATAAAGTAGCAAATAAGACCAACCTCGGCCTTGGTTTTAGACTGTATAGTATAATATGAATGAATGCTAATCGAATCATGCTTCGATTTCGCCAAATTTTAAGATTGAATGATAAAGATTTTAAGTCAGTATATTTAAGCGCAGGTGTTTTGAGGGAAGCTATGTTATTTCAAGAATTCATACAGGACATGAATCCACACCAAGCCTATCGTATAAAAAAGTTAAAACGCCAATTGGAGCATGCGGAAAGCTACTCGGAGTGGAAAAGTATCGCGCTTAAAATTGACCAAGAGTCAGGGGCGCAAGAGTGGAAGTATGATAACTGCTCACCTTATTTTGATGCGGAAATGATTTCGTATCGTTTGAAATTATTAAAACGCTATCGCTACCAGCACCGAACGCGTGACTTAATGTATTTATTGCGCGAGGGGCTGACCTATGACATCGCCAATATCGCACATCCAATGCTTTTTGCGGCGACGTATGTAGGTACGAAAACCATTATTGAGGACTATATTGAAGAAGTAAGCGCGAGCTTAGCGTTTATTGCCTCAGACGCCTGCGAGTGTCTTTCTTATCAAGAGAAAATGGATTTCTTTAAACATTGTGAAAAAGCCTATGGACAGCCAGCGTTAATGTTCTCTGGCGGTGCAACTTTAGGTCTGTTTCATACTGGGGTTTGTAAAGCCCTACTTGAGCAGGATTTAATGCCTAAAGTGCTTTCAGGTTCAAGCGCGGGTGCAATTATGACCGCTATGCTTGGTGTCTCAAACCCTGAAAATATTTCGAAAATATTAAATGGTGAGAACTTTTTTAGTGAAGCTTTCCATTTCCGGAAATTGGGTGATTTATTAAAAGGCAATGGTGGTGTTGCCGATGTGAAGTATTTGAAAAAGTTCCTGGTTGAAAATTTAGGCAATGTCACTTTTGACGAGGCGTTTAAACAGTCTGGGTTATATATCAATGTTGCGGTAGCACCTTATGATGCATCACAGGAAGCGCGTATTATGAATACCTATACTTCACCTGATTTACTGGTGTGGAGTGCAGTATTGGCTTCCTGTGCGGTTCCTATTTTATTTCCGCCTGTCAAGCTCACCAGTAAACGCTATGATGGCGAACTTACGCCATACATGGCAACGACACGTTGGGTAGATGGCAGTGTACGGAGTGATTTCCCGCAACAGAAAATGGCACGCCTTTATAATTTGAATTACAGTATCGCAAGTCAGGTTAACCCACATATTGTGCCATTTATGCAGGATGATGTTTCTCGGTTCAGACGTGATATGTTGAGTTGGCCTGAGCGTATTATTCGTCGTCAAGGCAAAGTTATTGCTAAGGGGGTAATGGACTTTACCCGTGAACGGGTAGGGAAAGTGCCTTCTATACGCCGCTTACTTGATCATGGTTATGGTATGGTGGATCAGCGCTATTATGGTGATGTCAATATTATTGGCGATTATAGCCTGCGTCATTATACCTATATGCTACAAAACCCTCGTCCGCACTTATTTAAGTTGTTACAACGCGAAGGAGAGCGTGCGACATGGCCAAAAATATCGAGCATTGAAACTCATGCTCGAATTGGGAAGACCATCCAACATGCTTTAGAGCTTTTGAATTATCAGCAATTACACCGACAAGAAACACATGTCCAAGTTCATACTGCCTGATTTTAATCATATAGATTGTTTGGAATTAAAAACCAAGCCTATTAGCCTGCGATTTGGACGCAGGCTTTATTATTTTCAGTATCAAGAACAGCTTTATTGGTTAAAGATGCAAATGAAACAAGGGCATCATATCTACCAACAAGGATTTCAGCATGAATTGGCTTTTTATCAAGAGAGTCTGAACTCTACATCATTATCTAGCATCATATTGCCTTGTGAAATCGTGTCTAAAGCATTTATCGCATCTAGGGCGGTAGATATTGAAATCGAGCAATCCTTAGCGCAGATGCTTATCCTGCCTCATGCAGTGCCATACTTTACAGTTAGTGCTCGGACATTGCCGATTGCAAGTATTCAGGATTATCTATTACGTGCCTTGGATGTCATACAGGGATTACATGAAACTGGATGGATACATGCTGATTTAAAACCAGAGCATTTTGTAGAATATCAGGGGCAAGTCAAACTGATTGACTTTGAGCAGGTGCAATCCATGACCCAACAAGTGAAAACTGAAATGAACGCAACGCCACGTTATATGGCGCCAGAATTATTTCATGGTGAAGTGAAAACAATACAAACCGATATTTATGCTTTAGGCATTATTTTTTATGAATGGCTGTCTGGGCAGAGATTAAGTGCGAAAAATTATACAGATTGGGCATATTTACATTGTCAGCGGTTGCAGATTGAGCTACCAGAGAAATTTTTAGGTTTTCAATCACTTCTTTTGAAGATGTTGGCAAAGCATAAAGAAGCTAGATTTGACAATATTTATGCAATAAAACAGGCCTTAGTATCTGAAATTGCTTAAGAAAAGTACATAAAAGTGGTTTTTGTTTTATATTTAATCAAACAAGAGGTTTTTTTATAAAAAGGGCTTGCCAGAGTAGGGTGATCTCTATAATATACACAGCCATCGGGGGCGTGGCGAAATTGGTAGACGCACTGGATTTAGGTTCCAGCGCCGCAAGGTGTAAGAGTTCGAGTCTCTTCGCCCCCACCACTTAATCATCAGTTGATGATGTTTAGGTAACAGAGGATTGGTGTAATGGTAGCATGACGGTCTCCAAAACCGTTCGTCAAGGTTCGAGTCCTTGATCCTCTGCCAAATTTATTCACTTTAGGTGAAACCCAGTATGGGGGCGTGGCGAAATTGGTAGACGCACTGGATTTAGGTTCCAGCGCCGCAAGGTGTAAGAGTTCGAGTCTCTTCGCCCCCACCACTTAGTGAACTGGGAAGAATTAAACAAGGTTAAAGCCTTGTTTTTTTTTCGTCTGTAGAAAACTTGATGTTTAAAACTAGCTAAGCAATTTAGGTAATTAAATTTAGATTTTCCGAGCATGAAGGCGCTGGGTGTAGAGGAGATTGCATCTGTTGCGGCTTAGTTTGCGAAGATGACTGTTTGAGCATGGGTTTAAAGCAGCGAATAAAAAAAGCCCCGTAGGGCTTAAATACATAGAAAGAGCAACTCGATCAACGGTGAATATCGTGTACGACTTACAGGTTTTCTTATTTTTTTATGCTTTTAAATGATCTTCAAACTCTTCGCCTAATTGCATGGCTAATGAATTTCCAGCCAAATCACAAGTGACTAAGCCATATTCTTTTTTAAAACTAAAAGTAAAACCACGGTCATCGGCAAGGCTTTTTACTGAATAACCTAATTTTTCTAACCAAATACGAAATGCGATTAAATTTTTTGCTTTCACAACCTTTTTCACGAGACAACTCCTGTAAACATATAAATATTTAATAGGGATAGGCAAAATTTTTTAAAGGGCAAAAACCTATTTTTTTATTTATATGCTCTTTTTTGCCTAATTTCTATGCTGATGTGTAATTACTTTGGCGGGTTTAATACAAGGGTAATGTTTGAATTAAAGTGGCGATTACTCGTTGTTTTTAGATTAAGTATAAGATTAATAACATATTATTCTATGTTGAATATGAGTGATTGTTTGCCATTAAACATCAAGCAGAAAATATGTTTGAAATATTTTGTTATGAGAAATTATTTTGGAATAGTCATAAAAAAGCTCACCGAAGTGAGCTTTTTTACAGAATGGAAAAATATTAGAGACCAGCAGAAGACTTAAGTGCTTCAACTTTGTCTGTTTTTTCCCAAGTAAATGCGGTATCAGAACCTTGGCGACCGAAGTGACCATATGCAGCAGTTTGCTTGTACATGGGTTGAATCAGGTCAAGCATACGGGTAATGCCGTATGGGCGTAGGTCGAAGTGTTCACGAACCAATTGAATAATCAGTTCATCAGGCACTTTGCCTGTGTTAAATGTATTGATTGAAATCGAAGTAGGTTCAGCAACACCGATTGCGTAAGACACTTGAATTTCACATTTATCTGCTAAGCCAGCAGCCACAATATTTTTGGCAACATAACGACCAGCATATGCAGCAGAACGGTCAACTTTAGATGGGTCTTTACCAGAGAAAGCACCACCACCGTGACGCGCCATACCACCGTAAGTATCTACAATGATTTTACGACCTGTTAAACCACAGTCACCTACTGGACCACCAATGACAAACATCCCTGTTGGGTTGATGTGGAATTTGGTACCTGCATGGAACATTTCAGCAGGAATAATTTTTTTCACGATTTCTTCAATCACAGCTTCTTTTAAGTTGGCTTGTGAAATTTCAGGATCGTGTTGTGTAGACAGTACAACCGCATCTAAACGTACAGGCTTGCCATTTTCATAAGCAAAAGTCACTTGGCTTTTGGCATCTGGACGTAACCATGGAAGTGAGCCATTACGACGTAACTCAGCTTGCTTTTCCATTAGGCGATGAGCGTATGAAATTGGAGCAGGCATAAGCACATCTGTCTCACGGCTTGCATAACCAAACATTAAACCTTGGTCACCTGCACCTTGATCTTCAGGCTTTTGACGGTCAACACCCTGAGCAATTTCAGGAGACTGTTTACCAATCATATTAATGACGGCACAAGTTGAACCATCAAAACCTAAGTCTGAATGGTGGTAGCCAATACCGTTTACAGTTTGGCGGACAATTGCTTCGACATCAATGTTTGCAGTTGTTGTGATTTCGCCAGCAAGTACGACAGCACCCGTTTTTACAAGCGTTTCACAAGCAACCCGCGCATATGGGTCTTCTTTTAAGATTGCATCCAAGATAGCATCACTGATTTGATCAGCCATTTTATCTGGATGGCCTTCGCTTACAGATTCCGAAGTAAATACAGCGTACTCGCGCATAAGTCCTATCACAGTTAATTTTAAAGACGCAATATGTTACATCGAGTTAGACTTTAGGACTAGCTCAACTTGTATAAAAAAGGATGAATTTATTTCAATTCAATGACTTTTTATTTGATATAAGCATCTATAAAACTGATAAAGCAGCAATTAATTGTTTTGGTTTTAAATATGCGGCGTATATAAATTAGACAATTTAATACAAAGTTATACTTAAATAGAGAAAAATTGATGAAATTTGAGGGGGAGGGAAAGCATTTTTCTGGCTATTGGTTAACCGTGTGCATACTTAAAAAGTGATGATGAAAAAATAAAAGCGAACTAAGTACAGTAAGATAACAATAACGACGGTTTAAAAGAATTCACGAGTAGGCAAATCATCTGTGATAGGACTAAGGTGTGGAGGGGGCATCCTAGTGATATTTTGTGTGAGTGTGATTTTGGAAGATCATTTGCATTCATTAAATTGATACATGTAGGAGAGTATGAGGCGTTCATCTGTATTGTCTAAATAAGAGTTGTTATCCATCATAAAAGCCATCGCATTAGATGGAATGACGCTTTTGTACTAAATAACCAAGGCACAAGCCAGCAAAGTAGCCTTTGTCGTTTTCGCCTGCACCGTTTTCAGAACCATGAACCACTAATTCGCCATTCACTCGCATCACTGTTTATCCGTGCATTGAGTTTGCGTGCCTGACCTAAAGCATATGAGCCAGACAAGGAATCATTATCATCGTTAAAATCAAAATTATTGGTATAAGACACGCTTAACTTGGTGGTGACTTTGGTTGGATCATCGCTAATTTATTGACATTGTTATTTACGGTTGTTTGTTCTTCGTCTTAGGTCATGACATGGCCTGTGAACATCAACAACGCTATGGCATAAAGTGGAATTAATCTCATAAGAACCTTTGTATTATATTGTTCTGGGGCTTGTTATGTATTCTCATGCAGGATGAGAAGGGGTATTTATATTTAAAGAAAATAGACTACAGAATGTTGATGTGGGTGAATGTAATACAGGTTTCATTGCTCGAAATTCAATTTTATAAAAATGATTATGACAAGATCTATAACGCTCTTTAGTGCAACGTCCTTGATGCTTTTATTGGTATGAGAGGATTGCCAGTACGAGCTTAAATTTATTATTCATTTTCAGATATCTGAGATGAAATGGGTTCCATGTGTGATGTGAAGTTAGAGTTGATATTGATTGCATCTTTAAATTTCAAGCTGAGTTTTTACAGGGATGGCGATAATTTGAAATACATTGCAGCGTGTAGCGATTGATATCAATAATAAAAAATAAAGATTGCTTGGTCGCTTAAATTAAAATCCTAAAATTTCTATTCATTCAAGTCCACATAAGTAGCAATTAATAGGGAAAAATTGTGTATAAGGCTTTACCCATCCCACTTTTTTTAAGACAATAGGCGCACTATTGAATGTGATATTCATCTTCTTAAATTGTTTTAATTGGACTCTGATCTATGACAACCCCTTTGAACGAACGTCGTATTGCAAATGCAATTCGTGTATTGGCTATGGATGCTGTGCAAAAAGCCAACTCAGGACATCCAGGTGCACCAATGGGGATGGCAGATATTGCAGATGTCGTTTGGCGTGAATTTTTAAATCACAATCCGACTAACCCACAATGGGCGAACCGCGACCGTTTCGTATTGTCAAATGGTCATGGTTCAATGCTTCAGTATGCATTGTTACATTTAACGGGTTATGAGCTTTCAATTGAAGATTTAAAAGCATTTCGTCAACTACACTCTAAAACACCGGGTCACCCAGAATTAGGTTATGCACCTGGTATTGAAACTACAACTGGTCCATTGGGTCAGGGTATTGCCAATGCTGTAGGCTTTGCGCTTGCTGAAAAAACTTTGGCAGCTCAATTTAACAAAGAAGACCTGACGGTTGTTGACCACTTCACTTACTGTTTCTTGGGTGATGGCTGCTTAATGGAAGGTGTTTCGCACGAAGTGTGTTCACTTGCAGGCACTTTGGGTCTAGGTAAGTTAATTGCTTACTATGACGACAATGGTATTTCAATTGATGGTGAAGTAGAAGGTTGGTTCTCTGACGATACAGAGCAGCGTTTCAAATCTTACGGCTGGCAGGTACTTCGTGTAGATGGTCACGATACAGATGCATTACGTGCTGCAACTTTGGAAGCAAAAGCTGAAACACAAAAACCAACGATTATTATCTGTAAAACGATTATTGGTTTAGGTTCTCCAAACAAACAAGGTAAAGAAGATTGTCACGGTGCACCTTTAGGTAATGATGAAATTGCATTAACACGTGAAGCTTTAGGTTGGACTGAAGGTCCATTTGAAATTCCTGCTGATGTTTATGCTGCATGGGATGCAAAAGCGAAAGGTGCTGAGTCTGAAGCAGCTTGGAATGCGGTATTTGCTCAGTATCAAGCAAAATATCCTACTGAAGCGGCTGAATTATTACGCCGTATCGAAGGTAATTTACCTGCTGAATTTATTGCTCAAGCGGATGCATTTATTGCAGAAACTAACGCTAAAGCAGAAACCATTGCGACGCGTAAAGCAAGTCAAAATACATTACAAGCATTTGGTCCATTATTGCCTGAATTATTAGGCGGTTCTGCGGACTTGGCGGGTTCTAACTTAACACTTTGGAAAGGTTGCCAAGGCGTTCAAGATAATCCTGCTGGTAACTACGTACACTATGGCGTACGTGAGTTTGGTATGACTGCAATGGCAAATGGCGTTGCATTGCACGGTGGTTTTATTCCTTACGTTGCAACATTCCTTATGTTTATGGAATATGCACGTAATGCAGTCCGTATGTCTGCATTGATGAAACAACGTGTCATTCATGTTTATACACATGACTCTATTGGTTTAGGTGAAGATGGTCCTACACACCAACCAGTTGAACAAATTGCATCTTTACGTGGTACACCAAACCTAAATACATGGCGTCCAGCAGATACTGTAGAAACTGCGGTTTCTTGGAAGTCTGCATTGTCACGTAAAGACGGTCCTTCTGCGTTAATTTTCTCTCGTCAAAACTTACCATTCCAAACACGTACTCAAGCACAAATTGAAAACGTAGCGAAAGGCGGTTATGTGCTTGCTGAAGAAAAAGGTGAATTAAAAGCAATTATTATTGCGACGGGTTCAGAAGTTTCTCTAGCGATGGAAGCTTATGCACAATTAGAAGGTGTGCGTGTGGTTTCTATGCCATGTGCAGAAGAATTTGTGAAGCAAGATGCTGCTTACCGTGAAGCTGTATTACCAGCTCACATCCGTGCACGTGTTGCAGTTGAAGCTGCTCATGTTGATTACTGGTGGAAGTTTGTAGGTCTAGACGGTAAAGTGATCGGTATGACCACTTACGGTGAATCTGCACCTGCGAAAGACTTGTTCCAGTTCTTTGGTATTACAACGGAAGCAGTTGTAAATGCAGTACAAGAATTGACAGCTTAATCGGTCATTTCTGAAAGAACGCCTCTAATGTGAGGCGTTTTTTTTGTTTTAGAATTCAAGACGCGCTATAGCGGTCATGCTTCTTGGCTACAATCAATATTTTAAATGCTCGGTTAATGCTTCATATATTGTTTGGATTGTTGCGTTAAGTTCTGTAGTTGTTTAATTACATTAAATTGTTCTAAATTTGAAACATATCGTCTTATGCATAACAGTGAATTATAATTTGAAAGGTATACACTAATAATCATTCTGAAATGAGATACAATCACATGAATTTAAAAACATTAACGCTGGGTTTGGCTATTGCTTCGGTTGCAACATTTTCTATGGCAAAACCTGTTGCATATCAAATTGATCCTACACACACAGCAACAGTATTTTCATGGAGCCACTTCGGTTTTTCTACACCATCTGCAAACTTTAGCAATATTCAAGGCACAATTAATGTAGATAATGACAAGCCTGTGAATTCTTCAGTGAATGTGACTATTCCGTTGTCTAGCTTAAATACCAATGTGGCTGCATTAGATGAGCATTTGAAAAAAGCTGAATTCTTTGATGCAATCAATTATCCAAACATCACATTTAAAAGTACTAAAGTAGAATCTTTAGGCAATAATCAATATAAAATTACGGGTAACTTAACCGTTAAAGATGTGACTAAGCCTGTTGTACTTGATGCAGTATTGAACAAGCAGGGTGAGCATCCAATGACGAAGCTTCAATCGATTGGTTTTAATGCAACCACTTCATTTGACCGTTCTGCATTTGGTGTCGGTGCATACGTGCCGAATGTGGGTGATAAAATTACAGTCAACATCACGACTGAAGCATCAGTTCCTGCGAAGAAATAATCTCCCCACGATTTCTTCGGGAAAGTAAAAGGCACTCATATGAGTGCCTTTTTTAGGTCTGTTGATTTTTGAAGGAGTGGTTAGATTCAGCAATCTTATTCAATATGTTGCATAAAAAACTCAAGTACTTGCGGTGCATTTTGCTCCAAAGCAGGTGCAAAACGTTGGTTATCATCACGTAGGCGAGGAATGTTAATTTTTGCATGACGTAATTCGCTAGTATGACCAATCAACCATTTTTCCATTGCATCTGCAGCAACTTCAACATGAAATTGTAGCGCCAGAATATTGCTGCCTATTTTAAATGCTTGATGCGGATAGATCGCAGAACTTGCTAAAAGCTCAGCTTGTTCTGGTAAATCAAAGGTATCGCCATGCCAATGTAAAACTGGCGTATTGGTGAGGCTCGCAAGAGGATTCTGTGCGACAGGTTTGATTTCTAAGGTGCTCCAGCCAATTTCTTTTTGTGCTCCAGCATAGACTTTGGCACCAAGCGCATGAGCAATCAGTTGTGCACCTAAACAAATGCCGAGTGTTGGCAAATTACCAGCTAAGCGCTGTTGTAATAGTTCAATTTCTTGCTTTAAAAATGGGTAATCCTCGGTCTCATAGACACCAATTGGACCACCTAAAATAACGGTGAGTCCTTCATGTTCAAGCGCTTTACGCAAGTCATCGACACCTGCTTCTACATATCTCACCCGAAAGCCAAGTTGGTAAAAAGTATCTTCTAGAGCACCGAGGTCTTCAAAAGCAAGATGTTGAATCGCATAAATGGTTTTTGGAAAATCGGGAGCTGTTGTTTTCATATGCTTTGAATTGTGATGAATAAACGAAAATGGTTTTGAATATATACCAAAATAATAAAGTTGCGTAAGTAATAAAATTTAAACTGCAAGGCTCGCTTTTAAAAATGCCTTGCTGGACTCGATCACTTGTTTTTGTATGTTTTCATCTGCCATGCCACGTGCAAGGCTAATCGCACCAACCAGTTGGCAAAGTACTCCCCAAGCTTTGTCTTCAGAGCCTAAATGTTGTGTAAATAGGGCATGTCCACGGAGTAATTCTTGCTGATAAAGTTGTTTAATCTCGATATCTGAACGGGCAACCTCACTGGCAAGTGCGGGTAAAATACAGCCATAATCCGCATGTTGCACATGAGAGATATTGAGGTAACGGTTTAATTCAAAATCCAGCCATTCATAAGGGCTGTCGTGGGGATTATTTTCCCATCTTGAAAAACTTTGCTGTAGTTCGGCCTCTAACAACGCTTTTAATAATGCATGTTTGGAAGCAAAGTGTGAATAGAAAGCACCGCTGGTCACACCTGCTGCTTTCATAAAACTGTCAATGCCTGTTGCAGCAAAGCCTTGTTGTTTTGCCAGTTGACTACTGATATGCAGTAATTCTTTGCGTTTTTCTTGTTTGTATCCAGGTTTATATCGCATGTGAATGACTTAGTTAACGAGATTTGACGATGGTTAAATTATAACATAGTATTCGTTATGGTAACGGTCGTTATCTAATGGAATACAAAAAATGAAAGAGAAGAATGAACAAGAAATTCGTCAAAAAGGCGTTGCCTTCATTATTGGTGCAGGCGATGCGACGGGCGGTGAGATTGCTAAACGCTTCGCACGTGGAGGCTATATTGCATGTATGACACGCCGTAATGCTGATAAGTTACAGCCTTTAATTGATGAAATTGAGCAAATGGGGGGTAAGGCTTACGGTTTTGCATCTGATGCACGTAAAGAAGAACAAGTGATTGAATTAATTGAGCAGATTGAAGTCACAATTGGTCCGATTGAAGTGATGGTCTTTAATATTGGCGCAAATGTGCCATGTAGTATTTTAGAAGAAACCGCACGTAAATATTTTAAAATTTGGGAAATGGCCTGCTTTAGTGCTTTTCTGGCTGGACGTGAGGTGGCTAAGCGTATGGTGCAGCGTGAACAAGGCAATATTATTTTTACAGGTGCGACGGCTGGTGTGCGCGGGGCTGCTAATTTTGCAGCCTTTGCAGGAGCTAAACATGCATTACGTGCTTTGGCGCAAAGTATGGCGCGTGAATTAGGTCCAAAGAATATTCATGTGGCACATGTGGTGGTCGATGGGGCAATTGATACCGATTTTATTGAAACAACTTTCCCTGATATTTATGCACTTAAGGCGCAAGATGGAATATTAAACCCTGCACATATTGCGGAAAACTATTGGCATTTGGTACACCAACCGCGTGATGCATGGACACATGAATTGGATTTAAGACCGTGGATTGAACGCTGGTAATTTCTAGATTTTAAAACGTTTAAATAGAGGGATTTAACGATGCAAACGATTGAGTTTTATTTTGATTTAGGTAGCCCATACAGTTATATAGGCTTTCATCGTATTCAAAAAATAGCCGCAGACAAACATGCCAATATGATTTGGAAACCGATGCTTTTGGGTGGGGTATTTAAAGCAACTGGTAACAGTAGCCCAATCACTGTACCTGCCAAAGCGCAATATGTTATGAATGATTTAAAGCGTTGGTCAGAACTATGGCAGATTCCAATGCAAATGAATCCGTATTTCCCAATGAACACTCTGCAATTGATGCGATTAATCACAGCCGTGCAGTTGTATCAACCTGATCAATTCTTACGTGTATTGACAGGTGCATTTCATGCCATGTTTGGGGAACCACGTAATTTGAATGATTTGCAAGAGTTTCAAAAAATGCTTGTAGATTTAGAACTGGATGTTCAACAAGTTCAAACTTGGTTAGATGATGAACAAGTTAAGCAGCAATTAAAAACGATCACTGAAGAAGCTGTGCACCGTGGGGTATTTGGGGCACCAACATGGTTTAATCAAGATGAAATTTATTGGGGAATCGATCATTTACACTTTTTAGAAGATGTTTTAACAACCTCATAAGTAGCATACTCAAGCCAATTATTTGTAAAACAAAGCAGCTCTTGTATGACCAGTAGTTGTACAAGATATTATTATATAATGATATTTTAAATATTTTTATTCAATTTAAATTGTTGTCACTTTTCCATAACATCAAATTTAGATTGCAAAAAACAAACTATTTTTATAAATTAGATAGATCGGTCTATATAATTGGGTGCTTGTCATGAGCAATAAATCGGCAAAAGAAAAGATTTTAGATGCAGCGGCAACCTTGTTTTATAACGATGGAATTGCCAATACAGGAATCAATGCGATAACCGATCGGGCAGGCGTGGCTAAAATGTCGCTATACAATAATTTCCCGACCAAATCTGATCTGATTGTGACCTATATACAAGCCCGCCATCAGGAATGGCTAGACCTGTATGCCAAGCGATTAAGTCATTGTAATTCGGCTTATGAGAAAATTTTGGCAGTATTTGATGCCTATCAAGATCATGCGGAATGTGCCTATCAAAAGGGATTTAGAGGTTGTGGTTTATTGAACGCAGCAGCCGAATTTCCTACAGATAGTCCCGAGCGAATTGCAGTGAAGCAACACAAAGAAGAGGTCGAGCAGATTCTGCTTGAACATCTGGGTGCTTTATTTCAGAACCAGAATAAAGTACAAGAGTTGGCACTGTTTATTTCTTTTGTACTGGAGGGTTCTATTGCACGTGCAGGCTTAGACGGTAATGGAGATAAAGTGCATGCAGCGAAACAAATGATAGAACGACTTTTGCAACAGGAACTAAACACGTGAGCCAAAAGCTGGATTTATCTGCCCACTATGGCTTTATTGCCGTACTCATTGCATCGGTGCTATGGGGAACCACAGGGACAGCTGCATCATTTGCACCCAATTTAAGTCCTTTGGCAATAGGGGCTTTGGCCATGGGTGGCGGTGGATTTTTACAAGCGCTATTAGCCAGAAAGAAGATTGCCAACCATCTTCAAGATATTCCTAAAAATAGAGGCATACTGTTATTGGGTGCTCTTTCCGTGGCGATTTATCCTCTAGCCTTTTACAGCTCTATGCATTTGGCAGGCATCACCATTGGTACGGTGGTTTCTATTGGCACAGCTCCCTTATTTACTGCCTTGTTAGAGCGCATTTTTGATCAAAAGCAATTATCAAAACGTTGGTTCTTTAGTTGTTTCTTTGGCATATTCGGGGTGTTGTTGCTCTCGTTGGGGGAATCATATGCTACGACACAGTTACAACAGCAGACTACCGATCAGAAAATTTTGGGTGTTATTCTGGGTTTGGTTGCGGGTCTCACTTATTCACTTTATTCGTGGGCTGCGAAAAAATTAATTGATCGTGGCGTCGAAGCGAAAGCATCAATTGGTTTAATTTTTGGTTTTGGGGCAATGTTATTGTTACCGACAGCATTTTATACAGGGATAAATCTTTTTGATGAAGCCATCAATATCTATGTGGTTGGCTATATGATGTTAATCCCGATGTTTTTGGGCTATTTATTGTTTGGTTATGGTCTAAAAACAGTCCCGGCGAGCCGTGCTGTTACGCTGACTTTGTTTGAGCCATTTATGGCAGCAATATTTGCCATGCTCATTGTAGGGGAGCAATTAGATGGATTGGGGTGGTTAGGAATGGGGCTTATTTTTGTTTGTTTGGCGATTTTATTTAAAGAAGAACCAGAGACTGAAACAAATCACACGGTCGTTTCTACCTAGTGTGAAATGGTTAATAGCAGATCCAAAGATGAAAACAGCGAACCTAGGTTCGCTGTTTTCAGTTTTCTTGCAAAGGAAACAAGTTTCAAAAGAGGGAATTAGAAGAAACCTGCTGGTTTAGTCGAATAGCTTACTAACAAGTTTTTAGTTTGTTGATAATGATCTAGCATCATTTTGTGGTTTTCACGACCAATACCTGATTTTTTGTAACCACCGAATGCCGCATGTGCAGGGTAAATGTGGTAACAGTTGGTCCATACACGACCAGCTTCAATCGCACGACCAGCACGATAAGAGGTATGCGCCGAACGCGACCAAACGCCTGCACCTAAACCATAAATGGTGTCATTGGCAATTTTGATGGCTTCATCAAAGTCTTTGAAGGTTGTTACAGACAAGACTGGTCCAAAAATTTCTTCTTGGAAAACTTTCATGCTGTTGTTGCCTTTGAAGATCGTTGGTTCAATGTAGAAACCACTACCCACTTCGTGACGAGCACCACCACCAGTCAGAACTTCTGCACCTTCGCCACGACCTGTTGCAATACAGCCCAAGATTTTATCTTGCTGCTCTTGAGATGCCTGAGCACCAATCATGGTTTCTGTGTCTAAAGGGTGGCCTGTTTTAATACGCTTAACACGTTCGATTGCTTTTTCAAGGAATTTGTCGGCAATACTTTCTTGAACTAGCGCACGTGAAGGACACGTACAGACTTCACCTTGGTTTAAAGCGAACATAGCAAAGCCTTCTAGGGCTTTATCTAGGTAGTCATCTTCGCGATCCATCACATCTTCAAAGAAGATATTTGGTGACTTGCCACCAAGTTCTAAAGTCACAGGAATAATGTTTTCAGTCGCATATTGCATAATTAACTGACCCACTTGCGTAGAACCTGTGAAGGCGATTTTTGCAATACGTGGACTAGTTGCAAGTGGACGACCTACTTCAGCACCAAAACCATTCACGATATTCAAAATACCTTCTGGTAATAGGTCTTGAATTAATTCAGCAACCAATAAAATACCGACAGGGGTTTGTTCCGCAGGCTTAAGAACAATACAGTTACCTGCTGCCAATGCTGGAGCAAGTTTCCATGCCGCCATAAGAATTGGGAAGTTCCATGGAATAATTTGACCCACAACACCCAATGGCTCATGAAAATGGTAAGCAATTGTGTCTTCATCAATCTCAGAAATTCCACCTTCTTGAGAACGAATACATCCTGCAAAATAACGGAAGTGATCAATTGCTAGAGGGATATCTGCGGCAAGTGTTTCACGGACAGGTTTACCATTGTCCCAAGTTTCTGCAACTGCCAGTAATTCAAGATTTTGTTCTAAACGATCTGCAATTTTAAGTAACAGATTTGAACGTGTTGTAGGAGAAGATTTGTTCCATTGAGCCTTAGCTTTGTGCGCTGCATCAAGCGCAAGTTCGATATCTTCAACTGTTGAGCGAGGAATTTTGGTGAATACTTTGCCATCGACAGGCGAGATGTTTTCGAAGTATTCTCCTTTAATAGGTGCAACCCATTGGCCACCAATAAAGTTTTCGTATTGTGCTTTAAATTGAACCTTAGAACCAGGTTGATTAGGATCGACGTAACGCATATATAATTTCCTTTGCTTGTTGTTTGTCTAAGCTTCTACAGCTTTGGTATAAGGTACAGCAGTACATTATTTGTTTAGCATAACTAGCATAAGGTTGGAGAAAGGTTGGAAAGTAGAAGGTTTACAACAGGACGACAAATGCTTACAAAAACAGTTAAGTACAGGACGTCGAATCATTAGTTGTTGAGAGAAAGCAATGATGAATAAGCAAGCATTAGTAGAAAAAAGACAACGGATTGATCAGTTTCGCCAAAGTAGTAGCCTTTCGCCGTTACATGCAGAACAATTAGGGCAAAGTATTGCAAGCTCATGGCAGCGTTCAGCCTCCGCAGCGATTCCGAAAGATCGTATGGCTGCTCCAATTAATCATCAGCATCGTCGTGGTTTAAACGGCGCCTTAGAGCATGCCTTACAACTTTGCACTGAAGATCTTAAACATATTGCACAGCAATCTTCCATGGTGATTGCTGTGGGTGATATCGGCAGTACCATTGTGTGGTCGGCATCGAGCCATCAAATGCAGAGCGCGGCTGAAAGTGTACACTTTGTTGAAGGTGGGCAGTGGCGAGAAGAGTTGGTCGGTACCAATGCACTGGCATTGTCATTAAAAACCCAGCAATCGAGTTGTGTGTTTTCCAATGAGCATTACATGACCTCAATACAAGATTGGGTGTGTTATGCGGCACCGATAATTGATCCTTACTCAAAGCAACTCTTAGGGGTCATTGATTTATCGACCACATGGAAAAACCACAATAGCCTAGGGCTTTTGGCTGCTGAGCGCTGTTCCTCGATTATTCAATCGGCTTTATTGGAACATCAAAAGCAGCAGTTGTTTATTCGTGCATTTGCTGTTCCGCAAATTTTATTTAATGGTAAAGCCTTGGTACTGACGCCACGTCAAATTGAGATTTTGGCGATTTTGGCTTTGTGTCCTCAAGGGCTAACCTTAGATACTTTGCATCAAGCACTTTATGGTGAGCGTAAGGTCAGTGTGGGGACATTAAAGGCAGAAATGTCACAGCTCCGTGATATTTTGGGAGGCATGTTAGGCTCAAGACCTTACCGCTTGTTGGTCAATGTCGATGCGGATTTTTTACAAGCAGAACAAGCTTTAGATGCGGGCTATTTGGAAACCGCATTAAAGTTGTATACAGGTGTGTTCTTGGCGAGAACTGAAAGCCCATTTTTATGTGCTTGGCGAGATTGTTTGGAGTCACGTTTAAGTGATGCCATTTTTAAAGCCAATGAAACCGATGTGTTACTAAAACATGTGGCACATTTTCCAGAAGCAATAGATGCGGTAGAGCGTTTGATTGAACTGATGCCTAAGACACATCCTGTTCATCAAACGCTGTTGAAATTTAAGGATAGGGAGGATTTTTAATTCAGATTCCTTTCTCCTTTATCCAAGCAAATAAGTTTTGATAAACCTGTTCACGAACTTTAGGTGCGGATAAAACCAAATCGTGCAAACCATTTTCAATGGTTTGAATACTGATATCCCCGATCACTTTCTCGGCGTATTTTTGAATATCATTAACGTTTAAAATCACGTCACTGGTCTGAGCTTCAATCCCCCATTTTTTCGGGTTCGTGGTTTGATGTGAGTGCATGACAAGGGTGGGAATAGTGACTGTTACGCCTGCGTGAATCTCTTTTTGAGCTTCATAGATGGCACGAACAAAGCTGAGCTTCACCATGGTGTAGCTGGGTTGTTTCCACTCAAGGTTAAAATTCCATTCACCATGATAGTGGCAATGTAGGCTAGGAACGTACCATTTATTCAGACCGCTTGGAATAGTGAGATTCGGAAGCAATCGACCTAGCTTGATGAGTTGCGGTAACGCTTTATTTTTCTCAAACTCGCTCATGTTGAAATCATAAAAAGGACTGTTTGCCCATAATCCCTTAATCAATGAATGCTGCGGATGATGGGCTGCAAATAAGGTACAAATCAGTCCACCCGTTGAGTGCCCGCTTAACAACACAGCATCATGACCTTCAGCTTGAATAATTTCTAACGCTTTATTAATTTCTGCATCATATTCACTTAAATCACGTAGATTATAGAGTTGTTGATGCCCTAAACGGGAACGTCCATATTTACGTAAATCCAGCGCGTAAAAATCAAAACCATGCTGATTGAACTGATCTGCCATTTCAGTTTGAAAGAAATAATCAATAAAACCATGAATGTACAAAATTGCTTTGGTGGTGGCTTGAGTGTTTTTTTTGCGGACTAGAGTCGCAATGACTTTGCCTTCATAATCATCGGGGAATTCAAGCACAAGCTGTTGATAATCTGGCCCTAAAACATCGGCTTGATATATGGTAGGAATTTTGAGCGATGTCATTTTTATACTCATCAAGATTTATTATGGTTTAATCCTTGATGATGTTGGAAGATTTGTCAAACAGAATTGATTGTAGAATAAAAAAATGCAACCCAGTGCCTTCTTCTGTAAAGAATCTAGACTGTAGCCAATGGTTAGTCAACATTGGCTACATTCTATGCCTGATTCAAACAGAACTGGGTTGCCAAAAGCAAAAAGTAAGAGATTGGAGAGACTTACACCGCTGCTTTAAAATCTAAAACTTCAGCACCACTTTTTAATGCTGCTTTGAAAATATCAACCACTTGAGCATGTGTTGCCTTACGAGGGTTAGTTAACATACAAGCATCTTTTTGAGCATTTTCAGACATAATGCCTAAATCTTGTTCCTTCACACCCAGTTCAGCAAGGCTTGATGGAATACCGATAGAAGAAGATAACTCACGGATTGCATCAATCGCGGCATAGGCAGCTTCGGTCACGGTCAATCCAGTGGTGTTAACACCCATTAACTCGGCAATACGTGCATAACGGTCAGGGCAGGCAATTAAGTTGAATTCGCATACATGTGGTAGTAATACCGCATTACATACACCATGTGGCAGGTTATAGAAACCGCCTAATTGGTGTGCCATGGCATGTACATAGCCTAAAGATGCGTTGTTAAATGCCATACCCGCAAGATACTGTGCATAGCTCATTGCATCACGTGCTTCAAGGTTTTCACCGTTGGCAACCGCTGGGCGTAACCATTCACTGATCATAGAAATCGCTTTTTCAGCGCATGCATCGGTAATTGGATTTGCAGCAGTAGAAACATAAGCTTCTACAGCATGGGTCAATGCATCCATACCTGTTGCAGCGGTTAAGCTAGCAGGTTTTGCAATCATGAGTTTAGGATCATCAATTGCAATCAGTGGTGTACAACGCCAATCGACAATCGCCATTTTCACATGTGTGTCTGTATTGGTAATAATACAGAAGCGTGTCATTTCAGATGCCGTGCCTGCAGTTGTGTTTACTGCAATCAGAGGTGTCATTGGGACAGAGCTTTTATCAATGCCTTCATAATCACGAATATGACCACCACCTGCTGTAACTAGCCCAATACCTTTTGCACAGTCATGTGAAGAGCCACCACCTAATGAAACAATAAAGTCACAAGCATGGTCGTTGTACGCTTGTACGCCGTTATGTACATTAATATCTGTTGGGTTTGGTTCTGCACCTGGGAAGATGTGACTGTCGACACCTGCATCTTTAAGATAGCTCGCAATCGTGTCTGCTACACCAAATTTAAATAAACCAGCATCGGTAACAATCAGTGCTTTTTTAGCACCTAAATTTTGTGCTTTGGTTCCAATCTCTTTAGCACAGCCTGGACCAAAGAGTGAAACACATGGAATATAAAAACCGTTTGTTTGATCTGCAATATTTTTAAAAGCCATGGTGCGATTCCTTCTACCATTGTTATGTTCTAAGCGGTGACCCTCACCGTGGTTTGAGTATTAAATGAAGACACATTTAAGCCTACCTACCAAACACCTACCATCATATTGAGATTGGAAAATTGTCATGGAGAGACAGGGGGTTATTGAAAATAAATATTGTAATATTTTTCTATAATATTCTGAAAAATAACAAAATATATCAATGTTTTTCTTTAGATGCTTTTTTTTAAAATTTGATTACAATAAATAGAAGCATTATACAAAAGTAGAATGAGGGGGCGTGTATGGAACAAGAGCGTTTAATACCGCAACATCGTCAAATTGCCGAATTGATTCTGGGTTTTTCTTCAGATTTAATCGCCATGCAGCATCAACAATGGCAAACCTTGGGGGATATTAATGCACAAAATATGTTTCGGATAGATCAAGAAAAACATACCATCTATATAATGAATGAGATGTTTTATCTCACTTTTGAATTAGTCCAAAATCAACAGACTGCTTTTATTCAATACAACTTCCATTATCAAGATCAACATGCAGAATTACTTGAAGATTTCTTTTTGAATGATGTCGGTTTTTTGACTGATCAATTGAATGAACAACACTCCTTATTTCTTAAAAATAAAGCACAGCAATTACGTGAACTTATTGCGAAACAAATTTATCAGTGGGTGGATGGACCTGCGCGTGTCGTAGCATGTTTAAATCAGATGAGCTTGGCTCAAGCTGAGTTGTTAGATCGTCGTTTAATGGTACTCGGAATGGCGAAATATGCTTGTTTTGCCCAGTCCAAACAAATGGGAACTGATTTGGATCCTGCATTACAACAACATTTTAGTCAGCTTTGTGCTTTACACATTGTGAATGGGGAAGATTTTTTACCGTTACAGGGCCTCATGGATTGTTATGATGAGCTTTGCCACAGTGCAGCGCAGTTTTTACCTTCAGCACTGTATCGGATAGCGACTTTAACTTTTGAACAAAAATTTAATTTAGATGAACTGCTTGATCATCAAATAGATTTTGCATTGCTACAGCCTTATGCCGTTCAGCAAGGACATGTCTTATCATTTGTACGCTTGATGAATCGCGAGTTGTGGCATAAAGATGATTTATTGGCTAAACATAACTTTTTGCAGCCAAATACGCAGATCTGGCAAAAAAAAGTCGCGCGTTTACCTATATTTGATTATTCCAGAACCGTGAATTGGTTGTTTAAGCAAGATGCGATGGTATTGGACTGGTTAAGTGCACATATCCAACACAGTCATGTGCGTGTCGCAGTGACAGCTTTAAGTTTTGTTGACACCAGTCAAATTCATCCCTGTATTATTTTATTAACGTTGCAATATTTTCAACATACTTGTGCGCGGATGTTTATTCAAAGCTGTGATATCCATGCAACCGCAGAACAATGGTTTGAACATCAAAATAATCAAAGTGTGGTGCTGAAAGGGCAACAGCAAACCGTTGAGGATCAGCGTATTGCTATCAGCCCATCCATTTTATATTTGGATGAATGGATGAATTTACTGCGTAATGTTGCCAGCAAGAATGAAACCATAGTCAAGCAGGTGTACAAGAAAATTAGCCGCATCATGCAGGCATATATGTTGCATTTACATCATATTGTGCAAGATTTACCACAAGAACTATTAAATTATGTGCATCCAAGTACGCACCAGAATCGAGGGTTTTATCGGACCTTGCGTCGGCATCATGTCCCTGTCAATGAGTTTAGGGCTTTATTTTATTTACGATATCAGAATTTACGAGTGTCGGTATTTGATGCTTATGTTCGAGATTATTTGATTTATTGTTTTAATGAAAACCGTGAAATTGCCAAAAATAGTACATGGCTTGGTTTATTTCACCACGCCGTAGAATGGCATCGGCAGTTACATAAAGATGAAATTTTGGCACGGTTAAAACAAAATTTTGCAGTGAATACATGGAATGCCGTATCCCCTCAAACCATTTTGCAATATTCGGGTTGGAGTTTTGAGGAATTACATCAAATTGAACGCATTATTGAAGAGTCGAATATATTTCATCATTGTCTGGCTATGAGTTATGCGGAACGAATTATGCAAGGAGAATATGTTGCTTTTCATATGTCTTCGCCACATTACGCGCAGTCTTTAACGCTGGGTTGTCATATTCAGGCAGGTAAATTATTGTTTGATCAATTGGAGTATCCTAATAATCAAAAAGCGGAGCAATTGTTGGTGACGATTGCGGAACAATTTATTCAATGGTTTAACGAACATTTTTCACCAGCACAGAAATAGACTTCATATGAGTTAACCCATTAACAAAAAACTATTTTGCTTCATTTTAAAATTGATGGATAAGCTTTTGTAATTTAGTGGATTGATCTAAGAAAAAACAACAGTGTTTCTTCTCAGACTTAACTTTTAATGCAAAACTCGTTAGGCTATAGCCGTTATTTATTGGTTATCGGTCATATGAAACAAGAAACTGCACTTAAGCTCCTTAAAGCTGGCGAAAATGTCTTCCTTACAGGTTCGGCTGGTGCAGGAAAAACTTATACTTTAAATCAGTACATCAACTATTTGAAAGCGCGTAAGGTACCTGTTGCGATTACCGCTTCTACGGGTATTGCTGCAACGCACATGAATGGCATGACCATTCATACTTGGGCGGGTATTGGTATTAAAGATAGCTTAAGTGATGATGATCTTAAGCGTATGAAAGAGCGCAAATACCTCAAAGAACATTTAGAAAATGCACAGGTATTAATTATTGATGAAATTTCGATGTTGCATGCAAAACAACTGAATTTGGTCAATCAGGTTTTAAAATACTTTAAAGAAAGTGATGATGCTTTTGGTGGCATTCAGGTGATTGTCGCTGGAGATTTTTTTCAGTTGCCACCCGTTGGTAAAAAAGAAGAGCTGAATCGGGATAAATTCTGCTTTATGTCCGAAGCGTGGGTAGAAGCCAAGTTCCGTGTTTGCTACCTGACCGAGCAACATCGTCAAGGTAATGATTATCTGAATGATATTTTGAACGCAATTCGTAGTCAGAGTATTACTTCGGAGCATATACGTGTATTAGAACAAACGCGTTCACAAGATATTGGTGAGACTTTCACACGTTTATATACCCATAACATGGATGTTGATTCAATTAATTTTCAACATTTAAATGCGATTGAGCAGCAAGGTCATGAATTCATGGCGGTCTGTGATGGTAATGATAAATTAATTGAAACTCTGAAATCCTCTGTACGAGCGCCTGAAGCATTAACATTGAAGAAGAATGCCAAAGTGATGTTTGTAAAAAACAACTTTGACATGGGCTATATCAATGGCAGTTTAGGGGAGGTTATAGGTTTTGAAGAAGATGATGATCATGGCATTTTGCCCAAAGTGAAACTCACAGATGGTTCAGTCTTATTGGTTGAACCAGAAACGTGGTCAGTTGATAACGAAGCGGGGAAGAGTATTGCTAGTTTGCAGCAAATTCCATTGCGTTTGGCATGGGCAATTACCATTCATAAATCTCAAGGTATGACCTTGGCAGCAGCTGAAATAAACTTGAGCCATACCTTTGAAAAAGGTCAAGGTTATGTCGCATTATCACGGTTAAAATCATTAAATGGTTTAAAACTACTCGGCTTTAACATGCAGGCTTTGGAATTAGACAGTCTTGCGATTAAAGCAGATCGCCGTTTTCAGGAGCTATCTGCCGAAGCTGAAACGAATTTTGCTGAAACTGATTTAACCGTACAACATAAAGCTTTTATTCGCCATTGTGGTGGAACGTTGAATGACGTTGAAATTGAGCGAAATGAAAAGAAAATTGCTCGGAATGCGGGCAAGCAAAATTATGCCTCGGCAACTTTGGACGAAACTCGTGAACTCTTTGAGTCAGGTTATGACATAGAAGATATTGCAAGCGAACGTGGACTCACGCCTGCCACTATTATTAATCATTTGGGACGGTTGCATAAAGAGCAAGCTTTGGATATTTCTGTTGCGCATCCGGGTGAAGAGGTTGTTGAGGAAGTCCGTAAAATCTATAAACGTTTACAGAAGCGTCAAAGCCCAGATCATTTTGCGGATGATGGTGCTATTAAATTACGTCCAATTGTGGAAGCAACCAATCCGCGTATGGGCTATGACCAAGTACGCTTAGCGTTGCTTTATATCGAATAAAACTTAAATGAGAGAAAAGAGTAGGCAAGAGGAATTCTTGCTTACTTTGATTTAAAGTTCATATACACTGATTTATAAGCGATAAGAATAACTTAGAACAGTAATGAAATTTACGGCATGGTATACGCTACGCAAGTTGGTCTATAACAATTTGCACAATGAAGATTATGAAACCCGCTTAAGTCGTGGGATTAATTATTTTCTGATAGCACTCATTATGAGTAATGCTGCTGCGGTATTACTTGAGTCAGTACATCAATATTATGTACGTTACGAAACTTTTTTTTATTATTTTGAACTTTTTTCAATTTTTATTTTTACTGTGGAATATATTTTACGTTTCTGGTCAGTTGCAGAGTCAGACAGTTTTGAATCAGCTTGGAAAAATCGTTTAAATTGGGTTAAAAGTGGCGGGGCGATTATTGATTTACTGGCTATTTTACCTGCGTATCTCAATTTCTTTGTTCATTTCGACCTACGCTTCCTTCGAATTGTACGCTTACTTCGGTTATTAAAACTGACCCGCTATTTTGTTTCATTACAAATTTTATTGCGAGTGATCGAACGTGAAAAAGGTTCGTTCCAAGCCGTCATTTTTATCTTGGTGATTATGATTATTATGGCTGCGGCAGGTGTGTATTTGATTGAAAGTCGGGTACAGCCCGATGTCTTTAGTTCAATACCAGCATCAATGTGGTGGGCGGTCGTGACCTTAACCACGGTCGGTTATGGTGATGTGACCCCTGTAACGCCGCTTGGCCGTTTTTTAGGGGCATTGATTACCATTTTAGGTGTGGGCTTGGCGGCTTTACCCGCGGGTATTTTAGCCAATGGTTTGGCAAATGAACTTGAATTGCGCAAACAAGAATTGGAACTCAGATTTCGAGAATTGATTCAAAACAGTGATATTGATTTTATTCTTGAAAAAGAAAAGATCGAAGAAATACGTAAAGAAGTAGGACTCACTCAAGAGCAGACCCAAGATATTATTCTTCAGTTGATTCGAGAGCAAAAAGAGGAATCTTTAAAACAGGAACGTGAACAATATGCCTATTGCCCACACTGTGGTAAAAAATTACCTGAATAATATTTAAAAATTGAGAGCTAAGCGATTAGTAAAGCAATGAAAGCAGCAAGCACTTTCATTGCTTATTTCACATATGCACACGTCATAGGTATGGTGTTAGATAGATTCATGACATGCCGAAACGACTAGATTATTTTTCTCGTGCTGAAAAGCGAAAAATAAAATGATTAAACCACCAAAACTGAGCAGTGTACCAACCCAAATGGGTGCGAGCCAACCCAAGTTTTGGCTAATTAACCAACCACCTAGAAAAGCACCAAAAGCATTGGCGATATTAAAGGCTGAATGATTTAAAGAAGCCGCCAAACTCTGAGCATTACCCGCAACATCCATGAGACGCGTTTGTAGCAGTGGGCCTAAGCCTGCAATACTAAAACTGACTAAGAATAATGCTGCAAACGCGGTATATAGATTCCCAATCGCGAGCGCACAAATGATATAAGAACCTGCATTTGAAAGAAGTACCCAAATAATTGCTTTATTTAAGTTTCTATCAGCAAAATGGCCTGCAACTAGACCACCCACCACTAAACCTAAACCGATACTTGCAAGAGCAAAAGGGACGATTTCAATACGGGCATGTGTGTATTCAGTCAAAATTGGTGAAACGTAACTATACACTGAGAAAAGACCACCGAAACCAATAGCGCTGACAGCTAAAGTTAGCCACATTTGCGTGTTTTTAAGTCCACGGAGTTCATTTTGAATACTGGCAGTATGCTCGAGTTGAATTTTTGGCAGACAAAAACAAATCGCTATCACTGTTAAAAATGCAATTGAAGCTGAGAATTCAAACCCAGATCGCCAACCATAATGTTGTCCCAACCATGTTGCAAAGGGTACACCAATGACCGTTGCTACATTTAAGCCCATCATCAATTTGGCAACCGCAGAAGCACGCTTTTGTTTACTTGCAAAGTCAGCCACAACCAAGGCTGCAATACCGAAATAGGCGCCATGAGGTAGACCTGAAATAAAACGTGACAGCAACATGCTTTCATAATTATTGGCAAATGCAGTGATGGCATTGGCAATACCATAAAAAAGCATAAGCCCAATCAGTAGGATTTTGCGCGGAACTTTGGCTGCTAAGATTGCAATAATTGGAGCACCGATTGTAACCCCTAAGGCATAGGCACTGATAAAATGTCCTGCTACAGGAATACTTACATTCAAATTATGTGAAATTTCTTGAATAAGCCCCATCGCGACAAATTCTGTTGTACCAATACAAAAGCCACCTAAGGCGAGTGCCAGAATGACCCAAAATAGGCGATAGGATGGCGTAGGATCAGTCGCCGTATCTAAACTCGGAAATATCATTTTTAATAGGAATATTGGGAGGGAGGGAAAGAACTAATTATAGGTGAAATGAACGAATAATGTTAAGTCATTTACTCGGAATTCATGGAGTTGATGAATAGATTAAATTTAGGTCTGTAAGTTTAATATTTTTAATTACCTAATATAATCATGTATATAATAAGATTTTGAAATAAATACCCTATGCAAATTAATAGAAATATTAAGTGTTTGATTAAGAAATAAGTACCACAAAGCAGAAGATGCCATATTTTTAATATGGATTTAGGCAAATATTATAAATTTCTTTAGATAAACAAATACTGAAATTGTATTCAAGGTGAAATGTACTAATTTATTTTATGATAGAATGAGTTAAATTCATTTAGTGGTTTTACATTAAATCACATCAATAATCTCTTTTTTTGCTCTCTTGGTTTACAGCATTTAAGCCGTTTTAAACTATGGCGCTGACATTTTAGCTTTTGATCTTTGCGGACTGATAATAAACATGCTTGAAATTCGACATCTAAAAACCCTACTGGCACTTCGTGAACATGGTTCTTTGGTTGCAGCCGCCAATGATTTATGTTTGACGCCTTCTGCTATTTCGCATCAGTTAAAAGAGTTGGATCATTGGTATGGGGTAGAGGTGGTTAATCGTCGTAGTCGCCCAGTATCATTTTCCAATGTAGGACAACGTTTGCTGAAGCTTGCAGACGATGTTTTGCCACAAATTCAAATTGCACAAACCGACATTACGCGGATTGTGCATGGTCAAACAGGACGTATTATTTTCTCATCAGAATGTCATAGCTGTTTTGATTGGTTAATGCCTCTTTTAAATCAATATCGCCAGCAATATCCAGATGTCGATTTAGATTTTGCTTCTGGCTTCGAAGCCAATCCGCATGAATTATTGCAAAATGGGGAGTTTGATTTACTCATTACTGCCGATCCAATTGCTTTGAAAGGCGTGGATTACTTTCCAATCTTTGAATATGAATCGCGTTTAGTCTTATCCAATACACATCCTTTGGTGCGTTCCGAAAGAATTACGGTACAAGAGTTAGCAGAAGAAACCTTAATTACTTATCCTGTAGATAAACATCGCTTAGACATTATGTCAAAATTATTCATTCCAGCGAATATTCAGCCTAAACAGATCCGTACCACGGATTTAACTCAGATGTTGATTCAATTGGTCGCAAGTGGGCGTGGCATTGCGGCATTACCAGATTGGGTTGTAAATGAATATGAGCAAAAAGGTTGGGTAACGTCGCGCCGTTTGGATTGTGTGTCTGAAAAAGGTCTACGCCGTACTTTATATGCAGGGTATCGAATTGAAGAAAAAGAGAAAACTTATTTTGAAGGTTTCTTGAAACAGTTGGATAAATTTTCACAGAAGCGTCATCAATACTATTTGTCTTAATTTCATTAATGCAGTTTGCTGTGATGATGCAATTTATAGATTGCATCATTACGCAAAATTGAATTGGACTAAGATTGTCCTATAAATAATGACAGTACGCCTGCCGCAATTAAAGGGCCAACGGGCACCCCGCGTAACACGGCAACTCCAGCAACGGTTCCAATGAGCAATCCTGCGACCACATTTGGCTGATGGGTCATGAGTTTTACACCGCGACCACCTAACCAAGCAACAAAAAGACCAATGGCAATCGCCAGTAATGATTTCCAGCTTAAAAAGGATTTAAGAATAGCTTCGCCGGGAATTTTGCCGCTGGCAATTGGGGTCAAAACACCAATGGTTAAAATAACAATACCAATATTTAAGCCATGTTGTTGTAATAGCGGGAAAAACTCACTTAGGGGGGTAATTTTGAAGACAATCAGTACACCAGCAGCAATGGTGACAGCAGAGTTGTGACTGAAAATACCACAAGCCAATAAAACCAGTAGTACAAGCAAATTTAGATCTAAATTAGGCATGAGACCCAGGGAGAATGTGTGAAAATGCAACTATTGTAGCGATTTTTTGCCGATCACATCGAGAAAATCAGCGGAAAAGTCGAAAATTGTTTAAAATGCTGCAGTCTGTTGTCAGGTCTTACATTATGTATTTGGAAAAAATGTTGCAATCTCAAGGTTTTGGTTCGCGTAAGCATTGCCAACAATTGATTAAATCTGGAGCTGTTTGCATTGACCAAGACATTATGCAAAATCCTAAGCAAAAGCTGAATTTGGAAAACTTAGTTTTCGAGGTGTATGGAAAGCACTATCAATATCGAGAAAATGTTTATATTGCCCTGAATAAACCTGCGGGCTATGAATGTTCTCATCAAGCTACACATCATTTTAGTGTGTTCGATTTGTTTGATGATGTACTGTTGAATCGTGGATTACAATGCGTTGGGCGTTTAGATCAGGATACTACGGGTTTATTGCTGCTCACGGATGATGGTCAATTTCTTCAAGCATTAACCCATCCCAAAAAGCATGTGGGCAAAGTTTATCGGATGCAAACTATAGATCCAATTTCCGCTGAACAGATTGAGCAGCTTGAACAGGGTGTCGAATTACGCAATGAACAAGGCACTTTTGCAGCTACAGATGTACAGCAGTTGGCGACATGTGAATTGCAAATGACCATTCATCAAGGTGTTTATCATCAAGTAAAAAGAATGTTAGCTGCGGTGGGTAATAAAGTTGAACAACTGCATCGCGTACAAATTGGTGCGTTAGAGTGTCCTGAGCTAAAAGAGGGCGAATGGATCTATTTGACACCTGAGCAGATAGCGCTAGCTCGTACCCGAGAAACTATTTAAGAAAGCAGTGATAGGTTCTAAATTCATTATCAGCAATAAAACCCATAGCTTCATATAGTCGATGAGATTCACGATTGGTTTTTTGCGTTTCTATGCTAATACGAAGCGCATTTTCATGTCGTGCAAACAGAATGGCAGTATCAATCAGTTGTTTGGCTGAGCCTTGACGACGGAATTGGGGTGTTACATAGACATCGTCCAAAATATAGTAGGTTGAACAGGCGACAGAAGAAAAACCTAAATAAAGCAAAATAAAACCTGTAATTACATTATCTTTCACGTGAATAAAGATGACACTTTCTTGGTTTTCGAAACGCTTTTTTAAAAAATGTTGGGAAAGATTTAAATTAGAAGAAGCACCATAAAATTGACGGTATTCATCAAATAAAACTGCAAGTTGATTGAGGTCATCTAATGTGGCTTTTTTTACAATCATTGATTGCTCCATGCATTTTTTATTGTCATTGCATGAAGCATACCTAAGTTTTTAAATGAAAAAATTTAAATAATGTATAAAAATGCAACAGGGTTAATTTTTATCACTTTCACCCAAGATTGCATTGAGTTCTTCAAATAAGTCTAGATGGTCATCATCCATAAGAAATTCTTCGCTAGATTGAACGCTGTTTATCGTGTCATCACTTTCATGTGTAACAGCAGTGGTTTTCTGCTCTTGTTTAAGCCGTCTTAACTTAATCAATTGCTCTAAATTGATATTCTGATTTTCAATAGAAAAGGGGATAGACTTTGTCAATACAACTTGTTTGAAAAAGAGCCGCACAGCTTGGGCTGGCGTAATCCCCAATTGTTTAAAGACAGCAAAGGCCTGTTTCTTTTCCTGTGAATCGAGACGAATTTGATAAACTTCGGTTTTTCTCATGATTTTTATAAATTTGAAGATTGAACTTTTAGCCCTCATTTTAATCAATTTTATTGTAATTTCAATATTTTTGAATTGAAAACTTTATTTTTTGTAATGACAAACAAGCTACAGTGTCAATTCAAAATGAGATGAAAAGTCCATAGGTTTGCCTGTGACAGGATCTGTAAATTGAATTCGTTTGGCTAGTAGTTGTAATGGGTGGGAAAAATCATCATCAGATTTATGCTGAACGGTTGGGTAGAAAGGGTCATTTTGAATGGCAATGCCTAAATGATTCAGGTGAACTCGTAATTGATGCTGCTTTCCTGTTTCGGGTTTTAGTAGATATTTAGCCCATTGAGCATTGTGTTCCAAAATATCAATCTGCGTTTCACTGTTTGGTTCGCCCTCTACAATTTGCATGGTGTAAAACGGATGCCCTTTGTCCATTCTTAAGCGGAGAGTTTGTGGGAATTCAAGCGCGGAATGATAGGCTGCAATTGCATGATAGGTCTTTTTAACTTCGCGATTAGCAAACATTTGTTGGTAAATGCCACGTGTTTCTGGACGCTTAGAAAATAAAACCAGTCCAGCAGTTTCACGGTCTAAACGATGAATTGGTGTTAAATCAGGATTGCCTGTTTGATTTTTTAAACGAACCAATAGGGTTTCTTGCACATACTGACCTGTTGGACTCATGGTCAGAAAATGTGGTTTATCGATAAGGTATAGATCATCTGTTTCATGCAAAATATGATGCTGAAATGGAATATGAATTTCATGTGCTAAAAAACGATAGTAATAGATATGTTGATTGGCAAGATATTCGCTATCTAGGCTTAGAATTGTACCGTCAGTTGCATAAATCAATTGGTCTTGAAAACGCTGTTGCCACTCTTGTGCTGAAATATGCGCAAACTGTTGGCAGAGATAATCGTACAAACGCTGTGGCGCAGGTTGTAAAGCAGGTAAGAACAGTTTGCTTGCAGTTACACCGCGAATCATCGGCGGAACAAAGTCATGCGCAGTCATAAGATATCAATCACAACAGGTTGGCAGAATGCATGTGCTGTATTAAAAATACACATTTCGTATGCATTGCATAGGTATTAAGAGCGTGGCGATGCTATCATAATTCTACTTTTGAATCATGCTGTGAGTCATATGTCGTATTCATTTCATTTGCCCCTAAACTCTGAAGCAGATACCCAGCAACTTGCGCGCGTGGTTGCACAATATTTTACTGAGGGTGTGATTTATTTAATTGGCGATTTAGGTGCAGGAAAAACGACATTTACCCGTTATTTGTTGCAACAACTTGGTCATCAAGGTTCAGTAAAAAGTCCAACGTATACCTTGGTTGAACCATATAGCATTCAGAACAAACAAGTCTTTCATTTTGACTTGTATCGACTGAATGATCCTTATGAACTTGAGTTAATGGGTATTCGCGATTATTTGGATACACCCAATGCTTTATTTTTATTTGAATGGCCAAGTAAAGGTGGTGAAGAAATTCCAGCTGCCGATTTCACTATTGAAATTTTAAAGTCTGAAGATGAATTATCGCGTCAGGCAACATTAAGCTTTCAAGATGAAATGCTCTATAAAGCACTTGAACAGGCATTTCAACATGCGTGATGAAGTTCCTATACGCCGCATTCATACCTTAGATCCTGCGCTTGCCAACCAGATTGCTGCGGGTGAAGTGATTGAACGTCCAGCTTCTGTGGTTAAAGAGCTGCTTGAAAATTCAATTGATGCAGGCGCAACAGAACTCATTATTCGGGTCGAACAAGGCGGTAGTACGCTGATTGAAATTATCGACAATGGTCGAGGTATTCATTCCGATGATTTATCTTTGGCGGTGATGCGCCATGCCACCAGTAAGATTCAAACTGCTGAAGATTTACACGCGATTGTGAGTTTAGGTTTCCGTGGTGAAGCATTGGCATCGATAGCAGCGGTTTCGCGTTTAACCTTGACCAGTAGCCAAGTAGACGATGGTGTTGGTTATCAGGTTGAAGTGAATGGCACTGCATTTCAACATCAACAAATTCAAGCAGTAGCAGCAGCACGCGGTACACAGATTCGGGTGCAGGATTTATTTTTTAATGTCCCTGCGCGCCGAAAATTCTTAAAAAAACCAGGTACAGAATTCGGCCATATCGAAGAAATTGTGCGTCGTTTAGCCCTTACTCATTTTGATATTCGTTTTGTGTTGGAGCATAACAATAATATTCGTTTGAATTTGCCCGTTGCCGATAGTGGTGCACTACGCTTTCAGCGGGTACAACAATTGTTAGGACGACAATTTACAGAAAATGCCTATTGGATTGATGCAGACAGCGTCAATATGCGTTTGAGTGGTTGGTTGGGGCATCCTTCGGATGCAAGAGCACAGGCAGATTTACAGTATGTCTATGTCAATGGACGGATTGTCAAAGATAAAACGATTTCTCATGCTTTACGCATGGCTTATGATGGTATTTTACACGGACATCAACACTCTGCATATTTGTTATTTTTAGAAGTTGATCCTGAAAATATCGATGTCAATGTTCATCCAACTAAGCATGAAATCCGTTTTCTGAATCAACGTGAAGTTCATGAGTTTGTACGCCATTTTGCAAAAGACACGCTATCCCAATTTCAAACTGCGAGTGCAGATTTAGCGCAAGCATTGAAAGTCGAGCAAGCAAGCCCAATAAATATACAGCAACCCCGTTATCAAGAGCAGTTTCAGTTGCATCGCACAGCAGAATCAACACCTGTGTCAGAGTCCGTAGCCATATTAACAGACTTTGAATCTTCACAACCGCAACAAGCTGTGCAGTATGTAGCGCAAGACACCAAAGCGTATCGAGTCAATCCTGCATCACCAGTAAATACTGCAGCTTTACAGAGTTATCTAGCGCCATTACGAGCAGTTGGTCAGTCCACTGATGATATTGTGGTGGATGATATGGCTCCCCGAGTAGATGAGCATCCTTTGGGTATTGCGATTGCACAGTTACACGGCATTTATATTTTGGCACAGAATACGGAAGGCCTAATTATTGTCGATATGCACGCTGCACATGAGCGGATTTTATTACAACAAATGAAATCTGCTTGGGAAAATCCTGAATTTTGGATATCACAGCAATTGTTGATTCCGAAAATAGTTAATGTGAATCGGATGCAGGCACTTCGAGTAGAAGATTTGAGAGAACCTTTAGCACGCTTGGGTTTGGAAATTGATCAATATGGTGATGAACAAGTCATTGTTCGTGGTGTACCAGCGATTTTACACAAAGCTGATTTTTCTGCTTTGATTCCTGAATTACTTAATGATTTGGATCCAACAGATGAGGTGCGCGGGTTGTTACAAAAGCGTGATCAAATCTTGGCGGGTATGGCGTGCCATGGTGCTGTGCGTGCACATCGATTGTTGAGCCTTTCTGAAATGAATGCTTTGCTCCGTCAAATGGAGCAGACCGAATTTGCGAGTCAATGTAACCATGGGCGACCGACTTGGCGTGCATTTCCATTGGCTCAGCTAGATAAACTTTTTGCTCGAGGAGAGTAAACCTAAATGTCGAATCAATTGCCTGTCATCAATTTGATGGGACCTACAGCCAGCGGTAAAACGGCTTTAGCATGTGAGTTATATGAACAGGGCAATTTTGAATTGATTTCTGTTGACTCGGCATTGGTTTATCGAGATATGGATATTGGGACAGCGAAACCAAGTAAAGCTGAGCAGGCGCAGTATCCGCATCATTTGATTGATATTATAAGCCCGTTAGAAGTGTATTCTGCTGCGCAATTTGTAGAAGATGCAACTAGGTTGGTTGATGAGATACATGCTAAAGGAAAAACCCCGATTTTGGTCGGAGGTACGATGTTGTATTTCAAAGCTTTGCTAGAGGGCTTATCGAGTAATTTGCCAAGTGCGGATTATGCAATTCGTGCTGAAATTGAAGCACAGGGTGATCGAGAGGGTTGGGAGTCAGTTTACGCTTCTTTATGTAAAGTGGATCCACTTGCAGGTGAGAAATTCAAGGTAAGTGACAAGCAGCGTATTATTCGTGCACTGGAAGTATTTCGTATTACAGGGCAGCCGATTACCAAATTACAAGCAGAACAACCTAAAAATTTACCATATCGTTACACTTTTCATAATTATGCTTTGTTGCCAGATCGGTTAGAATTACACAAGCGGATTGAAAAACGCTTGGAAATTATGTGGGAAATCGGTTTTTTAAATGAGGTTGAATCACTAATTGAAAAATACGATCTATTGGGTGATTTACCTTCAATGAGATCAGTCGGTTATAGGCAAGCCTTAGATTTTTTATTAAAAAGCGACAAAAGTCTCGAAAATAAGAAAGAAATGGAGGATAAAGCCCTTTTTGCGACACGACAACTTGCCAAACGTCAATATACTTGGTTAAGATCTTTGCAACAGTCGCATAAATTTAAAACATATTTAACAATAAAGCAGGCTCAAGAAGACTTGCGAAACTGTTACGGATAAAGCAAAATTTACATACTGTCTTTTTTATAATTTTTAATTGAAAAATAAAGATAGTTTTTTGCGCTGATTTTTAATATTTTTTTGGAGTTGTATAACATGTCTAAAGGTCAAACTTTGCAAGATCCGTTCTTGAATTCTCTCCGTAAAGAACGTATTCCTGTATCTATCTTCCTTGTAAACGGTATTAAGTTACAAGGTCATATTGAATCTTTTGACCAATATGTTGTTCTGTTAAAAAATACTGTAAGCCAAATGGTTTACAAACACGCTATTTCTACGGTTGTTCCTGCGCGTAACCCACGTCCTGCTGGTGCTCCTGCTGGTGGTGCACAAGGTACAGGCTTTGGTGGTGGTCAAGGCGGTGGCTTTGGTGGCGGTCAAGGCGGTGGCTTTGGTGGTGG
>NZ_SJOF01000017.1 GCF_004331255.1 Acinetobacter sp. ANC 4173 | reverse complement strand
GGAAGATATGTCCAGGTTGCACAATATCGCTAGGCTTGGCATGCGCAGCAACCGCTGCTTGAATGGTGTGTGCACGTTCAGCTGCGGAAATACCTGTGGTAATCCCTTCGGCTGCTTCAATCGACAGGGTGAAGTTGGTGGCATGTTGCGCACCGTTGGCATCGACCATTAAAGGTAAATTCAATTGCTGACAGCGCTCACGGCTTAAAGTTAAGCACACCAACCCACGCGCATGTGTAATCATGAAGTTGATATCTTCTGGGCGGACGTGTGTCGCCGCAATGACCAAGTCACCTTCATTTTCACGGTCTTCATCATCCATCAGGATGACCATTTTCCCTGCACGGATATCTGCTACGAGCTCTTCAACGGTATTGAGCGGCATCAATCTTCACCTTTCTATTCGTCTGCAAATCACCAAAGGGTTTGCATTTTTGATTGTGGCATAGTCTAACGCTTTTTTAGACAGTTTGCCTATGCTTTTACTTTTTTGTACGTCGATTGTTATACACAGCCACGCGGGATTTTAAAAGAGTTGTGCCATTTAAAAATGAACAATTGGTTAAACTTATGGGGGCAAAATCGGAGCAAATTTTCGAGAAAATGGGGTTGAGCTGCTCTTTTCTATCAAATGAAGCGATATTGATCAGAATGGTTTGGCTTGCCAAGCGTTTAGGATGCTCACTTGAAATCACCATGACGGGATTGCTTATGCTTTATATGTCGAAAGCAAAATACTGGTTTCAGTATTATAAATGCCAGAAATGGTCCGAATGCGTTCTAGGGTTTTATCAAAACTTTCCAAACTGTCCGATTTCAGCTCAACCAATAAATCCCATTTGCCATTGGTGGTATGCAGGGTATGCACCGAAGGATCAATTCTTAATTCTTTCACGACGGCACTGGTTTTGGTGCCTTCGACCATAATGTTCATCCATGCACGAATGGTGTTTTTCTCACTGCCCGGTTTTAAGCGGACGGTATAGCCCGTAATGATGCCACTTGATTCTAAATATTCAATGCGCTTTTGCACGGTATTCCGGGAAACACGCACTTTGTGGGCAATATCGGTAATCGACATACGGGCATTGTCACGCAGCAAACCCAGAATTTGACTGTCAGTATCATTCACTTTGATTTTCCAGATTGTCATTTTGCTAAAATTTATTGCATTTTAATCAAAATTACAACTTTTTAGAGTCGTTTTGATTTTCCATACTATGCGTACTGGGTAACACTCCAGTTGGAACAACACCGAGCTGAGGCGGTGTCCAATAGATGGGGTGTTTCCTATTTTGAATGGATTAGCTCAATTAAATTCTCAGAGGATAAAATAATGTCTTTGTCGTATGAAATGGAAAATAGTGGCGCATGGCAAACCTACCTTGCTCAGATTAACCGTGTAGCCCCTTATCTTGAAGAAGACTTAATCCCATTTATCAATACTTTAAAGCGTCCAAAGCGTGCGCTTATTGTCGATGTGCCTATTGTAATGGACGACGGTTCTATTCAGCATTTCGAAGGTTACCGTGTACAACACAATTTGTCGCGTGGACCGGGTAAGGGCGGTATTCGTTACCATCCAGATGTAGAACTGAATGAGGTCATGGCCCTCTCAGCATGGATGACCATTAAAACTGCGGTATTAAACTTACCGTATGGTGGTGCGAAAGGCGGTATTCGAGTAGATCCGCGTAAATTGTCTCCACGTGAACTTGAACGTTTGACACGTCGTTTTACCACTGAAATTAGCCCAATCATTGGCCCACAAACCGATATTCCCGCGCCAGATGTAGGCACCAATGCGGACATTATGGGTTGGATGATGGATACCTATTCCACGATCAAAGGTCATACCGTCACAGGTGTAGTGACCGGTAAGCCTGTGCATTTAGGCGGCTCATTGGGTCGTGTCCGTGCAACGGGTCGCGGCGTATTCGTGACGGGTTTAGAAGTTGCCAAGAAAATTAACTTAACACTTGAAGGCAGCCGTATTGCCGTTCAGGGCTTTGGTAACGTGGGTAGCGAAGCTGCATATCTCTTCCATAAAGCCAATGCGAAAGTGGTGTGTGTGCAAGACCACACAGGCACGATTTTCAACGCAGAAGGTATGAATGTTAAGCAATTGCAAGACTATGTTGCGATTCATAAAGGTGTCGCAGGTTTCCCTGATGCAACGTTAATTGAAGATGAAGCGTTCTGGGCCGTGGAGATGGATATTTTAATCCCGGCTGCGTTAGAAGGTCAGATTACGCCTGAGCGCGCTCAGAAACTGACTGCCAAATTAGTCTTGGAAGGTGCCAACGGTCCAACTTATCCAGATGCAGAAGATATTCTTTTACAACGTCAAATCATGATTGTTCCTGATGTGTTGTGTAATGCAGGCGGTGTAACCGTGAGTTACTTCGAGTGGGTTCAAGACATGGCAAGCTACTTCTGGACCGAAGAAGAAATTAATGAGCGTTTAGACAAGCTCATGATTAAAGCGGTTGAAGACGTTTGGCATACAGCAGATGACAAAGATTGCAGCTTGCGTACCGCAGCGTACATTTTGGCTTGTGAACGCATTTTGAAAGCACGTAAAGAACGAGGAATTTTCCCGGGTTAAGGGCAAGTTCCGTGCCCTTCGGGGCACATTCAAGCAAGAACAACACCAGATTTATTAAGGAAGAACAGACCATGAACCAGAATAGCCAACCTAATCGCCAAGATTTTAATCAGTATATGGTGCCTGTTTTTGCACCCGCTCAATTTATTCCTGTGCGTGGTGAAGGTTCTCGTTTGTGGGATCAACAAGGTAAAGAATATATTGATTTTGCAGGGGGGATTGCGGTGAATGCGCTTGGACATGCACATCCAGTTGCAGTCAAAGCCTTAGTCGAACAAGGTCAAAAGTTATGGCATATCGGTAACGGTTATACCAATGAGCCTGTACTTACTCTAGCAAAACAATTGGTTGAAAGTACCTTCGCCGATAAAGTGTTCTTCTGTAACTCTGGTGCAGAAGCCAACGAAGCAGCTTTAAAACTTGCGCGCAAAGTGGGTCTACTTTCAGGCTCTGCGCGCAAGAATAAGATTATTGCATTTAAAAATGCCTTCCACGGTCGTACGTTATTTACCGTTTCGGCAGGTGGTCAACCCAAATACTCGCAAGATTTTGCTCCTTTACCAGAAGGTATTCAACATCTTCCATTTAATGATTTGGACGCAGCGCGTGCAGCGATTGATGCCGATACTTGTGCGGTGATTGTTGAGCCGATTCAAGGTGAGGGTGGGGTCATTACTGCCGATCCTGAATTCTTAAAAGGTTTACGTGAGCTGTGTGACCAACATGGTGCTGTACTGATTTTTGATGAAGTACAAACCGGTGTGGGTCGTACAGGGGCGCTATATGCCTATATGAACACTGACGTGACGCCAGACATTTTAACCACAGCCAAAGCACTCGGTGGTGGTTTCCCAATTGGCGCCATGATTACTACCGATAAATACGCCAATATGTATGCGGTGGGTGATCACGGCACGACTTATGGCGGTAATCCATTGGCATCTGCGGTGGCATCTGCGGTATTTGGCTTTATCAATACCCCTGAAGTATTGAGTGGTGTACGTACCCGTGCGCAAATTTTTGCTGAAGGTTTAAAGCGTTTGAATGAACGTTTTGGCTTGTTTGAAGAAGTTCGCGGTCAAGGTTTATTGATTGGGTGTGTACTCAAAGCAGAATATGCCGGTAAAGCCAAAGACATCGTTACACTTGCTGGTGAAGAAGGCTTGTTGGCATTGATTGCAGGTCCAAATGTCGTGCGTTTCACACCCTCTTTAATTATTCCAGAAGCGGATATTGAAGCGGGTTTACAACGTTTTGAGCGTGCGCTTGCACGTTTCGTTGGCGCGTGATAGGCCACCGCTGATGATGATTGTTAGACATGCAGAGCATCGAGATTTAGATGACATCTTCATTCTGGCGGGGAAGTCGGGCGTAGGTCTGACTTCTTTACCCCAAAATAAAGAGATCTTACTGGCTCGAATTGCACGCACCCAAAAGACCTTACAAGGTCAAGCTGCGCCAAATGAGCAAGGTTATTTATTTGTTCTAGAAGATACCCAGTTGCAGCGCGTGGTCGGTGTGAGTGCGATTGAAGTTGCGGTGGGTTTGACGGAACCATTTTATAACTTTCATGTGGGCAAGCAAGTGCATGCTTCACAGGCTCTGAATGTTTATAAGGCCTTAAACACCCTGTTTTTAAGCAATGACCATACAGGATGTAGTGAGCTGTGCACGCTGTTTTTAGATCCTGAGTACCGTAAAGATCAAAATGGCAAATTGCTTTCTAAAATCCGTTTTCTGTTTATCGCTGCATTTCAGCAGGCGTTTCAAAATACCCTGATTGCAGAAATGCGCGGTTATTCCGATGAAAATGGTCGATCGCCCTTTTGGGATGCCTTGGGCTATCACTTTTTCAATATGGATTTCTCTACGGCGGATTACCTGAGTGGTATTGGGCAAAAAGTCTTTATTGCGGAATTAATGCCACGCTTCCCTGTGTATACCGATTTATTGCCATTGGCCGCACAGCAAGTGATTGCGCAAGTTCATCCCCAGACGGTTCCAGCTTCTCGTGTTTTAGAGTCGGAAGGTCTGCGCTATCAAGGGTATGTCGATATTTTTGATGCAGGGCCAACCCTCGAAGCCGAAGTGAAAAACTTACGTGCAGTCAAGGAAAGCCAGACCTGTGCCGTGAAGATTGTGAGCAGTCTGCCAGAAGCGACAGGTCGTTATTTGGTAGCAAATGACCGTTATCACGATTATCGCGCAATTTTAATTCAACATGCTGCGGATGCAGACAACTTAAGTTTAACGGCTGAACAAGCCTATGCGCTTGGCGTACAAGCGGGGCAAAGTATTCGTATGTTGCCTTTAGACAAGATGGAGTCAAAATAATGTCACAAGGAAATCTATATATTAATGGGACATGGTCTCCTGCACAGGGTGCAGCATGGGACAAACTCGATCCTGTCACACAAGAAACAATTTGGCACGGTGCAGAAGCCACAGCTGAGCAAGTGGAGCAAGCATGTCAATCGGCACGTGCTGCCTTTGCTGCTTGGGCACGTCGCCCACTTGCAGAGCGTATTGAGGTGATTCATCGCTTTGCGAGCTTACTAGAACAAAATAAACAACAGTTAGCGACAGTTATTAGCCGTGAAACCAGCAAACCGATTTGGGAAACCTTAACCGAAGTTCAATCGATGATTGCGAAAGTGGCCATTTCGATTCGTGCTTACCATGAGCGTACAGGCGAAAGCGTAACGGAAATGGCTGATGGTGCAGCATCTTTGCGCCACCGCCCACATGGGGTATTGGCTGTATTTGGCCCATATAACTTCCCAGGTCACTTGCCGAATGGTCATATTGTTCCAGCCTTAATCGCGGGCAATACCCTTGTTTTTAAACCAAGTGAACTTACGCCATGGACAGCGGAAGAAACCGTGAAGTTGTGGCAAGAAGCAGGCTTACCCGCAGGCGTATTGAACTTGGTACAAGGCGGTCGTAGTACAGGGGAAGCACTGGCTCAATCCCATGAAATTGATGGCTTGTTGTTCACGGGTAGTGCCAATACGGGTTACCACTTGCATAAACAATTGGCAGGTGCTCCAGAAAAAATTCTGGCTCTAGAAATGGGCGGTAACAACGCATTAATTATCGATGAAATTACCGATATTGATGCAGTGGTGAATTTAACCCTCCAATCTGCCTTTATTTCCGCAGGTCAGCGTTGTACCTGTGCGCGCCGTTTGATTATCAAAAATGGTGCTGTAGGTGATGCCTTCATTCAACGTTTGGTTGAAGTGAGCCGTAATTTGGTGGTGGGTCAGTGGGATGCACAGCCACAACCGTTTATGGGTGGGGTGATTTCATTGCATGCAGCACAGCAAATTTTACAAGCGCAACAACGTTTAGTCGATTTGGGCGCTGAGGTGTTATTGCCTGTGACTCAAGCCGACCCCAACAGTAGCTTGTTAAGCCCAGGCCTTTTAGAGGTCACAAAGGTCAACAATGTGCCAGATGAGGAATATTTTGGCCCATTGAGCTGTATTTATCGTTATGACCATTTCGATGAGGCTTTGGCACTAGCGAATGGCACTCGATTCGGTCTGTCGGTGGGTCTAGTTTCACCTGACCGTGAGCTGTTCGAGCGTTTATTGATTGAAGCGCGTGCAGGCATTGTGAACTGGAACAAACCGTTAACAGGCGCGTCAAGTGCTGCACCCTTTGGTGGTGTAGGTGCATCAGGAAACCATCGTGCCAGTGCCTTCTATGCCGCAGATTATTGCGCATGGCCAATGGCATCAATGGAAAGTCAGCAGGTAAGTCTACCTGAAAAATTATCGCCAGGCATTGTGCTGTAAGTCGACAGAAAAGGGAGTTTAGAAATGTCAGGCTATGAAATTAATTTTGATGGTTTAGTCGGTCCAACGCATCACTATGCAGGATTGTCTTTTGGAAACGAGGCATCGACCAAAAACCAAAATAATCTTTCCAACCCAAAGTTGGCTGCCAAGCAAGGTCTGTTAAAGATGAAAGCTTTGGCCGACATGGGCTTAAAGCAAGGTGTATTTGCACCGCAAGAACGCCCACATGTGCCAACTTTGCGCAAATTGGGCTTCCGTGGGGATGACCATAGCGTGATTGAACAAGCCATGCGAACTTCGCCTGCATTGTTATCCGCTTTGAGTTCTGCGTCGTGCATGTGGACCGCCAATGCGGCAACGGTTTCACCGTCGGCGGACAGTGCAGATGGTCGTGTGCATTTTACAGCGGCAAACTTGAACAATAAATTCCACCGTTCAATTGAGCATGACACCACGTCTCGCGTGATGGCAGCCATGTTTAAGGATGAGCGTCACTTCGCCCATCATGAAGCACTGCCACCTGTGGCTTTGTTTGGTGATGAAGGTGCGGCGAACCATAACCGTTTAGGCGGTGCTTATGATCAAGCCAGCGTGCAAGTGTTTGTCTATGGTCAGCAGTTCCTCGGTGGTGGTATTGGTCCGAAACACTATCCTGCACGCCAGTCGCGTGAGGCGAGTGAAGCAGTGGCACGTTTACATCAGCTCAAAGCGGAACAAACCGTTTTTGTTCAGCAGAATCCCGATGTGATTGACCAAGGTGTCTTCCACAACGACGTGATTGCGGTTAGTAACCAAAACGTCCTGTTTCACCATCAGCATGCATTTTTGCATCAATCTGAAGGATTGTCAGAAATTCGCGAAAAAATGGCGCGCTTGGGTCAAGAATTCGTGTCCATTGAAGTGCCTGATCAGCGTGTTTCGGTTAAAGATGCGGTCAATACCTATTTGTTCAATAGCCAATTGCTCACGCGTGCCGATGGCGGGATGAGCATTGTGGTGCCTGAAGAATCACGTCAAAACCCAGCAGTGTGGGGCTACTTAAATGACATGATTCAAATGGGTACCCCAGTTGATGACATCAAAGTCTTCGACCTGCGTGAAAGTATGCGCAATGGCGGTGGTCCTGCCTGTTTACGTTTACGTGTCGCGGTGAATGAAGCGGAACTGAATGCAATCAATCCAAACCTGTTTATGAATGATGCCTTGTTTAACCGTTTAAACACGTGGGTAGATCAGTACTACCGTGATCAGTTGGCACAGCAAGATTTGGCCGACCCGCAATTATTGATTGAAAGCCGTACTGCGTTAGATGAGTTGACGCAAATTTTAGGCTTGGGTTCGGTATATCACTTCCAACGTTAACTCGCGAGTAAGGACAGCAGAAGATGGATTTTTTAAGTAGTGTGTTAGAGCAAAAAGTACCGGCTTCAACCCGAGGCATACAGGACGATTTTAGCTGGGAATGGCTGGCTGAAGGGGTACTGTCTTTTACGCCTCAACAGGCTTATGAAAAAGCTATTGTGCTGTCCGCAGGTGTGCATGGCAATGAAACTGCGCCAATCGAATTGTTAGCGCAGATCAGTCAGGATTTATTTGCAGGGGCGTTACAACTGAAGGTCAAATTATTGTTGATTTTGGGCAACCCTGTCGCGATTCGTTCAGGTCAACGTTATGTTGAAAATGACATGAATCGGATGTTTTGTGGTGCACATCAGCAATTTTCCGAAACCTTTGAAGCGAAGCGTGTGGCGGAGCTAGAGCAGTTGGTGGCAGATTTTTTCAAATCTTGCCCAGCACAGGTCAAACGCTATCACTATGATTTACATACCGCGATCCGTCCGTCTTTGCTTCCGACTTTTGCTTTATTTCCTTATCAAACTCATGGCTATGATGCGGTGATGTTGGAGTGTTTAAGTGCTGCGGAACTGGATGCCTTGGTATACCACAATGCGGCGGGTCGCACCTTCACGCACTATACCAGTTCAAGATTTCAGGCAGCGAGTTCAACCCTTGAACTCGGACATGCCAAACCTTTTGGTCAAAATGATTTATCGGCATTTAGCGCGATTAATCAAGTGTTACGTTCGGTAGTCACAGCACAACCTTTACCTGCACGCCAAAAGTCAGCAATTAAAAACTTTCGTGTTGTCGATTCGATTATCAAAACTGAAGATGACTTTCAGCTCAATCTTGCCGATTCTGCTCCCAATTTCTCAATGTTCCAATCAGATGCGGTAATTGCCCTGCAACAGGGTAAACCTTATGTGATTGCACCAGAACAGGTCTGGATTTTATTTCCAAATACTCAAGTGAAAAAAGGGTTAAGAGCCGGCTTGATATTAACTGAGCTTCGTGTGTGATTGTTCGTCTCGATTTATTAAATATGATGATGGTGATTTATAGAGCTTAAATCGTTAAATTGATTTTCAATGGAATTGAATATATGGATATTGTAAAAAATATTAATGCAATATTTACGTCCAGTGATTATGGGTTAGCTTGTAATCAGTGGATGAACTCGCGTCATGTTTTTATTAAGCTATTATTTTTTAATGTTAAATTAATAAAATTGGTATAGGTTTTGCAATCTGTGTTGTGATTATTTGGTCGATATTTTTATTTTAAAAATTCGGTTAAATCATAAAATTAATATTATTGAAAGATAATATTTAGCTTAATTTTGGATAGATATTAAATAAGGAAAAATTTTATATCTGTCCCGTATTTGCACCTCTTTGAGGTGTAAATTGGAGTAATAAACATGATGAATGGAAATAAGTTCAATAAGTCGGAAGAAACCCTAGAGGGTGATTTACTGGGCGGACATCATTACGATTCAGCTGGAGAAGAACAACTCGATCGTTCTCTCAGCAATCGCCATATTCAAATGATTGCGATTGGCGGAGCCATCGGAACAGGTCTATTTATGGGGTCGGGGCAAACCATTGCCAATTCTGGAACCTCAGTCATTTTGACTTATATGATCGTTGGCTTTGTCTTGTTTTTTGTCATGCGTGCCATGGGGGAGTTACTGCTTTCCAACACCAACTATAAGTCATTTGTAGATTTTGCGACGGATTATTTAGGTCCTTGGGCAGGCTACTTTTTGGGTTGGACCTACTGGCTCAGTTGGATCATTACTGCGATTGCCGATATTATCGCGATTGGTGGTTATATGCAGTTCTGGTATCCCGATTTACCCGTATGGCTACCTGCTTTGGCCACGATCACGGTGTTGACTGTACTGAACTTACTTACGGTGAAAATGTTTGGTGAAACCGAGTTTTGGTTTGCCATGATCAAGATTGTGGCGATTGTTGCCTTTTTAATCTTGGGTGTGAGTTTGGTGGTTATGGGCTTCATGTCGCCAAATGGAGTCAAGGCATCGTTCTCGCATATCACTGATCCTGATGCATTTTTACCGCATGGTGTGACAGGTTTCTTGGCGGGTTTCCAAATGGCGGTGTTTGCTTTCTTGGGTATTGAGTTGGTCGGTACAACTGCTGCAGAAACCAAAAACCCAGAAAAATCATTACCCAAAGCCATTAATTCAATTCCTTGGCGAATTCTGTTGTTTTATGTGGGTGCCTTGTTGGTCATCATTTCCGTGACCTCATGGCAGCACGTTGATCCAGGCAAAAGTCCATTTGTGGCCATGTTCCAATTGGTCGGGCTTACAGCTGCTGCTGCTGTGGTGAACTTTGTGGTCGTGACTTCGGCAATGTCTTCTGCAAACAGCGGTATCTTCGCCACCAGTCGTATGTTGTATGGCTTGGCGGTTGAGAAAGATGCGCCGCAGCGCTTTAAAACCTTATCTAAAGGTAAAGTGCCTGTACAAGCCCTGTTGTGTTCGATGATTTGCGTATTTATTGGCACGCTGATTTTGTTCGTTACGCCAAATGTCATGTCTGCATTTAATATTGTGACAGCATTGACCTCAATTTTGACTGTATTTGCCTTTGGTATGATCCTAGCATCGTATTTGGCTTACCGTAAAAAGCGCCCTGATTTGCACGCACAATCTATTTATAAAATGCCCGCTGGTATTTTTATGAGCTGGTTTGGGATTGCATTTATGGTGTTTGTGGTTGCGATTTTATGTCTCGATCATGATACGCGTATTTCACTGTTTGTTTCACCACTTTGGTTTATCGGTTTATGGATTGCTTACAAGCGTCGTAAACGTCAAGACCGCCAGCGCACTTGGATTTTAGAGCATGGTCGTCGCCTTGATCATGATGAAGTATCTGAAAATAATTAATCAAGAGTGAGAGAGGGTATTTACCCTCTCTTTTTTATAACGACGAAGAGGGATTTGTCTTGAAAAAAGTAACATTATTGGCATGTATGTTGGGGGCAGGGCTGCTGAATATGAGCAGTGCGATGGCAGCACCGATGTTGACATCACAGATTTCAGCGACACAGGCTGCGGCGCCTCAAGCCAACGCTTGGGTTGAAATTAATGTGCAGACCTTTGAGCAGAATATTCAAACCTTACAACAACAATTACAGGATAAGAGCCAAATTTGTGCCGTGATGAAAGCTGATGCTTATGGGCATGGAATCCAGTTGTTGATGCCGAGCATTATCAAGTTAAATGTACCTTGTGTGGGCATTACCAGCAATGCCGAAGCAGCGATGGTGCGCCAGTCGGGTTATCAAGGTCGTATCTTAAGATTGCGTGCAGCCACCGATCAAGAAATTCAAAATGCAGCTTCACTTAAGATGGAAGAATTATTCGGAAACTATGAGCAAGCGCAGCGTATCTCGGCTTGGGCGAAACAGCAGGGCATTACAGTTGCCTATCATTTGGGTTTAAATGCAGGTGGCATGGATCGTAATGGTTTAGAACTGAACAGTGAGCAAGGCAAACAGCAAGCACTGCATATGACCAAACTGCCAAACTTAAAGTTGGTTGGTATCATGACGCATTATGCAGTAGAAGATGAAAAATATGTGCGGGAACGTTTAGCGGTCTTTAACCAACAAACGAATTGGCTCATTAAAAAAGCCAAACTCAAACGTGAAGAGCTAACCTTACATACCGCCAATTCATTTGCGACGTTAACAGTGCCAGAGTCGCATTTAGATATGGTTCGTGCCGGTGGCGTGATTTATGGCGACAGTATTCCTGACCGTGTGGAATATAAGAAGTTGATGACTTTTAAAACCCAAGTGGCAACAGTCAATGCCTATTTAAAAGGTACAACCGTTGGTTATGACCAAACCTATACCTTAAAGCGTGATTCATTGTTGGCGAACTTGCCAATGGGCTATTCAGATGGCTATCGTCGTGTCTTTAGTAATAAAGCCTATGTCCTGATTCGTGGACATAAAGTCCCTGTGGTTGGACGTACCTCCATGAATACCACTATGGTTGATGTTACTGATTTCCCAGATATTCGTGCCAGTGATGAAGTGGTGTTGTTTGGTCAGCAAGGCAATCAAAGCGTCAAGCAAAGTGATTTAGAAGAATATAATGGTGCGCTGCTTGCAGATGTCTACACCATGTGGGGCAATTCCAATCCTAAAATTGTGGTGCGATAAATTCGTCAAAATACCTTGAATTAATACATTCCCCCCTACATCCAGTAGGGGGGATTTTATGGGGTGTGGATTAGACATTTTAATGAAAAGCATCTGTATTCGTATGGATCGTTGATAAGCCTCGCCTTGAGGGCGGCTTTTCACATCAAACTCATTTATGCTCCGGAGTGATGCAGGAAGTCCTGAACTTTGGCTAAGTTTTTTATCATAGGTCAGAATACGACGTGCGCCCAAAGCTCGACTTTGAAAACCGTTCGGTCGATCTGCCAGATGACATTCATCACCGCTGGTTTGTTCGATCCAACCACACACCACACCGAGACCTTAAGCATCGCCACCTGCTTCCCCACAGCGTTTTAAATCTTGTTAATTCATCTGGGTGGTTCTTTAGGGGGTAAATTATGATTATTTTTTGTGCGCATTATGGCGTGTATACCCCTGAGCGTTGCCGTGATGCAAAAATGATTTTAAAGCTCTGGCAACGGCTATTGGAGTGTGTAAATGTTTGAGTCGGTAATTTTCTAGAAGATTGCTGGTGAATCAGATCAATTCTGTAAAAATTTGGTGGGCTAATGGATTGAATCAAAAATGGATGGACTATTCAGATTTAAATTTTAGCCATAAAAAAAGCCCTAATCATTCGACTAGGGCTTTTTTGAATCTGGAGCGGGAAACGAGACTCGAACTCGCGACCCCAACCTTGGCAAGGTTGTGCTCTACCAACTGAGCTATTCCCGCATATTGAGCAGTTTTTTCTAAAACTTACACTAAAAAATTTGGAGCGGGAAACGAGACTCGAACTCGCGACCCCAACCTTGGCAAGGTTGTGCTCTACCAACTGAGCTATTCCCGCATGCCGTGTATAATACAGTATGAAAAATGATGGTCAATATGTTTCTGAAAAAACTTGTATCAATTGCATAAAATACAAGCATTTTATGCCAGATTTTCTAAAAAATTGCGCTTGAAACCTTAAAAGTCACCTGTAAATACAAAACATAGGGGTAGAACAGCTATACTGTATACAATCGATAAGATAAAGGCAGATTCTCATGAGCTTAGAATTACAACTGCGTGACCGCTTACAGCAATTGGCACCGACTTATTTAGAAATTGTGAATGAATCTTCGGGGCATGGTGGTTATTTTCCTGGCAAAGAGTCGCATTTTAAAGTGGTGATTGTCAGCGAAGCCTTTGATGGCCTGCGTTTAGTGCAACGTCATCAAAAAGTGTATGCCGCTGTGGGTGATTTATTGGCCCCGAGTCGCATTCATGCCCTGGCAATTCATGCCTTCGTAGAATCGGAATGGCAAGGACAAGACACTTCAAGCCCCGAATGTGCACATGCACCTAAGCATTAAGGATATTGGCTTGTTATGAATGCTCAAATGTTATTAATACTGCATGGTTTGGCTGTGATACTGGCAGGTGTGGCAATTGTGATTCGCGCGCGAAGTTTATTTTCGGGAACCGAAGGCAATTTACCAAATCCATCTGCCCGTAAATTTTTTGTGGCTTTGCAGCACAGCGCTATGACCTTGTTGATTTTGACAGGTGTTGCCTTGTTGGTGATGAAAGGTTTTGAGGTGCAGTCTTGGTTTTATGCCAAAATTATTCTGTTTTTCGTGCTTTTGTCTTCTTTAAGTAAGGCCTATAAAAAGCAGGATCAGCTTGTTTTGGCGCAACGCCGTGCAGGATTATTTTTAGCCGTGGTGGCATTTGTTGCAATTTTGGGCTTGGTGATGATTCAGCCAAATTTTGGTTGATTGTCAGACATTTTCGATAACGATAAAAAAATGATCGATTACACTGCTGAACGATCACAGATAAAAATTGAGGGAGGGGGAAATATGCGGACACGTGTGGTGTTTAATCAGAAAGGTGGTGTGGGTAAATCGAGTATTACGGTCAATCTGGCTGCGATTAGCGCATATCAGGGCTTAAAAACACTGGTGATTGATTTGGATCCGCAAGCCAACTCCAGTCAGTATTTATTGGGGGATGATGCGACCTATTCGGCTGATAAACCTGCATTAGAACCGAATATTGAAAACTACTTCGATGACGTTTTGGGGACAAGCCAAAGTAAAGCTGGACTATTAGGCAATGCGATTGGATCTTTATTAAAGAATCGCCCCAAAGGTCTGGAAAGTTATGTGCATCAAACCCCGTTTAAGCAACTCGATGTGATTCCTGCCAGTCCAAGTTTAGGGGCTTTGGCATATGCTTTAGAAGCCAAGCATAAAATTTATAAATTACGGGATGCCTTAAAGTTACTCGAAGGCAAATATGACCGTGTTTATATTGATACTCCACCAGCCTTCAATTTTTTTACTTTGTCGGCATTAATTGCCGCAGATCGCGTGCTGATTCCGTTCGATTGTGATGTATTCTCAAAACGTGCCCTACAAAGCTTAATTGAAAATGTGATTGAAACCCAAGATGATCATAATGACCAATTGGAAATTGAAGGCATTGTGGTGAATCAGTACCAAGCACAAGCCAAGTTGCCGCGTGAAGTGGTGCAGCAACTCAAAGATGAAGGCTTGCCAGTATTGGAAAATATGTTGCCACCTTCAGTGCTGATGAAAGAATCCCATCATCAAAACCAGCCATTAATCTATTTAGCCAAAGATCATAAATTGACGCAGGCCTATCTTTCATTGTTCAATGAAATTGAGCAAAAATAAGATTGAGAATACAGATGAAAAAAATAGCTTTATCTATCCTTGCTGCAAGTGGTCTATTGCTGACAGCGTGTGCAACTACAGTTAAACCGACTTATGTTTCGCCTACACAATACCAGTCATTGAACTGTCAACAATTGCAGGCAGAGTATGACCGTATTCAACATTATTTAGACCAAGGCGTTTCAGTACCGAAAAGTACGGGAATGGGGGTTGATGTTGGATTAGGTGGTGGTTGGAGCCATGGTGGAGGCTGGGGCTTTGGTCCAAGTGTTTCATTAAATATGGGACAGTCTTCAAATACCAAAAAGACCGAGATTTCCCGTTTGATGGGTCAGCAAGATGCTGTTGTTCAGGCAGCTCAGTTCAAAAACTGTCCAATTAAAGTGGTGGCAAGAACTGCAAAATAGCTATTTTCACCCTTTGTGATTACGGCACTGAAATGATAAAGGGTGAAATTTTTTCAAAATATTTCAATATAAAAAATAACATAAATAAATACTTAACATGATTCATTGATTTGTATACAACTTAACAGCGCTCAATTTAGAACGTGTCTGGCTTGTCCTTTGGGGGGGGTTCAGATAAGGTGTGCAACACTTTAAGCTTGAGTAATAGGTTTTTATGATTGAGAGTTGGCTATTTGTATTTGCGATGATTGCGGTGTTCCTGATTCCAGGACCGACCAATGCATTACTGGCAAGCTCTGCGCATCAACAAGGTATTCCTAAAACCAGTTTACTTATTCCAGCCGAATTATTGGGCTACATTTATGCAATTAGCTTGTGGTCGCTGTTTATCCATTTGACCCACCCTGTCTGGCCGCATCTGATTACCTTGCTGCATGTGTTGAGTGCATTGTATGTGCTCTGGATCGCATTCCATTTATGGAAGTCGACACATCTGCAATCACACCATCAAAAATATCCTCATATTCGACCACATCAATTGTTTTTTTCCACGCTGAAAAACCCCAAAGCACTGCTTTTTGCCGCGGGAATTTTACCGTTAGAAATGTGGAACAGTAGTTTGAGTGCAGGACTGGTGTTTTTGGTCTTTTCTTTAATTTTGGTTCCTGTTGCATTGTTCTGGATGGTCTTTGGTAAGGCGATTTTGGCAGGGAATTTAAAGCCAATAAAAGCCGATCATTTATATAAAGGGTCGGCCATGTTATTGCTTATTTGTATGTTACCTGTGGTAATGCGCTTCTTTTAAGCCTGCTTTGTTGCTAATTTTTGGCGAATAAAACCAATAATACCCGGCAAAACACTAATTATAATAATCCCGAAGATGAGGTGAGTGAAATTATCTTTCACAATAGGCATGTTGCCAAACAAATAACCGAGTGTAATAAACGAGGCAATCCAGCAAAAAGCGCCAATCAAATTATAGGTTAAAAAGAATTTATAATTCATTTGTCCAGCACCCGCGACAAAGGGCGCGAAGGTTCGTGCGAAAGGTACAAAGCGTGCAAAAATAATGGTTTTACCACCGTGCTTTTCAAAGAATTTTTGAGTATTAATTAGGTGTTGTTTATTAATAAAACGTGAATCAAGTTCAAATACCCGTGGCCCAATATATTTGCCAATATGGTAGTTCAGGGTATCGCCCAGTACAGCCGCAATGAACAGCAAAATGCCCAATACCCAAGGATCCATGGCTCCTGTAGAAGCTGCTAGTGCACCCGCAGCAAATAACAAGCTGTCACCCGGTAAAAATGGCATGACCACCAAACCCGTTTCGACAAAAATAATTAAAAATAAAATAGCGTAAATCCATACCCCATAATTTGTAATAAATTCGAGTAAATGGTCATCTACGTGTAAAATAAAATCAAGGAGTTCCATGGGGTAAAACATCGCGAAAATGTAGCCAAATCCTAGCAGCCCATATACGGAAAGTCAGTATAAAAAGGTAATTAATTTTACTTATCTATCGTTTCAAATATAAAACGATAGGTCTTAAAAATGCATATTTATTCTATTATCAACAAAAACTAAGCTGTGCCTATCCACAAAATTAAGAAAAGGTTCAATTATGTTTAATCCCAATGTTGTTGTGAAAAATATCGTGACTCAGCCTACGCTGGATAGCATCGTGAGTTTAATCGCTCGTATGCTGCTAGCTTATATCTTTTTGGTTGCAGGTTGGGGAAAACTCACTGCTTATAGCGCAACGGTAGGTTATATGGAGGCGATGGGCGTACCTGGTGCACTACTTCCCTTAACCATTTTGGTTGAGTTTGGTGGTGGTTTAGCGCTGTTTTTTGGTTTTCAAGCACGCTTTGCTGCTTTAGGCTTAGGTGTTTTTAGTATCATCACTGCTTTCATTTTTCATGGCGGTGCGGAAGATGCCATTAACTTTATGAAAAACTTTGCCATGGCGGGCGGTTTGTTTTTCTTAATGCTACATGGTGCAGGTAAATTGAGTCTAGATGCCTTAATTGAAAAATAAGGTACTACAGCCCTGAAGCACTGGGATTGCAGAATCCCATCTTCATCAATAGCACCGACAAGTTCGGTGCTTTTTATTTAAACATCTGTTTTGTAAATATATTTATTGATTGTCCAAATAGTGTGCTTAATATAGGGAAAAATGTTAGAATATGGCGCTTATATTCGCTTGCCTATTATAGTTGTTTGTCATGACTACCAATTCTCAAATTACTGAAGATCGTATCCTTATTTTGGATTTCGGCTCTCAATATAGTCAACTTATTGCACGTCGCGTACGCGAGGCGGGCGTTTATTCTGAAATGTATGCCTACGATATGTCTGAAGAAGACATCCGTGCCTTTAATCCAAACGGTATTATTTTATCGGGTGGACCAGAAAGTGTGCATGAAGAAGGCAGTCCACGTGCACCACAAGTGGTGTTTGAATTAGGTGTGCCTGTATTGGGAATCTGCTACGGTTTCCAAACCATGTCTGAACAACTCGGTGGTAAGGTTGAAGCGGGTACAGTACACGAATTTGGCTATGCTGAAGTTGATATTCAACAGCGTGACCATCTCATTGGTCAACTTCAAGACCGCGAAAACCAATTACATGTGTGGATGAGCCATGGCGATAAAGTCAGCCGTCTACCAGAAGGTTTTGTAACCACAGCCAGCACACCGAGCTGCCCATTTGCTGCGGCATCTGATGAAAGCCGTCGCTTCTATGGCGTACAGTTCCATCCAGAAGTAACGCACACTGCAAAAGGTGCAGAGTTATTGGCTAACTTTGTACACAAAATTTGTGGTTGTGGCGGTTTATGGACCCCAGAACACATTATCGATCTTCGTGTAGAGCAATTACGTCAACAAATTGGTGATGAAAAAGTTCTCCTTGGTTTATCTGGTGGCGTCGATTCATCTGTTGTTGCAGCGTTATTGCACAAAGCAATTGGCGATCAGTTGACCTGTGTATTTGTCGACAATGGTTTACTTCGTTTAAACGAAGGCGATCAAGTCATGCAAATGTTTGCTGAAAACATGGGTATTCGTGTGATCCGTGCCGATGCTGAAGAGCGTTTCTTGACTGCGTTGGCGGGTGAGGTTGATCCTGAGAAAAAACGTAAAATCATTGGTCGTGAGTTCATTGCAGTCTTTGCTGAAGAAGCACGTAAACTTGATGGCGTAAAATTCTTGGCGCAAGGGACTATTTACCCAGACGTGATTGAATCTGCTGCAAGCAAGCAAGGTAAAGCACATGTGATTAAATCACACCACAATGTGGGTGGCTTACCAGACGATTTAGAGTTTGAATTGGTTGAGCCATTACGTGACTTGTTTAAAGATGAAGTGCGTAAATTAGGTACAACTTTAGGCTTGCCACACAGCATGATTTACCGTCATCCATTCCCAGGTCCAGGTTTGGGGGTGCGTATTTTGGGTGAAGTGAAAAAAGAATATGCGGATATTCTTCGTCTTGCGGACGACATCTTCATGCAAGAACTTCGTGATAGCGGTTGGTATGACAAGACTGCGCAAGCATTTGCAGTATTCCAACCGGTGAAGTCTGTTGGTGTTGTCGGTGATGGTCGTCGTTATGCATGGGTCATTGCACTGCGTGCGGTTGAAACTGTGGACTTCATGACGGCTCGTTTCGCACACTTACCATATGAATTGGTCGACAAAATCTCGACGCGTATTATGAATGAAATTAAAGATGTATCGCGTGTTGTTTACGACGTGTCATCTAAGCCACCAGCAACAATTGAGTGGGAGTAATTTAGGGATTTCAAGAAGCGAAGCTTCTTGCCTGAATTACGCCAAGAGTTGTGCTCGCGGCAGAATAGAATGATTTAAAAAAAGGACGCGTAAGCGTCCTTTTTTATTGCTTGAGATTCAGATCCATATTTAACAAAAAATAATTCACATAAAACCATGATGTTCAGTTTATAAGTAATCACAGTTCTTGATTTAAGATATATAAAGATATATCTTAATAAATATAAATTCATCTATAAAGCGAATAATCATCATGAAACATGGTTCTCATCCAGACTATGAGTCTTATGCCCATCATTCAGAACGCCAGCATGGTGGACGTCGTGGTCGTTTATTTGAAGCTGGTCGTATGAAACTGCTGGTGTTGTACCTGATTGCTCAAACGCCAAAGCATGGTTATGAATTGATTAAAGACATCAGTGAGTTGGTGGGCGGAGGATATAGTCCAAGTGCGGGCACCATCTATCCGACTTTAACTTATTTGGAAGATATGGGCTTTGTGCAGGTACAACTTACAGAAGGTGAACGTAAGCAGTTTTATATTACTGATGTTGGACAAGCGTATTTAAAAGAACAGCAAACGGTGATTCAACAGCTATTAGAAAAGCTGGAAACCAAGCGTGACATACAAAGTAAAGATGAATTGATGGATATTCATCGTGCGATGGAGAATTTAAAAACTGCTCTTCGTTTAAAGTTGAATGCAAAATCAGTGGATGCTGAATCGGTGCATCAAATTGCGGCACAAATTGATGCGGCTGCCGTAGCAATTAGTCGACTTTAATGGTTAACGAGAGATGCCACATGCAGAGTCAGGAATTACTGAAACAGGCACATTTAAAAGTCTCTTTAGCTAGAACTTTGGTTTTGCAGCAGTTATTGGATGCTACAACGGCGTGTAGTGCAGAGCAACTGTATTTGCAGTTACAACAGCAACAAAGCGGTTTGAGTTTGGCCACAATCTATCGTGTACTGACTGATTTGGAGCAGGCGCAATTGATTGAACGACAATACCATCAGCGTACCAAAGCCAGTTTTGTAATTCGTCAGCAACAAACTCAGTTTCAAATTTTAGATTTGCAAACTGGGCAAATAAAAGCTTTTGAGCATGACAATTTATCTAAATATCTAGAGCAGTTGGTCGATGCTATGCAGCAGCAGTTGGTGAAAGTTGAACTCACCTTGCATGTGCAACCCAAATCAGAATATGAATCGAATATATCTAGAGGAAAATAAAATGAAACAGCACCAATATCATATTACGGTACAACATCTTTGTGACGCCAAAGGGCAACCTTCAACCTATACCGAAAAATTGGCTTTTAATGTCGGCAATCACGATGATATTTTAGCCATTGTTGAACGTATGCAACAGGCAGAATTATTTGATGCAGAAGCGACCGCTGCATTTGCTGTTGGTTTAAAGTTATTTGGTGAAACCCTGTTGGAGAATCGACAACATCCACTGTTCGAGCAGTTATTGCCGCAGTTCGGGCAATTTATGAAACATCTTAAACAGACCTTGGCACAACAGAACACAGTGCAAGAAAGAAATGAGTCCTGATTTCCAGAGGATTGCCTTAGACCTCATTGGGTAAAGGATCAAAACAGACCACTTGATTACGACCATTTTGTTTGGCGCGATAAAGGGCGACATCGGCCTCTTTAATCAACAGATGCAAATCGACATCTTTAGGATCAAGCCGTGATACACCAATCGAAATGGTGAAATTAAGTTGAATATTATTACTAATAGATATCGTAGAAGATTCAATTTTTTGTCTTAATCGATTGGCAATCATCATGGCATCTTCCAGTGTAGTTTCAGGAAGAAGTGCAACAAATTCTTCACCGCCAAAACGAGCCAAGACATCTTCGCGACGCATTTCTTTGCGCGCGATTTCTGCAATATTTTGTAGAACTTGATCACCAATGTCATGACCATGGCTGTCATTGATGCGTTTAAAAAAGTCGACATCAAACATCAGTAAACAAATAGATTGATATTGCGGCCATTGATGGATTTTTTGATCGGCAATCAATTCGAATTGGCGACGGTTATTTAATTGAGTCAGCTCATCGGTATGTGCCAGTTCACGCAACATATGGCGATCCCATTCTTCGAGCATGGAGCGTAGAAAGGTACGGCGTGCATTTAAGGTGTTATTCCAGCTAATATATAAGCTAAAGATGAGAATTGGAATATAGACCAGTAAAAAGATAATCGTTTGTTGCAGAGTATTATGAAGATGTATGACTCCAGAAATAATGACAGCACTGATGAGTAATGCCGTTAACACTGAAGGTCGAAAGCGGACTTGAATAGATAAACAGCCCAATAAGATAAAAATGACCGAAGCATATTGATAAAAATAGACACTCGAGTTTTCGGATTGAAGGAGCATCCAGAACCACACTGTAGCAGCGAAAGCACTTGAGATCGGCAGTAATAAGTCTAAAGTTAGAATATTTTTACAGTATTTAAACATCGCCCAATTCAGCAGCATAAAGCTTGACACTGCACTTGTCCGTGCTATGCCTGAAATATAGACAATATCGGGTAATAAAAACCAATCTGCAAAAAAATAACAAAGAAAGGACAGCTGTGCTAAAAAATTAATTTGTCTTAAATGGTGTCGTTGATGCACGTTCTGATAACTGTAATAACACTCCTCAAACTGTGGAGGAATGGGAGCATTGTGGTCTTGTAATGCACTCACGATTGCCGCACGATTTTCAGGTTCGCATAATTGGGAGGGTAAAATGTAATTACTTTCAGGGGGAGGCTGAATTTTATTGCGGTTTTCTAATTCAATACTGTGCTTATGACCCAATTCAGTCTGTCCATATCCTCCTTTAATCATAGGCTACTGCTCCATTGTATTTACAATGCATTCTTATGAAATAATAAACATTTATCACAGTTTTGTATACGAAATGCACACTTTTTGTTGAAATAGGTATGTAAAGCCAAATTCTTTGTTCTTGTTCATATTTTTTCATTTTATTAGATAAATGCGATGCATTATATAGACAACCGTATTTTATTGTATGGGATTTTTATCTTTCAGATAAAGATTTGCATGCAAATTTTAAATTGAACTGGTCGTTTGTAGATGTTATCGCTATGCTGATGGCATTGGAAAAACATAATTTAGGATAACAACATGACCAATAGTAACTATATTGAACTCTCCGATTCAGACGACTGCGAAAAATATATTAACCAATTTATTCAAGAGTTTCCTCTACGTTCAGCAGAAATCGGTCAAGGGACCATCATTAAACGTGCCTTGCCCAGTCGACATAAACGCATGATCGGAGCATGGTGCTTCTTAGACCATGCGGGTCCGGTTAGCTTTTCGCAAGGGGATGGTTTAGATGTCGGGCCACATCCACATATTGGTTTGCAAACTTTCACGTGGATGATTGAAGGCACGATGATTCATACGGATAGTTTGGGGTCGAAACAGTTAATTCGCCCCAAACAAGTGAATTTGATGACCGCTGGATATGGTATTTCGCATACTGAAGTTGCTCCTGCGACAGAAACCCATATGCATGCGGCACAACTCTGGATTGCTTTACCTGATGACAAGCAGAATATGGCACCGCGTTTCGATCATTATCCAGAATTACCCACTTTAGAACAGGACCAAGTTGAGTTTACGGTGCTGGTGGGTGAGTTCTTAAATGTGGTTTCCCCTGTCAAAGTACATACGGAGCTGTTGGGTGTCGATATGAAAGCCTCAGCGTCGACCACAACACGGTTGCGACTTAATCCAAAGTTTGAATATGGCTTTTTGGCATTGGAAGGCGCAGCGGTTATCAATGGTCATGAATTAAATGATGACAATATGTTGGCACTAGAACCCGGTGTAACAGAAATTACAGTGGAATTGCATGAGGGGGCGCGTATTCTGTTGCTTGGCGGAGAACCCTTTGAATCTGCGATTTTACTGTGGTGGAACTTTGTAGGGCGTACCCAAGAAGAGTTGCAGTTAGCACGCGAACAGTGGGTCAATCAAGAAGAGCGCTTTGGAAATATTCCTGATTATGACGGACCGCGTTTGGAAGCTCCTGTTTTCCCAGACAAAATGAAAGCATCAAAATAAGAAAGGAGCAGTAAGATGAGCATTATTGCGCAAGCACACGTTCGCACGCGGGTAGAGCCTTGGTTAGGAGAGGTTTCGAGTGGTACCCATCATTTTCTTACGGATAAACCGGCTTCATTTGGTGGGCAAGATTCGGGACCAGCACCCTATGATTTTATTTGTTCAGGTTTGGTGTCGTGTACCATGATCACGCTACGGATGTACGCACAGCATAAGCAAATTGATTTGGGTGAGTTTAGTGTAGCGGTGGAGTTTCATGCTAATAAGGATGGGCAGGAATGGATTGAGCGTCGATTATCCTTTCAGCAGCCTTTATCAGAAGTATTACAACAGAAAGTCCTTGAGATTAGCGAAAAGACCCCTGTCACCAAAACTTTATTACGTAGTTTAGAAATCCACACTCGCTTGATGTAATCAGGCTGTTTATATTCAGGAGAATTGCTGGGGTTAAGCAATTTCGATATTGGTAAATTGAGGTTAGGGCATGATTACCTTACATCATTTGGAGCAATCCCGTTCTTTTCGCATTTTATGGGCTTTGGAGGAGTTAAATCTGAATTATCAGATTCAGTTTTATCGACGTTTAGCAACGTTGGCTGCACCTCCTGAACTGAAATTGGTACATCCTTTGGGTAAGGCCCCTGTTTTGACGGACGGGGAGCAAAGCATTGCTGAATCGGCTGTGATTTTAGAGTATTTGCAAGAACAATATGATACACAGCAACAGTTCAAACCGCAGGACCATGCCAATAAACAACAATACCGTTATTGGATGCATTATGCAGAAGGCTCATTAATGCCGCTGTTGGTGATGCAGTTGGTGATGACGAATGTACCGCAGCATGTTCCTTTTTTGATTAAGCCTGTTGCGAAAAAAATTACCGCAGGGGTGAAAGCGGGGTTTATTCAACCGCGTTTAAAAGATCATGTGCAGTTTTTAGAAAGCTATTTGGCCACCCATGATTATTTTGCGGGGACGTTCTCTTTTGCCGATATTCAGATGAGCTTTCCTTTACAGGCATTAGTGTCGAGAACTCAGGGGAAATATCCTCATATTCAGGCCTTTATCCAGCGTATTGCTGAGCGTCCAGCCTATCTCCGCGCACAAAGCAAGGAGCAAGCTTTATAAGAATTGAGCACATAAAAAAGATGCTACAACAGCATCTTTTTTTATGTTACTTAGCGTTTGACTACAATCGAGTCGATACCGCTATGTTGCAAAGTTTGTTGTGCAATGACAGCTGCTTCTTGTGAGTCATAAGGTCCAGATACAACACGATACCAAGTCTTACCCCCTTCAACAGTTTTCACTACATCGGCGGATAATCCATTCAAGATGATTTCAGCTCGACGCGCATCAGCACTGTCAGGATCTGGGTAGCTACGCACCTGTAAAATATAGCTGGGTGTACGTTCCACAGGTGTGGCATTGATTTGAGCTTCATCAGAATCAGTGGCGGTGCTACTGGCCGCTTGTTCTGCTTGAGGGGCTTCCACAATCACTACGGCGCCTGAATCTTTATTTTCAGGAATAGCCTGTTCAGGAATCGGGGTGACTTGTTGTTGTGGCAACAAATCGTAAAAACGATAATCCTTGTTGGTGTCTTCCTGATAGTGTTCAGATGTGACTTGGTTCTTGGGTTGCACAGGTGCCCACGGTTTCCACAGCATTAAAGCAACTGCAAAACTGAGTACGATGAGAATAACCACAAGCGTACCTAACCACGCTGGGATCAGCGGTTTCTTCGGTTTATTGGGTCGTTCTGAAACACCGCGTTGCGTTTTTCCAAACACGTGGAAACCTCTTTTCTTCTAATCAATACGAGGGACTGATCCATTCTTTTTCTTTATTTTAATGTTTGGCCTCAAGGGATTGAAAGAGGCGTTGTATCAAAATAACGAATCGCTTTGCAAAACTTAAGTTTCACAAAGCGAGAAATACATCAGTGTTTACATGGTTGCCCTAAGCGTAGCTTTCGGTTGCGACAATATACAAAGCATGGCTTTGTTAATTACATTGTCTCAGGCGCAGATACACCTAATAATTCTAAACCATTGCGTAATACTTGTTGTACGTTTACTGAAAGTAATAGACGCGCTTGTGTAAGTTCAGCATCCTCATTCAGTACTTTATACTCATTGTACCAACCATGGAATAAAGCAGCCAATTCTTTCAGGTAGTTCCCCACCTGATGCGGTTCATAAGCATTGGCAGCACGCGCAACCACTTCTGGATAAGCAGCAAGCTTGGCAAGAATTTCGGTTTCTGCATCCAAGTCCAACTTATTGGCAAATTGACGCGCAGTTTCAGTATTGAAATTGATACCTGTTGCAGCAGCTTTTTCACGCATACGGCAGATACGGGCATGAGCATATTGAATGTAGTACACCGCATTGTCTTTGCTTTGTGAAACGGCAAGATCCAAGTCAAAATCAATGTGTTGTTCCGATTTACGCATGACATAGTAAAAGCGTGCAGCATCATTGCCCACTTCTTTGCGCAGGTCACGTAAAGTCACGAACTGACCTGAACGAGAAGACATTTGCACCATTTCACCGCTGCGCCATAAGCTGACGAACTGCACCAGTAAAACGGTCAGTTTTTTCGAGTCATAACCCATGGCATCAATGGCAGCTTTCACACGCGAAATATAACCGTGGTGGTCTGAACCCCAAATATCCAGTAGGTCAGTATAACCGCGTTGTAATTTGTTGAGGTGGTAAGCAATGTCCGATGCAAAATACGTGGTTTGACCATTACGGCGCTTCACGACGCGGTCTTTTTCATCGCCAAATTCGGTTGATTTAAACCAGATATTGCCTTCTTTTTCATAGAGGAAACCACGTTGATCAAGGGTTTGCAGTGCTTCATCAATCTTTTCAGTTAAAGAGGCTTCGCTGAACCAGTGATTAAAGGTCACACCAAATTCACCCAAGTCATCTTTAATATCATCTAAAATGGCTTTGAGGGCTGCTTGATGGAAAACGCGATAACCTTTACCCGTTAATTGTTGTGAATTAAAAATTAAACCATCGATATGTTTTTCTTTGTCGCCAGAAAGCACAACTTTGTTGCCTTCCGCATCGAGTTCTTCAGCATATTGTACATCTTCAGGCACGTCTTTGTAGACATCTGCTACAGGGTGAACATAGGCATTGCCGTCTTTATCAATAATGCTTTGCGCAATTTCCTTAACGTAGTCACCTTGATAGGCATTTTTAGGGAACACCAGTTCCTGACCAGTCAGCTCTAAATAACGTAAATAAGTTGATGTTGCCAAAATGTCCATCTGACGACCCGCGTCATTCACATAATATTCACGATCAACTTTTGCGCCTGTGGCTTCAAGCAGGTTGGCAACCGTCATGCCGTAAGCTGCACCACGACCATGACCCACATGTAGGCTAGACGTTGGATTGGCCGAAACAAACTCAACTTGGATGCGTTTCTCTGCATTAACTTGGGTACGACCAAATTGTGTATTTTGTGCTTGAATTTGATCGAGGACAGTAAAACGCTGATCGGCATTTAAGAAAAAGTTAATGAAGCCTGGACCTGCAATTTCTGCTTTGCTGATGTCAGCGACTTCAGGCAGTGCTGCGAGAATTTTTTCGGCCAAATCACGTGGTTTTATACCCGCAGCTTTTGCACCAATCATGGCGATATTTGATGCGAAATCCCCATGGCTTCGGTCTTTGGTACGCGTCAAAGTACTGTTGTTGTTCCAGTCAGATGGGAGTACGCCTTCCGCTTGAAGGGATTGCACTGCATGATCGAGCGCTGCTTGTATTGCCATGTTCATAAAGTCGAAAATAAATGTCGCAGAAAACAGCAAATATAGCAAATTTCGGACTAATAAGGTGAGTCCTTTCTATAGAATGTTTTTTATTCGTCTTTAAATTTTCAGCTCGGTTTTTATGAGACGCATCACATCTTGCTTGAGAAACTATGGCATAGTGAATAAATACATAATCTTGGAGTCAATAGATGACCACAGAACGTCCTAAAATTATTGGAAATATTCCGAAATTGCCGACTAGGTTCGTGGGTTGGGTGATGCCTTTTTTTCTTTCCTGCTTAATGAGTGGCATTATTTCCTTTATTAATATGTTACGTAATTTGGGGTGGAGTGATACGTTTTTATCAGTTTGGTTTTCCGCATGGATGATGTCATGGGCAATTGCCTATCCCGTGGTTTTGGCAATGCTACCATTGGTGCGTAAATTGACAGGACTACTTGTAGAGATGCCGCCTAATCAGCCACCTAAGTAAGATGAAAAATTATCAAAGAAATTAGCCAAAAGTCTTAATTTTTACTAAGTATATGTTTTATATTTATTTATTGATATTTTTTGGGTTTTTAATATCACTTGAAAAAATACTTAGTGAACTGAATGGAATTAATTGTTTAAAACACTATTATAGAAAATAACGATGATTTATATTTCTGATTTTGCTGGTTAACTTGCTTAAATGTCTTTATTTTGTGAATATGTCAGCAATATTTTTGAGATTGATTTAATTTATAAATATAAAAAAACAATCAATCAAGCTTCATTTAATAGCGAAATTATTTTAATACCATTATCACGTATCTAAATATACGTTACTAAAAAAATAGGGCTAAGCTATACGCCGAATCGAAGGAAATTTGATGACATAAAGTAATCCTGCTGAGAGGATTGCGCGCACTGAGACTGGTTATGACAACTGCACAATTGAAGACGAAATACCCTTTATACATCCCGTACGCTGGAAACACCCTGTTAGAACTCCCGTTATTAAATAAAGGCTCTGCTTTTACAGAAGAAGAACGCACGCGCTTTAATTTACATGGTTTGGTTCCGCATGTGATTGAGTCGATTGAAGAGCAAAGTCAACGCTCATACCAACAATACTGCGCTTTCAATGATGAGATAAATAAGCATATTTACCTGCGCAATATTCAAGACACCAATGAAACTTTGTTTTATCACCTGATTGAAAATCATCTGAGTGAAATGATGCCAATCATTTACACGCCAACGGTGGGTGAGGCATGTCAGCGTTTTTCAGATATCTATCGCCGTCATCGTGGGATTTTTATTTCATACCCTGACCGCGCGCATATCGATGACATTTTGCATAATGTAAATAAAAAGAATGTCAAAGTGATTGTAATCACTGATGGTGAACGAATTTTAGGTCTGGGTGACCAAGGGATTGGCGGAATGGGTATTCCGATTGGGAAACTTTCCCTCTATACCGCATGTGGTGGAATTAGCCCAGCTTATACTTTGCCAATTACCCTTGACGTGGGCACCAACAATCAGCAATTGCTGAATGATCCTATCTATATGGGCTGGAGTCAGCCACGAATCAGTGGTGAAGAGTACTACAACTTTGTGGATGAGGTGATGGCAGCGATTAAACGTCGTTGGCCGAAAGCACTGATTCAGTTTGAAGATTTCGCGCAAAATAATGCGATGCCATTATTAAACAAATACCGTGATCAAGTCTGCTGTTTTAATGATGATATTCAAGGAACCGCCGCGGTTTCGGTAGGGAGTTTGATTGCGGCATCACGTGCGGCAGGCAAGCAACTCAAAGACCAAATTATTAGTTTCTTGGGTGCAGGTTCTGCGGGCTGTGGTATTGCAGAGCAAATCGTTGCGCAAATGGTGGCAGAAGGTTTAACTGAAGCTGAAGCACGTGCACGTGTCTTTATGGTGGATCGCTTTGGTTTGATTACTGAAAATCAGCCTAATTTACTTGATTTTCAACGTAAATTGGCACAAAAACCTGAAGTTGTTGCTGCTTGGGGTAATGCCGAAGAACATATTTCTTTATTGGATGTGGTCAAGCAGGCCAAACCAACGGTGTTGATTGGCGTTTCGGGTCAACCAGGGCTATTTACTGAAGAAGTGATTAAGACCTTGGCAAGTAATTGCGAATCTCCGATTATATTGCCATTATCGAATCCAACTTCGCGTGTGGAAGCGGTACCTGCGGATATTGTACAGTGGACTGAAGGGCGTGCATTAATTGCCACAGGCAGTCCGTTTGCGCCTGTAAATTATCAAGGTAAAATTTATAATATTTCACAATGCAATAACTCGTATATCTTCCCGGGGATTGGTTTGGGCGTGGTAGCTTCAGGCGCAACTCGTGTAACGGACAGTATGCTCATGGCATCAAGCAATGCCTTGGCCGATTGCTCACCTAAACTCAGTAATCCCGATGCAGATTTACTACCAGATATCAATGATATTCAAAAGGTTTCTAAAATCATTGCGTTTAAAGTGGCGAAAACAGCCATGGACGCAGGTGTTGCACCGATGGTCAGCGATGAATTATTGCATGAAGCAATTGAAGCGAATTTCTGGAAACCAGAATACCGTCAATATCGTCGGATTACCTTTTAATCCAATCAAAAGATTTTTATAAAAAAGAGGCGTAAGTCTCTTTTTTTATGGACAAGTGTTGAGCCTAAAACATTTTTCGACAGTATGTATAGACATCGAATAAAAATACTACAAAAAGAGCTAGACGTGGATTTGAGCGGTTCATTAGAATGTCGCGCTTAATATACGTATAACTTTTAATAACGAATTACAACTATGTTGAATCATATTCATCGTGTTTTAGATCAATTTGGTCTAACGACACTGAAAAGGGCTATTCACGTCCAATTTTCCAATGCGGAGCTGAATACGCAGGTCTTTCTACAGCGTATTGAGGGGAAACATGCGCTCAATGTTGGCTTAGAACTCGAATTAACCTGTTTATCAACCAATGCTCATCTGGCCTTAAAGCAATTTATGGGTTGCCAAGTGGCGGTCGATCAAGTGACCGATATGGGGCAATTGGCACGCATTACAGGCATCATTACCCAAGCCAGCCAATTACAAAGCGATGGCGCTTTTACGGTTTATCGGTTGGTGTTGCAAGATGCAACGGCGCTTTGGCATAAACGACGTAACAGTCGCGTATTTATGAATAAAAGCGTGCCTGAAATTAGTGAAATTCTATTTAAGGAATGGCAGGAAAAAAGCGCGTTGTTTAATGCTAGCCTTAGTCTAGATCTTTCAGGGTTAACTCAAAATTATGATGTTCGTCCATTTGTGATGCAGGCGAACGAAACCGATTATGAGTTTTTAACCCGTCTATGGCGTAGCGAAGGCATCAATTGGCTGGTTGATGAAACCCATCTGATAGTCAGCCATGCTTTGCAAGCGATTCAGCCACAAAAATTAAGATTGATAGATGATCAGTTGCAATTTAGCACTTTGAATCGAGGCATTATCCGTTTTCATCGCAGTCATGCTACCGAGCATTTTGATAGTATGACCAGTTTGGTAGCCCATCGACAATTACAGTCGACTGCCAGTTCGGTTCAACGTTGGCAAGCAGATACTTTGCATCAGGACGATGGGAGTGGCTCGTTGTTGAGTAGCCATCAGCAGAGTGAAAGTTATGCCAATGAAAGCCTCAGCTTGGAACAGGCGTGGTCAATTACGCCTGCTTGGATTTCAGACCTAACGGGCGCCGATCAGACCACAGCATCAGGCACACAACAATTAGAAAAACTCAATGCGAATTTGGGGCAGTATCAAGCTGCTTGTGCCAAATACTTTAAAGCGCAGACTAGTGTGCGTGATGCGCAAGTGGGGTATTGGTTTGAATTGCAAGGACATCCCGAAATTGACCAACACACAGGTGCCGATAAGCAGTTTTTGATTTACGAAAAGCAGTTTTATAACCAAAACAATTTGCCGGTTGAATTACAAAATCAAGTGCGTCATTTGTTGGAATCTAGTCATTTTTCTCGTAGATCATCTGAAGAGCGTCAAGCCAATGAACTTACGCTAGTTCGTCGACAAATAAGAATTTTACCTGAATATCATCCCCTAAAACATCGCCCCATTGCCTACCCGCAGCATGCTCGTGTAGTTGGACCAGAAGGCGAGAAAATTTATGTGGACGAGTGGGGCAGAATTAAAGTTCGTTTTCTCTTTACCCAATCTTCCGATCATCAGCATGACGACGGTGCAGGTAGCAATCAAAATGACACGGATTCAGCATGGGTGGATGTTTTAACGCCGTGGGCAGGTGAAGGCTATGGTGTCCGTTTTCTGCCACGTGTCGGTGAATTGGTGGTGATTGATTTCTTTGATGGCAGCGTTGACCGACCTTTTATCACTGGGCGTATTCATGAAGCTGAGCGTTATCCAACGCGTTTTGATGTGAAAGGACAATTACCTTCGACTAAGAAATTGAGTGGAATACGTTCTCAAGAAGTGGATGGAGGTGGTTTTAATCAGTTGCGTTTTGATGATACGACGGGTCAGATCAGTGCCCAGTTGCAAAGTAGCCATGCTGCAACCCAATTGAATTTGGGTAATCTTAGCCATCCTAAAGAAACTGAGCAAAGCAGTGGTCGTGGGGAGGGGTTTGAACTCAGAACTGATGCTTGGGGAGCGCTGCGTGCTGGCAAAGGTATGCTGATTAGTACTTATGCACAAGAGCAAGCGATTGCTGACCACTTAGAAGCAGCCCAAGCGCAGTCTTTGCTTTCACAGGGCTATGACAGTATGAATGTACTGAGCGAAATTGCGGTGAAACAGCAAACGGATGCCTTGAATGTGCTTCATCGGTTGCCGAAGTTTATTCAATCACTCGAGTTAAAAACCACAGGGCAAGCGCTAGAAAGCACATTAAATCTGTTCAAAGAAAGTATGAATAAAGATCCAATTCATGCATTAAAAGATTGCGGCGGTTTTATTGCAGACATCGGCGCATTAGGGGGCGATACCAAAACCGTTGTAGAGGAGTTCAATGCATTCTTTAGTGATGCCAAAGATGCTGCTGAAAATTTAAAAGCATTTATTGAAAATGTTGAAGAACATGGCGCTGATCTGGTTAAAGGTAAATTGGCGAGTATCAAGGATCGAATTCAGCAAAACCCTTTTGAGAGTATTCAGGAAGTTGGAAAAGTTTTAGCCAATGTTGATATTCAAGATTTTGACTTGATGAGTGCGTGTGGAACTTTTCATAAAGGAAATAAATTAGAAGTTACACCATCCAAAGCATTGGATTCTTTACAAGGCTTTATGGAGGGATATACCCAAGGTCTAGAAAGTAGTTCTGATGCAAAGCAGCAAGAACAAGGCAAGATTTTTAGACAGGCATTGATGTTGTTGGCATCGCCTAATGGGATTGCTTTGACAACACCTGAAAACATTATTTTGCAAGCTTCGCAGGACATTGCGCAAAGTGCTAGTGGGTCAATTAACCTGAGTGCGCAGAAAAATATTATTGGGCATGCACAGGACAAGATTAGTTTGTTTGCTGCACAAAAGGGCTTTAGAGCTTATGCAGCAAAAGGAAAATTGGAGTTACAAGCACAGGATGATGCGATTGAAGCAATCGCCAAGAAGGTCATTAAACTGATCTCTACCGAAGATAAGATTGAAATCACCAGCGCTAAAGAAATTCTACTTACTGCAGGTGGTTCTCAAATCAAGATTAATGCTGACGGCGTATTTTCAACGACGGGTGGTAAGTTTGAGAGTAAGGCTGGGCAGCATGTATTTACGGGTGGGGCAACAGTCAATGCTGAGTTGCCAAAAATGCCTGAGAGCGGAGTCTTTAGTCGTCGGTTTGATTTTAGCGAGTTGGTTAATGCTGATTTATTGAAAGATGGATTTAAATATAAAGTTGTTAATCATGCTAAGAAAACAGAATACATCGGTTTTCTTGATCAGTTCGCAAGGACGGGGCGGATCTTTAGTGATAACCCAGATAGCGTCGAAATTCTTTTACTTGGTAAGAATGATGACAGTTCAGATAAGCTACAACTGGTTGAAGAAGTGATCACGGAAGGGCAAGGTCATGGTTCAGATGAGGCTTGTTGCGGTGGTGATGATGGTCATAACCATGAGCACGATAGTGATGAGCATATTGAAGATACAGATTTAAAAGCAGATTTTGAAAGTTTTGGACTTAAGGATTAATTTAATAATGAAAACTGTAAAGATAATGATTGGTGCATGTATTTTGCTAAATAGTATAAATTTACATGCAGGAAGTGCTAAAGAATGTATGAAATATTGGAGCGAGCCAGCAGTACAAGTAATTGTATTAGAAGATGTTCAGTGTCCTGATATATGGGAAGATAACTTTAATAAAGAAAACAAAAAAATAGCAAAAAAAATTGGCTTTGATTTAAAAGATAAAAATTGGACATCTACAGGAACATGTAACCATGTTCAGTATAAAAATAAAAATTATTATATTTATTGGGCGGAAATGAAACATAATAAAACTGATCTTATCATGATTTATAATGATATTAATTCATTCGCATATTCAAGAGAAATAGATCGAAAAAAAATTAAAGGTGGGTTTAGAAAAGAAGATTCCGTAGATGTGAATTTATCTTGTAGTAAAGTTGGAGAAGATGCAAATATTGTATCAGCTTTAAATGGGTATTTATTCAGAGAAACATCTATTAGTAATATTTCTAAATATAAGATTCATGACAGGTTTAAATAATGAAAAAGACTATAAAATTTCAAGATGGATCAGTACAAGATTTTGAATTAAATAGAAATGGATTTATACAAGCTGTTAGCTATAAAGAATCAAGTGCTGATTTGAAACTAAGCTTAAACCACAAATCCAATATAATAGCAGCAGCTAAAAAAAGCTCAGGAGGATATCGTGGTTTTTTTCAAATGGGAGAGTCTGCGTTATTTGAAACTGGATATTATTTAGGAGATTTAGGTGTAGATTTTAGAAAGCTAAACCCAGAGAAAGAGAAGCAAAGAATAAATACGATTAGGACAACTTTTGATAAAAATGACTGGAAAGGGGAATGGTCAGGTAAGAATGGAATTCATTCTTTCAATGATTTTCTTACAAAGCCTGAATTACAATTAATGGCAGTGAGTGATTGGATAAATTTTTTATGTAAACGTATGCAGATATTAAATTTCAATCAATATTATGGAAAAATTATTAACGGGGTTGAGGTAACTGAATCGGGAGCAATAGCTGGTGCTCATTTAATGGGTGAAGGAGGACTAGCAACTTTTCTTGGCTCACCTATATTTAAAACAAAATCAGCTGTATCTGATGATAATGGAACACATATTTCTTCATACTTATCAATGTTCAGTGGTTTTGATTTAGAAAGCTGTTGCAAAAGAAAAATTTATATTACTCTAAAAGATAGTTCAGGCTTAGAATTAAAAAATAAAGAAGTAACAATTATTTCCAAAAACAATGGTAAATATATTTCAGGAGAAACAAGAGTTAAGGTTAAGAGTGATGAGAATGGTAACCTTCCTGTTATTGTTAGAAACCCAAATACAGAAATAAAAATTGTTGCTGATGGAAAAGAGTCGAATAGTATTATTCAAAAAGCAAATGAAAAACAAAAAGCAACTTTAAGTGATTTTAAAGTTACAAGCCATTCAGCAACTTTAGAGACAGATAGTACGCCTCAACCGAGACCTCAGGTTAATAAAACACCTCAAGAAGTAAGAAATGAACAAGGACAATCTTCGACATCTCAAGAGGCAAATGTAACTCCTGCATCTAAAGATGTAAACTTTAATATTGAAATAGTCGAAGGCGATTCTGGTAAGGCAATCTCTAATATGAATTTTTTTCTTACCTATAAAGGTAATATTAAAAAGCATACAGCTGATAGTCGTGGGATTAAGCAAGGGATTAATGCGGAGGAAGGGCAAGATATTGAGGTTTCAGTAGAAGGTGATGGACAGAAACAGGTAATTCATCATTTTCAAGTTAGCGCCGCATTGAAAAATAAAACAGTTAAAGTGAAGCTTCCTGTACATTCTTTTAATATTTCAGTAACTCAAGATGATGAAATTGTCCCAAATACATTGTTTAGTCTCTTTTATCGAGGCCGAGAAATACCGAAAAGAACAAATAATCGCGGTGTAATAAATGTGCGAATGTTAACGGGTTTTGTTTTTGGCTTTGGCATAAAAGGAAAAAGTTTAGTTTTAAGTCGTGTTGAAAAATCAAGCTCAACTACGCCCTTTACCGTAAATGGTAGCGCTGTTCAGGCATCGAAACTATATGAAGTTGCAGATGCAAAGCGTAAGCAGGCCGAAGATCTAAAAAAGCAACAACAGCAGAAAGAAGTGCAGGAAAAGAAAGCAAAAGAAGAAGCAGAAAAAGCAAAAACTGAGGCAGATAAGAAGAATCAAACGAAGCAAAATAATACGTATACTGAAAGTGGAGGAAAGCCATTAACAACGGTAAGTAATCAATCACCGCCAACAAGTGATACGACTCGATATCATATTTATCATGATGGAAAAATCAAAAGAGAGAATAAAGCTGCAACTGGTTTTGCTGAGTTCATTTATTATGACCAGAATGGTAAGACTCATAATTTAGGGAAATCTAAATTTGTTAAAGCGCCTATGCGTAAAGCAGGAAATGAGGTTATCTATGGAAGTTGTTATCTCATTGATTTTACAGAACATGGCTCTTATAAGAGTGGAAATATTGGATATAAATGGTTTATGACAGGAGGGAATATTAGATTTTATTTAAATGGTATTACCATGTCAGGAGTTCTTGGTACATTCATGAGTCTCGGTTATGAGGAATACCCAAGTTCAGGAGGAAGCCTTATTGATGGTAGTTCACAGGCACCAAGTGTTACACATCGTAATGGTGAAGCATGTGATTTTAGATACATAGGAAAAAAGAATGCACATAGAACTAACGCAATTTGGACACAAAATAATGATTATGATGAACAACGGAATATTACTCTAGTTCGTGAGTTAAGAAAGTTTGGTTTTACAGTGTTTTATACTCAGGATGGTTATAGCAAGAAACCCAAAATATCAGGCACAAGCTATGCAAATAATCATTACCACCATTTACATATTGGCGCATGCTTGCCTAAAATTGAGGATATTTAATAATGTATAAACTATGTATTTTTCCTTTATTTTTTATCTTGATAGCATGTAATGTCAAAGAAGAAACAAAAATAGTTGATAATAATTATTTATTAAATGGTTTATTGTCTGAATTTAAAAATATGGATATCGGTGAAGATTACATTAAGTTGGAAAAAGAAGGCCTTGTAAAGCAAGTGGATGATACAGAGATTATTGATAATTGTTTGTACGCAGAAAATAAGGATGAAAATATTAGCTATTTGGTCTTTGATAATAAGCTTTCTACTGCTTCATATCAAAAATCTACATTTAAGGGACTTTCTGTTGAAGATTTAAAATCTAAGGTTAAAGACTTGATTTTGGTGAAAAGTGCATATGATGATAATACGTACTATTTGCAGCACCAATTTGACAATAATAATGGTGTTAAATTTTATATTGTTGAGAATAGGGTAGCAGAGGTTACATATGGAACACTTGATAAATTGAAATATCAAGAGGGATGTTCATGAGAACATCTTTTTAAATATCAATTTTTTTGAAATGTGTATTATGAGTGATTTTTTTGTTATCGCTATGCTTAACTTTGGTAGCATTATACTCCCTAGGTGTAGTGAATGGACTAACCCAAGACATAATAATCATCTTTATTTACAAGGTTTATCATTAACATTTAATAAGAATGAATGATATGAGATTTATATTTATTTTATTTTCAATAGCTTTGAGTGCGTGTGGCTATTCTAAAGCTATTTCTGACAAAAAAAATTACTTGGATTTTAACTCAATAAATTTTGAAGGAAAGTCTTATATTCTTGGTAATGAATATTCAGATTTAAATTTTTCATCAAAAGGTATTGAAAAAAGTGAAATAGGAAGCTGTACAGCTTTTTTGGATTTTGATAATGGTATTTCATATAATTTTAATAAACAGGAGCTAGTTGAAATATTAATTAAAAATGAAAATAAAAGTATATATACGTCCAAAAAAATTCGTAATGGTATGAATATGGAAGAGATATATGAGAGTTATGAAGGATATAAAATTAAAAAAATGAAAAGTGAGGGTGCTGGGGATTCTCAAGATGATTATACCTACACAGTTACTGATAATTTTCAGAAAAATAATATTTTATTTTTTGATGTTGTGCATGGAGAAATTCAGGGAATGCATGCAGGAAAAAGAGGATTTGATTTATCTGATTGTGAGTAATAGTGTTGATGCCTGATCTTATATGATCGATAAGGTCAGGTACTAAATGGCAATCGATTATTGTTAACTATATTTAAAATTTATAACTAAACAAAACTATAGATAATAAATTAAGTGAAGACTTTTGATTTTAAAAATAAAGGGATAAAAATTTATAAACATTGCGTTTCAGAAGAGCAATATAGAAAAATAATATCATTGATTTAGGTACGAACAGTAATGGTTTTGGGGCAGGAAATACTTTGAATAGTGTAGGAAAAAAATTTAAAGCAGTTTGTCAGAAAGCTTTAAAAGATGGAATTATTTCAGGTTTTATTTCAGCAGATGTACCAGGTGAAGGTGCCATGCACATAGAGATTATGCAATGATGAATAGATTATTTCTTTTATTTGTAATTAGTTTGATGTATGCATGTACAACAGAGGCGGTTCAATATAAGTCAAGTAGTACAAAACTTTATTTTTCATATCGAATCTGTGAAAAGTCAGGAAAATGTAAGAATTTTACACCTACAAAAAAAGTAGATGATTATCTATTTAAAAGACTTGATCCTGCATATGATGAATTTTACATAAAAGATAATAATGGTAATTTTACTTTATATTATAAAAATGTTTATAGTGAAGATGTTCAAGTTGGATGGGCAGAAGCTAAAGTGGATAAAAATAATAATAATGAGTTGAATTTAAATATTGATAAAATTAACTTAGCCTTAGGCGGGATTGATTTTATAAAGAATGGATATGTAACTAAACAAGCTGAATCAAAGAATTTTAAATCAGGATTCTATTATTTGAATGATAATTATGAAGGTGCTCCATATTATCAAAAGCAAAAAATAGTTTTTAAGAAAGTTGCTGGAGATTTAGTTTTGGAATGCAATAGCTATTTGAATAACTCTTCTGTAAAAGATAACTTTTATGGAATTTTTTATGGAGTGTGTTCGGATGGTAAGAAAGTTTATTTTAAAGAATTCAATTGACTCAGAAGCTTTTTTAATAATAATGTGAGATTATTATTAGTTATAAATTTTTCTGGTTAAGTTAATAATTTAAATGTAAATAATTTTGACTTTAAAATCGGTATTTACTTATTGTATTGAAAAATATAATCAAAAATGATATTGGCTTTTGAATAAGCAGCAGAAATAAGCTGCTTATTCATAATTTTTTAGTTAATTCTCCAAAACCTCTTCCAATAACTCCTCGCTTGGAGCAAAGAAGTAAGCACCATCTACTGCGGTCACAAAATGCAGTAAACGGTCATGAATGCCATCACCCGTTGTGCCAAACATGTGCTCTAACATGTCATCAATGATGCCAAGGTTTTTGGTATAAGCAATAAAGAACAGGCCTTGCTCACCGTTACCGTCACCATAAGGTAAAGAATGGCGCAAAATTTCCATTTCTTCACCTTTATCATCTTCAATCACGACACGTGCAATATGAGCATTTTCTGGTTTGACATCATCATCCATTTCAATGCTTTCTAGTTTCGAACGACCCATGACATTTTCTTGTGCATCGACTTTTAGATGTTTCCATTTATCTAAATCGTGTATATAGCGCTGTGCAAATACAAAAGAACCATCTGCAAAAATGCCTGCATCTTCTGCTAAAAGAGCTGTTTCTGCACGATCATCAGGAAATTGTGGGTTTTCAGTGCCATCAATAAAGCCTGTTAAATCGCGCCCATCAAAATAGCGAAAACACACACGTTCATCCAAAACCTCGACTTTATCTTGAATTCTATCGAAAAAGGCTTGGCTGAGAGTAAAACAGATGTCGCTACGTTGCGAGGCAATGTGAATCAGCACATCTGCAGGTACAGCGGGCATTTCAAAAGCACCCTGAATTGGGTCAAGTGGCTTGAATCCCTCAGGAGATTGCGCATAAAGTTTTGCCCAAAGTTCAGGGCCAAAGGCAATCGCAGTCTTAATTTCTGCATTGGGATGTTGGGTAATTAAACGATCTCGCGTGTCCAGTAAATCTTCGATCTTTTCTTTCAGTTCAGGTAACGTTAAATCTTTTAAACGTAATACGATAAAGCGGGCATGATCTGAAGGTAAGGGTAAAATTACGGATTGTGCGGTCATTTATAGCTCCTTTGATTTTTATTCAATGTGTGGCTGGGTTTATTGTGCCTGATCCATGCATAGCTGAATAGCCTAAACAGTATTATTCTTGGGTAAGAACTTCGCAGCACATTTAATGTGTGAAAAGTCATATAATGACCGGTCTTTTTGAGGTGGTGTGACGATGTCTTTTCAAGTTTGGATGGCGTTTATGTTGGCATGCTGGGTGATTAGTGTTTCACCTGGAGCAGGGGCAATTGCCTCGATGTCGAGTGGTTTAAACTATGGATTTCGACGTGGTTACTGGAATGCGATTGGTTTGCAACTGGCATTGCTGGTACAAATTGGGATTGTTGCCGCTGGGGTCGGAGTGCTTTTTGCCACAACGCCTTGGGCTTTTCTGCTGGTGAAGTGGTTTGGTGTGGGCTACTTATTGTATTTGGCTTACTTGCAGTGGAAGGCACCAGTACAGTCCATTCAAATTGAGCAAGAACAACAAGCAATAAAATCGATTCCCAAACTGGTGAGTTATGGTTTTTTGGTCAATATGAGTAACCCAAAGGCAATTGTATTTTTATTGGCGGTATTGCCCCAGTTCTTAGACTTGTCTAAGCCACAGTGGATTCAGTATGTAATGATGGCCGTGACCATGATCAGTATCGACCTGATTGTGATGGCGGGCTATACAGGTTTAGCGGCAAAGGTGTTGAAACTGTTGAAATCCCCAAAACAGCAAAAATACATGAATCGTACTTTTGCTGTGCTATTTAGTTGTGCTGCGGGACTTTTAAGTTTGGTACATCAATAATAGACAACGATCAAGATTATTTATGAAAGATGATGGATTAAGCCATTTTTCTCACTTTTTGAACTGCAAAAATCAGCGCAAAAACCAATGCCATACACAGCACGATGCTGAGACCGGTTGGGGTATTGAGTGCGGCACTTGACCATAGACCTACACTGACGCCAAATTGAGCTGCAATAAAAGCCCAAATCACCATTTGTTTAGGGGAATGTGCGAGTAGACGAGCAGTAAGTGCTGGAATCACCAAAAGCGCTCCCATTAAGAGTGAACCCACGGCGCGCAATGCCAAAACGGTAAATACAGCAAGCAGTAGCATAAATACTAAACGTTGCCATTTCGCATTCACGCCTTCACTAATGGCAATGTCGGGATCAATCGCAATTTGAATTTGGGCTTTCCAGTATTTGAACAGTACTGCAAGTGCCAGTGCAATCACAATTGCAAACATGGGTAAATCAGACCAAGCAATTGTGAGCAAGTCACCAAATAAATAGCTGAGTAATTCAGGTCTTAAACTCGGTAAATGTTGAATCAACATTAAGCCTGCACACAGCAAAGTGGCCGAACAGAGGGCTAACAAAGCATCATTGGGTAAGCGTGGATCATGCAGTACCCATAAAATAGCGACCAACATAAATGCCAAGAATGTGACGCCGACCCAAAACGGTAGGCTGAGTGCTCCTGCAATCGCAACACCCAATAAAGTGCCATGCGCCATGGTATCAGCAAAGAATGACATACGACGCCAAAGCATCAAACAGCCCAAAGGTGCGGTTAAGAACACCAATAATGTCCCCATCGTCCAAGCAGGCAGCAGTAGATCTAACCATTCCAACATCTATTAGGCTTCCGGTTCAGGGTGAATATGAGGGCGAGGATCATGTTGGCAGGCTGTGGCACTGTCTCCGTGAGCACAATGATCATGATGATGTTGATAGAACACACGGTTGGTGCCAAAAATGGCTTGGTATTCTGGATGCTGTTGAATATTTTCAGGTAAGCCGCTACAACAAATATGTTTATTCAAGCAGACCACCCGTTGTGTGCCTTGCATCACCCATTGTAAATCATGAGAAACCATCAATACCGCACAATCATATTTTTCAGGCAGGCTGCGTACGTAATCATATAGTTCAGCTTCAGACTGAATATCAAGCCCTTGCATGGGTTCATCGAGGACTAAAAGGTCAGGCTGGCGCAGCAAGGCCCGCGCCAATAATACGCGTTGTCGTTCGCCACCAGACAGCTGTTGTACTTTAGAATCTTGCAGTTTGGCAATGCCTGTATCTTGAATAATTTCTTGTTTAATTGCAGCAGGGCAGGACTCTAAATCAAGTAAGTCTTTCACACGTAAGGGTAGGCTGTGCGATGGGTTAAACTTTTGTGGTACATAAGAAAATTTGAGTTTTCGTGTAGACGATACTTGTCCAGCATTGGGTTTTAAAATGCCTAGTAGTACTTTGATTAGGGTTGATTTCCCCGCGCCGTTGGGGCCAATTAAGGTAACAATTTCTTGTTCGTGGATCGAAAAGTCAATCTGTTTCAGAATGTCACGGTTATCGATACGGACACTAATTTGTTCTAAGGCAATCAGTGTCGGAGTGCTTAATTCGCTTGGCTGCAATTCTGACATTTTCCAGAAATCTCAATAATGCTGTGTTGTGCAGTGAAATGATCAGAAGTGGCAAGCGCATCTAATTGTTGTAATAGACCTTCGGAAGATGCTTCTTTCACAATATGACATTCTGTGCAAATTAAAAATGCGGCTTGATGACCTTCGCGAGGATGGCAGCAGGGAATATAGGCATTAATCGAAGTTAGACGATGAATGAGTCCCTTTTCCAATAAGAAATCAAGCGTACGATAAACGGTCGGTGGTGCAGCAGGGCGATCTGATTCACTTTTAATCTTGGCGAGTAAATCATAAGCCCCCATTGGACCATGCGCAGTCAAAATCAGTTCGAGCACTTCTTTACGAAGTGGGGTTAAGCGCGCTCCAGTGGCTGCACAGAGACTTTCTGCTTCAGCAAGGCGTGTTGCGACATTATGATGATCATGTACGCCATGTAATGCATTGTGGTGTTCATGCGAACATAAGCTCATAGCAACCTCAGTTCGGGCTTGAAATAGAAGAATTGACATTAAATTTTAACATGAACGGCTTTAAGTTACGATTAGACGTAGGTATTTTTGTTGAATTGTTATATTATAACACTAGATAAAATTTAGTGCTGTGTAATCATGTCTCGTCTATTTGCTTTTTGTTTACTGTCCATTCTAAGTACTGTGGGGTGGACTCAAAGTCTTGTTGTTTCAACGCATCCATTATATTTGATTGCACAAGAAGTCACCAAGGGAATAGAACAACCAGTTTTACTTTTGGAAAATCAAACTGGACATGATGTGTCTTTAACACCCGCACATCGAAAGGCGATACAAGACGCTGGATTGGTGATTTGGCTCGGTAAAGCCCACGAAGCACCACTGGATAAACTGCTACACAATAATCCTAAAGCGGCTTCTATCTTGTCTTCTGGCTTGGTCAAAACGTTGCCACAACGCAGTACTCGAGGGGCGCCTTTAGCCAATACGGTCGATACCCATGTGTGGTTAGATCCAAACAATGCAGTGCGTATCGGTTTCTTTATTGCAGCCTTGCGTTCACAGCAACAACCTCAATACCGTGATAAGTATTGGCATAATGCACAAGCATTTGCCAAGCAGATGTTTAGTACAGCACAGAAATTCCAAAACCAAGGGGCAGCACAACCGTATTGGGCTTATCACGATGCTTATCAGTACTTGGAACGTCCATTACATTTGAAGCTTGCGGGATCAATGACTGATGATCCACATATTGCGCCAACCTTGGCACAAATCAAATATTTGAACGATCATCGTGGGCAAAAGAAAATGTGCTTACTGGCAGAAGCCCATGCCAGTGCCAATCAGTATCAAAAACTTCAGCCTATTGTGTTTCAGGCAGTTGACGAAAGTTTAACAGCGGAAAATAACTTCATTTCTGCATGGTCAGACTTGGCGCAACAAGTCAAAAATTGTGTATTAACTGCGCGCCAATGAAGTGAAAATAATCAATATTTAAGCAACCGCTGAACCGTTATCGTATTGAAAAAAACTCGACTTAGGTCGGGAAATGATTGCATGTTCAGGGGTGTAACTCTATAATGCCTGCGATTAAAAACGATCATCAGTTAAACTTGTCAAGCATTTATGCTGTGAGTGAATAAATAATGAGCCGAACTAGTCGCATGATTGATCGACGATTAGCGAAAGCATTAGTCATCTTGCAAGCATTTATGATTCCTGTGTCAGCCTTGTTGGCGTGGGTTGTGAAAGATACAACGGCAGCTTTAAGTGCCGCACTTGGTGCGGGTGTTTGCTGGCTAGCAAGTTGTTATTTTTCATGGCAGTCGTTTCGAGCTGCAGGAGCGAGAGCATCCAAACAGGTACTTGCAAATATGTACCGAGGGATGATGGGCAAGTTTACGATTGTGATCGTCGGATTTATTTTAATTTTAAGCAATGTCCAACCGTTATCTCCGGGGGCGTTGTTTTGTGGTTTTATCCTCGTTCAAACCATGTCGTGGGTCGCTCCTTTTTGGGTGTCACGTCTACAAAAACGAGTTTAAGCGCAGCTAAATTGAAAAGTTTTTTTGGAGATAAGCGAGATATCACGCAGCATGCGATATTCGCTTACTCTATTTGTATTTGACATTGACCAGGTGTGATTTATGGCTGCTGAAGAACATGCCCTTACTTCGACCGAGTATATCAAGCATCACTTGACCAATATGACCTATGGCAAAATGCCAGACGGGACATGGAAATTGGCCGAGACTGGTGCTGAAGCTCAACAGATGGGGTTCACTGCTATTCACTTGGATTCAATGGGTTGGTCTATCACTCTTGGTGTGATTTTCTGTTTGTTATTCTGGTGTGTGGCGAAAGCTGCAAACTCTGGTGTTCCGACCAAGTTCCAGTCTGCAATTGAAATGATCATTGAGTTTGTGGACTCAAGTGTTCGCGACACTTTCCATGGCAAATCACGTTTGATTGCACCTTTAGCCCTCACGATTTTTGTGTGGATTTTCCTGATGAATGCGATGGATTTACTTCCAGTAGATTTCATTCCGCATCTTGCAGGAATTATTGGCTCTAACGTATTTGGTATGGATCCTCATCACGTTTACTTCAAGGTTGTACCTTCTACAGATCCAAACATTACCTTAGGTATGTCTTTATCTGTATTCGTACTGATCTTGTTCTACAGTATCCGTGAAAAAGGGATTGGTGGTTTCGTTGGCGAATTGGCACTTAACCCATTTAATCCAAGTAACCCAGTTGCAAAAGCGTTACTGATTCCAGTGAACTTAATTCTTGAATTGGTAACATTCCTTGCACGTCCAGTTTCATTGGCTCTACGACTTTTCGGTAACATGTATGCAGGTGAGTTAATCTTCATCTTGATTGCATTATTACCGTTCTGGATCCAGTGGGCTCTGTCTGTGCCTTGGGCGATCTTCCACATTCTTGTTATTACGTTACAAGCATTCATTTTCATGATGCTGACTATCGTATACTTGAGCATGGCAAGCGAAAAACATTAATGGTACTGCCTAACTATCAACGGATGGTTGGGCTTAAAAATTTTTTTACTTTAATTTGGTATAAACCTAACCTCTGAGGAATTATCATGGAACTCACTTTAGGTCTAGTTGCAATTGCATCTGCTATCTTGATCGCTTTCGGTGCTTTAGGTACTGCGATTGGTTTTGGTCTTTTAGGCGGTCGCTTCCTTGAAGCTGTTGCTCGTCAACCAGAATTGGCTCCACAACTTCAAACTCGTATGTTCTTAATCGCGGGTCTTCTTGATGCTGTGCCTATGATCGGTGTTGGTATTGGCTTGTTCTTCATCTTCGCTAATCCATTTGTAGGTTAATCAGCTTAATTCCTAAATTAAACTATTGAGGAATAGCGAAATGAATATCAACCTCACATTGATTGGTCAAGCGATTGCATTTGCGATGTTTGTCGCATTCTGTATGAAATTCGTATGGCCACCACTAATCAATGCGATTAGTGAGCGTCAGCGTAAAATTGCTGATGGCTTAAACGCTGCTGAAAAAGCAAAAGCTGATCTTGCGGATGCGCAAGCTCAAGTGAAAGCTGAATTAGACGCAGCGAAAGCACAAGCGGCTCAATTGATCGAACAAGCGAACCGTCGTGGTGCACAATTGGTAGAAGAAGCGCGTACTCAAGCTGCGGCTGAAGGTGAGCGTATTCGTCAACAAGCGAAAGAAGCTGTTGATACTGAAATCAATTCTGCTCGCGAAGAATTACGTCAACAAGTTGCTGCTTTGGCAGTTACTGGTGCAGAGAAAATCCTGAGCCAGCAAGTTGATGCAGAAGCTCACAATGCCATGCTGACTCAGCTGGCTGCTAAACTTTAAGAGAGGCGGATTATGGCTGAACTCTTGACGTTGGCACGCCCATACGCTAAGGCAGCATTTGCTTATGCTTCTGAGCAAAATGCAACTGACTCTTGGTCATCTGCATTGAACTTGCTCAGTGCTGCGGTGCAAGACGAAGCATTTTCAGCTTTCTTAACTCGCCCTGAGCTTACTCCTGCTGAGCAGGTAAGTCTTTTTGCAAAGGTATTAGGCGAAGACCAAACTGCAGCAGTGTCAAACTTTTTGACATTGCTTGCTGAAAATAACCGTTTGGTACTTCTTCCTGAAATTTCTGCGGAATATGAACAGCTCAAATCACAGAATAACAATACGGTGGATGTGGTGATTGAATCTGCATTCCCTATGACTTCTGTACAAGAACAATTACTTGCACATGCTTTAGAGAAAAAATTCGAAGCTGCGGTAAATGTGACTGTAGAAGTTAAACCAGAGCTTATTGCTGGTGTTGTTATTCGTGCAGGCGACCAAGTGATAGATGACTCTGCGCTTAACAAGCTTGAAAAAATGCGGACTCGTCTTCTTGCGTAATAAGGCTTGAAAAAAGCTGCGTATTAGAAGACTGAACTTAATAAAGATTGAGGTATAGCGCAATGCAACAACTGAATCCATCCGAGATCAGTGCGCTCATTAAACAGCGTATCGGCGATCTGGACACCAGCGCGACCGCTAAAAACGAAGGAACCATTGTTATGGTTTCCGACGGTATTGTGCGTATTCACGGCCTTGCTGATGCAATGTACGGTGAAATGATCGAATTCGACGGCGGCTTATACGGTATGGCACTGAACCTAGAACAGGATTCAGTGGGCGTCGTTGTTTTAGGTAACTACTTAAGCCTTCAAGAAGGTCAAAAAGCACGTTGCACAGGTCGTGTATTAGAAGTTCCGGTTGGTCCAGAACTTTTAGGCCGTGTCGTAGATGCTTTGGGTAACCCAATTGATGGTAAAGGCCCAATTGATGCAAAACTCACTGATGCTGTTGAAAAAGTAGCACCAGGCGTAATTTGGCGTCAATCAGTGGATCAACCTGTACAAACTGGTTATAAATCAGTAGATACAATGATCCCTGTAGGCCGTGGTCAGCGTGAGTTGATCATTGGTGACCGTCAAACTGGTAAAACAGCTATGGCGATTGATGCGATCATCGCTCAGAAAAACTCTGGCATTAAATGTGTATACGTAGCTATTGGTCAAAAACAATCGACTATTGCTAACGTTGTGCGCAAGCTAGAAGAAACTGGCGCTATGGCGTATACCACTGTTGTAGCAGCAGCTGCAGCCGATCCAGCAGCAATGTTGTACTTGGCTCCATATTCTGGCTGTACAATGGGTGAATACTTCCGTGACCGCGGTGAAGATGCACTAATCATTTATGATGATTTGTCTAAGCAAGCTGTTGCTTACCGTCAAATTTCATTATTGTTACGTCGTCCACCAGGTCGTGAAGCGTATCCAGGTGACGTATTCTATCTTCACTCACGTCTTCTTGAGCGTGCTTCGCGCGTTTCTGCTGACTACGTTGAGAAATTCACGAATGGTGAAGTTAAAGGCCAAACTGGTTCATTAACTGCATTACCAATCATTGAAACTCAAGCGGGTGACGTATCTGCATTCGTACCAACGAACGTAATTTCGATCACTGACGGTCAGATCTTCCTTGAAACATCATTATTCAACGCAGGTATTCGTCCTGCTGTGAACGCGGGTATCTCTGTATCTCGTGTTGGTGGTTCAGCGCAGACTAAGATCATCAAAAAATTGTCTGGTGGTATCCGTACTGCTTTGGCGCAATACCGTGAATTGGCAGCGTTTGCTCAGTTCGCTTCTGACCTTGATGAAGCAACTCGTAAGCAACTTGAACATGGTCAACGTGTAACTGAATTAATGAAGCAAAAACAATATGCTCCATATTCAATTGCTGACCAAGCTGTTTCAATTTATGCATCTAACGAAGGCTACATGGCTGACGTTGAAGTGAAGAAAATCGTAGACTTTGATGCTGCGTTAATTTCTTACTTCCGTTCAGAAAATGCTGCGTTAATGCAAAACATCGATGAAACTGGTGATTACAACAAAGACATCGAAGCTGCAATCAAAGCAGGTATTGAAAGCTTTAAAGCGACTCAAACTTACTAATTTCAACTTCAGTTGGATTTAGTTTTGGTTTGGTTCACGGATCAACCTTCGAGGGCTCGAAAGGGCCTTCGAATACTAGGTTAAGCGTATGGCAAATTTAAAAGAAATTCGCGCCAAAGTAGCTAGTATCAAAAGCACGCAGAAAATTACTCGCGCGATGCAGATGGTAGCAGCTTCTAAGATGCGTCGTGCGCAAGAGCGCATGGCTCAAGGCCGTCCGTATGCCGAAAATATGCACCGTGTAATTGCTCACTTGGTTCAAGCGAATCCTGAATACAAACACCGTTATATGGTTGAACGCCCTGTGAAGCGCGTTGGCTATATCATTGTGTCTTCAGATCGTGGCCTTGCTGGTGGTTTGAACATTAACCTGTTCAAAAAAGTGGTTAAACACGTACAACAGCAACAAGAGCAGTCAATTGAAGTTCAATTTGCTTTAATTGGTCAAAAAGCGGTTTCGTTTTTTAAAAACTACGGCGGTAAAGTGCTGGGTGCTACGACAAATGTCGGTGATACACCAAGCCTTGAACAGTTATCTGGTTCTGTACAGGTGATGTTAGACGCATTTGATAAAGGCGAGTTAGATCGTATTTATCTTGTGTCAAACGGCTTTGTCAATGCCATGACTCAAAATCAAAAAATCGAACAACTTGTTCCTTTAGCAACTGCGGAAGAAAACAAGACCCTTAACCGTCAATACGGTTGGGATTATATCTATGAGCCTGAAGCTGAACAGCTTTTAAATGGCTTATTGGTTCGTTATATCGAGTCTGTGGTATATCAAGGCGTGATCGAAAACATCGCGTGTGAGCAGTCAGCTCGTATGGTTGCAATGAAAGCTGCAACCGACAACGCAGGTGATTTGATCAAGAGCCTACAACTTATTTATAACAAGCTGCGTCAAGCCGCGATTACTCAGGAAATTTCTGAGATCGTTGGTGGTGCCGCTGCCGTTTAACATTATTTTGAATTGAGGAGACAGCAATGAGTAGCGGTCGTATCATTCAGATCATCGGCGCGGTTATCGACGTCGAGTTTGAACGTAACAGCGTTCCTAAGATCTATGACGCTCTCCACGTTGATGGCACTGAAACTACATTAGAAGTTCAGCAACAACTTGGTGATGGCGTAGTTCGTACTATTGCAATGGGTTCTACTGAAGGCCTTAAGCGTGGTTTGAACGTAACGAATACTAACGCTCCAATTTCTGTACCAGTGGGTACAGCGACTTTGGGTCGTATCATGGACGTTCTTGGTCGCCCAATCGACGAAGCTGGTCCAGTTGCGACTGAAGCGCGTTTGCCGATTCACCGTCAAGCACCTTCTTATGCTGAACAAGCAGCTTCTACTGACCTTTTAGAAACTGGTATTAAAGTCATCGACTTACTATGCCCGTTCGCTAAAGGTGGTAAAGTTGGTCTGTTCGGTGGTGCCGGTGTTGGTAAAACTGTAAACATGATGGAGTTGATCAACAACATCGCTAAAGCGCACTCAGGTTTATCTGTGTTCGCTGGTGTTGGTGAGCGTACTCGTGAAGGTAACGACTTCTATCATGAGATGAAAGACTCAAACGTTCTTGACAAAGTAGCCATGGTCTACGGTCAGATGAATGAGCCACCAGGTAACCGTTTACGCGTAGCGTTGACTGGTTTGACCATGGCTGAGTACTTCCGTGACGAGAAAGACGAAAACGGCAAAGGCCGTGACGTACTATTGTTCGTAGACAACATCTACCGTTATACACTAGCAGGTACTGAAGTATCAGCACTTCTAGGTCGTATGCCATCTGCAGTAGGTTACCAACCGACACTTGCAGAAGAGATGGGTGTTCTTCAAGAACGTATTACATCGACTAAGTCTGGTTCGATTACGTCAATCCAAGCGGTATACGTACCTGCCGATGACTTAACAGATCCATCGCCTGCTACAACGTTTGCTCACTTAGACGCAACTGTAGTATTGAGCCGTGACATCGCATCTTCTGGTATTTACCCAGCGATCGATCCACTTGACTCAACTTCACGTCAGTTAGATCCACTTGTAGTGGGTACTGAGCATTACGAGATTGCTCGTTCAGTTCAAAACGTTCTTCAACGTTATAAAGAATTGAAAGACATCATCGCGATTCTTGGTATGGACGAACTTGCAGAAGAAGATAAGTTGACTGTTTACCGTGCGCGTAAAATCCAACGTTTCTTCTCTCAACCGTTCCACGTAGCTGAAGTGTTTACTGGTGCTCCTGGTAAACTTGTACCGCTTAAAGAAACGATTCGTGGCTTTAAAGGTCTTTTAGCTGGTGAATACGATCACATCCCAGAACAAGCGTTCTACATGGTTGGTGGTATTGACGAAGTAATTGCTAAAGCTGAGAAACTTTAATTAGTTACCTAATTTAGGAGATTCTCATGGCGACTATGCAGTGTGATGTTGTAAGTGTTGCAGAGTCTTTGTACTCTGGCACTGTAACGATGCTAATTGCTAAAGGTGCTGGTGGTGAGTTGGGTATTATGCCTGGTCACGCACCACTAGTAACTTTACTCAAGCCGGGCGCAATCCGCGTTCTACTTGAAAATGGTACAGAAGAGTTAATCTATGTATCTGGTGGTGTACTCGAAGTTCAACCGCATGTTGTTACGGTTCTTGCAGATACTGCAGTCCGTGCAGAAAACTTAGATGAAGCGGCAATTCTTGAAGCGCGTAAACACGCTGAACAATTGCTTGCCAATCAAAAGAGCGACTTGGACTCGGCTGCTGCTTTGGCTGCTCTTGCAGAAACTGCTGCTCAGTTGGAAACCATCCGCAAAATCAAAAACCGCGCTCAATAAGAGATGGTTTGAGATTAAAAAAAGCCACCGAAAGGTGGCTTTTTTTATGCCCAATTTTCTTGGAAATTTGCACCTTCTGAATTGGGTTTAATTGTTGGTGTTTTAATATTAATAGTTAAGGGAATAGGGAAGTCATTACCAATAATGACGGCTTCACCTGGTTGTAGGCTTGGAAGGAAGTCGGATGCAGCTTTATCAATTTCACCACAAGCACGCTCTACAATTTCTCGGTCTCGATCATTAGTTAATCTATGAACGATTAATGTACCAAGTTGGCTGAGAACTCCTTCGGTGATATCACGGGGCCTTTGTGTTGCTAAACAAATATTTAATCCAAATTTACGACCTTCTTTAGCAATAAGTTCAAAAGCATCTAATTTTGCTAAAGTATCTTCATTACCAATAGTTTTACCTATGAAGTTATGTGCTTCATCTAAAAATACAACGATAGGTCTACTCGAAAAAGTTCCTTTTCTTGATTCGTTTAGTAATGCTCTACCTATACAATTTGCAATAATTTCACGTGCTTTATATTCGAAGGAAATGCCACTTAAGTCGACTCTTAGTAATTTTTTATCAGTTTCTTTTGAGGCTGCAAAACGTTTAATTACGTCTGTGAGTGAAAGCTTTGTAGTTGAAGATATGAATAAGTTATTAAAGGGAGGAGAGTGAACTATACTTGTTATCCTACTTATCAAAGGTAAACAACTTGTATAAGAAGCTCCATCAGAATTACCCCAACGAGCTGGATCCTTTGGACTATTAAAAGATGTGCTGAATTCAGGGAATACACATTCATGTTCAATTTGAATATTAAGGTTGAAAATATTAAAGGCGAATTAAGGTTAAGATTTGGATCGTTTATTGCATCTAAGTAATCTTTTTTAAAGGAATTTATTTTAGGAATAAACCCATTGGTAAATACATCAGGCTTTAAATTTGCGATTTTAAGACTTCGAATAGCTTCTTTAAATTTTGGACCTTGAACTTTGCCAGATGGTTCAAATAAAGCTAAAAAATCCGTTTCAATAAAAGATTCTGGGGGGAGATAACACTCCTTAGAGCTCGTTACTTCATATAACGGTTGCCCTAAATGAATATGGAAGACGTCATTAGAGTTAAAATCTCTATATTCTCCTGTTGAATCAAGAAGGATAACTTTGGAATTATGTTTTAAGCACTCCTCTAAAACACGAGCTGTTGTATAACTTTTTCCTCCACCAGTTGCTCCAAGAATTCCTAGATGTCGACCAAATAGTTTTTCAGGTGTAATAGAAATACCACAGCTTTGATCGAGATCAATTGCACCAATTTCTAAAACAATTTTAGCTTCATCTTTTTGCATTTTTTCAGGAATTGATGCAATAAATTCATGTGGTGCTGAATAAATTAAGTCATTGATACTTGGGTAGTAGTCTACTCCTGCCGATACTCTTAAAGTATCCATTTGGATAGTTCCTAAAAGATGAATCTTTCCTACAATTTCTAAATTTGATTTAGCTAAATCATCTTTTTTTATTTCTATAATACGACCTAATACTAAATTCACCTGACTTTCAATGATGACAAATTCACCAACTTCACCTTTTCCATAGCGATTCCCTCTGAAATAGGTCGGTTCATGTTGATTATTTATATATTCAAAATGCACACTATTTGCATTGATGGAATTAACTTTACCAAATAAAAGTTCAGGGTTAATGGTGCTCTTAGTCATGAGTAGCTCCAAATGCTGAACGTAAGCTTTCATACAGGTTTTCTGCTGGTGATAAGGCAGTTAGGTCTGGAATTAACTCTGATAATTTTCCAAAGTCACAATTTATAAATATTATTTCGTCATTTTTTCTGGTGTCTGCTACATGTTTAAACTTATCCCAATAAGGCGAAGGATTTAATGACGTTTTCTCAAAATCAGCTTTTAGACTTGGTGTAGAAATAATTACTTTTAAATGTGGATTCGAATAAATTGCAGACAAAATTGGTTCTGATAGATGATCATCATTAAAACCAAATCCAGCGATAAGAAGACATGTATTTGGTTCCCGTAAACCTTGTGTAAATCTAGAAATGAGTTCTAAGTGCGGTTGGACATAAGATTGTTGATATTTACCTTTTGCAGGAAAAATCATGCAACTATTTTGAGCAGTCACATCATTTCCTTGTTGAATAGAAAATATGTTTTCTCTTTTCCAATTTACAGAGCCATGCAATTTATAAAGCTGAAATACACCCTCAAGATAGTGGATATTATTAGAGTTTATATTTTGACTGCGTTTAACGATATCTAAGTCAAAAAACTTAGGATCATAAATTCTTGGAAATGAGAAAGAAAAGCCATCAATAACAGTAATACCTAATTTACTGGCAGCGTCTTCAAAACAGGTATCATAGTTTGTAGTGAATAGTTTGATGCGTGGATCTTTAGATTTTCTTTTGGATAATTTTCTAATAAATTCCTTATGGTTAACCAATTGTACTTGATCATCTTTTATAAAATTACAAGCATTTAAGATAATGTCTTTACATTTGAGTACGAAATCTTTTGTTTTAATACTCTTATGCTCAGGGGAAATTTGAAGATGGGCTTCACAATGAGAAAGGCATAATTCTATATTTTTATATTCTTTGTCAGATAGGCGTAGGTCGTATCCATTTTCTACAAAAGTAGTGTTAGACAGTGCTTCCATTTCATTAGTAGTACATAGTTCCCATAAATTCCACATTGAAGGTCCTCCAACTACAGGGCCTAAAGAAGTACCACTTCCTGCCAATACCATGATATTAGGCATTTGAATCGCTGCTTTAAGTTTTTGAGAAAGACTTTCTGAAGTTTGTTTTTGAAGTTCAATTTTCTTTTTTTCCGCTTCGATCTCATCAAATGTAGTGGGAACTGGTGGTGGAGGCAGTGGAAGCTCACCTTCTTCTAGACTAATTTTATTATCAGAAAACTTGTTCCAAACCTGATTTGCAGAGTCATAAAACTCAAAAATATTTGTTTTCATGTAATTAAGTAATTTAATCGTAATTAAACCACATACTATTTGGATGAATATTAATCTACAAGTTATACACCAAAATTTTATTAACTATGTAATGGTATATCTAAAGTTATATATATTTTGTGCAATAGTGGTTGTATGTTGATGTAGTATTTTTTAGTGAATAAGAGCATGCAACTGATAGAACAAGAACCTCACTTTTGGGAACTTTATCAAGATAATCATCAATACTATTTGGGAATTGCAGTGGACATGAGTTCGGTGGTTTCTTGTTGGGATATTTTTCTAACTCCTGAACAGATTCACGCCTATCGACTGCAAGGTAGAGAAAGTATTGTAGTTTTAGCCAAAACTATTGTGGATGCTGTTTACCGCGGTGATTTTAGCTATTTACATCAACATCAAGTTTCATCCGAGCAAACACAGGCGATGCAAATGGCCTTTCAACAATGGCGAGCGGGTTAAAATTAGTTTTACATAAGTGCTATTGATAGTGATGTACATCCATTAAACGCAAGAATGCTCTACATTCATTGTTTCTAACGATGCAGTTTTTGTGCTAGTTAGGTGGGTAGCTGCAATTTTGATCAAAAAACACACCAAACGCTTACCTTTCATTTCCAGTTTTTATGTTAATTATGAATGAGGTTGCTACATAAGAATTGTACTCAAACATGAGTACTTGGAGAATGAAAATGGCAAATACAATGAAAGCCGCAGTCGTCACTGCATTCAATCAACCACTACAAATACAAGAGGTAGAAATTCCTAAAATCAGTCCAGGAAAAGTACTGGTCAAGATGATTGCAACAGGTGTTTGTCATACCGATCTACATGCGATGCATGGGGACTGGCCTATTCAACCACATTTGCCTTTTATTCCAGGACATGAAGGTGTGGGGGAAGTCATTGAGCTAGGTGAAGGGATTGAGCATTTAAAAGTTGGTGATATTGTAGGGGTTCCATGGCTTTATTCAGCCTGTGGTCATTGCGATCATTGTTATGCCGGCTGGGAAACCTTATGTAAGAAACAGCAAAATTCAGGTTATTCCGTCAACGGAAGTTTTGCTGAATATTGTTTGGCAGATGGTGATTATGTCGGGGTGATTCCTGAAGGTGTGAATCTACTGGAAATAGCCCCGATTCTATGCGCAGGTGTTACGGTCTATAAAGGTTTAAAAATGACTGAAGCCAAAACTGGGGATTGGGTTGCCATTTCTGGAATTGGAGGATTGGGTCATGTGGCTATTCAGTATGCCAAAACCATGGGCTTTAATGTGGTGGCGATTGATGTCGATGATACTAAGCTAGAGTTGGCAAAACAGTTAGGTGCAGATGTTGGCATAAATGCACTGAAAGTTAATGTAAAAGAGGAAGTTCTTAAAGCGACAGGTGAGGGCTGTCATGGGGTACTGGTGACTGCGGTATCGCCCAAAGCGTTTGAACAGGCTGTTTCAATTGTGCGTCGCGGTGGAACCATGGTGCTGAATGGTTTGCCACCTGGAAAGTTCGATCTCTCTATTTTTGACATGGTTCTGGATGGTATTACCGTTCGAGGTTCAATTGTCGGGACACGCTTAGACCTGAAAGAAGCCTTAGATATTGCAGCACGTGGCAAAGTAAAAGCCCATATTCACGTAGAGCCTTTAGAAAATATCAATGATATTTTTGAGCGGATGGAGCAGGGCAAAATTGATGGGCGAATCGTGATTGATTTTAATCTTTAAATAGATATGGAGGATTCATCGCATTCAAAGTGTAAGATGAATCCTCTGATTATTATTTCACTATGATTTTTCACTTGATGTGGGCTGTAACAGTAACATCTTGGCCAATTTGAGCATTTCAGTTTGTACCGAAGTCATTTGTTGTTCAATTTTGTGTAAATCGATCGATCCGAGTTCAACTTTGCCATTTAAATAAGGTAAATCGAGGACTTGTTGGTTGGTAGACATGATGTTTTGTCGAATGGATTCAATTTCCTGACTTTTCAAGTCCAAGCTACTTAAAGCGCGGTTGAAGTCTGTGAGTTGCTGATGCAAAGCATTGACTGATGTTTGTAGCGCTTGCTGATTTTTATCAGCCAAAGCCTGCTCTAAGTCAGTCTGAGTTTGTTTCAGTTGCTGTACGTAGTCGCCGGCTTTTAATTGCATGTCGGCAACATCACGCAGCATATAGATCATGTTACCGTTTTTTAATTCGGTCTCAGCATCGTGATTGGCTGAGCTATGTTGTTCTACTTCAGTGGAATTTGCTGTTTGAGTATCCTGTTCTGTCGCCTGATTACAACCGAATAAGCTGATTGCAGCAACAAAAATACCAAAAGGAAGTAAGGCACCTTGCAGAAGTTTTTTCATGATCTTGAATGGTCTCAATTTAACATTGTATCGCTTTAAAGAAATTATAAAACGACAACTTCACTTTCCAAAGTAAGGCTGCAAAGCAACAACAAAAAGGCGGAGCTATAAAAAAGAGTGCTGGTCGCACTCTTTGGATATTTGGGGATCTTACATTCCTGGTACGATTTTAATAATGTTGTGATTTAACACATTGGTTAAAACATAATCACCATTCACTTTGATCCATTGCTCATTTTTGCCTGGCTTATTTAATTTTTTGTATTTGCTGTGGTCAACTTTGTAACTCTGACCACGGTATTGCGTTGGAACAGGATTGCCTGGTTTCCATGTCGCCGATGGGCGAGTCATTTGTTTATTCCCAGCTTTATTATTGCTTGCTGATTTATGTTGATCTTGTGCATGATGGCTTGAAGAATCATGATGCATGCCCTGATGATTTGCATCATTGTGATTCTGAGTTGCATGTTGTTTGTGATCTTGCGCATTTTGTGGAGCAGCAAAAGCAGGAGCCGCCACTAACGCAGTGGATAAAGAGAAAACAACAGCTTGTACTAAACGATTCATTATCTACCTTCGACTTTCTATCTTGTTTTGATCTGTCTATTAAAGCAGTAAGTGATTGAGTTAATTTGAATTTAATGTTGTATAAATATTAAAATAATGAAGAAATTAAGGAGAATTGATAAGAACATCAGCAGCCAATCAGTGACTGCCGATGTTCCGAATGGCCTGCTATTTTTGCAATTCAGCTTGAATAGCATCCACAATCCGTGGGTCATCTGCGGTAATGTCAGGTGCAAAACGTGCTACGACTTGTCCTTGTTTATTGACCAGGAACTTCTCAAAATTCCAGAGGACTTCAGGTGGTTCATTTGGGGTGAGACCATAATCGACTAAATCTTTCCACCAAGGTCCTTCACCAATACGTTCAGGAATGGCATGGATTAAAGTCTCATAGAGTGGGTGTTTATCTTCACCTGCGACAGAAATTTTTGAAAATAAAGGAAAATCAATCTGATAGTTGACCGAGCAAAATTCTTGAATTTCGCTATCACTACCTGGTTCTTGCGCCAAGAAGTTGTTGGCAGGGAAGCCTAAAATTTCTAAACCCTGATCTTTTTGTTGCTGATACAGTTTTTCTAAACCTTCATATTGCGGAGTTAAACCACATTTTGATGCGACATTGACAATTAAAAGTACTTTGCCTTGATATTGATTCAAGGTGATGTCTTGTCCCTGAATGGTTTTTACAGGAATGTCATAAACAGACTGGCTCATATACAGATCCATTGATTTTTATCGGGTGTTGATGTTGTAACGAGAATTCGCGTGAACTTCAAGTTGAATCCTGCAAGTGAAGTAAAAAGAGGATAGGGCTGTTTGTTTATTCGCGTAATTGTGCAGGTGTTTGTCCAGTATAGCGCTTAAAGAACTCAATAAAACTGGAACTATGTTGATAACCTAAATCATAAGCCAATTTTTTAACTGTAGATCCCGCATGCAGTTGATCAATCGCATACAGAATTTTCGCCCGATTGCGCCATTCTGCGAGACTGAGTTGCAGTTCTTGTTGGCTTAAACGCAGTAAATGTCTTTCGGTGAACTGAATTTCACTTAAGACTTGTTGCAGGCTTTTGGCAAAGCGTTGAGGATTGGCCAATTGTTGTAAAATTGGCTTTAACACGCGATGTTGTGTTTGCGGTAGGTAGTGCTCATAAGCAGGTGCTGTACGCAGTTGATCGAGTAGAACATGAAGTAAATGTTCGTATTCAAGAGAACTCGGCAGGCTCTTGTGACGTAGAACTTCTTTAATTAAATGACGAAGAAAAGGGCTGATTTCTACGGCTTTGGTGGTCTTGGGAAAGTATTTGCAAAGCTCGGGATGAAGGTGGATACAAATATAATGGGTTGGTTGAATTTCACGTGCAATGCAGGCATGTGCCGTATGGGCAGGAATCCAAAGCCCGTAATTGGGCGGAGATAAATGGTGTATCCCTTCAATTTCGTAATCCAAAATACCATTTAAACTGAAATTAAAATCGCCCCAGATGCAAGAATGTGCTGCAATTTCGTCATTTTGTGCATAAAAATATTCATGTACTTCCATCAATTGACATAAATCGGAGTATGAATAGCTGTTCATAAAGGATTCCCATATTGATATGGCGAAGGCGTGTTATCGCAAGCGGATTAATCTGCCATATGAATGTCTGAAAAACCGTATGTTTATTATTTCAGACTTTTAGGACAATAGTCATTTAAGACCTTGTAACTGAGTGGACAAATGCAGCAAAAAAAATGGGCAAAATTGGCAGTGATGCTGCCCTTGATTGCAGTTTTTATCTGGTCGCTGAATATTGCAGTGACGCGTTATGTCGCGGATTATATTTCACCAGTGAGTATTAGTTTTTATCGTTGGTTGGTGGCTTTTATTGTCCTCACACCAGTAATGTTGCCTAAAGTGTGGCAGCAGCGTCAGTTAGTTGCATTACATTGGAAGCAATTTGCAATACTCAGTGCCTTTGGTATGTTGCTCTATCAAGGTCTGGCGTATAGCGCTGCGCATTATACCACTGCGACCAATATGGGGATTATTAATGCTTTTATTCCCATTTTTACCATTTTTGTTTCCATCATTGTTCTTAAAGAAGTCCCCAATCGTTTTGCCATCATGGGGAGTTTGGTGTCATTTCTGGGTTTACTCTATGTGATTGCACAAGGGCAGTTACAGACTCTGCTGCATTTAGGCGGGCATTGGGGAGATCTACTGATGGTGATTGCCGTGTTCTTCTATGCTTTTTACGGGGTATTTTTAAAGAAATGGCAACTGAAAGTCCCACTCATGATTAGTTTGTACGTACAAATTGGATTTTCTCTGATTTATCATTTGCCCTTTGTACTATGGTTGGGCATCGATCGTTTAGATATGCAGAATACGGCGAGTGTTTTATATGCGGGCTTATTTGCATCCCTGATTGCCCCTTGGGTGTGGATGCTTGCTGTACAGCGTTTGGGACCCAATCAAACCAGTATTTTTATGAATCTGATGCCCATTTTTACAGCGATATTGGCTTATTTCTGGTTACATGAAGCATGGACGATACATCATAGCATTGGTGGGATCATTATTATTACGGGGATTATTATGGCACAAATAAAATCACGGCAGGCGCAATCTGAAGCAGCAGAGTCAATAAGCATGATGAATAAATAACCAAACAGTAAATTTTATTGATTTATTTTTTTTGGACTAAACTACCAGTTATAAGTGTAAATTTGCATGCTGTCAAATGAATATTTATTTAAAAATATTTTAAAAATAGAAGGATAGTTTGACTTTTTGAGAAAATTTAACATTTTAATCATGTATTTAATCAAAAGTTAAGCTGGGATAATGGATTTGTATTTTGATTTGAAATGTTAGATAATATTCACATCAAGAATGAACAGTTTAGTATTTCTTAACAATACTTTAAAATCTGCCATTCAGCAAGATTTCCGAACCCTCTGGATGTGATTAACACACATCCTTTTTATGCTCAATCAACCTATTTGATTGAGCTTTTTTTTTGCCCAAATTTTCTTTAGCACACATCATTGGATGAGTTTAGGCGCGAATAATTTGCCCTGTTTCTGCATCTAAAATACGACTCGGTTCCTGACTTAAGCCTAAATCACCGTTTAGATAATTTAAATGATGGTTAAAGTATTTATTGGCTTCTTGTAGCGAACGTGCGGGTTCAAGCCCTGCAGGGTTAGCGCTGGTTGATACGATAAAACCATGAAATGCATTGCAAAGTGCCACACATAAAGGGTGAGTGGTCACGCGAATCGCGACCTTGGGATGATTGCCTTTGATCCAGATTGGAATGTCCTCACTCGCAGGTAGTAACCAAGTGGTGGCACGTTCAGTCGGGTTGCAGTGGCTCCAAGAGGCGATGACGGTGTCACGCATGTCTGGGGTGAGTCCTACCAGTAAATGTTCGACTTGGGAAATATGCCCAGCCAATAAGATGACACCTTTTTCAATTGGGCGCTGTTTTAACTTTAAAATCTCATTAAATGCAGCTTCGTTATAGGGATCACAGCCTAATCCCCACACTGCCTCTGTTGGGTATGCCAAGACCTGTCCGCGTTTTAAACTATCGGCAGCTTCAGCAACAGAGGTGGTAATCATTTTCGTGTCCTAATTTAAGCAAAGGTTTATTCTGAACCTTATTGACTAGGACGACAACGCAAATAAACCCCAGATTGTTGCATACATAAGCCTAAAAGCTCTAGTTCCATCAATTGGGCGGTCAGTGAGGCGGTATCTTGCTTCAGATGGATGGCCAAATGATCCAGAGGATAGCCCGTCCAGTTCAGTTGATTATAAAGTGACATTAAATGCTCAGGAATCTCGGGCTTTGCGAGGATTGGTTGTGTGGTTGAGTCACCCTGAGATTGCTGCTGTGCTTGCCATTGAGTCGGTAAGGCAAGGTCTTCTAAGACTTGTTCAGGATGATCCACCAGAATTGCACCCTCACGAATCAATTGATGGCAACCTTGATGGAATTCACTATAAATATGCCCAGGAATCGCAAACACCAATTTGCCTTGTTCTGCTGCGAGTTTAGCGGTAATAATCGAACCACTTTTTAAACTGGCTTCAGCAACAATCACGCCTAAAGAAAGTGCGCTGACAATTCGATTGCGGCGCGGGAAATGATGTTGCAGGGGTGGAGTATGGGGTAAAAACTCACTGATGATGGCACCCGACTGCTGCAAAATTTGCTGGCGAAGTTGCTGATGCTGCGAAGGGTAAGTTTGATCAAGTCCTGTACCCATCACTGCCAGTGTACGTTGATGGGATAAAGCGCCTTGATGTGCAGCCTCATCTATGCCTTGTGCCAAGCCGCTGCTAATGACAAAACCTTTTTCACTCAGATAGTACGAAAAATCATAGGCAATTTGTCGGCCATGCGGACTGGGTTTGCGACTGCCGACAATGGCAATTTGTGGTTGCATCAAGAGCGAAAGTTGCCCTTGTCCAAACAGAATCGGGGGTTTATCACTATAGGGTAGTAGTTGTTGTGGATATTCGGGATCGTGATAAGTCAGTACAAAATCACTATGTTGCTGAATTTCCTGAATGAGGTGCTGAAACTTATTTTGTTCAGGCGCTGTGTAAAACTGTTGTGCGCGTTGAATATGATTTTTATGTAAACCTAATTTTGACCAACTCTGCAAATTGTGCGGCTGTATCGCATTGTGGGCTGTACCAAAGTGTTGTTCTAGTTTGTAAAAACTGCTGAGCGAGTGCTGAACCAAATACCACAAGGTAATGGTGTCCATTTGCACTTGTGATAATGGTTTCAGCATAGGAACTCCGAATTAATCGTCCATTAAAGGTGGTTGAATGTAAGCACCGATTTTGATTGGTAAGGAACTGTCGAGCACATAACCATAGCTGAAGTGATCAAAAGTTTTGAAGACCATTAAGTTGCCAATTTTCTGTCCAGGCAATTGCACCATTTCTTTGGTTTTCGGGTCTCGAACCTGTTCACCTTTTTGGTTGATGCTAAATACATGCCCGACTTGAACCCCTTCGAAACTACCGCGGTCTATGGTCACGACGCTGTGTTGAGCGGCAGTGCCAATAGAGCCCATCACCCGAATAATCTGACCACCAGCAGTTACATCTTCCGCCATGGTCGGATAGAACAGGGTGGGTAACATTGGGTCATAAACAGGCAGTACACGGTCACCACGACGCACTTCGGCATTAAAGCTATCCGTTAATTCCAGTGTTGTGATGTCATTCTCACTTGCAACAGCTACGCCCGTCGCCACCTGATTCAGCTCAAGCCCAGCATTGTACTTTTTGCCTTTTTCATTGTTGAGGGTGTACGGGTCGCCTTCGCGATAAACCGCATATTGCTGACCCACTTCTAAGCCATTGCCACGCACATAGATAGTTTGACCTTTGGCTGCCAATACGCGTTGATCGGCGGTACCCAGTACATAAGGGGTATTGTCAACCGACTCAGGAGCCACAATGGTTGAATGTTCTAACCATTGCTTAATATTTTCTAATGGAATCACAGGAATAGCATTATTTAAGGATTCAATTCGCACTTGGGGTTGTAACTTCGTTCCCCCTGCATAACGACGAATAATGCCATCACAGCCATCACCTTCATCTTTGCCAATCAGTGGTTTGCCCTGATAGCTACAGAGTAAAAGTTTATCGCCAGGGAAAATCCAGTGAGGATTTTTCACGTGACGGTTACTCGCCCAAATTTCAGGCCAGCGCCAAGGCTTATCTAAAAACTTTCCTGAAATATCCCATAGGGTATCGCCTTTTTTCACCACATAGACCTGTGGTGCACCTGCTTTGAGGGCAGGTGGATTGACGTTACGAGTAGGTGCAGCTTCAACCACTGCGATAGAACCAACACTGATCGCCAAACCGACGGTCAGTGCCAACAATTGCTGTTTAAACCCCAAGGCACTAAAAGATGGCATGCCCTTCAAAACCTTTTTCATTATCATAATTCCTAAAATTATGTACGTAATTTACGTTATAATAGCGATATTACACACATTTTTTTGATGAAGCATTCCTTCATTTGGTTTTTTGATCAATGGCATAAGTGAGGACGTTTATGGCCTTATTACCTATTTTAAGTTTCCCCGATCCCCGTCTTCGTACCATTGCACAACCAGTCGAAGAAGTTACTGATGAAATTCGTCAGTTAGCTGCAGATATGTTTGAAACTATGTATGAAGCGCCAGGCATTGGTTTAGCCGCTACCCAAGTCGACCGTCATATTCAGTTGATTGTTATGGATCTATCTGAACATAAAGATCAGCCCATGGTGTTCATTAACCCCAAAATTACCCCATTGACTGAAGAAACCCAGCCCTATGAAGAAGGCTGTTTATCAGTGCCTCAAATATACGACAAAGTTGAGCGTCCGTCACGTGTAAAAATAGAGGCAATTAACCTTGAAGGTCAATCCTTTACAATAGAAGCAGACGAACTTCTCGCTGTTTGTATTCAGCATGAAATGGATCACTTAAATGGCAAATTATTTGTCGACTATTTATCGCCATTAAAGCGTCAGCGTGCGCGGGAAAAAGTGGAAAAATTGACCCGTCAGCGCCAAAAAGAGAAAGTTGCAGTCAAGCGCGGATAATTTCTCACTCAAAATCATCTTTAAGTATGAACCCAATTCCGATTGGGTTTTGTTATACTGGCACCGCACAAATTGCAGGATGATTATTTTTGCTTTTCCGTGGTGGTTTGCTGCTGGCATGTCTCGCAGTTTTTTTACAGATTGCTGTTTTTTTACAGCCTTTGTTGCCGAAGCAATATCAAGTTGCCCCGGTCTGTGAAACCATTACGCGTGCACTTTTACTCCCTTCTCAAACCGTAAATGCCGTGCATACTGCTGTTATGCAGCATACGCAACATTTACATCATCAAGTAGAACAAAAACAGCAACATATTCATGATCACCATGATGCCAATCATCAATGTCAGTACTGTACCGTATATGGCAATTTAGTCTTGCCACCTGAACTTGACATAAAGCAAATACTCGATCGTATTCAAGTACGTTTAATCGCTTTTCAAAAAGCCTTTGCACATGTTTGGTTTGTTCTACAGCAACTATTTCTTATCCCACAAGGACGGGCACCACCGCTCTGGGCATAAATCCGCTTTATTCCGCTTGGGTCAAAATGACTTAGGCACAGTGTTATTTATGTTTTAGAGAGATCGAGATGGTTCAACCAAAATTCTTGTTACAGCCTTTATCGGCTGCAATTTGTATCGCTTGTTATTCTTCAAGCAGTGTTGCTGCACAGCAAGCGCAAAATACCACTCAGTTAGCGCCAATCGTGGTGACTGCCCAACTAAATCATGATGCAAATGGTTTGATCATTCACGCAGACCCCAAACAACCGATACAACCTGTTCCTGCAACAGACGGTGCTGATTATTTACAAAGTATTCCTGGTTTTAGTTCAATTAAAAGTGGTGGAACCAATGGGGATGTGACTTTTCGTGGCATGTTTGGTTCACGGATTAAAATCTTATCGGACGGCAGTGAAAACTTAGGTGCGTGTCCTGCACGTATGGATGCGCCAACGTCTTATATTCAACCTGAAAGTTATGATCGTATTACCGTGATAAAAGGCCCTCAAACGGTTCAATATGCCAATACGGGTTCCGCTGCAACGGTCATTTTCGAGCGACAAAAACCACAATTATCTCAAGATAAAAACTATCTTGGACAAGCCAGTGTTTTAATCGGTTCGTTTGGTCGCCTAGATCACAATGTTGAAGCAGCAGTGGGTGATGAGAAAAAATATATTCGCTTGAATGCTAATCGTTCAGTTGCTGACAGTTATCAAGATGGTGAGGGCAATAGCGTTCCTTCCGCTTGGGAACGTTGGAATACTGATTTAGCATTTGGATGGACGCCAAATGATGACACGTGGATCGAACTCACAGGTGGAAAAGCCGATGGTGAGGCTGAGTATGCAGGTCGTAGCATGGACGGTTCGCAGTTTGCACGCGAAAGTCTCGGTTTGCGTTTTGAAAAGAAAAACCTGACAGAGGTGATTAAGAAAGTCGAAGGGCAGGTGAACTATAGCTATAACGACCATGTCATGGACAACTTTCGTTTACGCACGCCGCCAACGGTAGAAATGAACCATGGTGGAATGATGATGGAAATGCCAAATCCATCAGAAATGCAAGTCACACGCCGTACTTTAAATTCACGTTTAGCCATGACCAGTGAATGGGATAAATTAAGCCTCATCACAGGGGTTGATTCTCAGCAAAATCATCATGCTGGCAGTATGAAATCCATGATGATGAATATGCCGCTCAGTACCAATATGAAGTTTTATTCCTATGGGGCTTTTGGGGAGCTTAGCTACCAATTAAATGATACTTATAAATTGGTGACGGGCGCACGTATTGATCAGGTCGAAATTGATGCACTAAAACTGAATGATGAACGTAAAGAAACTTTACCAAGTGGCTTTATTCGCTTAGAAAATCAGTATTCCGAACATAATGCCAAATCGTATATCGGACTGGGCTATGTAGAGCGCGTTCCGGATTATTGGGAATTATTCAGTACAGCACATGGCAACACAGGTATGTCAAAGCCGACATTTAACGACCTTGACACTGAAAAAACCTTACAGCTTGATATGGGCTATCAGCAAGAGCATGGTGCATTCAGTCTATGGACCTCTGCGTATGCAGGTTTAGTGAATGACTTTATTCTACTGAGTTATCACAACCATGCCACAGACCATGGTCATGGCTCGTCTTTTAGTGCGGGGGCTAAAAATGTCGATGCTGTGATTGCAGGTGCAGAAGCGGGCGTTGGTTACCAGTTTACAGATGCGATTCAAGCCGATATTAGTACCATGTATGCATGGGGTGAAATCACCGATAATAATGATCCACTTCCTCAGATTGCACCTTTGGAAGGTCGTTTCAATTTAAGATATGTGCAAGATCAGTATTCTTTAGGCTTGTTATGGCGTGCAGTGGCAAAACAGGATCGTATTAACCTGAATAAAGGTAATATTGTCGGCTATGACATTGGTGAGAGCAAAGGTTTTAGCACACTTGCATTGAATGCAACCTATAAAGTGATGAATGATGTTGATCTAGCGGTTGGTATAGACAATGTTCTGAATAAAACCTATACCGAACACCTAAATAAGTTGGGTGTTGGCGTAGATGGTCAAGTTGGCACTGAACAATTTAACAATACGGGTCGCAATTATTGGGCGCGTATTAGTATGAAATTCTAAATATATTGTGATTATCGGGAACAGCCATTCTAGAAATAGAATGGCTGTTTTTATTTTTAAGATGAAAATGGTCTGAAAAATAGCAATATGTATGGATATTCACCATAAAGTGTAGAAAGAAACAGCAAATCAAGTGAAGCAATAGCAAGAAAAATATAATTATATTAATAAAAACAAATACTTGTATTTATTAAATATGCAATTTTCGGTTTAAATTTATGTGATCTTAAAAAATAGATAAAATTTAAAAAATAAATTTATTATAAATAACAATCTCTTATGTTTTTATGAGTTTGAAAAATAAACATGCGAAAATATTTATTTAGAAAAGGTATTGCAACGTGTTGGGAATGCTGTAGAATGCACATCCATCGGCGGTGATGTTGATTAAAACTTGTTGAGAAACAAGGATTTAGCCCAAGCGGTAGAATCTGGAAGTCTTGAAGGGGTTTAAAAATAATTAACAAAACCTGTTGACTTTGATTGAAATTAGAGTAACATAGCCGACCTAGCTTGATGATGACGAGTCATCAAGAAGATCATTAAGAG
>NZ_SJOF01000016.1 GCF_004331255.1 Acinetobacter sp. ANC 4173 | reverse complement strand
ACCACCTGATCCCTTCCCGAACTCAGAAGTGAAACCTCTTAGCGCTGATGGTAGTGTGGGGTTACCCATGTGAGAGTAAGTCATCGCCAGCTCATTAATTCAAACACCCCCTAACCAACGTTAGGGGGTGTTTTTTATTGGAAATTAAAAAGAATACTTCATTAAAGCTTTTTAAAATATGATTAATTTGCAAAGCAAGTTAACTATAGTCTTATTGTTTGAGAGTTTAAGTTTAAAACTATGATTTTTAATAAATAATTATTAATGATTGCAATATAAGTAACGTTTTTACTAGATTTTAAAATCTATTTAGCACTTAGGTTACTGATGAAATGTTCCATTTGATAGGTTAAATACCTTATAGGTATATTTTTATACCTTTGAGGTTTTAGACAAAAAATGAACCGCTATTCATTGTATGTTGACAATAAAAATCTCACAATTGGAGGTGAGTAGAAATGACAGCGACAACAATGAATGTAAATGCTGTAATTGATCAGGCTAGATTTAAACCTTTTCATTTAACGGTTGTTTTGTGGTGTTTATTTGTAGTTTTATTTGATGGTTATGATTTGGCGATTAATGGCGTTGCCTTACCCTTATTAATGAAAGAGTGGGGAATGACTGCAGTACAAGCGGGAATGCTGGCCAGTACTGCGTTGGCAGGCATGATGTTTGGTGCCATGTTATTTGGTATGTTGGCCGATAAAATTGGTCGCAAAAAAGTTATTATTATCTGTGTCACATTGTTTAGTAGTTTTACTTTTGCGGGTGGTTTCGCGTCTACCCCAACCGAATTTGGTGTTTTACGTTTTATTGCGGGTTTAGGGATCGGTGGTGTCTTACCTAACTTGGTGGCACTCACTTCTGAATATGCACCACAAAAATTTCGTAGTACTTTGGTGACGGCTATGTTTAGCGGTTATGCCATGGGTGGGATTATGGCAGCATTATTGGGTGCTACATTTACACCTACATTTGGTTGGCAAATTATGTTTTTCATTGCAGGTATCCCGCTTTTATTTGTGCCAATTTTATGGAAATTCTTACCTGAATCAGTCACTTTTTTGGTCAAGGCTCAGCAAATGGAAAAAGCACGCGATATTATTCAACGTCTTGTACCTGCAGAAACAGTAACTTCAAATACAGTTTTAGTGCTCAATGAAGCTAAAGTCCCGGATGCTTCTGTCGCAGCGCTATTCAAAAATGGCCGTGCGATGGGGACCATTTTATTTTGGAGCTGTTTCTTCATGTGCTTGCTGATGGTTTATGCCTTAGGTAGCTGGTTACCAAAACTCATGATGGCTGCGGGTTATTCATTGGGTAGTAGCTTAATGTTCCTGCTTTCTTTGAACATTGGTGCAGTTATTGGTACAGCGGGTGGCGGTATTCTTGCCGATCGCTTCCATTTAAAACCAGTGATTATCAGTATGCTTATTGTAGGCGCATTGGCACTTGTTGGTTTAGGTTTTAATTCTCCACAACCAGTGATTTATTTATTGGTGGCATTGGCCGGTGCAGCTTCGATTGGCTGTAGTATTTTGCTGTATAGCTATGTCGCGCAATATTACCCACTGGCAGTTCGTTCTACGGGTTTAGGATGGGCATCAGGTATTGGCCGTGTCGGAGCCATTGTAGGTCCAATCGTGATTGGTATGTTATTAGGCATGGAACTTCCGCATAAAATGAACTTCATTGCCGTTGCGATTCCTGCAATTATTGCGGCTTTTGCGGTTTCTTTAATTAAAACGAATCTAGCAGAGGAAGTGGTTGAAGTGCCTACAACATCTCAAACGACCAAACAAAGATCCTATAGTTAAGGTGTTGATGTTGATAAGAGCCTCTTGATGAGGCTCTTTTTCTTGAGATATAGACATGATAAAAATAAAAAAGCCCCGATATCCTATCGGGGCTTTTTCGTATTTCATGAAAGGTAAAACTCCTGTAATACCTCAACGTCCTATTGTCGTCTCTTTATTGTTATTCTAAGAAACATCCTGTTTCTGTATGAGTTCAATGTACCCTGAAACCGGATTCGGGTATAGGCGTCTTTGCTGCATTCCTTGTACGTTTTAGCTGACATCAATTCAATCTTAGCTATGTCGGAAAGCTACATATTCGGTCTATTTATCGGAAGAGGGTTTGGTTAGATTGAATAGAAATAAGTCCTGTAGTGAGGGTGTAATGAACTATTCAAAGTACTGTTTACTTTTGTGGCTTGGATTCCTTAGCTCGGTGTCTATTTTAGCCTGTCATGCACAAGATAAGGCAGCAGATGAACCAAACTCGCAAGCCGCCAAAGTTAGGCTTTCTCAGCCTTATAAAATCAGAAAAATGGTGGCGTTTAATGAACCTTGGGCGATAGCCGAGTTGCCCGATCAGCGCTTATTAATCACTGAAAAATCAGGAAAGCTGTTGGTGTTTAGCCCTAAAACACAGCAAAAAATAACCGTACAAGGAGTGCCACAGGTTGCTTATGGGGGGCAAGGTGGTTTGGGTGATGTGGTGCTACATCCTGATTTTAAGCAGAATCATATGATTTATTTCAGTTATGCCGAACAGGGTGAAGGCGGCTATGGTGCAGTGGTTGCTCGTGCAGTTTTAGATGAACATCTGCCCCATCAACCACGATTAATCGACTTGCAGCCGATTTGGCGACAAGTGCCCAAAGTTTCGGGACAAGGTCATTATGCACATCGCTTGGCCTTTGATTCGGCAGGGAAATTATGGATTAGTTCTGGTGAACGGCAAAAGTTTCAGCCTGCGCAAGATATGCAGAGCAATTTGGGTAAAATTTTACGATTGAATGATGACGGTTCGCCAGCAGCAGGGAATCCATTTATGGCTCAAGGTCCGATTGCGGCACAAGTTTGGAGCCTAGGCCATCGAAACCCTCTGGGTATGACCTTCGATGCACAAGGACAGCTTTGGGTTGCTGAAATGGGACCTCGTGGTGGAGATGAACTCAACCGTATTCGCAAAGCTGCAAACTATGGATATCCGATTGTGTCGAATGGTGATCATTATAGTGGGCTGGATATTCCTGATCATACGACCCGTCCTGAGTTTCAGGCCCCTGAAATCAGTTGGACCCCAGTCATTTCTCCATCGAGTTTAATCTTCTATCGTGGTTCTGAATTCCCGAAATGGACCAATAAAGCATTGATTGGTGGACTCTCTTCACAGGCGATTATTGTGGTAGATACGCAAACTGTGCCTGTACAGGAAGTGCAACGATTAGTCATGAAACAGCGGATTCGTGGTTTGGTTGAAGCACAGGATGGTTCAATTTGGGGAGTAGAAGATGGTAAAAATGCGGCTTTGTTTCAATTGACGGCACCTTAATGGTAATGATTTCAGATCATAACCATGTGGTTGAGAAATTTGGGTCTGTTTTTGTTTCAAATAGGGTTTGTATCATGAGATCCTTGGATGAGGCCTCAAGCAAAAATTGAGGCTGACTTCAAAAAAGCCTGATTTTTCTTTGTACTGAATTGACTTAGCATAGCACTAGGATATTTTAAGGAAGAGAGCAGTGCTGAGTTTTATTGTGGTGGTTTTTCTGCTGGCAGGGATGGTAAAATGCATGATTGGTTTAGGTTTGCCTGCCGTATCGATGGGACTATTGACCATGTTGATTAGCCCTTATCAAGCGGCAGCATTGCTGATAGTCCCTTCTATGGTCACCAATATTTGGCAGTTATTTGCTGAAGGGCAGGTATTGCGGGTTTTAGCTCGGTTCTGGACGCTTTTGCTGGGGATTATTGTCGGTTCAATCTGGAGTATTTTCCCCCCGTCTAGGTCAAAGTGAATTTCACAGTGAAGCGCTTTTAGGCGGGATGTTATTGCTTTACGGCTTATATGGTTTAGCTGCCAAACAAATCCCAAACTTGTCGCGCTATGCTGGAATCTTATCTCCATTAATAGGCTATTTGGGCGGGGCATTGACTGTGGCAACTGGGGTTGTGGTCATTCCTGTGGTGCCTTATTTGCAGTCTTTACATTTGCAGCGGGATGATCTGGTTCAGTCCCTAGGTCTGGCATTTACCGTATCGACCATGTGTTTGGCTATATTTTTACAGCAGAATCCTGTGGCTCACCTCGAGATTGATTATCTATGGTCTGTTTTGGCATTGATTCCTGCCTTACTCGGTATGTGGTTGGGCACGCGGATACGCTATAAAATTGCAGAGCAGAAATTTCGCAAAGTCTTTTTCTGTGGTTTGATTACCTTGGGTGGGTATATGCTACTTAGTCATTAATTGTGTTGGTTAAGGTGTCAAGCTGAGGACGTTGTTGAATTAAATATTGGCTAAAATGTTGATAATCTAAAGTTAAGGTATCAAAGTTTTGTGCAGCCAACAGTAACTTTCGGTTTGCCCATGCACCTTTTAATTGAATTTGCTGGAATGCATACAACTGTTGTAAGCGCTTGGCAGCCCGTTTCGGGATGATGGCAATGCCAACGCCATTGGCAACGACCTGTGCAATTGCACCAAAATTAGGAAGACGAAGGCGATACTGAATGCTATAGCCCAGTAATTTGGCTTGTGCTTCAATCGATTGCTGTAAGGAGTGATATTGCATTAACCCGACAAAGGCATGTTCCAAGGTATCAACCAAGCTTAGTTCAGGATGGTGGGTTAAGGGATGCTGGCGTGGGCAGATCAATACCAGAGGATCATCTGCAAACTCTAAGGTTTGTAGGGTTTGGGCATTAAAAAAATTCGAAATTAAGCCCAGTTGTGCGATCCCTTTGCTTAAGGCTTGAATAATGTCATTGGTTTCTGCTTCTTGTAGTTCAATCTGTAAATGTGGGTTTTCCATGAGGTATGCAGGCAGCACCAAGGGTAAATATTCACTTTGTGCTGAAGAATTACACCACAGGGTCATTCTACTATTTTGCCTTTGTGAAAAAGGCAGCATTGCCTGGTCAAGTTGCTGATGTTGTTGAATTAAAGTTTGGGCATGTTGATTAAACATTTGACCTGCCAGTGTGAGTTTGACGCCAGTGGCATGGCGGGTAAATAGCGAGACAGAGAACTGTTGTTCGAGTTTTTTAATCCGTTCACTCGCGGCTTGTAAGGATATTGCAGAACGTTCTGCACCCTTGGTCAAACTGCCTGTTTCGACAATATTTAGGAATAAGGTTAAGTCAAAAAAGTCGAGGCGCATAGCCATAAATTCATCTTATATTGAGTTTTCCATCTTAAAAACTTGATCGCTAAGAGGCAATGTTAAAGCTTGAAAATATAAAAAAAGCAGCCCGTAGGCTGCTATAAAGTGTTGGAATATTTATTCGCTTTGATCTTTTAAGCTGAAGAACCAGTTTAAAACCAAGGCTGCGAAGGTCGCCGTTCCAATGCCACCCAAGTTGAAATTGCCAAATTGTAAGGCAAAGTCGCCTGTACCTAAAATAATGGTCACTGCTGCAACCATCAGGTTTTTATTTTTAGAAAAATCGACTTTGTTTTCAATCCAGATTTTGGCCCCCGCAATGGTAATTAAACCAAAGACCACAATGGAAGCACCTGTCAGGATTGCAGTTGGAATGGTGTGAATAATGGCACCAAACTTTGGCGATAGCCCCAAGAAAATGGCGAACACACCTGCAATCACAAAGACAATAGTCGAGTAAACGCGTGTAACTGCCATGACTCCAATGTTTTCACCATAGGTGGTCATACCTGGTGCACCAACACCGCCAGAAAGCGTCGTTGCAATTCCATCTGCCAAAAAGGCTTTACCAATTTGCGGGTCTAAGTTTTCACCCGTCATGGCGCTAACTGCCTTAATATGACCTAAGTTTTCTGCCACTAAAATTAGAGCTACTGGAGCAATAATCAACATCGCGTTCACATCAAACTGTGGTGAATGGAATGTTGGGAGACCAAACCAAGCCGCTTGCTGAATTGGGGTAAAATTAATGGCTGTGCCATAACCCATGACATTCGAAACGATAAAGTAAATGAGATAAGCCAATAATAAGCCAATTAATAAGAGTAAGCGTTGTAATAAGCCTTTGGTGAAGACCGCGATAGATCCCATACAAAGCACAGTTACCAATGCCATCCACATATTAAAGGGATTGCCCGCCACGCCTTTCACTGTCACAGGTGCTAGATTTAAACCAATAATCATGACCACAGCGCCAGTTACGACAGGTGGCATGAGTTTTTCAATCCATTGGGTACCCGTTGCCATCACCATTAGACCAAACAGGGCATACAACACACCACATGCCATAATCCCGCCAGCGGCGACGGCTAAATTGGCATTGGGTGCACCCGTTCCAGAAGCGGCATAACCCGTTGCAGCAATGACCACGCCAATAAAAGCAAAGCTTGAGCCAAGATAACTTGGAACACGTCCACCCGTCATGAAAAAGAACAGAATGGTACAGATCCCTGACATGAGGATTGCGAGATTGGGGTCAAAACCCATCAAGAAAGGGGCAAGAACGGTCGCACCAAACATGGCAAAGGCATGCTGAATGCCCAGTACAGCACTCTGTACAGGCGGAAGATACTCATTTGTTCCGACAGGACGTGTCTCGACATTGCCTGTATATGGACGCCATTGGGGAAACCAATTGGACATAAATTGATCGCTTTAGAAATAAATTGTGCACATCATACTCTTTCTTTTCGAGTGATTTAATCATTGATTTTTAATTTTAGATTAAGTAGAAGTCTGATTTATAATAATTTTATACCAAGTGGTAAAATATGTTAATTTTTAAATTAACCATAAATCAATATATTATTCTATAAATTATAGTCGATAAATCCAATTTATCCGCTTTGCTCAGCAATAAATATTTTTTATCAATCTTTCAAATTTTTTTTAACAATGTAAAAAAACTGCTGAAAATTGAACGTAACAAGAACTATTTTGCCAATTCAGGCAAAATCAAATGCCGTATTGGCAACACCGAAAAACTTCGGGTTGCCAACCGTAGACGCGTGCATCAACCTGTATTACGTAAACCTGCGGCAATCCCAGCAATACTGACCATTAAGGCATGATCGACAGGGGTATGTTCAGCCTGACGTTCAGCCAGATATAAACGACGTCGCTTCATGAGTTCTGCTTGCAGCAGATGTAAAGGCAGCAAGTAGGGTTTACGCACACGCATCGACTGATCCAGCACTTCATTGCTACTGAGCAGTTTCGATTCATCTTTTAAGGTGAGTAGGGTTTCAACTGCATCTTGTAGGCGTTGACGCAATGTGGTGCCCAGAGCCTTTAAGTCCTCATCTTGGGTCAGGTGAGTTTCATAATACAATGCCACATGCCCATCGGCTTTGGACAAGACCATTTCCAACATATCAATCAGGGTTTGGAAATAAGGCCATTGCTGCAACATTTCCTCTAAGGTCGCTTTATGTCCTTGTTCAATCACTTGGTTAATGGCGGCACCTGTGCCTAACCAAGCAGGGAGCATTAAGCGAATTTGTGTCCAAGCAAATACCCAAGGAATGGCACGTAAAGATTCAATCCCACCACTGACTTTACGTTTGGCTGGGCGTGAACCCAATGGCAACATTTGCAGTTCCAGTTCAGGTGTGACCGTTCTTAAATATTTCACAAAATGTGGATTTTCACGCACCGTTTGACGGTAAACCTGTACCGAAAGATCGGTCATGCGATGCATGAGTTCGCGCCATTCTGCTTTCGGCTCTGGCGGTGGAAGTAAGGTTGCTTCGAGCGTTGCTGCGGTATAAATTTCCAGATTTTGTAGCGCAATGCCTTCCAGTCCGAATTTAAAGCGGATCATTTCGCCTTGTTCAGTCACACGAATAGCACCAGAAATTGAACCTGGAGGTTGAGAAAATAGTGCCTGTTGGGTTGGAGCGCCACCACGGCTGATGGAACCACCACGACCATGGAATAGGGTCAATTGTACTGCATGTTGTTTGGCAATTGCGGTGAGTTCTTCTTGAGCACGGTATTGCGCCCAATTGGCAGACATAAAGCCTGCATCTTTGGCCGAGTCTGAATAACCAATCATGACTTCATGTTTGCCCTGAATGTGCTGCTTATACCAGTGCATACTGAACAGCGTTTGCATGGTATGCGCTGCACCATCCAAGTCTTTCAAAGTTTCAAACAGCGGCACCACACGTAAAGGCTGTTGAATGCCGGCTTCTTTTTGTAAGAGCAACACGGCAAGCACATCACTCGGGTATTCCGCCATGGAAATAATATAGGCACCTAGACTTTCAGCAGGCTGTTCTGCCAAGGTCCGCATGGTGGCAAATACTTCTTGCACATCGGGATGCAGAATCAGGCTTTGCTCAGGTTCATTTAAATGCTTTGGTAATAACGGACGTTTGCTTTGTAATTCTTGTAATAAGAAGTTTTGACGGGCTTGTTCTGTCCAAGTTTCAAAATTACCCAGACCCAAATATTCGGTAATGGCAGAAATGGCTTGGCGATGACGTCCTGACTCCTGACGAATATCCAGTTTTAATAATTCAATCCCAAAGCAATTGACCCGATGGATAAAGTCCAATAATTTTCCATTGGCAATTTCAGGCAGGTTGCATGATATTAGAGAGCGATAGCAGAGTAATAATGGCTGTAACAGTTCCTGTTTGCTTTTAATCACGCGACTGTCATCCAAGACCTGATCTTGCCCCTGTAACTTATGGGCCAACCATTCACGCGTGATTTTTAAGCGTTCGCGAGTGTCACGTAAATATTCACGATAAGGTTCAGGATGCGGTGCACCCAAAGCCTGCATTAACTCATTGCTACAGTTTTGAATCGACAATTCCCAACGCAGGTCTTCAATATCACGTAAATATAAATCGGCGGCTTTCCAGCGCGACAACCACAGCACTTCTTGGGTCACATTGTGGGTTACATTCGGGTTGCCATCACGGTCTCCGCCCATCCAGGAAGCAAAACGCACAGGAGCCACATGTAGCGGTAAACGCTGCCCACAATGCTGTTCCACCATTCCATCCAGTTCACGCATGAACTTGGGTACTGCATTCCACAAGGTTTGCTCAATGGTGGTGAAGCCCCATTTGGCTTCATCAATAGGGGTTGGACGATGTTGACGAATTTCATCGGTTTGCCATGCGGAACAGATCAGTTGTTTTAAGTCATCTAATACCGCTTGGCGTTCACGCGGGGTGAGTTTTTGCTGATCAAATTTAAATAAACAGTCATTAATGCCATCATATTTTTGAATCAGGGTACGACGGCTCACTTCTGTCGGGTGTGCAGTCAACACCAGTTCAATTTTGAGCTCACACAGTTGTTGGTAGAGTTGTTCGGCTGAGACTTGATGGGTTTTAAATTTTTGGAACAGATGATCGAGTGGATTCGGCGATGGGGCTTCAGGATCAAATTCACTTTGGCGACGGCTACGCACCACATGGTATTGTTCGGCGATATTGGCGAAGTTCAAAAAGTGTGTGAAGGCACGGGTGAGCGGAAGAATTTCATCATCTTCTAGGCTGAGGAAAAGCTGCTCTAGTTGCTTTTCGGCTTCAACTTGTCCATCACGTGCACCTTTGGCTAACGCCCGAATCTGTTCTATCTGATTAAACAAATCTTGCCCGGCATGTTCTTTTAGGGTTTCACCCAATAAATTACCCAGTAACCGTACGTCTTCGCGTAGTGGAGCATCAATTTGTTGAATCATTTTCCATTCTCCAGTTCTTATTCTTTTTGACTATACCCCGATTTAATTGAATGCCAAGTAGCAGAGCGACAAAAGTCGCAAGCTTTTGTTGATAAAACTAGCAATTGGATAATGGAATGAAGCTGAGAGACAATCAAAATGGACGCTAGGCATGCGATCCATACTTCAGCATGAATAACTCGATACTTTGTTGAATGATTTCCTGCTGTTGTTGAGGCGTTGGAATCGCACGTACACCCAGTAAAATTTCTAAATGGCGCAGTCCTAGCAGTAAAGACAGCAGCAATAGGCGTTGCTGTTCGACATCCCCATGTTGAATAAAACCGAATGCTGCGGCTTGTTGAAAAAATGCTTCCCAGCCATCACTCATTTTTTGATGAGAGGCATTATAAAACTGCAGCGCCAAGGGGTTTTGTTCGGCGGCCAGTTCAATCAGCAAATGTTCCAGTTTCACTGCTTCGGGTAAGTAGACAATGTTCAAGGCGATTTGGCAGGCTTGAGCAAAAGCCTCAACAAAATCGCTGTCTGCATGTAATTCAAAAGGACGTGTTGCCATTAAACTTTCGCAGGTGAGTTCAATCGCGCAGGTAAATAGACTGGCTTTGTCTTGAAAATGATTATAAATCGTCAGCTTAGTGACCCCAGCCTCTTGGGCAATTTGGTTCATGCTCGAACCATGATAGCCCTGTTTTAGGAACAGGTTTCTGGCAGCCAGCAGAATTTGCTTATGCTTTTCTAAATCTTTGGGCCGACCGACATTCATTTGCACAAATTTTTCCACTTTCGCTTAATTAAGTCATTTACTTTAAACAGGGCTTTTAATTAATGTACCGCATGGTATATTAATTAAAATTTGTTCAAAGAACAGCATAGTATTTTGCCCTAAAAATGACATTTAGATAAGAGCACAACGCATGAACCCTGCCAAGACCTTAATTGCCAGTCTTATAATTTTATCCAGTTTGACCCTTTGGGGCTGTAGTCGAGAACAGGCGACAACAGAACAAGTTCCTTTTGTTATGGTGGCACAACCATCCACTTCTTTAACTGAACAAAAAAGTTATGCGGGTGAAGTTAAAGCTCGACAACAAACGGATTTGGCATTTCGGGTGTCTGGGCAGGTCATGCAACGTTTTGTCGATGTTGGCGATCAGGTTCGGGTTGGGCAGGTTCTGGCAAAGCTGGATGTAAAAGATGCTGAATTACAATTAAATGCTTCCCGCGCGCAATTGCAAAGTGCTCAGTCCGCAGCGAAAGTGGCAGAACAGGAGCTGACACGCTTTAAGCAATTGTTGCCAATGAACGCCGTGAGCCGTTCACAATACGATGCGATGAATAATCAGTATCAAGCTGCATTGGCCAGTCTAAAACAGGCGCAATCCAACCATGAAGTCAGTCAAAACCAGACCCATTATAACCAACTCGTTGCAGACAAAAGAGGGGTGATTACCGCACGTCATATTGAAGTAGGGCAGGTGGTTGCAGCAGGGCAAGCGGCTTATCAATTGGCGATTTCGGGTGAGCGTGAAGTGCTCATTGGCGTGCCTGAGCAAGCCATTAATGACATCCGTATTGGGCAGGAAGCATGGGTGACTTTGTGGTCGAAGCCACAGGAAAAATTTGCGGGTTATGTGCGTGAAATTTCTCCTGCGGCGGATCAGTCGCGTACCTTTAGTGTAAAAGTTGCCTTAAAGACCCAGAGTCAAGAGATTCAATTGGGGCAAAGTGCACGAGTCTTTTTTAGTCGCTTGCAGCACAATATCTTAAGTGTGCCCTTATCCAGTGTGTCGGCGAATGAACAACAGGCCTTTGTGTGGGTGGTTGACCCAGATTCGCGAATCCATAAAGTATCAGTCACCTTAGGGGCTTATGGGCGCGATACAGTATCTGTGTTATCAGGATTAAAACCAGAGGATTATGTGGTGATTGGGGGCGTACATCTGTTGCATGAGCAACAAAAAATTCGCCCGATTGATCGAGAAAATCGAGCAGTGCAACTGTCTAGTACCAAGTCTGCGACAGGAGCGAAATCATGAATTTTAACCTGTCGGAATGGGCACTGAAAAACAAAGGCTTAGTTCTGTATTTGATGATCTTGTTGGGCATCGTCGGCATGGTGTCCTATTCCAAGTTGTCGCAAAGTGAAGATCCGCCGTTTACCTTTAAAGTCATGGTGGTGCAAACCTATTGGCCGGGTGCAACAGCGAAGCAAGTGTCGCTGCAAGTGACTGACCGTATTGAAAAAGAACTCATGAGCACAGGCAATTATGAGCGCATTATGGCGTACTCACGTCCTGGGGAGTCGTTGGTCACTTTTTTTGCGAAAGATTCGTTGCACTCGGCACAAATTCCTGATGTCTGGTATGACGTACGTAAAAAGGTCAATGACATTCGGCATGAACTGCCGAGTGATGTGCAAGGCCCATTTTTTAATGATGAGTTTGGCGATACCTTCGGCAATATTTACGTACTCACGGGCAAGGGCTTTGATTATGCGGTACTCAAAGAATATGCCGACCGCTTACAGCTGCAATTACAGCGGGTCCAAGATGTGGGTAAGGTGGATTTAATTGGGCTGCAAGATCAGAAAATTTGGATAGATTTATCCAATACCAAAGCCACGCAACTAGGCATTCCTATCACTGCGATTCAGCAGGCTTTACAGCAACAAAATGCCATAGCCAGCGCAGGTTATTTTGAAACTCAGACCGATCGTATTCAAATTCGCGTGAGTGGTCAGTTGCATAACGTCGAAGACCTGAAAAAAATGCCATTGTTGGTCAATGGTCAAACCATCCAATTGGGCGATGTGGCAGAGGTGTATCGCGGCTTTAGTGAACCTGCCCAGCCACGCATGCGTTTTATGGGTGAAAACGGCATTGGTATTGCGGTTTCGATGCGTAAGGGAGGCGATATTCTGGCTTTGGGGGAAAACTTGCAGGCCGAGTTTGCAACCTTGCAGAAAAGCTTACCTTTGGGGATGCAGCTACAAAAAGTCTCTGATCAGCCAGTCGCAGTTGAACGCAGCGTACATGAATTCATGAAAGTCTTGGCCGAGGCCGTGATGATTGTGCTGTTGGTGAGTTTCTTTTCTTTGGGTTTCCGTACTGGCTTGGTGGTGGCATTTTCCATTCCACTGGTACTGGCCATGACCTTTGCAGGCATGAATTTATTTGATGTCGGGCTGCATAAAATTTCTTTAGGCGCACTGATTTTAGCCCTCGGTTTGTTGGTCGATGATGCCATTATTGCCATCGAAATGATGGCGATTCGCATGGAACAAGGCTATAGCCGCTTGCAAGCCGCGGGGTTTGCGTGGAAAACCACGGCATTTCCGATGCTGACGGGGACATTAATTACTGCCGCAGGATTCTTGCCGATTGCCACTGCGGCTTCTAGCACGGGAGAATATACCCGTTCCATTTTTCAGGTGGTGACCATTGCGTTAATTGTGTCTTGGTTTGCTGCGGTACTGTTTGTCCCTTATTTGGGAGATAAGTTATTGCCTGATTTTCAGCAACGGCCGACTCGAGCACCTTGGTATCAAAGGCTTTGGGCACGCTTTAGAAAAAAAACTGCGCCACAGCCTGTTATGGTGCACGGCCTAGAACATGATCCCTATCAGACCCAGTTTTATCAACGTTTTCGCGCATGGGTCAACTGGTGTGTGACCTATCGTAAAACGGTGATTGCCGCAACCTTGGGTATGTTTGTGCTCTCCGTGTTGATGTTTAAATGGGTGCCGCAACAATTTTTCCCCTCGTCGAATCGTGCTGAAATTTTAGTGGATTTAAAACTTGAAGAAGGCGCTTCTCTCAAAGCCACAGAAGCGGCCGTGAAAAAAGTCGAGCATTTCCTTTCGAAACAACACGGGATTGAAAATTATGTGGCTTATGTGGGGACAGGTTCGCCGCGTTTTTATTTACCTTTAGATCAGCAATTGCCCCAAACCAGTTTTGCTCAGTTTGTGGTGCTGGCATCCTCTTTAGATGATCGCAATGACATTCGCCACTCTCTAGAGCAGCAGATTCGTCAATTACTGCCTGAAGTGCGGACACGGGTTTCCTTATTGGAAAATGGTCCACCTGTAGGCTATCCAATTCAGTATCGTATTTCGGGAGAAGATCTCAATTCGGTTCGCCAATCGGCGCAAAAAGTTGCTGCTGTAGTGGGGGCAAATCCGAATACCACCAATGTGCATTTAGATTGGGGTGAACCCAGCAAGATTATTCAATTGCAGATCGATCAAGACCGTGCCCGCCAAATGGGAGTTTCGAGCGTAGATTTAGCCAATTTCCTGAATAGTTCAATTCAGGGAGCGGTATTGCAACCCTACCGTGAAAAGCGCGAGTTAATTGATATTCGTTTACGCGGCGATGAAGCGGAGCGTTTGAGCGTAGAATCACTGGCCAGTTTGGCAGTACCGACTACCCAAGGGACTTTTGTACCATTGGCCCAGATTGCCAAAATTGAATACCGTTTTGAAGAGGGGTTGATTTGGCATCGTAATCGTTTACCGACCATTACCGTGCGCGCGGATATTCGTACCAAATTACAACCCGCAACGGTGGTGGCGGAATTGTCCGATGCCATGCAGCAAGTCCGTGCAGAATTGCCCGCGGGTTATTTGTTAGACGTCGGGGGGACCGTCGAAGAATCGGCCCGCGGGCAAAAGTCAGTCAATGCGGGCATGCCACTGTTCTTGGCCGTGGTCATGACCTTGTTGATGATTCAACTTAAAAGTATTTCCCGCGCCAGTATGGTCTTACTCACGGCACCGCTTGGTTTAATTGGGGTGGTATTATTCTTGTTATTGTTTAATAAGCCATTTGGTTTTGTGGCGATGTTGGGCACGATTGCCCTTTCTGGCATGATTATGCGGAATTCTTTGATTTTGATTGATCAAATTGAACAAGACCGTGCAGCAGGACAAACCGCATGGGAGGCGATTATTGAAGCGACCGTACGCCGTTTCCGTCCAATTTTGTTAACTGCACTGGCCGCAGTTCTGGCCATGATCCCATTATCACGCAGTATTTTCTTTGGGCCGATGGCGGTGGCGATTATGGGTGGCTTAATAGTTGCGACTTTGCTCACACTATTCTTTTTACCTGCTTTATATGCGCAATGGTTTAAGGTGAAAAAGACCGCTTAGTACAAAATATTTTAGTAATATCAGGTGCGAAAGTTCGAAAATTTCAATATAGTAGCACCTTATATTTTTATTAAATTTCAGTTTAGGAATTTTGCTACATATTAAAAAAAACAAAGATGTAGTAATGAGGTTTAATCGCACATGAAGCAAGACAGTTTAACCAAGTATCGCCGTTCTATCGCGATTTCTTATGTCTTCATGTTTTTGGCATTATTTACCATTATCAGCGGTATTTTTGCTTATTGGTTTGCCCGTAAAGTGACCCAAATGGACACTGAAGTCTGGTTACAAGCCCAAGCCCTTTGGATTATACGAAATATCATTATTTATACCGTACTCAGTTTATTTGCGGCCTTGTGGTTTATTCCTTTATGTTTCTTCACTTGGAATAGCGCGCTTTGGGTCACGGGTTGTACTGTTGCAGGCGTGGTATTTGGATTGATTGCCTTTTTATATCTACTGAATGCTTGGATTAAAGGGCTTTCTAAGTTTATAAAAAATAAAGCGGTTTTCTAAAATTTGTAAATTTTTTAGCATTTTCCCCTTGTAAAATCACGTTTCACCCCCAATTTCAGAGCATTGTTCAGTATCAAATGAAATTCCGTGAGGAGCATCGCCAGCTATGGCTAAACGTGATTATTATGAGGTTTTAGGTGTCGCTAAAACCGCTAGTGATGATGAAATTAAAAAAGCCTACCGTAAGTTGGCGATGAAATATCATCCAGACCGTAACCCAGACAATCCTGAAGCTGAAGAAAAGTTTAAAGAAGCTTCGGAAGCGTATGAAATTCTTTCCGACAGCGAAAAGCGCAGCATGTATGACCGTATGGGTCATGGTGCATTTGAAGGTGGCGGCGGTGGAGGTGGCTTCGGCGGTTTCAGTGCAGAAGATATTTTCAGCCAATTTGGTGATATTTTCGGTGGAGCCTTTGGTGGGGGCGGACGTGGTCAGCAGCGCCAACGCCGTGGTTCTGACTTACGTTATGTTATGGAACTCACCCTAGAAGAAGCAGTAAAAGGGGTCAAAAAGACCATTACTTTTACAGCGCCAGCACCATGTGACAGCTGTGACGGTAAAGGTTCTAAAAACCCGAACGATGTTGAAACGTGTAAAACCTGTCATGGGGCAGGTCAAGTGCGTATGCAGCAAGGCTTTTTCTCGGTACAGCAAACTTGTGGTACCTGTCGTGGCCAAGGCAAGATTATTAAAAACCCTTGTCAAAAATGTCATGGTTCAGGTGTCTCTGACCGTCAGCAAACTTTAGAAGTGACGATTCCTGCTGGGGTAGACAATGGCGATCGCGTTCGTTTAAGCGGTAAAGGTGAAGCCATTCGTGATGGTCAATCGGGTGACTTATACGTAGAAGTTGTGGTACGTGAACACGAAATTTTCCAACGTGATGGTGCAGATCTGTATATGGATGTGCCTGTAAGCATTGCGGATGCCGCTTTGGGTAAAGAAATTGAGATTCCAACGCTGGAAGGTCGTGTGAGTTTGAAAATTCCTGAAGGCACGCAAACTGGAAAAATGTTCCGTTTACGTGGCAAAGGGGTCAAACCTGTACGTACCAGTATGCAGGGTGATTTACTCTGCCGTATTGTGGTGGAAACACCTGTGAACTTGACAGCGCGTCAACGTGAATTGTTGAAAGAACTGCAAGTGACTTTAGATGGTGAAGACAATAACTCTTCGCCAAAGAAAAAGTCATTCTTTGATCGTTTGTTTGATTAATTCAAAGCAATAAAAAAAGGGCGTGTAAAACATGCCCTTTTTTTATGTCTGTTTTATTGTGCGATCGGGGCATCAATTGCTTCAACACTCACCGTTTCTTCAATAGGTGGTTGCGCTGCACTCACGGATGCTTGAGTGGCATTGGTTGCCTTACGTTCGGCCAGGCTTCCAGGTTGACCATTAACGGTGGTCATAATTTTAACCCCAGCCAAACTGTCAACGCTGTCGCCAGATTGGGCAGCAGGTTCAGCATACACATGAGCAGCAACAGTACACAGTAAAGCGAGTATTATTTTTTTCGAATGCATAGAAAGTCTCCTGACAATTTTTATCTTGATGATTCGTGATGGCTAGTCTGCGTAAGCAAGATGTAAATTGTGTGAAAAAAGAGAGACTTCATTTTCATTTTTAAAGATTTTTTTCGATATAAAGCTACGTCATGATCTAATTCTTCACTATCTCGATGCGTTGAGATAGGACAATCTGAAGTTTAAATCGATTCAACCAAGATTTTTGCGAAAAAATTAGATTACAACTTAGTCGTGTTCCAGAGTTTTGCTATAGTAAAGGCAATTTTAAATTCGAGATTAGGAACGGATTATGTCTACAAATCCACGTATTGGGGTATTGGGTGCAGGCGGTCGTATGGGGCGCGTTCTGATTCAAGCGGTACAACAAGCGGGCTATCAACTGGCTGCTGCGGTTGCGCGACCAGAAAGCAGTTTAGTGGGTTCAGATGCCGGTGAGCTTGCAGGCATTGGCAACATTGGTGTGAAGATTGTGGGCAGTCTGCAAGAAATCTTACCTGTATGTGATGTGGTGATTGATTTTACTGGCCCTGTTGCCACCGAACAGCACTTAAAGCTTTGCCGTGAAGCGGGTGTCGCCATGGTCATTGGTACCACTGGCATGAATGATGAGCAAAAAGCACTTCTTGATGAAACATCAACTCATACGCCTGTGGTCTATGCAGCCAACTATTCTGTGGGTGTGAATGTATCGATTAAATTATTGGAACTGGCATCAAAAGTCTTTGGCGATACCGTCGATATTGAAATCATTGAAGCGCATCACCGCCATAAAGTCGATGCGCCATCAGGTACAGCTTTAATGATGGGTGAAGCCATTGCAGATGCTTTAGGTCGCGACTTGAAACAAGATGCCGTATATTGCCGTGAAGGTCATACTGGTCCACGTGAACGTCAAAGCATTGGTTTTCAAACCATTCGTGGCGGTGACATTGTGGGTGAACACACTGCAATGTTTATTGGTGAAGGTGAGCGTGTAGAAATTACCCACAAAGCCACCAACCGCATGAATTTTGCTTCGGGTGCCGTTCGTGCCGCAGCATGGGTGGTTGGGCGTGACGCACGCAAATATGACATGAAAGATGTACTGGGTTTTAATGATATTCAGGTGTAAAACACAGATCTGAATTTGCTAAAACATTTGCATAAAATTAAAATAAAAAGCTGAATTAAATGAAAATAAAACTCATCACTTGCTGTGCTGTAGCCTTGTTTGCTACAGCACAGGCCAAGTCTATCGACAATGCCAAACTCAGTATTAACAAGCAAAATATCAAAGTTTGGACCTATCAAAATAGTACAAACCCTGTGGTGTTGTATAAAGCCGAAACCCATTTTGATGTCCCGATTGAAAAGGCAGCTGCCCTGATTTTGGATGTGGAACAAGCGCCCAAATGGGTGCCTTATATGGGCAGTGTCAAAGTCTTATCTCGTGACGACAGCAAAGGCGAGTTTCTGTTGTATATGGTGCTGGATTTTCCCTTTCCTTTAAAAGACCGAGATTTGGTGGTAAAGGGGAAAATGAGTAAAGATGCCCAAGGCATGATTCATATTCAAAACAAGGCTGTGAATCAAGGCTATCCGTTAAATCCAAATTATGTACGTTTAAGCCGTTATGAAGGTGATTGGACCTTTCAGAAACTGGGGAAGCAGAAGGTCAAAGTTTCGACCTATGGCTATGCTGATCCAGACGGTTCTATTCCGCTGAGTGCTGTGAATTTATTTGTCGAGCAGCAGCCATATCAAATGTTGTTAAAAATGAAGGATGAATTGGCAAAACCGCGGAATTATGCAGCTTTGCCAATCGCATTACGCTAGTCAATATGATGTTAAAATCGACATGGATTTAGTGTTCAAGACATTGAGGCTCTATTTTTTATGTTTGGCTTTGCACAAGCTGTTTGTTCAGTAACATTTTTTGTAAGCCGATCAACAGCAAGGCGAGACCACTTAATAGTGCCCCGATCCATGCCACCGCCGTATAGCTGAGTCCAAAACTGAGTACGCTGGCACCCGCCAGTGCACCTAAGGCATTGCCTAAATTAAAGGCACCAATATTGACCGAAGAGGCCAGCCCAGAGGCTTCATGTGCAACCGACATAACGCGCATTTGTAAGGGGGGAACCACTGCAAATGCAGCTGCACCCCAGAGGGTTAATGCAATGGCTGCCCCAATGGCGGTTTGCGCCAACCATGGAAACAGCAACATCATGATGCAGAGTAAGCTGAGAAAGCCCAATAGCGTCCGATCCAGTGAGCGATCTGCGAATTTGCCCCCCAGATGATTGCCAATTGAAAAGCCCATCCCAACCAGAACCAACATGAACGTGATCAGGCTGGGTGTAGCCTGAGTGAAGTTTTGCAAACTGGGTGCAATGTAGGTATACAGCGCGAACATTGCGCCTGAGCTCAGGACTGTGGTCAATAATGCCAAAACCACAGGTAAGCGACGGAGTACCTTGAGTTCCTGAACAATATTGGGTCGAGCACTGGCTTGACCTTCGGGCAGTGCTTTCCAGAGTGCAAGCATGGTGATTATGCCCAATAGAGCGATGCTCAGAAAAGCAATGCGCCAACCAATATGTTGCCCCACCCAAGTGGCGAATGGAACACCGCCAATATTGGCTAGGGTCAGTCCCATAAACATGGCTGCGACAGCCCGGGCTTGTTTCTCTTTGGGCACCACACTGGCGGCGACTACAGCACCAATACCAAAGAATGCACCATGATTTAAACTGGTTATGAGGCGTGCCAGCATTAAGCTGGAATAGCTGTGGGCAAAGTAAGCCAAAAGATTCCCCACGGTAAAAATCAGCATAAGCAGAATCAGGGCACGTCGTTTGGAATAGCGGCTAAACCACAGTGTCATCAATGGGGCGCCCAACATCACCCCAATCGCATAGGCACTGATAAGCATACCTGCTTGCGGAATAGAAATACTCAGATCACGGGCAATTTCAGGTAAAAAGCCCATGGGGGAAAATTCTGTGGTTCCAATGGCAAAGGCGCCTATTGCCAGCGCCAATAACGGATCATTCACTTTCATCGGATTGCCCTAGTCCCACTCGGGAGCGAGTTGTTCAGGATTTACCTCACGTGAGTTTCGGTCGAGTTCAGCAATTGCCTGCATCTGTTCAGGAGTGAGCTGTAAATCTTGCGCTTTTAAATTTGCCCACAAATGCGCCCGTTGTGTAGAAGAGGGAATGACGGCATAACCTTGTTGCAGCGCCCATGCCAATGCCACTTGCGCGGGACTGGCATGGATGTGCTGGGCAATAGTCTGTAAGACAGGATCTTGCAGCACTTTGCCATAGGCCAAAGTCATGTAAGAGGTCACATCAATCTGTTGCTGTTGCAGATAACTGACCAAGGGACGATTTTGTAAATAAGGACTCAGTTCAATTTGATTGGTGGCAATATGCTCGAGTCCAATACTGTTAATTGCCTGTTGGGTTAGGGCAATATTAAAATTTGAGATGCCGATATGTTCGGTCAGTCCTAATTGCTTGGCATGCAGCAAGGCTTGCATCACTTCCTCAATTGAAACGCCCAGTTGTGGGGCAGGCCAATGAATTAACGTCAAATTCACAGCATCCGTGCCTAATTTTTGTAGGCTCTGTTTTAAGCTCAGAATCAATTGCTCTGGAGCGTAATTTTCAGTCCAGATTTTGGTGGTCAAAAATAATTCATGATGGGGTACACCACTGTTGGCAATGGCTTGACCAATTTTAGCTTCATTGCCATAAATTTGTGCCGTATCAATGGCTCGATAGCCGACGTCAAGCGCAGTCTGAACCGCATCCCTTACCGTTGCACCCGTCAAGCGAAAGGTACCCATTCCCATTTTTGGAACAATCATGTTTTTCTCAACCGAACTTTTTAAAGATAGAGCTATTTTGCTGAAATAACTGTTGTGGAAAAATCTAGGAATTTGCAAAATATTCTTGACCAATAATCAATAAAATGACGATGAAATCGACCATTGAAGAATTAAATGCTTTTGTCCAGATTGTCGAAAGTGGCTCGATTGTGAAAGCTGCGGAGCAATTAGGACAAACCACATCGGGTGTTAGTCGTGCCTTGCAGCGCTTGGAAAGCAAACTCAAGGTGACCCTGCTGGAACGGACTACGCGCAAGTTGAAACTGACGCAAGAAGGGCAGTTGTTTCTGGAAAAATCGCGCAAGATTTTGAATGATTTGACCGAAGCTGAAGATGCTTTATTAAAATCTGATCATGATATTTCAGGTCTCATTCGGGTCGATTCTGCGACGCCTTTTGTACTGCATGTGATTGTGCCGCTGATTCAAGAGTTCATGCAGCAATATCCGAAGATTGAAATTGAATTGAATAATCACGATCAGATTATTGATTTACTGGAACATAAAACCGATGTAGCGATTCGTTTTGGCGAGTTAAATGATTCCAGCTTACATGCCAAACTGTTATGTCGTAGCCGCCTGTATATTGTGGCCAGTCCTGATTATTTAGCCCAACATGGCACGCCCAACCAGCCTGAGCAGTTGTTGCAGCACCTTTTGCTGGGTTTTACCCAGCCCACGCATTTAAATACTTGGCCCTTAATGTTGCAGGGACAACGTCTCAATATTCATCCCAAAATCAAGGCATCGAATGGGGAAACCGTACGTCAGTTGGTGCTGAACGGTACTGGGATTACCTGTTTATCGCGTTTTTTGGTTCAAGATGATCTCCACGCAGGACGTTTGGTGGCGCTATTTGAAGATCAGATTGAATTACATTATCAAAAAATCCATGCGGTGTACTACCAACAAGAGCACTTACCGAAACGGGTTCGCCTGTTCATTGAGTTTTTGGCGCAGAAACTTGCCATGTATCTGTAGTTTTAGGCAAATGAATTTGAACGGTTAACAGCGCTTGTCGTGGTGCATGGTTCGAATCCTGTTGAGCAATCGTAAAATGTTGAGCCTCGTTCCAACAGACAAACTGTAACTCTTTTCGCTGTGTTTCACCGATTAAGGTGGTACGGGTTGAGCCAGATTGATAGCTAAACAGGCGCTGCGGGATGACGCTATCCATGACATCGCTTTTCTGGTTCAATTCAAAGTTTTGTTGTCCCGACGTTTTTAAAAAACCTTCAATTAAAGACTGACAAATAAAATCATGTTGCTGTTGCCAAATTGATGTGCTCGGTTGGCAGGCGACAAGACACAGGGTGAGTACGACCAAGCTAAAACGATACATATTGATTTTCCCCAAGTAAAAATGAACTGTACGCTTAGCATAGGCAGGGTGTATTCTTGGTTACAGATACAAAATATATTAAAAAATGAGTACAGTGATGGGCATTCAATATCGGGATTTGGCACACCAGTTGGCACAGAAAATTTATGCGGGAGAATTGGGGGCAGGGCAGCGCTTGAGTTCGTTGCGTCATTTTGCCCAATCGCAACAAGTCAGCCTCAACACCGCCAAAAGCTGTTATGAACTATTAGAGGCACAAGGCTTAATTACGGCAAAACCTCAAGCAGGTTACTTTGTGCAACCACAAGCTTTGGCAGTCGCTGTGCCGCAGCATGTCGATTTTGCGGTGACGGCTCGAGACGTGTCTAATTTAGAACTGCAAATTGAAATTCAAGAGGCCTCCATTCATGATCAAATGATTCATTTGGGGGCTATTCAACTGTCACCGAATTTAGTGCCTGTAGAGGCACTTCGCCGTTCCATTCAGCGTGCGCTGAAACACAGTAAACCTGAAGATTTTTTGTATAGTGATAAACAGGGACATCGACGTTTAAGAGAGGCTTTGTCGGCACATTGGGCAGAAGATGGCATTTACATGGCAGCTGAAGATATTTATATCAGCAATGGTTGCATGCCTGCTTTGTCGGTGGTGATTCAAACTCTGACCCAAGAAGGCGATAGCATTATTGTACCGACGCCCAACTTTAATGGGCAGTTGCAATTGTTGGCGAGTCTGAATCGCAAAATTGTGGAAGTTCCAGCGCATGCCAATGGGTTTGATCTGAATCGATTTGAACAGGCGATGCGTGATTCGGGAGCCAAGGCCTGCTTACTCACTGCCAATTTTCAAAACCCTTTAGGCTTTTGTTTAAGCCCCGCAGAAAAAGAAAAAATTGCCCAGTTGGCAGCTCAATATCAGTGTTATGTCATTGAAGATGATATTTATGCCGAATGTAGTTTTGATTTAAAACGGCCATTGCCGATTCAGTACTGGGATCGACAGGGTTATGTCATTTACTGTGGCTCGGTTTCCAAGTCCTTATCTACTGCTTATCGGGTGGGGTGGTTTTGCATGCCGTCACGTTTAAACCATTTACGGGCACAACTTCTGACTCGACATGTTGCGGTGAATACCCCCTTGCAATTGGGCTTGGCCGATTTGATTTATAGTCGCGCCTATCGAGAGCATTTGAATCGTTTAAAACCCAGTTTAATGCAGCAGGTCGAGCAATATCGGCAATTTTTAATTCAGGCTTTTTCAGGTATCGAGATTCGCTTGAATCAGCCCAAAGGCGGCTATGCACTGTGGTTACAGTTGCCTGAAGCCATTCATAGTTTGGATTTGTATCATTATGCCCAACAGCAAGGCATCAGTATTGTGCCCGGTATCGTTTTTGGAGAAGAGCAGCGTTATAAAAATTGCATACGGTTAAATGCAGGTCATGAATTATCCGCCGAGATCCGCCAAGCGATTGAGTGCTTGGCAGATTGGACTCGACGGCAATTGGATTATGTTGTGCTTGATTCAAAGTCGGCTTGAAGCACAATCCGATAACGTGCTTGACCTGAGTGCAAACGCTCTATGGCCTGATTCAGTTGTGACATTGGGAACAGTTCAATTTGTGGCGCAATATTTTTACGTGCAGCGAACTTGAGCAGTTGACGTAATGCAGCAGGTGAACCTGTGGGGGAGCCTGTGATTGACTTTGCGCCGCCAATCAGGCTACCCGCATTAAACTTGATGGGTTCTAGTGGCAAGCCTAACAGATGGATGGTGCCATTTGGTGCTAGGGTACTGATATAAGCAGGCCAATTTAGTGTGACATTAACCGTACTGAGCAACAGATCAAATTTGCCTCGCTGGGTTTTCAGTGCATCTACATCGCGGCTATTTACCACATGGTCTGCGCCCATGGCTTTAAGTTCATCAGTCTTGTCCAGACTTGACGTAAAAGCGGTGATTTCACAGCCCCATGCTTTGAGTAACTTAATCGCGATATGCCCTAAGCCACCAATGCCAATCACACCGACATGATGGGTGGCTTGGATATGGTGTTTGAGCAAAGGATCAAAAACGGTAATCCCTCCACAGAGCAGAGGACCTGCGCTTTCAGGGTCTAAATCTTCAGGCAGCGGAATGACCCATTGCCATGCCGCTCGGACTTTATCAGCAAAGCCACCAGCATGACCCACAATGGTGGCGGTGCTGCCACTGCTACATAATACAGGCTGTCCTGCCACACATGGATCACAGTATTGACAGCTTTCCGCAGTCCAACCCAACCCTACGCGTTGACCTATCTGTAGTCCTTTGGCTTCTGAACCCATGCTTAAGATGGTGCCAATCACTTCATGCCCAGCGACCACAGGGTAAACGGAATTCCCCCACTGATTCTCAATCACTGAAACATCAGAATGACAGAGTCCACAATATTCCACTTTAATTTCAACTTGATGTGGTAGCAGTTCGCCTGCATCAAATTGAAAGGGTACCAGTGCCTCGCCTGCATGTAGGGCGGCATAGCTATTGATCAGATTATTACTCATGATGGCATCCTCTGTTTTTATGGGGGACTATTTTGTTGTATTTTTGGCGGGACAATGGTCTTCGTGATCATCGACCATACCCACGGCTTGCATAAAGGCATAACAGGTGGTTGGCCCCACAAATTTGAAGCCCTTTTTCTTTAAGGCTTTGGACATTTGCTGACTAATTTCAGTTTGTGCGGGTGCCGTTTTATAGTTGGGCACCGCATTCAGAATAGGGTTGTGGCTGACAAAACTCCATAACCAATCCACGACATTTTCTTGTTGTTTTAGACTTTGCCAAGCCCGTGCATTCTCCCGAATGGCGTGTAGTTTGCCAAGGTGTCGAATCAGCCCAGCATCTTGTAATTTGGCTTCTAGCTCAGCATCGCTCAGCTCGGCAATCTGTTGAATCGGATGCTGAAAAAAATGTTGGCGATAACTTTCCCGTTTTTTCAGTACGGTAATCCAAGAGAGACCCGCTTGCTGTCCTTCGAGACAGAGCATTTCAAATAAATGTTGTTCATCATGCACAGGTTGCCCCCATTCATGATCATGGTAGGCAATGTAGAGAGGATCCTCGGTACACCAGCCACAGCGTTGTTTAGTCATTGTTCCTCTCTATGTGGTTATCGATTTATAAAGTGAAATCTACCCATTGGTCTGTTTTGTTGTTCCAATAGAATAAGGTGGCATGTTGTAGATCGTTAAACGAAATCCAGAAATCTTTGCCTGATTTGTCTGCAAAACCCGTACTGATCAACAGGGCATCTTCGGTAATTTCCATGACCCAGCCCTGATAGCTTTGTCCTGCAACCACAATTTTTTGTTGATTGCCTGATTCTGCAAATTCAACCAGACGATTCATCAACACTTCAGACATGTGTATTTCCTAAAAAAATTAACGTAAATATGGAAAAGGATTGACTGCACCGCGACCTTTACCTGCTAAATAAATGCCATAATGCAAATGGGGTGCAGTCTGTCGAGCATTTCCCGTGTTGCCGACATAGCCAATCAGATCGCCTTTTTTGACATAATCTCCAACGGCCAGTCCGCGTTTGTGCTCATTTAAGTGTGCATAATAATGCCAAGAGCCACTGGGCCCCAACACCCAAATTACTTTACCACCCAAATTGTTATCGCGTAAGTCAGCAATTAATCCCTCGGTGGTGCTATACACTTTGGTTCCACGTGGAGCCATAATGTCGATGCCTTCATGTCGACGTCCCTGACTGCGTGAAGCACCCCATGTATCGGTCAATTGTTTGGTTTTAATATTTTGTACAGGAATGGGTAAGTTTGATTTGAGCGGCGTACGTTGTAAGTCTTGTACGGTAGATGGAGGCAGCCCAGAGCCTGTCTTCTTCGGTGTCGACGTACAGGCGGTGAGTGCCAAAAGACCGATTGTTAAACTGCTAATCGCAAACTGACGAAGCACAATTTTTCCTTTTGATTATTGTGATTTTCAAGAAGCTAAACTTTCAGTTTCAGACTATGTCATATCTATAAGGCAGAGATCAATTTTTTCATGGCAGTAGGTAGCCCCATTTGTGTAGCTTTTTGTGGCGTGTACCATGTGCCTGAGAGTTCAATGGCAATATGCTCTTTTTGTTCTGGTTCCACGTGGAAACAAATCGCGTCAAGTAGCCACGTAAAATGCGTAAAACTATGTGAGATTTGCGCATTATTGCTGTTTGGTTTTAGACCTAACATTTGTGTGGTGCGACTCAATTCAGCACAGTCGTCATAGATGGGTAGACTCCATAATCCGCCCCACAATCCAGTATTGGGACGTTGTAACCATAGCCATTGATCTTGGCACTGCAACACCATCACTTGTGCCGATCTTACAGGAACCGCTTTCTTGGGCTTTTTATACGGTAGTTCAGTTTCTAAGCCCTGTTGATGGGCTTTGCAGTGTTGCTGCATGGGGCAATACAAACACAACGGTTTTTTCGGGGTACAGATGGTTGCCCCTAAGTCCATAATGGCTTGGGTATAGTCATGATTCCGTTGTTCTGGGCACAGTTGTTCTGCCAGTTGCCACAGGGCACGTTCATGGATTGGTTTGCTGAGATCTTCTTCAATGGCAAAGAAACGGGCGAGCACGCGTTTTACGTTGCCATCCATAATTACGCCATATTGTCGTAAACCTAAGGACATTAATGCACCCGCCGTGGAGCGTCCGATGCCTGGCAGTGCCATCCAATCTTCTAAGTTGTTCGGGAAATGACCTTGCTGCGCTACGATTGCTGCGGCTTTGTGCAAGTTACGCGCACGCGCATAGTAGCCTAAACCTGCCCAGTAAGGAGCAACATCATCCCAAGAGGCACGACCTAAATCTTCAACTGTGGGGAAGCGTTGCACAAAGCGTTCAAAATATTGCAGTACGGTTTTGACTTGAGTCTGTTGCAACATAATCTCGGAAACCCATACTTGGTAGGGATTGTCTGCCACTTGCCAAGGCAGGTCATGGCGACCATGCAGGTCGAACCAGTCTAATAGGGCATCTGAGAAAGAAAACGAAGACATGTGAACTCAATACAATTTCAAGCGACTTAGTATAGCGGAGACATCCTGATTTTTGCTGAGTCTTGACAGGAAATTTAGGCATAAAAAAATGATGCGATCGCATCATTTTTTTCTGGGTGGCAGATTAAGCTTCGTTTAACATGCCCCAACGCGCATCGAGTTTTAGCGGTTGGTCATCATAACGAGGGATAATATGGATGTGCAAATGTTCAGATGCTTCACCAAACACCGAGCCATCGTTAAAGCCGATGTGAAAACCTGTAGGTTGATGACGCAGCTGGAGTTCATTGCGAGCCAGTTCTAAAAGCGACATTAAACTTTTACGTTCTTTGTCAGTAATATCAAAGAAAGAGCTGACATGGCGTAGAGGGATAATGACGCAATGTCCTTTAGAGAGTGCATTTGGCTCAGGTAGAATCACACCAAACTCATTTTTATCAATGATATCAAACTCATCGAAATTGCAGTATGGGCAGTTGTTCTCAGTCATTATCTTGTCCTCTTTACAAAGCATTGAAATTCAAAAATGATGTTGGATACAGCCAACATCCACGTTTCTATTTTTTTATTCAGCTAAACGACGTTGCAGTAGCTCATACATGGCTTCAAGCCCTTGTCGTTCCGCTTCAGCATTATAGCCTAAGTCTACACCATTGGCTTTGGCTCTTTCATCTGCTTGTGGGTTACTGAAACCATGCTTTGCATCTTCAAAGACAATGACTTCATGTGGAACTTGAGCGGCATACATTTCTTCACGGAAATGTGCAACATCATCTAAGCTAACCATGCTGTCGAGTTCACCATGCAAGACCAAAATTTCAGCTTTAACCTGACCGGCTTGGGCAGGCGCTTGTGCCGACAGGTTGGCGTGGAAGGTCACCACAGCTTTCAGTTCAGCACCCGAACGTGCCAAATCCAAAATCACTTTACCGCCATAACAGAAGCCAATTGCAGCCAGTTTATCTGCATTTACTTCGGTTTGTGCAGCCAAAGTCGCTAAACCTGCTGACGCACGAGTCACAATGGTGTCTGGGGCTTGGAAGGTTTGCATCATCCATTCATTGGCTTGCGCCGCAGACGTGGTCACATTTTTATTACCATACATATCAATAGCGAAGGCTGCATAGCCATGTTCTGCCAGTTCACGTGCACGTTGTTCTGTGTATTCATTACGCCCCCACCATTCAGGTGAGACCAAAATACCTGCAACAGGTTCAGCAGTGCTTGGTGCAGCAAAATATCCAATTAAGCGCGTACCATCTGCAGCAGTATATTCGATTTCACGGGTTTGAATGTTGGTGGTCATCCTTTTGTCCTTAGTATTATTGAGTACGAGAGTTGAATGATTAAAGCATAAAATAATCGATGATTTTGAAAAAATCACGTCATGGTGGTGAAGAAGTGTAAAAAAACATCTGTATATTTTGCTTAATTGGTTTAAATTATTGAAATTAAAATAAATTCATAAAAAATATTTCATTGGGTGAAAATAAAAAATATGAGTAGAACGTGGGGTTTCTATGCTTAAACTATCCGTTTAAACATAAAAAAAGAAGGAAAAATCCTTCTTTTTTTATGAAGTACATTTGATGACCGTATTCTAAACTTTCCCTCTAGAGATGAAGCCAACGATAGCTAAAATGACGGCAATGACCAATAAGATCACAGCAAAGTCTTTGGATAGCCCTGCAACACCACCAAAGCCGAGTAAGCTTGCAATTAATGCAATCACTGCAAAAATAATCGCCCAACGGAACATAAGTCTTCTCCATGTTGTTGTTGTCTTGCATTCAGTATAGGTTCGGGTGAATTGTTGGAATGTTGATCTTTTGTCTAAAAAATGTTCGCATATTGGAGTAAGTCTATGATTTAACGTAAAAGAGATTGCTGCATTGTTGCAGGAATTTATTGATATAATAATTATGTTATTTTTAGTTTTTGCCCACCATGTCTAGTAAATTACGCCCGCAGTTCTGGAAAAAATATCCGCTTGAAGCCCTAAATACTCAAGAGTGGGAGGCTTTATGTGATGGTTGTGGCTTGTGCTGTTTAGTGAAACTAGAGGACGAAGATACGCAAGAAGTCGCGTATACCAAAGTAGCGTGTAAGCTATTGGATTGTACGACCGCGCGTTGTAGTGACTATTCTGAGCGTTTGCAATATGTCCCAGATTGTATTCAACTGACGCCAGAAAAATTAAGACAGATTCATTGGTTACCTGCGAGTTGTGCATATCGGCGCTTAGATGAAGGAAAAAGTTTACCTTCGTGGCATTATTTAAATACAGGTTCACGGCAGAGTGTAATTAAAGCCAGAAAGTCGGCTGCGGGCCGTTGTATCTCTGAAATAGAAGTCGATGAAGAACAGATCGATGAATATATTGTGCGTTGGGTGCGTTAACTCGCAGATAAAATAAGATGCATTTAATTGATAATGATTCTTAATACAGATAGTATTTGATCTCTTTTGTGGTTTTTAGAGATCTGCCAGTGTTTCATTTCTCATTCAAGTCTGCGCTATTTTTGGTGTGTGGCTTTAGCTTGATGATCTATGCAGAAGTACAAGCCAAACCGAATTTAGCAGCCTTAACCACCAATATTGCGGAACAGGGCTCCGCCTACTATCAGTTTCAGGTCAAGTATTTCCAATCTGCCGATCAGCAACGCCGTTATAAAGTTTGGTTAGGTCTTCCACGCCAAGCAACAGGAGCATCTCCTGCATTGTTTATGCTCGATGGTAATTCGGTAATGTCCTATTTGTCTGAAGATGTATTGCAGCAATTGGCAACGCGTGAAGCGCCAGTTTTGGTTGCAATTGGCTATGACACCAACTTGCCTTTTGATACAACAGCACGTGCTTTGGATTATACCCCAACAGATGAAACTGGAAAAATCACAGCAGATCCCCGTCAACCTGAGCGCTTAAGTGGGGGCAGTGCAGAATTCCGTAAAGTGTTATTAAGCCAAATTCAACCTTGGGTGGCTGGACAAGCCCAATTAGATCCTCAACGACAAGCTTTATGGGGACATTCTTATGGCGGGCTATTTGTATTAGATAGTTTGATGCACGCTCAATACTTCAGTCATTATTTTGCTGCAAGTCCGTCTTTGTCGTGGGCGGATGCCCGTATTCTGAAAAATATGCAAACTAAGGCGGTGTCGCATGATCAGACCCAAGCTTTATGGATTATGGAAGGGGATTTAGCACAAAATCATCCTGCGACAAAGAGCCCAAATTTTAATCCGAATACCGTACAAGATAACCGCCATGTGATTGCACATTTTGTACAGCAAGGCGTACAGAGCAAACTGTTGCTTTACCCAAATTTAAGTCATGGGCAAATGTTTGCAGCCTCTTTGTTGGATATTTTAAATTACCGTCTATTCTAATGGGATCTTCAGCATTCAACTATTCAGTCTGCTTGGCATTCCAGTGTAGACTAGAACCACCTTTATTGGCTGAAATAACCATATGTCAGACACCAAGATTCCGCTTCCAGAACGTCTTCGTCCTCGTGATTTGTCTGAAATTATTGGGCAAGATCACTTATTGGGAGAGCAAGCACCATTACGTCAAATGATTGATCAGGGGCACTTGCCGTCGATTATTTTCTGGGGACCGCCGGGTGTTGGTAAAACCACGATTGCCTTGTTGCTGGCACAAGCTGTTGATCGTCCCTTTGTCAGTCTGTCGGCATTAAATACGGGTGTGAAAGAATTACGGGAAATCATTGCAGAAAGTGGTGATTTGCTGACCCCTGTGGTGTTTATTGACGAAATTCACCGTTTCAACAAATCACAGCAAGACGCTTTATTGAATGCGGTGGAAAAGGGCAAGATTACGCTGATTGGTGCGACCACAGAAAACCCCTCCTTCGAAGTCAATAGTGCCTTATTATCACGTTGTCAGGTCTATACCTTAAATACGCTTAGCAATGAGGCTATTCAGGAACTGATTCTACGAGCGATACAACAAGATCATTTTTTAAAACAACGCTTTATTCAAATTGAAGAATTTGATGCCTTGTTGCAGTTTGCCGCAGGAGATGCACGTAAGGCACTGAATTTACTCGACCTAATTGCCAGTACCTTTGAAGCAGACGTTGAAAATATTATCACCAATGCCATTGTCGTGCGTGTTGCACAGCAAAATATTGCGCGGTATGACAAATCAGGTGAACAGCATTATGACTTAGTTTCGGCCTTTATTAAGTCGATTCGTGGCAGTGATCCAGACGCGGCTTTATATTGGATGGCACGGATGCTGAAAGGGGGAGAAGACCCCGTATTTATTGCGCGTCGCATGCTGATTGCATCTTCGGAAGATATAGGCAATTCTAATCCGAATGCCTTGCTTTTGGCTGGAGAATGTTTCCGTTCGGTTCAAGCGGTCGGTATGCCTGAAGCACGGATTATTTTAGGACAATGTGCCGTGTATTTGGCAACCAGTGCTAAAAGTAATAGTACTTATCTGGCAATCAATAAAGCCCTCGATTTGGCAGAAAAAACGGCGAATTTGCCAGTGCCATTACATTTACGCAATGCACCAACCAAACTCATGAAACAGCAAGGCTATGGGGTGGACTATTTATATCCGCATAACTATCCTGAACATTTTGTACTGCAAGACTATTTGCCTCCAGAATTGAAAGGTACCAAGTTGTACGAATCTGCGCGTAATAAACGTGAAGTGGAAGGTGAGCGTTTACAGCAACGTCGTTGGATGCAAGAACAACAGCAGCAATAAGGCTGTAGTCCAAATAAAAAAAGCCCGACATCCTGTCAGGCTTTTTTCGTATGCGCTGCTTAGGTATAACTCCTGTCGTACCTCACATCCTGGTGGTGTCACTTATCATTATTGTTTTATGTTTTGGAACATCCTGTTCTCTATGTCTTCATCATATGAAAAATATTCAGCCTGATCTAGAAGACATCTTCCTGAATCTTTGTAAGCTGTAACCTACAAAGCATTTATTTAAAATTGCCTTCAAGGAACTGTTTCAGTCGTTCACTTTTGGGATTGATCAAGACTTCTTTAGGGTCACCTTGTTCTTCAATTTTACCTTGATGCAAGAAAATCACATGGTTGGAGACATGCCGAGCAAAGCCCATTTCATGGGTCACCACAATCATGGTTCGCCCTTCTTCTGCCAGACTTTGCATGACCTTCAATACTTCACCCACCAGTTCAGGGTCTAAAGCACTGGTTGGCTCATCAAACAACATGACTTCAGGTTCCATCGCCAATGCACGTGCAATGGCCACCCGTTGCTGTTGTCCACCAGACAAGAAAGACGGATATTTACCTTCTACACTTTCAGCCAGCCCGACTTTTCTTAAGTATTTACGCGCACGTTCTTCAGCTTCGGCACGTTTTAAACCCAAAACATGAATCGGCCCTTCCACGATGTTTTCGAGTACAGTCATATGCGACCATAAATTAAAATGTTGAAACACCATCATCAGTTGGGTGCGCATTTTCTGTAATTGTTTGGGGCTGGTTGCTTTCAAGTTACCAGACTTGTCCAACACAGTATCTAGTTGCTCACCATTCAGTTGAATGGAACCTTGACTGGGTTGTTCTAAGAAGTTGATGCAGCGAAGGAATGTACTTTTTCCTGAACCTGAAGAACCAATAATACTGATCACATCGCCTGCGTTAGCATTAAGGGATACACCTTTTAAGACTTCATTATCCCCGAAGGTTTTATGTAAATCACGAATCACCAGTTTTGCTGAGTTTTCCATCTATGTTTCTCCTAATGATTCGATGGTTTTAAAAACGCCAACCAGCGTTGTTCCAATTTACGAAAAATCCAAATCAAGATAAATGCCAAACATGCATACAAGATGGCCGCAATGCCAAAGGCATCAAATGTGGCGTAAGTGGCTGCATTGACATCTCGTGCAATTTTTAGAATATCGGGTACGGTTGCGGTAAAGGCAATGGTGGTGGCATGCAGCATCAAAATGACTTCATTGCCATAGAACGGCAAAGCACGGCGTAACATGGATGGAATAATAATACGGGTATAACGTTTCCACGGAGACATGCCAAAAGCTTTAGCGGCTTCGATTTCACCATAGGGAATGGAGCGAATGGCACCTGCAAAAATTTCAGTGGTATACGCCGCAGTATTTAATGCAAAAGCCAGAATGGTACAGTTGAGTCCCTCGCGAAAGAATTCATCCAGATGTTCATGGGCATGGATAAAGTCGAAGCTATAAATACCTGTGTAAATAATGAGCAGTTGCACATAGAGTGGCGTGCCACGAAATATATAGGTATAGAACCAAACAGGCAGGCGTAAAAATGGATTTTCTGATACGCGGGCTAGCGACAACGGTACAGCCAAGACAAAGCCAATCGCAATCGAAAGCACCAAGAGCCATGCAGTCATGGCCACGCCTGTCATTTGAAAACCATCGGTCCAAAGGTATGACTGCCAATATTGTTGAAGAATCTCAATCATAGTTGTCCCTTTTTCACGCCAACCGAGTAACGACGTTCTAACCACATCAAAATTAAATTTGAAATGGTGGTAATTGCCAGATAAATCACTGCGGCAATGACACTGAAGTAAAACACCTGCATGGTGCTACGACCCGCATCTTGAGTAATTTTCACAATATCGGTTAAACCAATCAGTGAGACCAGTGCGGTAGCTTTAATCAGGACTTGCCAGTTATTGCCAATACCGGGTAAAGCAAAACGCATCATTTGTGGAAACAAAACACGGCGAAAAACTTGAAATGACGTCATGCCATAGGCATAAGCGGCTTCAATTTGTCCCTTGGGTACTGCTTGAAATGCGCCACGAAATGTTTCGGTGAAATACGCGCCATAAATAAATGCCAAGGTAATTACACCTGCCACAAATGGATTAATATCAATTTGTTCCATTTGCAACGATTCGGTAATGGAGTTCAGCCCCAGTTGCAAGCTATAAAATAGCAGCAGCATGATGACCAGATCGGGAACGCTTCGAATAAGCGTGGTGTAGGCAGTCGCAATATAGCGTACAAATTTAAGACTAGAGAGTTTAGAACTTGCACCAATCAATCCAATCATGATGGATAGTAACAGTGATAACAATGCAAGCTGTATGGTCATCCAAGTGCCTTCGAGCAACACGGGACCATAACCAGACAAAAACATACTCATCTACTCCGAACAGAAACTATAAATAGAATATTGATGAAATTCAGTCGTATATAAAAAATGTCGGTTTAAAACCGACATTTTTGTCATCAATAAATACTGAAGGAGAAGTATTTTTTCTCGAGTTTTTTGTATGTTCCATCGGCAATAATGGCGGCTAAAGCTTTATCAATGTCTTTTTTCAGATCAACATCTTCTTTACGTAAGCCAATCGCCGCACCTACGCCAAGGGTTTTGGCATCTACCACGTTGCCACCCGCAAAGCCGAATGCTTTACCTTTTGGTGATTTAAGGAAGCCACCATCAACCATAATGGCATCTTGTAATGTTGCATCTAGACGACCTGACACCATGTCTTGGTAAAGCACGTCTTGGTTTGGATAAGGCACTACATTGACACCTTTAGGTGCCCAATAGGCTTTTGCATAACTCTCTTGAATGGTGCCTTGTTGTACGCCCACACGCTTCCCTTTTAGGGATGCAGGAGTAGGCACTAATGGAGAACCCTTCTTCGCGACCATGCGGGTTGGGGTGTTGTAAATTTTATTACTGAAAGCAATTTGTTTTGAACGATCCGCAGTGACCGTCATTGAAGATAAAATGCCATCGAATTTTTTCGCTTTGAGTGCAGGAATCATCCCATCAAAAGAATTTTCCACCCAAACACATTTGGCTTTCAATTTGGCACAAATAGCATTACCTAGGTCGATGTCAAAACCAACCAATTTGTTGTCAGGGGTTTTATATTCAAAAGGGGCGTAAGCAGATTCTGTACCGAAACGAATGACTTTCCATTCTTTGGCTTGCACTGTGCTGCCAAGCGCTGTCAGTATTAACGTGGTTGAAAGTAAGACTTTCTTTTGCCAGCTTTTCATCGTAAATATTAGCATCCGTAAAAAATCAAATTTCAAAAAATAAGACGAAGACAAATTTACTCCACCTTTTGCTTTGGAATAAAAGCAACATATATACCAAAATATCCATTTATTGGTGATTTATTCAGCTTTACACTTTTGTAATGGTGGAAATTTGGTATTTTCTACGGGCCAGAATAACTTTGTATTGCAATATCCTATTCGCAATCCTTGATCATATTTAAAATATTTCACAGCACATAGTGGAAAAACTCGGGAAGCTTTGTGCGCTATGGCGTACACAGGTGTTGCTTTTTTTTACAGTTTTTCTTCACAATGGTTCTAGCTTAGAAAAGCGTAGGCCAAATATTAGGGGTGTAATGTGATGAATTGAAAGCAAGTAGGTAAAACTGCGATGAGTAATGCAATTGCCATACTGAGATTAAACATGAAGGCAAATTTAGCTTGCATTAATAATTGACGTAAAAATTTTCCCGTGATTGCCCAAATACCGACGCATGGAATCGAGATCAGCATCAGAATTAAGGCGGCATAGGCAATGTCGGTGGATTGTTGGCTAGCAGCAAAGTAAGTTGTGATGGTACTGATAGACATCATCCATGCCTTAGGATTGAGCCATTGGAAAACCGCACCTTGTAAAAATCCCATTGCAGGTTTCTCATCTAGATGCGTGTTGAGTGGACCACTGGACGCAATTTTCCATGCCAGCCAGAGAATATAGGCGGATCCAATCAGACTTAAGATGAACTGGAATTGGGGAAAATGTAGAAATACTTGATGAAGTCCCAGACCAATGACCATCAGTTGAAAGGCTACACCAAAGGCAATCCCCAGAATTAAAGGTAGGGTTTTCTGAAGCCCAAAGCGTGCTCCTGAAATCAGCACGAGGGCATTATTTGGCCCCGGGGTACTGGTCATGACCAAACAAAAAAGCAAATAAGAGATCAATAGAGAAGGGGACATGTGTTTCGCATCATAAATAAAAAAATATTTTATTGTTTGAATTACGCAATTTGGCTGTATATTGAGCTTAAAAATAGATAGTTTTGCAATAAATGATTGATCTGGACCGATTAGACCGAAGAATATTGTGTGAGTTAGAAGCCGATGCACATTTAACCAATCTTAAATTGGCTGAACGTGTGGGTTTGTCCCCATCAGCATGTTTGCGTCGGGTGCAGGAATTAGAAAAAATGGGGGTGATTAAGGGCTACAAAGCCATTATTGATCGATCACTTTTGGGTATTGGATTAATTGTCTATGTGACCATAGGACTGTCGTGTCATTCCAAAGCATCTTTGCAACACTTTGAAGACGTGATTGAGACTACACCTGAGGTTACTGAGTGTCACACCATTACGGGTGCGGTCGAGTATTTACTTCGAGTCGAGGTAACCGATATAAAATCCTATAAAAAATTTCATACCGATGTCTTGGGCACGATTCCTTCCATTTCCTCAATTACCAGTTTACTGGTGATGGATACCACCAAAGATTTGCGTGTTCAAGTATGAAAAACAGGTGAGGGATCAGATTGAATTCAAGTTATAGCTATTGGAAAATCATTATTTCATAGCATAAAAAAACCGAGCCATCAGACTCGGTTTTTATTTTGAAGTTTCAGAGCAAATTAGATGTCTGAAAGGTCGATGCCAATACGTGCAGCAACTTCTTCATAAGCTTCAACCACACCACCTAAACCTTGGCGGAAACGGTCTTTGTCTAATTTTTTCTTGGTGTCTTTATCCCATAGACGGCAACCGTCTGGAGAGAATTCGTCACCCAATACAATACGGTCATGGAACACACCAAACTCAAGTTTGAAGTCAACCAAAATCATGTTGCCTTTGTCGAACAATGCTTTAAGCACATCGTTCACTTGGTAAGTGAGTTCTTTCATTTTTTCGAGTTGTGCAGCGTTTGCCCAACCTAAAGCAATGGCTTGAGACTCATTCACCATTGGATCGCCAAGCGCATCATCTTTGAAAAATAATTCGAAAGTTGGAGGAGTCAGTTCTTTACCCTCTTCAACGCCTAAGCGACGGCAGAGTGAACCTGCTGCATAATTACGAATGACACATTCCACAGGAATCATGTCTAATTTTTTCACCAACACTTCGGTTGGAGAAAGTAATTTTTCAAAGTGAGTTTCAATGCCAGCAGCAGCCAGTTGCTCCATGATAAAGGCGTTAAAACGGTTGTTCACCTTGCCTTTACGATCTAGTTGTTCGATTTTTTCGCCATTGAACGCAGAGGCATCATCACGAAATACTAAAATCAGGTGGTCTTGACTATCTGTTTCATACACAGATTTCGCTTTACCAGTATAGAGCAAGGTTTGTTTTAACATGGGGGAACCTTTTGCAAAAAAAAATGCCTAGTAAGATCTAGGCCGGCCAGTTTTGGTAAATCTGGGTTAACAGTTCTGCAGCTTTTTCTTTGTCTGCAAAGCTGTTATCGGCATTAAACACTGCCAAATTATGACTTGAACCGGCAGAAGTGAGTCGAAGTACATAGATCTGCTGATCAATTTTAAGCGTTACTTCGTAACGGTTTTTACTTTGACCCACAATGTTCTGGTTCATGCTGCTGAGTGTGGCAAGTGTGTACTGCCAAATTGTATCAGAATTTCCATCAATTTTGAGCAATGGATTTTGATTTCCATCAGTTAGTAATTGAGGACGACCTATCGCAGTGCTTTGTTCAGCAGCAGTTGCTGCGCTGTTTGGTGTAGCAACGTCTGGGCGAGGTAAAGCAAAACGGTTGCCTTTGCTATTTTCGAGCTTGGGTGCATGTTGAATCGCTAAAGGTTCAACCGTTGGCGCTGGATACAGTGGCGTTACTGGACGAACCATTGATCCTTCAGGATATTGTAGCGGTTCGAGGGTTGCTGTCTCTTTATAGCTCAAAGATTTGTTGCTAACCGCAAGTGAACTACAACCCGCTAAACTCAATACTGAAAGTGCAAGGGTTAAACCTAAACGTAACTGCATAATGTAGTGCTCTTTATTTGATTATACCTGCCGCCACCAACGCTTCACGAAGCGGTGCGCGGTATTGTTCTGCAAGAGGTGTTAATGGTAAGCGTATGCCTGTACCAATTAAGCCCATTTCGTGTAGTGCCCATTTCACAGGAATTGGGTTCGATTCACAAAATAGAATATTGTGTAAATTTGCAACTTGAGCATTTAATTCTTGTGCACGTGCAGCATCGCCAGCAATGGCAGCCGCACACACTTCACTCATTTGTTTAGGCGCAACGTTCGCAGTGACCGAAATATTGCCTTTCGCACCATGTTCAATTAACTGGTAAGCGGTTGCATCATCACCTGAATAAACCACCATGTCTTTACTACGTAAGCCTTCAATCAGTGCTTGACCACGTGGAACATCGCCAGTTGCATCTTTAATGCCGATAATTTGCGGAATATCAGCCAGACGAATGACCGTTTCATTCGCCAGGTCTACGCCTGTACGGCCTGGTACGTTATACAGAATTTGAGGCAAATCAACAGCTTCAGCAATCGCTTTGTAATGCTGATATAAGCCTTCTTGTGTCGGTTTATTATAATAAGGTGTGACCAATAGGGCTGCATCAGCACCGAGTTGTTTTGCTTCTTTTGTGAGTTCAATTGCTTCGCGCGTTGAGTTTGCACCAGTACCAGCAATAATTGGAATACGTTTGTTGGCTACACGAACGACTTCTTTAATCACTTGTGTATGTTCAGCCATGCTTAATGTAGAAGCTTCACCAGTTGTTCCAACTGCAACAATACTGTTTGTTCCCTGTTCTATGTGCCACTCAACGAGCTTCTCAAGACCCTTCCAATCTACGCTGCCATCTTCAAACATTGGGGTGACGATTGCGACTATTGAGCCTTGAATGATCTGTGCTTGCTGAGTCATTTTAAAAAAATATCCTATTTGTCCATCCAGTGAAGTGAAAAACATGAGGTTGGATGGGTGCGCATTTTGATTTATAGCAGCTTCAATTAGAGTGTGTCGAATTGAATAATGCTTACGCAAATTATGACTGAACAAACGATGAAGAACAATATGCTTTAGTCAAAGCAACTCAAAACTTTAAAAAAGTGAAAAATAATTTATTGCGAGAGGATCAGTTTCGCACTTTAGAATGCCAGAGAAGGACACAGATCAATAAATTTGATTCAGAAAAATAAATAACATTAAGAGCTTATAGAACTTAATAAAGAGCTTATAGCTCTAGGTCATAGGCAAGAAAATAGGAGTCTGCAGTCTAAAACGTGTCGTCAATTATTGATTTGAACAATAACTGATGGATTGCAGTTTAATTTGATGAACGGCTAAGTCGTTAAAGTTCAAATAAATTGTTGACTATTTTAGTCAAATTTATTTCTGATTAATTGTTTTTAAGACTATTTATGCTCGGCAACGAAAATGTGACTTATCTCATAATTGATAAAAAAACACCAAAAATCTTCCACTTAAGGTGAGTTAATTTAAATTTCTGCTTCACGGATGATGAGCTTGATTTTGGACGAGGTTTAAACAAGGAGTTGAGATGAATACATTGTCAGCGCGTAGGCACTCCGTGATTACGGTCACAATTTGTTTTTTGATTGCGGTGATTGAAGGTTTAGATATTCAGGCTGCGGGTATTGCAGCCGCAGGCATTCGAGAACATTTTGAATTGAACAGTTCTCAACTGGGCGTGTTTTTTAGCGCAGGGATTTTAGGCTTATTACCTGGGGCATTGGTGGGGGGACGTTTTGCAGACCGTATTGGCCGTAAAACAGTCTTGGTTTGGTCTGTTGCTATATTTGCAGTATTCACTTTATGTACGGTCTGGGTGAATAGTTTTTACAGTTTATTACTGGTGCGCTTTTTGGCTGGCGCGGGTTTAGGTGCCGCGATGCCACTGTTAATTACGCTAGCATCGGAAGCGGTTACTCCTGCAAAGCGTGGGCAAGCGGTGGGGTTAATGTATTGTGGTATGCCCGTTGGAGCTGCCATTTTGTCTTATATTGCCAGTTTAGATTTTGGTTCGAACTGGAAAAATATTTTCTATCTGGGCGGGTTGTTACCTATTATTGTGCTGCCGATAATGATCAAGTTCTTGCCTGAATCACGTGAATTCTTAAAAGCCCAAACACGTGTTGAAACCGCCGAGATCGAGCAGAAAGTCTCTTTTCAGGATCTGTTTAATCGCCATAATTTAATGCGTACTGGATTGATTTGGTTTAGTTATTTCTTCACCTTAATGGTGGTTTATATCATGCTGAGCTGGTTACCTTCGTTATTTATGGAGCTTGGTTTCTCGCGTAAAGAGGGCAGTACAGCACAATTTTACTTCATGCTCAGTGCAACCGTAGGAACGGTGATTTTGGGTATGCTGACAGATCGCTGGAAAAAGACCTATGTGATTGTGTTGATGTATGGTGGAATTTTAGCGGGTTTATTTGCTTTAAATGCTGCGGCTTCACTGACACAAATGTATCTGGCATCAGCACTTGTCGGCGCTTTTGTGATTGGTTGTCAGGGCGTGCTCTATGCGTTTGGGAGTATTGTCTATCCGACTGAACTGCGTGGCACGGGTGTGGGCATGGCCTCGGCTGTTGGGCGTATTGGGGCGATGTTGGGTCCCACCATTGCAGGGCAACTTTTAGCCGCAGGTTTTGGTGCGGCAGGCGTGGTTTCAGCGGCGATTCCTTGTATTGTGGTTTCTGCCATATTGATGTTAATTCTGGTACAACGGCTACAGAAAGTCACCGTTTAAACAGTGTATAGTCTATGAATAGCCCGTATTTACGGGCTATTTTTATGGGCAATAAACAATCGGTAACAGCAGGAATTGTTGTAGATCAAGCCAGTAAGACGGATGCGCTCACTACATTCTCGAACTTTTGTTATATGCTAGTGAACAATCAATAAAAACAGTGGTCACAAACAGAGATGCAACAGATACAGAACAAAAAAGCGTTGATTGTAGTCGATGTACAAAATGGTTTTACCCCTGGGGGAAATCTTGCAGTTGCCCATGCCGAGCAAATTATTCCCAAAATAAATCAATTGGGGGATTATTTTGAACAAATTATTCTGACCCAAGACTGGCATCCTGCAGAGCATATTTCTTTTGCCGACAATCATGTGGGTAAACAAGCCTTTGATCAGATTGAACTGCCCTATGGCACACAGGTGCTTTGGCCAACGCATTGTGTACAAGGTAGCCGTGATGCTGACTTCCATCCTGATTTAGCCTTACCCCAAGCCCAATTGATTATCCGTAAAGGCATGCATGTGAATATCGACAGTTATTCGGCATTTATGGAGGCAGACCGCAAAACCACCACAGGTTTGGCAGGTTATTTAAATGCACGCGGAATAGATACGGTGTATATCGTGGGCATTGCAACGGATTTTTGTGTGGCATGGACAGCGATAGATGCCTGTCGTTTAGGCTTTAAAACCTATGTGATTGCCGATGCAACCAAAGCAATTGATTTAAATGGTTCCTTGCAACATGCTTGGCAGGATATGCTGGCTGTTGGTGTACAACGCATCTACATCAAAGATATTGTTGCGAGCATGACGGCGTAATTGGTGTTATCTCATTTTACCTTTTCTAGTTTGACTCCCCATTGAGGACTGACGATGTCTGCATTATTGCAATTGAGCCATTTGATTCAGAAAACGTTTGCTTTGTGGGTGGTTCTGTTTGCAGGGATCGCGTTGATTCTGCCCGAAGCCTTTGTCTGGTTAAAAGCCTATATCCCGTGGATGCTTGGGATTATTATGCTGGGTATGGGGATGACCATGCAGCTGGCGGACTTTAAAGCCATAGCACAAACGCCGAAAGCGGTCTGTATTGGTGTGATGGCACAATTTGTGGTGATGCCGCTGTTGGCTTATGTCCTGTGTCTGATCTTTCAATTGCCTGCTGAATTGGCCGTCGGGGTGATTTTAGTCGGTTGTTGTCCCGGGGGAACCGCTTCGAATGTCATTACCTATATGGCAAAGGGCAATACAGCATTATCAGTCGCTTGTACTGCGGTTTCGACCTTATTGGCACCTCTACTCACCCCATTTATTTTCTATCTGCTTGCGAGTCAATGGATTGAAATTAATGCGTGGTCCATGCTGAGTTCTATTTTACAGGTGGTGCTGTTGCCAATTGTGGTGGGCTTAATTTTAAGACGTTTATTGAAACAACAGATTCAGCAGTACATCACTGTGATGCCCCTCATTTCGGTGTTGGCTATCGTGTTGATTGTGGCGGCAATTATTGGGGGCAGTAAAGCACAGCTGTTACATTCAGGTTTGCTTATTTTTCTGGTGGTGGCCTTACACAATGGCCTAGGATATCTGTTGGGATTTGGGTGCAGCCGTTTATTTCATTTAAATTATGCAGACAGTAAGGCGGTAGCAATTGAGGTGGGAATGCAAAACTCAGGTCTAGGTGTGGCATTAGCCGCCGTACATTTTGCGACAGCGCCATTAACCGCCTTACCCAGTGCAATTTTTAGTTTATGGCATAATATTTCTGGGCCGATTTTGGCGACCTATTGGGCAAGTCGACAGCATGAATCGGTTTCTGAACCAGAGTTGGACGCTCGAAAACCTGAATGAAATCAGTGGATTTTTCTAATAAAAATTTGATCAAGTGTTGATAAAACAAACAGCAAGTTCAGATATTTAAGTTGAGTTTAAGCTTGTAATAAAAATGTCATAAACACTGCATAACATGCAGACACAGAGGGTAAAGAGTTGATTAAAAAATCAACCACATTGAGTCTACATGGAAAATTTTCAGCATTCATCAGCAACATATTTTAATCGAGAATTGGCATTAATTGAATTTAATCGGCGTGTTCTGACTCAGGCGAGAAATTCCGATTTACCCATTTTAGAGCGACTTAACTTCCTAATTATTTTTTCCCGTAATCTAGATGAGTTTTTTGAAATTCGAGTTGCGGGGTTAATGAAGCAACAGGATTTAAACGCCATTACCCGAATGCCTGACGGTATTCCAACCGATGTGGTTTTGTCAGAACTTTCGACCATTGTGCATCAGGCAGTTCAACAACAATACGAGATTTTCAACCATTCCATTTTGCCGCAGCTGCAAGGCTTTGGAATTCATTTTATTCAATATCAAGATATTTTAGAAAAGCATAAGGCGTGGATTGCCAGTTATTTTGCCAAACAAGTCCAGCCTGTGTTGACGCCAATCAGTTTAGATCCATCACATCCCTTTCCTCGCTTGGTCAATAAAAGTCTGAATTTCATTGTCAGTCTGGAAGGTAAAGATGCCTTTGGGCGTGAAATTGAAATGGCGATTGTGCCTGCACCGCGCTCTTTACCACGTTTGATTCATTTGCCCGAGAGTGTGGTGGGGAATCATCAAGAACAGATTTTCCTGACCGCCATTATTCAGCAACATATCAGTGATTTATTTCCGGGTATGAAAGCGACAGGTTGTTATGCGTTTCGTGTGACACGCAATGCTGATTTAATTTTGTCGGAAGATGTCGATGATCTGGCGGTCGCATTGAAAGATGAGTTGTCTTCTCGGCGTTTTGGCCGCGCGGTGCGTTTAGAAATTGAAGATGATTGTCCCCGTGAAATTACCGATTATTTGCTGAATCAATTTGATTTAGACCAAGAGCATTTGTATTCGATTTCGGGACCCATCAATTTATCACGCTTAACTACCAGTTTTGCTCGCCCAGATTTGAAATATCCCGTATTTAACCCTGTGATTCCGAAAGCATTTCGTAAGCAACAGTCCATCTTTGAAATTTTGAAAAAAGAAGATGTGTTACTGCATCATCCTTTTGATTCATTTCAACCTGTCATCAGTTTATTGCGTGAAGCGGCAAAAGATCCGAATGTACTGGCCATTAAGCAAACGCTATATCGCAGTGGACCAGATTCGGAAATTGTCCAAGCCTTAGCCGAAGCTGCCCGTAATGGCAAAGAAGTCACCGCGGTCATTGAGCTGCGGGCACGTTTTGATGAAGAATCGAATATTACCGTGGCCAATGTCTTGCAAGAAGCCGGGGCAGTGGTGGTGTACGGCATTGTGGGGTATAAAACCCATGCCAAAATGATTCTGATCGTACGCCGTGAAGATCAGCAACTGGTGCGTTATGCACATTTAGGCACAGGCAATTATCATGCAGGTAATGCCAAAATGTATACGGACTATGGCTTAATGACCACTCAGCCGGATATTTGTGAAGATGTACATCGAATGTTCCAAGAGCTGACGGGGATGGGCAAGATGGCAAAATTAAAGACTTTGCTACATGCGCCTTTTACTTTGCATACCGAATTGCTGAAGTTGATTGATCAGGAAATTGCATGCGCACAAGCGGGGAAAAATGCGCGCATTATCATTAAAGTCAATGCCCTGACCGAGCCACAACTGATCGCTGCTTTATATGGTGCCTCACAGGCCGGGGTGAAAATTGAACTGATTATTCGTTCGATTTGCTGCTTGGTTCCACAACTGGTGGGGGTGTCCGAAAATATTCGAGTGCGATCCATTGTAGGACGTTTCTTGGAACATACCCGTGTCTATTATTTTGAACAGGGTGGTGAAAAGAAATTGTACTGTGCCAGCGCAGACTGGATGGGACGTAATTTATTTTCACGCGTCGAAACTTGCTTCCCCATTTTAGACCCGAAAATCAAAAAGCGTATTCTACAAGATGGCTTACTTAATTATTTGTCGGATCAAAAGGGCACGTGGGAATTGCAGTCTACTGGAGAGTGGATTCCAGCATGTGTAGCTCAAGATGAAGTGCCACATTCTGCACAAGAATTTTTAATCAGCAAAAGCCTACAGAAAATTTAATGCTTTGATGGCTGTTAAAAAAAAGCCTGACATTGGTCAGGCTTTTTTTGTGATGCAATAGGATTAAGAGGCTTTAGACTGTTTGCCTTTAAGAATTTCCGTTCTTAAACTTTGAGCCAGTTCAGCCATGCTGCTGTCCATGCCGTTGACCATAAATGCATGACGGGTCAATACATTGGTCGGATTCGGCAAAGACACCAAGTCATAATGCTCGCTGATGTGTTGTAACAATTCATTGTTTAAATGCACGGCGCTTTCTTTGGCAGAGAGTTGATGCACCAAACGCTCAGCCGCCTGCACGGCAGACAACTGCATGGCGTCTACCGATGAAGAAATGGCACTGCGGGTTTGTAAAACGAAACGTTTTTCTTCGCGGTAGCGTTTGTATAAAACTTCCGACAATAATTGGAACACTGAACTAATCATCACCAGACAAGGCACGGCATCAGGCATGTCAGCCGATAAGGTAATGGTTGCCCCTTGTGCGCTGAATTGCTGCACCGTCGTAATGTCAGAACGATTCAATTTATAATGCTGAACAGCAAGCTCAATACTTTTGTTCAAGAAAATCTGGCACAAATTGAAATATGGTACAGATACCGTCTGATTGACTGAATCGAGCAGTTGCTTCGGATCATAATATTGAATGTTCAATGCGACCGAGCAATCATCCAAAATCACAGGTTTAATTTCTTTGGCTTTAATTTTATTCTGGAACTGTTGTTGGGCTTGAGCAATGGTTAATGCAGCATTATGTTTTTCTTGCTCTAGCGCTTGAGTTAAAGCCTGAATCTCGTGTTTTAAGCGGGATTCATTATTAATGCGTGCTAAGTATTCTGTACGGCTTGGGCGGGCAATCGCGCGGTAACCTAACCACAGTAAGCCGTGAATAAAGAACGAGAACAAAATCGCTAACCATTGAGTCCGTAAAATTTCACCAATGCTAGGCTTGATCAGGGTAATTTCAATGGTGCCGACTTTTTTCTCATTTTGTAAGGCATCACGAACAAAGACTTCACCATCACGCGTTTTGGATAAACCGCCTGTTGCCAAAACCTGATTCGTACCGTCTAAAATTCGAATAGAGGCGACACTTGGATTGGTGGCGTAACGATTTACCAATAAGGCCAGTGATACTGTATTGGCAGGTTCAAGTTCCGATAAACTGTCTGTGACCAACTGACTGGTCATCAACTGTCCCTGATTCGCACGGTTTTCATTCAGTTGGTGAGTGGTTGCAATCACCAATAAAAAGGTATGAAGTGCAAAACTTATTATCAGTAGGCTAGCAAATAGCCCTTGTCTAGGCGCATTCAACGTAAACTTCCAAGGCAATTCTATTCAAATTCGATTATGATTCTCACAATAGTTGTAGCTCAGACTCGAGTCAATTCATGCGAGAAATCATTCTTATATCATTTTTAGGACCCGACCAACCTAATCAATTCACTCGATTAATGCAGGTTTTGTCCACTCATTCCTTACAAATTCTAGATGTTGGACAAGCCGTCATCCATAATCAACTGACTCTAGGTATTGTTGTTTCGTCAGATGACCAGACTGCAACAGCATTAGCCATGAAGGAAATTCTGATTCTAGCACATGATATCGGCTTAACAGTGCGCTTTAAACCGATCTCTGCAACAGAATATGATCAATGGGTAAGTGAAGGTGGACGTACACGCTATATTGTCACGGCTTTGGCGCCAGAACTGACTGCTGAGCATTTACAAGCTGTTACCAATATTGTGTCGAACCAAGGTTTTAATATTGAAACAGTGATCCGTTTGTCGGGTCGTCCACAGCTAAAAAATCAGTCAGAAGGACCAAAACGTTCTTGTGTACAGTTTGGTCTGAGTGGGCAAATGTTAGATGCAACGGCAATGCGTGCAGCTTGCTTACGTTTGTCCTCAGAACTCAGCATTGATATTGCGGTACAAGAAGACAATGCTTACCGTCGCAACAGCCGTTTAGTGTGTTTTGACATGGATTCGACCCTCATTGAACAAGAGGTGATTGATGAATTGGCGATTGAAGCGGGTGTGGGTGAGCAAGTTGCAGAAATTACTGAACGTGCCATGCAAGGGGAGCTGGATTTCCAACAAAGCTTCCGTGCACGTGTGGCTTTATTAAAAGGTTTAGATGCTTCAGTATTACCTAAAATTGCGGAACGTTTGACCATTACGGAAGGTGCAGAACGCTTAATTACAACATTAAAATCATTGGGTTATAGAACTGCGATTTTATCGGGTGGCTTCCAGTACTTTGCAGAGTATTTACAAGCCAAGCTCGGGATTGATGAAGTACATGCTAATGTATTGGATGTGCAAGATGGCTACGTCACAGGTGAAGTCAAAGAGCATATTGTCGATGGCGCACGCAAGGCATTTTTGTTGCGTGAACTGGCAGACAACATGGGCATTTCACCCGAGCAAACTATTGCAGTGGGGGATGGTGCCAATGATTTACCAATGTTGTCTTTGGCAGGCTTAGGCGTTGCATTCCGCGCGAAACCTTTAGTCCGTCAGAATGCCAATCAGGCGATTTCAAGCGTGGGACTGGATGGGGTTTTATACCTGTTGGGTGTCCATGATAAAGATCTTAACTGCGCGTAACCATTACGGTTTCATGAAAAAACGCAATCGTAGGATTGCGTTTTTTGTTTTGTTCTGCGTGACTTTTGTATTAAAAAAATCATCTAACTATTGGGTACAATCTGCGTCATATCGAGTGTCCAAAAAATATTTTTTCCGCTGAAAAACCCCGTTGTTTTTTTGTAATGACACGCCAACTCATGGCATATCTTGCTTCCATTCAAGTCGAAATGACAAAAATTGTAATGACAAAATAATATTGCGACAAGGTATGTCGTTCAATAAAAAAGCATGCCTTTTTTTCTGTTTAAAACTGCTCATAATGCTTGCATAGAGATACAGATAAACAAATTTCACAAAATTAATATAGGTCGTGAAAATTACTGGTCGGGTTCCTGCCCAGACACGATTTCCATTGAAGACGGAGGTTTTTATGGTCACAGCGAATTTAGCAACCATAATTGGCTTGAGTTGTGTGGCTGTTGCACTGATTGCTGTTTTCTTCTCGCCTTATCGTCGTTGGCTGAGCTTTATGTTCGCAGGTATGATGTTCTGGGGCTTGCTAGAAATGATTCGACTGAGCATTCAGGTCGTGTTTGAGTTGCCTATGGCGTATAGTTATCTGGCTGCGGTGAGCTTAGCCATGACGATGGTGACGCTATTATTATTCCGAGAAGATCGCCGTGCTGAACGTGCTTTATCAAAGCGCCGTTACATTGAACATACCCCTGTATATGAAGATGATCAACAGTACAGTAGCCGTTAAGCGGTTACTGCTCCTTTTCAGCCAAGATGGGAGGGAGCCAAGTTCCAAGGCAGTTTGGACAATCAGAAAATAACAATAAGTATTCCCATCCTAGGGTGAATGCTGATGATGCAGTTCATAGGTGTAGAAATAAGTAAGTTTTGATTTTTAGTCAGGATAGTTGCGATTTAGCCAATCTAACGGTTTAAACTTTTATGTACTGATTTACACATGCGATAAAAAGACTGTGATGTTGTGATCAACATAAAATTTTTGTTTATGACTTTAGCGGTCAGATTGGGATTGTTATACAAAGCCTAGCTTCCATCAGAATTAAGTTATGGTAGGATGGAGCAGTCAATTTTTCTACAATTACAATAGGCTTTAAACGTCATGAAACTGTCTTCAATTCCAGTTGTCAAACTACCTTTGGTCGATGTGAGCACGGATCCACTTGATCTTTTAGTGGCGAGTTTAGTGTTGCGCATGAAACAACTGGCTCGTACCAGCCCAAAATTTATTGAGTTGATTCATGAGCGTCAATTTCGCATCCAGATTGGGACTGACCAAGGTATAGCACGTCAAATTATTATCAACAATGGACAAATTGATACAGTTTCAGGTGATGCAGAGAAAGCCGATTTTATCTTGCAGTTTGTAGACAGCGAGCAAGGTGTGAAAACCTTACTAAAAGGTGATCCATCGGCATTCATGACGGGTATGCAAAATGGCAGTATTAAAATGGAAGGTGATTTTAGCCTATTGGTTTGGTTTAACAAGGTCGCAAAATTGATTCCACCGAAATTACCCAAACCAGTCAAAGAAAAAATTCAATTGGCGCGCCAATTCTTAAAAGAAAAAACAGGTCGATAAGTCTTAAATTGCGAAGCCACAAAAAAGCCTACAGACTGTGTTGTAGGCTTTTTTATGGCTGAAAGTATTATTCGACTTCGAGCTGAAAGGTCACAGGACCATCATTAATTAAATGCACTTTCATGTCAGCCGCAAAAATACCCGTTTGCACTTGTTCAAACTGAGATTTGGCATAGTCCACCAATTGTTCATACAAGACGTTGGCGGCATCGGGTGGCATTGCAGGACCAAAATCTGGGCGTAAGCCCTTTTGCGTTTGTGCCATGAGGGTAAATTGTGACACCAAGAGCAAACCACCCTGTGCTTGTGTCAAATTCCAGCCCATTTTGCCTTGTTCATCATCAAAAATACGGTACTTGAGGATTTTATCAATCAGCTTTTTGCCTTTTTCAAACTGATCATCTTTGCCGAGTCCCAAAAAGACCAAAAGACCCTGTTGAATTTCTCCCGTAACTTGACCGTCGACGATCACTTTGGCTTCAAGTACTCGTTGTAATAAAGCACGCATGAGAATTCCTCAATGTTGATGTGGCAGGCATTGTAGCAAAGATCATTCTGATACAGGTTTGGAGACATCTTGATTTGATGAGTTTTCTGCAATCAATGGCTTTTTTCAGCTTGAAAGTATGCTTTAATGCTAGAAGTTGATAAAAACTGAACCTTTATGTCTGCAATTATTCACTCACTCCTCGATACTGACTTATATAAGTTCACCATGTTGCAAGTGGTGCTGCACCAGTTTCCGCAAACACATAGTGTTTACCACTTCCGTTGCCGTAATTTGGACGAAACGGTGTATCCCTTGGTGGATATTTTGCAAGATTTGAATGAGCAGCTGGATTATTTGTGTCAGCTTCGGTTTAAAGAAGATGAATTGCAATATTTGCGTGGTTTACGTTTTATTAAAAGCGATTTTGTCGACTATCTAGAATTATTCCAGTTAAAACGCCGCTTTATTCATGCCGATGTTGATCAAGAAGGTCGTTTGGACATTTGGGTGGAAGGCCCCATGGTGCAAGCCATGATGTTCGAGATTTTTGTCTTGGCGATTGTGAATGAACTGTACTTCAAACGCATTCGTACGCCAGAAGTGCTCGAAGAAGGCGAGCGTCGCCTCAAAGCCAAAATTGAATTTATTCAACAGTGTGAACAGCAGCAGCGACCAGAAGATCCACCTTTCTTGGTATCGGATTTTGGTACTCGCCGTCGCTACAGTTTGACTTGGCAAAGGCAGGTGATTCAGGCATTTCACCATGCTGTACCGAATGTTTTCCGAGGTACCAGTAATGTGCTGTTGGCAAAAGAATTGGGCATTTCGCCGATTGGCACCATGGCGCATGAGTTTTTACAAGCGTTTCAGGCGCTAGATGTGCGGCTGCGGGATTTCCAAAAAGCTGCATTAGAGACTTGGGTGCAAGAATACCGAGGGGATCTAGGCATTGCCCTGACCGATGTAGTGGGAATGGATGCTTTCCTGCGCGATTTCGATTTGTATTTTGCCAAATTATTCGATGGTTTAAGACATGACAGTGGTGACCCTTTTGTTTGGGGGGATAAAGCCTATGCGCATTACAAAACCTTGAAAATTGACAGCAGAACCAAAATGCTGACCTTTAGTGACGGTTTAAATGTACAAAAAGCCTGGGCATTACATCAATATTTCAAAGACCGTTTCAAAGTCAGTTTTGGGATTGGCACCAATTTGACCAATGATATGGGGCAGACTCCACTGAATATAGTATTGAAGTTGGTAGAATGTAATGGACAATCGGTGGCGAAAATTTCAGATAGTCCAGGTAAGACCATGACTGATAACGATACCTTCTTGGCTTACTTACGTCAGGTTTTTCAAATTACTGAGCCTGCGCATTAATTGATTTATATTGCTGAATTTCTGTAAAGCTCTTTAGAAAAATCGGCATTTTGTCGAGATGGGCTTATGCTAAGATCAGGCTGTTGCTAGGACAAAACGTGTAAAAATGATGACGGAATCTACGCTAAATTTGGGTTTATTAATCGAAGTGGAAGAATTACTTCCACATTTAGGCAATGAAAAATTACGGATCGTGGATTTAAGTCGAAGTTCAGTCTATGAGCAGTTACATATTCCACATGCGATTCCGCTTAAGCCCGCACAATTGCTGCGCCAAGAAGAAAATGCCACGGGCTTGTTACCTGATGCTGAAGGCTTGACTGCGCTGATTCAGTATTTGAATATTAGCCCTGAGCATCATGTGGTGGTTTATGATGATGAAGGTGGGGCTTGGGCAGGACGATTGATCTGGAACTTGCATTGCTTGGGTTTTTATAATACCTCTCTGCTCAATGGCGGTATTCATGCATGGTTAGGGCAAGGTTTGCCCACGACTTCAGAACAGGAGCAATTCGCCCCTGTAGAATCCTTAGTGCAAGTCAATTTGGCTGCACAAGATCAAGTCCGAATTGAATATCCCGAGTTGCTGTCTTTGGTACAGCAACAGGCCATTCAGCTGTGGGATTGTCGAACTGAAGATGAATATACCGGTTTAAGATTGGCCGCTCGACGCGGTGGTCATATTCCAAATGCACGCCATTTTGAATGGAGTACTGCACTTAATCGTGAAAATCATTTAAAATTGCATGCTTTAGAACGCACACAACAACGCTTAGAACAACAAGGTTTCAATTTACAGGAACCTGTCGTGGTGTACTGCCAGTCACATCATCGTTCAGGTTTGGCTTATATTTTGGGTCGTGTATTGGGTTGGAATATTCGAGCTTATGATGGTGCGTGGAGTGAATGGGGCAATCGCCTCGATAGTCCAATCGTTACTGGAGAGTTACCGTCTTGAGCCTCACCTCACGTTTAACAAAACAATTCTTTATTCAGGCGCAACGTGTTGTGCCACAACATCAACTCTCCCGTGTGGTGGGGAAGATTGCTGCCAGTGAACATCCCTTGATTAAAAACACGGCAATTTCTGCATTTAAAGTGCAATATGGCATTGATATGTCCATTGCAGAGCAAAAAAATGCGTTGAAATATAAGTCATTCAATGAGTTTTTTACCCGTGCTTTGCAAGATGGTGTGCGTGAGATTGATGCCGATGCTCGCAGTATTGTTTCGCCTGCGGATGGGGCAATTTCACAATTGGGGCATATTGAAGCCGGTGAAGTGTTTCAGGCTAAAGGGCAAAGTTTCTCTGTAGAAAAGTTGATTGCGGATCCACAGTTGGCAGAGCCATTTAAACAGGGTGAATTTGCAACGGTGTATTTATCACCGCGTGATTATCACCGTGTTCATATGCCATTTGCAGGTACGCTCACTGAAACCTTATATGTGCCAGGTGAACTGTTCTCGGTGAATCAAACCACGGCAGAAAATATTCCAGGTTTGTTTGCACGTAATGAGCGTATGGTGTGCCTGTTTGATACCGAATTGGGGCGTATGGCCGTGGTATTAGTGGGTGCCATGATTGTTGCAGGTATTGAAACGGTTGCGACAGGCAAAGTGAAACCGACTGGACGTTTAGAACTGAACCAGCACAATCTATTCCTTGAAAAAGGCGCGGAGTTAGGACGTTTTTACTTAGGTTCGACGGCAATCGTCTTGTTTGAACACAATAAAATGCAGTGGGATGCGCAGTTTAAAGCCAATTCGACGGTGGTGATGGGCGAGGCCTTGGGTCATACCCTGTAAGGATGCCTTTGAGATGGTTGTCGTATGCAACCATCTCAATCCCGACCATTTTTAAAATATTATAAAAATCTTTTTAGCTCATGTGATACAGGCGTTCTTTCGGAAACACCACTTTAAAGGTTGAGCCTTGATTCTCTTTGGATTCAATTTCTAAATGTGCGTTGTGCTGCATCAGTACGTGTTTCACAATCGCCAGTCCTAATCCTGTTCCACCTGTTTGACGGCTACGTGCGCTGTCCACGCGATAGAAGCGCTCGGTTAGACGTGGCAAATGTTTCGGATCAATACCAATACCCGTATCTTCAACGGTGAAATAACCATGTTCGCCATCATCATGCCATCCCATGGTAATGGTGCCGCCTTTCGGGGTGTATTTAATTGCATTGGTAATGAGGTTGCTAAAGGCACTGGCCAATTCGGTATCTGAACCAATGAGGTCGCAATGACTGTCGATGTCCAGATTCAGAGTATGACCATAATCCACGTTATAGGCCTGCGCATCATCAAACAATTGATTCATCAGGCTTGGCATTTCAATAATCTGGTTTTTGGCAATTTGCTTGTTATTTTCCAAACGCGATAACAGTAAGAGGTCATTGACCAAGGCATTCATACGTTTGGTTTGTGCCTGCATTTGCTCAAACGCACGCTTCCAGCGCGGATTTAAATCTTCCTGATCGGTAAAGGTTTCAATATAACCGCTGAGTACGGTCAGTGGCGTGCGTAATTCGTGTGAAATATTATCGACAAAATCTTTACGCATTTGCTCTAGGTTGTGCATGCGTGTCACGTCATACGCCACCAATAGGCGACTTTCACCGCCAAAGCGGGTCATTTTGATTTGTACATAATGGTCTTCAAACACGGAAGACTTCATTTTAATTCCATCAGGAATCTGGTCACTGTGGTTGAAATATTCAATAAAACTCGGTTGGCGCAAAATGGTCATAATGTTACGACCACGATCTAGGGCCTGAATACCGAGTAGTTTTTCTGCCGCAGGATTCCACCATTCAATTTGATGCGACTCATCAATCAATACCACCGCTTCTGCCAGTGCCACCAATGAGGATTGTGCACGGTCAATCAAGCCGACCATTTCGGCTTGAACAATACGCTCTTGGCGCTGTGCACGATAGACATTAAATAATAATGCCCCCCAAATGCCATTTAAATTGGGAGGAACATCATAAGGGCGGTTGGAAATCCATTCATTGACCAAGTACAAAGAACGCAGTTGGAAACCGAAAAAAATGCTAAAAGCGGTAAAAATACAAACCCAAAAACACCCGATGCCAAACCCGATTAAGCTTGCAATGAGCAGTAGAAACGCCAGTAAACGTAAATCTTGTTTGGCAAATATCCATAAACTGCTGTAACGGAATTTTTGATGCTCACGCGCGAGTTCGGGGACAGGGTAGGGTTCATACATAAAACTAAAATTAACCTAAAGCAACATCGGCACGAGTGGAGAAGCGGTAACCCGTTCCACGCACGGTTTGAACAAAACGGTCTGCACCATAGGGTTCTAAGACTTTGCGTAAACGACGGATATGGACATCAATAGTACGGTCTTCAATATAAACATTGCCACCCCAAACCTGATCCAGCAATTGCGCGCGGGTATAAGCACGTTCAGGATGTGTCATGAAGAAGGCCAGCAAACGATATTCAGTTGGTCCCATTTCTAGAATGTTATTGCTAAAACTGACGCGTTGGCTAACTGGATCAAGCAATAAGCCATTGGCATCAATGGTTTTTTCGCCACTCAGGGCATTGGCACGACGCAGGACGGCTTTAATGCGTGACACCAATTCACGCGTCGAAAAAGGTTTGGTCATGTAGTCATCTGCACCTGCATCGAGACCTTGGACTTTATGGTCTTCTTCTCCGCGTGCAGTCAGCATAATGACTGGAATTTCCGATAAGTTTTCATCGCGTTTAAGGCGACGACAGAGATCGACGCCACTGACGCCACCCGGCATCATCCAGTCGAGCAGAATTAACGCTGGGCGTTGATCCACAATCATTTGATGCGCCTGTTTCGCATCTTCTGCCTGTAAGCATTGAAAGCCTGCCATATCCAAAGAGGTATGAATCATCTCTCGAATTGGAAGTTCGTCATCGACGATTAGTATGTAGTCATCTTTCACAACGCAATATCCTATTGATGATAACGGTAGGCCGTTTTTTATTTATGACAGGCTTATTACAAAGATTAATTATGACAGTATCATTGCAGAATAGGGCAGAATGCCGATTTTCGCAAAGTTTTGTGACAATTTTTAGTCGAATTCATGAACAATTTTAGACAGGCGTAGAGGCGGTCGTAAAATCGGAGTCAATTGTTTGTAAAAATTAAATTGCTGTAATTTAATTTTTTTTCTCAGAAAATGACTCAAGTAAAGCCATAAAAACCACCCGACAAGGTGCCAATACATCGTCCAAAGACTGTTTAAAACCACTGATGACCCAACGAATCGCAATTTGGGTAACATAACCATTTAGTCCCGTAGAAACCCATGAAATTTCACGTTCTGAATGAGGGATATTCGGCATCATCAACATGACAAAAGCGTGAATCATACGGTCAAAACGCAACATGGTTTCATGAATGGTGGCTTGGTTATGCAGTTCTTGTACCAGCATGGCATCGATATAAATAATACGTGCCATCCGCGGGTTGTCTTTGAGCGTGGTGAGTAGGGCGGTTAAGCCAGCATCGACCATTTTTTCATGACTGTTCGAGGCTTGCATAATCGCTTGCATGACATTTTGTTGCAGTTCATCAATCAGTTTTAAAAAGATGGTTTGGAAGAGTTGATCACTTTTTTTAAAGGATTCATAAAAATAGCGTTCGGTCAGTTTGGCTTCATTGCAAATGTCTTTGACCGTGACGGCAAAAAAACCATGGGTGCCATAAACTTCAATACCCGCCTCGATGAGTTTTTCACGACGTGCCTGTTGACGCTCAGTCAAAGACAATCCTTTAAACTGGCGTTCTTTATTTTTTAACGGTTGGTTATTTTTTCCTGCATCGTTGGTATTGGAATAAGTCATAAAGATAAAACGTAGCAAAGACCGCCTATAGTTTAACAACAATTGCTGTAAATGCCTAAATTAAACGCGGAGTTTGGCCGAAAGGAGATTCATCAGACAATTATTGACAATGGATATTGTCAAATTTATATTGAGGGTGTCATTCGCATCATGCATAAAAGAAAGGGGGGGTAGCTTTGTCATACCACCTGAGAAACCAATAAGGATAGAAAATGAAAACATTTAACAATAAAGTCGCCGCTGTAACAGGTGCGGGTTCTGGGATTGGTCAACAGTTGGCAGTGCTTTTGGCCCAGCAAGGTTGCCACCTTGCGTTAAGCGATATTAATGAACAAGGTTTGGCAAAAACCGTGGAATTACTCAAAGACAGTAATGTACGAGTGACCACCCAAAAATTGGATGTGTCTGATCGTGAGGCCATGCGTACTTGGGCAGAAGAAACCGTACAAAATCATGGTTCAGTCAATATGATTTTTAATAATGCTGGGGTGGCATTGGGCTCGACTGTAGAAGGTGCGAGTTATGATGAACTAGAATGGATTATGGGGATTAATTTTTGGGGTGTGGTATACGGGACCAAAGAGTTTTTGCCTTTGATTAAGCAAACAGGCGATGGTCATATCATCAATATTTCCAGTTTATTTGGTTTAACGGCTCAACCCACGCAGTCGGCTTATAATGCCACCAAGTTTGCAGTGCGTGGTTTTACCGAATCCTTACGTCAGGAACTGGATATTGAAAACTGTGGGGTTAGTGCGCTGTGTGTACATCCCGGTGGTATTCGCACCAATATTGCCAATGATGCGCGTATGAATGACAGCTTGCGTAGTTTGGGGATGAACCCCGAAAAATCAGCACGCACATTTAACAAGTTATTACGTATTCCACCAGAAGAAGCTGCACGTCAAATTTTAGCTGCGGTGCAAAAAGATAAGCGTCGTGTGTTGATTGGCAATGATGCAAAATCTTTAGATCTGATTCAGCGTATTTTGCCAACAGGCTATCAAAAAGTGACGGCTATAGCGACGACGTTGAGCAAGCGATTTAAATAACAATCTGAGTAAATAAAAAGCAGGTGTTGATCTGAAGATCAGCCCCTACTTTTTTTACTGTTTATCAAATTAAACTTTCTACGGTTTTCTTTTTCCAGACAAATTGGTAATACAAACCTTGCATCACACATAAGCACACAAAGGCAAGTGCATAGGCATACCATATGCCTTGTAGTCCCCACCAGTCACTAAATAAATAAGCGCAGGGAACTTCAATGGCAATAATGGCAACAATATTGATGATCATCGGAACGGTGACGGTACCACTGGCGCGCATAATGGACGCGAAAATTGCGCTGGCACCAAAGAATAAGATCGACCATAACACAATAAACAAAAGCTGTTGACCAAGCTCGACCACAGCATGATCTGTGATAAACAGCGCCATCAGATATTTTGAAAATAGATAGCCTAAAACCACCAATAAACCCGTAATCACAATATTCATTCCCAGTGCGGTACGCGTGACTTTGGCGAGTAATTCTGACTTTCCTGCCCCGATGGCTTGCGCGGCAAAAATCGATGCGGCAATGGCAATAGACAGTGCCGGGAACTGGATATAATTTAGCACTTGGTTTACCGCACCATAGGCAGCGGTGGCGTTGGCACCATGACGATTGACCAATCCCACAATCACCAATCCCGCAACCGAAGTCGTGACCATTTGTACTCCAGTTGGAATACCGAGGCGTAAAATAATTTGACTCAGTTGGCGGTCAAAGCGAATATGGCGCAGCATTTGCGCGTCGAGTCTGAGTGGGTGTTGTTTATAAGCCAGATAAAAATATAAAAAAATCAGAACAGAAATAAAACCTAAAGTCGATGCAATCGCAGGTGCAACAATTCCCAAGCGTGGAAAGCCCCAATAGCCTGCAATCAAAACCGGCGTCACACAAAGCCCCACTAAAATGGTCATACCCGAGGCGATTAAAGGGGTGGTGCTATCGCCCACACCGCGTAAAATGGAGGTATAAATAATATAGATAAATAATAAGGGGCTACCTGCGAGCATCCACTGCACATAAGGCAAGGACAAATGCATGACAGCTTTATCCGTGCCCAAAGCCAATAACACATGGCGGGAAAACACTACCCCCAGTAAGGCAATGAGGCTTCCACCAATCAGGGTCATAAATAGGGTCGAGCCAACCACAGCCCGTACTTTTTCTATATTTTGCGCGCCCCATGCTTGTCCGATCAGTACGGTTGAACCTGCGGACAAACCAATCACAAAGGCCATTAAAAAGAACAAAATCGGAAAAAATACCGCCACTGCGGCAATTGCCTGCACCCCCATCATCTGCCCCACAAAGACTGTATTAATTGTCCCTGATAGATTTTGCAGAATATTGGTAGCAATCAACGGCATCAGGAAAATAAAAAAGGCTTTCCATAGCTTTTGATGTTGCACCAAAGAGTTGTGTGCCGACATAGATGATCCTGTGCGCTCTTTTATCGTGTTTCTTCAGCTTACCCTAGCATAGTTCGCTCAGGAAAAAATGATGTATTTCAGTAAGCAAAGGCAGTAATCATGCCTTTGGATTTTTAATCCCTCAGCGTGGCTAAACCGCACTGAGAATTTGGGTGGCTTGGGTCAAGGTTTGTTCGGTTTTGGCAAAGCAGACGCGAATCAGTTTTAAATCTTCAGGTGGTTGTTGATAAAACACCGAAATAGGAATGGCGACAATGCCGTGTTGTTCGGCAAGGAAGTGGCACATATCAACATCATTTAAATCAGGGCGAATCGCACGATAATCCAGATTTTGGAAATAGGTGCCTTGAGAGGGCGTCAAGGTAAATCGGGAAGCGGCTAATCCTGCATTGAAGAGATCACGTTTTTGCTGATAAAAATGAGCAAGCTGCTGAATATGTTCAGGATGCTCTTGCATGTACTGTGCTAAAGCGACTTGGACTGGAGTGACCCCGCAGAAATTGGCAAATTGATAGACTTGACGAAAGACCCGCATCAGCTCAGGGGCAGCCACACAATATCCGGTTTTCCAACCAGTCACATGGAAGGTTTTTCCAAATGAACCGACCACAACACTACGTTCACGCAGCTCTGGAAAAGACAAGGCTGAATAGTGCTGTTGTCCATCGTAAACCAAGTGCTCATAGACCTCATCCGACAGCACCACAATATTGTGGTTTTGGATCAGTTGAATCAACTGTTGCCAATCTTGCTTGGACCAAATGGCCCCCGTTGGATTATGTGGTGTATTGACAATGATCATGCGGGTTTTGGCATTAATTGCGTTGGCAACTCGGTTCCAGTCCACATGAAAATGCGGTGCAACTAAAGGAATATGCACTGCTTTTGCACCGACCAAGGCAATACTTGGCGCATAACTGTCATAGCTCGGATCAAACACTATGACTTCATCACCCGCATTCACAAGGGCTTGAATGGCACTAAATAAGGCGATGGTCGCCCCAGGTGTAATGGTTATTTCATGGATGGGATCGAGATTCAGTTGATCGCGCTGTAGAAACTGTTGCGCGACTTGTTGGCGTAGGTCGAGTAAACCATCACCTGCTGCATATTGATTAGATCCGTGTAAGGTCGCATGGCTTAAGGCTTCGAGCAAGGCTTGTGGCGGTGCAAAGTCGGGAAAGCCTTGTGACACATTCAGCGCATTCAGCCGTTGTGCCATGGCCGTCATTTGGCTAAAAATCGTGACGCCTTGAGCAGGAAGTTTGGAATGAATTTCAAGCATGACCACAGACCTATCGGATGAATAAACCGATTTAATTTAGCATGTTGCAGAGCTTGTACAAGTTTAAATCCATTTATTTCTCTGTCTGAACTTTGCCGTAAATTAAAGCAGATAATCCACCACAGCACGAATAATCCCCAGTGCGAGGCCAATAAAGGCACCCACCACCACGCCGTTGACACGAATCATGTGCAAGTCGCCACCAACTTCATTTTCAATTTTGCCAATCATTTCACGGGAGTCCCATTCGTGAATGCGTTCGCTAATAAAACGAATCACTTTTTCACTGTATTGATCACTCAAATTGACCGCCAAACCGCTCATGCGATCATTCAATAACTGGCGGACTGCCTGATTGGCAATGATGTTTTCTCCAACCTGTTGAATCGCCACGCGTAGATTGGCTGCAATGCCTGAATCAGGCTGCATTAAATCGGCTTTGATGGCATCACATAAAATCACCACCGCACCACGAATAAAATTCAGCACTTGAGGGCTATCCAGTAAGGCATTTTTACCCTGATTTAAGCGTTGGCTTGCTGCACTGTTCCGATCAGTTAATTGCAGCATCAGTTCTTGGGCAATGTCTTCAATCTGTTGTCGCCAAGGATGCTCTGGATTGGCGAGCATGGATTCTACCCGTTCAATCAGTGAGTCGATGGTGCGTTGTTGCACATCAATGCCAATCCAGCTGGCGCCTTTGGCCAATTTAGAGACCCCAAGTTCTTTAAACAGTTTTTGCGTCAGTTCACGGGTTCGCTCTGGATGGTGAATCATCCAGTCATGCACAAGATCTAAACCTCGTTGCAATACATCTTGGTGGAAGTCATTTTCAATCACCGCACGCAGCATTTCACTGGCCAGCATGTTGATATTGGTATTGCGCACCCATTGCACGCTATTGTTTTGAATAAAGCGACCAATCTGCTCTTGCCCAACAAAGTCGAAGATTTTCGGGACGGTTTGCTGAATCACTTGCGTCACTTGTGTGTTGTTATGCGGATTGGCTAACCACTGACCGACCGCCAGACTCAAGTCGATATTTTTTAAACTGCGTTCGACCACTTGTGGAGAGAGAAAATTTTCCTGTACAAAACGGCCCATGGACTCTGCAATACGAGCCTTGTTGCGGGGAATAATCTCGGTATGGTCACGCAAAAAATTGGGAATTGGCAGTTTCCCGAAAGGATTGCGGAACAACACGGTGATGGCATACCAGTCTGCTAATCCACCGACCATACCCGCTTCTGCGGATAACATAAGAATATGAATCAGCCAAGCGTACTCGGGCATGAATTTGGCGAGCACCATGAGGACAATCCATGTCATGACCGCCAGCAATAAAGCAATATTGGCGAAGCGTTTACTTCGTTGCAAGCTTTCAGAACTGGTGGTCGTTACATGCATAGAATTGTCCTAATTTTATTTTGGGGTTGGAGCAGAGACTTTGGGTTGGGGTTGAATCACCTCACCTGTCGAGGTCAGTCCATATTTTTTTCCCAAAGACTGTAAGATGAGTGTGGCATCAAAAGCATCGCTCGGTGCTTTATTTTTTTCCTTATAACACTCAATGGTATAGGACACTTGCACAGGGTCAATATTCACCACTTGTGGCGTGTCGTAAAATGGGTCTGGCCAATAGCCTGGATAGCGGCGGTAATAGCCACGTGGATAGTAACCGTAAGGGTAAAAAGACGGTGAGCGATAAACCACCGCCTGACGGGGTGGTTTATTGGTCAGATTACTGGGGTCATCTAGCACTTTAAAATAGCGAAAGCCATTTTTAACTGTGGTTTGAGCTGCTTTGACCAAGGTAATTTCTTCGGCGACGCCATAGTTCATATTCGGGTCAGCTTCAAAACTGATCCGATAGGTCTGCGTGTTCATGGGGTAGGTATTAAACCGCCCCAATTGATCGAAGGTTCGAGGTTTGGACGGCATAGAGGCACAGCCCGCAAGCGCGAGTGTGAGAAGAGTCAGTGCAATAAGCTTAGTTTTCATGTTGATACTCCGCAAACTGCTGATGAAATAGGGGAGAGAAAGACGACACGCCACTCAGGGTTAAAAATGGCTATTCGGTTCTGTCAGAAATTCTAATTCTTCAGCACTAGACGCCCGTCCTAAAATACGATTTCGGTGTGGATAGCGTCCAAATCGGTCGATAATGGCTTTATGTTGTCGTTCAAATTCTAAGGCAATTGGATGTCCCAATTGTTCAAATAATTTTAACCCAAATTCGTGTACACGTTGCGACTCACTGTGCATAAAGGGCATGTATAAGAAATAACAATGTTCTGGGCTAAGCTTTAAGTGATGTTGCCCCAAAATGGCTTCTTGTGCCAAGCAGAGCGCAAGTCCATCTTGTGCAAAAGCCTGTGCTTGATCACGAAATAAATTACGAGAAAACTGATCCAGAATAATGACTTCAGCAAGACGTCCTTCAGGCTGCTGGCGCCATTCCCAGAGTTCACCTAAAGCCGCTTGTTGATGTATCTGAGCAAACTTTTCTGCTAAGATTTGATCAAATTGGCTACTTTTGGCAAACCAGTTTGGTTGAGTTCCGGGGGCAAACCAAAAGCTTAAAATATCCTGATAATTCATTTTTATTACAGATCCTTAGCACTTATTCTTCCATAAAATCATATTTTTTGGGTGTCTTATAGAGTAACTTTGTGATAAAAAATTGCCGCATAGCGCATACTTTTTAATAATTTTTCACGTCGTGCTGTTGAACATAGCCGATGTAACCCATATTAAGGCTACTGATCTGATTTATTGAACCTTTTCGACAGCAGCAACAAATGTTGTGAATCTGTTGGAAAAATAGACAGCGGGTCATATGGCGGCATCAAATCACAGTATACTGATATAAACTGATGATTTTATTTTAGTAGTTCTTCCAATAAGCGAGATGATAATGAGTCAACCCGAATCGACCTCTCAAGCTGTATTTCCGACTTGGGTGGATTCTTCGCTGTTACACGGGATGTTACGTGGTATAGAACGTGAAAGTTTGCGGATGCAAAGCAATGGTTTTTTATCGCAAGCCGATCATCCTAAAGCGTTGGGATCGGCATTGACCCATCCGCATATTACTACTGATTATTCAGAAGCTTTGATGGAGTTTATTACCCCTCCACTAGAGAGTATTGCCAAAACCTTGTCTTATCTGACCGATATTCACGCTGTGGTGCATCGCCACTTAGAGCATGAAGAAAAACTTTGGCCTTTGTCTATGCCCTGTATGTTGGACAATGAAGAAGACAATATTCGTTTGGCACAATATGGCAGTTCCAATATTGGTCGTTTTAAGACGCTATACCGTCATGGTTTAGGGATCCGTTACGGTCGCCGTATGCAGACCATTTCAGGGATACATTATAATTTATCCTTCCCAGACAGTTTATTTAGCACATTACAACAACAAGAAACCGATCCTGATTTACGTCAATTGTCTGCACAAGATTATCGTAGCCATCGCTATTTTGGCCTGATTCGCAATTTCATTCGCCTAACGCCGTTGGTGATGTTTTTTTTGGGTGCGAGTCCATCGGTGTGTAAGTGTTTTATGACGGGGCGTGAGCATCATTTGCTACCGTTGTTAAAAGGGACGTTATATTTACCTTACGCCACCGCTTTGCGCATGGGACGTTTTGGTTATCAGAATTCAGCACAGAAGCAACTCGGCATTCACTATAACGATATTCAGGGCTATTTAGACGGTTTACAAAAAGCGGTCAAAACTCCGTATGCAGACTTTAGTCGTTTAGGGTTAAATGATGCGCAAGGTGAGCCAACCCAAATTAATGACCATGTCCTGCAAATTGAAAATGAGTACTACAGTCTGGTGCGACCAAAGCAGGTGCCTCAAGCAGGTGAAACACCTTCGGAAGCTTTAGCAAATCGTGGTGTGGGTTATGTCGAGCTGCGTGCGGTGGATGTGAACCCGTATAGCCCGATTGGGATTGATGAAAGCAGCGCTGGTTTTCTGGAAGTCTTGGCATTGTATTGTTTATTACAAGACAGTCCTGCGCTGTTAGATGCTGAGCAAGAGCAGATTGAACAGAATCAAGCTGAAGTGGTCAATCGAGGGCGTGCACTGAATGCGCATATTGTGGAAGATGGGCAGGATTACCAGATTGAAGATTGGTGTCAAAAACATCTGGATGCGATGCAGCCCTTCGCAGAATTGCTGGATCAAGCCAATACCACGCAGTTGTATGCCCAAGCCCTACAGTTGATGCAACAACGTATTGATGAGGTGGACCATACGCTTTCAGCACAAGTGATTGCAGATACTTTGACACATGGTGGAACGTGGAATTTTGGTAGCGTGATGGCTCAACAACATGCGGCAGTGTATGAACAGCATCAATTAAACCCTGAAACACAGGCCTATTTTGATGAACTGGCACAGACATCGCTACAACAGCAACAACAACTTGAACAAGATACCGACATCAGTTTTGACGAATATCTTGCGCATTATCGATAAAAATTAAGAGGTTTGACCATGCAATGGAGTTTTCGCTTCGTGAGCGGGTTTTTAGTGATTGCCAGTATTGTGGGTATGGCGTTTGCGCTGTATCTCGAACATTTCCAAGGGTTGTCTCCATGTCCGCTGTGTGTTTTTCAGCGTGTGGGTTTAATGGGATTGGGCTTTATTGCCCTGATTGCGTTGATTCATAATCCAAAGTCTACGGTGGGAAAACGCATTTATGCCTTACTCGGTAGCCTGTCTATTTTATGGTCGGCAGGTGTTGCAGCACGCCATGTCTGGTTACAGAACTTGCCGCCCAATCAGGTGCCGAGCTGTGGTCCGGGTTTAAACTATTTGATTGATGCTTTGCCACTGAAAAATGTGTTAGCACAAGTGCTGACGGGTTCAGGTGAATGTGCTGTGATTGACTGGACGTTCTTGGGACAGTCTTTGCCTGTATGGTCATTGTTATTTTTCGTGGTCTTGACCGTGGTGAGTCTGTGGCAATTGGTGCGCCGTTATCCAACCACAGCGAAAGCTAAAAAATAATAGCGACCTTGTTCAATAGAGATAAAAAAGCCAACAGTTGTTGGCTTTTTTATGTGGTCTCAGGTCAGGGCAATGCCTTCAAAATCATCTAAACCAATCATATGTTCATGCGCATGCAGTTGGTGATGTTGTGCTTTTTCAGGATAGAACCAGTGCACAATCTGCTCTGCTACGTTGGCGTGGTATTGAATTTCTAAATGGTTTAGACCATAAAAAATGGCTTTATGTGATTCAGGCAATTTCAATTGAAAACGCGGATTGGGATGTTCGCCCAAAGCACTTTTTACACTGACTAAATAATCGCCAATTACTTTTAAGGTTTTGTTTTTACGGTTTTCTAATTCGAGTGTGCCCGCGACCAAATAGGTATTGATATGCGAAGGTAGCGGCGCAGGTTTACGGTTATCGTCAAAGAAACCAATCCGTGCTTCATTATGCTCCCAATCGTCATCACGCACACTGCCATAACGTAAATCTAAAATACCATTACTGCGAATATTGACCAGATGCCCGACCAGTTTCACAACTGGAAAACGCCCCAGTTTTTCTTGAACCGCAAAGCCAAAACGTTCCAATACCGCGCCATGATGCGGTGAACCTAGACAAACCAAATTTTCGACCATGTGCAGCCATTGATGCATATTTTGTTTGCCATAGAATAAGGCACTGCGGGCAACCAGTCCGCCCATACTATGCCCAATGATATCAAGACTGGTAATGCGCGGGTTACGCTGAATCAGATCTTCTAAGGTATTGGCGAGGCTGCGGCCATTGGCTGAAATACGACGCCCTGTATTGTAGTTTAAATACAGCATGGTGTTATGGTCTCGTTGTGCCAACAGTTTTTCGCCAAAACCGCCATTATTACGGTTGGTCCAGTCAAGATGGTTCATACACAGACCATGCACAAAAATCACCACCCGACCCGATAAATCGCCGCGTTGTATTTCACCGTAGTGATCATAGAGCACCATTGGCAATCCCATCGGATTATGATATTTCAGCAAATAGTCACCCAATACCCCATTTACCGCACCCACTAAAAAATGCAGAGTCGGAGTAAGCGGTTTTTCATGCAGGTTTGGGTATTTTTCAATAATTTGGCGTAGGCCTGGTGCTAAAAGATAATGTCCATAATTTTCTAATACACTCATGCTTAAGCGGTTAAATCGAACAATTTGTGGTCGATTTTGCAAATTTTTGAATTCTTGCTCATCAAGACCAAAAATACTTGAGAAGATTTCCCGCTGAATGGTACGCATAAAATCTTGCACCACATTGTTGAGTGGCGTACTGAGTAATTGAGCCAGACCTTCCAGCAAATCTGCTTGGCTGGGTGGCGTGCGATCCCATTTACAATAAGTTTCATGCAGCGGTGTTAAACTCGGCATTTGTTGTTATCCTTGATGCTTTGTTTGTCTCATCTCAACGCTTTCATTTTGATTAAGATAGAGGTATAACTTTTTTCAGTTTTCATCATATCGAATACAGCTCGAATAATTTTAAAATACCGATGAAGATCATGAAATAGGGCTTATTTTGTCTAACAATTCGAGCCTTTCGACGAATTTAGAATAATCCTGCGTCAGAATGATGAAAAATGGATGAAGGGATAACCTACGTAACCAGAAAATATGAATATTATTTATATCCACGGCTTTCAAAGTGGTCCAAAATCAATCAAAGCACAGCAGTTACAACAGTATTGTGCGCAAGATGATGAATTGACTGTCCATGTGCCCGACTTAAATATGCCGCCTGAACACGCCCTGCAAGTGTTACAAGATTTGGTACTTGCCCATCAGGATGTCGCTTTGGTCGGCAGTAGTCTGGGAGGTTTCTATGCGACACAATTGGTCGCAAGGTATGCTCTGCCTGCTGTTTTGATTAACCCCGCTATGCGACCATGGCAATTGTTTCGTGATTTATTTGGGCAACAGCAACTTCCCTATCAGGTCAATCCTGCATGGACCTTGGATGAGGCACAATTGGACTATTTAGAGCAGATTGCCGTGCCAAATGTTCAGCAAGCAGACAAAGTGCTGGTGTTATTACAACAAGGCGATGATGTTTTAGATTATCGTGAAGCGGAACGTTATTATACGTCGCAGCAACCGCGTGCTTTGGTCATGACCGAAGCACATGGCAACCATGCCATGGATGATTTTGCTGCTAAAATCCCCATGATTTTACAATTTTTTTCGTCTTCCAGATTATAAGGAAATCGTACAACGTGTCTCAATATACGGCTCAATCGCTTGAAGTTTTATCTGGTTTGGACCCTGTCCGTCGTCGTCCGGGGATGTATACCGATACGTCTCGTCCGAACCATTTGGCTCAGGAAGTCATTGATAATGCGGTGGATGAAGCACTGGCGGGACATGCCAATAAAATTACGGTGACGGTCTATAAAGATGGTTCCTTGGCTGTTGCCGACAATGGCCGCGGCATGCCCGTGGATATTCATCCTGAATATGGGCAAAGCGGGATTGAAATTATTTTAACTAAACTGCATGCAGGTGGAAAATTCAGTACCGATAACTACCAGTTTTCGGGGGGGTTACATGGTGTAGGCATTTCTGTCGTGAACGCTTTATCGACCCGTGTCGAAGTGGAAGTTCAGCGTCAGGGTAATCTCTACCAAATGGCATTCGAACAGGGTGAACCTGTGGCACCTTTGACGGTATTGGAAGGTAAAGTTGCCAAACGAGCGACTGGAACGCTAGTCCGTTTTTGGCCAGAAGCGAAATATTTTGATTCTCCTAAATTTGCCCTAAAAGCGCTGAAACATAATTTAAAAGCCAAGGCGGTTTTAGCGGCAGGGCTACAGATTATCTACGTTGACGAAATCAACGACGAAAAAATCGAATGGCAATTTGAAAATGGTCTGGTCGATTATTTAATGGACGAACTGGAAGACCGTGAGATTGTGCCTGCACCTGCATTTGTCGCTACAGGAGATGCTGAACGCGCCAGTGCAGAATTTGCCATTTGCTGGAATGCAGAAGGTGGTGAGCAAATTCAAGAAAGCTACGTCAACCTGATTCCAACGGCACAGGGTGGAACGCATGTCAACGGCTTGCGTTCAGGGGTCACGGATGCTTTACGTGAGTTCTGTGAGCTACGTAACTTATTGCCGCGTAACTTGAAACTGTCTGCGGAAGATGTTTGGGATGGCGTGAACTATATTTTGTCGTTGAAATTTCAAGAACCACAATTTTCAGGGCAAACCAAAGAGCGTCTTTCTAGCCGTGAAGCCGCGGGTATTGTACAAAATATTGCCAAAGATGCTTTTGCACTGTGGTTGAACCAGCATTCTGAAATTGCCATGCAACTGGCAGAAATGGCGATTTCCAAAGCGGGTCGTCGTTTAAAAGCTGCGAAAAAAGTAGAGCGTAAGAAAATCGTGTCGGGACCTGCTTTGCCAGGGAAATTGGCGGATTGTGTTGGACAAACCCGAGAAGATTCGGAACTATTTATTGTGGAAGGCGATTCTGCGGGCGGTTCAGCCAAACAGGCACGCGATAAAAATTTCCAAGCCATCATGCCAATTCGCGGCAAGATTTTAAATACGTGGGAAGTCTCCTCTGATGAAGTCCTAGCTTCCCAAGAAGTGCATGATATCGCGATTGCGATTGGGGTCGATCCAGGCAGTGATGATTTGTCTGAATTGCGTTACGGTAAGATTTGTATCTTGGCGGATGCCGATTCAGATGGTTTACATATTGCCACGTTGTTGTGCGCGCTGTTTGTGAAGCATTTTCCAACTTTGGTGGAAGAAGGGCATTTATATGTGGCGATGCCCCCTTTGTTCCGTATCGATGATGGCAAAGACGTGCATTATGCTCTGGATGAAGAAGAGCTTGAATCAATTCTAAAGAAAGCCAAAACCAAAAATCCGCAAATTACTCGCTTTAAAGGCTTGGGTGAGATGAATGCCAGCCAATTACGTGAAACCACAATGGACCCGAACACCCGTCGTCTGGTGCAATTGGACTTGGATGATAGTCATTTAACCACAACGCTATTGGATAAATTACTGGCCAAGAAGCGTTCAAGCGACCGTAAGCAGTGGTTAGAACAAAAAGGGAATTTGGCGGATATTGCGGTCTAATTTCGACTGAATCAATTTTTCAAGCCATCCAAAGCATTTGCTGTGGGTGGCTTTTTTTAGTGCAGTTGAATCGTACAAGTTTTAGAGGAGTGTGCAATTTTAGATGTTAAGTGCGGTGGATGCTGATGAAAAATGCACCATCCTGAGTCGGAGGAATACTATAGTGAATTCAATGATGTATACAAGATCGACAAAATAACTTGAATTATAGAAATTAATTTAAATAAAACAACACCTTAATTAATTGGCATGGAAATTGAATACTCTGGGCAGACATAACCAAAAATCACAAAATGCGTGGAGAACTGAAGATGTTCCAACAAAAATTATTGAGTAAAACCCTTTTGGCGGCAGCAATAGCAGGGAGCATGGCATTCACAGGTTGTTCAAAACCGGCAGAAAAAACCGAAACTGCGGCATCAGAAGCCAAAGCACCCGCAGCCAGTGGCGACACCATTAAAGTGGGAATTTTACATTCTCTGTCAGGCACCATGGCCATTTCCGAAACTTCTCTGAAAGACACGGCATTGATGGCGATTAATGAAATTAATGCCAATGGTGGAGTATTGGGTAAAAAATTAGAACCTGTGGTGGTGGATCCTGCTTCAGACTGGCCGTTGTTTGCAGAGAAAGCCCGTCAGTTGATGACTCAGGATAAAGTGGCGGTGATTTTTGGCTGTTGGACATCGGTATCACGTAAGTCGGTGTTGCCTGTGGTGGAAGAGCTGAATGGTCTGTTGTTCTACCCTGTACAGTATGAAGGGCAAGAGCAGTCGAAGAATATTTTTTATACGGGTGCTGCACCCAATCAACAAGCGATTCCAGCCGTGGAATACTTAATGAGTGAGGAGGGGGGCAAAGCGGAGCGCTTTGTGCTGTTAGGTACCGATTATGTTTACCCTCGGACCACCAATAAAATTTTACGGGCTTTCTTAAAGTCGAAAGGGATTGCCGATGCCGACATCATGGAAGAGTACACGCCATTTGGTCATAGCAACTATCAAACCATTGTAGGCAATGTGAAAAAATTTGCTGCGGGTAAGAAAACCGCGGTCATTTCGACTATTAATGGTGACTCAAATGTGCCGTTCTACCGTGAACTGGGTAATCAGGGTATTAAAGCCTCGGATATTCCAGTTATGGCCTTCTCGGTCGGTGAAGAAGAATTACGGGGTATTGATACCAAACCATTGGTCGGACATTTGGCAGCATGGAACTACTTCATGTCGGTGAAAAATCCGAAAAATACTGAGTTCGTGAACAAGATGAAGCAGTACGCGGTGGAATACAAACTACCGAATGCCGATAAATTGGTGACCAATGACCCCATGGAAGCGACCTATGTTGGGATTAACATGTGGAAGCAGGCGGTAGAAAAAGCGGGTACAACCGACGTTGATAAAGTTCGGGATGCCATGGCAGGTCAAACCTTTGCTGCACCATCAGGCTATACCCTAAAAATGGATGAAAGCAATCATCATTTACATAAGCCTGTGATGATTGGTGAGATTCGTGGCGATGGGCAGTTTGATGTGGTGTATAAAACGGCCAGTACCATTAAAGCGGAGCCTTGGAGCCCGTACATTCCAAAATAATTCCCCTCAACCTGCTGTGATGGCAGCAGGTCTTTTCGTTTTATTTTCCCGATAACCGACCATTTGCCTTGTGAGGGGGAGTTTTTTATGTCGATTAAAAACTATTGTCTGGCGCTATTTTGCGCATGCCTACAAGTATTCTTCCATCCTGTGTGGGCCGAAACATCACTGTCCGATGCACAACTGCAAGTGCAGCAGGCTGATCCGATTCAGCGCTTTGTTAAAGCTGATTTTGCTGAACGCCGTGCCATGTTAAACCAATGGCCTGCCAGTATTGAAAGCTTGGATCAATTGGTGGCGTATATTGATCACAATGAACTGTATCGAGATGGTGCAGGTCAAACCTATCTGTTAAAAAATGATGAGAAGTTATATCACTATCCGTCTATGCAAGAGTTGAGTACGTGGCCTGCTGATTTGTCTCAAGTCACTTTGGTGAATACGTTACGTAAAGCCTTAAGTTTTGGGCAAGCCAAAGTGAAATTGAAGTCGGATGAAACGAAGCAACGGTTAGACGCAATTGATATTTTAGAAAATAATTTAGATGAACTTGATCCAGCCTGGATTCGCCAACTTTATCTGCAAGAACAAAACAACAAAGTCAAAGCGCGCTTGCAACAATTGAAAGCACGGATGGACTTCAACAGTCCCGATGCTTTGGTCAAGCTACAGGCTGTGCAGACTTTATCTGCATCGGATCGTCCCGATGTCTTAGCCGTGATTGAACAAGAACTCAGTCAAGCGAACCTAAATCCTGAACTTGAAGCGGCTTTGCAGGCAGCAAAGAGCAGCATTAAAACCCGATTACAAGCCAGTGAATGGGCGGGGCATATCTTTTCAGGCTTCAGTACCGCCAGTATTTTGCTGTTGGCAGCGTTGGGTCTAGCCATTACTTATGGTCTGTTGGGCGTGATTAACATGGCACATGGTGAGTTGATCATGATCGGTGCCTACACCACGTATGTGGTGCAAAGCCTATTTAAAACCCATTTAGGACCATACCTAGACTGGTACTTACTGGTTGCGATTCCCGCTGCCTTTTTCGTCAGTGCCTTGATCGGTATGCTGATTGAGCGCACCGTGATTCGCCCCTTATATGGCAGACAACTGGAAACTTTGTTGGCAACCTTTGGGGTCAGCCTGATTTTAATGCAATTGGTACGGATGATTTTTGGTGCACAAAATGTCGAAGTGTCGAATATTGCATGGCTCTCTGGCGGTATTTCCTTAACGCCAAGTTTAATGCTGCCATATAACCGCATTGCCATCATTGTCTTTACCGTCGCAGTGCTCTTGCTGTTGGTTTATCTCCTGAATAAAACCCGCTTTGGTTTATTTGTCCGTGCGGTGACGCAAAACCGCCAGATGGCTCGTGCGGTCGGTATTCGTTCGGCACGCATTGATATGTTGGCGTTTGGCTTGGGTTCGGGATTGGCTGGTTTGGCTGGCTGTGCCTTGGCACAAGTCGGGAATGTCGGTCCAGATTTGGGGCAAAACTACATTATTGATGCCTTCTTGGTGGTTGTGGTTGGCGGTGTTGGACAAGTCTGGGGTGCTGTACTGGCCGCCTTGGGTCTAGGGATCAGTGGTACGGTCCTAGAAATTGGTTTAGGTGCAGTACTGGCCAAAATTCTTCTATTGGTGCTTGTGATTCTGTTTATTCAGAAACGTCCACAAGGCTTGTTTGCCATTAAAGGGCGCTTCGTGGAGTAAACCAGATGAAAATAACAACTTTATTTGCGGAAAAGTCAGAGAGTAACTTGAGCATTACAACCAAGTCTTATGGCACTTTGAGTATTGCAGCATGTTTTGCCGTGATGCTAATTCTACCGTGGTTACATCTATTACCTGCCGAATCGGCATTCTATCTTTCCGCGTATTGGGTCACCTTGATTGGCAAAATTATGTGTCTTGCACTCGTGGCATTGGCTTTAGATTTGGTCTGGGGTTATGCCGGTATTTTGAGCTTGGGGCATGGACTGTATTTTGCCCTTGGTGGTTATGCGTTTGGCATGTATTTGATGCGTGAATCGGCGGGATCAGAACTGCCCGATTTCATGCGTTTTTTAAGTTGGACCGAATTACCGTGGTATTGGGTCGGCACGGAACATTTTCTGTGGGCTTTGGTGTTGGTGGTGTTGGTCCCAGGTCTGATCGCGTTCATTTTTGGCTTCTTTGCCTTCCGTTCCAAAATTAAAGGGGTGTATTTCTCCATTATCACCCAAGCCATGACTTTTGCCGCAGCATTACTGTTTTTCCGCAATGAAACAGGCTTCGGTGGCAACAATGGTTTCACGGGGTTTAAAACCATTTTGGGCATGGACATTACCTCGGCTTCTATGCGCGCAACCCTGTGCTTTTTAACGGCATTGGTATTGCTGCTGTGTTATTTGGGCTTACGTCATTTAATGAATCAACCTTATGGTCGGGTGCTGGGTGCGATTCGTGACAGCGAGAACCGCCTGCAATATTTAGGTTACCGTACCCTCTGGTACAAGCTGTCGGCATGGGTTTTATCTGCGGTCATTGCGGGTATCGCGGGGGCACTTTATGTCCCACAAGCAGGGATTATTAATCCAAGTGAAATGAACCCTGTGAACTCGATTGAAATGGCGGTTTGGGTGGCCGCGGGTGGACGTGGCACTTTAATTGGTCCAATTCTGGGAGCGGGTTTGATTAATGCGGTGAAGACTTACTTTACCGTGGCATATCCAGAAGCGTGGTTGTTGATTTTGGGTGGTTTATTTGTTGTGGTGACTTTATTCCTGCCGAAAGGGGTGATTGGTTTATTTGATCGTTTTAAAAAGGAGCATGATGCATGAGCGAAATTATTCAGCCCCACGGTGGACATGCTTCAGAAGGCTATGGGCGACCCAAAGAACACGGTGCCGATTTTAGCCACGGGATAGCCCTGTATTTGGAACAAGTCAGTGTCTGGTTTGACTCTTTCCGAGCTTTAAATGATTTATCGCTATACATCAAACAAGGCGAATTGCGCTGCATTATTGGTCCCAACGGGGCAGGTAAAACCACATTGATGGATGTGATTACAGGCAAAACCCGTCCTACAGAAGGATCCGCCTTTTTTGGTCAAACTTATGATTTGGCAAAGATGAGTACCGAACAAATTGCCGAAGCGGGCATTGGGCGTAAATTCCAAAAACCCACTGTATTTGAAAACTTCACTGTACTGGAAAATTTATTGTTGGCTGCGCCCAAAGATAAGCGAGTGAAAAAAAGTTTTTTCAGTAAATTGGATGCAGAGGTGCAAATCGCACTGGATCAAACCCTTGAACAAATTCGTTTAAAAGAGTGGGGACATAAACCAGCGGGCTTGTTGTCGCATGGTCAAAAACAATGGTTAGAAATAGGCATGTTACTGATGCAACGTCCTAAACTGATTCTACTGGATGAACCAGTGGCGGGTATGACCGATGCAGAAACCGAGCGTACTGCGGAACTGTGTCTGGAACTAAAAAAACAGCACACCTTGGTGGTGGTTGAACATGACATGAGCTTTATTGACACCATCAGTGAAAAAGTCACGGTGCTGGCGCAGGGTGCAATTCTGGCAGAAGGCACGCTGGCAGAAGTCCAAGCCAATGAAGACGTGATTGAGAAATACTTGGGACGTTAAGGAGCAGCAGATGTTAGAGGTGAATGCAGTAAACCAATATTATGGCGGCAGCCACATTTTACGTGATGTGTCATTTCAAGCTCCAGTTGGAGAATGTTCAGTGGTTTTGGGGCGCAATGGTGTCGGTAAAACCACCTTACTGAAATGTTTGATGGGGATATTACCGATTAAGTCAGGACAAATTTTATTGGATGGCAAAGACATTTCTAAATTGAGTCCTGAACAGCGAGTACGGGCGGGTTTAGCTTATGTCCCACAAGGACGGGATATTTTTTCGACCTTAACCGTAGAAGAAAATATTTTAATTGGCATGGCGAAATTCTCTGGTGCCAAAACCAAAAAAGTACCTGAATATCTGTATGACATTTTTCCGATACTTCATGAAATGAAGCATCGCCGTGGAGGGGATTTATCGGGAGGGCAGCAACAGCAATTGGCGATTGCCCGTGCACTGGCTTCTGAACCCAAAGTCTTAATTTTGGATGAACCGACAGAGGGCATTCAGCCGTCCATTATTAAAGATATTGGCCGCGTGATTCGTAAGCTGGCCGATGGTGGAGATATGGCCATCATCTTGGTGGAACAGTTTTATGACTTTGCTGAAGAACTGGCAGATGGCTATACCGTGATGGCACGTGGTCAAGTGATTGCACAGGGCGCAGGTGCAGAAATGCCTGAAAAAGGCATTAAAGATTTAGTGGCGATTTAAACAGGAAAGCCTCTGATGAGGCTTTTTTATTATTTAGCTTCTACTTTCAGGTACGTACCACTGGCTGAAACATTATGCCCAAAGCCACAGCCTGATGTATTTTGCTGTTCCTCTACCACAATTTGCGGTCCCTGCTGTGGGTGTGAGGCAAACTGCAAATCAATCTGACAATCTTCATAGTGGTACACGGCATGTTTCTGATTTAACGGCATTTCTACATCAAAGTTGCCGAGGTTTGGTCCATAAATTAGACCGCGTAACCCGAAGTAATAGCCTTCAAATTCAATTTGATAAGTATTTTTTAGTTTCTTTACGGTGATGGAGTCCCATTGTCCGAAACCATTTGCACGGACATAAGTCCCTGCTAAAGAGGATGAAGGTTGCATCTTAAGCAATTGGGATAAATTAAACTGGCTCATTTTAGAATCAGGATTGCGTAGAAACCATGCCTGTGCCCAAAGGGGTCTGCCCAGTTTGGCATAGGTCAGCCCGACATTATTGTTGGCGATTTCGATCTCACGATCTGTAACATTAACACCACTCTCTTCGGCATTGATTTGGCAAAAATGTGACCAAGCCGCCTGATCTTCAAATTGGGTTAGGGCTTTGGCATATTGTTTTTGGTCATAATATTGCTTACCCAATCGAGCGTATTGTTTCAGCTTGCCACAGCCTTGCTGTAATTCTTGTTCATAGTTCCATTCCGCAGCCTGAGTGCTGGAAAATGATAGAAAGACACTTATTGTGCAGCCAAGTGCTAAAATTTTAAAAATATTCATTGTTATTCAAATAGAAGAATAGAGTCAGGCTTATTCTACGGCAAACTGTATGAATTGAAATCTCCAAATGCTTGTAGCGAAATGGCCTTTATCAATACAGCGAGTTTTGAATAAGACCAACAGAAATAAAATCGTTTGCTTCTGAGGTTACAAACTACTGTTGAATTGACACATTTTAGCGAGTGTTTTGCCGTAAAAATCGAGCTAAGCTAATTTCAATAAATATAAGAAGGTGCTCATCATGGACGCGTTTCTTTTTAGCATTGCCCCGAATGATTTAGAAAATTTGATGCTTGATGCCTACAGCATGAAGGATATAGAGCATGCGCCAAACTTACAGCAACAGATCGATTTGGGGAAACTATGGCCAGTGTTGGATCTGGTCTTGAGCCAACATAGTTCAGCAAGTTTGAGTTTGCATGATTTAATTTATGCGGAATATCCCATCTCAGAACATCCAAAATTAAAACCTGTTGCACGTTATAACCCTGCGGTCCATGTGATGGAATTAACGCAGGCACTCGAACAAATTAGCACGGAAGATTTGCAAAAATATTGTCGGCAACACCGTCCTACTTCCGATGTTGCTCAGTTATTAGGAAATAACACGGCTGAGTTGGATCAAGCTGAATTGACCTTATTACTGACCCAATTAAAAAGCTTTTATCGCAATGCCATGCAACAGAATCATGCGGTGATCAGTCTCATTGCAGAAAATTTACGTCCAAAGCGCTTAATTTAAACGGTGAGACTTTTCATTTAGCCATAAAAAAAGCAAGACTAATGTCTTGCTTTTTTAACGTCTATTTAACCCATTAGAAATGGTATTTAATTAAGGCACTGACGTTATTTTCATCTTTACCCGAAATACCGTATTTGTTGTTCCATACTGACCATTCAGCACCGAGGTATAAACGTGTGCTTGGAGAAATGTGTTTACCCACATTCCATTTCCACTGCGAGGTCCAGTTCATTTCACTCGCGTGATCGCCTTTTTCAGCAGTTGACCAGTCCAAGAAACCATCAACCAAGAAGTCTTCTGAACCTAACTTAAATGGCGCACCATACACCAAAGTCATTTGGTAGTCATCTTTTTGCACATCATTGTCAGCTTTGTAGAGGTTGACTTGTGCATATTGGAAATATGGAATCGCTAAATCTACACCAATACCATATAAATAGTTATTGAAGCCTTCACCACCTTCCCAAGTGGTTGCAACCAATACATCTTTAATTGGTCCAAGCTCAAGTTTTTGACCAGAGACGGCACCAAGGCTCAAACGCGGTGAAGCTTCGAAATAAGTTTCGTTGCCACTCACATCGTTATTGGTACGGTCAGCAAAAGCGAAAAAATCACCATATTGCAATTTTGCTGCGTATTCAAAAGTTACCGTACTTTGCTCGTCTTCACGTGCAATCAGTTGGTAATCTTCACCATATAAACCCGTGATACTAAAATCTTGCCAGATTGGCGCTGCTTGAGTAAAAGTCGCAGCCGTAGCCAATGCACACGTTGCTGCAATTTGAGTCAGTTTCATTAAAAATATCTCCCCCGAGAAAGCGTATAAAGGATACAGATTCTTTAGCAAAAATAAAGCCAAATTTGACCAATAATTTAAAAAATCAGCCATTGAAATGTAGATGGAAAAACGCTAATCAATGTCATTGAAAATATTGATAATTTTACCAAATGGTATATGTTTTATTGGTTTTTTGCGGATGTAAAAATACGATTTAAATTTATTGGGTGTTTATTCAGTAACATAAAAGTTTTATGAGACAAAGATTTGCACCGATTCTGTGAAAAATAATTAACTGAATGGTCAATTGTGGGGAGCTTTGAGTCGAGTGAGAGCATATATAAAAAGGGACGTCGGGTGGTATTCTATTGTGCACTGAGGTGAACAATCTTTAAGGCACGATTATGCAATAAAACTAATGAATACAGACTTGTTCATGTGATTGAATATAATCTAAAACTTTTTGTCAGGCTTTAAAGCGCCCTGAATGACCAAGCAAGCGGCCATGCATACCCATCGAGAGCACTTGAGGACGATGTTCCGCTTCAGCAGATAAAACATCAAAAGAATTTTTTAAATACTGGAACAATTGCTCACTGGTACTAAAACCATTGGCAGCACTGAATTTCACATGATTGCTATCCAGCGTATAAGGAATAATGAGGCGCGGGCGACATTCACCTGCAGTATGGGTCAATGTGATCCAGAAAGGTCATCATCACTATAGTCATCACTGTCGTACTGGATCTGCGGAAACTCAGCCCGTAATGTCGTGTTTGAGGGCTATCTCGTCTGGTCTATCAACCGAGAAGAGGGTAGCCAAAAATTTCTGATCAAAATTGTTCCGAACCTGCATCTCCATGCTCGATTTGGTTTTCTCCACCTTCTTCATAATTTAGTACGCACTGCACTGCAATACGGGCCTAATGTGGCCATGCAGCATCAGGAGAATTTGGCCATGGATAGCCAATTAAATGACGGGAATAGCGTGCGCTACGTATCGAGTTGATGAGTTCTTGACCATGCAAGTAAGGAGTTGTCACAATTGGTTATCCTTTTGATAATTTTTTTAAAATAGCACTTGCATATTTTTGAGTTAAGCCCGATATTCAAAGGACAAGGACACGATTCTGCAGACTCAAAAGTGTTCATCATTTCAATGAGGAGATTGGTTCCAAAATTGATTCAAGATGTTCGAATGCTGTGTAAACAGCAAGTTACAAGCGTGCCAAGATAGAAAAGTTTTGCACAAAAAAGATTCAGATAAATAAAGAGGATGAGATTATGAACATTGAAATCCGTACAGATAAAAACATTCAAAATAATGATCGTTTAATTAGTTATGTGCGTGCAGAACTGAATCAAGAATTTCAACGTCATAGTGAACGTATTACCCATTTCTCCGTACATTTAAGTGATGAAAATGGCGTAAAAGGCGGCGATGATGATATTAAATGTATGATTGAAGCACGTCCAGCAGGATTAAAACCTGTGGTTGTGAATCATAAAGCTCATAATGTGGATACTGCCTTTCATGGCGCTATGGATCGTTTGAAACGTAGCCTTGAGCATCTGTTTGAAAAAAGAGAAAATCCCCGAGGTGGGCAATTAGAATTTGCGGATGCTGATGCAGACAAAGATGTAATTGATGATGAAGATTGAGCTCAACTGATTGAGCCTAAAATAGAAAAAAGCCCTGCGGGGCTTTTTTATATGAATTAAAAACTTTAGATATACATTTACCTAAAACAAATGACCGAGAATTCGGCATAATATTCTAAAACTGATGAAAGAGTATGTTCCATGTTAACAGCACAACAACAAGTCTTTGTGCAGGCGATAGAAGAATTAGACCTGCCACAAGTACAACATCTTTTGGCTGGTGGTTTAGATCCAAACTTTATTGATGCTGAAAAAGGACCTGCTGTTTCCGTGTGGTCGGATGGTTTATTTCAATGGTGGGAACATGTCAGCGAAGCCTATGAAGCAGGTCAAGGACTCAGCGAAGAACAAAAACAGCAAGAATTAGCCGTTCATTTGGATATTTTGGAAGCCTTAATTCAAGCCAAAGCTAATTTTCATTTATGGGACAGCGAAGAGTTGTATGGCCCACTTTGGGATGCCGCAAGTTCAGCATGTGTACCTGCTGTACAGCGTTTGTTGGCTATTAAGGTTGATCCAAATACCCGTGATGAGCAAGGGCTGACGATTTTATCTTCAATTAGTGATTTATTTTTTGATTGTGACTTTGATGAAATTAACTGGGGTGAAGCCTTGCCTGAAGAGCGTCAAACCCTAGAGCTATTGCGTAGTCAGGGTGCAAAAATGTCGAAAGAATTGGCTTAATCACCGAGGCAAATTATGAAAAATTTACAACAATGTGGCGTATTGGCACTAACCCTTGGTGCGGCTTGTCCAGCTTTTGCGGCAGACTTTTCTTTTGATCGACCAGGTTCAGGCCTTGGAACAGGGATTACCCCTGTTGGGCAACTGGCTTGGGAACAAGGTTTACCGAGCGCGAACTATGAAGAAAGTACGGTCAATGGTGTGCAGCAAAAAACGACCACGCTGAATGCCGACATGCTACTTCGTACGGGGATAGCACATAACTTAGAATTACAACTGGGTTGGCAAGGTCCTTCTTGGAGTCAGGTTAAGCAAGCGGGTAAAACGGTTGATGAAGACGGTTTAGGTGATGTGAGCATCGGTTTAAAAAGTGCAATTGATTTGAACGATGACAACTTGACCATGGCCGTGCTTGTGGAAGCGGTGTTGGCAACCGGGAATGACGGTTTTACCGCAGAAGATGATATTTATGCCTTGGCAACAGCCGTTTCTTATAAACAAAACGACTTGGTCGACACGTCGATTACCATGCGCTATGAAGTCCAAAATGGTGATTGGGCTGTGACGGCAATCCCTACGATTGGCTATAAACTTTCTGACAAATGGTCTGGTTTTTCTGAATTTGTATATCGCAAAGCAGAGAGCCAACATTATGAATATTCACTGGGCTCGGGGGTTATTTATGCGTTGAATGACCGTACTCAGTTCGATGCCAGTGTTGGTGTGGTACTCAGTGGTGCAGATAAAAGTTATCAATCAGGTTTAGGCGTTTCATACTTATTCTAAGGGTGTCAGTCTTGTTTATGGAAAAGTCTCTGCTGCTTTCAAAATCTTATGGGCGCAGTGTGCTCGGGCTGTGTGCTGTTTTGTTGGCATTCTGTTCAACCTTCCTGCATGCGCAGCAAGCCTTATTATCTGCCGAAGAGGCTTTTCCTGTTCAAGTCGAATCTGTAACTGCACAGGAAGTGCAGTTACATTGGAATATCCCTGAACATTATTATTTGTATCAGCATAAATTTGAGGTGCGGCAAGGTCAGCAAGTCTTACCATTAACATTACCGCCAGCGCAAGCTTTGCATGATGATAACTATGGTCAAACTCAAGTCTATTATCAGCAGGTACAATTTAATGTGCCAACGCAGGCTTCACAAACCTATCAAGTGACTTGGCAAGGTTGTGCCAAAGACCGTATTTGTTATCCACCACAAACCATTGAATTTAAAACCGATGCAGATGGTTTGGTGGCCTTACAGAACCAAACGGTCGCTCCCAAACGGTTGTTAGATTTAAGCGCGAATAGCAATACTTTTTCTGCCGAAAATCCAGATACCTTAGATCAGAACCTTTCAGCACCTGCACAACAAACGGCGCAGGACCAACACTGGTCTACACAATTAGCCGAGCGCTCACCGATTTACGGTTTATTGCTGTTTTTAGGCTTGGGTATTTTGTTGGCATTTACCCCTTGTTCTTTACCCATGATCCCAATTCTCAGCTCCTTGATTGTACGTGATCGGCGCGGAGTTAAAGCATGGATGATTGCTTTGGTGTTTGTATGCAGTATGGCGATGGTCTATGCCGTGTTGGGTTTGGTCGCCTCTTCGGCAGGGTTGAACTTTCAGCGTTGGTTACAACAGCCCTCAACTTTAATTGCATTTAGTTTGCTGTTCGTGGTGTTTGCGCTCAATTTATTTGGATTATTCGAATTACGTTTGCCACATGCAGTGGTACATCGTTTAGATCATTGGCAGTCGATGCAAAAAGGCGGTAGCCTGATTGGCGCGGCAGTTATGGGGATGATTTCAGCTTTGCTGGTCGGCCCTTGTATGACGGCACCACTGGCAGGCGCTTTGCTATTTATTTCTCAAACCCAGAATCAGTGGCAAGGTGCTTTACTGTTGTTTACGCTGGGTTTTGGTATGGGCCTACCTTTATTGCTGGCCAGTATTCTTGGGGCTAAAGCCTTGCCAAAAGCAGGTTTATGGATGAACCAGATTAAGGTGTTATTTGCCTTTCTGATGTTGGCCTTAGCGCTTTATTTTATTCGCCCCTTGCTTTCAGAAGGCTGGATGCAGAGTTTAAGTCTGTTATTGGGTCTCAGCTTTATCGGTTATGCGCTGTATCGTGCCCTATGGCAACAATCGCCTTTACGGCCATTATATCTTGTGATTCTGCTGTTGGTGGTGCCTTATGTGCTGTATAGCCAATATCAACAAAGCCAGCGTTTCTTCGTAGAACAGGGGCAACAACAGATGCAGTGGCATGTGGCGCAAACCGCCGCAGAGTTTCAGCAGATTCTGGCACAAGCTCCGAAAGATCGGGCCATTGTGATTGATGTTTATGCAGACTGGTGCGTGGCATGTCAGCCGATTGAGCATCGCATTTTAAAATCAGCCCAAGTCCAGCAAGCACTCAGTCCATACACGCTGATTAAGTTGGATTTAAGTCATTACGATGCCAGTCATCAACAATTATTGAATCAATGGGATATTTTAGGTCCACCGACCTATTTATTTTTGACCCCTCAACAACAGGAAATTCGCGGACTCCGTTTAACAGGAGCATTTAGCGAAGCTGAGCTGTTACAACAATTAAAACAATTCGGACAAGATCTAGGACCTTAATCATGTTAGAGCTTTATATTGCCAATAAAAATTATTCCAGCTGGTCGATGCGTCCTTGGTTGGTGCTCAAAGCCTTTGAAATTCCTTTTCAAGAGCACATGATTTATTTTGATCGCGAACGTTCCGTTGGAGCATTTAAGCAAAAATTATTGGCCATTTCGGACCATGCCAAAGTCCCGATTTTGTATGATCAAGAGATCAAAGTATGGGATTCTTTGGCCATTTGTGAATATTTGGCAGAGCAATATCCTGAGTATGCGCTTTGGCCCAAGGATAAAGTACAACGTGCCAGAGCCAGAAGTATCAGTGCAGAAATGCACAGTGGCTTTAGCCAATTAAGAACGCTCTGTGGCATGAATATTCGGGCGCAATTGGCAGAAGTGGGTCAACGGCTTTGGGCGGAAGATAGCGAGTTAAGACTGGATGTAGCACGCATTGAGCAAATTTGGGCAGAGCGTCCCGATCCTGATGCTTTCCTATGTGGGGCGTTCAGTATTGCCGATGCATTTTATGCGCCTGTCGTGATGCGATTTCAAACCTATGCTTTACCCGTGTCTGCATCGAGTCAGCGTTATATGCAAAGCATGTTACAACATCCTGCAGTACAGGCTTGGGTTGAAGCAGCCATGGTGGAAGGGCGCTGGGTCAATTATTTGGAAGCCTATCAAACCGAAGCTGAGTAAGTGAGAATAAAGACAACTAACTGACAGACACCACGTTTTCCACTTGCGCTTGGAAAATATGCACCTGATTACGTCCAGATGCCTTGGCTGAGTATAGGGCTTTATCGGCTTGGGTCAGTAACTGAAAGGGCGTTAAAGGAAATTGTGCAGTTGAAATTCCAAAGCTGGCAGTCAGTGCAATACGGCTGCCATGATCGTCCTTCAATTCTAAATGTTCAATTGCAGCGCGACAGCGTTCCGCCGTGTGTTGGGCCTGTTCGAGCGTGCTGTGATACAGCAGCAATAAAAATTCTTCTCCTCCAAAACGTCCCACAATATCGGTCTCACGTAAATGCTGCTTGAGCAGTTGCCCGACCAGAATCAAGGCTTCATCGCCTTTGTGGTGCCCATGGCAGTCATTAATCGACTTAAAATGATCCAGATCAAGCAACACCAAGGCATAATTTTGATTTTTCTTACGTTGGATGTGCTCTAAATATTGATTCAGACTACGCCGATTATAGGTATTGGTCAGTGGATCAATTCTGCTGAGTTGTTGAATGAGCTGTTCACGATTGCGCCATTGACTGAGTAGAATTTCAAATAAGATCAGACAAATCATGACCACAGGGGTAATGAAATACAGCATGCTTCCGACCCAAAATGCATTGGCGTAGGCATCATTGGGTAAATTGAAAATGGGGGCGTAAGGCAACCTGCCATGTAAACTCAAATAACCACAAACAAATAAATATACAGTTGAAGGAATTAAGGCGCTGTAAACAATTGAACGGGGAAATAAAATTAAACCGACCGTGAGTAAACTGACAAAAGAGCTTAAGGTTGCAGGGCTGAGTACGCCAATTAGATAGGCATCTCGGCATAAAGAGGTAATAAAACACCACACGGTAATATAGGGCACAAAACGTTTGACCCAAGCTTGGTGTTGCCAGTAAACGCAGGGATAAATCAGGCTACTGAGTACAACGATAAAAATCAGATTCAGTACAATTTGTTGTTTAATTAGTCCTACATTGGTCATGCTCCATAGGCTGGGGTTCAACCAAATAAAAATTTTCCAGAGCATCCAAATCAGATGGGTCACACAGCCTAAAATTAACATCAGAATACATTTATTCAAGGTATTCCAGTTCATGACCACCCCATATTCAAGCAGAATTTTCTTGAGTCTATGTTGAAGCGAGGCTGGAGATGGAGGAGGTGAGTTGGTCGTCATTGATTTTTATTCCCTCAAGATCAACAGTTCCTTTGTTGTTTTAAAGCGAGAATTATTTTTGCCAACCATAGCATAAATTTTAATCAAACTTTTGATTGCTTTATATTTCTCTTTTTCAGGGAGATTTAAATTTGTTCTAAAAATAGAACATAGTGTATTAACAGAAGTAATTATTCTATTTTTATAGATGACCTAAACTTGCTTCTATTCCAAGAGAGCAAAAATTACGGTGGCATCATGAAAGTTTTACATATCGACTCAAGCATTTTAGGTACAGCCTCGGTTTCACGCCAGTTGAGTCAAGCGATTGTTGAGCAATTACAAGCGAAGCACGACAATATACAGGTTGAGTATTTGGATTTGGCAGCACAGCCGATTCCACATTTAACTGCAGAAATCTTAATGGGCCAAAATGCTGAGCAAGCAGTTTTAGGTGAGCAAATTATCCAGCAGTATTTAGCTGCAGATGTGGTCGTTGTAGGTGCAGCCATGTACAACTTTGGTTTGGCTTCAACCTTAAAAGCATGGATTGATCGTATTAGCGTTGCAGGCAAAACCTTTAAATACACTGAAAATGGCCCTGTTGGTTTGGCTGGTAATAAACAGGTCTATATTGCCAGCAGTCGTGGTGGTGTCTATGGCGACAATAGCCCTGCGGATTTCCAAGAAGGCTTTTTGAAAACCGTGTTTAACTTTACTGGTGTCGAGCAGGTAGATGTGGTGCGTGCTGAAGGTGTCAACATGGGTGAAGAACTGAAAAATAAGGCCATTGAAGCCGCTTTGGCACAGGTCAAACTCATTTAAGTTTGAAGGCTTAAAAACAAAAAGGTCAGCATGTGCTGACCTTTTTTTATGGCATGTTAGTTTTTATCGAGGCGGTGCGCGAATGCGGCTAAATCGGCTAAAGCTTGTTGGGCTTCTTCAAACCAAGCACTAAACATCTGAAAGTTATGCCACATCCCCGTATAAATTTTAAATTCAACTTGAACGCCTGCGGCCTCGGCTTGTTGCTTGAAGCGTTGTCCATCATCCATTAAAATTTCTTTAGAACCGACCTGAATCAGTGTCGGCGGTAAACCCGTCAAATCATCAAATAAAGGTGAGACGCGTGGATCACCACGATCAATGTCCGCAGGTAAATAGTAATCAATGCCCGCTTCGAGGGCTTCAATAGAAAGTAAGGCATCATGCTTTTGGTTAAAGCGCAGCGATTCACTGGTCAGGGTCAAATCTAAAAATGGCGAAAGCAAAATTAAGCCGCTGACCTGTTCGAGTTGTGCTTGACGGATTTTAATGGCCAAAGCAACTGCAAGGTTTGCGCCGCAAGAATCGCCCGATAAAATAATATCTTTGGCTAGAATGCCTTGATCCAGCAAATTTAAATACATCTCAAATAAAGCATCAATTGCTTCTGGGAAGGGGTGTTCTGGTGAGAGCGGATAATCGACATGTAACACCTGCATTTGTGTCCGTGCTGCGATCTGGCTCAAAAATGCACGATGCGTATTCAGTGAACCGAGAAAAAAAACCCCACCATGAATATGAAAAATGAGCTGGGTCGATTCCTGTTGCGGTTTGAGCTCTTCAGCATGAAATTGCCCTAAACGTAAAGGGCGAACTTGGACATCTGCCTGAGTTGGGAAAATTTTACAGAGTTGTTCTAAGCTATGGCGCAGCATATTCGGGGGAAGATTGTATTGGCTAGGCGTGCGGATGGTCGTTTTTAAAAGGCTTTCTGTAATGAATTGTTTCCACGGTGCTGAAATCTTCATGGTTGTTCCATTTTGTTATAAATTATGCCTAAATAGTGGTCTATTTACCCAAAATAATTACAAGGGTACACTAAACAGTCACATTCAAGAATTGCAAATTTGCTGTGGCTTTACAATACTGAAAGACGTCTACAGAACAGACTAGGGAAATCAACAAAAATGAAAAAGATTGCACTTGCATTAGGATTGCTCGGATTCACCGTACTTGCCAATGCGGCTGATCCGTTAAATGGTACAGTTTGGAAAACCATTGATGATAAAACTAAGCAACCGCGTGCGGTTGTGAAATTTACTGAGCAAAAAAATGGTGTTTTGACTGCCAGTATTCAAAGTATTTTAACGGCGGGCGAAGAAAATGCCTGTAGTAAATGCGAAGGTCCATATCACAACAAATCATTGAAAGGTTTAACCATTGTTCGTGGTCTAAAAAATGCTGGTGGCACGAAATATGATGAGGGTACAATTTTAGACCCCAAAAATGGCAAAACCTACAGCTTAAAAGGTGAACTGACTTCGGGTGGCAAAAAGCTTGAGCTTCGTGGTTATTTGGGTGTAGCGGTATTAGGACGTAACCAAACTTGGGTGCGCGTCAACTAAAGCAGTAAAGAGATGTGAAAAAGCCTGATAGATGATCAGGCTTTTTTTATAATCAACATTGGTGCCTTAAGCTGAAATTGCTCGATAGGCGGCTTCATCAAAACCGACAATATAGCCTTGTGCGGTGTGTAAAACAGGGCGTTTGATTAAACTAGGCTGTGCCATCAGCGTTTCAATCAATTGGTCTTGTGAAGCTAGAGCAAACTGTTGTTCCGCTTCCGTGAGTTTACGCCAAGTCGTCCCTTTCTTATTTAAAATGAGCTCTTGCCCGATGTGTTCCAACCAGACTTTAAGCGTTTCGGCATCAATCCCTTGCTTTTTATAATCATGAAATTCATAGGTCAAGCCCAGTTCGGTCAATAGATCAAAGGCTTTTTTCATAGAGCTACAGTTTTTAATGCCATAAATTTTAAGCATGCAGAGTAAATTCCCGAAGATAATGATTGAGCATAGGGTAAACAAAAAAATCGGCTTTCTCTAGCATTGTTGGAAAATTAGGCGAAAGATGCAGATGTCATGGGCATTGTCATCGAATTGCAATCTAAACTTGGCATGCTATGTTCATGAAGAACAAGAATGTTAAAACAATTAGAACATCAGCGCTTAAATAAAAATAAGTAATAAAAAAGAGAAAACCCGCATTTAATCATCCTGATTATGCGGGTCTCATTACAACGTCCATTGTCACATCCTTGAAAACAAACTCAAAACGAGTTGTGTTTTATTCCATCCTACGGCTTCCTATCCCTTTGCTGTCATCCTGACATGTCCCTGTGCCGTGCCGCTATGATGCCGTTTCTGACCTAGGATAAAAAGACCACAAATACGTCATGTGCTGTGAGCAAAAAGATAATATTGAGTGAACATTTGTTCACTCAAATAAACCAATTCATTAAATTTGATAGTCGATAATGACGGGTGCGTGGTCGCTGAACCATTCATCTTTATACACCCAAGCATTGACTGTGCGTGACTTCCAGTCAGGTGAGCAGGCTTGGTAATCAATACGCCAACCGACGTTCTTGGCACGGGCCTGTCCTCGATTCGACCACCAAGAATAAAGTTCAGCTTCTTTACGGACTTCGCGGAAGGTATCGACATAACCCAGTTCATCATAAATATGATCGAGCCAAGCCCGTTCATGCGGTAAGCAGCCTGAAGATTTTTGATTGCCCGACCAATTTTTAATATCAATGCGTTTATGCACAATGTTGTAGTCACCACACACAATGATCGATTTATTTTCAGCGCGCCATTGTTTGAGAATCTGTTGATAATTTTCCAAAAAATGATCTTTGCGTGCTTGCGCTTCGTCACCTGACGAACCTGAAGGTAAATACAAAGAGCAAATATGTACGGGTTGATCTAAACCTAAATCGAATTCCGCACTAATAAAACGTCCTTGAGAGTCGGCCAGTTCAAAACCTAAACCATCTTGGACTGACACAAAGGGTAAACGGCTATAAATGGCCGTGCCTGCATAACCCGCACGTTCCGCAGGGAATAGATGTGTATACCAGCCTTCAGGTTTAAATTTATCGGTCCATTGTGCATGAGTGATGCGGCTTTCTTGCATACAGACCACATCGGCATCGGACTGTTCTAACCATTCCAATAAGCCTTTGGTCACCGATGAACGTAAGCCATTTACGTTAATTGAAACCACTCGTAAAATTTTTTGATCACTTGGGTAGCTACTCTTTGGTATCATGCGCAGTCATAACCTCAATGTATGAATTTCGGAGCACCTCATGTCAACGCCAGCTCAATTTAACCCACAAGCATTTATCGAACTCGCTTTATCACGTGGTGTGCTTAAATTTGGTGAGTTTACTTTAAAATCAGGTCGAGTGAGTCCTTATTTTTTTAATGCAGGTTTATTGAATGATGGTGAGGCTTTATCACTATTGGCTTCTGGTTATGCAGATAAATTAACCCAGTGTGATCATGTCGAAGTAGTGTTTGGCCCTGCATATAAAGGGATTCCTTTTGTAGCAGCAACGGCTGTAGCATTGTCGCAAAATCATGGCGTGAGTGTGCCATGGGGCTTTAACCGTAAAGAAGCCAAAGACCACGGTGAAGGTGGTGTGTTGGTCGGTGCATCGGTTGCAGGCAAAAAAGTCTGGATCATTGATGACGTGATTACCGCAGGAACAGCGATTCGTGAAGTGGTCACGATTCTAAAAAATGCAGGTGCACAAATTGCAGGTGTGTTGGTGGCATTAGACCGTCAGGAAAAAGGTCAGGGTGAATTATCTGCAATTCAGGAAGTACAAAAAGAATTAGAAATTCCTGTACATGCCTTAATTACCATGAAAGATTTAATGAATTATTTAGATGCCAAAGGTGAAAGCGAAGCTTTGGCGAAAATGGAAGCTTATCGTGTGAAATACGGTATTTAAGTTTAAATTAATGGTAATAAAAAGGAGGCTAAGGCTTCCTTTTTTCATTTATCAGCGGATTAAATGGTTGAGCAGATCTAATTAAATTTGTAAAAAATTGGTTACATAATAGTCGTGGAACATGAAGAATCATGAAAAAGCCGCTCTAGTGCGCTGAACCCTAGAACGGCTTTGACTAAAATATTGATGCTTATAGGAAAATTTCAAGCATTACGTATAACGTGCATTATGTTAATTTTAGATAAACTAAAAAAAGATAACCTAAAACAATCCCCAATTTCTGCAAACAATTCTTTGGATAAGAAGTGGCCAGCTAAATCTTTTTGAGACAGGTTAAGGTCTGACTTAAGTAAGACCAGTAACTCTCGATCACTAGATTTACATCAACAAATTCAGATAGCTTATTTGCAGTATCTAGTTGTTTACGCAGTGCTTTATATTCAGAAATCAGCATATCCTTTTTTTGTTTGATCTTAGCTTCAATAATACATTTCAGAAGTTGCCGTAGTGTTTTCGCATTTTGGATAGCCCTCTTCTCAGAGCAGCACATCAAAACCTATCTTTGCACTAGAGTGGTTGGAGAGTAGTAAATACCATAAAACGCCTTTAACAAGCTTACAGAGCATTCTGTAGTTATATGGGTTTCTATATAAGAATTTGATTACTGTAGAAAGTTTTATTATTTATACCTTTAAAATTAAAGTTGAAAGAT